>OZ220483.1:410000-2093083 GCA_965115915.1 Gammaproteobacteria bacterium | reverse complement strand
AGTGCGGATTACAAGTTGAACCTCACCCGCGGGGTGACCCCGGTCAGCCAGATGGTTTATGACCTGCACATGCTGATCCTCTGGATCGTAACGATCATCGCCATTGGGGTGTTCTCCGTGCTGTTCTACTCCATCTATCACCACCGCAAATCTCGAGGCGCGGTGGCCGCGAATTTCCATCACAACACCACGGCCGAGATTGTCTGGACGGTAATCCCCATCCTGGTGTTGGTCGGGATGGCGGTGCCGGCCACCAAGGCCCTGATCTTCATGGACGAAACCAAGGATGCGGACATGACGGTCAAGGTGACCGGGTATCAGTGGAAGTGGAAATACGACTATGTGGACGAGGGCTTCGGTTTTTTCAGCAAGCTTGCCGACCCCAGCGAGAAGGCGCGGCAGAAGGGTGCGGGCATCGATGTCAGCGGCATGGAAAATTATCTGCTGGAGGTGGATAAGCCGATGGTGTTGCCGGTGGAAACCAAGGTGCGGATACTGACTACCGCGGCAGATGTGCTGCATGCGTGGTGGGTGCCGGATTTGGGATGGAAACGCGACGCGATCCCCGGATACATCAACGATAACTGGACGTATATAGAAGAGCCCGGCATTTACCGCGGCCAGTGCGCGGAACTGTGTGGCCGAGACCACGGCTTCATGCCCATAGAAGTCCACGCGGTCAGCAAGGAGGACTACGCCATCTGGGTAGAGGAACAGAAAGCGGCCGCCGAGGTGGGCATCTGTGCGGCCGAGGAATGCACGATGGCCGAGTTGATGGATGCAGGCAAGCAGATCTATGCCACCCAGTGCGCCGCTTGCCATCAGGCGGAGGGGCAGGGGATGGGCGAAATGTTCCCCACATTGGTGGGCAGCCCGATAGTCACTGGCTCGGTGGAGGAACATGCCCAGATGGTGCTGGTAGGGAAAAACCTGATGCCGGCCTTTGCCGGCCAACTGGATGACGAAGAGATTGCGGCGGTACTGACGTGGGAAAGGAATGCCTGGGGCAACAACATGGGCGATCTGGTACAACCGGCGAGGATCGGGGAGTTGCGCCAGGATCGGGCAACGGCCGCCAAGTGAGGTACGGTGGAATAGTTAAAGACGATTCCACCCGCTTTGGATTTTAGTGAAATCAGTGAACGAACGAGGAAGCAAAAACCATGAGTGAGGCACACGATCACGACCACAAGCCGAGCGGCATCGGCCGTTGGCTATTTTCCACCAACCACAAGGACATCGGGACGATGTACCTGGTGTTTGCGTTGATAATGTTTTTCATCGGCGGGGCAATGGCGATGGTTATACGTGCGGAACTGTACAGCCCCGGGGTGCAGTTTGTGGACCCGCAGTTTTTCAATTCGTTGACCACGGTGCACGCCCTGGTGATGATTTTCGGTGCGGTGATGCCAGCCGGAGTGGGTCTGGCGAACTGGATGATCCCAATCATGATCGGTGCGCCGGATATGGCCTTCCCACGGATGAACAACATGAGTTTCTGGATCCTGCCGTTCGCTTTTGCACTGATGCTGTCAACGTTTTTCATGGAGGGCGGTGCCCCGGCAGGCGGATGGACCATGTACCCGCCGCTGATACTGCAGTTGGGGGATGGCTTTCCGTTTCTGATCTTCTCGGTACACTTCCTTGGTATCTCCTCGATCATGGGGGCAATCAACATTATCGCCACGGTCTTCAATATGCGTGCGCCCGGCATGACCTTCATGCGCCTGCCGTTGTTTGTGTGGACCTGGATCATCACGGCGTTCCTGCTGATCGCCTCGATGCCGGTCCTGGCCGGGGCAGTGACCATGTTGTTGACCGATCGTTATTTTGGAACCAGCTTCTTCTCCGCCGCGGGCGGTGGGGACCCGGTGCTGTTCCAGCACGTGTTCTGGTTTTTTGGTCATCCCGAGGTGTACATACTGGTGCTGCCCGCTTTCGGCATCATTTCGCAGGTGATCCCGACCTTCGCCCGCAAACCGTTGTTTGGCTATGTCTCCATGGTCTATGCCACGGCCGCCATCGCCTTCCTGTCCTTCTTTGTCTGGGCACATCACATGTTTACCGTGGGAATGCCGCTGGCCGGTTCGCTGTTCTTCATGTACGCGACCATGTCCATCGCGGTGCCTACCGGGGTAAAGATATTCAACTGGCTTGCCACGATGTGGCGGGGCTCCATGACCTTTGAAACGCCGATGCTGTTTGCTATCGGGGTGTTGGTGATGTTCTCCATTGGCGGCTTTTCCGGTCTGATGATGGGCATTACCCCGGTTGACTACCAGTATCACGACACCTATTTCATTGTTGCCCATTTTCACTATGTGATCGTTCCCGGCATCGTGTTCGCGCTGATGGCCGGGGTTTATTTCTGGTTGCCCAAATGGACCGGCAACATGTATGACGAGACCCTTGGCAAGTGGCATTTCTGGCTGTCAACGATCTCCGTGAATGTGTTGTTTTTCCCGATGCATTTTCTGGGGCTGGCCGGGATGCCGCGGCGCATCCCGGATTACAATATACAGTTCACCGAGTGGAACCAGATCGTGAGCCTGGGTGGTTTCGCCTTTGGTCTGAGTCAGCTCATCTTCGTCTGGGTGATCATCAAATGCGTACGTGGCGAGAAAAAAGATGCCTCCGACCAGGTTTGGGACGGGGCGCATGGCCTGGAATGGACCTTGCCTTCGCCACCACCATTCCACAGCTTCACGACACCGCCCAAGGTCACAGACGCGGTGGCACACTCGTGATGATCCCGGAGGGGACGGATATGCCGGCGCCGGATGACGCATCAGCAGTGGAGAAGGCAGATGATGCACCGGGGTTTGTACGCCGCTCGGTCGCTCCGGAATTGGCGCGAAAAAATCGCCGTGTGGCAATGGTTTTGGCCGTGACAGCGGCAGGGTTTTATCTGGGCTTCATGTTGCTTTACCTCTGACTATGACGGAGATGGAAAAACTTATGCACGAGGTTGACCGGCAGATGCCGCCGGTTCACGCGGTAGATGCCGATAGCCGGCGGCGGGCGAATCGCACCGGGCTTGTGCTGCTGCTCGCCTCTGTGGTGGTATTCGGTTTTGGCTATGCACTGGTCCCGCTGTATCAGGTGTTCTGTGAGGTAACCGGGATCAATGGCAAGACTGGCACGGTCAGCGAAACGGAAGCCCGGCAGGCAGGGACGGACGCAAGCCGCTGGGTGACTGTCGAGTTTGACACCAACCTGCAGCAGGGGATGCCGTGGGCCTTCCATGCCGACACACGGCGCATACGGGTTCATCCTGGAGAGATACAGGAGGCGGTATTCATCGCGGAGAACCGTGCCTCCCGTACGGTTGCCGGCCAGGCGGTTCCCAGCGTTGCGCCACGGCAGGCCTCGCTGTACTTCAACAAAACGGAATGCTTCTGTTTTTCCCGACAGGAACTGGCTCCGGGTGAGCGGCGCGAGATGCGGGTACGCTTTGTCGTTGACCGCAAGCTGCCGGAGAAAATATCCACACTGACATTGTCCTATACGTTTTTTGTGTTGCCGGAGTTGTCCCCGGCGGAGGAGACGGAGGCGATCTGAGACCGAACGGCCGCGTGCGGCCGTGTTGCCAGACCGTGACGGTGGGAAAGCATACATAACCAATATGAGGGGAAAGTGATGTCCGAAACACACAGCCATTACTTCATTCCAGACCCCAGTCGCTGGCCGCTGGTCGGCTCTCTGGCACTGAGCCTGTGTTTTGTCGGCGGCGCCGTCATGCTCAATGGTTCCGGCATGGGAACCTTTCTGCTGGGGATGGGGGCATTTGCCATGATCTATCTGTTTGTGGGTTGGTTTTCGGACGTAATCCAGGAGAGTCTGGCGGGGAGCTATAACCGCCAGGTGGATATCAGTTTCCGCTGGGGCATGGGCTGGTTCATCTTCTCGGAGGTAATGTTCTTCGCGGCGTTTTTCGGCGCCTTGTTTTATGTGCGTCAGTATGCGGTCCCATGGCTGGGAGGCGAAGGTAGCAAATACACTACCCACGCATTCCTGTGGCCGGACTTTGAGGCGGTCTGGCCCCTGCTGTTGGCCCCGGATGGCGGTAGTACCTATCTGAAGATCAAGGAAGTCATCCCGGCCTGGGGTCTGCCCGCGCTGAACACCATCATCCTGCTGTCCAGTGGCGCCACGGTAACCTTTGCCCACTGGGCGCTCAAGAAGGGTCAGCGGACGCCGCTGTGCCTGTGGTTGGCAGCCACCGTGGTGTTGGGCTTTCTGTTCGTTATGCTACAGGCATCGGAATACATCCATGCGTATCAGGATCTGGATTTGAAGCTCAATTCCGGTGTCTACGGATCCACGTTTTTTATGTTGACCGGGTTCCATGGTCTGCATGTGACAATGGGCGCGATCATGCTGACCGTGATCCTGGTGCGCAGTATCAAGGGCCATTTCACTCCCGAAAATCACTTTGCCTTTGAGGCAGTGGCGTGGTACTGGCACTTCGTCGATGTGGTCTGGCTCGGCCTGTTTATCTTTGTCTACTGGTTCTGAACGCGACCAGCAGTCGGCTCGTGTTGCCCGGGCACGTCTGGCAACACCCCGTGTGGCCGGATCCAGTCGGCCCAATAGCCGATGACCAGTAACGCGAACAGCAGCAGAGACAGCACGATCCGTATCGTCAGCGCATTGCGGGTGCGATTGGTCTTGCCTGCGTCCTTCACCAAAAAGAACATGCCGGAGCCAAGCGAAAGGATGATCAGCCCGAGCAAGACGATGATGAGAAGCTTGAACAATAGCGGAAGGGTCATGTTCCGTATGCAGCGTTTTTGTTTCTGTTCCGGTCAGGATACAGCTTAGTCATAGCCACAGGACCAGCAGAGTCGGTAGAGTTATCTGCCAGTGTAACTCGAAGCGGGATCGTCTGTGAGCATACTGTCGAACACACGGCGCATATTCAGACCCAGGCCATTACCGTGCCTGTTACTGCTCGGTGTGGCCATGGTGTTTTTCCACCTGGGTCAGTGGCAACTGGATCGGGCCGGGCAAAAACGCGCCCTGGCGGCTGACCGGGAACACAAGCAAGCCCTGCCGGAACTGGGGTCGGATGTGCTTGATGCGCACACGCTGGCTGAACCGGCGTTGCTTTGGCGGCGGGTACGGTTACGCGGAGAGTTTCAGGACCGGCATATCCTGCTGGATAATCAGATGCGCCAGGGCAGGCCCGGGTATCTGGTTTTCAGCCCGTTCCGGGTGGCAGCCACCGGGGTCGGTCTGTTGGTGAACCGTGGTTGGGTGCCCGCAGGCCAGGACCGCAGCCAGCCACCGTATCTGCAGAGGGTGACGGGACCGCTGTTGCTGCATGGCACACTCAAGCCATCACCGTTTTCCGGCATTCGCCTGAAACAACATTCGCCTGAGCGACTGACACCGCGGCTCTATCGAGTGCACAGCATCTTGCCGGGAGAACTGGAAACACTGTTGGAGATGCCGCTATTGCCGGTAGTATTGCGACTGGGACCCGAGTCTGTGGCGGGCTATATACGTGAATCGCCTGTGCTGGCGGTTGGAGTGGAACGTCACCTCGCGTATGCCTTCCAGTGGTTTGTGCTGATGCTGACAAGCCTGGTGATCTGTCTGATGCTGAGCTTCCGTCCGGTGCGACATGACTGAGGTGTTCGTCCTGTGACGCAGACGCAACTGCCGGTGTGGCGCGGTCGGCGCATATCGGGCGGGGCCCGCCTCAGTCTGGTGCTTGTCCTGCTGTGTTTTCTGGTTCCTCCGGCATTGGCCTGGTGGTTCCTGCACTGGTCGGAATATGTGCACAGCGGAGAGAAATCCAACTATGGCACGTTGGTGGTCCCGATGCGCCAGCTTCAGGATCAGCCCCTGATCGCGTTCGGTGAAGCGGTGTACAGCGCACCGGAGCGCCGGCTTTATGGCCGTTGGAGTCTGCTGCACATAGTGCCGCCGCAGTGTGCAAAATCCTGCCGGGAGCAGGCGCAGATGTTGTGGCAAATCGAGCGATTGCTGGGCAAGGATTCTCTTCGGGTGCAGCGCATTGTGCAGCAGCAGGCGTCAGCTACAGCAGCAAGCGGAAGGCTTGCGGGCCATTCGGGACAGTGGCGCTTTAGCGCTGCCGCACCGGTGCTCCGTCGGCTGCGCGAAGGCGGGAACATCCTGCAACCGGGACGGGTATACCTGATCGACCCATTGGGGAACATCATGATGTATTACCCGAAACTGACAGACGACGAGCCCGCGCAATGGGTACGAGGCGTGATCCAGGATGTGCGCAGGCTGCTGAAGGCATCGAGGCTTGGATAGTCTTGCATGTTCGGGGCTGCGTGGAAGGAATACGGATGAACATGCGACATGCCCGCCTGGCCCTGAGTGCGTTACTTCCGCTGCTGGCCCTGGTGGTGGTGGTAATGGGGGCGTGGGTGCGCCTGTCCGATGCGGGACTGGGCTGCCCGGACTGGCCGGGTTGCTATGGCAGCATGGTCGTCACCGAACAGACGCGACAGCGGGCGGAACAGCAACGCTATTCCGATAGCGCACGGCCCTATGACCAGGACAAGGCGAAAAAGGAGATGCTGCACCGATACGCTGCGGGCCTGCTGGGGCTGTTGCTGTTGTTGCTGACCGTGCTGATCTGGCGTGAAGGACATGCTGCCCGCCATCTGCGCGGGCTCGTGACCGGCATCCTGTTGCTGGTTGTGCTGCAGGCCATGCTTGGCATGTGGACCGTACTCTGGCGGCTCCAGCCGTTGATCGTGCTGCTGCATCTGATAGGAGGGGTGTCTATTCTGTCTTTACTGTATTGGCTGTTTTTGCGGCAGTGCGACTGGATTCGGGCCGGGGGGATGGTGCCGGATGCGCGGCTGCGGAACTGGGGTTGTATCGGCTTGCTGGTACTGTGTGTGCAGATCGGCCTGGGAGGCTGGGTCAGTGCCAACTATGCGGCCCTGGTCTGCCCGGATTTCCCTGCCTGCCGGGGCCAGTGGTTGCCAGAAATGGATTTTCGCGCCGGATTCCAGCCGTGGCAGGAAGGATTGGATGCGGACTATGAAGGTGGCCGGCTGTCGGTGGATGCGCGTACCGCGATCCACATGACGCATCGTGCGGGTGCCATCATCGCGCTGACAGTGCTCGCTGTGCTCGGCATGCTGTGCCTGCGCCGGCGGCAGCTCCCGCTACGCTGTGTCGGGGCATTGCTGCTGGGCCTGCTGTTGCTACAGGCCGGTTTCGGGGTTGCCAATGTGCTGCTGCGGCTGCCACTGTTGATTGCCACAGGACACAACGCGGTAGCTGCGTTATTATTGCTGGTGGTTATCACCATACTGCATTTTTCCGGCGCACTGACCAGGAGATGAAACCGTGTTTGTAACAGCCCGCATACGAGCCTGGCGTTCTGACGGCTGGCGCGACTATCTCGCGCTGTGCAAGCCTCGGATTGTCATGCTCATTGTCTTCACTGCGATGGTGGGTATGTTACTGTCTGTGCCTGTCTCCGAGGTGGCGTGGAACACGTTTTTTTATGCCAGTCTGGGGATCGGTCTGGCCGCCGCCTCGGCGGCGACGATCAACCATCTGGTGGACGCCCGCATCGATGCCATGATGGCCCGGACACAGCATAGACCACTTCCCCAGGGGAGGGTGGATGTCTCCAGCACGATCCTGTTCGCACTGTTGCTGTCATTGTTGTCAGTGCTGATCCTGTGTTGGCAGGTCAATCTGCTTACCGCGGTATTGACGATACTGTCACTGGTTGGCTATGGCTTCATCTATTCGATGTTCCTGAAGCGGGCCACGCCGCAGAATATCGTGATCGGCGGTGCGGCCGGTGCGGCACCGCCAGTGCTGGGCTGGACTGCGATGACTGGCGTGCTGGATGCCCATGCGCTGCTGCTGTTTCTGATCATATTCGCCTGGACCCCACCGCATTTCTGGACGCTGGCAATCTGCCGGAAGGATGACTACGCGAATGCCGGGGTGCCCATGTTGCCGGTCACGCATGGCAACCAGTTCACCCGTGTGCAGATACTACTGTATACGGTGGTGCTGTTCCTCGTCTGCCTGTTGCCTTACCTGGTCTACATGTCGGGACTGATTTATCTGGCTGGTGCGCTGTTGCTCAATAGCGTATTTCTATACTATGCGGTGTGTATGCAGTTCGACCGGAGCAACCGGCTTGCGATGCGCACCTTCCAATACTCGATCATTTATCTGTTGCTGCTGTTCGCCTGCCTGTTGATCGATCATCAGTGGCGGTTGTTCTGGGTCTAGCCCGGTCGTGTTGCCAGTGCCGGGCGGTGCCTGGCCCGCTCAGAGTGCAGAGGCGCACACTACCACCCCATCAGCATCGGCATACAGCCAGTGTCCCGGCGTGAATCGGACACCGGCAAAATATACCGCCACATCCTGTTCTCCGGCATTGTTCCTTTGGCCTTTGCAGGGATGGGTGCCAAGAGCCTTGATGCCGATATCCATTGTGGCAAGGGTAGTGGAATCGCGTACACAGCCGGAAATCAACACACCGCACCAACCATTGTCTATCGCAAGCTGTGCCAGCCGGTCCCCAAGCAGGGCGCGGCGCATGGACTCGCCGCCATCTACCACCAGGACACGCTGTTCCCCCGGTTGTTTCAGTATTTGGCGTACCAGGCCATTGTCCTCAAAGGTACGTATCGTGCTGATCGGTCCGCAGAACTGTTGTTTCCCCCCATAGTCTGAAAATAGTGGCTCGGCGATCTGAATCTGTTCCATATGCTGGTCGCACAGGTCAGCGGTTGGACGAAATGACATGGTCTTTGGTCTCCTTCAGGTGATAGAATTCGGGCCTGCGATCTGCCAGCAGGTCGTTGGTGGCGGTGATGTGTTTGTCATCGGCCCAGGCCGGGGTAATGTCCGTCAAGTATAGCTCCCGGCGTTGCGCCGGGGCGCGCCGCAACACCGTGCCATCCGGCGCGGTGATCTGACTCCGGCCGGTAAAGCGCAATTCCCCCTGCGGACGGCGGTCGCTGCCGAAACGGTTTGCGGTCAGCGCGTACACGCGGTTTTCCAGGCAGCGTGTCTGCATTGCCTGCTGGCAATGTGCGAGAACCAGGTTACAGGGATGGCATAGTATTTGTACCCCGCGCAAGGCGAGCATCCGGCTGAGTTCCGGGAATGCCCAGTCAAAGCAGATTATCATCGCAACGCGGGCATCGTGTACCGCATGCACTCGAGGCGCCCGGTCGCCAGCCGTCAGCGTGTGTTTTTCCCCTCCGAACAGATGCAGCTTGCGGTAGATGTCGATGATCCCGCCGGGGCCAATCAGCGCGGCACTGTTGTAACAGTGTTCGCCGGCCCGTTCAGCGAAGCCGAGCACAAGATGCAGCTTGCGCCGCTGGCAAAGTTCCGCCAGTGCGTCCAGCCGGGGCGATGCGGCCGGGTCTTCCGATAGCCGCAGTGCCTCTGCGGCGTCGGCGAAGTAATAGCCGGACAGTGCCAGCTCCGGCAACACGATCAGATGTGCCTCCGCCGCATCCAGCGCTTTCAGGATGCGTCTCAGGTTGGCCTGGGGTCGGCCAAACACAGGACGGAACTGATAGTAGCCTACGCGCATCGCCTGTTGTCAGGAAGGTTGGCGCTTTTTATGCTGCCGCCAGTCCGGGATACTGCGTTGCTCCGAACGGCTGATTGCCAGCGCATTCGGCGCCACGTCCCGGGTGATCGTGGCACCGGCAGCGACTGTGGCCCCGTCGCCGATACGCACGGGCGCGATGAGTTGCGCGTCCGAGCCGACGAACACCCGGTCTCCGATCTGCGTGTGATGCTTACGCTCGCCATCGTAGTTGCAGGTTATCACCCCGGCACCGATATTGGTCTCTTTGCCCACGGTGCAATCGCCAATGTAACTGAGGTGATTGGCCTTGCTCCGGCTGTCCATACGGCTGTTTTTCACCTCCACGAAATTGCCGACATGCACATCGCTATGCAGATGGCTATGTGGACGGATGCGGGCGAAAGGCCCGATGCGACAGCCGTTACCTATCTCGGCTCCCTCAATCACGCAGTGTGGCTGGATACAAACCGCATCGGCGATGCAAACATCGCGCAGCACGCAGTTTGCTCCAATCTGCACCTGTTTCCCCAGCTTCACATGCCCTTCCAGCACCACGTTGACATCGATGCGGACATCGCGGTCAAAGTGCAAGGTTCCACGCAGGTCAAACCGTGCCGGGTCCGCCAGCATCAACCCGTCCCGGAGCAAGGCCCTGGCCTGACGAGCC
Source organism: Gammaproteobacteria bacterium (assembly GCA_965115915.1). Lineage (GTDB taxonomy): Bacteria > Pseudomonadota > Gammaproteobacteria > Eutrophobiales > Eutrophobiaceae. The sequence goes on along the minus strand of OZ220483.1, from coordinate 2,082,842 downwards.
TGAAAATGCCGTTCCGCCTGTGCCAACTGCCACGGATCATTGACCCCAAGGGCCTCCATCGCGACCTCCGCCGGTAGCGTTTCCACGGGGATGTTATCGGCTATCGCCAGTGCCACGCAGTCGCTCAGGTATTGTTCTCCCTGGGCATTGTTGCGACCCACACGTTCCAGCCAGCCGCGCAGTTGCCCGCATCCGGCAACCAGCACACCGGTGTTGACCTCCCGGAGTTGGCGCTGTTGCCGGGTCGCATCCCGGTGTTCGATGATCCCCTGTGGCCGCCCCTGGGCATCGCGCAGGATGCGCCCATAGCCGTCCGGTTCATCCAGATGCGCCGTCAACAGGCAAAGCTGACCGGCACAATGCCGTTCGAGTAGTGCATTCAAGGTCTGCGCTCGCAGCAGTGGCACATCGCCGTACAGTACCAGCACCCGATGTTCCTCCGGGATCTGTGGCAATGCCTGGGCCAGGGCATGTCCGGTGCCCGACTGTGGGGTCTGTTCCACCCAGTGCACATCCAGATCGGACATGCGCTCCCGTAGCAGGGCGCCACCGTGACCATACACCACATAGATGGCTTCATGGGGCAGCGAGCAGGCGGTGGCATGGACATGTTCCAGCAGGCAGCGTCCCGCCAGGGGATGCAACAGTTTCGGAAGATCGGAGCGCATGCGCTTGCCCTGTCCCGCGCCGAGGATGACGATACTGGTTTTCTGCATGGGAACCCATGGTATCGCCAAGCGTGTCAGGCAACAAGGACTTGTGCGGGTTCACGACCGCCTCGCGTCATCATCCGCCCCGCGGGGAAGAACGCAAGGCATCGGCTTTTAGCGGAGGGGTTTTCTCCACACCGCAGCGGCCAGCACCCTGCGGCTCGGCTTCTGCCGCTCCCGTGGGAAAGTGATTAGAGCGATTGCGCCAGGCCACGTTGCCGGCGACTTGTGTGCCTCACACTACCAGTGCGGTGTGCCATGCAATTCATAGTGTGGCAAAGACCGTGCGCATGGCATCGATGGTGCGATCGATCTCCGCGGTGCCATGTGCGGCCGAGACGAAGCCGGCCTCAAAGGCAGAAGGGGCCAGATACACGCCCTGCTCCAGCATGGCGTGAAAAAACCGGCCGAAGCGTTTCACGTTGCAGTCCATCACCTGTTGGTAACTGCCAACCTGCTCCGCATCGGTAAAAAACAGTCCGAACATGCTGCCTGCCTGGTTGGTGCACAACGGAATACCCACCGCAGCGGCGGCATCCTGACAGCCGGCCAGCAGACGACGGGTCTGTTCCTCCAGTCCGGAGTGGAAACCCTCCGCCACAAGCTGTTCCAGTGTGGCAAGCCCGGCCGCCATTGCCACCGGGTTTCCGGACAGGGTGCCCGCCTGATATACCGGCCCCTCGGGAGCAAGCTGCGCCATGATGTCGGCGCGTCCGCCAAAGGCCCCAACAGGCAGACCGCCCCCGAGGATCTTGCCCAGCGTGCTCAGGTCCGGCCGGATCCGGTAGTGTGCCTGCGCACCACCGGGCGCCACACGAAAACCGCTCATCACTTCATCGAATATCAGTACACTGCCGTACTGGTCACATTGCTGGCGCAGACAACTCAGGAAGGTCTGTGTGGCGGGTACACAATTCATATTGCCGGCCACCGGCTCCACAATGACAGCGGCAATCCGCTCTCCCTGCCGGGCGAACAGTTCTGCGCACATCTCGGCATCATTGAAGTCCAGACACAGCGTATTGTCGCTCAGCCCCGGCGGGACACCGGCGGAGCTCGGGATACCCAGGCTCAGCGCGCCGGACCCGGCCTTTACCAACAGGGAATCGCCGTGGCCGTGGTAGCAGCCCTCGAATTTGACGATCTGCTCACGCCCGGTAAAACCGCGCGCAAGCCGGATCGCGCTCATTGTCGCCTCGGTACCGGAGTTGACCATACGCAGTCGCTCGATGGAGGGCATCAACCCGCACACCATTTCCGCCAGGCGGGTCTCGAGTCGGGTAGGGGCTCCGAAGCCGAGGCCGTGTTCCGCCGTCCGCCGCACCGCCTCCAGTACCGCGGGATGGGCATGTCCGAGGATCAGACAACCCCAACTCCCGACATAGTCCAGGTAGGGGCGTCCAGCCTCGTCATACAGGAAGGCGCCTTCCCCCCGCCGCATGAAGATCGGCACACCGCCCACGGCACGAAACGAGCGTACCGGCGAATTGACCCCGCCAACGAGAAAGCGTTGGGCCTCCTGGAAAAGGCTGTCAGACATGGGCAGTGGACTCCTGATCGGCGAAAAGGGAATTATAAGCCTGTGCGGCGCAGAGCGGGTCCGGTGCCCGCCAGATGCCGGAGATTACCGCCAGCAGACTGGCCCCGGCGGCCAGCAGTGGCGGCGCGTTCTCCGGGCGGATGCCGCCGATCACGGCGATCGGCAGTGTCAGTTCATCGGCCAACTCACTGAGCAGGGGCAATCCCGCCACGGCGGCCCCGGGTTTGCTCGTCGATGGATGAAACGCCCCCAGTGCGATGTAGTCTGCTCCCTGCCGTGCCGCGCATCGGGCGCGGTCCGCTTCGTTGTAGCAGGACACGCCGATGATGGCCTTGTCGCCGAGCCGCTGGCGCGCCTGTCGCAGCGAGGGGTCTGTACGTCCCAGATGTACGCCATTGGCACCGATCTCGGCGGCCAGATCCAGGTCGTCATTGATGATTAACGGACAGTTGAATTGGCGGCATAGCGACAGCAATTCGCGTGCGGTACGCTGATGATCCGGCGCAACCGTCCGTTTGTCGCGGTACTGTAGTGCGGCGATGCCGGTCGCAAGCAACTGTTCACTGATGTCCAGCAGGCGTTCCCGGTCCGCCAGTCCATGGTCGGCGATCACATACAGTCCCCGTGCCGGCCAGTCCTTTCCCATCTCAGATGCGCCGTGGGATGTGCAGGCCGGTGTCGATGGCATCGGCGTGGACGAGGCTGTTGTAGACATAGTCCAGCGCTTCCGGTATCGCCTGCTGCAGGGGCAGTGCCAACGCCAGGTCGGCGGCGATGCGGGCAGCCAGTGTGCAACCGCTGCCGTGATAGTAGCCGGGGAGCCGGGGAGAGCGGAACTCGGTGCGAGTGGCCTGCGTGTACAGCACATGGATCAGTTCCTGTGCCTGGCTCTCGGCACTGCTGAGCAACACATGATGGCAACCGGAATCGATCAGTTTTCGTGCCGCACGGTCTGTTTCCGAGTCCGCACCCAGTCGGGCCAGTTCATCACGATTCGGCGTCAGCAGTGTGCAGAGCGGCAACAGCTCGGCAAGCTCCGCCGCATGGATGAAGTCTGTACCTGTGGTGGGCTTGAGCACCGGGTCCAGCACCAGTGGCACCGGCACAAGTTGTGCGCAGACCGCGGCGACACAACGGACCTGCTCGGTTCCGGTCAGTACACCAACCTTGATCGCGTGGACCGGGCGTTCCGCGAGTGCCGCTTCCGCCTGCGCCTGCATCACCGCCGCGGGCTGGGGTATCCAGCGTTTCAGCCCGGTGCTGTTCTGCACGCTCAGCATCGACAGTACGCACATGGCGTGTGCGCCGGCACTTGCAATGGCCTCTATATCCGCCTGGATACCCGCCCCTCCACAGGGGTCGTGTCCGCCGAACACCAGTACCGCAGCACGCTGTTGCGTGGTAATAAACCCGGTACCGTGCGGGACAGTATCAGGCATGCTGGACCACAGTGCCGACATTGGCCAGCGTATGGGCGCAGTCAGGCGTTTTTTGACACGCAATGCGCACAGATCGTAGAATACCGGCCCGCCGTACAGGGTTTTCGGCTACCGGCCGCAGGCCACCACCGTTGCCCTCGTTATTGGAGAAAATCGCTTGAAACAATATATTTGTGTTATCTGTGGTTTCGTTTACGATGAGGAGAAAGGATACCCTGAAGACAATATCGCACCGGGAACGGCATGGGAAGATGTTCCTCCGAACTGGGTCTGCCCGGAATGTGGTGCGAGGAAAGAGGACTTCGAAATGATCGAGGTCTGAAGCGTGTCTCGCATGTTCATATCGGTCGTACCACCGCAAGCACGACAATGCCGATGAGCAGCACGACCGGTATCTCGTTGAACCAGCGGTACCACACATGGCTGTGTGTATTGCGGTCGTTGCGAAAGTCGTACAGCAACTTCCCGCAGTAGACGTGGTAGACGACCAGTGCGCCGACCAGCCCCAGCTTCAACTCCAGCCAGACCCCCACGTATGACCCGCCCGCCGTCAGGATCAGGCCGCCGAACAACAGCGTCAGCACACCCCCCGGTGTGGTGATGCCGAAATACAGCTTGCGTTCCATGACACGGAACCGTTCCAGGCTGATCGCATCGTTGCTCATGCTGTGATACACAAACAGCCGCGGCAGATAGAACAGCCCGGCAAACCAGGTTACCATGAAGATCAGGTGGAGCGCTTTGCACCAAACCAGCATCAGGTCTCCGCCAGCAATTCCAGTGCCCGCTGTCGCACCCGCTCGACCGGGATCGGACCGATAATGTGCATGTCGATATGTCCGTCCCGGGTAATCAAAAAGCTGGTCGGGGTCGCCTGGATGAAGCCAAAGCTGGCCTCCGCCTGGCGCTGTATGTCCGCTACCAGCGGATAGGGGATCCCCTTGCCACGCGCCAGCGAGACCACGTGCGCGGGCGGGTCGATGTGCAATGCGATACCAACGACCCGAAAACCGGCTGGAGAAAGCTCCTGGTATAACGCGATCAGATCCGGGATCTCCGCAACACAGGTGCTACAGGAGGTGGACCAGAAGTTGATCAGTGTCGGGGCGCCTGGAAATGGCCCCAATTGAAAGCGTTCCCCGGATACGGTTTGCAGGTCCATAAGTGGGGCCCGGCGAGCCAGCATCCGCTGGTCATGCAACAGCCATACGCCGGCCAGAACGAGGGCAAGTAGCGTACCCTTCAGTAGTGCGCGGTGCCGGGTGTTCATCACGCGATTGTCGGAGGTGGTGTGCGGGTCTCGGCAATAGCCGTTGGCAAGGGTTTCAAACTACCGGGAGGAGCCAGTGCGGCAATGTTCTGCAAAGTCTCGTGCATGCTTTGCCCGTCGCCAGGACTGCGAGTGATATATAGGCACCGTTCAGGCAATTTTCGGGGGCGGATTATGTCATAACCGCCCCGTCGGCACAAGCTGCGTGTGCCTCGATCTACCAGCCAATGCAAGGTGCCGTGCAGCAGCAGGTGGTGGCGGCACTGGTGGCACCACCGTTCCGGGCGGGCCGCATTCGGGACGTCAGGAAAGAAACGGGATCAGCAAACCCACAGCGGCAAACACGATCAGACCCAGTGTGATGATCATGCGGATCTCGCGATTGCGAGCTTTGGCATCAAACAGGTCGAGACTGGCCTCGATCTTCTCTCCGAGGGCAACGAGTTTGGTATCAAGTTCTTCTTTGAGGGCAGCGTTGTCCGCCTTGAGCTCTCCCCTGAGGGCAATGAATTTGGTATCGAGGTTCTCTCTGAGGGCAGCATTGTCCTCCTTGAATTCTCGCCTGAGGGCAGCATTGTCCTCCTTGAATTCTCGCCTGAGGGCAGCGTTGTCCTCCTCGAACTTTTCCCTGAGGGCAATGACTTTGGTATCGAGTTTCTCTCTGAGGGCAGCGCTGTCCTCCTCGAACTTTTTCCTGAGGGCAATGAATTTGGTATCGAGGTTCTCTCTGAGGGCAGCATTGTCCTCCTTGAATTCTCGCCTGAGGGCAGCGTTGTCCTCCTCGAACTTTTCCCTGAGGGCAATGACTTTGGTATCGAGTTTCTCTCTGAGGGCAGCGAACTCGGTCTGCAAATCCTGCCGGGTTGGCAGGTTCTCCACCATCGTGCCAAGCGTGGAAACCATGGCCTCCGCCAGCGGGGGTTTCGCACCGGCCTCGGTGAGTTCCTTGACCGCTTTGTGTGTGTCGAATGCGTACATCTGTTCTTTCATGTAACCTCCCTGGTATTGGGGTTGATCCGTGAGAAATGGTTGCTGACGGTGTCCAAATCCACCATACACCGCAAGCACGGGCATGTCCAATGTGTCAGTGCAGATTCACAGTTAATGGTGAATGGCTCACGGCCGCTGCGTACTCCCGGGGGAAGTGATATGAAGCCTCCGCCAGCCGGGTTTGCACACCGGCCAAGATTGGCCGCCTGCCACCCACGCCCGAACAGCCCGAATCCTTGCGACCGGGCCCTTTCTGGCGGTAGACTGGCGGCAAAACCAACCAACAACTATCCATCTTTGAACAAGCGAACTCTCTATAACAAGGAGGCCATATGATGTCTCTCAGAATCAACGATATCGCGCCCAATTTCACCGCACAGACCACACAGGGGGAGATCCGCTTCCACGAATGGCTGGGCGACTGGTGGGGCATACTGTTTTCCCACCCGAAGGATTTCACGCCCGTCTGCACCACCGAGCTCGGCTACATGGCCGGACTGGAATCCGAGTTTGCCCGGCGCAAGTGCCGGATCATCGGCCTTAGCGTAGACCCGGTGGAAGACCACCAGGCATGGGTCAAAGACATTCAGGAGACCCAGGGCCATGCGCTCAACTATCCGTTGATTGCCGATCATGACCTGCAGATAGCGAAGCTGTACAACATGCTGCCAGCCGAGGAGCCGGGCAGTTCCGCAGGCCGTACCGCGGCCAGCAACGCGACTGTGCGCTCCGTGTTCGTGGTCGCCCCGGACAAAACCATCAAATTGATGCTGACCTATCCGATGACCACCGGACGCAACTTTGACGAGATCCTGCGCGTGATCGACTCCATGCAGCTTACCGCACGGCACAAGGTCGCGACCCCGGTAAACTGGAAGCCCGGCGAGGATGTCATTATCGTGCCCGCGGTCTCCGATACAGAGGCCAAAAAGCTGTTCCCCGATGGCTGGAACACCGTCCGGCCCTATCTGCGGACAGTGAAACAGCCCGACTAGGGCGCGCAGCACAGGACCAACACAAAACGCACGGCAGGTCCGTCCGGACAAGCAAACAACAGTCGTGACTCAGGACTGCTCCCAGGGGAGCCGGTGGTAACGCCAACCGTTGATCGCGCCACGCTGGCGCTCGGCATTCCGATCCCCCTCAAAGCCCTCGCGTATGTTCCATACCCGCTCAAAGCCGTCCTGCAACAGCAGGCCAGCAGCGGTGGCAGAACGCTGGCCACTGCGGCAGATCGCCAGCACCGGACGGCTCTCCACCGGCCGTGCCGCATCCGGCAGCGGCGGCAGCGCCACCCTGACCCGGGCCACAAAGTCCGGCACCAATTCCCAATCCGGCGGCTCCAGCAGCGGGACATGCACGGCATCGACCGGATGGCCGACATAGTGGTATTCCATCGTGCTACGCACATCCAGCAGGATCGCATCCGGATGCGTCTGCAGAAACTCCCAGGCCTCGGGAGGCGACATGTCTTTGATCTCGGCCATGGCTCCACTCGTCGCGTCCCCGGGTCAACCCGCTCGCGCTGCCGTTTGGCACCGTCAGGCCAACACAAGACGCCCGATTGAGCATAACACAGCGCTGACCCGGAATCCCACCGGTCAGTACAAGACTGTCGCTTGTCATCGCCGCCTGAAAACGTTAGGATTCGGGCTTCCCACTACGCTACGGCCAGGCCGGCGTCTGCCCGCGCACCTTAGTCCTGTCGCGGGAACGGTCGGCGGTATCACGCACAATGCAATGCAAACAAAAGACGCTCAGATATGGCTTGACGGGGAGTTCGTCCCCTGGGAAGAGGCTACCGTGCATGTGCTTTGCCACACCCTGCACTATGGGCTTGGCGTATTCGAGGGCATCCGGGCCTACAAAACCGCCTCCGGCACGGCCGTTTTCCGGCTACGAGAACACATTGCGCGGCTGTTTCGTTCCGCGCACATCCTGCGTCTGAGCCTGCCCTTCGACCGGGAGACCCTGGAACTTGCCTGTCTGGACACGGTGCGCAGAAATCGTCTGGACAGCGGCTACATCCGACCCATGTGCTTCTGTCAGTCAGCGAACATGGGTCTGCACGCAGACCGGCTGGAGGTACACACGATGATCGCCGCCTGGCCCTGGGACGCCTACCTGGGGGCGGAGGGGATGGAACACGGCATCCGTGTCAAGACCTCTTCGCACACCCGCCATCACGTCAACGCCACGCTGTGCAAGGCAAAAGCGAACGGCAACTACCTCAACTCCATCCTGGCCCTGCAGGAAGCGATGACAGCCGGCTACGACGAGGCCCTGTTGCTGGACAGCCAGGGCTATGTCGCAGAGGGCAGTGGTGAGAACCTGTTTCTGGTACGGGACGGTACGCTGCTGACCCCGTCACTGGGCTCGGCCCTGGAGGGGATCACCCGCGACACAGTCTTCCATCTGGCACAGGATATCGGGCTTGCGGTGCAGGAGAAACTCCTCACCCGCGACGAGGTCTACATCGCCGACGAGGCTTTTTTCACCGGCACCGCGGCGGAGATCACACCCATCCGCGAACTCGATGACCGGCAGATCGGCGATGGCCGCAGCGGACCGATCACCAAACGCCTGCAACAGGACTATTTCTCCTGCGTGAGCGGGGAAAACGCGGCACATCAGGCTTGGCTGAGCCCTGTCTGAGGCAGATCATGAGTTCGCAAGCCCCCCGTCCTCCCAACGGCCGCTCCCGCTATCCGGTCACTCGGGCGATGCTGCCTTTGCACTGTCCGACCCCGGAGATGAGCCTGTGGAACTCGCATCCGCGGGTCTATCTGCCCATAGAGGAAAGCCGTCACGCGAAGTGCCCCTACTGCGGCACGGAGTTCTTCCTGCAGGACGACTAGCCGGCCCGTTGCAATCGCCGTGACAGAACTCCCGTGCCGTCTCCGTGAGCTCGCTGCAGATCCGGCATTTCCTTGATTCCCGCGCCGGCCACCAGCGACAGAGCGCCGGTCTGTGCGCCGCGCTGGCACGGCACTACGACTGCCACCTGCAGGAATTGCACTGCACCAGGCACTCCATCAGCGACTGGCTATCGGGACGCTTCGCTGCGCCTGCGGCGGATGCCGGCGCGGGAACACCTCTGCTGATCGGGGCGGGCCACGCCACCCATCTGCCGATGCTGGCGGCACGGCGTGCCACCGGCGGGCGCATCCTGGTGCTGATGAAGCCCAGCCTGCCACTGTCCTGGTTCGACTGCTGCATCATCCCGGAACACGATGGACCCGCCATGCGCGACAATATCATCCTCAGCCGAGGCGCATTGAACCCGCTACGCGCCACTGATTCGCTTCGGGACCCCGGGTGCGGACTGATCCTGATCGGTGGCCCGTCACGCCACTACCTGTGGGAGGAAAACGGTCTGCGGGAACGGCTACTGACGATCCTGCGGCGGGAACCGGACAGCGCATGGCAACTGGCCGATTCCCCGCGCACCCCGGCATCCACCTGTACATTACTGCAAAACCTCTCCACACAAACGCACTGTTCCTATGTGCACCATGCCGACACCACTCCCGACTGGCTGCCCGATACCCTGTGCCGTGCGGCACAGGTCTGGGTAAGCGAAGACAGCGTCAGTATGCTGTACGAGGCGCTCAGTTGTGGCGCGGGGGTCGGGCTACTGCCAGTGCCGGTGCTGCGAAAGCACCGGCTGCAACAGCAGACACAGCGACTGATCCGTGAGGGGCTGCTCACCAGCTTCCATCAGTGGCTGCAACGTCCCGGGCCCCTCCCCTCCACAACGCCGCTGCAAGAGGCCGAACGCTGTGTGAGACTGCTGCAGGAACGCGGCTTCCTGCCATCGGTCACGCCGTGAACCGCCGTCTGGCGCCGCTCTGGCAACGCCTGCGGGCCGAGCCGTTCTCACTGCTGATGCTGCTGATGCTGTGGGGGTTTACCAGCAAGGTCGTCAACAATTACCTCTCCGTCATAGCCGCGGTCGCCGGCATCTGCCTGCTGTTTCGTTCACCGTTGCGGGCGACTCTCCTTGCCATGCCGCAGTTGCGGCTGCTGTGTGCACTGTTTCTGTGCCTGTGGTTGCCACAGCTTGTGTCCCTGCCCGATGCAGTGCAGCCGGCACAGACCGGCTATTTCGCCGGTACCTATCTACGCTTTTTCTTCATGGGGGTACTGCTGCTGCTGCTGTCACGGCCACCGGTCGATCTCCAACGCATACAGGCCGGAACTTTCTACATCGTGCTGTTTTGGTGTCTGGATGCGCTGTTACAGTATTTCACCGGATTCAACCTGCTCGGCCATCCTCGGCGACCCGGCGACATCACCGGCATGTTCCATCCCTATAACACCATCTCCCATGTCTGCGCCGCGGTGTCTCCGCTGTATTTCCAGCATATCCGGGAACGCTGGCACCGTGCCCGCTGGCTACTGACGAGTCTGCTGCCACTGTTTGCGGTAATCTTCATCAGCGGGCGGCGCGCCGCCTGGATAATGCTGATTCTTTCTGTGGCCGGGTATGCCACGTTCCTGCTGTACACCAGCCACCACCGCTGGCGTACGCTCGCGCTCATGGGCGGGTGTGCCATCTGCATCGGCCTGTGCCTGACATTGCTGTGGCACTTCGACGACCCGCTTCAGAAACGCACCGGACAGTTCGCCCGACTGCTTGGCGCAGGCCATGCGCCGCAGCCCGTGGTGGAGGAACCCCGCCACCACTATGTGCAGATCAATCAGGCAACCTCGCTACGCCTGCCGATCTGGGAAGGCGCGCTGCGTATCTGGCGGGAACACCCGGTCAACGGGGTTGGGGTACGCGGCTTTCGTTACGCGTTCTTTGAACACATGCCACCGGAGCGGTTGGCACACTCGAGCTGGCCGCCGGACTACCGACCCAACCATCCGCATCTGCTGATCGGGGAGGTGCTGGCAGAGACCGGCCTGCTGGGCGCATTCGGCTATCTGCTGTGTCTGCTGCTGCTGCTGCGGCAGGGCTTGGCGGTCATCGACCATCCACGCCGACTGTGCATCCTGCTCTGCGCGCTGATCATGCTGTTCCCGTTGAACGCCCATATGTCCTTTTATGACGGCTATCTCTCCTCGCTGCTGTGGTGGTTCCTGTTCCTGTGGTTGCTGTCATCCGCCGGAGCACACCGATGACGCGGGTGCTGTCGGTGCTGCAGGTCGTGCCGGAACTGGAACTCGGCGGGGTTGAACGCGGCACCCTGGAGGTGGCCGAGGCGCTGGTACGCGCCGGCCACCATTCCACCGTGATGTCCGGTGGGGGACGACTGGTGTCGGAACTGGTCGCGGCCGGAAGTACGCATCTGTCGCTGGCGGTGGGCAGGAAATCGCCGTTTGCCCCGTTGCTCGTGCGGGTGCTGCGCAGACACCTGGAACGGCGGCGCTTCGACGTCGTGCATGTGCGCTCACGTCTGCCCGCCTGGCTCGTGCATCTGGCACTGCGCCGCCTCAACGGGCCGCGCCCTGTGCTGATCTCGACGCTGCACGCCCCTTACGAGGTGAATTTTTACAGCCGTATCATGGTCCGTTCCGACCGAATCATCGCCGTCTCCAATTTCATCCGCGATTATGTGCTTTCCCATTTCCCGGAAACCGACCCGGCACGGCTCAGCGTGATACACAACGGCGTTTCGTTGCAGCAGTTTCCCCGCGGCTTCCAGCCGGATACCGCATGGCGACAACAGTGGGAACAGGAATGGCCCGAACTGTCCGGCAAGATGCTGATCGCGCTGCCAGGGCGCATCTCGCGCTGGAAGGGACATGAAGACCTGATCGCGCTCCTGGAGCGGTTGCTACCGGTCTGTCCGCAAGCCCACGGGCTGGTTATCGGCGATGCACATAAAAGCCGACGCGGCTTTCTGCGCCATCTGCACCGCCGTATCCGCGAACGCGGGCTGGAATCGCACATCAGTTTTGTCGGTGCACGCCGGGACATCTGCCAGATCATGGCGATATCCCGCGTGGTACTGTCGCTCTCACGTGCACCGGAGGCCTTCGGACGGGTGGCGCTGGAAGCCCTGTCTCTCGGTGTGCCGGTCGTTGCCTACGACCACGGCGGCGCGGCGGAAATACTCTCGCGTTTGCAACCGGCAGGACTGGTGCCGATCGCCGACGTGGCGGCTGCGACACAAACAATTGCCACCTTTCTGGCACAGCCGCCACCGATCAGGGAAAATACCGCATTCGTACTGGAGGACTTGCTGCAACAGACCCTGGCGCTGTATAACGAACAGGTTCGCACATAGCCTCCCGGGAAGACGCCTCAGCTCGCGCAATCGCGACGCAACAAGGCCAGATATTCTCCTATCACACTATCCCAGTAAAAACGCCGGGCATGGCGGCGTGCGTTGACGGCAAACTGCTGTCTGAGTGTCGGTTGCGACAGTAACTGCCGCAACCGGAGCCCGACATCCGCCGGGTCCTCTCCCCGGCACAGAAAGCCGGTCTGTCCATCCAGCACCGCATCCGCCGCGCCACCGAACCGCCCAGCCAATGCCGGCACGCCCATCGCCGCCGCCTCAAGAAAGACGATACCAAAACCTTCCGCATCGTCCCTGTCTTGACATCCTGGCAACGCGAACACATCCGCCAGTGCCAGCAACACACCGCGCCGCACAGGATCCACCGTGCCATGGAACACCACATGCCGCCCCAGACCGAGCGCATCCACCAGTCGACCAAGCGCATGACGCTGCGGGCCGGCTCCGGCGATATGGTAAAGCAATCCGGGCCAGTCCTGGACCAATTCCGACACTGCCTGGAGCACACTTTGATAACCCTTGTAGGGAACCAGTCGACCAACACTGAGCAACTGCGGTGTACGTCCGACATGGCGTGCCCGGAACGCAGCCAGCAGCGCCGGGTCCGGTGGTGATGGCGGCGGGATCGCTGGTGGGATCACGTGCACATTGTCCCCTTGCCAACCACTGCTCTCTCGCAGGCGAGCCGCGGTATAGCTGGAGTTTGCGATGATGTCGGTGGCCTTGGCCAGACTGCGCCGTGTGCTACGGCGCCGGATGCGGCCCGGGTGGTGTGGATATTCCATCCCGTGTGCCAGACACAGGATGCGTGGCGCGGCACGATCCGGCAAAAATTCCAGACTTTTCCAACTGTCCATGAGCAGTGCGTCCACCGGTTCACCGGAAAGCCGCACCGCGATATGCGCCGCCTTGCGCCGCCTGCGTAGCGGCTTGATACCACCATAACGCCGCACCGAAAACCTCTGCCGTGTGTCGAAGGCACGCTCCGTCGCACCTTGTGCCACAAAATGATCTGCATAGACGCTGACTGCGCATCCCTTTCGGTCAAGCTCGACCGCCAGCCCGCGCATCAGGCCCTCTATGCCCCCGACACGGGGCGGGAAACACTGTGTGCTGATGAGTATCTTCAATCTGCCGAACCAGCGTGGCGCACGCCGCTACTTCCCCAGACAGAAACTGGCAAATATCGCCGACAGCACCGCATCATCGCCCACTTGTCCGGTCAATTCCTCCACGGCCCGCTGTGCCTGGCGCAGATGTTCTGCGACAAGTTCCTGCCCCGCCTGTTCACGGGCCCGCGACTCCGCCTCGCTTAGCTCTCGCTGACAACGCAGCAAGGCATCGACATGGCGCTGCCGCGCCATAAACACGTCTGCCTGCTCCTGACCCTCCTCCAGGTGTGCACGGATGGCTTCCAGCAGCAGATCGACCCCCGTCCCGGTGCTGGCCGACAACGCGAGCTCGCGTTCACCATCCGCCGCTTTACGCCATCCCGCCGGGGAGCCTCCCAGGTCGATCTTGCCAAGCACCCGTATCCGCGGCTTGGCCGCAAGCGCCGCCTGCTCCAGTTCCGGATACGGGTTGGTGCCATCCCGCGCCAATACCAGCAGGTCTGCCTGCTGTGCCGCCTCCCGGGCACGGCGCATGCCTTCCTGTTCGACCGCGTTCCCGGCAGTGCGCAACCCGGCCGTGTCGATCAGTTCCACACACAGCCTGTCCAGCCATACCGGTGCCCGCAACAGGTCCCGGGTAGTCCCCGCCTCGGCACTGACTATGGCCCGTTCCTCCCCGCTTATCCGGTTATACAGCGTAGACTTTCCCACATTCGGGGCACCCAGGATCACAACCTGGAAACGTGCATTCAGCCTCTGGCCCTGACGCGCCCGGCGCAGGATCTCGCGTAGCCGCTCGCCGAGTTGCGCGAGTTGCCTGGCGAGGTCCTGCGCCACGGCCTGTTGCGTCTGCTCCTCTTCCGGGAAATCCAGTGCCGCCTCGCAACGGGCACGTGCCTGTATCAAGGCTTCCTCGAGCCGGGCCACCTGGGCGGAAAACCGGCCCTGCAGGGAACGCGCCGCGGCACGCGCCGCAGCGTCGGAACGGGCACGGATGATATCGAGTATGGCCTCCGCCTGCAGCAGATCGATACGGCCATTCAAAAAGGCCCGTTCGGAAAACTCTCCGGGTCTGGCCAGACGCGCCCCCAGTTGCGTCACTCGCTCAAGCAAGGCCCGCAGCACGAACGGGCTGCCATGTACCTGCAATTCCAGCATGTCCTCGCCGGTGAAGGAGGCCGGCGCGGCGAAATACAGCAGCAGACCCTGATCCAGCACATCCCCCGCCACATCCCGCAGGGCGCAGTAGCGGGCATGGCGCGGGGGTGGCGGCTCGGATGCGCCGGTAAGTCCCTGCGCGATATCCACGCAGGCCGCACCGGAAAGGCGAACGATACCGATGGCCGCAGGCTCGCTTGCGGTCGCGATCGCTGCTATGGTCTCGCGCTGCGTCTTCATCGCCCATACCAAGGAAACCCGCCTCCTTCTTCAGGACGCGGCGGAACGCTCTATGCCGCGCATGATAACCCATTGCTGGATGATGGAAAGGATATTGTTGACCACCCAGTAAAGTACCAACCCCGACGGGAAGAAAGCAAAAAACACGGTAAAGACCACCGGCAGAAAAGACAGTATCTTCTCCTGTACCGGGTCCATCGGCGGCGGATTGAGTTTCTGTTGCACATACATCGTTAGCCCCATGACCAGTGGCAACACATAAAAACGGTCTGGCGCGGACAGGTCATCGATCCAGAAGATGAACTCGGCCTGCCGCAACTCCACGCTCTCCAGCAACACCCAGTACAACGCGATGAACACCGGTATCTGCACCAGGATCGGAAAACAACCGCTGAGCGGATTGATCTTCTCCTTGCGGTATATTTCCATCATCGCCTGATTGAGTTGCTGGCGGTCATCCCGGAAACGTTCCCGTATCGCCATGATGCGCGGCTGAATCCGACGCATGTTCGCCAACGAGCGGTAGCCGACCGCGGAAAGATGGTAAAACGCCAGCTTGATCAACAGTGTCAGCAATACTATGGACCAACCCCAGTTGGCGCTAAGGGCAAACAGGTGCTCCAGCACCCAGAACAGGAACTTGCAAATGAACCACAGAAAACCATAGTCCACGGTCAATTCCAGTCCATCGGCAATGCTACGCAATACGCGCTGGGTCTTCGGTCCGATATACACGCGCTGGCCGAGTTGCACACTGGCCGCGGCTGGCACTTGCTGCCAGGGAGAGATCATGCCGATCAGATAACTGTTCTTTTCCGGCACATGGTGCGCGTAGTAATTCCAGACCGAAGTCGAGTCTGGTGGCAGCAACGCGGTAACAAAATAGTGCTGCAGCAATGCAATCCAGGCGTTACTGGTACTGAGAGACAGTTTTTCTTCGCGCATATCGGCGAAGTCGACCTTGCGGTAACGATCCTCCGGCGTGGAGATAACCGCTCCGGTGTAGGTATAGATGAAGAAGGAGTCGCGCTGCCTTGGTTCCGTGCGCTGCTGCTGGGCATAAAGACTGAACTCCAGTGGGTCGGCACCGAGGTTTTCCACTACGTAGAACGATTCCACCAGATAGGAGCCTCGGCGAAATACCAGGCTGCGCGTCACCCGCAACTCGTCACCCTCCCAGTACAAATCCACTTTCAGGGTCTGCGCATCGCCAAGTACATAGTGGTCCTGGTCGGCACGGTATCGGCTACTGTGGTTCGGCAGTTGCCGTCCTTCACTCAACAGTCCCGACTGCAATATGTGAAATCCGTCTCCTCGCTCCCCATCAAGCAATAGCACCGGCTCATCCGGGACCCGCTTGTCTATCGGATACGCGGGCAGAGCGACCCGGGAGATGGTGGCCCCGCGCAAGCTGATCTGTAGTTGCAACACATCCGTACTGACCGAGATATGCGGCTCGCGTTGCTGTACGGTAAGCGTATCGCTGGCCGCTGGTGTCGGGTCTGTTCCCTGTGGTGGTTGTGCCGCCGGGAGATCCAGCGCGACCGGGGACTGCTGCCGAGCCACACCAGTGTCCTGATCCATGATCGGCTGCCGCTGTGCCTGAGGCGCCGGCTTGTCGGACGGGCGGGTGCGACCGTAATCCGTTTGCCATTCCTGCCACAGCATCAGCCCGACCAGGCTCAGCGCGATGATCAGAATGAAGCGCCGCGTCTCCATCAGCTCATGATCTTTCCGGGTCTGCCCGCTCAGGAACCGGATCAACCCCGCCGCCACAGAAGGGTTGACAACGGGCGACGCGTCCCAACGTCAGTAGCACACCCCGGCACAGGCCAAAACGGGCTATCGCCTCGACGCAATAGTCCGAACAACTAGGGAAAAAGCGACACGAGACAGGAAGAAACGGACTCAGGTAACGCTGATACACCGCGATCAAAAAGAGAACGGGCCGTTGCAATTTCAGATGTTTTTCCAGTAAGCAGAGAATTTTTTTCTGATCGTGGCATTGTCCAGTTCAATTGCCGGGCAACGCGCCACCACGATAATGTCCCGTCCCTCCATCCGTTCCCGATGCTGCCGGAAGCTTTCACGTATAAGCCGCTTCAGGCGGTTCCTGTCCACCGCACGGCGCACTTGCCGTTTCGATATGGACAGACCCAAACGGGCTGGATACGCCTTGCGTGGCTTCCCGACGACCACCTGGAATGCAGGGCTTGAAATCCGCTTGCCGGTACGGAATACGGTCTGAAACGCCCCTCGGTCCCGGAGCCTGTGCCTGCGGGTCAAACGCATCCGCCTGCGCCGCACGGACTAGGCAGAAAGCTGTTTCCTTCCTCGCCGGCGGCGTGCCCGAATAATGGCCCTGCCTGTCCGTGTTCGCATCCGGACACGGAATCCATGATTTCGTTTACGCTTGATTCGACTTGGCTGAAATGTCCTCTTCATGTCTGTGTCTCTCTTAAAATCTTTGAGGCCGGCATATCGGGCAGGCAAGGGACAGGACAGATCACGTTCATTACGGCTCCTGTCGAACGGCGGCATGGTAATAATTTCTCCCGCTGCTGTCAATCTTCAACCTCCGGACATCGGTGGCAGCATATGGCACAGGAAAGCGGTATACTATCCCCTGAACTGCTTCACCTGATGGCCCGAGACCGCTATTTTGGAACCCCAGTGCTGGAAAAACTGCTTGAACCGCTTGCAGGGAGATATCCCTGCGCAGGAATTCAACCTGTGGATACGCCCGCTACACGCGGTCAAGGAAGCAGAAACGCTACGGCTTCTGGCCCCGAATCGCTTCGTGCTTGAGCGCGTCAAGTGTGACTATAGAGAGAAGATCCAACACTTGATCGGTAACGACACCGGGGAAAAGCTCAAACTGAAGCTGGAAGTCGGTAGCAAAGAACCCGACTTCGAAAAAGACACTACCGCACTGCCGGACGATGCCCGGTATAGTGCCAGAAAATCCAGCATCAACAAAAACTTTTCTTTCCAGAACTTCGTCGCGGGAGACTCCAATCAACTGGCTTACGCCGCCTCGGCACAGGTAGCGGAGAAACCGGGACGTTCCTATAACCCGCTGTTCATTTGTGGTGGTGTGGGGCTTGGGAAGACCCACCTTATGCATGCCATTGGCAATGCGCTGCTGGATAAAAACCGGTCCGTCAACATCGTTTATGTACGCTCGGAACGCTTTCTCTCCGATATGTCCCTGGCATACCGGCACAAGACCATGGATGCGTTCAAGCGATACTACCGGCGACCCGATGTATTACTGCTTGACGACATTCAATTCTTTGCCGGAAAAACCGGCACACAGGAAGAATTTTTTCACACCTTCAACACACTCATAGAACAGCAGAAACAGGTTATACTCAGTTGTGACCAGTTTCCCAAGGAAGTGGAAGGCATCGAAAACCGGTTGAAGTCGCGCTTCAGTTCCGGACTGACTGTATCCATTGAACCACCGGACTTGGAAACCCGTATCGCCATCCTGCAACTCAAGGCGGAATCACTGAACATCCCGCTGTCGGATGAAGTGGCCTCCTTTGTCGCAAGACACTTCCGCTCCAACGTGCGCGAACTTGAAGGGGCACTCAACCGGATTGTCGCACACGCCAATTTCACATGCTCCGATATCACACTGGAACTTAGCAAGACCGCGTTGCACGACCTACTGCTGGTACAGGACAAACGGATCACCATAGAGGACATTCAGAAGACCACCGCGAAATATTTCAATATCCGTGTCGCTGATCTGAGTTCCAAAAGTCGCAAGCGCAGTGTGACCCGACCGCGGCAGATCGCCATGTCGCTGGCCAAGGACCTGACCAATATCAGTCTGCCGGAGATCGGAGACAATTTCGGTGGCCGAAACCACACCACCGTACTGCATGCGTGTCAGAAGGTGACTTCCCTGCGTAAAGAGGATCAGAAGCTCAACGACGACTATGTCAACCTGAGTCGCCTGCTGTCAAACTGATGATAGCCTGGGTAAAAACTGTCGGTAATCTTTGTACCCATATCCCGTGCCCATCTGTCTACAGCTTTTACCCTGCAACATGAACAGCTCATGCATAGGCTTCATGATTTTTAACTGTCTGAAATAAAAGGAAAAAACGTATTTCTCCCCGATCCGGAAACAGCTTAATCATTATTAGAGGTAAGGATATATATGAATTTTACTATAGCGAGAAATCAGGTACATCAAGCCATGCAACTTCTTTCCGGGGTAGTTGAAAAACGGCCCAGTATGCTGGTGGTAAAAAATGTCCTGCTGCGGGTAGGTAAGGAAGAAATCTCGTTGACAGCCACGGATACCGAGGTGCAGATGGTCTACACGCATCCTATGCAGGGTGGTACGCAAACGGAGTTCTGCATCGATGCACGGATACTTTCGGATATCGTACGCAATCTCCCGGAAGGTGAACAGTTGGAGTTTGACGTGAACGAAGGGAAGGTAGGTATCTGTTCTGGAAATGATCGCTTTAGCCTGGTTCAGTTTGACACCAGTGACGAACCGTTTCCCACCCTGGAAAGTCCCAGTGAGTTTCAGTCGATACAACTCCATTCCAGCGTCCTGAAGAAGATGTTGCGCAAGACGTCTTTTGCTATGGCAAACAATGATGTGCGTTATTATATCAACAGTCTGTTGATGGAGTTTGGCCCGGAATCTCTGTGTCTGGTGGCGACCAATGGGCATCGCCTGTCCAAGGATGAACACCGTTTGCAGACGACGTTTGCAGAGAACCGGCAATTGATAATCCCTCGTAAGGGGGTCAGTGAGTTGAGTCGTTTGTTGGGGACGATGGACTGTGATGTGCAGTTGGGTATCAGTGATTCCTTTCTGGAGGTGTCTATCGATAATATCCGCTTTAGCTGTCGGCTGGTTGATGGTACCTACCCGGACTACCGTCGTGTTATTCCACCCCGTTCTGATGCTATGTTATACGCGGACCGGAAGGAGTTGGTCAGTCATCTGGAACGCGCCGCCGCTATCCTGGAGACAAACGCGGATGGGCGCCCGGTGGTTCTGCAATTGTCTGCGGGTCGCTTGCTTGCCAGTTGTGAGAATACCATCAAGGAGTCTTCGAATGCCGAGATGGAGGTTGATTACCAGGGGGAGGAGATGCGTGTGGGCTTCAATGTGGATTACCTGCGTGAGGCCCTGTACGCGATGGATTCCGAGCGGGTCATGGTGAATCTGGGCGGAGACAAGGACGGTTGCTTGCTGGCGCCGGATGATGAGGATGCGCTGGAGTCCTATGTGGTCATGCCACTGAATATCTAGGGATACTTTATCTGAATTTTTTGTTTTTTAATCAATGATAAAAGATCAGCGGCGCTGGTAGCTTAGTGCGGCGATGAATAATGAAACAAAGATCAGGTGTGGTGACTGGTGGAGGGTTGGCTTTGGCCTGCGGTCGATTTGGGTCGCGCAGGCTGAGCTACGGTGTATAGTGTTTTCCCGGGTATTGGTTGAGATCTTTCCCTGATGGGAGCGGTTGCCCCCGGCATGGGTCGCTATTATCGGACCCGGGCCGCTGGTAGTGCCACGTATGCGGATCAAGGAGCTCAGTGTTTGTCGGTTTCGGCTCTTTCGTCATCTGAGCTTTACCCCGGGTGCGGGGGTCAACGTCTTTTGTGGACGGAATGCCAGTGGCAAGACCGCCTTGTTGGAAGCGGTATATTTTCTGTCTCGAGCCCGTTCGTTTCGAACGGCGCGCTTCAGCGAAATCGTCCGGCATGGGGACAGCGCACTGATGGTCAGTGCGGAATTACTGGAGCGGGGACTCAGTACCCGCGTGGGTATCGAGAAGGATGGGCGTCTGCGTACCCTTATCCGGTCGGACGGGAAGCGCATCGGCTCGGCTTCGGAGCTTGCTCGTCGCGTCCCGGTGTTGACCGTGTTACCGGACAGTGCCTCCCGGCTGTTCATGGAGGGGCCGGGCTATCGGAGGAATTGGCTGGATGGTTTTTTGTTTCATGTGAAACCGGAGTTTTTGTCTTGCTGGAAGGACTATCATCGGGCGTTGCGAAGCCGCAATCGCCTGCTGCGTGACCCGGTGGGTCAGGGAATGGAGAACATGGTGATTTGGGAGCAGGCGATGTGCCAGCGGGCAGAAGGTATTGAACGGTTACGCACGGCTTTTCTGACAGAGTTGCAGGAAGTGCTTGGTGAGCGTCTGGGTCGACTGTACTCGGGGACGGTGCGTATGGTCTATCGCAGTGGCTGGGGTGGCAGTGAGACGCTTGCCGAGCGGCTGCGGCAGCAACGGCAGGCGGATCGGGAGCGGGGCTATACGCAGTCGGGTTGTCATCGGGCGGATGTGCGTTTTTATCTGGATGATCGGGAGGTTTGTGCTGTGCTGTCCCGCGGACAGTTGAAACTGTTTGGCACGGCGTTGGTGTTGGGGCAGTCCTGGCAGATGCACAGGCACACAGGTCAGCGTCCGGTGATGTTGATCGATGATGCCGATGCGGAACTGGATGGCCCGGGCCGGGATTGGTTGATGACTGAATTGAGGGCGTTGGATGCACAGAGTTTTGTGACCACGCTGGATCCCGCACTGGGTTGTGTGGATGGGAGATCGACAGTGTTTCACATGAAACAGGGCGCGCTGTGGCAGCAGGACTGAGTGGAGCGTATTTTCAAGGTTCCCGTGGCAGGGGGGCGATAATAGAGGATGCATGAGATGACGAACAACAGCTATGACTCTTCCAGTATAAAGGTGCTGAAAGGGCTGGATGCGGTAAGAAAACGCCCGGGGATGTATATCGGGGACACCGATGATGGTGTGGGTTTACACCATATGGTGTTTGAGGTTGTGGACAACAGCGTTGACGAGGCCCTGGCGGGACACTGCCGGGTGATCCAGGTGGCGATCCACGCGGACAATTCGGTGACGGTGACGGATGACGGGCGTGGCATTCCGGTGGATATGCATGAGGAGGAGGGTTGCTCTGCCGCCCAGGTGATTATGACGACCCTGCATGCCGGTGGAAAGTTTGATGACAACTCCTACAAGGTGTCCGGGGGGTTGCACGGTGTGGGTGTGTCGGTGGTGAATGCGCTGTCGGAGTATCTGGAGTTGAATATTTGGCGCGGTGGTTACCGGTATTATCAGAGGTATCGAGAAGGCGTGCCGCAGCGGGATCTGGAACGGCTGGAAGCGTCCGAGCGTCAAGGGACTTGTATTCGTTTTTTGCCCAGCCGGGAGGTATTCGGTGGCAACATTGATTTCCACTATGACATTCTGGCAAAGCGTTTGCGCGAACTGTCCTACCTGAATTCCGGTGTACATATAGAGTTGATCGATGAACGCCACAGCAAGAAGGACATTTACGAATATGAAGGTGGGATAGCGTCGTTCGTCGAGTACCTGAACCAGAGCCGCTCGGCGCTCAACTCGGTGATCCGCATTGAGGCGAAGTGTGACGCGGTACAGGTGCAACTCGCCATGCAGTGGAATGACGGTTACCAGGAGAATGTTTTCTGTTTTACCAACAATATCCCCCAGTGTGATGGGGGTACCCATCTGTCCGGTTTTCGCGCCGCGGTTACCCGTGTCTTCAACCAATACATGGAGATGCAGGGGATGCTGGAAAAGGCCAAGTTCGTGGTTACCGGAGAAGATGTGCGAGAAGGTTTGACAGCGGTCCTTTCGGTCAAGGTGCCGGACCCGAAGTTTTCTTCTCAGACAAAGGAGAAATTGGTCTCAAGCGAGGTTAAAAAAGCAGTTGAATCAATAACATATGAGAAAGTCCAGGAGTTTCTGCTGGAGTTTCCGGCGGAGGCAAAACAAATTTGCGGCAAGGTGTTGGAGGCCGGGATGGCACGGGAGGCGGCGCGTAAGGCACGGGAGATGACCCGACGCAAAACGGCGCTGGATATTGCGGGATTGCCGGGCAAGCTGGCCGACTGTCAGGAGAAGGACCCTGCCCGGTCCGAATTATTTTTGGTGGAAGGAGATTCTGCTGGCGGTTCCGCCAAACAGGGCCGCGACCGGCGTTTTCAGGCCATCCTGCCGCTCAAGGGGAAGATACTGAATGTGGAAAAGTCCCGTTATGACCGGATGCTGGGCTCGGCGGAGATCGGTGCGCTGATCACCGCCCTGGGCTGTGGGGTAGGCAGGGAAAACTACGATCTGTCGCAACTGCGCTATCACCGGGTCATCATCATGACGGATGCGGATGTGGATGGAGCCCATATCCGTACCTTGTTGCTGACCTTTTTTTATCGCCAGATGCCGGAGTTGATCCAGCGCGGTCATGTGTATATCGCCCAGCCACCACTGTACAAAGTGAAAAAGGGCAAAAAGTCGCGTTACTTGAAGGACGGCATCGCGTTACAGGACTACATGCTGGAACTGGCGCTGGAGAAGAGCGCGCTGAGCCGAAGCGGAAAACCGGACGAGTATGACGACAAGGTACTGGTGGAACACGCACAAACCTGGCTTGGTTTCCGCAAGGCGATGCTCAGTCTGTCCAGAAAATGCCATCCTGTGCTGTTGGAAGCGGTGAGCGATACCGCGCCGCTCAGCCAACAGGACTGTGCCGAACGGGAACCGGTAGATGCCTGGTTGCAGACCCTGGTCGGTTTGCTGAAGGAACGGATGTTATCGCTCAGAGACTGCCGTACCGAACTGATCCGTAACAGTACCGGGGACGCCTGGGGCGGGCGGATCAGTTTCCAGCAGCATGGTTCGGAGCACAGTCAGGAATTTCCACCGGAGTTTTTTTCCTCGGCGGACTACCTCAGCTTGATGGCGCTACAGGCCGCGGAGTCGCTTGAGCCGGGTGCCCGGGTGCGCCGTGGAGAGGTGGAGCACCCGGTCGCAATGCTGCGAGAGGCCTATGGATGGCTGATTGGCGGGGTCGAACGCGAGCTTTCCATACAACGTTACAAGGGGCTCGGAGAAATGAACCCGGAGCAGCTTTGGGAGACGACGATGCATCCGCAGAATCGGAGCCTGTCCAAGGTCTGTGTGGAGGATGCCATCGCCGCGGACCAGATGTTTTCCACACTGATGGGGAATCAGGTCGAGCCACGGCGCAGGTTTATCGAGGGCAATGCGAGGGTGGCGATGGAGAACCTGGATGTTTGACGCACAGCCGGGCATGCGTCGGGTGGTCGTCGGCGCGAGCCAGGGTCCATAGATCGATGCGGCGGACACCCGTCTGTTTCAGCAGCCGGGCCACGGCATTGGCGGTTGCCCCGGTGGTAAGCACGTCGTCCACCACGGCCACATGTTGGCAACGCGGTTCACTGTGGAGCAGGAAGGCATGGCGCAGGTTGCGTTGCCGTGCGTCCAGGTCCATGCCCACCTGGGAGGGTGTGGGTAGCGTGCGCCTGAGTGTGTCGTTCAGGCAGGGCAGGTCCAGTTTCCGGGCGAGTCGCTGGACCAGGTGGGCGGACTGGTTGAAACCCCGGCGCAATTGTCGGCTCCAGTGCAAAGGCACTGCCAGCAAGGCCTGTGGCAGTGCCCGGGATTTTGCGTCCGGTGACAGTTCCTCGCAGAAGTAGTGGGCAAAGCTGTGCGCCAGTTCCGCATGGCCGGAATACTTGTATAGATGCAGCAGGGTTTTGGCCGGAGAATGATAGGGATACAGGAAACGGCAACAGTCCCAGCCAGGAGGTGTTTGCAGGCAGGCAACGCAGGGATCGGATCCGGCGAGTGGCGAGGCACAGCGCGGGCAGCGCGGAGCCAGGGTCAGCAGATCCTGGTGGCAGGCCTGGCACCAGGCATGCTCGCTGGGCCCGCCGCACAGTACGCAATAGCTCTGTGCCGCCGCGGAGCGGCTTGCGTTTTCCAGCAGGTGGCGGAACGTCCGTTTTGCCGATAAGGGGTCCATCGCGCTGGTGTGAATTGTCTCCCGGCTGTGGTCGAAAGGCAAGCTCCGGTGGGTGGACAAGCCCCGTTCCCAGACGATAACATGACGCACGAGCATGATGTTTCGGTACATGGCGGAAGTGGAGCCCGTATCCTGTGAAGGACTGCCTGGGAGAAGGCGGACGACCTGAAACCAAAATTATGCACACAGCACAGACCGAGACAGAACAGGCTATCGCAAATCCGCTTCCGGCTGCGGATGATGCGCTGTGTCCGGTGCGGCACGACTGGCAGCACAATGAGGTGCTCGCGTTGTTGCAACGGCCATTGATGGACGCGGTGTTTCATGCCCAGTCCGTGCATCGTCAGTGTTTCACTCCGAATCGGATACAGCTTAGTACCCTGGTGAATATCAAGGCGGGTGGTTGTCCGGAGGACTGTGCGTATTGTCCACAGAGCGTGCATTACCAGGCCGGGGTCAAGGCCGAGGCGCTGATGTCGCTGGAAGAGTTGGAGCGACAGGCGCTGGCTGCGCGTGAACAGGGGGCCACCCGCTTTTGCATGGGGGCGGCCTGGCGTAGCCCGAAGGCGCGGGATATGGCACGGGTCGCCGAGATGATCCAGCGGGTGCGTGCGCTTGGCATGGAGACCTGCGCCACGCTGGGGATGCTCAGTCGTGCCCAGGCGGAACAACTGCAACAGGCGGGCCTGGATTACTACAATCACAACCTGGATACCTCCCCGGAATACTACTCGCGGATCATTTCCACGCGGGAGTATCAGGACCGCCTGGACACCCTGCGTCATGTGCGTGACGCGGGGATCCGGGTTTGCTGTGGAGGGATTATCGGCATGGGCGAGTCGCTGGAAGATCGCGCCAGCCTGTTGCGGATGCTGGCGAACCTGCCGCAGCATCCGGAGAGCGTCCCGATAAACCGCTTGGTAAAGGTGGAGGGTACGCCACTGTCGGACAGCGAAGAGGCGGAAGTGGACCCATTTGATTTCGTCCGATTGGTGGCGACCGCTCGCATCATGATGCCGCATTCGTGGGTGCGCCTTTCCGCCGGACGACACGAGATGAACGATGAGCTGCAGGCGTTGTGTTTCCTGGCGGGAGCAAACTCGGTCTTTTTCGGGGATCGTCTGTTGACGGTTCGGAATCTGGCTCCCTCTCGGGACCACAGCCTCCTGGCCAGGTTGGGTGTGGTGGCCATCCCCGGTCCGTGAGCCGATACAGTAGCCGCCTGCGGAGACTACCTCCTGATCGATTGCGCGAGCGCCTGGCGCTGACCCCGATCGATGGCCGCCGGGTCGCGCTGGATGGACGCGAACTACTGAACTTCTCCGGCAATGACTACCTCGGATTGGCCAATCATCCGGAGGTATGCACGGTTTTCGCCGAGGGTTTGTCCCAGTATGGTGCCGGGGCACGCGCATCCCAGTTTGTGTCCGGTTATGCCCGGCCGCTACAGGACCTGGAACAGGCCCTGGAACGCTATACCGGGCGCAGTCGTGCGTTGTTGTTCAGCAGCGGGTATCTGGCAAACCTGTCGGCGGTAACCGCCTTGTGCGGGCGCCGGGACGCGATCATCGCCGACCGGCGGGTACACGCCTCACTGATCGATGCGGCGGTGCTGTCCCGTGCCCGGTTACTGCGCTATCCACACCAGGATCTGCGGCAGGCGGCGCGGTTGCTGGGACAGGTCGGTGAGGCGGCGCGATTGCTGATCAGTGAAAGCGTGTTCAGCATGGATGGAGACATCACGCCGCTGCCTGAACTGGCGCAACTGTGCGAGGGTCATGCGGCCATGCTGTTGATCGATGATGCGCACGGTTTTGGCGCGTATGGAGCGGGGCACGGTATGCTGCTGCAGGCGGGGTTGGATCAGCATCAGGTGCCGTTGCTGGTCGGGACCTTTGGCAAGGCCCTGGGTTTGGCAGGCGCGTTCGTTGCTGGCCCGGCGGAGGTGTTGGAACAGGTTCTGCAACGTGGGCGCAGTGGCATGTACAGTACCGCGATGATGCCGGCTCAGGCAATGGCGGTGGGCCGTGCGTTGGAAATCTGTCAGCGTGAGGACTGGCGCCGCCAGCGGTTGCAACAGTGTATCGCCGATTTCCGGCGCGCTGCCGAACAGAGCGGGTTGCCGCTGACTGTATCGGAGAGTGCGATACAACCCGTGCCCGCACGTGATTCCCGGGCGTGTGTGCAGTGGAGTCGCAAGCTGCGAGAGCACGGTTTTTTGGTCCCGGCCATTCGTCCTCCTACCGTGCCGGAAGGCAGTGCACGGCTGCGTGTCTCCCTGTCGGCGGTGCATCAGCAGACGGATGTCCATGCCCTGGTCGAGGCCCTGGTTGAGACCGGGAGTGATTGTATGGTGCAGGGCCCGGCGTGAGTGAGTCGGAGATACTGCCGCCGGAAGCGTTGCTGGATGAGGTGGCGACGCGACGCGGCTTTGACCGTTATGCGCATCAGTATGGACGCCTGGCGCAGTTGCAGGCGGCGGTGCGCGGGAATCTGCTGGAGCGTCTGGAACTGTTGCGCCTTTCCCCCAGGTGGGTTTTGGATCTGGGCTCTGGCAGTGTGCCGCCGAGCAGACAACTGCTTGCGCGTTACCGGAAGGCGGTGCTGGTTGCGGTGGATCTCTCGCATGCCATGCTGCGAGAGATCCCGCGTCAAGGTTGGCTGTCCGGTCGACGCTTTACTCGCGTTTGCGCCAGGGCGGACAGGTTGCCATTTGCAGCGGACAGCATCGACCTGGTGTTCTCCAGTCTGATGTTGCAGTGGAGCAATGCCCCGTGCGAGGTATTCCGCGAACTGTGCCGTGTGTTACGCCCGGGCGGCGCACTGTTGTTCAGCACAATGGGGCCGGACACACTGCGTGAACTGCGCGAGAGTTGGTGGCAAGTCGATGCGTATCCGCATGTGCACCGTTTCCCGGACATGCAACTGCTGGGTCAGTGGTTGGGGGAGTCCGGGCTGCGCGATGTGGTGCTGGATCGGGAGCTGCGAGTACAGCATTTTGCCGATTGTCACGCGTTGATGCACAGTCTGCGTGGTATAGGCGCCGGAAACCGTCAGCGTGGCCGCCGACTGAGCGGGAAGGGTCGGTTGCAGCAGATGATCGCTGCCTATGAACGGCTGCGTGGGGATGCCGGATTGCCCGCGAGCTTTGAGATCATCTATGGTCTGACATGGAAGTTGCCGCCGGCCAGTCGTCCGGGGCCGACGGAGTATGCGGTTCCGGTACACAGTATCCGCCGTCGATGAAGGGCGCCGAGGGGCCCCTGGCCGGTAAGGGGTATTTCTTTACCGGGACTGACACCGGGGTGGGCAAGACCTGGGCGAGCCTGGGTCTGATGGCGGCGTTGCAGGCGCAAGGCCGGTCGGTGCTGGGTATCAAGCCGGTCGCCTCCGGGGCACACCGGGAGCGGGGGAGCCTGATCAACGCGGATGCCGTGGCGCTGCGTGAGCAGGGCAGTGTGGAGGCGCCGTATGAATTGCTCAACCCGTTTGTCTATGAACCCCCTGTCGCACCGCACATCGCCGCACGGCAGGCGGCGCGACCGATTTGCGTGGACGCGATCCTTGCCGCCGTGCGGCGATTATTGGAGACACATCCCGTCGATAAGGTGGTGGCGGAGGGGATCGGTGGCTGGCGGGTACCACTGGCCCCGGGACAACAGCAGCGGGACCTGGTGTGTGCGCTCGGTTGCCCGGTTATCCTGGTGGTGTCGCTACGCCTGGGTTGCATCAGCCATGCGTTGTTGACGGCGGAGGCGATCCTGGCGGATGGACTGTCACTGCTCGGCTGGGTCGCTGCGCGGCCGCAGCGGGAACGAATGGATCAGGAGACGGCGGTGGTAGAGGCCCTGGCACAATTCCTCCCGGTGCCTAAACTGGCCGATATCCCGCACCTGCCACACCCCGGTAGTGAGGCACTGGGAAGGGCCTTTGCCGCCTTTGCCGCTGCGTAACAAGGCTCACTGGTGGCCTGAGGGTATTGAATAGACTGAGCTTCATGCGCGCAAACGTGTCCGGGCTCAGACACCGGTGAAACCGGGATGGGAGTTATGGTGTCGTTGCCCGGTTGGAGCGGAAGAGGCGCCCTCATTCGTCGCCTGCTGGACGGAAGGCGCCGCGCGTGACGGTGGTATGGCGGCTGAACCGCCGTACCGGGCTTCCGGATCAGAAGCGCAGGCTGAGGGTGATGGCAGCGCCGAGGTCCGTGTTGCCGTCGCCGGCGGTGGCGTAAAACCCCTCTCCGGAGAGAGTCACCATGCCCATGACGCTGTTGTTCCAACTTGCCGTGCCACCGAGGCGAAAATGGCCCCAGGTCGCCTCCGCCTCCGAGGAAAGTTTTGTTCCTGACGCCATCACATTGCGGTCCGACGAAAACTCATGTTCCACATCCAGCGACGCGAACAAACGCCCGTCCCGCCCGGGTCCCAGGCCCCCGAACCCGGTCTCGGCCAGTATACCGAAGCGCCCCTTGAGGCTCGTCGCCGAACCAAGGGAGACCCGGCCGCTATCCTGGACCCCCGCCAGGTCATCGAAGTCGTCGATATCGACCGACGACCAGGAAAGACCTCCACGCGGGGTCAAGGTCACACCGTCCATGCCCTTTAGCGCCATGCGTCTGCCGCCTTCCACGTTGACCCTGTAGCCCATTCCGGAGAAATCGGAGTTCAGTGTACCGCGTTCGCTGGAGTTCATATCGATGTCATGAAACCCGGTGTACGAGAGGCGCCCGTCCATATACAGACCGGTCTCGTTGCGAAACATCGCCGAGACGCCAACGCCGGTAGCGCCCACCTCGATCTTGCCACCGTCCTTTACCACCGCCTGCCCCTGCCGGTGGTGCAGGCTCAGCCCCAACTGCAGCGGCTTGTCGACAACGGGAATGTCGATGCCCGCCTCGATGCCATAGTGCGAGAAATCCCAGGCCAGTTTCTTGCCAAGATGGCCCTTCGAGGTCGTGGCTTGATCCATACGGCGCCTGCCATCACCGCCCCCTACACGCGCCCAGGCTACTCCCAACACCCCATCGCCAGTGTATGTCGCCACCGTCTGCGCGGTGCGGTACGGGAGATGCCCGTTCAGGTCCAGCAACACCGACGGCAGTGCCTCGTAGACCCGCGCCCGGTCATGGTAGAAGCGGGACAGCGGCTGCTCCTGAAACTCGTGACCGCCCGTGACCGTCGCCAGCTTGAGCGGATACACCTCATCGTAGACGCCCTTTGTGTCCCCGCGTCGGTCCAGCGTGTCGCCCACCGACAGGTCCATTGTCGCGCCGGTCGCCCCGACGCGGGTCTTGAAGACTGTCGTCGCGGTGTTGAGGATCTTGCCATCGATACGACCGAACAGCCCGTCTGCATCCTTCTCCAGGATGACAACCATGTCACCTGGGGCGTTGGCCTTGACCGCTGTGCCAGACTGTGCGCTCACCTGCGCCTTTGGCCCGATGACGACGGTGCCGCCCTTGACCATGTGCACACCGGCGTACTTGGTCCCGTCGTCGGCCGAGCCACCGCCCATGACCTTGCCGCGTACAGTCACCGTCTGCGCCCGCATTTGCGTCTCGCCCATGGGCGTGAGTTCGGCGCTGTCGACATAGATGCCGTCCTTGCTGGCGATAACTGTCGCGCCATGGTCTACCGTGACGGTGATCTTGCCGCCTGCGCTCTCTCCATATACGGGCATTGCTCCGCTTTCGTCAATTGAGCGCGTCGCGGCGTAGATGCCGTAATGCCGGGCATTAATGTCGCCGCCCGTTACTGCGACGGTGATCGGGATCTTTTTCTCGTTATCACTATTGCCTCTCAAGGCGTTTGCCACATAGGCATGGATGCCGTGCCCCGCCGACTCGATGTCGGCGGCCGACTCGATCATTATGCGGTCGCGTTGACCGGTATCGTCGCTCTCGGTATGGTTTTGCCCCTTGTAGTGAACACGGATACCGGAGCCGACTGCGTCGTTTTCGGCTTTCCCTATATCTGGTTGTGCTTTCACCGCTTTCGCGACAATGCTGCCGGCGAGATGCTTGACCGTCGCGACACCGGAGCCGAGATGCTCGACGTTGACACCGGAGCTGCCCGCGTGGATTTTGCCGCGGGTGATGACCGTTATGGCGCCCTCGTAGCTTCCACTGGATATACCGGCCAGGATACCGTTTTCGCCAACGGCGGTCGCGTCCGTGCCGATGCGTGCGCCGGCCTCGACGGTCACGGCGACCTTTCTTTCATGCCCCATCGAGGCTGGCGCGCCTTCTCCAGAAGCATGCACCCCATCTCCTGTCACGGTCGGGCTGTCTCCGTCCGTGCCGATGCGTGCGCCGGATTTGAGCGTGACTTCGACGGTGGCGGCGGTCGAGGGGTTTTCATTAGAAGCACGAATGCCATCTCTCGCTCGGTCGATCTCACCAGCATGCGTGACGGTGACGTCGTTTCCCCCGACGGTATAGACACCTTCTCCATCACTCGAGATCTTGCCATTGTTGGTGACGGTGATAGCCCCGTTTCCTGAGGTCCTGGCATCAATTCCAGGAAGCATATTATTTCCAGACAGCACGTTGATCACGCTGGTTTCCGACAGCGTGATCGTAGTGTCGCCTGTTCCCAGGTGCCAAGTGAAAATTCCGGATGCGTCTGCATGAATTTTGCCGTGGTTGACTATGGTGATGTCGTTGTCGTTGGCAGCGGCGGGGTTTGGGCTTGCGAAGGCGCCTCCCACAACCTTACCGATAAAGCCTCCCACGCCGCTGACGCCTATGGGCATGGTTGCTGTGCCGACCTCGGTGTCAGCACCCAAGGTCATTGTGATACCCCCGGTCGCGTCGTCATTGTTCACGCGGATTCCGAAGCTATTGTCAGGGTCCTCTCGGCGACCGTCAAGGATTTTTGTCTTGCCCTCGGTGACGACCGTTATGGCGCCCGTTCCGATCACATCGATTGCGTTTCTTCCAGAGGGATGGTTTGTAGTGGTCGTAGTGACGGTCGTCTCTTCGCCGGAGGGGGAAACGGTTAGCGTGAGGCCACCCGTCAGGTCGGTACACCGGATGCCGTCGGCGTAGGTTGCGCCCGTGTAGGTAGCTGTGGGCAGTGTGCCGGTGCCGGCGGGCGTGCAGGTTTGCGCCATGGCGTGCGGTGGGGCTGTCAGCAGGGTTGCCAGGACGGCCAGAACCGCGCCGGTCGCCGCACGCCGGAGGCATGCGCCAGTCACGGGGGAATTTTGGAATCGAGCACGTGGTTTTTCGTTTGTTTCCCCCCAAACAAGTGTAGGCCGGGTGCTATTGCTTTGAATTATGTAGGTCGTTGTCATTGATTACTCGATTGGCTGGATTTGTTTTTCTGTTTTGGAAGTTTTTTATTATATAGCCGGCTGATCGCCGCCGCAACCGCACGCCGTTTTGCCGGTCCTGATCGTCTTGAATGCCCGAGTTTCAGGGGCGCAAACGTGTCCGGGTTTGGAACTAGAGACCGGGATGCGTTATGGGGTTGCTCTGCCCGGTCGGGGTAAGGCGCCTCATCCGGCACTTGGCACAAGACCGAATCTCGGCGCCTGCAGGACAGCGACGAGGGTGTTGCTGGTATGGCGACCGAACCTGCCGCACGGCTGGCCGGGCCGGGCTTCCGGATCAGAAGCGCAGGCTGAGGGTGATGGCAGCGCCGAGGTCCGTGTTGCCGTCGCCGGCGGTGGCGTAAAACCCCTCTCCGGAGAGAGTCACCATGCCCATGACGCTGTTGTTCCAACTTGCCGTGCCACCGAGGCGAAAATGGCCCCAGGTCGCCTCCGCCTCCGAGGAAAGTTTTGTTCCTGACGCCATCACATTGCGGTCCGACGAAAACTCATGTTCCACATCCAGCGACGCGAACAAACGCCCGTCCCGCCCGGGTCCCAGGCCCCCGAACCCGGTCTCGGCCAGTATTCCGAAGCGCCCCTTGAGGCTTGTCGCCGAACCAAGAGAGACCCGGCCGCTATCCTGGACCCCCGCCAAGTCATCGAAGTCGTCGATATCAACCGATGACCAGGAAAGGCCACCACGTGGGGTCAAGGTCACACCGTCCATGCCCTTTAGCGCCATGCGTTTGCCGCCTTCCACGTCGACCCCGTAGCCCATCCCGGAGAAATCGGAGTCCAGCGTACCGCGTTCGCTGGAGTTCATATCGATGTCATGAAACCCGGTGTACGAGAGGCGCCCGTCCATATACAGACCGGTCTCGTTGCGAAACATCGCCGAGACGCCAACGCCGGTAGCGCTTACCTCGATCTTGCCGCCGTCCTTTACTACCGCCTGTCCCTGCCGGTGGTGCAGGCTCAGCCCCAACTGCAGCGGCTTGTCGACATCGGGGAAGTCGATGCCCGCCTCGATACCATAGTGCGACAAATCCCAGGCCAGTTTCTTGCCAAGATAGCCCTTCGAGGTGGTGGCTTGATCCATACGGCGCCTGCCGTCACCACCCACGATACGCGCCCAGGAGCCCACGCCATCGCCAGCGTGTGTTACCACTGTCTGCGCAGTGCGGTACGGGACATGCCCGTTCAGGTCCAGCAACACCGACGGCAGTGCCTCGTAGACCCGCGCCCGGTCATGGTAGAAGCGGGACAGCGGCTGTTCCTTGAACTCGTAGCCGCCCGTGATCGTTTCCAGTGTGGTCTGATTCACGGTGTCATAGATGCCTTTCTCCTGCGCGATGCGCGTATTGATTGTGTCGCCCACCGACAGGTCCATTGCCGCGCCGGTCGCCCCGACGCGGGTCTTGAAGATTGTCGTCGCGGCGTTGAGGATCTTGCCCTCGACATGGCCGACCAGCCCGTTGCGGTCTTTTTCCAGGATGACAACCATGTCGCCCGGGGCGTTGGCCTTGATCGCCGTGTCGGACAGTGCACATACATGCGCCTGCGGCCCGACGACGACGGTGCCGCCCTTGACCATGTGCACGCCGGCATACTCGCCGGTGCCGCCCTCGACCTCGCCGCGCACGGTCACTGTCTGGGCACGCATCTCGCCTTCGAGCAGGCCGCCATCGACATGGATGCCGTCCCGCTTCGATATGACCGTTGCGCCATGGTCGACCGTGACCTTGATCTCTCCGCCGGCATATTCCGAATGCGTATGCGTGTTGCTGTTGCTGGAATCATAGCGCCGCGTCGCGGCGTAGATGCCGTGGTGCCCGGCGTCGATCTTGCCGCCCTGCACGTGAACCGAGATAGGGATCTTCTTGTCTACCTGGTATTGGTTGTATGCCCGGGCAAGAATGCCGCGGCTCGCCGACGTGATGTCGCCGGCCGAGACAATTTCGATGCTGCGGGCATCTCCTTCCCCATCCTCTCGTGCGTTTCCCTCATAGAAGAGGTTGATGCCGGAATTCCATTCGTTGGCGTTTTCCATTTCGTTGGCGTTTTTCGTTTCGATCCGGCCGCCGGCGTTGTGCATCACCTTTATCTTGCCGACAGTTCGGTTTTTGAGCTGTATGCCGCTAAGGTCCGCGACGATCTCGCCGCTGTTGGTGATGGTGACAGCTCCGCCTTCGACATGGATGCCGTCCCCCCGCTTCGACGTAACTGTCGCGCCCTGGTCGACCGTGACCTTGATCTCTCCGCCGGCATATCCCTCGGCGGAGAGATCCGGAGAGAGACGAACCTTCATGTAGTCGTCAGGAGAATCCGGGGTGTAGGCGTCGGAGGGGCCCGGATGGAAGCGCCGCGTCGCGGCGTAGATGCCGTGGTGCCCGGCGTCGATCTTGCCGCCCTGCACGTGAACCGAGATAGGGATCTTCTTGTCTACCTGGTATAGGTTGTATGCCCGGGCGAGAATGCCGAAGTTCGCCGACTCGATGTCGCCGGCCGATTCAATCGTGATGCTTCGCGCATCTCCTTCCTTATCCTCGCGTGCGGTTCCGTGATAGTAGACGTTGATGCCGGAATCCCATGCATTGGCGGTTTTCGTTTCGATCCGGCCGCCGGCGCTGTGTGCCACCCTCACCCTGCCGACGCTATGGTGGTGGACACCCACGCCGTAGTGATCCGTGACGATCCGGCCGCTGTTGGTGATCGTGATGTCGCCTTCCCCCTTGTCCTGATCGAAATCCACCCAGATGCCGCGGTTGCGCGAATCGATCATCGCGCCGCCGGCAATGTTGATGGCGACCTTGCCCTTGGTGTATTGATCTACAATAATGCCGCTGGTTCCGCTGCTTCCTCGGGGGTTTGGTGTGCCGGAGATCGGGTTTCCGTTCCTGATTGTCCCGCCCGTTACATCGATCGTGATCGGGACCGTCGTTCCGGCCTCCGCAAACAAAGTAGTGACAAAGATGGCTAGACGAGAAGTGGAATCGGTGTCCGAAAGCTCGATGTCGGCGTTCGAGACGATGTGGATGCCGTCGGTCGCCGTGTTCTCCTTGCCCCTGTGATTGGCGCTGATGCCGATACTGTTCAGCCCGGTGCCGACGAGTTTGCCGGCCTTGTGTTCCACCTTCATCGCGCCGGCACCGTCGTGCAGGATCCTGATGGCGCGTCTGGTCGTGTGGATCGTCCCGCTGTTGATGATCGTTATGTCGTTGTCGCCGTCGGTCAGGGAATCGAGATTGATGGCGTGGGTGGAGATGGGTGTGTCTGCCGTGCCGAGCTTCGCGTCGGCCTCGACGGTCAGCGTCAGCCCACCCGTGAGGTCTTCGCAGTCGATGCCGGAGGTGTAGGTGTCGCTGAAGACCCAGGTGGATGGGGTGTCCGCTGGGGTGCCTGTCACACTCGGCGTGGACGTGCAGGTCTGTGCCATGGTGGGTGGCGGGGCTGCTAGAAGCGTCGTCAAGACGGCCAGAACCGCGCCGGTCGCCACACGCCGGAGGCATGCGCCAGTCACGGAGGCGCCCCTATGGGAATTATTAACTTTTTCGTAATGATAGTCCCGTAAGGCTGTTACATCGATGGAGAAGATAGCCATTGTTACTGTCTCGCAGTTAAGAGTTGGTGCGGGGCGAGCCATAATAAGGTCTTTTTACACACGGCACAAGAACCGTATCTCGATCTCGCCGCCGACCGTTCGGCTGGTGGCAAGATTGTCTTGAATGCCCGAGTTTCAGGCACGGAAGCGGATAGAAAGTCGAGAAGGAAGGCGTATGATTTTCCAGGTATGCACAATAATGCTGCCCGGGGAGCGCATCGCCCGTTCCGGTGTCGTGACCCGGTTCTGCAATGTTTGACTGCATATGAGGAGGTTACTATGATGATTTACTGCAAAATCCAGCGATGGACCTTGGCCGTTGCCGCGGCGGCCGTGTTTGTGGCCTTGTTGCCGCTCCCGCAGGCGTTTGCCACAGAAGCCGACATTGCCGCGCTGCCCCGGGAAAAAATCACCCTGGTTGCACCGCCCTTCGTGCATGAGCATGAGCAGGTTGCCGGTTCGGGCCCAAGGGTTGTCGAGTTCACGCTGACGACCGAGGAAAAAGTCATTGAGATTGATAACAAGGGAACGAAACTTCAAGCGATGACATTCAACGGTACGGTCCCCGGCCCGTTCATGGTTGTCCACGAAGGCGACTATGTTGAATTGACATTGATCAACCTGCCAACCAACACGCTGGTGCACAACATTGATTTCCACGCCTCCACCGGGGCGCTGGGGGGAGGCGATCTGACGCTGGTCAAGCCGGGGGAACAGGTCAAATTGCGGTTCAAGGCAACGCGCCCCGGTGTTTTCATCTATCACTGTGCCCCGGGAGGGTCCATGATTTCGTGGCACGTGGTTTCAGG
Organism: Gammaproteobacteria bacterium; assembly: GCA_965115915.1. Taxonomy (GTDB): domain Bacteria; phylum Pseudomonadota; class Gammaproteobacteria; order Eutrophobiales; family Eutrophobiaceae. The sequence goes on along the minus strand of OZ220483.1, from coordinate 2,046,547 downwards.
CATGAGTGGCGCCATAATGGTGTTGCCGCGTGACGGGCTGAAGAACAGGGACGGTGAGCCGATACGGTATGACCGCATTTACTATGTCGGTGAAAACGATTTTTACATTCCCCGCGATAAGGACGGAAACTACAGGCACTATGATTCACACCTCGCCTCGTATAGCGATACCTTGAAGGTCATGCGAGGCCTCATCCCGACACATGTGGTGTTTAACGGCAAGGTCGGTGCGCTTACCGGAGAGAATGCTCTCAAGGCAAAAGTGGGGGAGACGGTGTTGATCGTGCACTCGCAGGCGAATCGGGACACGCGGCCCCATCTGATTGGTGGGCATGGAGATTATGTCTGGGAAAAGGGCAAGTTCGCCAACCCGCCGGCGAAAGACCTGGAGACCTGGTTCATCCGGGGTGGTTCCGCGGGCGCGGCCATCTACACCTTTCTGCAACCCGGCGTGTACGCTTACGTCAACCACAACCTGATCGAGGCGGTGGACCTGGGTGCGACCGCGCACTTCATGGTGGAAGGGGAATGGGATGACGACCTGATGAAGCAGATCGGGGCGCCGGCTTCCGCCGCCAGTGGCTCGTGGTGAGCGCTCTCCGCCAGTGACAGAGGTGGGCGGCGGTGTAAAGGAATGAGCCGGTAACGGTAACACCGCATGCCTGTCAGGATTGGAGACGGCCGGGCCTCGGAGCGATGTTTGCCAACGGGGACGGTGGGCGTGTGCGCGGCTTCAGACCTGCGTCCATGCGCTTGACTTTCAAGCGACAATCCCAATAGTATCCGCGCAATGCAGATGGAAGCCAAAGGGTTTTATTTATGAGCGAACAGTTTCCGGTTGCGCCGGAACTCTCGGTGTCGGAGTGGTTGAACTCGGAACCGCTGACGTTGGCGGCACTGCGGGGCAAGGTGGTGTTGATCGAGGCGTTTCAGATGTTGTGTCCGGGGTGTGTCGCCCATGGATTGCCGCTGGCCCAGCGTGTGGCCGCCAGTTTCCGTTCGGACGACGTGGTTGTCATCGGCCTGCATACGGTCTTTGAACACCATGAGGCACAAGGTTCGCGGGCGGCGTTGGCCGCGTTTCTGCATGAATACCGAATCGGATTTCCGGTCGCGATCGATGCACAGGGGACGGATCGGTTGCCGCAAACCATGCATGCCTTCGGCATGCGGGGTACGCCGAGTTTGATCCTGCTCGATCAGAATGGTTGTGTGCGGAAACATCAGTTTGGTGCTGTCGATGACCTGGTCCTGGGCGCGGAGATACAGGCAGTGATCGATGGAAAATCCGTGGCGGCGGTTGTAGCCGAAGTTTCGTAGCCGCCGGCGCAGGGTGCCGCAGACATGAAGCGGGCGCTGGTTGTCCAGCACGTGGCGTTCGAGGACCTGGGGGTGTTCAAACGCCCAGTCATAGCGGCCGGTTTTGCGATCGACCACGCCAATGCGTGGCATCTGAGCGATCGCCTTGCGGTAGCCGAGGCGGCGGATCTGTTGGTGGTGTTGGGTGGGCCGATTGGTGTTTACCAGGAGCGGGAGTATCCGTTTCTGACCGAGGAACTGCGTTTGATCGGCGCACGTCTGGATGCGGGGTTGCCGACCCTCGGGATCTGCCTTGGCGCACAATTGATGGCAAAGGCCGCGGGAGCGGACATCCGTCCGGGGGTGACCGAAATCGGTCTGGCACCGATCCGGCTCACCGTGGAAGGGAAGGCGTCGTGTCTCGAGCCATTCGCGTCATCGCCGCTGGCATGGCATTGGCACAGCGATGCCTGTGACCTCCCTGCCGGTGCAGAACGACTGGCGTATACGCCGTCTTGCGATAACCAGGCGTTTGCGTTCGGCAGGCATGCGCTTGCGTTTCAGTTTCATCCGGAATTCGACCCTGCCCGCATCGAGGACTGGTTGACCGGGCACGCGATGGAACTGAAAGCGCACAAGATGGAGGTGACCGTGCTGCGGCAGGCGATGTCTCGATACCGCGGCGAGCGGCGCGGAGTAAAAGTCATTAGCGAATGGCTGCGCCGCCTGGACGAGGCACGATGACATTCGGTGCAATACCAGGGGATTAAATAAAGGAGTTCCATGCCTGTCAGGAAAGAGTATCATTAGACCCACCATGCAAACGGGCGTCCCTGATCGTCGCACAGGACACCGTGAGCGACCATATCCTCGGGATATGTGGCGCATGACTTCAAGCACACGAGGCTTCCAGCAGAAAGAGAACATGCCAACGGGTCTGGATGTAACGGGAACACGTTGCAAGGCGAAGGGGTTTTGCTCACGGATAATCACGGGCGATGCCATAGCAGTTCTGAGAAAACAGCGGAGTGCTATCCGGTACGATGTGGTAATCGCCGACCCCCCGTACAACATCGGAAAGGATTTTGGTAACAACAGCGACAAGCTGTCAATGGCAGACTATGTGGCTTGGTGCAAGCAGTGGCTTACACAGTGTTTCCGGCTACTGGCGGATGGTGGGCTCATTTACGTATACGGCTTTCACGAGGTATTGGCACGGGTGGCGGTTGAATACCCGATAGAAGAACAGCGTTGGCTGGCCTGGCATTACACCAACAAAGCGGTACCGTCGTCGCGTTTTTGGCAACGGTCGCACGAGGCGATACTGTGTTTGTGGAAGCCAGGGACAAAGCGGCCCACATTGGAGGTTGAACAGATGCGCGAGCCATACACACGGCACTTCCTGAAATGTGTCGGCAAACCGAGGAATGGCACCAGGGGGAGGTACAGTCGTGGTGTCAGGAAGACGCAATATAATGATCACGGCGGGGCCTTGCCGCGTGATGTCATCGCGGTTCCCGCCCTTGCTGGTGGGGCGGGCCGTGCTGAAAGGTGGTTTTTCTGTCGCGACTGTGGCGGGGAAGTCAAGCCGCCCGACGAACTGGAAAAACATCGGGGACACGAGATATTGAAACACCCGACACAAAAGCCGCGTGCGTTGACCAAACGCCTGCTGCGGTCGAGGATAAATGGAAGCTCGGGCAGGGTTCTTGTGCCCTTTTCCGGCTCGGGTTCTGAATGCGTGGTGGCTGGCACACTGGGCATTGAATTCCTGGGCATTGAGATCAATCCGGAATACGCCGAGTTCGGCAGGAGTTGGTTGAAGGGCGTCGTTTCACGCCAGGAAAGTGGTAAGGCCTGAACGGCGAGAGCGCTGTGCACAGCGCGGTGCCTTTGTAAAGGCATTGTGACAGGGGTGATGCTTGTTTGATAGATGGCCATTCCGGCTGAAGGAAAATCTGTGAATGTGCCCGGGCCGTCATGCTACACTGCTGTCCAAACGCATCTCTGTGGCACTGTCTCTGAATACACGGGAAAGGTTTCCGGGACCTAATATGCTCACCAAACTCACGATTCGCAATTTCAAGCGGTTTGATGACGCCGAGATCGAATTGGGGAACCCGATCGTATTCATCGGTCCGAACAATTCGGGCAAGACCTCGGCGATGCAGGCGCTGACGCTCTGGGATATCGGCGTGAAACGCTGGAATGAGAAGCGCCCCAAAGAGGAAGACGTGCCGAAGAAACGCCCGGGGGTCGCGCTAAATCGCCGGGACCTGTTGTCCATACCCCATCCGAGCGCCATTCAGCTATGGCGCGGGCTTCAGGTGCGTGCCTCCCGAAAAGGCGCGAGCAACAAGGGCGTAGAGAACGTTCGTATCGATATCATCGTCGATGGTGTCACGAAGGACAAAGAATGGACATGCGGCATCGAGTTCGACTACGCGAATGAGGAATCTTTTTACTGCCGGCCACTCAGACGCGACCCGAACGACAGTTCGGACCGGATGCCCGTTCCGGAGGAACTGAAATCGGTACAGGTGGCACTGCTTCCATCGATGTCCGGGCTTGCCGCCATGGAGACCCGGCTCGATCAGGGCGCGGTGAATGTTCGTGTCGGAGAGGGACGAACAGCAGAGGTGCTGCGCAACCTGTGTTACCGGATTTCCGAGCATGCCCCGGATAAATGGGAAGCGCTCTCGGAGCAGATCGAAGAACTTTTTGGCGCCAAACTCGACAAGCCGCAATATGTGGAAGAACGGGGCGAGATCACGATGGGATACACGGAGCGGGATGTGCGTCTCGATTTGTCTTCCAGCGGACGGGGCTTGCAGCAAACCCTGTTGATCCTGGCATACATGCATGCCAACCCGGGGTCGGTCATGCTGCTGGACGAGCCCGATGCGCATCTGGAGATCCTGCGTCAGCGTCAAATTTACAGACTGATCACGGAAGCGGCCGCGGTGGGCGGAAATCAGATCATCGCGGCCAGTCACTCGGAAGTCCTGCTGAACGAGGCGGCAGGGAAAGACGCGGTCATCGCCTTTGTGGGTCGGCCGCATCGGATTGCAAACAAGAGCCAGGTGCAAAAGGCGCTTGCCAGCATCGGGTTCGAACAATACTACCAGGCGGAACAAACCGGATGGGTGTTGTATCTGGAAGGCCCCACGGACCTCGCGATCTTGCAGTCGTTTGCCAAACGTCTGGGCCATGAAGAGGCCATCAAGGCACTGGAACGGGCCTTTGTTCACTACGTGTGCAACCAGCAAAGCCGAGCAGAAGCGCACTACTACGGTCTGCGGGAGGCGCTGCCTGATTTGGCTGGCCTGATGCTGTTGGACGACATCAAGGAAGGAGAGGCGAGTGCCGGGCCGCTGAAGCTGTTGTGCTGGAGCAAGCGGGAAATAGAGAATTATCTCTGTACACAAGCCACACTCGAGGCCTATGCGAGAGAGTCCGCGTCTGCGGAACCGCCATTGCCGTTGTTGACGGAAAGCGAGGCAGAGGCACGGCTGGAGGCGATGCGCAACGCCATAGCGGAGGTTGCGGAAGCCATGCACAAGTTGCGCAAGGGCTCTCCCTGGAGCGATGATGTGAAGGTGAGCGACGAGTTTCTTGGGCCGCTGTTCGAGGTCTATTTCAGCAAACTCGGTCGTGGCAATCCGATGCAGAAGACGCATTTCCACAAACTCGCCCGCCATGTGCCGGAAGACGAGATCGACCCGGAGGTTGCGCAAAAGCTGGACGCGATCGCGGAAGTGGCCGCACATGCGGCACGGCATGAGACGTAGTTAAGGCACATGAATCCCGTTGCGTAGTGACACCGGCTTGACGCCCGCGCAACGCCTTGGCCTCACGGTGTCTGGCGTGCCGCACCGGCTCGGTATAGCCATTGGCCACGTCACGACCCCGAAACACTAAAGTCCCGTGCGGCCCGGTATGCCGGTCCATCAAAAGCGGGAGCGATATGGCCAACTTTCTGTTCCATCATGGCGGCCATATTGTCCGGCGCCGCCCACATCCCCTTTCCGATCCGGGCGTGGCCTGGCGAGCCACATGCCAATCCCTTGTCCACATTCCAGTCCTCATGGGACGACAGCCAGCATGGCAGAGAAATCGTCAATGCACTAACATTCAAACTGGACCCGTCGACGGGGGCAGGTCAGAACAAATTGCCTCACCTGCTGAATGTGGCCGGGATACGAATTTCGGGGCATTTACTGTCAGTAAATTGCGGTTGGCAAACCGTTAAGGGCAGGATAACCGGCGCTGGATCGCGTTCACTTGCCGGCTCGCCAGTTGTGGAAAAAGTGAAATTCCGGCATAGTTCTCTGGATGTCTGTCGAAAGGTTGGCAGAGGTATTTCAATTCACCACTTCCACATGGAGCAACCTGATTATGAAGATAACCGGGCAAAACGAGATTGTTAGCCGAGAGCTTCCTGCCCTGTCACTTGAACCCCGACGCAGTGCCGCCAGGCGTGTGCGTGACGCCGCGGGAGTTCTGCGTATCGCCGTCGCCGCACTCCTGCTCGGCCTGCCCTTTACCCAGGGTCTGGCCCAGGATACGAAAGCAGATATAACAGCGTTATTCGATGAATGGAATAGTGCGTTACAAACTGGAAATCCGCAAAAGGTTGCTACCCTCTATGAAGAAGGCACAGCCATTCTGCTTCCGACCGTGTCCAATAGAGTGAGACACAATCGCGAGGAAATTGCAGATTATTTTGTTCAATTCCTCGCCAAAGGCCCTATGGGGAAAATTGATGAAGAAAATGTCCGGATCTTTGACGAGATTGCCATAAATTCTGGCATCTATACCTTTACTTTCGGAGACGATTCATCCGTGCAGGCACGGTTCACTTTCGTATATCGCTGGAACGGTCAACGCTGGATGATTGTGGAGCATCACTCATCGGCAATGCCTGAGTAATCACTACCTAAGCAGAGGTTCCTGGCTTGTGGCGCCCCGGGATGCGAGACATGTTTCCACGAACTCGCCCGCCATGTGCCGGAGGACGAGATCGACCCGGAGGTTACGCAAAAGCTGGACGCGACGCGGATATGGCCGCGCATGCGGCAAATGGCCGCGCATGCGGCAAATGGCCGCGCATGCGGCATGGCATGAGACGTAGTTAAGGCACATGAATCCCGTTGCGTAGTGGGACCGGCTTAACGCCGCCCACGCAACGCCTTGGCCTCACGGCGTCGGGCGTGCAGCACCGGCTCGGTATAGCCATTGGCCACGTCACGACCCCGAAACACAAGGTCCAGTGCGGCCCGGTATGCCGGTCCATCAAAAGCGGGAGCCATGTCGATGTAATTCGGGTCTTTGCTATTCTGGCGATCCACCACGGCGGCCATTTTCTCGAACACCGAAATCACCTGTTCCGTTGTGCAGACACCATGGTACAGCCAGTTGGCGATATGCTGACTTGATATCCGCAATGTGGCCCGATCCTCCATCAACGCGACATCACTGATATCCGGCACCTTGGAGCAGCCCACTCCCTGGTCGACCCAGCGCACCACATAGCCGAGGATGCCCTGGGCATTGTTTTCCAGTTCCTGGATGATTTCGCCATCCGACAGCTTACGATCACTCAGTATGGGAATGGTCAGGATATCCTGAAGGCTCCCGCTTTGTGCCTGCTTCAGATCCCGCTGACGCTGTTGCACATTCACCTGATGATAGTGCATGGCATGCAGCGTTGCCGCCATCGGAGAGGGGACCCAGGCGGTACTGGCTCCCGCCCGTGGATGGCCAACTTTCTGTTCCATCATGGCGGCCATATTGTCCGGCGCCGCCCACATCCCCTTTCCGATCTGGGCGTGGCCTGGCAAGCCACATGCCAATCCCTTGTCCACATTCCAGTCCTCATAGGACAACAGCCAGGGTGTGGACTTCATATCGTTTTTCGGCAACACCGGGCCGGCTTCCATGCAGGTATGAATTTCGTCACCGGTACGGTCAAGGAAGCCGGTATTGATGAAAATAACGCGATCCCTTGCCGCGTGGATGCATTTTTTCAGGTTGACGGTGGTGCGCCGTTCTTCGTCCATGATGCCGATCTTGAGTGTATTCGGCTCAAGCCCAAGGGCATCCTCCACCCGCCCGAACAATTCCACGGCGGCAGCAACCTCCTCAGGCCCGTGCATCTTCGGCTTGACGATATACACACTGCCCTTACGGCTGTTACGGAACCGTCCGTTGCCCAGCAGATCATGTTTCGCCGATACAACCGTGACCATTGCGTCCAGGAAGGTTTCGGGTATCTCGTTGCCATCACAGGTCACTGCGTCGGTATGCATGTGTGAACCAACATTCCGGACGAACATCAGACTGCGGCCCGGTAACGTGAGCTGAGAGCCGTCCGGTGCAGTGTATAGTCGATCTCCGTCCAGTTCTCGTTGAATGACATCCTCTCCCTTCTTTACCACGATGCTGAGGTCGCCCTTCATCAGGCCATTCCAATTACGGTACACACGCACCTTGTCGGCAGCATCCACAGCAGCCACCGAGTCCTCACAATCCATGATGGTGGTAATGGCCGCTTCAAGCTGTATATCGTAGACACCCGCCAGATCACCGCGCCCGATGTAGTAACCCTCACCGATAAGTATCTCGATATGCAGATGGTTATGCCGGAAGAGGATTGCTTCCGGTGATTCCGGATCACCACGAAAGCCGGCGAAGCACTCCCGCGCACCCAGGCCGGTCTCAGTGCCGTCACCCATGACTGCCACCAACCTGCCCGAGCGCACCTTATACTGGGTAACATAGCTGTGACTGCCCACCGCAAGAGGAACCGTGGCATCCAGGAACCTGCGCGCATATTCGATGACTCTGGCACCACGCACGGGATTGTATTTTGCCGTACGCTTGCAACCGTGCACCTCAAGGATCACGTCGGTACCGTACAGCGCATCGTAAAGGCTGTTCCAGCGCGCATTGGCCGCGTTGAGCGCGTAACGGGCATTGTCAACAGGAACCACCAACTGTGGACCGGCAATGGTGGTGATTTCCTCGTCAACATCAGGGGTGTTTACCAGAAAATCGTCCCCTTCCGGTTGCAGATAGCCGATTTCCGTCAAATGCTGTCTGTAGGCTTCGAAGTTGCCATCCCCAGGGTGGTCCCGGTACCAGGCATCCAGCGCAGCCTGCATCTGGTCTCTTTGGTTCAACAACTCGCGATTCTTCGGTTCCAGCTCCTTCACGATGGTCTCCAATCCATTCCAGAACCGGTCTGCTTCCACACCGGTTCCCGGGAGTATCTCATTGACCACAAGCTCATGGAGGTCCCGGTCAATGCCGAGGGCGTTGATTTTGATACGGTCGGACATGGTTATCGGAGGTGGTCGGAAATTCAAAACGGGGTAGATTATAGACTATCGGGCAAGCGGATGACTGACATGACGGATTGAGGTATCGGGTGGCGGTGACCGGGTTTGTGTTCCCACGCACGTACTCGTTTGTGGTCAGGCCGTGTGCCAGTGTCAAGGGCCGCGGATGCTACACTTCGGCTTTGCGATGGCATAGAATGCATACGGGCTTTGCGAGATCGGGGCTTCCGCCATGCGGCGGCCCGTTTCACTGGCTGGAGCCTGAAGGCACCTGACGCAACGACATGCAACGCATACCTATTCCCGGCGCTTCTCTCGGACGGGGTTGATGGCGGCCGTCCATTACCATCAGGGAAAGTTCCCGCCCGACGACCGCATTGACTGGCCGCGCCTGATCCCGTTCATCGGCCCGGCGGCAGCGGCGTTGGCGCGTTACGACGGGATGCTTGCTGCCGTCCCGAACCCCGGTGTTTTGCTGGCGCCCTTGAGCACCCGGGAGGCGGTTCTTTCCTCGCGCATTGAAGGCACGCAGGCCACTATGGGGGAGGTGTTGGAATACGAGGCCGGACAGGAGCCTGCCTCGCCGGAACGCGGTAAGGACATCCACGAAGTGCTCAATTACCGGGCTGCCATGCGCCGGGCGGAGCAGTTGCTTGTGCAAGACAATCTGCCACTCTCCCAGCGCGTTGTCCGCGAGGCGCATGCCGTACTGCTCGCCGGGGTGCGTGGCGAGGGCCGGTCGCCCGGCGCGTACCGGCGTGTACCCAACTGGATTGGTCCACCCGGGTGCGGCATGGATGACGCCAAATTCGTCCCTATCGGAGCGGACAGACTTGCCGACGCCATGAACGCATGGGAGCATTGGCTCCACGCAGATGCTCCCGACCGGCTGGTGCAGCTTGCCGTCCTGCACGCCGAGTTCGAGGCGTTGCACCCTTTTCTGGACGGTAACGGACGCCTGGGACGGATGCTGGTGCCGCTGTTCCTGTGGCAGCGCGAGCTCATCCGGGCGCCCGTATTCTACATCAGTGCCTATTTCGAGGCGCGGCGTGATGCTTATTACGATGGTTTGCTCGCTGTGTCCCGCGACGACGACTGGACCGGATGGTGCCGGTTCTTCCTTGAAGCAGTGCGAGTACAGGCCGAGGACAACCTGGAGAAGACCACGGGTATTCTCAACCTGTATGATCGGATGAAGAAAGATGTCACCGACATGACGCATTCCCAATACGCCATCCGTGCGGTGGACTGGATGTTCGACCGACCAGTCTTCAGGAGCACCGAATTCATTGCCGGAGCGGATATTCCGGATCCGACCGCACGGCGGATCCTCAAGGTTCTGCGCGAAGGTGGCATCCTCGAGTCCATCTCCAAGGGGCGGGGACGCCGTGCCGCTGTGCTGGCTGTTCCCCAGATTGCTGAACATCGTGGAGGGCAGGGACATGGACATATCCGGGGCCTTACCGAGGATGGACGGCGTGCGTTGTTGAGACGCAGGCCAAGCAAAGATGACGGACAAACCGGCGTTGTCGCTCACGGATGACGGACAAACCGGCGTTGTCGCTCACGGATGACGGACAAACCGGCGTTGTCGCTCACGGATGACGGACAAACCGGCGTTGTCGCTCACGGATGACGGACAAACCGGCGTTGTCGCTCACGGATGACGGACAAACCGGCGTTGTCGCTCACGGATGACGGACAAACCGGCGTTGTCGCTCACGGATGACGGACAACCGGCGTTGTCGCTCACGGATGACGGACAACCGGCGTTGTCGCTCACGGATGACGGACAAACCGGCGTTGTCGCTCACGGATGACGGACAAACCGGCGTTGTCGCTCACGGATGACGGACAACCGGCGTTGTCGCTCACGGATGACGGACAAACCGGCGTTGTCGCTCATGGATGAGCGACAAGCCGTGTTATCGTTATGGCATGAATACCAACAAATCGGGAGGTGTCGGTACAGGGGGGGACTGCGGGTCGGTGCACAGGGGTCCTGAGTCGCAGTCTATGAAAGGCGCCGGAGCCAGGCTGGGGTGGTACCGGTGGCGGGATGGGTGTCGCGGCCCGTTGGGGGCGGCTGAACCGTGCTGCTAATACCTGCCATCGACATCAAGGATGGCAAGTGTGTGCGTCTTGCCCAGGGACGGATGGACCAGCAAACGGTCTACTCGGATGATCTGCTCGTTGTTGCCGAGCGTTGGCTCAAGGCCGGGGCACGTCGCCTGCATGTGGTGGATCTGGATGGTGCCGTTCAAGGCAGGCCCGTCAATGCGGAGCGTATCCGTGCCATAGTCGAGCGCTGTGCGGATATCCCGGTGCAGGTGGGTGGGGGCATACGCGACGAGGCCACGATGGAGTCTTATCTGGAAGCCGGGGCGCGTTACCTTATTCTGGGTACCCGTGCGGTTTCCACGCCGCAGTTTGTCACCAGGGCCTGTGCGGAGTTCTCCGGTCACATCCTGGTGGCACTGGACTGCCGGGAGGGCAGGGTTGCGACCGATGGCTGGTTACGGCTGTCCGGGGACAGTGCGGCGGACATGGCCCGGCGCTTTGCAGAGGATGGGGTCAGCGCATTCATTGTTACCGATATTACCCGGGACGGGATGCTCAGCAGTGTCAATGCCGAGGCGGCGCTGGATATTAGCAGACAGGTGTCGGTGCCTGTGATCGCCTCCGGGGGGGTGCGTGATCTGGAGGATGTGCGCACCCTGTGCACACTGGAGGCGGAGGGCATCTACGGTGTCATCACAGGGCGTGCGCTCTATGACGGCACACTGGATCTGAGCGAGGCACAGTGCCTTGCGGACGAACTTTGCGGTATCACCTGATGGTTGCGAAGCGAATCATTCCGTGTCTCGACGTGGATGCGGGCCGGGTCGTCAAAGGTGTACGTTTTGTTGATATCAAGGATGCGGGAGACCCGGCCGAGGTGGCGCGTGGCTATGACCGGCAAGGGGCGGATGAACTCGCGTTTCTGGACATTACCGCCAGCAGCGAGGGGCGTGATACCCTTATCCATGTGATCGAGCAGGTTGCCGCACAGGTCTTTATTCCGCTGACGGTGGGCGGAGGCATCCGTAGCCTGGAGGATATGCACCGGATACTTGATGCTGGCGCGGACAAGGTGAGCATCAACACTGCGGCGCTGGAGAGGCCGGAACTGGTGGCGGATGCCGCCGGGCATTTTGGCTCCCAGTGCATCGTGGTCGCGATCGATGCGCGTCAGAGCGGTCCTGGCAGGTGGGAAGTCTTTTCCCATGGGGGTCGGCGTGGTACCGGGCTGGACGCGATTTCCTGGGCGGCGCGAGTGTCCGAGTTGGGGGCCGGGGAGATCCTGCTGACCAGTATGGACCGCGACGGTACACGGGACGGTTTCGACCTGGAACTCACACGTGCAATCAGTGCGGTGGTACCAGTGCCGGTGATCGCTTCAGGCGGGGCGGGTAGTCTGCAGGATCTGGTCGATGGCATCATGCAGGGGCAGGCCGATGCCGTGCTGGTGGCAAGCCTGTTTCATTTTGGACTATACACCATCGGGGAGGCAAAGCGGCACATGGCGGATTGCGGAATAACGGTGCGTCTGTGAGTATCCGTTCCGAGGATTGGCTGGAACAGCTTCGCTGGAATCCGCAAGGGTTGGTGCCTGCGATCATTCAGGACCACAGCAGCGGCAAGGTGTTGATGCAGGCATGGATGAATCGGGAGTCCTTGAAGCAAAGCCTGGAACTGGGCCAGACGGTGTTCTGGTCGCGTTCGAGACAGTGCCTGTGGCACAAGGGAGAGAGTTCCGGTCACATACAGCACATTCAGGAGATCCGCCTGGACTGTGATGCTGACGCATTGCTGATCCGAGTCCGTCAGGTTGGTGGCAGCGCCTGTCATACTGGAAAAGAGAGTTGTTTTTTCAGACACTGGCGTGACGGGGCGTGGCGGGATATTGACAGCGACGACAACGCGGTGCCAGATGCCGCCGGGAGAGAATAACCATGAGCGAGGAATTTCTGTATCAACTGGAGGCCCGGCTCAAGGCGCGCAGGGAGGCTGGCGAGGAGCATTCCTACACAGCCAGCCTGTTTGCGGCGGGGGAAAACCATATACTCAGAAAGTTCGGCGAGGAGGCCATTGAGGTGGTGCTTGCGGCAAAGGCGGGTGGCGGCGAGGAATTGGTGCATGAGGTGGCCGACCTCTGGTATCACACCCTGGTGCTGCTTGGCTGGCACAAGCTGAGCCTGCAGCAGGTGATAGAGGAACTGCAACGCCGGCAGTACCGGAGCGGCCTGGAGGAGAAGGCGAGCCGCGCTTCCTCGAGGGGTGAAGAGTAAGTCGTGTACTGGTGAGCCTTGCCGCGTTGCGGGGTGTTGTTTTTCTGTGTGAGCGTAGTTTGCGGCCAAAGGCGAGCCGTGAGGGCTAATGAGTATGCGAGCCTTGCCGCGTTGCGGGGTGTTTTTTCTGTGCGAGCCGCTAGCGGCTCAATAGCAGTCCGATCTCGAACAGTAGCCAGATGGGGATTGCCAGCAGTATCTGCGATAGCACGTCCGGGGGTGTCAGCAGCATGCCGGCGACGAAGGCGAAGACGATTACCCATGCGCGGTTTCTGCGCAGTGTTTCCCGACTGGCCAGCCCGCTTCGGATCACTATCCACGTGGCAATCGGGATTTCAAAGGCGATGCCGAAGGCGAAGAACAGCAGGATGACAAAGTTCATGTAGTGGTGTATATCGGCCATCAACGACACTCCCTCCGGCACCACCGCGAGGAAGAAGGAAAAAATCAGTGGCAGCACCACGAAATAGGCGAATAAACAGCCGCAGTAGAACAGCAGCACACTGCTGAGCAATATGGGTAGAGCGGCCCGCTGTTCCCTTCGATACAGGCCGGGGGCAATGAAGCACCAGAGCTGATACAAAATCCATGGCATGCAGACAAATACCGCGAAGAAGAAACACAGCTTTAACGGAGTGAAAAATGGGGAGGCGACCTGTGTTGCGATCATGCCACCACCGTACAGTGGCAATTTCTCAAGCAGGGGGCGGGACAGCAGTGTGTACAGCGAACTGGAGAAGGGTAGCAGGCACAGAAATACCAGCAGCACGCAGACGAGGGAGTTTAACAGCCGGGAACGCAGTTCCCGCAAGTGTTCAATCAGGGGGCGATGTTGATCCTGCTCCGCCGGAATCATCCCGCTACAGTCGGTTGCAAGGGCTAGCGGACCCGGGTTTCGTATCCGGTTCGTCCGCTAGCGTTTCGAGGGTGGTTCCGGGGCCTGCTCACGCAGTCGCTCCAGTTGCTCCATGCGCTCACGCAGGTCTGCGCCTTCATCCAGTTGTGCCGCCTGTTCCAGTTCCCGTTGGAACAGGCGCAACGTGCTTCGTGCATGTGCCAGCAGCCGGCCAAGTTGCGCCAGTGCGGCAGGGAGACGGTCCGGGCCGATGACCAGCAGGCCGACGCTTGCCAGCAGTAATAGTTCCCAGAAACCTACGTCGAACACGAGTAGCGCGTGACGGCGATGTTAGTCTTTGCTCTGCTGTTGCGCATGAGCGGAGGTGTCCATCTCCGTCGACTGTTCGGCAGCGGTCCTTTGGGCTTCTTCCGTCTCGGATTCTTGCAGTGCGGAACGGAAGCCTTTTACCGCGCCACCGAGGTCCCCTCCCATGCTGCGGAGCTTTTTGGTGCCAAACAGTAGCGCGACGATAACAAGGATAATCAGTAGTTCGGTAACGCTAGGCATAATCATGATCCCATGGCTGGAGCGTGTGCTGAAGGATCATAGACCACTTGCCGATGCTTGGGAAGCCTGTGTCGCGGTTTGATGAGGTGGCATGCTCACACCGTGTTGCCTTCCGCCGCGGGTTTGTGGTGGTTGTCTGCGGGAACGGATGCCATGGTGTCAGCCACCACGTTCAGCCAGTGCTGAACCGGGACCGGGCTGTACTTTCGCAGATGGTGCAGACAACCAATGTTGGCGGTAACGAGGATATCCGGCTGCCCGGACATCAGTTGTTGTACTTTCCGCTGTCCCAGCCGCCGGGCGATGCCCGGATGCAGTAGCGAATAGATCCCTGCTGAGCCGCAACAATGCCCGTCGGGAGGTATTGTACTCAACTCAAACCCCAGTCCCCGCAGCAGTACCGGCATCTGTTCCGGCCGGTCCTGGCCGTGTTGCAGTGTGCAGGGGCACTGGCAAGCCAGGCGTGGCAGCTTGAGCGACGAGGGGCGCACAGCCAGTTGTTCTTGCAGGCAGGCGAGTGTTGCAGTGTCGAAGTATTCGGCAATGTCCCGTGTGCGGGCGCTGATTTCAGCCGCACGTTCGGCGTAGCGAGGGTCGTCTCCGAGCAGTTCCCCGTATTCCTTGATCATCAGGCCGCAGCCGCTGGCGGTGCTCAGGATCATGTCGGTTCCCGTTTGGAGGTGTGGCCACCAGATATCGATGTTGTGCCGTGCCTGCCGCAGCGCCAGCCGGGTACTTCCATAGTGGTATTGCAGCGCGCCGCAACAGCCTTCTTTCACGGGGGACTCCGTCCGGACTCCCAGCCGGTGTAACAGCAGCCTGGCAGCCTGGTTGATCTCCGGCGACAGGACCTGCTGTACGCAACCCTGACAAAGGATGACCGAGCGTGTGCCAGTCTGCGCATTCGTCATGACACTGGCGGCGGGTGCTGCCGGCTGTGGTACCGGGATCTGGACGCGCCAGGCACGAGGCAGCAGTGGGCGCAGAGCCCTGCCTGCGGCATACAGTGTGGTGATGTACCGTCGCTGTGAGAGTATTTGGCACAGAAAGCGCGGCCACGCACGGTGTGTTCGTGACCGTTTGCGCAGAGTCTGCTGGCCTATGTGCAGCAGGCGGCTATAACGCACTCCGGAGGGACAGGCGGTTTCACAAGCGCGGCAGTTCAAACAGCGGTCCAGGTGCTGCATGGTCTTTCGGCTGCTCGGTTTCCCCTCCAACAGTGCACGTATCAGGTAGATTCGCCCACGCGGGCTATCCAGTTCATCGCCCAGAAGCTGATAGGTGGGGCAGTGCGCGGTGCAAAACCCGCAGTGTACGCAGCTATGTATGATATTCGCTGCCTCCGCCATTTCCGGGACATCCGTCAAGGTAGCGTCTGGTCGGAGATGCATTCTTCAAAGCTCCGGGTAGAGCCTGCCCGGATTGAATATCCGATCCGGGTCGAAGCTTGTCCGTATGCGCTGATGCAGCCGCCGGAGTGGGACAGGCAGCGGATGGAACACCGCGGCCTGGCGTTCACCGCCACGGAACAGTGTCGCATGCCCGCCAACCTGTTCGGCCAGTGCCCGGATTTCCGTCGCGGGTCGCTGACTTCGCAGCCAGTATTGCATCCCTGCCCAGTCTATCAGGCAAGGTTCTTGTGCGGTATCCAGTACTGTCATCGGCGGTACCGAAAGTCGCCACAGTGGTGTGTCCCCGGCAAAGAAGTCACTGCTGTGTTCACGCAGTTGTTGCCACCAGCGCAGACCCTCGGGGTCCGGTTGCAGACCCGGTCTGCGTGCCACGCGGGACAGCGTTTGTTCTCTTCCAGAAAGCCGAAGATGCACATACCTGCCGTCGAAGCAGATGGCGGAAAGGGCGGGCATCGACCCGGCCCAGTCCTGCATCAGGCGTACCGCTTCTGCGCGATTGTCCAGTGCATAACGGTAGGCCCTGTCACAATCCGGCCTGGGCAACACCTTTATCGAGACTTCCAGCAACACTCCAAGCGTTCCCATTGCCCCACACATCAGACGAGAGATATCGAATCCGGCAACGTTTTTCATTACCTGGCCACCAAAGCGCAGTCGTTCCCCGCGGCCATTTATGCAACGGATCCCCAGCACGGAATCCCGGAGCGCCCCCATCCACGGACGCCCTGGGCCAGCGAGACCACAGGCTACCGTGCCGCCGATGGTCGCGGTCCGGGCAAAGGCCGGGGGTTCAAAGGCGAGCATCTGACCCTGTTCGTACAGGGCCTGCTGTAGTTGATCCAGACGTGTGCCGGCGCGCACGCTCACCACCAGTTCACTTGGCTGATAAGCGACCACGCCGGTATAGGTGCTGAGATCCAGCACCTCACAGCCATTACCCATATCCGTGCGGCAGCCATAGAAATCCTTGCTGCCCCCGGCGCGCAGGCGTAACGGTCGACCTTTGCGTGCGCGAATGCATGCGCTGAACTCTGCTTCCAGTTCCTGATGCATCGATTGCGCAGACATGTCTTCTGGTCGGATCAATGTGGTCAGGGTTCAGAGGATATCTCAGAAACGTTCCAGATGTGGAAATGGCAATTGGCCGTGATGTACATGCATGGCACCGAATTCTGCGCAGCGGCTCAGTGTCGGCACTCCCTTACCCGGGTTCAGCAGACCGTGTTCGTCAAAGGCCCTGCGTACGGCATGGAACTGTACAAGCTCTTCCTCACCAAACTGTACACACATCTCACGCAGCTTTTCCGACCCGACCCCGTGTTCTCCGGTAATCGTGCCTCCGTTGTCCAGACACAGTTCCAGGATGCGGCTGCCAAAGGCCTCGGCACGTTTGCATTCCTCTGCGATCCCCGCGTCATACAGGATCAGCGGGTGCAGATTGCCGTCCCCGGCGTGAAAGACATTGATCACTGCCAGCGCGTACTCTTTCGATAAAGCACTAATCTGCCGCAACACTGCACCGATCCGATGGCGTGGTATGGTGCCGTCCATGCAGTAGTAATCTGGTGCCAGCCGCCCCGCGGCCGGGAAGGTCGCCTTGCGTCCGGCCCAGAATTTCGCTGCTTCCGCCGCATCCTGTGCGACCGCCGTCAGCGAGCTGTTATGCTGTTCCGCGATGGTTTGCACCTGTTTCAGTTCATGCGTCACGTCCTCCGTGCAGCCGTCCAGTTCACATATCAGTATGGCGGCAGCCTGCAACGGGTATCCGGCCTGGACAAAGGTTTCCACTGCCGCCACCGCGGGTTGATCCATCATTTCCAGACCGGCAGGAATGATGCCTGCGGAAAGGATTGCTGCGACAGTGCCAGCGGCGTCTTCCACCGTGTCGAAGGCCATCAGCAGCACGTGGGAAGCGGGCGGAATTGGCAACAATCTGACGGTGAGCTCAACGACGATGCCGAGCATGCCCTCCGAGCCGGTAATCAATGCCATCAGGTCATAGCCTGGAGAGTCGGGCGCATGGCTGCCGAGTTCCAGCAATTCTCCGGAAACATCGACCATGCGTGCGGCACGAACATGGTTTACCGTCAGACCGTATTTCAGGCAGTGTACTCCACCAGAGTTCTCGGCGACATTGCCACCGATAGAACAAGCCACCTGCGAAGAAGGGTCAGGGGCGTAAAACAGCCCGTGTGGGGCTGCCTGTTCCGATATGCGCAGGTTGGAGACACCGGCCTGTACCTGTGCAAGCCGGCGTTGGGGGTCGATCCAAAGGAGGCGGTTCAGTCTCGCCAGACTGAGCAGAACACCGTCTTTCCGAGGCAGTGCCCCGCCAGACAGGCCGGTGCCTGCGCCGCGCGCAACCACCGGGATGCGGTGTCGATGGCAGTAGCGCATGACGCGACACACTTTCTCAACGCTGTCCGGCATGACCACACAGCCCGGTATTTGTCGGTACAGGGTCAGGCCATCACATTCGTATACCCGGCAGCGTTCTTCGTCCGTGATCACTCGCACATCAGGGAAAGCGGACTTCAGTTCAGCGAAAATCGGAGGGCCTCCAGCAAGCTACCGGGACAGGCATCGTACCATCAATATTCTGGCGCATCCACAGACTGGGCGGGCCCGGCCGTGTTGTTTTCACAAAGACATTTGATCGCCTGCGTCATTACTTTCCCTTCGGGGATAGGGTCGGATAGAGGCTTCTGCTCTGCGCTGTGCCGGTGTCATATGTGTTTGAACCTGCACAACTGTCTGATCGGGTTCACGACAGTGAGACAGTGGGGTCCCGGTTTCCCCCCATCGCAGCGGCCATCGCCTTGCGGCTCGGCCGCTGCGACTCCCTTTGAAGGGGGAGTGATTGATAAATGCGGGTGATTTAATACGTGTCAGCCCGTATACTGTGTAAAACTGCAAGCCGTCGACGCAGTGCCTGAACTATACGAACCGCAGAGACTTTGTGCCCCCGTTGCGATGGAAGGCCCGCCGGGGCGCACGCGAACACTGTAATAATGCCGGACATCCGTCGCCTGATCGCCATTGCATGGTACTCGCTAGGATTTCTGATAATCCTGCTTGCGAGCCTGGTGAGCCTGCTCCAACTGGCTTTGCCCTATGTGGGTCGCTACCAGGAAGCGATCGAGCAGGCCATGAATCGTAGCCTGGGGCAGCCGGTGTTTTTTTCCGAGGTCAGTGCCGAGTGGCGACAATGGCATGTACAGTTCCTCCTGAAAGACGCACGTTTTGGCGTGGCCAACCGGCAGGGAAAGGGTGTTGATGCCGGGCTGGTCTCGATCCATATCCATCCGCTGAAGAGTTTGATGCGGGCCAGATTGGTTGTGGATGCCATTGCCATCCATCGTCTGGATTTGCATCTGGGGTCGCAAACGGACGGTTCTCCGCGGCTCGAAGATGGCTTGCCGGGGATGCTGCTCGGTATTTCCGATCTGCCCGAGATGCCGGATATTCTTATCGATGATCTGGATATCCATTGGCAGGAACAGTTGCAGTTGCGTGATGGACAGCTACGGTTGTACAGCGATGACCAGACTTTGCATGTCTCGCTACGCAGTGCCCCACCTACGGACTATGGCGAGGACATGCTGCTGGAAATGCGGGTCGATAAGGCAATGCCTTTCCACAGCGGGAGTGGCCGGTTGCACCTGCAACTGGCTCAACCGCAATGGCTGAAATTGTTTTCCTTGCCGGCGCTGGCCGGTATTCATCTGCCGGAGGTGGCGGTACAGAGAAACGCGGCCGCACCGAACGCCTGGCCTGAGCTGTCGCAGGACAAGGGACGCCTGCGTTTGTGGCTGGTTTGGGAGGATGGCGGTATAAGCACTGCCCGGGCGTCGCTGAGTGCCACCGGGCTGCGGGTACTGTCTGCTGAAGGACACGGCTTGGATATTGGACATCTGGAACTGTCTGCGGAACTGCAAAGACAGCACGGGGATGATTGGCAGTTGTTGCTGAAAAACAATGCGCTTACGCTGAATGGAAGGCGCTGGCCTGCGGCACAGCATCGCTTACGGTTGTGGACCCGTGCCGGAACGCTTGAGCGGGTTTCGGCAGAGTTTGGTCATCTGCATTTGGAAACCGTGCTTGGTGCGCTACGCTTCAGTCGTGTCGGCCCGGAATGGTTGGTGAAGAGTCTGGCGGAGTACGACGTCGGTGGCGATATGCAGGAACTGGAACTCACTTTACAGAAGGAGATAGACGACAGCTTGCAGATTTCCCGGCATCGAGGCCGTTTCGCTGGACTGACGGTGCGTCGGCAGGGTACCGAAGAGGGGATGTCTCTGCGGGGGATGGAGGGTGTTTTTTCCGGGGATGGCGAACGCACGCAGCTCCTGCTGGAAGGAGATGTGGCTCAGTTGCACATGCCGCGGATCTTTCCCCGGCCGTTGCCGACGGGCCAGTTTCAGGCACGGATGGACGTGCTGCGCGATGAGGTTGGGACCCGGTTGTCGGTTGGTCGGTTGCAGTTGGAAAAGGCACCGCTGTCGTTCGATCTCAGCGGAGAATTTCAGTTTCCTGCAGGGGAAATCAGACCGATGATGGACTTCAGGTTTTCTGTGCAACAGATGGCGTTGTCTTCCTTCTACCAGTACCTGCCCCGGGTGATCGGTCAGCGGTTACGCGATTGGTTCCGCGACGCCTTTATCGATGGCAGCATTGAGCACGCGAGCGTCATTCTGCAAGGAGACCCGGCGGAATTTCCCTATCGGGATGGTGATGGTACATTTGAGGTATCGGCAGACATCTCCAATGCTCATATCAAATACCATCCACACTGGCCGGCGCTGGAGGCCGTTGATATGGAGTTGCAGATACATAACGCCGAGTTGACTGCCCACACCAATCACGCTACCGTTTTTGAGACGGACATCAGGAACAGCGCATGGCGCATCGCGGACCTCGGTGCGGACAGTGTGCGCCTGGGGGTCAGCGGGAGGTTGTCCGGGCACAGCGATGATGCGCGCCAGTTTATCCTCGACAGCCCATTGCGTCGGCGGGCGGGTCTGGAACGGCTTGCCAGGCTGAATCTATCCGGCGACCTGGACCTGGACCTGGACCTGGATATCAGGATCAGCCGCAGTGGGCACCCCCATAAGGTCGCCGGGCGGGTACATCTGTCGGACACCATTGTCGAGTCGGAGACAGGCCTGGGCCTGCAGGGGCTGGAAGGTACGGTGGTCTTTGATGCACAGGGGATGCGTAGCGAAGAAATGCGGGCCATATACAACACGCTGCCGGTGGAATTGTCCCTGCACAAAGGTCTGTCCCAGCCGCTGCACATGCAGTTGTCAGGGCGATTTTCCAAAGAATTTCTGCTCGGCCAACTGCTCGCCTTCCATCCTGATCTGCGCACTGTCATGCCGATGTTGAAACATGTTATCGAAGGGGAAAGCGACTGGGTATTAGGCGTGCAAGAAGATGAAAAAGGTGCGAAACGCCTGCATCTGCACTCCGATCTACAGGGCCTGCAATTGAGATTTCCGCCACCGTTTGACAAAGACGCCGCTACGGTGCGCAGCTTTGATCTGCACGCCTCGCTGCAAGAAATGCGACTCGAACAGATGTCGCTGCACTACGATACGCATCGAGCAGACTTCTTCTTTGGCAACCAGCAGGAAGAACCACAGTTGGATGCGCTCAGTGTTGGCCTGGGGGGGGGGTCGGTTCCGCAACGCCGGGATAATACATTGCATGTGCGCGGCGGCCTGATGGCATTGGATGTGTCCGCCTGGCACTCGATTCTGCCGCGCCGTACGGGCCCCGGTCGGTGGCGTTTGACCCCGGATGTCGATGTGCACATAGACCACGTCCGGATGCTTGGCGCAACGCTCAGGGATGTCGGTGTTTCCGTTGATGGAGATCCATCCGGCATGGAGATTCGTCTGGCGGGCGAGGAGGTGGAAGGGGTCATCAAGATACCGCAACAGTTGGACGGGGTGTGGCAAATCGATCTGCAAAGGCTGTTTTTATCTGCACTCTCGGATACCGGCGAGGCCGGTCGATCTGCAGAAACCTCGGTGGCCCCGGCGCGGCAGCCACTGTCCGGGAATATGCCTGCACTTCAGGTCGACATCGCGTCTATGAGATATGCCAACTGGGACTTTGGCAAGACGCAGATCCAGTTGGATACCGGGGATGACGGGTTGCGTATCGAACAATTCCGTGCTGCCCGCAATGGAGTTCTGGTCGACGGCAGTGGGGGTTGCTCATCGCACGGTGAGCAACCGTCCTGTATGTTCAATGTTACGGCATCTTCGGAACGACTGCACGGTCTGCAGCAGGCACTGGGATACCCGGAAAAAAAGTTTATCGGCGCTGAGACCGAATTGAAAATGGAGCTTTCCTGGCCCGGGTCGATCACCGATTTTTCTCTGCGAGAGATGGAGGGTTCGATCCATGTCGATATAGGCAAAGGACAGATGCTGGATGTGGAATCCGCGACGGGTCGGTTTATCGGGCTGCTCAATCTGCAAACATTGCAGCGGCGCTTGTCGTTGGATTTTTCCGATCTGTTCGGCAAGGGATTCTCGTTTGATCGCATCAGCGGGGACTTTGTGCTTGAGGATGGCAATGCTTATACTCAAAATCTGGTGCTGACGGCACCGTCTTCGCAGGTGGCGATGATCGGTCGCGTCGGCATTATAGACGAGGACTATGACCAGGTGATGTGGGTTACCCCGAGCCTGTCGGAAAACGTTCCGCTGCTCAGCGCGTTGCTGGGTCCTGTCGGGGTCGGGGCGGGGGTCGTGTTTTATCTGGACCGTTTTCTGTTCGAGAAGACGTTCTCGAAGAAAATCAACAGTTTTTTGCAGGCGAAATATCAGGTAACCGGTTCGTGGGAGGATCCACAGGTCAGTCGCATACAGTCCAGTCAGGAGGTGGAAAATTGAAACCGTGCCGCCATTGCTATATGATCCTTGCCATTAGGGCCCGAGGTCTTGAACTTGGCCCGGAGCCGTTGTGGCGCGTTTGCTTTGAGGATGGGGAGATAATATGGCCAGGTTGACTATAGAAGACTGTCTGGAGAAGGTGCCTAATCGTTATGAACTGGTGCTGTTGGCGGCAAAACGTGCCAAACAGATCGCTCAGCAGTCGCGCCTCTTTGTGGAGGATGATGGTGACAAACCTACCGTTCTGGCACTACGCGAGATTGCTGAGGGACATATCACCAGGGACAACATAAATTCCCACGAAAATGCGTTTCAGCATGATGGCACCTCTGAAGAACTGGATCTGTTTGCGGCTCCGGGCAGTCAACTCTGGCCACGCCCGCCATCCATCTGAACCTACCATAATTTACTGGCGTCCCCGGCATTCCACGCCGCCGCCTTCTGTGTGAACCGGAGGGCCGTGGTGGACAGGGACATCACGTTTCCACAGTTCACTGCCGTTGGTGGCCAGCATCCGGTGCCAACATCCGGTCGGGAAATCGACGGGCACGCCGAGGTCATCGGAGAACGGCTGGAGGTGTTGTTCCGACAGGCGGGCGCCTATCTGCGAGAGGAACAAATTGCACAGGTACGACAGGCGTACCTGTTCAGTGCCGAGGCGCATACCGGACAGTCTCGTACCAGCGGAGAACCGTTCATACTGCATCCGATCGAGGTGGCATGCATTCTTGCGGATATGCGCATGGATCATCAGGCCCTGATGGCAGCCATGCTGCATGATGTTATTGAAGACACATCCACGTTGAAAGAGGAAGTGGCGCAGCAATTTGGCGGTGAGGTGGCTGAACTGGTAGATGGCGTCAGCAAGTTGACCCAGGTGGTATTTGACAGTCATGCCGAGGAACAGGCACAGAATTTCCGAAAGATGTTGATGGCGATGTGTAATGACATCCGTGTCATTCTCGTGAAACTGGCCGACCGACTGCACAATATGCGCACCCTGTATGCGCTTCCGACCAGGCGCAGACGCTTGATTGCACATGAAACGTTGGAGATATATGCGCCGATCGCCCAACGGCTCGGAATGAATGCGATGCGGTTGGAGTTGGAAAACCTCGGCTTTGTCAATCTCTATCCGCTGCGCCACCGGGTGTTGTCGGAGAAACTGCTGCAGGCACGTGGTAATCGAAAGGAAGTCGTGTCGGACATTCTTTGTTCAATCGAACACCGGATGCAGCAGGAAGATATCTCGGGCACGGTACATGGCAGGGAAAAGCATTTATATGGGATCTACAGAAAGATGTGTCAGCAAGGCTTGCGTTTCGATCAGGTACATGATGTTTACGCATTTCGCATTATTACCGAGGAAGTCAGCACCTGTTACCGCCTGCTTGGCATCGTGCACAATCTGTACAAGCCGATTAGTGGAAAGTTCAAGGATTATATTGCGATCCCGAAGGCTAACGGCTATCAGTCGCTGCATACCGCGATGTTTGGTCCGCATGGCTTGCCGATAGAGGTTCAGATCCGTACCAGGGATATGCACTATGTGGCCGAGGCCGGTGTGGCGGCACACTGGTTATACAAAACTCCTGGTACCGGGGATCACAGTCATTCTCATCATCTGGCGCGGCAGTGGATACGCAGTATCATGGAAATCCACAAGACCGCGGGCAACCCGCAAGAGTTTTTTGAGCATGTGAAGATTGATCTCTTCCCGGACGAAGTCTATGTGTTCACTCCCAAGGGAGATATACTGGAACTGCCACGCGGTGCTACTGTGGTCGATTTTGCCTATGCCATTCACTCGGACATTGGAAACAAATGTGTGGCGACACAGGTTGATCAGTTGCCTGTTCCATTATCCACCCCACTGCGCTCCGGGCAAAGCGTGTCCATCATCTGTTCCCCGACCAGCCATCCGGATCCGGTCTGGCTGAATTTCGTGGTAACTGCCAAGGCCCGGAGCAATATCCATAGCTATTTGAAACAGCTTCAGTCCAGTGAGGCGATAAAACTGGGACGGGTTTTGCTGGAGCGCGAACTGGAGCATGCCCACGGTATCAAATACAGCGACATAAGCACGCAGAATCGCAAGGCGTTTCTTGCACTGAATCATGTGGAAGATATGGATGTTCTGCTGCGGGACATTGGTCTTGGCCATCGTGTGGTGTCGCTATTGACCCGAGACCTGGCACAGTTGCAGCATGGCGAGATCGGTGCGGATGAAGCTGCGATGCAGAAACCGCCTGTGCCATCCTCTGCCGAGGCGCAACCGCTGCTGATCTTCGGAACCGAGGGCATGGTGGTCAGCTTCCCAAAGTGTTGTTATCCGATCCCGGGAGACTCGATCTGTGGCTTGCTGACCTCTGGTCGCGGTATTGTCATTCATCGACGGACATGCCGTAACATCGCCACCGATCAGAAACAGCATGAGGACAAAACGGTTCCAGTGGCATGGCATGATCGGATCAATCGTACCTTTGAGGCAAAACTCAGCATGGTGGTTGCCAATCAATGCAGTGTGCTTGCTACCATAGCCACGGTAATTGCCGATGCCGGTGCGAATATTGACAATGTGGAAATAAAAGACAAGGGAGCATTGCATGTCACCCTTGTCTTTGTCCTACAGGTGAGGGATCGTGTGCACCTGGGAAGAGTCATGCGCGGAGTACATCGGGTCAAGGTGGTATCCGGCTTATCAAGGCAGTGAAATGCCGGTAGTGTGAAGTCGCCGGGGGTTTTGATGTCATGAAAATCGGGTAGCCTTTTGTTACACTGATGCGTGAAATCCGTGATCCTCACGACGCTAAAGACAATCCGTTCCATGAGCCGCAAGATCATTCATGCCTCCAATGCGCCCAGGGCCATCGGGACCTATTCGCAGGCGGTCGAAGTGGATGGCACAGTGTATATTTCAGGCCAGATACCACTGTGTCCCGACAGCATGGAGATGCGCGAAGGTGACATAAGCGCACGTATCCGTCAGGTGTTTGCAAATCTGGCCGCGGTTGCGGAGGCAGCCGGAGGCAATCTTCAAGACATTGTAAAGCTGAATATTTATCTCACAGACATGGAAAATTTCGCCTTGGTCAACAAGCTCATGGAGGAATATTTCTCTGAACCTTTTCCCGCACGCGCAGCGGTCGGAGTGGCATCTCTGCCCCGACAAGCGGAGGTGGAGATAGACGCCATCATGCGTATCTGTTGATCCGTTCCGTCCATGCGTACTTCGGCAGAGCGGATACGACTGTCTCTGGAACAACCGGTGGTGATGTTGCCCGGAGTCGGCACACAGTCTGCGAAGTGTCTGGAACGCATTGATATACGCCAAGTCAAGGATGTGTTACTGCATATCCCAAGTCGACACATAGACCGTTCTCGGCTGCAGAAAATTGGCGCTATCCGAGCTGGTCAGGAGCTTTGTGTGCAGGGAACAATCCACAAGACCATCGTGCAGCGTGGGGCACATGGTAGTTTGCTATGTTATCTGGTGGATGGTAGCGGTGAGCTGGTGCTGCGCTTTTTTCACCACACGAAGTATCATCGCAGGCTTCTGGTAAAGGGCAAGACCTTACGCTGTTACGGTACCGCGAAGGAATATAGGGGTCAGTTGCAGATGGTACATCCGGAGTACCAGGCATTGTCCGACCCGGATATCCCGCTGGAGGATTCTTTGACACCGATCTATCCCCTTACCCAGGGGATAAGACAGCAAGCGTTCCGTAAGATCAGTGCGCAGGCACTGGGGGTACTTGAAAGGGCCGACAGTCGGGAAACGGAATTGCTTCCTGAGGCATTGTTGCCGGAAGGACTGCACTTGAGTTTTGTGGATGCGGTACGCTATGTGCATCGCCCTGCTGCAGGTGCCGGGTCGGCCAGGATACAGCAGCAGATGGCGCGGGCAAAGCAGCGGCTGGCTCTGGAAGAGTTGCTTGCACACCACCTCAGTTTGACATACATCCGTCGGCAGTATCAGCATCGAAACGCGCCGCGATTTGTGGCACAACCCCCCTCGGTCCGAGAACTGATAAAGCGGTTGCCGTTCCGGCTGACTGTGGCTCAGCACCAGGCATGGCAGGAGATATGCAGTGATCTACAGCGAGATCAACCGATGATGCGCCTGTTGCAAGGGGATGTTGGTTGTGGAAAAACCATTGTTGCTACACTCGGCGCACTGCATGCGATAGACAGCGGTTGCCAGGTGGCATTGCTTGCGCCCACGGAACTGTTGTCGGAGCAGCATCACCAGAATCTTTCTCGACTGTTGGAACCACTTGGAATAAAACCTTTGCTGCTGTCTGGTGCGGTGCGTGGCGGTGATCGCAAATCGGTGCTTGAGGCACTGGCCGATACGCGACCACTGCTTGCGATTGGTACCCATGCCTTGTTCCAGGATCAGGTCAAGTTTGGTTGTCTGGGCCTGGTAATCATTGATGAACAGCATCGCTTCGGAGTACAACAGAGGACGTTGCTGATGCAAAAGGGTTTGTCAGGAGATCGGTTTCCACATCAACTCATTATGACTGCCACACCGATACCACGTACTTTGACCCTGAGTCTGTATGCAGATCTCGATTGTTCTGTGATTGATAGACTTCCTCCAGGCAGGAAACCTGTGCAGACGGTGGTTATCAGCAACGAGAGGCGCGCTGAGGTAATGCAGCGCATAGTTGCTTCCCATGAACAGTTCCGGCAGGCATACTGGGTATGTCCATTGATCGATGAATCCGATAAGCTGGAACTGGAGACGGTGCATGATACCTGTGCTCTATTAAGCGACAGATTCCCGGAATTGCATATCGGTATGGTGCACGGGCGTATGAATCGAGGGGAGAAGGAATGCCAGATGCAGCGTTTCAAATCCGGGGAATATGACATTCTGGTTGCAACCACCGTCATAGAAGTCGGGGTGGATGTCCCTAATGCGAACTTGATGATCATTGATAATGCGGAACGACTGGGTTTGGCACAGTTGCATCAGTTGCGCGGCCGGGTCGGACGAGGCGCGGAACGGAGTACCTGTGTGCTGATGTATCAGAAACCGTTGGGGGACATTGCGCGCCAACGATTGGATATTCTGCGCCGGAGCGGGAATGGATTTGAGATAGCGGAAAAGGATCTGGAGTTGCGTGGTGCGGGCGAGTTGCTTGGCATAAAACAGACAGGTCTGCCGGACATGCGATTTGCCGATTTGGGCAGAGATGGCCCGCTGCTTCCGCATCTACGCAAGCTCAGTCAACGCCTGCTGAAACAGCGGCCGGATCTGGTGGAACCATTGATACATCGCTGGTTGGGGAAACCCGCCACGTTCAGCAATCTCTAAGCCGATGATGCAGTGGCGGCCCGGTAAGCTTGCAAGGCTGTCGTGTGTGCCGGTAAAGATGCGACAGATATTGTTGTGTCGGGGTTCCCTGAGTCGACATCTGGATCGCCGTTGTCACGGCGGCTTGAGATTGGAACTACTCAGTCAACGCTGGGTCCGGCCAACCAGGCAGGAACGTCAATTCCTTTGCATGGGTGACAGGGAACGTGCCATGCTGCGAGAAGTCTTGCTGAAACACGGTACCGACATACTGGTATACGCCCATACCGTGATTCCGATACGTTCATTGTCGAGCAAAAATCGCAGTTTGTTGCGCCTTCGGCAATTCCCGATCGGGAGACTCCTGTTCAGTGCCGTGGGCAGTGGGAGGCAAGAGACTGAATACGCGCTGCTGCCAGCACCGTGTTTTCTGGTCGCCGCATGTCCCGAATTGGAGGGGAGCACAGAACCGATATGGGCAAGGCGTTCGATCTTCCGACTGCGTTCGTTCCCGTTGTTGGTTACCGAGTATTTTTTGCCAGCTCTGTATGACTTCCCGCACGAAAGCGGCTGTGGTACAGCACATGGATAGGCGGCGTTTCAGGCTGTGGTTGCAGGACTTGCAGGAACAGATCCGATCCGGACAGCTTTTGCGCCGTGTATCTGTGGCTTTTTGCGTGGTAATGGCACACGCCAGAAGAATCGCCGTGTATCTGTATTTTGAGGCCAGACGGTTGGGCACAATCGCTCGGCACCGATTATTGGCCTGGTGTGCGGAGCAGGGCGGGAAAGGGCTGCGTTTTCTGCTGTCCTGGTTTGCGGAGCAGAGAGGGAGGTGGCTGCGTTTTCTATCCTGGTGTATGGAGCAGGGCGGGAAAGGGCTGCGTTTTCTGCTGTCCTGGTTTTCGGAGCAAGGTGGGAGGTGGCTGCGTTTTCTATCCTGGTGTGTGGAGCAGGGCGGGAAAGGGCTGCGTTTTCTGCTGTTCTGGTTTGCGGAGCAAGGTAGGAGGTGGTTGCGTTTTCTGCTGTCCTGGTTTGCGGAGCAGGGTGAGAAGTGGCTGCGTTTTCTATCCTGGTGTGTGGAGCAAAGCGGGAAGCGATTACGCCTTCTGGCACATACCTGGTCCCGGTTCGCCTTGCAGGCAAAGGCCCTTTGCCTGCTGTTATGGGCGCGTGCCCGGCAGTGGCTTGTCGTTGCACGCGGTTACTGGCCGGCAGTCCGTTATCGCATGCAGCAGTACGGTTTACTTATGCGGCTGGACAAGCCTGTGGGGATATTTCTTCTGTTATGGCCCGCTCTGTGGGGACTGTGGATCGCTGCAGGAGGGATGCCCGATCCGGACATACTGATGATATTTCTCTGTGGGGTGTTTCTTATGCGTTCCAGTGGGGTAGTGCTGAATGACATCGCGGATCGAAATATTGATCGGATGGTACGCCGAACCAGGGGACGGCCACTGGCCTGCCGCAATGTGAATCCTTTGGAGGCACTTATGCTGGCCTGCGTCTTGTTATTTCTGGCATTGCTTCTGGTGCTACAGTTGAATTATCTGAGCCAGTGCCTGGCGGTCGTCGCGTTGCTGTTGGCAGCGAGTTATCCGTGGATGAAGCGCGTAAGTTATTTGCCACAGTTCTACCTGGGCCTGTGTTTTGGTTGGTCCATACCGATGGCTTTTGCTGCCCAAACCGGCGATGTGCCAAGGATCGCCTGGGTGCTTATGCTGACAAATTTGTTGTGGACAGTGGTCTACGATACCTTTTATGCGATGATGGATAGGGAAGACGATGTAGGTGCGGGAGTGAAATCCACCGCCATACTGTTTGGTGATCTGGATCGCGAGATACTCTTCATAGTCCTGTTGCTGGTGAATCTCGGTTTTTTTCTTGTTGCCAGGGGAGCGGAGCTGGGTTTCTGGTTCTATTTGGCCCTTGCCGGGTGCGCCATGATAAACCTCTATCAGTTTCGCCTGTTGTCCAAAAGAGGTTCGGAGGATTACATGAAGGCGTTTCGCAGTAACAATGCGTATGGGGGATTGATCTTCATGGGCATATTTGCCAGCTATGCGGCGTAGAGTGAAAGCAGGGCAGAGAGGGCAAGCGTATGACAGAGATTCCGTTCAGTGATGAAGCCCCGAGAGGGAATCGAACCCCCAACAGGTGATTACAAATCACCGGTTATACCATTTAACTATCGGGGCTTGAGAGGAAGCCTGTCTCGGATTGGTTCAAATCAGCCTGCATACTATCACAGGCGATGGGAACTGCGTTGAGGTCTGAAGGCAGACCCTCGTAGGCACGGTCTATAGCCGCGTTCTGCAGACGGATATCGGTCCAGTATTGGGATTGCCTGCTGGTATAGGGAACGATATCAGGCGCATAGCCCAACCGGGTGATGGTACGCAGACGGCGGTTTACCGCGTCCCTGCTGGAAAATATCCCCAGTGAAATGCCTTGGCCATGCGGATGCGAAGGGTTCGCGTCGGTCAGTATGCGTATGTCCTGTATACCTCGCTGTTGCAGTTCGTGGTAGTGTTGCCGAAGTGTTTTATCTCCGCCCGAGACAGGAAGAAACACCATGAGTAGTCGTCTTCCGAAGGCATCGGAACTCCAAGGCACGGCACTGCTTTCAGGCATGTGAATGCGCAACCGGTTGACGAGCGTGCGTTGCTCCATGGCGGTTTCCATCGGACCATAACGAAAGCAAGCGGGTGGTGACGGGATGGTATTATCACCGGGTGGAGGGGTCGATGAGGAAGGAGACACTGGCGCCAGTGCAGAGATTTCTGTAACCGGGGCCGGCGTGTGTTCCCGTTCCAGCGGTACCAGATGTATCGGTGCGTGTTGTGTAGTTTGCTGTGCGGTAGCGGTTTCGCCAGCAGGTGTTGTCTGCGCTGGTATCGGCTTTGGCCCGGTAGGAGGAGTCAGCGGTTCTGGAGGCTGTCTCAACTCGGAGATCAGCATCAATTCCACGGCATCAGCAGGCACGGCCAGCGGCGGCTTGCTGTTGCTCCTGTGCATCTGTCGGTCCTGGCTGATTTCATGGCCCAGATAGGCCACGTTGAGCAACAGCAGCAGTACGATTAGAAAACCTCTCATTGCGATGCCTCCGATTCATGGGCGACTTCCGCTGTAATCAGGCGTAGCCCACGAAACAGTAGTAGTGGTTCATCGTCCACGGGCTGGCACAGTCGGTTTGCGATTCGGGAGGCATCGCCACCGGTAAGCAGACAATCCGGCATACGGCCGAAACATTCCCGGGCATGACGGATACCCGCATCGATCAGAGCAGTGGTAGCCAACAGCACACCATTGTTCATGCAGGCAATCGTGTCCTGGCCGGGAGTGAGTGCGGCAGTCTCTGACTGGCCTGATAATGGTGGGAGCTGTGCGGCATCGCGACTCAGCGCGTTACGCATCATTGTCATCCCGGGAATAATATACCCTCCCAGATGTTGGCCGTGTTCGTCCACGAGGTCTATAGTGCAGGCGCTGCCACAATCCACAACGCATATCGGGCCTTGCCGTTCCTTCCATGCAGCCAGCATCCCCAGCCAGCGGTCCACGCCCAGGGCCTCGCTATCGGCATAGGCGATGGTCAATCCCGACAGGGTCTTGCGGACCTGAGCGAAAACAGGTTCTATACCAAAGGCGGCACGCAGTGCTGTAGCGTGGACCTGCGGTTGATTGTCAATACAGCAGACCAGCAACTCGTCCGGTGTCATGTCGGCATCGCCCGTCCTTTTTATTTGTCCGATCAGGGTTTCGATGCCTGCCGAGTGGGCACAGGAGCCACCGTAAAAGACGTGTTCGTCGTTTGCCCAGGCCCACTTCAGGCGCGAATTACCGATGTCGAACAGATATTTCAAGAGCTTCGGAGACTCAATTGCCCATGCGAAAATAGCAGGATGCAGTTTGCTCCCGGAGTTTGCGAAGAATAGACCGGTCGGATTTGTTGGGACGCCTGGGCAAATCCTGTCCACAGTGAATGTTGCACCTCGCACACCTCCCGGGGAACGGAGAGCATCAGCCGCCCGCGTTCATCCACACCCTCGGCGATGCCGAAAAGGCTCCCACCAGGAAGCCGCAGTTCGCAGAGTCTTCCGCGATAGCGATCATGTAGCCGCCATTCTTCCAGTAGCCCTGCGGTGGTGCCAGAGTCCAGTTGCTGTAATAGCCGGTCCAGTGCGCTCAGCACCATGGCGGCCAGCCGATTCAATGAGGGGGGTGGTCTCCCAAGCAGTTGCTGCAGGTCGGTTGTTGGCTGCTCAATCTGTTTCCGTGCCGTCACTGGCAACTGTCTATTGATGCCTACTCCGACACAGACTGTTTGCATACCCTGTTTCGCGGTCCGCGTTTCTATCAGGACGCCGCCCAGCTTGCCGTCTTCTGTCACCAGATCGTTAGGCCATTTCAGTCCTATCTGTCCGGGAGCAAGATGGTTCAGGGCACGTAACACACTGGACCCGCTCAGCAGAGGAAGCAATTCCAGGTATCTGGTGATGTGGGAACTTTTTGGGCACCAGCCGTACGACAAATAGAGACCGGCCTCGGGCGGGGAATGCCAGCGGCGGTTGTGGCGACCACGGCCTGCGCTCTGTTGCTCGGCCAACACTGCCACGCGGTGTGTATTCGTATGCCGCGAGAGTTCCAGCAGACGACCATTGGTGGAATCAAGTGACCGCTGTACCAGCACCCTGCGGCAGGTTTGCTGCCCAAGATGCTTGTTTATGCGTGTCTCATCAAGAGGCATTCAGGCAAGGCATAAGGAACCGTATGCACGGACGCCAGATGCCTGGGTCATGGAGGCCAGGCACGTGCGCCGGATTTTCCCCAGGGTCTTATTTGAGGAATGCGGTTTCGTCCTCCGGAGAAGCGGAGTTTGAATCTGTGGCGGCACCGAGGTCAATATCGGGATTTTTCTGTTCGGCGTCGGCATCAGCGTCCGTCTCCGGTGTGTTGGCTTGCGCAACATCAGCGTCCGTCTCCGGTGTGTTGGCTTGCGCAACATCAGCGTCCGTCTCCGGTGTGTTGGCTTGCGCAACATCTTCGTTCAAACCGGGGTCTTCGGCAGGAAAACCGTCTCCCATTCCCCCGGTTAAATCGAAGATGTCTTCATTCTCGTCTGGTGCCACCGTTTCCATTCCATCGACGTTGCTGGCGATGGTTTGATCCACCGTTGGCGGCTCAGGGATTGATGCGCTACCGCCGACTGCACCAGCCGCGATGATTGTCGGTGCGTCGGCATTGCCGGCGGAGTGCATATTCCTGGTCGCTTCGTCGCGGATGCGGAATTCGAACTCTACCGTGTGTAACCGTATGCGGTCACCGTGTCTGAGTGGATGCCGTTCAATCCGGACATCGTTCAGGAATGTTCCATTGATGCTGCCCTGATCACAAAGCCAGAAGACACCGTCACGAAACTCTATCATCGCATGCCGGCGTCCGACTGTTTCGGTGCGCACGACAATGTAGTGAAAACGGTAGGTATCCTTTCCTGCCATGCGGCCAAGTACCACGGGCTTGCGACCGACGATGGGATGGTCCGGGGCATTGGTGTTGCCGTAATTGTCCAGCAGGATGGCGGCAGGAGGGGGATTCAGCGGAAGCAGCCTGCCGTTGCGCATCCGATATATGCCGATTCCCCCGGCGATGGCCAGTAATGCCAGCAGCCAGACGAGCCAACCCATGCCGCCATCGTCTGCCTGGGGAGACGGTACCGGTGTGGGTTGTTGTGTTGGCATCGGTGCTGGAGTCGGCTCCGGCTCCGGCTCCGGCATCGATGGTTCGTCATCTGGTATGAAGACGGTGGGGTCGTCTTCCATCGGGTCGGGTAGCGGTTGTGTATCTCTGGCAATGATGGTCTGTTGCACCTGTCTTAGCACGGGGGCCAGTTGATACGGGGATTCGGAGCGAAAATACGCCCCGCCACTGTCGCGGCTCAGTAACTGGATGCTGTGCAGATCGGCCTGATCGGATAGGGCAATGCCGTAAATAACCGTGTCCGTTGCCACAGCCTCTCGTATCAACGCGTTATGCAGCCATTCCCGTTGCGTTGCATCGTTGGCCGGATCACCAGTGTTCATGCCGCTGGCAGAAAGAAAAAGCATGTATTTTCTGGAGTCAGGGCGGGCATCCATGCGCAATTCATAGCAGGCGCGCTCGATAGCTGTTGCCGAGTCGCTGAGCGTACTGGAAAACTCCAGATTTTCCAGCGCGGCGGTGAATACGTGCCGATTGGACAGTTGTGCCGCAGTCAGCGGCAATGTTACGGACGCCTTGTCCGTATAGAAGACCATTCCTATCTGGTTCTGTTCCTCCTGCATGGAAATGAACTCGAGGATCGCAGAGCGGATATGGCCGTCTTGCCCGGCCTCTTGCATCTCTACAGAGTTGTCCACTACCAGCATGATGTCCGCTGGCAGCACAGTCTCTGCCGCTTCCATCATGTCCATGCCATCCGGGCCATCGTTTGGAAACGGTGTTGACCCCGTACTTGTGTCAACCGGAGAAGATATCTGCCCGGCGTGAACAAACAGCCCACCGGCCCCTGTCCAGAAGGAGAGCAGGGTCAGCAGGTACAGCATCTGACGAAGATAGTTCATCGCTGGTTCCCTCACCTATGGTTGGTTGCTGTGCTGCCTCTTGTTTGTCTGCTGCCAGTCCGTCCGGTCACCAGCAACGCTGGTGACCGGACGGGGTATATTAGCAAATGTGAATGAAAAGTGTGGATGCAAAGATTTCGGATCTTGCAATTCCCCGGGGTGCGGGCCTCAGGCAGGCTGCGCAGGCGCCGTGGTGTTGCCTCGAATATATATCAAAATCAAAATCTTGCCGGGAATTCCTGCGGTTTCAGCAGGCACCATTCGCTCCACGAACCGGCATATAGCCGCCCCATTCCCAATCCGGCATGGCACTGCGCCAGCAGATTATGGCAGGCGGTTACCCCTGAGCCACAGTACCAGCTTACCCGTTCGGGCTCGGTGCCATCGAACAGTTCCAACAACTGTTGTTTCAGCACCGCCGGGGGATAAAAACAGCCGGTATCCGGGTGTATATTTTCCATCCAGAACCGGTTTGCCGCCGTGTCGATATGCCCTGCTACCGGGTCCAGGGGTTCGTATTCTCCCCGGTAACGTTCGGGTTCACGGGAATCCACCAGCAGTTTTTGCTGCAGCACGGCAGGGGCGCAGACCAGCCAATCGTGTCGTATGGTGCCCTGGAAACGGCAGCGCGGCTGTGTTTCGCGGTGCCCCGGCATGGTTTGGCCTTTGGCGGCAAGCCACTGTTGCCACCCGCCATCCAGTACCGCTACCGCATCGTGTCCCATGTAGCGCAGCATCCACCAGAGTCTTCCCGCGAAGCCCCCGTAACTGGCATCGTATACGACCACCTGGCGCTCACGGCGGATACCCAGAGAAGAAAAAAGCCGCCGCATCGTGTTTTCCCCGGGGAGTGGATGTCGTCCACCATGGCGTTTGCTCAGGTCGCTCAGGTCCTCTCGTATGTCGAGAAACTGTGCCCCGGGAATGCACGCTGTTTCCCATGCGTTGCGTCCTGCCCCGAGGTCTGTCAGTGCGTGCCGCACATCGATGAGCAGCCAGTCTGCCCGGTCTGCGTTGTTCAACTCCGCGGCACTTATCAGCGTGCTCCAAGACATAAGCCCGGTCTCTGAGAGTGAATGCTAAACAAAGTTCCCAACAGTTTGTAATATCGAGGGTATCAAGTGTATTATGTTCAGAGGTTTTTTGCGACACCTGCGGAAGGCGCGAGACACCCTTTTCCAGGCGGGTGGCGTGATTTGCCCGGGTTGGCGTATTTGTAATGAAGAGACCTAGAAGAGACCTATTGTAGGGGAAAACTGAAGATGGCGAGACATAATCTCATCCAGGATCTCTTCCATGGCAGGGAGTTGGTAATCGACGGCCAGTCCCTGCGTTTCCCTTCTGCCGAGGTCTTCAGTTTCTGCCTTGCTGGCAGGACCGGGGTTTCATCACAGATGGTTCAAGGCCTGATAGGCAAGACGGCGGCACAGCTCGAGCTGGAGTCACGCACTATCAAAGATTTGGAAAAACGTTTGATGCTGTTGTTGTCCAAGACGGTGGAAAACCCGGAGTACATTGGTCAGCAGATACGTCAGTTGGATATGCAGGTTTTTTCGCAGGAGAACGACTGGCGGGACATTTTTCAGGCGCTCAACGCGCAGGGGAAGCAGTGTGATGATCTACGCCGTCTTGCGTTGGTCAAATACGTGCAATACCTCGCCTCCCGTCAGAGCGTCATCAAGGCCCTGTACCGGGAAAAGAAGCGCCCGGAGCCAATCATTCGGGAGACCTCTCTGGCGGCGGACGAGGCGTTGGGGGGGACCATTGTCATGCCGCCGGCGCCTGCCGGTGGCGGCATAGCGGGCCTGCTTGATGAAGAGCCTGCGTCCGAACTGAGCAGCAATACGGATCGGAGCGCACTCAGCGCCCTGCCCAAGGGGGAGCCGGTCGTGATACAGTTCAAGGACCGTCATCATATGACACTGTTCCTGTCAAAGCATCGCTTTTCGCTGTACCGGAGCGAAGGTGGGGCAGGGCCTGCGCTGGTCGATGAGGCCTCCAAAAGCCGCTACCCGTTGAGTCCGGGGAAAAATTCCGTGGGCAGGGAACTCTCCTGCTCCATCGCGGTGGACCCGTCCATGCGCGACGTCTCCAGGAGGCACCTGTTGATCGAAACGGGAGGGGAAGGGCAGTTCCGACTGACCGACCTGTCCTCGCATGGCACGATGGTGCCGTCCATGTATCTGCGGCACTGAGGGTCCCGGTGTAACGCCGAAAACGCGTCGTGCGGGTTCACATCCTCCTTTCTTTGGGGAGGGGATGAAAGCGCCAGCCTTTAGCGTCGGGGAGGAAGGTCTTCCCCCACCGCTGGCCGAGCGGTGTCCTCACATGTCCTGGCGGGTGGCAGTGACCGCGGCACTCAGGATCCCGGTGTAACTCCGAAAGCGCATCGTGTAGCTCGCCGCGGTCAGGTCCACATAACGGGTCGGCACTTCCCTGACACCTAAGCCAGTGGTTCTTGTCTGAAAACCCACAGTGGGCAGCGCCACATCGCCACCGAATCCCACTGAACCATCGTCATGATAACTGTTTACAGGTCGGGCCGCACCATATATACAAAGACGATCCCGGGTCGCATCGTTGAACGCGATACATTGCTGCACGGTACCTGGCACCTGCGCATCGCTCACCGTCTGTGACGACGGATAAAACACCAGGTAGCCACCATCGTCTCCGGTACCTATCGCTGGAAATCCGGTACGAACGGTATAACGACTATTCAGGCCCGATATGCCGGTCCACTCAAAATACGGCGGGTCCGGCCTGCGAATAAAGAACCCATGGATCACGTTCGCTGATGATGTTGTTGTCCCTGCAGCACGAAAGGTGAATCCGGTGATCACGATCGGTTCATCCAGCACACCGTCCGCGCTGGCGTCTGTCCCCACGGTATAGCCGCTGCCCGCCACCAGCGTGATCCGGTAATAGTCATCTCCTTCATTCGTTCTGTCGCTGCCCGTCGCAATGCTCACCGTCGCCGTGGTTCCGCCATTGAACGCCGCCGTCACCCCGTTTTGTGTCAGTCCACCAGTGAAATCCGACGCGTCGGTACCGCTGGGCATGGCTTCGGAGCGTGTGTTTTGCCATACCGAACGGTCCGCGATGCGCAGGTTCAGCGCGAGACTGCCGGCCACCGCCTGGTTTGCCGTGACCCTGAGCTGAATCGCACTGCCCTCGTTCACTCGCGCCGGGTCGGTCAGCAACTGCAGCACAGGGTCCCTTATATCATCATCCGTCACCGTCACCGCGACGCTGTTGATCGTCACCCCCTGATAGTCGTTGTCGCTGCTGCTCGCGGTGTGCGTCAGCGTCGCGCTGTCATTCATCATGTCGATATCATGCTCTGCCGTTACCGTCACGGTCCGTTCCGTGTTCCAGTTGCCGCCGGCACCGGAAGTAAAGGTCAGCGACGCCGGGCTGGCCGACACATCCGTATTGTTACTGCTCACCGTCACCGTCACATTATGGCTTGGCTGGGTATTGAGCACCACCGTGTAGGTCCCGCCGGCGGCGTCTCCCTCATCGACAGACAATGTGGTTTGGCTCAGCGACACGCCCGGGACCGGCGCCGGGGTATTGTCGGTCACCGTCACCATGTCGGTGTTGTCAGTTCCCACCGTGACACCCGCAGGCGGGGTCGTCAGCGTCAC
Source organism: Gammaproteobacteria bacterium (assembly GCA_965115915.1). Lineage (GTDB taxonomy): Bacteria > Pseudomonadota > Gammaproteobacteria > Eutrophobiales > Eutrophobiaceae. The sequence goes on along the minus strand of OZ220483.1, from coordinate 2,008,292 downwards.
CGTCGCCGTGTAACTGCGTTCCGCGTTGTAATTACCATCTCCGTTATTCGCAGTCTTCGGCATGAAAACCGCGTTCCCGCTCGTCTCTCCCGCCCTGATACTGAAGTTCACCATCGCCGCGGCAAAATCGTCCGTCGGCGTACCGCTGCTCAGTGTCACCTGCCCATTTACCACCGTGTCCGCCGCCGCGCTCATCGTCACCGGCACCGTCAGCGTCTGACCCTCCGTCACCGCAATGGTCGTGCTAGCCAGTGTCACCTGCGCGCTGTCGTCGTCGTTCAACGTGCCATCCACCGCCACATCGCCGCCCAACGCATAGCCCGTGCTTGCAAGCAGTGTGATGGTATAGGTCTCCGCGCCTTCCACGATGTTGTCGTTTATTGTCGCAATCGACACTGTCGCCGTTGTGCCCCCGGCAAAATTGCTGGTGCTAAAGTTCTGCGTCAGCCCACCCGTGATGTCATCCGCGGTGAAGCCACTCGATCCTCGATCGGACAGTCTCAGGCGCACTGTCAGTGTCCCCGTCACATTCTTGTCCGAGTTGACCGCCAAACTGATGGCAGTGCCCTCGGTCACTGTAGTCGGGGCCGTGGCCAGTGTCAGTTCCGGTGTCGTGTCCGTCACCGTCACCGCAACGCTGTTGATCGTCACCGAGTTGTAGTTGTTATCAGTGCTGGTTGCGGTGTGCGTCAGTGTCGCGCTGTCGTTATCCGTATCCGCATCCGACCGTGCCGTCACCCTTACCGTCTGTTGCCTGTTCCAGCCACGGAAACCTGTGTTGGTACCAAAGGTCATCGGCGCCGTTGGCCTTAATCTCACATCGTTATTGTTACTGCTCACCGTTACCGTCACCGCCGCGGTGGGCTGCGTATTCAGAACCACCGTGTAGATAGCCGCCGTCGTATCTCCCTCATTCACTGTCAGACTGGTCTCGCTCAGAGTCACCCCCGGGCTCGGCGCCGCCGTGTTGTCCGTCACCGTCACCGTGTCCGTGTTGTCACTCCCCACCGTGACTCCCACAGGCGGGCTCGTCAGCGTCACCGTCGCCGTGTAACTGCGCGGCGCGTTGTACCTACTATCTCCAGTACCCGGGGCCTGCGCCGCAAAACTCGCGTCCACACTGGTCTGACCCGCCGCAATACTGAAATCCATCCGCGCCGCGGCAAAATCGTCCGTCGGCGTACCACCGGTCAGCCTCACCCGCCCATTCACCGCCGTATCCGCCGCCGCGCTCATCGTCACCGGTACCGTCAGTGTCTGACCCTCCGTCACCGCAATGGTCGTGCTAGCCAGTGTCACCTGCGCGCTGTCGTTGTCGTTCAGCGTGCCATTCACCGTCACATCACCCCCCAAAGCATAGCCCGTACCCGTACCCAGCGTAATGCTATAGCGCTCCGCTCCCTCCACAATCGCATCGTCCACCGTCGGGATCGTCGCCGTCGCCGTCTTGCCTCCACCAAAGTTCGCCGTGGTCACCGTCTGCGTCAGTGCGCCCGTGATGTCATTCGCATCAAAGCCACTCGAACCACGGTCCGCCAGCGTCAGGCTCACAGTCAGTGTCCCTGTCACATCCTTGTTCGAGCTCACCGTCACACGGATCGCAGTGCCCTCAGCCACCGCGGACGGGTTCGTCCTCAGCGTCAGCTTCGGCGTCGTGTCCGTCACCGTCACACGGACATTCGGCACATTCACCGTGGCGTAGTCTCCTCCCGTGATGCTGTGCGTCAGCATCGCACTGTCATCGTCCGCATCCGCATCCGACCTCGCCGTTACCGTCACGCTCTGCGCCGTGTCCCAGCCTCCAGGACCCGTACCCGTACCAAAACGCAGCGTCGCTGGCGAGAATATCACCTCCGCATTGTCACTGCTCGGTGTCACCGTCACCACCGCACTCGGCTCGGTATCCAACACCACCGTGTAGGTCTCGCCATTACTGTCTCCCTCATCCACCGTCAACGCCCGTGGGCTCAGCGTCACACCTGGCGGGGTCGCCGCCACCGGCGTCGCGCTCGCCTCCACTGCCGCCATTCCAACATTGGCCGTGCCCACCGACCCCACCGCTCGTACCTGAAAACGGTACGCACGGTTGTTGGTCAGGCTTTCCACCGTGTATCTCGTCGTGGTGGAATCCGAACCGGACATGTCCGTCCACGGCGCGTTAGTCCAGCCCGAGCGACGCGGCGTCGCACGGTATTGCCAACTCCCTATGCTGCCGCCAGAACCGGGCGCGGTCCACGACAGTTCCACCTGCGCGTCTCCCGCCGTCGCCGTCAAGCCGGTCGGCTGGCCCGGCGTCGTGTCCGTCACCGTCACCGCAACGCTGTCTATGCTCAGACTGCCCCCATAACCCGTCGCGCCACCGCTCACACTGTGCGTCAGCGTCACGCTGTCATTGTCCGTGTCGCTGTCCACCGCCGCCGTCACCGTCACCGTCTGCGCCGTATTCCAGTTGCCGCCAGTACCCGAAGTAAAGGTCAGCGGAGAACCGCTCACCGTCACATCCCCCAGCGCCGCACTGCTCACCGTCACCGTCACATCCGCGTCCGGCTGCGTCGCCAGCACCACCGTGTAGCTCCCGCCAGCACTGTCTCCTTCATCCACCGTCAATGTGGTCGCGCTCAGCCTCACGCCCGCCGCCGCCGTGTCGTCATCCTCTATCGTCACCGTCACCGTATCCGGGTCGCCGATACGCGCAATGGCCGGATAGTCGCTGCCCGTCAGCATCGCCGTAAACGTCTCATCGCCCTCGACCAGGGTGTCCTCTTCCGACTGTATGGACAGGTTACTCGACGAATCCCCCGCCCCGAACGAGAGCGAATACCCTCCAGGGGTGTAATCCGCAGGGGACTTCGCGGTACCATCCGTGGTATCAATGAAAACCGTAATATTCTCCACCGGCGTCGGCGACACATTCACAGTCAGCGAGACCACATCCCCTTCCGTCACCGTCGCGGTCGCAGACCCAAACGCAAATGTCAGCATCGCCCCCAGCTTGCCGCTCACCGCGTTGCTGCCCACCACCGTGTGGCCCGTCACCGCAGACAACTGGATGCTATAGCTCTCCTCCGAATCCGAGTCATCTGCCACCACAAAATCAACGCTCGCCGTCCCATCACTGAAGCTCGCGCTGGACGGCACCGTGACAAAATCCCCCGCCACCGCATCGCCACTGTAGGACCAACTCAGCCCGCTCAGCGTACTCCCAAAGTCCGTGTCCGTGCTGTAAGTCGTGCCACCATCGCTCGTCGCCACCGCGCTCAGCGCCACACTCAGCGACCCTCCCTCGGTCGCTCCCTTGCTGGTCTCCGCCGTCAGACGAATACCGTCATTGTCCGTCAACGTCCCAGACAGCACCGCCGAGCCCGACGCCACTGTGTAGCCTGTCCCAGACGACAGACTGATACGAAAGCCCTCATCACCCTCCACACTCGCATCATCCGTCAACCGCAGGCTCACCATCGCCGTCTTGCCGTTGTTGAAACTCGCCGTCGTCACACCGCTCAGCGTCCCGCCATTGAAATCCGCCGCCGCCGCGTCCCGATCCGTAGCAGAGGTGCTGCCCTGCACCGAAAAGGCCACAGCCAGGGTCCCGCCCACATCAATATCCGAACTCAACGACAGACTCAGACTCCCGCCTTCCGTCCCATCCGCCGTTCCAGACAGCGTCAGCTCCGGCAACGCCGCCACCGGGGTCGCACGCGCCTCCGCTGAGGCCGCTCCAACATTGGCCGTCCCCACCGACCCCACCGCTCGTACCTGAAAACGGTACGCGCTGTTGTTGGTCAAACCGCTTACCGTGTAGCTCATCGTGCCCGCATTGGAACTCGGAACCGGCGTCCACGGCGCCCCAGACCAGCCCGAGGTCTCCGTCGTCGCACGGTATTGCCAGCTCGCACGGGTGCCGCCAGACACCGGTAGACCCCACGTCAACGTCACCTGACTATCTCCCGCCACCGCGCTCAGACTGGCCGCCGCGCCCGGCGTCGTGTCCGTCACCGTCACTGCAACGCTGTCTATGCTCAGACTGCCTCCATAACCGGTCGCACCACCGCTCACACTGTGCATCAGCGTCACGCTGTCATCGTCCGTGTCGCTGTCCACCGCCGCTGTCACCGTCACACTCTGCGCCGTGGCCCAGTTGCCGCCAGTACCCGAAGTAAAGGTCAGCGGAGAACCGCTCACCGTCACATCCCCCAGCGTACCCCCCACCGTCACCGTCACATCCGCATCCGGCTGCGTCGCCAGCACCACCGTGTAGGTCCCGCCATCACTGTCCCCTTCAGACACCGTCAACGTGGTCGCGCTCAGTCTCACGCCCGGGCTCGGCGCCGGCGTGTTGTCCGTCACCGTCACCGTATCCGTGTTGTCAGTTCCCACCGTGACACCCGCAGGTGGGCTCGTCAGCGTCACCGTCGCCGTGTAACTGCGCGGCGCGTTGTACGCGCTATCTCCGTTAGTCGCAGTCTTCGGCATGAAAACCGCGTTACCACTGGTCTGATTTGCCGCAATACTGAAGTTCACCATCGCCGCGGCAAAATCCGCCGTCGGCGTACCATCGCTCAGCGTCACACGCCCATTCACCACCGTGTCCGCCGCCGCGCTCATCGTCACCGGCACCGTCAGCGTCTGACCCTCCGTCACCGCAATGGTCGTACTACCCAGCGTCACCTGCGCACTGTCGTTGTCGTTCAACGTGCCATCCACCGCCACATCATCGCCCAACGCATAGCCCGTACCCGACCCCAGCGTAATGCGATACGTCTCCGCGCCTTCCACAATCGCATCGTTCACCGTCGCAATCGTCGCCACCGCCGTCTTGCCGCCACCAAAGTTGGCCGTGGTCACCGTCTGCGTCAGCGCCCCCGTGATGTCATCCGCAGTAAAGCCACTCGAACCCCGGTCTGCCAGCGTCAGCCTCACAGCCAGCGTCCCTGTCACATCCTTGTCCGAGCTCACCGTCACACGGATCGCAGTACCCTCAGCCACCGTGGACGGCGCCGTCTCCAGCGTCAACTTCGGCGTCGTGTCCGTCACCGTCACACTGACATCCGGCACACTCACCGAGGCGTAGTCGCCTCCCGTAATGCCGTGCGTCAGCGTCGCGCTGTCATTATCCGCATCCGCATCCGCATCCGCCGTCACCGTCACCGTCTGTGCCATGTTCCAGCCACCGCTGCCGCTGCTGGTGCTAAAGCTTAGCGTCGCTGGCGTAAACTTCACATCCGCATTGTTGCTGCTCGGCGTCACCGTCACCGCCGCACTCGGCTGCGTCGCCAGCACCACCGTGTAGGTCCCGCCAGCACTGTCTCCCTCAGACACCGTCAGCGCCTGCGGGTTCACCGTCACACCCGCCACCGCGGCAGAACGCGGGGTCGCACGCGCCTCCGCCGAGGCCGTTCCAACATTGGCCGTCCCCACCGACCCCACCGCTCGTACCTGAAAACGGTACGCGCTGTTGTTGGTCAAACCGCTTACCGTGTAGCTCATCGTGCCCGCATTGGAACTCGGAACCGGCGTCCACGGCGCCCCCGACCAGCCCGAGGTCTCCGTCGTCGCACGGTATTGCCAGCTCGCACGGGTGCCGCCAGACACCGGTAGACCCCACGTCAACGTCACCTGCTTATCTCCCGCCACCGCGCTCAGACTAGCCGCCGCGCCCGGCGTCGTGTCCGTCACCGTCACCGCAACGCTGTCTATGCTCAGACTGCCTCCATAACCGGTCGCACCACCGCTCACACTGTGCATCAGCGTCACGCTGTCATCGTCCGTGTCGCTGTCCACCGCCGCTGTCACCGTCACCGTCTGCGCCGTGGCCCAGTTGCCGCCAGTACCCGAAGTAAAGGTCAGCGGAGAACCGCTCACCGTCACATCCCCCAGCGTACCCCCCACCGTCACCGTCACATCCGCATCCGGCTGCGTCGCCAGCACCACCGTGTAGGTCCCGCCATCACTGTCCCCTTCAGACACCGTCAACGTGGTCGCGCTCAGTCTCACGCCCGGGCTCGGCGCCGGCGTGTTGTCCGTCACCGTCACCGTGTCCGTGTTGTCAGTTCCCACCGTGACACCCGCAGGTGGGCTCGTCAGCGTCACCGTCGCCGTGTAACTGCGCGGCGCGTTGTACGCGCTATCTCCGTTAGTCGCAGTCTTCGGCAGGAAAACCGCGTTACCACTCGTCTGGCTTGCCGCAATACTGAAGTTCACCGCCGCCGCGGCAAAATCCGCCGTCGGCGTACCGCTGCTCAGCGTCACACGCCCATTCACCACCGCATCCGCCGCCGCGCTCATCGTCACCGGCACCGTCAGCGTCTGACCCTCCGTCACCGCAATGGTCGTACTACCCAGCGTCACCTGCGCACTGTCGTTGTCGTTCAACGTGCCATCCACCGCCACATCATCGCCCAACGCATAGCCCGTACCCGACCCCAGCGTAATGCGATACGTCTCCGCGCCTTCCACAATCGCATCGTTCACCGTCGCAATCGTCGCCACCGCCGTCTTGCCGCCACCAAAGTTGGCCGTGGTCACCGTCTGCGTCAGCGCCCCCGTGATGTCATCCGCAGTAAAGCCACTCGAACCCCGGTCTGCCAGCGTCAGCCTCACAGCCAGCGTCCCTGTCACATCCTTGTCCGAGCTCACCGTCACACGGATCGCAGTACCCTCAGCCACCGTGGACGGCGCCGTCTCCAGCGTCAACTTCGGCGTCGTGTCCGTCACCGTCACACTGACATCCGGCACATCCACCGAGGCGTAGTCGCCTCCCGTAATGCCGTGCGTCAGCGTCGCGCTGTCATTATCCGCATCCGCATCCGCATCCGCCGTCACCGTCACCGTCTGTGCCATGTTCCAGCCACCGCTGCCGCTGCTGGTGCTAAAGCTTAGCGTCGCTGGCGTAAACTTCACATCCGCATTGTTGCTGCTCGGCGTCACCGTCACCGCCGCACTCGGCTGCGTCGCCAGCACCACCGTGTAGGTCCCGCCAGCACTGTCTCCCTCAGACACCGTCAGCGCCTGCGGGTTCACCGTCACACCCGCCACCGCGGCAGAACGCGGGGTCGCGCTCGCCTCCGCCGAGGCCGCTCCAAAATTGGCCGTGCCCACCGACCCCACCGCTCGTACCTGAAAACGGTACGCGCTGTCGTTGGTCAGACTGCTTACCGTGTGGCGCGTCGTGCCCGCATTGGAACTCGGAACCGCCGTCCACGACGCCCCCGACCAGCCCGAGGTCTCCGTCGTCGCACGGTATTGCCAGCTCGCACGGGTGCCGCCAGACACCGGCAGACCCCACGTCAACGTCACCTGCTTATCTCCCGCCACCGCGCTCAGACTAGCCGCCGCGCCCGGCGTCGTGTCCGTCACCGTCACCGCAACGCTGTCTATGCTCAGCCCTCCCCCATAACCGGTCGCGCCACCGCTCACACTGTGCGTCAGCGTCACGCTGTCATTGTCCGTGTCGCTGTCCACCGCCGCCGTCACCGTCACCGTCTGTACCGTGGCCCAGTTGCCGCCAGTACCCGAAGTAAAGGTCAGCGGAGAACCGCTCACCGTCACATCCCCTATCGCCGCACTGCTCACCGTCACCGTCACATCCGCGTCCGGCTGCGTCGCCAGCACCACCGTGTAGCTCCCGCCATCACCGTCTCCCTCATCCACCGTCAATGTGGTCGCGCTCAGCCTCACGCCCGGGCTCGGCGCCGCCGTGTTGTCCGTCACCGTCACCGTGTCCGTGTCATCAGTTCCCACCGTCACGCCCATCGGCGGGCTCGTCAGTGTCACCGTCGCCGTGTAGCTGCGCGGCGCGTTGTAATTACCATCTCCGTTATTTGCAGTCCTCGGCAGGAAAACCGCGTTACCACTGGTCTGACTTGCCGCAATACTGAAGTTCACCATCGCCGCGGCAAAATCCGCCGTCGGCGTACCATCGCTCAGCGTCACACGCCCATTTACCACCGTGTCCGACGCCGCGCTCATCGTCACCGGCACCGTCAGCGTCTGACCCTCCGTCACCCCAATGGTCGTGCTGGCCAGTGTCACCTGCGCGCTGTCGTTGTCGTTCAGCGTGCCATCCACCATCACACTACTCCCCAACGCATAGCCCGTGCCCGACCCCAGCGTAATGCGATACGTCTCCGCGCCTTCCACAATCGCATCGTCCGCCGTCGCAATCGTCACCGCCGCCGTCTTGCCACCGCTAAAGCTCGCCGTGGTAAACGTCTGCGTCAGTGCGCCCGTGATGTCATCCGCAGTAAAGCCACTCGAACCCCGGTCCGACAGCGTCAGGCTCACAGCCAGCGTCCCAGACACAGCCTTGTCCGAGGTGACCGTCACACGGATCGCAGTACCCTCAGCCACCGCGGACGGCGCCGTCTCCAGCGTCAACATCGGTGTCGTGTCCGTCACCGTTACCGCAACGCTGTTGATCCTCACCGAGTTGTAGCTGCGATCGGAGCTGGTCGCCGTGTGCGTCAGCGTCGCGCTGTCGTTTACCGTGTCGGCATCCGTTACCGCCGTCACCGTTACCGTCTGCGCCGTGTCCCAGCCACCGCTGCCGCTGCTGGTGCTAAAGCTTAGCGTCGCTGGCGTGAACTTCACATCCGCATTGTTACTGCTCGGCGTCACCGTCACCGCCGCACTCGGCTGGGTATTGAGCACCACCGTGTAGCTGTCACCCGTCGCATCCCCTTCATCCACCGTCAATGTGGTCTCGTTCAATGTCACGCCCGGGGTGTCGTTGTCCGTCACCGTCACACGCACCGCCGACACCCCCACCGACGCATAATCACCGCCCGAAATGCGGTGTGTCAGCCTCGCGCTGTCGTTCGCCGAATCAAGGTCCTCTTCCGCCGTCACCGTTACCGTCTGCGCCGTGTCCCAGCCACCCATGCCAGTACCCGTACCAAAACTCAGCGTCGCTGGACTAAAACTCACATCCGCGTTGTCACTGCTCGGCGTCACCGTCACCGTAGCGCTCGGCTCGGTAGCCAGCACCACCGTGTAATTCCCGCTGCCTCCCTCCGTCACCGTCAACACACTGGCGCTCAGCCTCACACCACGCGTGTCATCGTCCGTCACCGTCACACGGACAGCCGGCACACTCACCGAGGCATAGTTTCCGCCTGTTATGCCATGACCCAGCGTCGCACTGTCATCCACCGCATCCCCATCCTGCTCCGCCGTCACACGCACCGTCTGCGCCGTATCCCAGCCACCCGTGCCGGTGCTGGTACCAAAACTCAGCGTCGCTGGACTAAAGCTCACATCCGCGTTGTCACTGCTCGGCGTCACCGTCACCGCCGCGCTCGGCTGCGTGTTCAGCACCACCGTGTACATCCCACTGCCTCCCTCCGACACCGTCAACGCCTGTGGGCTCAGCGTCACACCCGGCACATCATCGTCCGTCACCGTCACATTGACATTCGGTACAGTCACCGAGGCGTAATCTCCCCCCGTTATGCTATGGCTCAGCGTCGCACTGTCATTATTCGTGTCCAAATCCTGCCGTGCCGTCACCGTCACCGTCTGTACCGTGTTCCACACAGCGGTGCCAAAGCTCAGCGTCGACGGCGCGAAGGTTACCGCCGCATTGTCGCTGCTCGGCGTTACCGTCACCGCCGCGCTCGGTCGCGAAGCCAGCACCACCGTGTAGGTCTCACTGCGACCCTCCGTCACCGTCAGCGAAGTTGAACTCAAACTCACACCCACCGTGTCGTCCTCTGTCACTGTCACACTCACCGACGGCACGCTCACACCCGCATAGTCGCCCCCCGCTATGCCGTGCGTCAGCATCGCACTGTCCGCTATCGCATCCTCGTCATCACGGGCCGTCACCACCACCGTCTGCGCCGTATCCCAACCACCCGTGCCGGTGCTGGTACCAAAGCGCAGCGTCGCTGGCGTGAAGACCACATCCGTGTTGTCGCTGCGCGGCGTCACCGTCACCGCCGCGCTCGGACGCGAACTCAGCACCACCGTGTAGTAAGACCCCGCCGTGTCACCTTCCAACACCGTCACGCTGCGCGGCGTCACCGTCACACCCGCCGTCTCATCATCCGTCACCGTCACCGTCACACGCCCCGCGCTTGTCACCGCACCGTATCCTTCCACCGCGTGCGTCAACTGCGCACGCTCGTCCGCCGCATCCACATCCTGCTCCGCCGTCACACGCACCGTCTGCGCCGTATCCCAACCACCCGTGCCGGTGCTGGTACCAAAGCGCAGCGTCGCGGGCATGAAACTCACCGACGCGGTGTCGCTGCGCGGCGTCACCGTCACCGTCTCCAGCGGTTGCGTCGCCAGCACCACCGTGTACGTCCCACTGCCTCCCTCGGACAACGACAGGCTCCCGGTACTCAGCGTCACACCCGCCGTCTCGTCATCTCGCACCGTCACCGTCACACCAGCAACCTCCACACCAGCGTAGTCGCTGTCGCCGCTGCTCGCACGGTGGCTCAACTCCACACGGTCGTCCTCCGCATCCGCGTCACCACCCGCAGTTACCGTCACCGTCTGCTGCGTGCGCCAGTTGCTCGCGTCAAAACTCAACGGCGAGCCACTCACTGTCACATCCCCCGTCGCTCCCAACACCGTGACGCTCACCTCGGCCTCCGGCCGACTGTTCAGTTGCACCGTGTAAACCCCACTGCCTCCCTCATCCACCGTCAACGACTGCGGCACAACGCTCACACCCGCGGACACCGCAACCACATACGTGTTATCCCCCGCTACATCCCCGCCAACAAAGCGAATACGCGACTCCGGTATCACACCGCTCGGGTCACGGAAACGCAGCGTATACGAACCACTCCCCACATCGTACTCAAAGCCTTCCGAACCCGTGCTGCCCGGCGCTGGAACACGCCACACAAATGGCTCACCTTGCAGTTCCGCCCCCTCGTAGCCCCCATCTCCATCCCGGTCACGAAAACGCACCTCCACCGGATTGGAGACCAAAAACTCCCGACCCAAACCGACGCAGCGAAGCCCCGACGAACTCATTCCCTCCGCATTGACCAAACGACCGCTGAACTCCACCTGCGTTCCCACCGACAACGCGCCTGCCGGGCTCTCCCGCACCTGCGCTCGCAACTCCACGCCGCAATCCGTCTCCCCCGTGTCACGACGCGCATACAAAATCCGCTTCTCGCGTTTCACCACCGAATACAGGTCCGCAACGCCTCCCTCCGCACGCAGACGAGACTGCGCCGGCCACACAAAACGCAGGCCCAACTCATACCGGTCCTTGCCCAGCGCGTCCGCTATCTCGTAGCTGCCACCAAACGACAGACCCGGAAGCAACTCGTAGTCCACACCAAAACTGCCACCGGGACGCAAGCCCTTATGCTCCCCGCTCCCTTCCTCATAGTGCTCCCACATCCCCAGCGAACCGTGCACCTCCAGCGCATCCGTCAGCGCATAGTGCAACTGCAGGTCCAGACCCCCAAGCGCATGCTCCTCGCGTTGCCCCGGCGCCTCCCCCGAGTCCTCCCAGTCCGTCAGCGAATAGTACACATTCAACGCCCCGTAGCCGCGACCTGAACGAAAATCCAACGACAGACCCAGACGCTGCAGCGTGGAATCCACATTGTGGTCGTAGAACACCCCGCCTCCAGCCACCCCGTCGCCCACACGGCGGCGGTAGCCACCGCCAATGTTCAGATCATGCCGGCGTTCCCCGTCCAGACCAGGCCACAGCAAAAAGCCCGGCTGCAAAAACCACGTCGAATCCGCATCCCCGAAAAACGGCACAAACACGTCCAGACCGCCCTGCACACCCTCGCGCACGTCCCAGCGCAGGCTCGAATCCAGACGCAGACCACTCTGCTCCCCTCCCAGGGCCAGCAGCATCCCCTGTAGCCGGCTATCCAGCGCCCGGGTCAGACGGGTGTTCACCGCCGCCACCGCACGCTCCTTCAGACGCTCCTTCAGACTGTGACGCAACTCCCCGGGCTCCAGCGCATCGCGGTCTCGCCGCGAGAGCACCGCCTCCGCATCCGAACCGGCCGCACGCCCCGATACCCCTTCCGCACGCAAGCCAGAAGAATGACCCGAAAGCCCCAACAGACCACGATTCAGCGCCGTCGCCGCATCCTCCGCATCCGAACCGGCCGTGCGACCCGGCAAGCCCCCCTCGCCACTCGCTCCAGAGTGACCCGGAACCCCCAACAAACCATCACCAGACCCACCAGCAGCGGGCGATGCCGACCCTCGGGCAGTGGGCGAAACCGCCGGTGCAGCAATCGTATTGTCCCCCGTCAACACCGCACGCAGCGCAGCATCATCGACCGTCTCTTCCAGTGCCGTCTTCTCCGATAGTGGCAACAGACCGCCCGCCGTACCCGGCCGGAGTTGAAACGAGTGGTGGCCCGGGTCGGAAATCGTCGCCACCGGAGATAACAGCAGGGCCGGCAACAGCGTGGCCGCTATACGCGTACGCCACGGCATAAAACAGGAGTTACGCATTTGTAGCATTCTCCATGATTTAAGGGGCGATCTCGAAGAACCGACTCGGCTTTTTAATACTTGTAGGGTGCATTCAGGGCTGCGGGTGTGATAATCGCGGTTGCTACGCCAGGCGAAATGCCTGGGTCGGTGGTACTATGACTGTGTACTGTCCGTCTCCGGAGCGGTGCCAGTTTGAAGTTGCCAAGCTAACTGACCCTATTCGATTACCCGCGGTACCAGGTAATGATCTTGGCGCACCTGGGGCGCCAGTGGTTGCAAGGCATCTCTTACATCTGTCTCGGTAATCTGGTCAGCGCGTGGCCGCACCGGGATTTCCAGCGGGTGTGCAAGCGGGACCAGACCATGGGTGTCAACCCGTACCAACTCGGAGAACAACCCCAGAAGCCGTTCCAGGTCGCCGGCGTAAGCAGCCGCCTCTTCCTGTGTCATAGCCAGTCGTGCCAATTCGGCAAGATGTAGTATGTCTTTGGTAGAAACTGTCATTCTCACTTGCTGAAACCGGGTACCATTGATACAGTATAGCAGCTTATAAACCAGATACAGAACAAAATTGAACAGAATTCTCGCAACCCGGCACAGACGTCCGCCTCGCTAAAGCCGGAGCAAAGGCACTAAATTCAAGACAAGCTTCCATGTTCAAGCGTATACGCGGACTGTTCTCCAGTGATCTGTCGATAGACCTTGGCACGGCAAACACCCTGATATACATGTGGGGTAAGGGGATCGTGCTTAATGAACCATCGGTCGTTGCAATCCGCAAAGACAGTAATTCCCAGTCGATCCGCGCCTATGGCGCCGAGGCGAAGCGCATGCTGGGCCGTACCCCGGGTAATATTGCCGCGATCCGCCCGTTGAAGGATGGAGTGATAGCCGATTTTACGGTGACCGAAAAGATGCTGCAATACTTTATCCACGCTACGCATGGTGCAACCCTGTTCAAGCCTAGTCCGCGCGTGGTGGTATGTGTTCCTTGTGGCTCAACGCAAGTTGAGCGCCGTGCCATACGCGAATCTGCACTGGGTGCGGGTGCTCGCACTGTGCACTTGATTCAGGAGCCCATGGCCGCGGCCATAGGAGCGGGGATGCCAGTCAGTGATGCCAGTGGTTCCATGGTGCTGGACATCGGAGGTGGTACCACCGAAGTTGCGGTAATCTCGCTTAGCGGGATCGTGTATTCCGACTCGGTGCGTATTGGTGGGGACCGTTTTGATGAGGCGATCATCAACTATGTACGGCGCAACTACGGCAATCTGATAGGCGATTCCACCGCGGAGCGTATAAAGCATGAGATTGGTTGCGCCTTCCCGGAAGATCAGGCGCGGGAGATGGAAGTCCGTGGACGCAATCTCGCAGAGGGTATCCCATGCAGCTTTTCCCTGAACAGCAAAGAGATTCTGGAGGCTTTGCAGGAACCACTGACCGGGGTTGTCGAGGCTGTCAGGAAAGCCCTGGAGAAAACCCCGCCGGAACTGGGTGCAGATGTCGCCGAACGAGGTCTGGTGCTGACCGGAGGGGGTGCTCTGCTACGCAACCTGGATCAACTTTTAATGGAAGAAACCGGGTTGCCGGTTATCATTGCCGAGGACCCCTTGACCTGTGTGGCAAGAGGCGGGGGTCAATACCTGGAGATGATCGACGATTATGGAGAGACCGATATCCTGGTGCAGGAGTAACGGGCTTTCGTACGCCCTAGTCAAAACGCTCCGATAGCAGGAGAGACAGCATCAATCCCCTGTTCCTGAGAGGTCGATCGAATGCTTTTCAGGCAGGGCTGTTGGTGGCTTTGTCGATCGTGTTGTTGGCGCTTGATTCAGGCGGGCATCTGCACTTTGTTCGTTCCACGATGTCAACGTTTGTGTACCCGCTGCAGTATGTGACGGCACTACCGGTACGTTTTCTATCTTGGGCCGGCACCAGCGTCGAAAGCCGAAAACAATTGCTGGAAGAAAACGCACGCCTGCGCAACGAACACCTGCTGCTTAATGCCAGGCTGCAACGTTACTTTATTCTGGAGAACGAGAACCGTCGGCTTCGTGGACTGCTGGAATCCCGGCGCCGGTTCCGTGGCAAGGTAGCTCTCGCCAGGTTGATTGCTGTGGAAATGAGCCAAAAACGCCAACGGTTCGTGATAGACAAGGGAGAACAGGACGGGGCCTTTGTCGGACAAGCAATAGTTGACGCATCCGGGATCGTTGGCCAACTCGTCGAGGTGGGCATGTTTTCCAGCACGGTGCTGCTGTTGACGGACCCGAGCCATGCCATTCCAGTGGAGATCAACCGGAATGGTATACGCGCCGTCGCCGAAGGAAGGGGAGAAAAGGACCGTTTGTATATCGATCATCTCCCAAGCAATCAAGATGTCGCTGTTGGCGATCTGGTTGTCTCGTCTGGTCTGGGTCAACGCTATCCTCGGGCATATCCAGTGGGGATCGTGCGTCAGGCCACTCTGGGGGAAGGTGAACCTTTTCTTCAGGTCATTGTGGAGCCGAGCGCACGCCTGGGACAAAGTCGCGAGGTACTGATGGTTTGGCCGCAACGGGACCGGCCTGGGCCGGATGGCCCCGAGAGACAGCCATGAATTCCCTGTCCCGGGGCTGGTTGATAGGTCTGAGTTTTATCCTCGCTCTGATTTTGTCGATCGTCTCCCTGCCTGCCTGGGCACAGCCTTGGAGGCCGCTGTGGATACCACTGGTACTGGCCTACTGGAGTATGGCGTTGCCGGAACATATGCGGCTATCTGCCGTCTGGGCGCTGGGGCTGTTCGTAGACATCCTGCAAGGGGCGCTCCTGGGGACTCATGCCATGGGTATGATGCTGTTTGCCTACGCTGTCATCTTTGCACATGGCAGGCTCAGGATATTGCCACGGGCCCATCAGGCACTATCCATTGGCATGTACCTGCTCGCCTATAAAACGCTGGAAGAGCTGATCTCCGAACTACTCGGCAGATCCCAGTGGAACTGGGCCTGGTGGACGCCGGTTTTGAGCAGTGTGCTATTTTGGCCGATGGTGTTTTTGCTTTTGCGCCAACTGCGCCGACGCTATATCCATGTAATGCCTCGAAGATAGCAATGAAAAACCAGCGCCTGAATGAAAAAACCGAGGCACTGCATTTGATCGGGAAACGCGCCGAGAAGCTGCTGTTGCCAATCATAGGAGTCTTTCTGCTATTGCTGGGACGGTTGTTTTATCTGCAGATATACCACTACGAGCACTACACCACACTGTCGCAGGACAATCGGCTCAAGTTGGTTCCCATCGCGCCGATACGTGGTCTGATCTACAGTGCGGATGGGGTTCTGCTGGCGGAGAACCGTCCGGTGCATGATCTGGAAATCGTGCCAGAACGGGTGACAGACCTGTTACTGACATTACATCGGCTGCGGAAATTGTTTGGCATCAGTGCTCGGGAGGTGGAACGTTTTTGGCGTCTGATGCAACGCAAACGTCGCTTCGATAGCGTTCCACTACGCTATAACCTGAGTGCGAAGGAACAGGCGATTTTTGCGGTCAACCGACACCGTTTCCCCGGGGTAACAGTTAATGCCAGACTAGGCAGACATTATCCACTCGGGGAGGAATTCGCCCATATCCTGGGCTATGTTGGCAGGATAGACGAGCATGATCTGAGAACGCTTGACCACGACAATTACCGGGCCAGCAGCCATACCGGTAAGGTGGGATTGGAACTTTACCATGAACGGATATTGCATGGCACAGTGGGTTACCAACAGGTGGAGGTCAATGCCCAGGGGCGTATTATTCGTGTGCTGGAACGTGTTGCGCCTCGCTCCGGCAGTGATTTGTACCTGAATCTGGACACGTCTCTGCAGCGCCGTGCCGTCAACGGCATGCGCGGGAAATACGGGGCCATTGTCGTCATGGATGTACGCAATGGGGCACTGCTTGCCGCGGTCAGCAGTCCACAGTACGACCCTAACCTGTTTGTAAATGGCATAAGCCATGCCGATTACCGGGCACTGCTCAATTCCCCCCACAAGCCACTATTCAACCGTCTGGTACATGGAGAATACCCTCCGGCGTCTACCATCAAGCCTTTTCTGGGTCTGATCGCATTGTCCTCCGGCGTACGTGGCGTGGGGCATCGTACCCCATGTCCTGGTTGGTTCCGTCTGGGTGGGCAGCTATACCGGGACTGGAAGCGTTCTGGCCACGGACAACCCGATCTGCAGGCGGCCATTGCTGAATCCTGTGATGTTTATTTTTACTCTCTGGCCCAGAATCTTGGGATAGTGCGCATGCATCAGGGGCTTGCCCGATTTGGTTTCGGTCGGTACACGGGTGTGGATATGCCAAACGAAAGTGCAGGCCTGCTACCATCGGCCAAGTGGAAGCGTGAAGTGCGCAACGAGGCTTGGTTTCCTGGTGAAAGCATTTTGCTCGGCATAGGTCAAGGTCATATTCTGGCTACCCCGATACAGATGGTGCGGGCGACTGCCGCCCTTGCCAATAGTGGGACGTTGCTACAGCCTCGACTGTTGTCCCACACCATGCCGGAACAGGCGATGGTGTGGATGGAAGAATCACTGTCGGATCTCGCTACGGCAGCCGACTGGCAGTTGATCGCTGTGGCGATGCGCGAGGTGGTTCATGGAAGAACCGGCACGGCGCGTGGCAGCGGGCGCAATGCCGCCTACGAGTTTTCTGGAAAAACGGGGACCGCGCAGGTTGTGAGCCTGGGCGATGATGAAGAGTACCGCCCGGGAAAGCTGCCGGAAAAATTTCGGGATCATGCGCTATTCATCGCCTTTGCCCCGTTGCCTTCCCCGGAGGTCGCTGTTGCCATTGTCATGGAGAACGCCGGGAGTGGTTCCAGCGCAGCCGCCCCGGTGGCGCGGGAACTGTTCGACCACTATCTGCTGGGGATGTGATGCAACGGTTTTTGTTGTTCCCACCCAGAGGCAAACACGGTCTGGAGAAAAGCCGTTTGCTGAACGCCTTACATATTGACCCCGTGCTGACAGTTCTTCTGCTGCTACTGTCAGGCATCGGTCTTCTGACTCTTTACAGCGCGTCAGGGGCAAACACAGAGATAGTGCTACGGCATGTTGTCCATTTGTTGATCGCGTTCTTTGCCATGTTCCTTGCGGCACAGCTTTCAATCCCGGCCCTGCTGCGCTGGGCGCCGGCATTGTATTGTTTGGGCGTGGCCCTTTTGGTGCTGGTACTGTTTGCCGGGGACTTGGGGAAAGGGGCTAGACGCTGGCTGGATTTGGGAGTGATCCGTTTTCAGCCCTCCGAACTGCTGAAGTTGTCGCTGCCGTTGATGCTTGCCGGATATTTGTCCAAACGACCGGTGCCTCCGCGCTGGCCACAGCTTCTTTTTGCGGGAGCGTTACTGTTACTGCCCGTGTTACTCATCGCCAGACAGCCGGATCTGGGGACGGCGTTGATGGTTGGCATGGTTGGTTTTGTGGTGATCTTCGCTGCGGGCATGTCTTGGAAAGCCCTGCTTTCAATGGCTGTGCTACTGGTAGGTTCAATCCCTGTACTCTGGTATCTGCTACACGATTATCAACGCCAGCGCATACTCATTTTCCTGGATCCGCAACGCGAGGCACTCGGGGCCGGATACCACATCATCCAATCGACCATTGCCATTGGCTCCGGGGGATTGAGTGGGAAGGGCTGGCAGAGCGGAACTCAGTCGCAACTGGAGTTTCTGCCCGAGCGTCTGACCGATTTCATCTTTGCGGTGTATTGCGAAGAGTTCGGCTTTGTTGGGGCGTCACTATTGCTGGGGTTGTATCTGATGATCACATGGCGCGGGCTGTATATTGCCAGCCAAGCGCAGACGGCATTCGGTTGTTTGCTGGCAAATGCCCTGACAATATCGTTCTTTCTTGCCACAGTAGTCAATATCGGTATGACCAGCGGGCAACTTCCCGTCGTGGGGAGCCCCCTGCCTCTGATCAGCCTGGGAGGTACCGCGATGCTAAGCACGATGATCGGCTTTGGCCTGCTGATGGCCATTTATTTCCAGCGCCGTTTTCTCTCATTGTAAGTTACCTAGTAAGCGTAAACGACTTAGTTGGCTTTGGTTTGCCGTTCTATGCAGACGGTTCAGAGTGGTGCGGGCCAGCTCATCTGTCCTGTCCCTCTGACGCGACGGGAAAGGGTTGTTTTCTACCGGTTGTGTTTTTTAGATTTGCTTGTGATAACGTTTCCCGTCCTATTCCGTCCGGTGAAGATTTCCGGGCTGTGGTTGTAGTCAAGTAAAGCAGAACATCGAGGGCAAGCAGATTTAAATTGTGATTGTAGTTTAAGTTTAGTTAGTAATTGCAGTTTGGATATGTAGCGGGTTCGGAGCTGGCTAATAGTTCGGAGCTGTATAATAAAGATGCTACTGAAACGAACGACATTTAGTAACTCACGATTTGCACTGTGGCGTGCGCGTATGGCGGCCACGCTGCTGCCGGCCCTGCTGTTGTTTCCTGTTGCGACGATTTCCGACCCGGGTCGCTCATTTCAAACCCGACAAGGCACAGCGGTTGGTCTATGGCCACTGTCGAGGATGACAACGTTGCGGGAGGGAGCGTCATCCTCTCCGGACGATGCTGCGCTGCGTGCGATGCTGACGGGAAACGATGCAACCGATGCCCCGGCGTCTGCGATGGTTGCCCCCACGGTGGATGCGGCGATGGCGCTGAATCGTGGTTTGTCGGGGCTTTCGAGTTATTCTTCTGGCGGGCGTGCGGAGGGGGTGTCGGGGCGTTCGGACAGTCCGGATGCGGAGGCGGTGCTTTCACGGCGAGACCGCGAGGCGCTGGAGCCCGGGGAGTTGCGTCACAGTCTGAAGGAGCGTGCGGTGGCGGCGGTGAACGCCCGTCTGACCCGGGCGCTGGATAGCCGGCTACAGGGGATGCTGCTGGCCCTGGGAGGGGAGCAGCGTGGTCTGCGTCTGGATTCGAGCCTGCGCTGGGACGTGCGCGAGGGTGTGCAGGGTGGTCTGGACGTGTTTGTGCCGTTTTTCGGGGATGCGGATTCGACATGGTTTTTGCAGCCGGGCTTTCTGCTGTGGCCTGGCCTGGACGGGGAACGCCGGCATGATCTGAACATAGGCGGTGGCTACCGCCGCCGTGTGGGCGACTGGGTCGCGGGTGGCGGGGTGTTCTACGACCACAATGTGGATTCCACGCTGCAGCGTCTGGGTCTGTCGTTGGATTTTCGTTCAGGTCGGGGCTACGGCGCGTTGAATGTGTACTATTCGCTGACGGACTGGGAGGACTCGGGGGAGGCGCCGGGGCAAAGGGAGGAGCATGCGCTTGGGGGTCTGGATCTGCGGTTGCGCTATGCGCTGACGGATGCGCTGGAGGTGCACGGTTCGCTGGGGATGTGGGAGCACTATGAGGAAGGGAGCGGGAAGCATAAGGGCTTGCGTCCCGGAGGCAGTTTTGGTGTGGACTACGAGTTGCTTCCGGGTTTGTCGTTTGGTGGCAGCTACGAGATAGCGGACGCGCTGGGCAAGGACCGGTATGAATTGGGTCTGCGTTTTGTATGGCCGGCGCAGTCTCGTCTGCGTACGGAGGGAGGGGAGAAAGCGGACCTGTATTCGGTGGTGAAACGCGAGAAGCGGATTTTGTATGCGCGTCGTGACACGGGGGAGACGGACTGTGGAGTGGAGTTGCGAGCGCAGGTGCGGGGGAGCCCGTCAGGCGCGTTGTCGGTGGGAACGCAGGTGGAGTTCAGCGGTCGTTTGGTCAATTCGGAGGGGATGAGTTCGTCGGGGCTTCGCTGCGTCGGGTTGGGTCGGGAGTTTTTGGTCTCCAATCCGGTGGAGGTGCGTTTTCGTGACCGGGATGGAGATGGGGGCTACGAGGGGGCGGAACTGCAAGGTGAGGTGTTTGTGTGGCGTGTTCCAGCGCCGGGCAGCGCGGGTGCGGAAGGCTTTGATTACGATGTGGGGAATGGGGCGTATATGTTGCGTTTTCGTGACCCGAGCGGTGTGATGCCGGAGTCGCGTATTCGCTTTGTTGGTGGGAATGGCACTGGCGATGACACTGCTAACAACACCTATATGGTCCCGGTGTCCGCGGGTGTGAGCGTTGTGCCACAGGCGTTGACGGTGGATGAGGGAGGCAGTGGGGTTTACACGGTACAACTGAACAGTCAGCCTGAGGCCGAGGTGAGCATCACGGTGTTGGGAGCGACGGGGGATGTGACAGTGAGCGGTTCGCCGTTGAGTTTTGACGCGAGCAACTGGCGCACGCAGCAGACGGTGACGGTGACGGCGGGAGGAGACGCGGATGCGGAGGACGACCGTGTGCAGTTGAGCCACCGGGCGAGCAGCGGCGACAGCGACTACGCTGGTGTGGAGGTTGCCGGTGTGACGGTGACGGTGCGTGACGACGAGACGGCGGGTGTGACGCTGAGTGCCGGGAGTCTGTCGTTGTCCGAGGGAGGCAGTGGGACGTACACGGTGGTGCTGGATTCGCAGCCGCTGGAGCCGGTGACGGTGACGCCGCGCAGCGACACCGCGTCGGTGAGCTTCATGCCCGCGACGCTACGCTTTGATGTTGGCGCGTGGTCCACGGCGCAGACGGTGACGGTGACGGCGGAGCAGGACGTGGATGCGGCGGACGAGCGTGCGCAGTTGACGCACGCGGTGGAAGGATACGGTGCGGTGACAAGCGCGGGGCGTGTGACGGTGACGGTGACGGATGATGAGACGGCGGGTGTGACGGTGACGCCGCGCAGCGTGACGGTGTTGGAAGGTGACACGGCGGGGTCTTACTACACGGTGGTGCTGGATTCGCGTCCGAGTGCGGCGGTGACGGTGACGCCGCGCAGCGACAACACGGATGTGGTCTTCACACCGGCGACGCTGCGCTTTGATGTTGGTGTGTGGTCCACGGCGCAGACGGTGGTGGTAACGGCCCGTGATGACGAGGATGCGATAGCGGACAGTGCGATGCTGACGCACGGCATAGCGGGGGGCGACTATGCGGGTGTGAGCGTGCCGTCGGTGAGTGTGACAGTGACAGAGGACGACATGGCGGGTGTGCGTTTGAGTTTGGCCTCGCTGACGGTGACGGAGGGTCGCAGTGAGCCCTACACGGTGGTGCTGGCTACGCGACCGAGCGCGGCGGTGACGGTAACGCCGAGCAGCGACAATGCGGATGTGCGGTTTAGTCCAGCGACGCTGCGCTTTGCCACCGACACCTGGGACACGGCGCAGACGGTGGTGGTGAGTGCTGAGCAGGATTTGGACACGAATAATGACAGTGCGACGCTGAGCCATAGCATAACGGGAGGCGACTACGCCTCGGTGAGTGTGCCGGCTGTTGAGGTGACGGTGACGGACGATGATGTGCCGGGTGTGACGCTGAGCCCACAGGCGTTGACGGTGCCGGAGGGAGGCCGTGGGAGTTACACGGTGGTGCTGAACACGCAGCCGAGTGCGGCGGTGACGGTGACGCCGAGCAGTGACAACGCGGATGTGAGTTTTAGTCCAGCGACGCTGAGCTTTGGTACCGGCACCGGCACGGGTGGTTGGGATACGGCGCGGACGGTGCGTGTGACGGCGGAGCAGGATGGGGATGCGGTGGATGACAGTGCGACGCTGGGTCATGGCATAACGGGCGGAAACTATGCCTCGGTGAGTGTGCCGAATGTCCGTGTGACGGTGAGTGACGATGACACGCGTGGTGTGAGGCTGAGCGCCAGTGCGTTGACGGTGGCGGAGGGAGGCAGCGGGAATTACACGGTGGTGCTGGCCAGTGAGCCGAGTGCGCCGGTGACGGTGACGCCGAGCAGTGACAACGCGGATGTGAGTTTTAGTCCAGCGACGCTGAGTTTTGGTACGGGTACTGGCATGGGTGGCTGGGACACGGCGCAGACGGTGAGTGTGACGGCGGAAGAAGACCTTGATTCGGTGAACGACAGCGCGAGGCTGACACACCGCATTTCGGGCGGTGATTATGCGTCGGTGGGGGTGTCGGCGGTGCGTGTGACGGTGACGGACAACGACACCCCGGGCGTGACATTGAACGAGACCACATTGACAGTGGCTGAAGGGGATACGACGGGTGACAGCTACGAGGTGGTCCTGGCTACGCAGCCGGATGCGGCGGTGACGGTGACGGTGTCCGGTTTTGGGGGTACAGACGTGCGGGCGACGCCGGCGCTGCTGACCTTTGGTACGGGTACGGGTCCCGGCGGCTGGTCCACGGCGCAGACGGTGACGGTGACGGTGGTGGTGGACAGCGACACGGACGATGACAGCGTGACGCTGACGCACAGTGTGAGCGGTGGTGCGACGGGTTATGGGGGTGGGCTGAGCATAGATAGCGTTGCAGTGACGGTGAGGGACACGACGCCGGGCCAGCCGACGGGCTTGACGGCGACGGCGGGAGACACGCAGGTGACACTGTCGTGGACGGCGCCCGGTTCTGGCGGGAACATAGGGAGTTGGCAATACCGTGCGACGACGGAGGCCTCGGGCTGGGCGGGTGCATCGTGGATGGCCATTGCCGGTTCGGATTCCACCACGACGCGCCACACGGTGGAAAGCCTGACCAACAACAGCGCGTACCGTTTTCAGGTACGAGCGGTGGGGTCGGTGGGGACGGCCAATGTTGGAGCGGCCTCAGCGGAGGCGCGTGCGACGCCGGTGGCGGCGTTGCCGGAGCTGACGCTGTCTGGAACGGCGGATGGGACGGAAGGGGGGAGTCTGAGTCTGTCGTTGAGTTCGGATATTGATGTGAGCGGGACCCTGGCTGTGTCCTTCTCGGTGCAGGGCAGCACCTCTGCTACGGATCGGGACGCGGCGGCGGCGGATTTCAATGGCGGGACGCTGAGCGGTGTGACGACGGCGAGTTTCAACAATGGCAAGACGGCGACGGTGAGCCTGCGGTTGACGGATGATGCGAGTGTGGAGGGTGATGAGGGCTTTCGTATCAGTCTGTCGTCTGGGACGGGCTACACGGTGGCGTCGGGCTCGGCGGTGCTGTCTGGGACATTGACGGACAATGACGGTATTCGTCTGACGGCGGAGACCAGCAAGGGAGTAACCGAGAGGGGTACGCTGAGTGTGGCGCTGAGCGCGGTGGCGACGAGCGATGGCGGCACGACTTACAGCACGGACACGGACTTTGGGGGTACGCTGAGCGGGCTGAGTTGGTCCTACAGTGGCGATGCGGTGGCGGCGGATTTCAGCACGGTGCCGTCCAGCGCGAGCTTCAGTGATGGGACGGCGAGCGTTGACTTTGTGGTGAAAGAGGACTCGGATTCGGAGGAGAGCTATAGCCTCCAGTTGTCTGCGGTGACGGGCCACACGGTGGTGGGCAGCAACGCGGTGAGCGGCAAGCTGGGGGCGATGCCGACATTCGAGTTTGCGTCCGCGACCGCGACGGTGACGGAAGGGGCGGTGGTCTCGTTGACTGTGAATGCGTCGCCGACGCCGGTGGAGGATATTATACTTTTCATTGCTACCACGGATGGTACCGCGAAGTCCCCTGCGGATTACACCTCTGGAGGGTATTCGCTCTCGTTCGGGGCGGGGGATTCGTCGAGTAACCTGTTGATACAGTCGGCAGAGGACACCCTGGTCGAGGGCGATGAGACGTTTACGGCGATGCTGACAGGCAGCAACCGTGCGCTCATTGCGATTATTGGTGACCCGGATACGGTGACGGTGACGATAGAGGATGACGACACGGCGGCGGCGGGTGTGAGGCTGAGCGCGACCACGTTGACGGTGTCTGAAGGGGACAGTGATGGCGGGAGCTACACGGTGGTGCTGGCGACGCAGCCGAGTGCGGCGGTGACGGTGACGCCGAGCAGTAACAATGCGGATGTGACATTCTCGCCATCGACGCTGACTTTTGGTACGGGTACGGGTGGTGGAGGCTGGGCTACGGCACAGACGGTGACGGTGACGGCGGATGTGGATGCGGATGCGGATAATGACAGCGCGACGCTGACGCACAGTATTACGGGAGGCGACTACGCCTCGGTGAGTGTGCCGGATGTCAGTGTGACGGTGACGGACACGACGCCGAAGTTGACGCTGGAGACGGCGCCGTCCGCGGTGGCTGAGGGTACTGCGATCCGTGTGACGGTCACCTCGGACAAGGATGTGACGGGGACGCTGGCTGTGCGGCTGACGCTGTCGGACCGGGGTTCGAGTGGCTTTACTGCGGATGACATCGTGGGCGCGCTGACGCGGACGTTTACCACGGCGAGCTTTAGCGGTGGCAAGACGGCGGCGGTGACGATTGCGACGGCGGACGATGCGATTGTGGAGGGAGCGGAGACGTATCGCATTACGCTGGTGTCTGGCACGGGCTATGCGTTGGGCGATGATGTGGCGGTGGATGGCACGTTGAACGACAACGACAGCGCGCAGGTGACACTGGCGAGCACGACCATTGCGGTGACGGAGGGTCAGACGTTGACAGTGCCGGTGACGCTGAGCGCGGCGGCGGACACGGTGGTGAATGGGCGTGTGACGCTGAGCGATGGTACGCCGACGGCGGATTTTGCTGCGGCGGCGGTGAACTTCAGTATTGCGGCAAGTCAGACGAGTGGTAACGCGGTTTTCATGCCGAAGACTGCGACTAACGGAGATGGTAATTACAATGCGCCGCGCAGTTACACGGCGACGGTGACGCTGACGAGCCCGCCTGCGGGTGTGACGGTGGGAACTGACAACACGGACACGGTGACGGTGACGGACAACACGGCGGCGCCGAGCCCGGGTGTGACGGTGAGCCCGCAGGCGTTGACGGTGGATGAGGGAGACGGTACTGGCGCGACCTACACGGTGGTGCTGGCGACGCAGCCGAGTGCGGTGGTGACGGTGACGCCGAGCAGCAACAATGCGGATGTGACATTCTCGCCATCGACGCTGAGTTTTGGTACGGGTACGGGTGGTGGCGGCTGGGCCACGGAGCAGAGTGTGACGGTGACGGCGAGTTCGGATGCGGATGCGGATAATGACAGCGCGACGCTGACGCACGGCATTACGGGGGGAGACTATGCCACGGTGAATGTGCCGGATGTCAGTGTGACGGTGACGGACACGACGCCGAAGTTGACGCTGGAGACGGCGCCGTCCACGGTGGCTGAGGGTACTGCGATCCGTGTGACGGTCACCTCGGACAAGGATGTGACGGGGACGCTGGCTGTGCGGCTGACGCTGTCGGACCGGGGTTCGAGTGGCTTTACTGCGGATGACATCGTGGGCGCGCTGACGCGGACGTTTACCACGGCGAGTTTTAGCGGTGGCAAGACGGCGGCGGTGACGATTGCGACGGCGGACGATGCGATTGTGGAGGGAGGGGAGACGTATCGCATTACGCTGGTGTCGGGCACGGGCTATGCGTTGGGCGATGATGTGGCGGTGGATGGCACGTTGAACGACAACGACAGTGCGCAGGTGACGCTGGCCAGCACGACCATTGCGGTGACGGAGGGTCAGTCGTTGACGGTACCGGTGACGCTGAGCGCGGCGGCGGACACGGTGGTGAATGGGCGTGTGACGCTGAGCGATGGTACGCCGACGGCGGATTTTGCTGCGGCGGCGGTGAACTTCAGTATTGCGGCAAGTCAGACGAGTGGTAACGCGGTTTTCATGCCGAGGACTGCGAATAACGGAGATGGTAATTACAACGCGCCGCGCAGCTACACGGCGACGGTGACGCTGACGAGCCCACCTGCGGGTGTCACGGTGGGAACTGACAACAGGGACACGGTGACGGTGACGGACAACACGGCGGCCTCGGTCCCTGGCGTGAGGCTGAGCGCGACCACGTTGACGGTGTCTGAAGGGGACAGTGCTGGCGGGAGCTACACGGTGGTGCTGGCGACGCAGCCGGATGCGGATGTGACGGTGACGGTGAGCAGTGCGGCGCTAGGGGATGTGACGGTGAGCGGTTCTCCGCTGACCTTTACTTCGGGTAGTGGCGGCAACTGGGCCACGGCGCAGAGTGTGACGGTGACAGCGGCGGTTGACAGCGACACGGACGATGACAGCGTGACGCTGACGCACAGTGTGAGCGGTGGTGCGACGGGTTATGGGGGCGGTCTGAGCATAGACAGCGTTGCGGTGACGGTGACGGACACGACGCCGGGCGCGGCGGCCAGTCTGAGCGCGGTGGCGGGAGATGCGCAGGTGACGGTGACGTGGGGTCTACCGGTGTCTGGCGGCGCCCGTGCGAGCTGGCAATACCGTCAGCAGGCAGGTAGCAATGCCTACGGTGCGTGGACGGCGGTTCCGAGTTCCAATGCGGGCACGATGAGCCACACGGTAAGCGGTTTGACCAACGACACCGAATACCGTTTTCAGGTACGAGCGGTGGGGTCGGTGGGGACGGCGAATTATGGTGTGGCCTCGGCGGAGGCGAGCGCGACGCCGCGTTCTGCGCCGGTGGCGGGTGTGACGGTGAACCCGCAGGCGTTGACGGTGGATGAGGGAGACGGTACTGGCGGGACCTACACGGTGGTGCTGGCGACGCAGCCGAGTGCGGATGTGACGGTGACGCCGAGCAGTAACAATGCGGATGTGACATTCTCGCCATCGACGCTGACTTTTGGTACGGGTACGGGTGGTGGAGGCTGGGCCACGGAGCAGAGTGTGACGGTGACGGCGGGTTCGGACGCGGATGCGGATAATGACAGCGCGACGCTGACGCACAGTATTACGGGAGGCGACTACGCCACGGTGAATGTGCCGGATGTCAGTGTGACGGTGACGGACACGACGCCGAAGTTGACGCTGGAGACGGCGCCGTCCGCGGTGGCTGAGGGTGCTGCGATCCGTGTGACGGTCACCTCGGACAAAAATGTGTCTGGAACGCTGGCTGTGAGTCTGACGCTGGCGGACCGGGGTTCGAGTGGCTTTACTGTGGATGACATCGTGGGTGCGCTGACGCAGACGGTGACCACGGCGAGCTTTGGCGGGGGCAAGACGGCGGTGGCGACGATTGCGACGGCGGACGATGCGATTGTGGAGGGAGCGGAGATGTATCGCATTACGCTGGGGTCGGGCACGGGCTATGCGTTGGGCGATGATGTGGCGGTGGATGGCACGTTGAACGACGACGACAGTGCGGAGGTGACGCTGGCTAGCGGGACCATTGCGGTGACGGAGGGTCAGACGTTGACGGTGCCGGTGACGCTGAGCGCGGCGGCGGACACGGTGGTGAATGGGCGTGTGACGCTGAGCGATGGTACGCCGACGGCGGATTTTGCCGCAGCGATGGTGAACTTCAGTATTGCCATGGGTCAGATGAGTGGTAACGCGGTTTTCATGCCGAAGACTGCGACTAACGGAGATGGTAATTACAATGCGCCGCGCAGTTACACGGCGACGGTGACGCTGACGAGCCCGCCGATGGGCGTGACGGTGGGAACTGACAACACGGACACGGTGACGGTAACGGACAACACGGCGGCGCCGAGCGCGGGTGTGACGGTGAACCCGCAGTCGTTGACGGTGTCTGAGGGAGACAGTGCTGGCGGTAGCTACACGGTGGTGCTGGCGACGCAGCCGGATGCGGATGTGACGGTGACGGTGAGCAGTGCGGCGCTGGGGGATGTGACGGTGAGCGGTTCTCCGCTGACCTTTACTTCGGGTACTGGCGGCAACTGGGCCACGGCACAGACAGTGACGGTGACGGCGGCGGTGGACAGCGACACGGACGATGACAGCGTGACGCTGACGCACAGTGTGAGCGGTGGTGCGACCGGTTATGGGGGCGGTCTGAGCATAGACAGCGTTGCGGTGACGGTGACGGACACGACGCCGGGCGCGGCGGCCAGTCTGAGCGCGGTGGCGGGAGATGCGCAGGTGACGTTGACGTGGGGTCTCCCGGTGTCTGGCGGTACCCGTGCGAGCTGGCAATACCGTCAGAAGGCAGGTAGCGATGCCTACGGTGCGTGGACGGCGGTTCCGAGTTCCAATGCGGGCACGATGAGCCACACGGTAAGCGGTTTGACCAACGACACCGAATACCGTTTTCGGGTACGAGCGGTGGGGTCGGTGGGGACGGCGAATTATGGTGTGGCCTCGGCGGAGGCGAGCGCGACGCCGCGTTCTGCGCCGGTGGCGGGTGTGACGGTGAACCCGCAGGCGTTGACGGTGGATGAGGGAGACGGTACTGGCGGGACCTACACGGTGGTGCTGGCGACGCAGCCGAGTGCGGTGGTGACGGTGACGCCGAGCAGTAACAATGCGGATGTGACATTCTCGCCATCGACGCTGACTTTTGGTACGGGTACGGGTCCCGGCGGCTGGTCCACGGCACAGACGGTGACGGTGACGGCGGATGCGGATGCGGATGCGGATAATGACAGCGCGACGCTGACGCACGGCATTACGGGAGGCGACTACGCCTCGGTGAGTGTGCCGGATGTCAGTGTGACGGTGACGGACACGACGCCGGGCCAGCCGACGGGCTTGACGGCGACGGCGGGAGACACGCAGGTGACACTGTCGTGGACGGCGCCCGGTTCTGGCGGGAACATAGGGAGTTGGCAATACCGTGCGACGACGGAGGCCTCGGGCTGGGCGGGTGCATCGTGGATGGCCATTGCCGGTTCGGATTCCACCACGACGCGCCACACGGTGGAAAGCCTGACCAACAACAGCGCGTACCGTTTTCAGGTACGAGCGGTGGGGTCGGTGGGGACGGCCAATGTTGGAGCGGCCTCAGCGGAGGCGCGTGCGACGCCGGTGGCGGCGTTGCCGGAGTTGACGCTGTCTGGAACGGCGGATGGGACGGAAGGGGGGAGTCTGAGTCTGTCGTTGAGTTCGGATATTGATGTGAGCGGGACCCTGGCTGTGTCCTTCTCGGTGCAGGGCAGCACCTCTGCTACGGATCGGGACGCGGCGGCGGCGGATTTCAATGGCGGGACGCTGAGCGGTGTGACGACGGCGAGTTTCAACAATGGCAAGACGGCGACGGTGAGCCTGCGGTTGACGGATGATGCGAGTGTGGAGGGTGATGAGGGCTTTCGTATCAGTCTGTCGTCTGGGACGGGCTACACGGTGGCGTCGGGCTCGGCGGTGCTGTCTGGGACATTGACGGACAATGACGGTATTCGTCTGACGGCGGAGACCAGCAAGGGAGTAACCGAGAGGGGTACGCTGAGTGTGGCGCTGAGCGCGGTGGCGACGAGCGATGGCGGCACGACTTACAGCACGGACACGGACTTTGGGGGTACGCTGAGCGGTCTGAGTTGGTCCTACAGTGGCGATGCGGTGGCGGCGGATTTCAGCACGGTGCCGTCCAGCGCGAGCTTCAGTGATGGGACGGCGAGCGTTGACTTTGTGGTGAAAGAGGACTCGGATTCGGAGGAGAGCTATAGCCTCCAGTTGTCTGCGGTGACGGGCCACACGGTGGTGGGCAGCAACGCGGTGAGCGGCAAGCTGGGGGCGATACCGACATTCGAGTTTGCGTCCGCGACCGCGACGGTGACGGAAGGGGCGGTGGTCTCGTTGACTGTGAATGCGTCGCCGACGCCGGTGGAGGATATTATACTTTTCATTGCTACCACGGATGGTACCGCGAAGTCCCCTGCGGATTACACCTCTGGAGGGTATTCGCTCTCGTTCGGGGCGGGGGATTCGTCGAGTAACCTGTTGATACAGTCGGCAGAGGACACCCTGGTCGAGGGCGATGAGGCGTTTACGGCGATGCTGACAGGCAGCAACCGTGCGCTCATTGCGATTATTGGTGACCCGGATACGGTGACGGTGACGATAGAGGATGACGACACGGCGGCGGCGGGCGTGAGGCTGAGCGCGACCACGTTGACGGTGGATGAAGGAGACAGTGCTGGCGGGAGCTACACGGTGGTGCTGGCGACGCAGCCGGACGCGGATGTGACGGTGACGGTGAGCAGTGCGGCGCTAGGGGATGTGACGGTGAGCGGTTCTCCGCTGACCTTTACTTCGGGTAGTGGCGGCAACTGGGCCACGGCACAGACAGTGACGGTGACGGCGGTGGTGGACAGCGACACGGACAATGACAGCGTGACGCTGACGCACAGTGTGAGCGGTGGTGCGACGGGTTATGGGGGCAGTCTGAGCATAGACAGCGTTGCGGTGACGGTGACGGACACGACGCCGGGCGCGGCGGCCAGTCTGAGCGCGGTGGCGGGAGATGCGCAGGTGACGTTGACGTGGGGTCTGCCGGTGTCTGGCGGTAGCCGTGCGAGCTGGCAATACCGTGCGACGACGGAGACCTCGGGCTGGTCGGGGGCGTCGTGGACGGCGGTTCCGAGTTCCAATGCGGGCACGATGAGCCACACGGTAAGCGGTTTGACCAACGACACCGAATACCGTTTTCAGGTACGAGCGGTGGGGTCGGTGGGGACGGCGAATTATGGTGTGGTCTCAGCGGAGGCGAGCGCGACGCCGCGTTCTGCGCCGGTGGCGGGTGTGACGGTGAACCCGCAGGTGTTGACGGTGGATGAGGGAGACGGTACTGGCGGGACCTACACGGTGGTGCTGGCGACGCAGCCGAGTGCGGTGGTGACGGTGACGCCGAGCAGTAACAATGCGGATGTGACATTCTCGCCCTCGACGCTGAGTTTTGGTACGGGTACGGGTGGTGGAGGCTGGGCCACGGCACAGACGGTGACGGTGACGGCGAGTTCGGACGCGGATGCGGATGATGACAGCGCGACGCTGACGCACGGCATTACGGGGGGAGACTACGCCACGGTGAATGTGCCGGATGTCAGTGTGATGGTGACGGACACGACGCCGAAGTTGACGCTGGAGACGGCACCGTCGGCGGTGGCTGAGGGTACTGCGATCCGTGTGACGGTCACCTCGGACAAGGATGTGACGGGGACGCTGGCTGTGCGGCTGACGCTGTCGGACCGGGGTTCGAGTGGCTTTACTGCGGATGACATCGTGGGCGCGCTGACGCGGACGTTTACCACGGCGAGCTTTAGCGGTGGCAAGACGGCGGCGGTGACGATTGCGACGGCGGACGATGCGATTGTGGAGGGAGCGGAGACGTATCGCATTACGCTGGTGTCGGGCACGGGCTATGCGTTGGGCGATGATGTGGCGGTGGATGGCGTGTTGAACGACAACGACAGCGCGCAGGTGACACTGGCCAGCACGACCATTGCGGTGACGGAGGGTCAAACGCTGACGGTACCGGTGACGCTGAGCGCGGCGGCGGATGCGGTGGTGAATGGGCGTGTGACGCTGAGCGATGGTACGCCGACGGCGGATTTTGCCGCGGCGGCGGTGAACTTCAGTATTGCGGCAAGTCAGACCAGTGGTAACGCGGTTTTCATGCCGAAGACTGCGACTAACGGAGATGGTAATTACAATGCGCCGCGCAGTTACACGGCGACGGTGACGCTGACGAGCCCGCCTGCGGGTGTGACGGTGGGAACTGACAACACGGACACGGTGACGGTAACGGACAACACGGCGGCGCCGAGCGCGGGTGTGACGGTGAGCCCGCAGGCGTTGACGGTGGATGAGGGAGACGGTGCTGGCGGGACCTACACGGTGGTGTTGGCGACGCAGCCGAGTGCGGATGTGACGGTGACGCCGAGCAGCAACAATGCGGATGTGACATTCTCGCCAGCGACGCTAAGCTTTAGCACCAGCAGCGGCAGCGGTGGCTGGAACATGGCACAGACGGTGACGGTGACGGCGGATGCGGATGCGGATGCGGATAATGACAGCGCGACGCTGGCGCACGGCATTACGGGAGGCGACTACGCCTCGGTGAGTGTGCCGGATGTCAGTGTGACGGTGACGGACACGACGCCGAAGTTGACGCTGGAGACGGCGCCGTCCGCGGTGGCTGAGGGTACTGCGATCCGTGTGACGGTCACCTCGGACAAGGATGTGACGGGGACGCTGGCTGTGCGGCTGACGCTGGCGGACCGAGGTTCGAGTGGCTTCACTGCGGATGACATCGTGGGCGCGCTGACGCGGACGTTTACCACGGCGAGCTTTAGCGGTGGCAAGACGGCGGCGGTGACGATTGCGACGGCGGACGATGCGATTGTGGAGGGAGCGGAGACGTATCGCATTACGCTGGTGTCGGGCACGGGCTATGCGTTGGGCGATGATGTGGCGGTGGATGGCACGTTGAACGACAACGACAGCGCGCAGGTGACACTGGCCAGCACGACCATTGCGGTGACGGAGGGTCAAACGCTGACGGTACCGGTGACGATGAGCGCGGCGGCGGACACGGTGGTGAATGGGCGTGTGACGCTGAGCGATGGTACGCCGACGGCGGATTTTGCTGCGGCGGCGGTGAACTTCAGTATTGCGGCAAGTCAGACCAGTGGTAACGCGGTTTTCATGCCGAGGACTGCGAATAACGGAGATGGTAATTACAACGCGCCGCGCAGCTACACGGCGACGGTGACGCTGACGAGCCCACCTGCGGGTGTCACGGTGGGAACTGACAACACGGACACGGTGACGGTGACGGATAACACGCCGGCCTCGGTCCCGGGCGTGAGGCTGAGCGCGACCACATTGACGGTGGATGAAGGAGACAGTGCTGGCGGGAGCTACACGGTGGTGCTGGCGACGCAGCCGGATGCGGATGTGACGGTGACGGTGAGCAGTGCGGCGCTAGGGGATGTGACGGTGAGCGGTTCTCCGCTGACCTTTACTTCGGGTAGTGGCGGCAACTGGGATACGGCGCAGACGGTGACGGTGACGGCGGCGGTGGACAGCGACACGGACGATGACAGTGTGACGCTGACGCACAGTGTGAGCGGTGGTGCGACGGGTTATGGGGGCAGTCTGAGCATAGACAGTGTGGCGGTGACGGTGACGGACACGACGCCGGGCGCGGCGTCCAGTCTGAGCGCGGTGGCGGGAGATGCGCAGGTGACGGTGACGTGGGGTCTGCCGATGTCTGGCGGCAGCCGTGCGAGCTGGCAATACCGTCAGCAGGCAGGTAGCAATGCCTACGGTGCGTGGACGGCGGTTCCGAGTTCCAATGCGGGCACGATGAGCCACACGGTAAGCGGTTTGACCAACGACAGCGCGTACCGTTTTCAGGTACGAGCGGTGGGGTCGGTGGGAACGAACAACTTTGGTGTTGCCTCGGCGGAGGCGAGCGCGACGCCGCGTTCTGCGCCGGTGGCGGGTGTGACGGTGAACCCGCAGGCGTTGACGGTGTCCGAGGGAGGGGCCAGCGGTAGCTACACGGTGGTTCTGGCGACGCAGCCGGACGCGGATGTGACGGTGACGGTGAGCAGTGCGGCGCTAGGGGATGTGACGGTGAGCGGTTCTCCATTGACGTTTACTTCGGGTAGTGGCGGCAACTGGAACACGGCACAGACGGTGACGGTGAGTGCGGCGGTGGACAGTGACACGGACGATGACAGCGTGACGCTGACGCACAGTGCGAGTGGTGGTGCGACGGGTTATGGAGGTTCATTGGTTATATCCGATGTGGAGGTGACGGTGACGGACACGACACCGGTGTTGACGCTGGAGACGGCGCCGTCCGCGGTGGCTGAGGGTACTGCGATCAGTGTGACGGTCACCTCGGACAAGGATGTGACAGGGACGCTGGCTGTGAGCCTGACGCTGTCGGACCGGGGTTCAAGTGGCTTTGATGGGGATGACATCGTGGGCGCACTGACGCGGACGTTTACCACGGCGAGCTTTAGCGGTGGCAAGACGGCGGCGGTGACGATCGCGACGGCGGACGATGCGATTGTGGAAGGCGCGGAGACGTATCGCATTACGCTGGGGTCGGGCACGGGCTATGCGTTGGGGAGTAGTGTGACGGTGGATGGCACGTTGAACGACAACGACAGTGCGCAGGTGACGCTGGGTAGTACGACCATTGCGGTGACGGAGGGTCAGACGTTGACGGTGCCGGTGACGATGAGCGCGGCGGCGGACGAGGTGGTGAATGGCCAGGTGACGCTGAGCGATGGTACGCCGACGGCGGATTTTGCCGCGGCGGCGGTGAGTTTCAGTATTGCCATGGGTCAGATGAGTGGTAACGCGAGTTTTGCGGCGCAGACACCGAGTGCTGGGGATAGCACGTACAACGCGCCGCGCAGTTACACGGCGACGGTGACGCTGACGAGCCCGCCGATGGGCGTGACGGTGGGAACTGATAACACGGATACGGTGACGGTGACGGACAACACGGCGGCGCCGAGCCCGGGTGTGAGGCTGAGCGCGACCACATTGACGGTGTCTGAAGGGGACAGTGATGGCGGGAGCTACACGGTGGTGCTGGCTACGCAGCCGGACGCGGATGTGACGGTGACGGTGAGCAGTGCGGCGCTAGGGGATGTGACGGTGAGCGGTTCTCCGCTGACCTTTACTTCGGGTACTGGCGGCAACTGGTCCACGGCGCAGACGGTGACGGTGACGGCGGCGGTGGACAGCGACACGGACGATGACAGCGTGACGCTGACGCACAGTGTGAGCGGTGGTGCGACGGGTTATGGGGGCGGTCTGAGCATAGACAGCGTTGCGGTGACGGTGACGGACACGACGCCGGGCCAGCCGACCGGCTTGACGGCGATGGCGGGAGACACGCAGGTGACACTGTCGTGGACGGCGCCCGGTTCTGGCGGGAGCATAGGGAGTTGGCAATACCGTGCGACGACGGAGACCTCGGGCTGGGCGGGTGCATCGTGGATGGCCATTGTCGGTTCGGATTCCACCACGACGCGCCACACGGTGGAAAGCCTGACCAACAACAGCGCGTACCGTTTTCAGGTACGAGCGGTGGGGTCGGTGGGAACGGCCAATGTTGGAGCGGCCTCGGCGGAGGCGCGTGCGACGCCGGTGGCGGCGTTGCCGGAGTTGACGCTGTCTGGAACGGCGGATGGGACGGAAGGGGGGAGTCTGAGTCTGTCGTTGAGTTCGGATATTGATGTGAGCGGGACCCTGGCTGTGGCCTTTTCGGTGCAGGGCAGCACCTCTGCTACGGACCGGGACGCGGCGGCGGCGGATTTCAATGGCGGGACGCTGAGCGGTGTGACGACGGCGAGTTTCAACAACGGCAAGACGGCGATGGTGAGCCTGCGGTTGACGGATGATGCGAGTGTGGAGGGTGATGAGGGCTTTCGTATCAGTCTGGTTGCTGGGACAGGCTACACGGTGGCGTCGGGCTCGGCGGTGCTGTCTGGGACGTTGACGGACAATGACGGTATTCGTCTGACGGCGGAGACCAGCAAGGGAGCGACCGAGGGAGGGTCGCTGAGTGTGGCGCTGAGCGCGGTGGCGACGAGCGATGGTGGCACGACTTACAGCACGGACACGGACTTTGGGAGTACGCTGAGCGGGCTGAGTTGGTCCTACAGTGGCGATGCGGTGGCGGGGGATTTTGTCACGGTGCCGTCCAGCGCGAGCTTCAGTGATGGGACGGCGAGCGTTGATTTTGTGGTGGCAGATGACTCGGATTCGGAGGAGAGCTATAGCATCCAGTTGTCTGCGGTGACGGGCCACACGGTGGTGGGCAGCAACGCGGTGAGCGGCAAGCTGGGGGCGATGCTGACATTTGCGTTTGGGTCTGCGACCGCGACGGTGACGGAAGGGGATGTGGTCTCGCTGACTGTGAATGTGTCGCCGACGCCGGTGGAGAATATTACGGTTTTCATTGATACCACGGATGGTACCGCGAAGTCCCCTGCGGATTACACCCCTGGAGGGTATTCGCTCTCGTTCGGGGCGGGGGATTCGTCGAGTAACCTGTCCATACAGTCGGAAGAGGACACCCTGGTCGAGGGCGATGAGACGTTTACGGCGATGCTGACGGGCAGCGACTATCCGGCCATTGCGCGTATCGGCGACCCGGATACGGTGACGGTGACGATAGAGGATGACGACACGGCGGCGGCGGGCGTGAGGCTGAGCGCGACCACATTGACGGTGGATGAAGGAGACAGTGCTGGCGGGAGCTACACGGTGGTGCTGGCGACGCAGCCGGACGCGGATGTGACGGTGACGGTGAGCAGTGCGGCGCTAGGGGATGTGACGGTGAGCGGTTCTCCGCTGACCTTTACTTCGGGTACTGGCGGCAACTGGGCCACGGCACAGACAGTGACGGTGACGGCGGCGGTGGACAGCGACACGGACGATGACAGCGTGACGCTGACGCACAGTGTGAGCGGTGGTGCGACGGGTTATGGGGGCGGTCTGAGCATAGACAGCGTTGCGGTGACGGTGACGGACACGACGCCGGGCGCGGCGGCCAGTCTGAGTGCGGTGGCGGGAGATAAGCAGGTGATGTTGACGTGGGGTCTGCCGGTGTCTGGCGGTAGCCGTGCGAGCTGGCAATACCGTCAAAAGGCAGGTAGCAATGCCTACGGTTCGTGGACGGCGGTTCCGAGTTCCAATGCGGGCACGACGAGTTACACGGTAAGCGGTTTGACCAACGACAGCGCGTACCGTTTTCAGGTACGAGCGGTGGGGTCGGTGGGGACGGCGAATTATGGTGTGGTCTCAGCGGAGGCGAGCGCGACGCCGCGTTCTGTGGCGGTGGCGGGTGTGACGGTGAACCCGCAGTCGTTGACGGTGTCCGAGGGGGGGTCCAGCGGTAGCTACATGGTGGTTTTGGCTACGCAGCCGGACGCGGATGTGACGGTGACGGTGAGCAGTGCGGCGCTAGGGGATGTGACGGTGAGCGGTTCTCCGCTGACCTTTACTTCGGGTACTGGCGGCAACTGGGACACGGCGCAGACGGTGACGGTGACGGCGGCGGTGGACAGCGACACGGATGATGACAGCGTGACGCTGACGCACAGTGTGAGCGGTGGTGCGACGGGTTATGGGGGCAGTCTGAGCATAGACAGCGTTGCGGTGACGGTGACGGACACGACGCCGGGCGCGGCGGCCAGTCTGAGCGCGGTGGCGGGAGATGCGCAGGTGACGTTGACGTGGGGTCTCCCGGTGTCTGGCGGTACCCGTGCGAGCTGGCAATACCGTGCGACGACGGAGACCTCGGGCTGGTCGGGGGCGTCGTGGACGGCGGTTCCGAGTTCCAATGCGGGCACGATGAGCCACACGGTAAGCGGTTTGACCAACGACACCGAATACCGTTTTCAGGTACGAGCGGTGGGGTCGGTGGGGACGGCGAATTATGGTGTGGCCTCAGCGGAGGCGAGCGCGACGCCGCGTTCTGCGCCGGTGGCGGGTGTGACGGTGAACCCGCAGGCGTTGACGGTGGATGAGGGAGACAGTGCTGGCGGGACCTACACGGTGGTGCTGGCGACGCAGCCGAGTGCGGATGTGACGGTGACGCCGAGTAGTAACAATGCGGATGTGACATTCTCGCCATCGACGCTGACTTTTGGTACGGGTACGGGTGGTGGAGGCTGGGCCACGGAGCAGAGTGTGACGGTGACGGCGGATGCGGATGCGGATGCGGATAATGACAGCGCGACGCTGACGCACAGCATCACGGGAGGCGACTACGCCTCGGTGAGTGTGCCGGATGTCAGTGTGATGGTGACGGACACGACGCCGGAGTTGACGCTGGAGACGGCGCCGTCCACGGTGGCTGAGGGTACTGCGATCCGTGTGACGGTCACCTCGGACAAAAATGTGTCTGGGACGCTGGCTGTGAGCCTGACGCTGGCGGACCGAGGTTCGAGTGGCTTTACTGCGGATGACATCACGGGCGCACTGACGCAGACGTTTACCACGGCGAGCTTTGGCGGGGGCACGACGGCGGTGGCGACGATTGCAACGGCGGACGATGCGATTGTGGAGGGCGCGGAGACGTATCGCATTACGCTGGGGTCGGGCACGGGCTATGCGTTGGGGAGTAGTGTGACGGTGGATGGCACGCTGAACGACAACGACAGCGCGCAGGTGACACTGGCGAGCACGACCATTGCGGTGACGGAGGGTCAGACGCTGACGGTGCCGGTGACGATGAGCGCGGCGGCGGACACGGTGGTGAATGGGCGGGTGACGCTGAGCGATGGTACGCCGACGGACGATTTTGCCGCGGCGATGGTGAACTTCAGTATTGCGGCAAGTCAGACCAGTGGGACCGCGAGTTTTGCGGCGCAGACACCGAGTGCTGGGGATAACACGTACAACGCGCCGCGCAGTTACACGGCGACGGTGACGCTGACGAGCCCGCCGATGGGCGTGACAGTGGGAAGTGACGCCATGGACACGGTGACGGTAACGGACAACACGATGGCGCCGAGCGTGGGGGTGACGCTGAGCGAGGCCAGTCTGACGGTGGATGAGGGAGACAGTGATGGCGAGATCTATACAGTGGTGCTGGCCAGCGAGCCGGATGCGGATGTGACGGTGACGGTGGCCGGGTTTGAGAGTACGGATGTGGGGGTGAGTTCTTCGGAGTTGACCTTTGCCAGCGATGCCTGGGACACGAAGCAGACGGTGACGGTGACGGCGGTGGTGGACAGTGACACGGCTAACGAAGCGGAGGTGACGCTGAGGCACAGTGCGAGCGGCGCGACCGGGTATGATGGTTCATTGCGCATCGCCAGTGTGGGGGTAAGGGTGACGGACACGACGCCGGGCGCGGCGGCCAGTCTGAGTGCGGTGGCGGGAGATAAGCAGGTGATGTTGACGTGGGGTCTGCCG
The DNA here is from genome assembly GCA_965115915.1 of Gammaproteobacteria bacterium. GTDB lineage: Bacteria > Pseudomonadota > Gammaproteobacteria > Eutrophobiales > Eutrophobiaceae. The sequence goes on along the minus strand of OZ220483.1, from coordinate 1,969,267 downwards.
GTGTCTGGCGGTAGCCGTGCGAGCTGGCAATACCGTCAAAAGGAAGGTGGCAATGACTACGGTGCGTGGACGCCGGTTCCGAGTTCTGATGCGGGCACGACGAGTTACACGGTGGCAAGCCTGACCAACGACAGCGCGTACCGTTTTCAGGTACGAGCGGTGGGGTCGGTGGGGACGGCGAATTATGGTGTGGCCTCAGCGGAGGCGAGCGCGACGCCGCGTTCTGTGGCGGTGGCGGGTGTGACGGTGAACCCGCAGTCGTTGACGGTGTCCGAGGGGGGGGGCAGCGGTAGCTACATGGTGGTTTTGGCTACGCAGCCGGACGCGGATGTGACGGTGACGGTGAGCAGTGCGGCGCTAGGGGATGTGACGGTGAGCGGTTCTCCGCTGACCTTTACTTCGGGTAGTGGCGGCAACTGGGCCACGGCGCAGACGGTGACGGTGAGTGCGGCGGTGGACAGTGACACGGATGATGACAGCGTGACGCTGACGCACAGTGTGAGTGGTGGTGCGACGGGTTATGGAGGTTCATTGGTTATATCCGATGTGGAAGTGACGGTGACGGACACGACGCCGGGCCAGCCGCGCGGATTGACGGCGACGGCGGGCGACACGCAGGTGACACTGTCGTGGACGGCGCCGTTGTCTGGCGGGAGCATAGGGAGTTGGCAATACCGTCAGCGGGGTGAGTCTCCGCCCTACGGTGCGTGGATGGCGATTTCAGGTTCCGACGCGGACACGATCAGCCATACGGTGGAAAGCCTGAGCAACGGCACTCCATACCGTTTTCAGGTACGAGCGGTGGGGTCGGTGGGGACGGCGAATTATGGTGTGGTCTCAGCGGAGGCGAGCGCGACGCCGCGTTCTGCGCCGGTGGCGGGTGTGACGGTGAACCCGCAGGCGTTGACGGTGGATGAGGGAGACGGTACTGGCGGGACCTACACGGTGGTGCTGGCGACGCAGCCGAGTGCGGATGTGACGGTGACGCCGAGTAGTAACAATGCGGATGTGACATTCTCGCCATCGACGCTGACTTTTGGTACGGGTACGGGTGGTGGAGGCTGGGCCACGGAGCAGAGTGTGACGGTGACGGCGGGTTCGGACGCGGATGCGGATAATGACAGCGCGACGCTGACGCACAGCATCACGGGAGGCGACTACGCCTCGGTGGATGTGCCGGATGTCAGTGTGACGGTGACGGACACGACGCCGAAGTTGACGCTGGAGACGGCGCCGTCCACGGTGGCTGAGGGCACTGCGATCAGTGTGACGGTCACCTCGGACAAGGATGTGACGGGGACGCTGTCGGTGAGCCTGACGCTGGCGGACCGGGGTTCGAGTGGCTTTACTGTGGATGACATCGTGGGTGCGCTGACGCAGACGGTGACCACGGCGAGCTTTGGCGGGGGCAAGACGGCGGTGGCGACGATTGCGACGGCGGACGATGCGATTGTGGAGGGAGCGGAGATGTATCGCATTACGCTGGGGTCGGGCACGGGCTATGCGTTGGGCGATGATGTGGCGGTGGATGGCACGTTGAACGACGACGACAGTGCGGAGGTGACGCTGGCCAGCGGGACCATTGCGGTGACGGAGGGTCAGACGTTGACGGTGCCGGTGACGATGAGCGCGGCGGCGGACACGGTGGTGAATGGGCGGGTGACGCTGAGCGATGGTACGCCGACGGCGGATTTTGCCGCGGCGATGGTGAACTTCAGTATTGCGGCAAGTCAGACCAGTGGGACCGCGAGTTTTGCGGCGCAGACACCGAGTGCTGGGGATAACACGTACAACGCGCCGCGCAGTTACACGGCGACGGTGACGCTGACGAGCCCGCCGATGGGCGTGACAGTGGGAAGTGACGCCATGGACACGGTGACGGTAACGGACAACACGATGGCGCCGAGCGTGGGGGTGACGCTGAGCGAGGCCAGTCTGACGGTGGATGAGGGAGACAGTGATGGCGAGATCTATACAGTGGTGCTGGCCAGCGAGCCGGATGCGGATGTGACGGTGACGGTGGCCGGGTTTGAGAGTACGGATGTGGGGGTGAGTTCTTCGGAGTTGACCTTTGCCAGCGATGCCTGGGACACGAAGCAGACGGTGACGGTGACGGCGGTGGTGGACAGTGACACGGCTAACGAAGCGGAGGTGACGCTGAGGCACAGTGCGAGCGGCGCGACCGGGTATGATGGTTCATTGCGCATCGCCAGTGTGGGGGTAAGGGTGACGGACACGACGCCGGGCGCGGCGTCCAGTCTGAGCGCGGTGGCGGGAGATAAGCAGGTGATGTTGACGTGGGGTCTGCCGGTGTCTGGCGGTAGCCGTGCGAGCTGGCAATACCGTCAAAAGGAAGGTGGCAATGACTACGGTGCGTGGACGGCGGTTCCGAGTTCCAATGCGGGCACGACGAGTTACACGGTAAGTGGTTTGACCAACGACAGCGCGTACCGTTTTCAGGTACGAGCGGTGGGGTCGGTGGGGACGGCGAATTATGGTGTGGCCTCGGCGGAGGCGAGCGCGACGCCGCGTTCTGTGGCGGTGGCGGGTGTGACGGTGAACCCGCAGTCGTTGACGGTGTCCGAGGGGGGGGGCAGCGGTAGCTACATGGTGGTTTTGGCTACGCAGCCGGACGCGGATGTGACGGTGACGGTGAGCAGTGCGGCGCTAGGGGATGTGACGGTGAGCGGTTCTCCGCTGACCTTTACTTCGGGTAGTGGCGGCAACTGGGCCACGGCGCAGACGGTGACGGTGAGTGCGGCGGTGGACAGTGACACGGATGATGACAGCGTGACGCTGACGCACAGTGTGAGTGGTGGTGCGACGGGTTATGGAGGTTCATTGGTTATATCCGATGTGGAAGTGACGGTGACGGACACGACGCCGGGCCAGCCGCGCGGATTGACGGCGACGGCGGGCGACACGCAGGTGACACTGTCGTGGACGGCGCCGTTGTCTGGCGGGAGCATAGGGAGTTGGCAATACCGTCAGCGGGGTGAGTCTCCGCCCTACGGTGCGTGGATGGCGATTTCAGGTTCCGACGCGGACACGATCAGCCATACGGTGGAAAGCCTGAGCAACGGCACTCCATACCGTTTTCAGGTACGAGCGGTGGGTTCGGTGGGGACGGCGAATTATGGTGTGGCCTCGGCGGAGGCGAGCGCGACGCCGCGTTCTGCGCCGGTGGCAGGGGTGACGGTGAGCCCACAGGCGTTGACGGTGGATGAGGGAGACAGTGCTGGCGGGACCTACACGGTGGTGCTGGCGACGCAGCCGAGTGCGGTGGTAACGGTGACGCCGAGCAGCAACAATGCGGATGTGACATTCTCGCCCTCGACGCTGCGTTTTGGTACGGGTACGGGTGGTGGAGGCTGGGACACGGAGCAGAGTGTGACGGTGACGGCGGATGCGGATGCGGATGCGGATAATGACAGCGCGACGCTGACGCACAGCATCACGGGAGGTGACTACGCCTCGGTGGATGTGCCGGATGTCAGTGTGACGGTGACGGACACGACGCCGAAGTTGACGCTGGAGACGAACCCGACGGCGGTGAGCGAGGGCACTGCGATCAGTGTGACGGTCACCTCGGACAAGGATGTGACGGGGACGCTGTCGGTGCGGCTGACGCTGTCGGACCGAGGTTCGAGTGGCTTCACTGCGGATGACATCATGGGCGCACTGACGCAGCCGTTTACCACGGCGAGCTTTAGCGGTGGCAAGACGGCGGCGGTGACGATCCCGACGGTGAACGATGCGATTGTGGAGGGAGCGGAGACGTATACCATCACGCTGGTGTCGGGCACGGGCTATGCGTTGGGGAGTAGTGTGGCGGTGGATGGCACGTTGAACGACAACGACAGTGCGGAGGTGACGCTGGCCAGCGGGACCATTGCGGTGACGGAGGGTCAGTCGTTGACGGTACCGGTGACGCTGAGCGCGGCGGCGGACACGGTGGTGAATGGGCGTGTGACGCTGAGCGATGGTACGCCGACGGCGGATTTTGCTGCGGCGATGGTGAACTTCAGTATTGCCGCGGGTGATACCGGTGGTAACGCGGTTTTCCTGCCGAAGACTGCGACTAACGGAGATGGTAATTACAACGCGGCGCGCAGTTACACGGCGACGCTGACGCTGACGAGCCCGCCGATGGGCGTGACGGTGGGAAGTGATAACACGGACACGGTGACGGTGACGGACAACACGGCGCCGCCAAGCCCGGGCGTGACGCTGAGTGAAACCCGGCTGACGGTGGATGAAGGAGACAGCATGGGTGGTACCTATACAGTGGCGCTCAATACCCAGCCGGCGGCGGATGTGACGGTGACGGTGTCCGGGTTTGCGGGTACGGATGTGAGTGTGAGCTCTTCGGAGTTGACGTTTGCCAGCAGTGCCTGGGACACGGCGCAGACGGTGACGGTGAGTGCGCAGGCGGATTCTGATGCGGTGGACGAGCGCGTGACGTTGCGTCACGCGGTCAGTGGTTACGGTTCGGTGGTGACGGCGGACAGTGTTGAGGTGAGGGTGACGGACAGAGACAGGCCGGGGGTGAGGCTGAGCCGTGAGCTGTTGAGTGTGAACGAGGGAGGGGAGGACGGCAGTTACACGGTGCGGCTCAGTGTTCAGCCGACCCACGAGGTGGAGGTGACACTGGTGGCGTCTCCCAGCAGCGTTGTTGATGTGGGGGTCAATCCCTCGGTGCTGACGTTTGGTACTGACACGGGTGTTTCCGGCGGCTGGGACACGGCGCAGACGGTGACGGTGAGTGCGGCGGTGGATGCCGATACGCTGGACGGTTATGTGACGCTGACGCAGACGGTAGCCAGTCGCGACAGTTTCTACGCGAATGTGGAGGTTGCTGATGTGGTTGTGATGGTCAGTGACACGACGCCGGGTCGGGCGGCCAGTTTGGGCGCGGCGTCGGGAGACGGCGAGGTGAGGCTGTCCTGGACGAAGCCGCTCAGCGGGGGGACGATTGCGAGTTGGCAGTACCGGAGTACGAGCGACATGTTGAGTTGGGGAAGCGCGTCCTGGACGGCCATTTCGGGTTCTGACGCGGATACCGACAGCCACACGGTGGGGAGTCTGAGCAACGGCAGCGCGTATCGTTTTCAGGTGCGTGCGGTAGGTGCGCTCGGTAGTGGGAATGTTGGTTCGGCTTCGGCCACGGCCGTTGCGACGCCGCGTGGTAGTGCGGTGGCTGGTGTGACGGTGAACCCGCAATCGCTGATAGTGAACGAGGGGGGTGAAGCCGCCTACACGGTGGTGCTGGATACGGAGCCGGATGCCGCGGTGACGGTGACGGTGTCCGGTGCCGATAGTGCGGTGGCAGTTTCCCCGGCGCAACTGATCTTCATGACCGGTAACTGGGGCACGGCGCGGACCGTGACGGTGACTGGTACCGAAGACGCGGATGCGGATGACGAGAGTGTGTCGTTGACACACACGGCGAGCGGCGCCAGCGGGTACACGTCTGCGCTGTCGATAGCGGATGTCGGCGTTACGGTGAGTGACACCACGCCGGTGTTGACATTGGCCACGGACCCTGCCGATGTTACGGAAGGCAACAGGATCAGGCTGACGGTCACATCGGACGTTGCTGTGGTGGGCACGCGGGTTCTGAACCTGACGTTGTCGGACCGGGGTTCGAGTGGCTTTAGCGCGGCGGACATGGATTCTTCCGGGAGTTCGAATATCAATAGTGTCAGTAGGCGGGTTACTGTGGATTTTGGATCGGGAAGCCGGACGGCGGAGGCGCCGCTCGGCACGTTTGACGATGCCATCGTTGAAGCTGCGGAGACCTACACCATTACGTTGACCGCTGACACCGTGGGCGGGAGCAATGCGTATGTGGTGGGTGACGATGCGACGGCGGATGGCACGCTCAATGACAACGACAGCGCGACGGTAGAGTTGGCGTCCTCGGGCAGTGATATTTCTGTCCGCGAGGGGCAGACGTTGAGGCTGCGTGTGAATCTGAGCCGGGTGGTGGCGAGCGGCGCCGTCAGCGGCACGGTGACGCTGTCCGGGGTGGCGGGCAGTATGCCGACGAACGACTTCCGTAATACGACGCAGACCTTCAGCATCCTGCCCGGGCGCACCGCCTCCGCCACGATTGACTTCGCTCCGAAAACCGCGACCTACGGAGACTTTGTCTACCATCCCGAGCGTCGCTACACCGCGACACTGACACTGTCGGACCCGCCGGCCCGGGTTGGCGTTGGCGCGGGCGACACCAGAACCGTGGTCGTCACCGACAGTACCAGCGACAGTGTGACGGTCGCGCCGCGGTTGTTGACGGTGACGGAGGGCGCCACCGGTAGCTATACGGTGGTGCTGGATACGCAGCCGAGTGCGGCGGTGACGGTGACGCCGAGCAGTGACAATGCGGAGGTGACATTTGCGCCAGCAACGCTGCGCTTTGGTACCGGTGGCTGGGACACGGCGCAGACGGTGACGGTGACGGCCGGGTCGGATGTGGACGCGGTGGATGACCGTGCGATGCTGACACATACGGTTAGTGGCTACGGCTCGGTGACAGCGGCGCACAGTGTGACGGTGACGGTGACGGACAACAACCGGCCCGGGGTGACGCTGAGTGAGCAGATGCTGACGGTGACGGAGGGCGCCACCGGTCGCTATACGGTGGTGTTGAACACGCGGCCGACGGACACGGTGACGGTCACGCCCGGTAGTAACAACGCCGGTGTCACGGTCGGTGCGGCACTGACCTTTAGAACCGACAACTGGGACACGGCGCAGACGGTGACGGTCACTGCCGTGGGGGATGCGGATGTGGAAGACGAGAACGCGCTGCTGACGCACACGGCGGAGGGTGGCGCCGACACGGATTACGATGGGGTACCGATCGCCGCTGTTGGGGTGACGGTGCGGGATATCACGCCGGGTCAGCCGCCCCGTTTGAGTGCGACAGCGGGGGATGCGCAGGTGATGTTGTCCTGGGTGGCGCCGGTTTCTGGTGGCGGGATTGCGAGTTGGCAGTATCAGCAGCAGGAAGGTGGCGGTGCCTATGGCGCATGGACGGCGATTGGGGGTTCTGGCGCGGGGACTGGCAGTCATACGGTGTCCGGTCTGAGCAATGGCACGGCCTACCGTTTTCGGGTACGTGCGGTGGGGGCGCAGGGGACGAGCAATTTTGGAGCGGCATCTGGTGAAGCCGGTGCGACGCCGAGGGCGAGCGCGGTGGCAGGCATGACGGTCAATCCACAATCGCTGACGGTGATGGAGGGAGCCACCGGCAGCTACACGGTGGTGCTCGATGCGCGGCCTGCTGGGGATGTGACGGTGACGGTGGGCGGAGCCACGAGCAAGGTGACAGTTGGTCGGACGCTGCTGACTTTTGGTACCGGCGACTGGGATATGGCGCAGACGGTGACGGTGAGCGCGGAGGTGGACAGGACGGACACGGTAAACGACAGTGCCACACTGACACATACGGCGAGCAGTTTTGACCGGGCCTACGACGGGTTAGTGGGTGCCGATGTGGTGGTGACGGCGCACGATATCACGCCGACACTGACGCTGGTTAGCACCCCGCCTACTGTGACCGAGGGGGAAATGATCCCCCTGACGGTCAACGCGGACAAGAATGTGGCAGGTACGCTTATTGTGGAACTGACACTAACTGAGGCGAGTACGTTTAGCGGTTTTTCCGTGGTGACTTTTCTCACAGGGAAAATAGGGGAGACAAGAGTCTCGACGTGGGACGATGCCATTGTGGAAGGACCGCAGACCTATACCATTACCCTGAAGCCAGGCACGGCGGTGGGCAATTATGTGGTGGGTAACAAGGCGACGGTGAATGGCACGTTGAACGACAATGACAGCGCGACAGTACAGTTGGCGAGCACTGCTGCCATTGCGGTGATCGAGGGCCGGTCGTTGACAATACCGGTGACGATGAGTGCGGTGGCGAACACGGTGGTGAATGGCAAGGTGACGCTGAGCAGTGGTACGCCGACGGACGATTTTGCCGCGGCGGAGGTAAGCTTCAGCATTACCGCGGGTGAGACCAGTGCGAACGCGAGTTTTGCGGCGCAGGCCCCGGGTACTGGAGATGGCACGTACAACGCGCCGCGCGATTACACGGCGACGGTGACGCTGACGAGCCCACCTGCGGGTGTCACGGTGGGAAGTGACAACACGGACACGGTGACGGTGACGGACAACACGCCGGCCTCGGTCCCTGGCGTGAGGCTAAGCGCGACCACGTTGACGGTGAATGAGGGAGACGGTGATGGCGGGACCTACACGGTGGTGCTGGCGACGCAGCCGGACGCGGATGTGACGGTGACGGTGGGGGGTACGCTGGGGGATGTGACGGTGAGCGGTTCTCCGCTGACCTTTACTTCGGGTACTGGCGGCAACTGGAATACGGCGCAGACGGTGACGGTGACGGCGGCGGTGGACAGCGACACGGACAATGACAGCGCGACGCTGACGCACGGCATCACGGGAGGCAACTACGCCTCGGTGGATGTGCCGGATGTCCGTGTGACGGTGACGGACACGACGCCTGGCGCGGTGTCGAGTCTGAGCGCGGTGGCGGGAGATAAGCAGGTGATGTTGACGTGGGGTCTGCCGGTGTCTGGCGGCACCCGTGCGAGTTGGCAATACCGTCAGCAGGCAGGTAGCAATGCCTACGGTGCGTGGACGGCGGTTCCGAGTTCCAATGCGGGCACGATGAGCCACACGGTAAGCGGTTTGACCAACGACACCGAATACCGTTTTCAGGTACGAGCGGTGGGGTCGGTGGGAACGGCGAATTATGGTGTGGTCTCGGCGGAGGCGAGCGCGACGCCGCGTTCTGCGCCGGTGGCGGGAGTGACGGTGAACCCGCAGGCGTTGACGGTGGATGAGGGAGACAGTGCTGGCGGGACCTACACGGTGGTGCTGGCGACGCAGCCGAGTGCGGATGTGACGGTGACGCCGAGCAGTAACAATGCGGATGTGAAGTTTACGCCAGCGACGCTGACGTTTGGTACGGGTACGAGTGGTGGAGGCTGGGCCACGGAGCAGAGTGTGACGGTGACGGCGGGTTCGGATACGGATGCGGATGATGACAGCGCGACGCTGACGCACGGCATCACGGGAGGCGACTACGCCTCGGTGGATGTGCCGGATGTCAGTGTGATGGTGACGGACACGACGCCGGAGTTGACGCTGGAGACGGCGCCGTCGGCGGTGGCTGAGGGTACTGCGATCCGTGTGACGGTCACCTCGGACAAAAATGTGTCTGGGACGCTGGCTGTGCGGCTGACGCTGTCGGATCGGGGTTCGAGTGGCTTTGATGAGAATGACATCATGGGCGCGCTGACGCAGACGTTTACCACGGCGAGCTTCAACAACGGTAAGACGGCGGCGGTGACGATTGCGACGGCGGACGATGCGATTGTGGAGGGCGCGGAGACGTATCGCATTACGCTGGGGCCGGGCACGGGCTATGCGTTGGGGAGTAGTGTGGCGGTGGATGGCACGTTGAACGACAACGACAGTGCGCAGGTGACGCTGGGTAGTACGACCATTGCGGTGACGGAGGGTCAAACGCTGACGGTGCCGGTGACGCTGAGCGCGGCGGCGGATGCGGTGGTGAATGGGCGTGTGACGCTGAGCAGCGGTACGCCGACGGACGATTTTGCCGCGGCGATGGTGAGTTTCAGTATTGCGGTGGGTCAGACCAGTGTGGACGCGAGTTTTGCGGCGCAGGCCCCGGGTACTGGAGATAGCACGTACAACGCGCCGCGCAGTTACACGGCGACGGTGACTTTGGATACGCCGCCTGCGGGTGTCACGGTGGGAACTGATAACACGGACACGGTGACGGTGACGGACAACACGGCGGCGCCGAGCCCGGGCGTGAGGCTGAGCGCGACCACGTTGACGGTGTCTGAAGGAGACAGTGATGGCGGGAGCTACACGGTGGTGCTGGCGACGCAGCCGGACGCGGATGTGACGGTGACGGTGAGCAGTGCGGCGCTAGGGGATGTGACGGTGAGCGGTTCTCCGCTGACCTTTACTTCGGGTACTGGCGGCAACTGGGCCACGGCGCAGACAGTGACGGTGACGGCGGCGGTGGACAGTGACACGGACGATGACAGCGTGACGTTGACGCACAGTGTGAGCGGTGGTGCGACCGGCTATGGAGGCGGTCTGAGCATAGACAGTGTGGCGGTGACGGTGACGGACACGACGCCGGGCGCGGCGTCCAGTCTGAGCGCGGTGGCGGGAGATAAGCAGGTGACGGTGACGTGGGGTCTCCCGGTGTCTGGCGGCAGCCGTGCGAGCTGGCAATACCGTCAGCAGGCAGGTAGCAATGCCTACGGTGCGTGGACGCCGGTTCCGAGTTCCAATGCGGGCACGACGAGCCACACGGTAAGCGGTTTGACCAACGACAGCGCGTACCGTTTTCAGGTACGAGCGGTGGGGTCGGTGGGGACGGCGAATTATGGTGTGGCCTCGGCGGAGGCGAGCGCGACGCCGCGTTCTGCGCCGGTGGCGGGTGTGACGGTGAACCCGCAGGCGTTGACGGTGTCCGAGGGGGGGTCCAGCGGTAGCTACATGGTGGTTTTGGCTACGCAGCCGGACGCGGATGTGACGGTGACGGTGAGCAGTGCGGCGCTAGGGGATGTGACGGTGAGCGGTTCTCCATTGACGTTTACTTCGGGTATTGGCGGCAACTGGAACACGGCACAGACGGTGACGGTGAGTGCGGCGGTGGACAGTGACACGGACGATGACAGCGTGACGCTGACGCACAGTGTGAGTGGTGGTGCGACGGGTTATGGAGGTTCATTGGTTATATCCGATGTGGAGGTGACGGTGACGGACACGACGCCGGGCCGGCCGCACGGATTGACGGCGACGGCGGGCGACACGCAGGTGACACTGTCGTGGACGGCGCCGTTGTCTGGCGGGAGCATAGGGAGTTGGCAATACCGTCAGCGGGGTGAGTCTCCGCCCTACGGTGCGTGGATGGCTATTTCAGGTTCCGACGCGGACACGACCAGCCATACGGTGGAAAGCCTGAGCAACGGCACTCCATACCGTTTTCAGGTACGAGCGGTGGGTTCGGTGGGAACGGCGAATTATGGTGTGGTCTCAGCGGAGGCGAGCGCGACGCCGCGTTCTGCGCCGGTGGCAGGGGTGACGGTGAGCCCACAGGCGTTGACGGTGGATGAGGGAGACAGTGCTGGCGGGAGCTACACGGTGGTGCTGGCGACGCAGCCGAGTGCGGCGGTAACGGTGACGCCGAGCAGCAACAATGCGGATGTGAAGTTTACGCCAGCGACGCTAAGCTTTAGCACCAGCAGCGGCAGCGGTGGCTGGGACATGGCACAGACGGTGACGGTGACGGCGGATGCGGATGCGGATGCGGATAATGACAGCGCGACGCTGGCGCACGGCATTACGGGAGGCGACTACGCCTCGGTGAATGTGCCGGATGTCAGTGTGACGGTGACGGACACGACGCCGAAGTTGACGCTGGAGACGGCGCCGTCCGCGGTGGCTGAGGGTGCTGCGATCCGTGTGACGGTCACCTCGGACAAAAATGTGTCTGGGACGCTGTCGGTGAGCCTGACGCTGGCGGACCGAGGTTCGAGTGGCTTCACTGCGGATGACATCGTGGGCGCACTGACGCAGACGTTTACCACGGCGAGCTTTAGCGGTGGCACGACGGCGGCGGTGACGATTGCAACGGCGGACGATGCGATTGTGGAGGGCGCGGAGACGTATCGCATTACGCTGGGGTCGGGCACGGGCTATGCGTTGGGCGATGATGTGGCGGTGGATGGCACGTTGAACGACAACGACACCGCGCAGGTGACGCTGGCCAGCACGACCATTGCGGTGACGGAGGGTCAGTCGTTGACGGTGCCGGTGACGCTGAGCGCGGCGGCGGACACGGTGGTGAATGGGCGTGTGACGCTGAGCGATGGTACGCCGACGGCGGATTTTGCTGCGGCGGCGGTGAACTTCAGTATTGCCGCGGGTGATACCGGTGGTAACGCGAGTTTTGCGGCGCAGACACCGAGTGCTGGGGATAGCACGTACAATGCGCCGCGCAGTTACACGGCGACGGTGACGCTGACGAGCCCGCCGATGGGCGTGACGGTGGGAACTGACAACAGGGACACGGTGACGGTGACGGACAACACGGCGGCGCCGAGCCCGGGTGTGACGGTGAACCCGCAGGCGTTGACGGTGTCCGAGGGAGGGGCCAGCGGTAGCTACACGGTGGTGCTGGCGACGCAGCCGGACGCGGATGTGACGGTGACGGTGAGCAGTGCGGCGCTGGGGGATGTGACGGTGAGCGGTTCTCCATTGACCTTTACTTCGGGTAGTGGCGGCAACTGGGCCACGGCACAGACGGTGACGGTGAGTGCGGCGGTGGACAGTGACACGGACAATGACAGCGTGACGCTGACGCACAGTGTGAGTGGTGGTGCGACGGGTTATGGAGGTTCATTGGTTATATCCGATGTGGAGGTGACGGTGACGGACACGACGCCGGGCGCGGCGTCCAGTCTGAGCGCGGTGGCGGGAGATAGTCAGGTGACGGTGACGTGGGGTCTGCCGATGTCTGGTGGCAGCCGTGCGAGCTGGCAATACCGTCAGCAGGAAGGTAGCAATGCCTACGGTGCGTGGACGCCGGTTCCGAGTTCCAATGCGGGCACGATGAGCCACACGGTAAGCGGTTTGACCAACGACAGCGCGTACCGTTTTCAGGTACGAGCGGTGGGTTCGGTGGGAACGGCGAATTATGGTGTGGCCTCGGCGGAGGCGAGCGCGACGCCGCGTTCTGCGCCGGTGGCGGGTGTGACGGTGAACCCGCAGGCGTTGACGGTGTCCGAGGGGGGGTCCAGCGGTAGCTACACGGTGGTTTTGGCTACGCAGCCGGACGCGGATGTGACGGTGACGGTGAGCAGTGCGGCGCTAGGGGATGTGACGGTGAGCGGTTCTCCATTGACGTTTACTTCGGGTAGTGGCGGCAACTGGGCTACGGCACAGACGGTGACGGTGAGTGCGGCGGTGGACAGTGACACGGATGATGACAGCGTGACGCTGACGCACAGTGTGAGTGGTGGTGCGACGGGTTATGGAGGTTCATTGGTTATATCCGATGTGGAAGTGACGGTGACGGACACGACGCCGGGCCGGCCGCGCGGATTGACGGCGACGGCGGGCGACACGCAGGTGACACTGTCGTGGACGGCGCCGTTGTCTGGCGGGAGCATAGGGAGTTGGCAATACCGTCAGCGGGGTGAGTCTCCGCCCTACGGTGCGTGGATGGCGATTTCAGGTTCCGACGCGGACACGATCAGCCATACGGTGGAAAGCCTGAGCAACGGCACTCCATACCGTTTTCAGGTACGAGCGGTGGGTTCGGTGGGAACGGCGAATTATGGTGTGGTCTCAGCGGAGGCGAGCGCGACGCCGCGTTCTGCGCCGGTGGCAGGGGTGACGGTGAGCCCACAGGCGTTGACGGTGGATGAGGGAGACAGTGCTGGCGGGAGCTACACGGTGGTGCTGGCGACGCAGCCGAGTGCGGCGGTGACGGTGACGCCGAGCAGCAACAATGCGGATGTGAAGTTTACGCCAGCGACGCTAAGCTTTAGCACCAGCAGCGGCAGCGGTGGCTGGAACACGGAGCAGAGTGTGACGGTGACGGCGGATGCGGATGCGGATGCGGATAATGACAGCGCGACGCTGACGCACGGCATTACGGGAGGCGACTACGCCTCGGTGAGTGTGCCGGATGTCAGTGTGACGGTGACGGACACGACGCCGAAGTTGACGCTGGAGACGGCGCCGTCCGCGGTGGCTGAGGGTACTGCGATCCGTGTGACGGTCACCTCGGACAAGGATGTGACGGGGACGCTGTCGGTGAGGCTGACGCTGGCGGACCGTGGTTCAAGTGGCTTTGATGGGGATGACATCGTGGGCGCGCTGACGCGGACGTTTACCACGGCGAGCTTTAGCGGTGGCAAGACGGCGGCGGTGACGATTGCGACGGTGAACGATGCGATTGTGGAGGGCGCGGAGACGTATCGCATTACGCTGGTGTCGGGCACGGGCTATGCGTTGGGCGATGATGTGGCGGTGGATGGCACGTTGAACGACAACGACAGTGCGGAGGTGACGCTGGCCAGCGGGACCATTGCGGTGACGGAGGGTCAGTCGTTGACGGTACCGGTGACGCTGAGCGCGGCGGCGGACACGGTGGTGAATGGGCGTGTGACGCTGAGCGATGGTACGCCGACGGCGGATTTTGCTGCGGCGGCGGTGAACTTCAGTATTGCCGCGGGTGATACCGGTGGTAACGCGAGTTTTGCGGCGCAGACACCGAGTGCTGGGGATAGCACGTACAATGCGCCGCGCAGCTACACGGCGACGGTGACGCTGACGAGCCCGCCTGCGGGTGTCACGGTGGGAAGTGATGCCACGGACACGGTGACGGTGACGGACAACACGGCGGCGCCGAGCCCGGGTGTGACGGTGAGCCCGCAGGCGTTGACGGTGGATGAGGGAGACAGTGCTGGCGGGAGCTACACGGTGGTGCTGGTGACGCAGCCGAGTGCGGATGTGACGGTGACGCCGAGCAGTAACAATGCGGATGTGAAGTTTACGCCAGCGACGCTAAGCTTTAGCACCAGCAGCGGCAGCGGTGGCTGGAACATGGCACAGACGGTGACGGTGACGGCGGATGCGGATGCGGATGCGGATAATGACAGCGCGACGCTGGCGCACGGCATTACGGGAGGCGACTACGCCTCGGTGAGTGTGCCGGATGTCAGTGTGACGGTGACGGACACGACGCCGAAGTTGACGCTGGAGACGGCGCCGTCCACGGTGGCTGAGGGTACTGCGATCCGTGTGACGGTCACCTCGGACAAGGATGTGACAGGGACGCTGGCTGTGAGCCTGACGTTGTCGGACCGGGGTTCGAGTGGCTTTACTGCGGATGACATCGTGGGCGCGCTGACGCGGACGTTTACCACGGCGAGCTTTAGCGGTGGCAAGACGGCGGCGGTGACGATTGCGACGGCGGACGATGCGATTGTGGAGGGCGCGGAGACGTATCGCATTACGCTGGTGTCGGGCACGGGCTATGCGTTGGGCGATGATGTGGCGGTGGATGGCGTGTTGAACGACAACGACAGTGCGCAGGTGACGCTGGCGAGCACTGGCGCCATTGAGGTAACCGAGGGTCAATCGTTGACGGTGCCGGTGACGCTGAGTGCGGCGGCGGATGAGGTGGTGAATGGGCGTGTGACGCTGAGCAGCGGTACGCCGACGGCGGATTTTGCCGCGGCGATGGTGGACTTCAGTATTGCCGCGGGCGATACCGGTGGTAACGCGGTTTTCCTGCCGAAGACTGCGAATAACGGAGATAGTATGTACAACGCGGCGCGCAGTTACACGGCGACGGTGACGCTGACGAGCCCGCCGATGGGCGTGACGGTGGGAACTGACAACACGGACACGGTGACGGTGACGGACAACACGGCGGCGCCGACCCCGGGTGTGAGGCTGAGCGCGACCACATTGACGGTGGATGAAGGGGACAGTGCTGGCGGGAGCTACACGGTGGTGCTGGCGACGCAGCCGGACGCGGATGTGACGGTGACGGTGAGCAGTGCGGCGCTAGGGGATGTGACGGTGAGCGGTTCTCCGCTGACCTTTACTTCGGGTAGTGGCGGCAACTGGGATACGGCGCAGACGGTGACGGTGACGGCGGCGGTGGACAGCGACACGGACGATGACAGTGTGACGCTGACGCACAGTGTGAGCGGTGGTGCGACCGGTTATGGGGGCAGTCTGAGCATAGACAGCGTTGCGGTGACGGTGACGGACACGACGCCGGGCGCGGTGTCGAGTCTGAGCGCGGTGGCGGGAGATGCGCAGGTGACGTTGACGTGGGGTCTGCCGGTGTCTGGTGGCAGCCGTGCGAGCTGGCAATACCGTCAGCAGGCAGGTAGCAATGCCTACGGTGCGTGGACGGCGGTTCCGAGTTCCAATGCGGGCACGATGAGCCACACGGTAAGCGGTTTGACCAACGACACCGAATACCGTTTTCAGGTACGAGCGGTGGGGTCGGTGGGGACGGCGAATTATGGTGTGGCCTCGGCGGAGGCGAGCGCGACGCCGCGTTCTGTGGCGGTGGCGGGTGTGACGGTGAACCCGCAGGCGTTGACGGTGGATGAGGGAGACGGTACTGGCGGGACCTACACGGTGGTGCTGGCGACGCAGCCGAGTGCGGTGGTGACGGTGACGCCGAGCAGTAACAATGCGGATGTGACATTCTCGCCATCGACGCTGACTTTTGGTACGGGTACGGGTGGTGGAGGCTGGGCCACGGAGCAGAGTGTGACGGTGACGGCGGATGCGGATACGGATGCGGATAACGACAGCGCGACGCTGACGCACAGCATCACGGGAGGAGACTATGCCACGGTGAGTGTGCCGGATGTCAGTGTGATGGTGACGGACACGACGCCGGAGTTGACGCTGGAGACGGCGCCGTCGGCGGTGGCTGAGGGTACTGCGATTAGAGTGACGGTCACCTCGGACAAAAATGTGTCTGGGACGCTGGCTGTGCGGCTGACGCTGGCGGACCGGGGTTCAAGTGGCTTTGATGGGGATGACATCGTGGGCGCGTTGACGCGGACGTTTACCACGGCGAGCTTTAGCGGTGGCACGACGGCGGCGGTGACGATTGCAACGGCGGACGATGCGATTGTGGAAGGCGCGGAGACGTATCGCATTACGCTGGGGTCGGGCACGGGCTATGCGTTGGGGAGTAGTGTGACGGTGGATGGCACGTTGAACGACAACGACAGCGCGCAGGTGACGCTGGGTAGTACGACCATTGCGGTGACGGAGGGTCAGTCGTTGACGGTGCCGGTGACGATGAGCGCGGCGGCGGACACGGTGGTGAATGGCCAGGTGACGCTGAGCGATGGTACGCCGACGGCGGATTTTGCCGCGGCGATGGTGAGTTTCAGTATTGCGGCGGGCGAGACCAGTGCGGACGCGAGTTTTGCGGCGCAGGCCCCGGGTACTGGAGATAGCACGTACAACGCGCCGCGCAGTTACACGGCGACGGTGACTTTGGATACGCTGCCTGCGGGTGTCACGGTGGGAGTTGACAACACGGACACGGTGAGGGTGACCGACAGTAGTCCGGTACCGCCCGCTGGCGTGATGCTGAGCGGGGCCACGTTGACGGTGGATGAGGGGGATATGACGGGGGGCAGCTACACGGTGGTGTTGGTCAGGCAGCCGGATGCCGCGGTGACGGTAACGGTGTCCGGGTTTGCGGATTCGGATGTGACGGCCAGCCCGGCGTTGCTGACCTTTGCCACCAACACCTGGGCCACGGCGCAGACGGTGACGGTGACGGCGGCAGTAGATGCCGACACGGAGGATGAAGATGTGGTGACGCTGACGCATACGGCGAGTGGCGCCAGCGGGTACGCTGCGTTGACCATAGCCAGTGTGATGGTAACGGTGAGGGACACGACGCCGAAGTTGACGCTGGTGACGGATCCGTCCACGGTGGCCGAAGGTACTGCGATCCATGTGACGGTAAGCTCGGACAAGAATGTGTCAGGTACGCTGTCGGTGAGGCTGACGCTGACGGACCGGGGTTCGAGCGGCTTTGATGCGGCTGACATCGTGGGCGCGCTGACGCAGACGTTTACCACGGCGAGCTTTGGCGGCGGCAGGACGGCGGTGGCGACGATTGCGACGGCGGACGATGTGGTCGTGGAAGGAACGGAGACCTATAGTATTACGCTTGAAGAAAGTACGGGCTATGCGTTGGGTGATGATTTGACGGTGGATGGTACGTTGAACGACAACGACAGCGCAGAGGTGACACTGGGTAGTACAACCATCACGGTGACCGAGGGGCAGGCGCTGTCGGTGCCGGTGACGATGGACATGGCGGCGGACACGGTAGTGAATGGCATGGTGACGCTGAGCAACGGTACGCCGACGGACGATTTCAGTATGGCGACCGTGGCGTTCAGCATCAGTGCCGGTCAGTTCGGCGCCACTGCGAGCTTTAGTCCGCAGAACCGGACTGTTGGGGATGGCGATTACAACGCGGCGCGCAGTTACACGGCAACAGTGACGTTGATGAACCCGCCTGCGGGTGTCATGTTGGGGAGCGACAACACGGATACGGTGCGTGTTACCGACAATAGCCTGGTGAGTTTGAGCGGTGGGACGCTGACGCTGGATGAAGGTACCAGCGCTAACTATACGGTGGTGCTCAATGAGCAACCGAGCGCGGATGTGACGGTGACGGTGGGGGGTGCGCAGGGAGATGTGATGGTCCGCCCGGCGAGGTTGATCTTTGGCTCCGGTTCCGGCGGCAACTGGGGTACCGCACAGACGGTGACGGTGAGGGCCGCGGTGGATATCGACACGGCTGACGAGACGGTAGTGTTATTGGTGCATACGGCGAACAGCGGCGATAGCAGATACGCCGGGATAGCCATTGGCGGTGTCGCGGTGACGGTGAGGGATACGACGCCGGGCCAACCGACCGGCTTGACTGCGGATGCGGGGGACGAGGAAGTGACGTTGTCCTGGGTTGCGCCGGTTGGTGGCGGCACGATTGCGAGTTGGCAGTACCGGCAGAGGGGGGCGTCTCCTCCCTACGGCGAGTGGATGCCGGTTCCTGGTTCCGATGCGGACACGACCAGACACACGGTGGAAAGCCTGACCAACAATAGCGAGTACCGTTTTCAGGTGCGTGCGGTGGGCGCGGTGGGGACCGACAATTTTGGTGCGGGCTCTGCCGCGGTCAGTGCGACGCCGATGGAGGTGTTGCCGGAGTTGACGCTGGCCGGGACGGTGAATGGCACGGAGGGGCAGAGTCTCAGTCTGAGGTTGAGCTCGGACATCGATGTGAGCGACACGCTGGCTGTGGCCTTCTCGGTGCAGGGCAGCACCTCTGCTACGGACCGGGATGCGGTCGCCGCGGACTTCAATAACGGGACACTGAGCGGTGTGACAACAGCGAGTTTCGGCAGCGGCAAGACGGCGACGGTGCGCCTGCTGTTGACGGATGATGGCAGTGTGGAGGGAGAGGAGGGTTTTCGTATCAGCCTGGCGGCTGGCGCGGGCTACACCGTGGCGGCAGGCTCGCCGATACTGGCCGGCACGCTGACGGACAATGACGGCATCCGTCTGACGGCAGAGGCAGGCAGGGGTGTCACCGAGGGAGGTACGCTGAGCCTGTCGTTGAGCGCGGTGGCGACGACCAATGGGGGCACGCATTACAGTACGGACGCGAGCTTCAGCGGAACGCTCAGCGGGCTGAGTTGGTCCTATGTCGGGGGCATAGCGGGTGCGGCGGATTTCGACACGGTGCCGTCCAGCGCGAGCTTCAGCAGCGGAACGGCGAGCGTTGATTTTGCGGTGGCGGATGACGCGGATGCGGCGGAGAGTTATAGCATCCGGCTTGCCACTGTGACGGGCCACACGGTGGTGGGTGGCAGCAATGCGGTAAGCGGCACGCTGGGACCAAAGTCGGTATTTGCGCTTTCGCCCGCGAGCGTTATCCAGACGGAAGGCGATGTTGCCGAGTTGACTGTCACTGCGACGCCGGCGGTGGTGGAGGCGGTCACAGTCAGTATCGCTACTACGAATGGCAGTGCCGCGTCTCCAGCGGATTACACCGCTGGCCCGTATACGCTGGCGTTTTCGTCGGGGGATTCGTCTCAGGTTTTGTCCATCCAACTGGCAGATGATGATCTGGACGAGGGCGATGAGACCTTTACGGCGATGCTGACGGGTACCAGCAAAGCGGCAAGCCACAGTATCAGTACGACGGCCGATACCGCGACGGTGACGATTGAGGATGACGACACGGCGGGTGTGACACTGAGCCGTGAGACGCTGACGGTGGTCGAGGACGACAGTGGTGGCGGTAGCTACACGGTGGTGCTGGACAGCGAGCCGACGGCGGATGTGACGGTGACGGTGGGTGGTGCCTCCGGCGAGGTGACAGCCAGTCCAGCGGAGCTGACCTTTGCCGCCAGTGCATGGGACACGGCGCAGAGTGTGACGGTGACGGCCGGGCCGGACGCGGACGCGCTGAATGACAGTGCGACACTGACGCACAGTGCGAGCAGCGGCGATGGCAAATACGAAGGGGTAGTCATTGCCAGTGTGATGGTGACGGTGACGGACACGACGCCGGAGCTGACTCTGGCCACCGACCCGCCCGCAGTGGACGAGGGCGGTGACATCAGTGTGACGCTCAGTTCGGACAAGAACGTTTCCGGGACGCTGGATGTGAGCCTGACACTGGCGGACCGTGGTTCGAGCGGCTTCGCTGCGGCAGACATCACGGGCGCGCTGACGCGGACGGTGACCACGAGCGACTTTGGCGGAGGCAAGATTGCGACAGTGACGATTGCGACCGTGGACGACGCGGCCCTGGAGGGAGACGAGACCTACACCATTAGCCTGGGGTCGGGCGCTGGTTATGCGGTGGGCGGTGATTCAACGGCGGACGGCACGCTGACGGAAAATGACGGGATCCGTCTGGTGACGCGGGCAACCAACAGAGATGTCCTCGAGGGGGAGACGCTGAACCTGGAACTGGATGTGCTGCTGACGACCAACGGGCGTACTTACCGGAGGGCCAGCGGCTTCAACAGGACACTCAGTGGGCTCAGTTGGTCCTATGCCGGGGGCACGGCGAATGCGGCGGATTTCAGCACGGTGCCGAACAGCGCGGCATTCAGCAGCGGGACGGCCAGCGTCGCATTTGTGGTAGCGGATGACGCGGATACTACTACGGAAAGCTATAGCATCCAATTGGCCGCTGTGACGGGCTATGCGGTGGTGGACAGCAATACGGTCAGCGGCAGCATTCGGCTGAAGAGGACATTTGCGTTTGAGTCCATGAGCATTAGCGAGACGGAGGGCGGTGTTGCCGAGCTGACTGTCATTGCGACGCCGGCGGTGGTGGAGGCGGTCACGGTCAATATCGCTGCCACGGATGGCAGTGCGGTGTCTGCTGCGGATTACACCGCGGGCCCGTATACGCTGGCGTTTTCGTCGGGGGATACGTCTCAGGTTTTGTCCATCCAACTGGCAGATGATGATCTGGACGAGGGAGACGAGACGTTCACGGTGGCGTTGTCCGGCACGAACAAGGCGGCGAGCCACGGTATCAGTACGACGGCCGGGATGGTGACGGTAACGATTGAGGATGACGACACGGCGGGCGTGACGCTGAGTGCTACTGAGTTGACGATGGCCGAGGGCGCCAGCGGTAGCTACACGGTGGTGCTGGCCAGCGAGCCGATGGCGGAGGTGACGGTGACGGTGGGCGGTGCCTCGGGCGAGGTGACGGTGAGCCCGGAGGAGTTGAGCTTTGCCACCGGTGTGTGGGACACGGCACGGACGGTGACGGTGACGGCCGGGTCGGACGCGGACGCGGCGAATGACAGTGCGACACTGACGCACACGGCGAGCAGCGGCGATGGCAAATACGACACGATAGTCATAGAGGATGTTGCGGTGACGGTGACGGACACGACGCCGGAACTGACATTGGCCACGGCCGTGCCCGCGGTGACCGAGGGGGGTGGTATCAGTGTGACGCTCAGCGCGGACAAGGCGGTGACGGGGACGCTGGATGTGAGCCTGACGCTGGCCGACCGAGGCGCGAGCGGTTTTGACGGGGATGACCTCACGGGCGCGCTGACGCAGACGGTGACCACGGGTGATTTTGGCGGGGGCAGCACGGCGACGGCGACGATTGCGACGGTGGACGACGCTATCGTGGAGGGAGACGAGAGCTATACCATCACGCTGAACGCCGGTACCGGCTATGTGGTGGGCGGTGATGCGACGGAGGATGGCGCGCTGACGGACAATGACGGCATTCGTCTGACGGCGGAGACCGACAAAGGTATCACCGAGGGTGGGACGCTGAGCCTGGCGCTGAGCGCGGTGGTGACCACCGACGGGGGCGTGACTTACAGCACGGACACGGACTACAGCGAGACGCTCGGCGGGTTGACCTGGTCCTATGCCGGCGGCACGGCGGTGGCGGGGGATTTCAGCACGGTGCCGGCGAGCGCGAGCTTCAGCGGCGGGACGGCGAGCGTTGACTTTGTGGTGACGGATGACACGGATGCGGCGGAGAGCTATGGCATTCAACTGGCCTCGGTAACCGGCCACACGGTGGTGGGCGGCGACAATAGGGTCAGCGGCACACTCGGGCCGGTGCCGACATTCATGTTCAGGTACGCTTCTGCAGCCTACTCTGAAGGCGGAGATGCATGGCTGGATGTCGATGTTTCCCCGACCCCGGTGGAGGCGTTCACGCTGACCTTTACGTCCACGGATGGTAGCGCCACGGCGCCGGCGGATTATACCGCGGGCCCGTATACGCTGGCGTTCTCGGCGGGCCAGACCACGGGTGGAGTGCGCATACGGTTGGTAACGGACAGCCAGGAAGAGAGCGATGAGACCTTTACGGTAGGGCTGACAGGCATCGAGCCGACGACTTCCCGTATTGGCACACGTGCCACGACGACGGTGACGATCCGGGACAACGATACTCCGGCCGTGCTTCTGGTAGAGCCGAATCGACGATGGCCACTGTCGCTGATACTGGCCGAGGGGACCAGCAGTACCTACACGGCGGTACTGGCTACGCGGCCGAGTGCGGAGGTGACGGTGACGGTGGGCGGGTATGCGGGTACCGATGTGAGTGTCGACCCGACGGAGCTGATTTTTGGCACGGATACGGGTAGTGGTGGCTGGGACACGGCGCAGACGGTGACGGTGACGGCGGCGGTGGATGGCGACACGGAGGACGACAGTGTGACGCTGACGCACACGGCGAGCAGCGGCGATAGCACATATCAAGGGAGACGCATTGATGACATGCGCGTGACGGTAACGGACACCACGCCGGAGTTGACGTTGTCCGGGCCGGCGGACGGTTCCGAGGGGGATAGCCTCAGTCTGACGCTCAGCTCGGACACCGATGTGGCTGGCACACTGGAGGTGAGCTTTGCGGTGCAGGGCAGTAGTGTTGGTACGGACCGGGACGCTGCGGCGGCGGACTTCAATGACGGGACGCTGAGCGGGATTACCACCGCGAGCTTCAACAACGGCAGGACCGCCACCGTGACTCTGCCGCTGACCGATGATGGCAGTGTGGAAGGCGATGAGGGTTTTCGCCTCAGTCTGACGACGGGCACGGGCTATGGGGTGGCAACGGGCTCCGCGACACTGTCCGGTACGCTGACGGACAATGACGGGGTTCGTTTGACGGCGGCGACAGGTCGGGAGGGCACTGCGGGCGGTACGCTGAGTCTGGCGCTGGCCGCGGTGGCGACCACCGATGGGGGCACGACTTACAACACGGATACGGACTTCGGTGGGACGCTCAGTGGGCTCGGTTGGTCTTATGGCGGAGACGCGGTGGCGGGGGATTTCAGCACGGTGCCGGCGAGCGCGAGCTTCAGCAACGGCACGGCCAGCGTTGACTTTGGTGTCTCCAGAGGCGCCATTGGCGTTGGTGATTTCAAGAACTACAGCATACAGTTGTCCGAGGTGACGGGCCACACGGTGGTGGGTGGCAGCAATGCGGTAAGCGGGAGGATTCGGCGGATGCCGGCATTCTATATGGGGACTAACCGGGGTGCCAGTATGGCCAGTTCTGTCACGCAGGAGGGTGCCGCTGTCGCGGTAACGGTCAGTGTTTTCCCGGCGCCGATAGAGGATATCACGGTTACCGTTGCTACCGAGGATGGTAGCGCCACGGCGCCGGCGGATTATGCCGAGGGCCCGTATACGCTGGCGTTCGAGGCGGGGGATTCGTCGCGGGTTTTGAGTATACGGACGGCGGCGGACGACATAGACGAGGACGATGAGACCTTCAGGGTGAAGCTGACGGGCACCGACAAGTCGGCGACCTCCGGTATTGGTACCCCGGATACGCTGAGTGTGACGCTTCGGGACGATGCTACCGACACGGCGGGTGTGACGCTGAGCGGTGAGACACTGACGGTGGCCGAGGGTGCCGATGGTACGTACACGGTGGTGCTGTCCAGTGAGCCGACGGCGGCGGTGACGGTGACGGTGGGTGGTGCGCAGGGGGATGTGACGGTGAGCCCGGAGGAGTTGAGCTTTGCTGCTGGTGTGTGGGACACGGCGCAGACGGTGACGGTAACGGCGGCGGTAGATAGCGACACGGATGACGAGGATGTGGTGCGGCTGACGCACACGGCGAGCAGCAGCGATAGCAAGTACGAAGGGATAGCCATATCCGGCGTTGCGGTGACAGTGCCGGACACGACGCCGGAGCTGACGCTGGCGACGAACCCGTCCGCGGTGAGCGAGGGTGCTGCGATCAGTGTGATGCTGAGCTCGGACAAAGCGGTGCCGGGGACGCTGGCGGTGGTCCTGACGCTGGCCGACCGTGGTGCGAGCGGCTTTGATGCGGATGACTTGGCTGGCGCGCTGACGCAGACCGTTACCACAGGCGATTTTGGTGGAGGCAGGACGGCGGCGGCGACGATTGCGACGGTGGATGACGCTATCGTGGAGGGAGCGGAGAGCTATAGCGTTACGCTGGTGTCGGGTACGGGCTATGCGTTGGGCGGTAGTGTGACGGTGAATGGCACGTTGAACGACAACGACAACGCGCAGGTGACGCTGGCCAGCACGACTATCACGGTGACCGAGGGTCAGGCGTTGACGGTACCGGTGACGATGAGTGCGGCGGTGGATACGGTGGTGAATGGGCGGGTGACGCTGAGCGGTGTGAGCGGCAGCATGCCGACGGACGATTTTGCCTCGGCGGTGGCGAGTTTCAGCATTACCGCGGGTGACACCAGTGCGAACGCGAGTTTTACGGCGCAGACACCGGATGGCAATTACAACGCGGCGCGTGATTACACGGCGACGGTGACGCTGGCGACCCCGCCTGCGGGTGTCACGTTGGGAAGTGACGCCACGGACACGGTGACGGTGAACGACAACACTGTGGCGCCGACCCCGGGTGTGACGCTGAGCCGTTCCTCGCTGACGGTGGTTGAGGAAGATGCGACGGGAGACAGCTACACGGTGGTTCTCAATACGGCACCGACGGCGGATGTGACGGTGACAGTGGGGGGTACGCTAGGAGATGTGACGGCGACGCCGGCGGAATTGACCTTTACTTCCGGTGCTGTCGGCAACTGGGCGATGGCGCAGAGCGTGACGGTGACGGCGATGATGGATAGCGATGCGGATGACGACAGCGTGACGTTGATGCATACGGCGAGCAGCAGTGATACCACTTACGAGGGGGTGGCTATCAACAGCGTTATGGTGACGGTGACGGACAACGACACGGCGGGCGTGACGCTGAGTGAGACCACGTTGACAGTGACGGAGCAGGATACGGCGGGGGATAGCTACACGGTGGTGCTGGATACCCGGCCAAGTGGGCCGGTGACAGTGACGGTGGGGGGGTTCACGGGTACGGATGTGAGTGCGACGCCGGCGCTGCTGACCTTTGGTACGGATATGGGTAGTGGAGGCTGGGACACGGAGCAGACGGTGACGGTGACGGCGGGGGATGACGCGAATGCGAGTAACGAGAGCGTGACGCTGACGCATGCGGCGAGCGGAGCGACGGGGTATATGGTTGGATTGGACATTGCCGATGTTGAGGTGACGGTGACGGACAATGACACGGTGGGTGTGAGGCTGAGCGGTACTGAGTTGACGGTGAGCGAGGGCACCGATGGCGCTTACACGGTGGTGCTGTCCAGTGAGCCGACGGCGGCGGTGACGGTGACACCGAGCAGTAACAATGCGGATGTGACATTCGCGCCGTCGACGTTGCGCTTTGCTGCTGGTGAGTGGGACAGGGCGCAGAGTGTGACGGTAACGGCGGCGGAGGATCTCGATGCGGTGAATGACAGTGCGACGCTGACGCACACGGCGAGCAGTACCGACAACGACTACGACATGGTGACCGTCGACAGCGTTGCGGTGACGGTGACGGACACGACGCCGAAGCTGACGCTGAGGAGGAACCCGTCCGCGGTGGCGGAGGGCGCTGCGATCCGTGTGACGGTGAGTTCGGACAAGGTGGTGTCCGGGACGCTGGCTGTGAGCCTGACGCTGGCGGACCGGGATTCGAGTGGCTTCACTGCGGCTGATATCACAGGCGCGCTGACGCAGACGGTTAGCACGGGTGATTTTGGCGGCGGCAGGACGGCGGTGGTGACGATCCCGACGGTGGACGATGCGATTGTGGAGGGAGTGGAGCGCTATCGCATTACGCTGGAGGCGGGCACGGGCTATGCGTTGGGGAGTAGTGTGACGGTGAATGGCAGGCTGAACGACAACGACAGCGCGCAGGTGACGCTGGGCAGCACGACTATCACGGTGACCGAGGGGCAGCCGCTGTCGGTGCCGGTGACGATGAGCGCGGCGGCGGATACGGTGGTGAATGGGCGGGTGACGCTGAGCGGCGGTAGGCCGATAGAGGATTTTGCCGCTGCGACGGTGGCGTTCAGCATCGGCGCCGGTCGGTTCGGCGCCACTGCGAACTTTAGTCCAAGGACCCGGGATGTTGGGGATGGCGCTTACAATGCGCCGCGCAGTTACACGGCGACAGTGACGCTGACGACCCCGCCTGCGCGTGTCGCGGTGGGAACTGACGCCACGGACACGGTGCGCGTTACCGACAATAGTCTGGTGAGTTTGAGTGGTGAGACACTGGCGGTGGATGAGGGTGCCAGCGCCAGCTATACGGTGGTGCTCAATACCGCGCCGACGGCGGATGTGACGGTGACGGTGGGGGGTGCACAGGGGGATGTGATGGTCAGCCCGGCGGAGTTGGTCTTTAGCTCGGGTTCCGGCGGTAACTGGGGCACGGCGCAGAGCGTGACGGTGACGGCGGCGGTAGATAGCGACACGGACAATGAAGCGGTGGTGCCACTGACGCACACGGCGAGCAGTGGTGATAGCAGATACGCCGGGATAGTGATTGGCGGTGTCGCGGTGACGGTGACGGATACGACGCCGGGCCAGCCGACCGGCTTGACTGCGGCTGCGGGAGACACGGAGGTGGCGTTGTCCTGGGCCGCGCCGGTTGGTGGCGGTGACATTGCGAGTTGGCAGTATCGGCAAAGGGAAGGCAGCAACGATTATGGTGAGTGGATGCCGGTTCCCGGCTCCGCTGCGGACACGACCGGCCACACGGTGGAAAGCCTGAGCAACGGTACCTTATACCGTTTTCAGGTGCGTGCGGTGGGCGCGGTGGGCACGGACAATTTTGGGGCGCGCTCTGCCGCGGTCAGCGCGACGCCGGTAGAGGCGTCGCCGGAGTTGCCGGAGCTGATGTTGTCCGGGACGGTGGATGGGACGGAGGGGCAGAGCCTCAGTCTGAGGCTGAGCTCGGATATCGATGTGAGCGACACGCTGGCTGTGACCTTTTCGGTGCAGGGTAGCACCTCGGGTACGGACCGGGATGCTGTCGCCGCGGACTTCAATAACGGGACGCTGAGCGGGATTACCACCGCCAGCTTCAGCAACGGCAAGACTGCCACCGTGACTCTGCTGTTGACGGACGATGGCAGTGTGGAGGGAGATGAGGGTTTTCGTATCAGTCTGGCGTCTGGCGTGGGTTACACGGTGGCGTCAGGCTCGCCGACGCTGGGCGGGACGCTGACGGACAATGACGGCATCCGTCTGACGGCGGAGTCGGGCAAGGGGGCCACCGAGGGGGGGACGTTGAGCCTGACGCTGAGCGCGGTGGCGACGAGCGATGGGGGCACCAGTTACAGCACGGACGTGGACTTCGGTGGGACGCTCAGCGGGCTGGCCTGGTCGTATGTCGGGGGCACGGCGGTGGCGGGGGATTTCAGCACGGTGCCGGCCAGCGCGAGTTTCAGCGGCGGGACGGCGAGCGTTGACTTTGTGGTGGCGGATGACGCGGATGCGGCGGAGAGCTATAGCCTCCGGCTTGCCACGGTGACGGGCCACACGGTGGTGGGCCGCAACGCGGTCAGCGGCACGCTGGGTCCGATGTCGGTGTTTGCGTTTTCGTCCCCGAGCCTTAGCGAGACGGAAGGCGGTGTTGCCGAGTTGACTGTGACTGCGACGCCGGCGGTGGTGGAGGCGGTCAGGGTCAGTATCGCAACCACGGATGGCAGTGCGGTGTCTGCTGCGGATTACACCGCAGGCCCGTATACGCTGGCGTTTTCGTCCGGGGATTCGTCTCAGGTGTTGTCCATACAGTTGACGGAGGACGACGTGGACGAGGGGGATGAGACGTTCACGGTGGAGTTGTCAGGTACGGACAAGGCGGCGAGCCACAGTGTCAGTACGACGGCGGGGACGGCGACGGTGACGATCGAGGATAACGACACGGCGGGTGTGAGGCTGAGCGGTACTGAGCTGACGGTGTCTGAGGGTGCCACCGCCAACTACACGGTGGTACTGGATTCGCGGCCGAGCGCGGCGGTGACGGTGACGCCGAGCAGTAACAATGGAGAGGTGACATTCGCGCCGGCGGAGTTGATCTTTGCTGCTGGTGAGTGGGCCACGGCGCAGAGTGTGACGGTAACGGCGGCGGCGGATCTCGATGCGGTGGATGACAGCGCGACGCTGACGCACACGGCGAGCAGTACCGACAACGACTACGACATGGTGACCGTCGACAGCGTTGCGGTGACGGTGGCGGACGACGACACGGCGGGTGTGACGCTGAATGATACTGCGTTGACGGTGACCGAGGGTGCCACCGTCAACTACACGGTGGTGCTGGATACGCAGCCGAGCGCAGCGGTGACGGTGACGCCGAGCAGTGACAACGTTGATGTGACATTCGAGCCGGCGACGTTGAGCTTTGCCACCAGTCGCGGTACCGGAGGCTGGGACACGGAGCAGACGGTGACGGTGACGGCGGCGGCGGATGCCGATGCGGTGAATGACAGTGCGACATTGACGCATGACATAGCGGGAGGGGACTACGCCGCGGTGGATGTGCAGGATGTCAGTGTGACGGTGACGGACACGACGCCGGAGCTGACGGTCACGGCCGTGTCTGCGGCGACCGAGGGCGGTGCGATCAGCGTGACGCTCAGCGCGGACAAGGCGGTGCCGGGGACGCTGGATGTGAGCCTGACGCTGGCGGACCGTGGTGCGAGCGGCTTCGCTGCGGCCGACATTACGGGCGCGCTGACGCAGACGGTGACCACGGGCGATTTTGGCGGGGGCAGCACGGCGACAGCGACGGTTGCGACGGTGGACGACGCGGTGGTGGAGGGAGACGAGAGCTATACCATCACGCTGAATGCCGGTACCGGTTATGCGGCGGGCGGCGATGCGACGGAGGATGGGACGCTGACGGACAATGACGGGGTCCGTCTGACGGCGGAGACCAGTAAGGGTGTCACCGTGGGCGGGACGTTGAGCCTGACGCTGAGCGCGGTGGCGACCACCGACGGGGGCGCGACTTACCGCACGGACACGGACTACAGCGGGACGCTCAGCGGGTTGACTTGGTCCTATGCCGGTGGCACGGCGGTGGCGGCGGATTTCAGCATGGCGCCGGCCAGCGCGAGCTTCAGCGGTGGGACGGCGAGCGTTGACTTTGTGGTGGCGGATGACGCGGATGCGGCGGAGGGCTATAGCATCCGGCTGAGCGCGGTGAGCGGCCACACGGTGGTGGACGGCGACAATACGGTCAGCGGCACGCTCGGGCTGGCGCCGACATTCATGTTCCGGTTCCCCACGCACGTGATCATAGAAGGCAAGTATTCCTGGATTCCTGTGCTTGCTTCCCCGGCCCCGGTGGAGGATTTCACGCTGACCTTTACGTCCACGGATGGTACCGCCACGGCGCCGGCCGATTATACCGCAGGCCCGTATACGCTGGTGTTTCCGGCGGGCCAGACCCAGGCCATACTGGAGCAGGTAAAGACGGCGTTCGACAACGTAGCCGAGCACACAGAGAACGTTACGATAAGGCTGGCAGGCATCGAGCCGACGACTGCCCGTATCGGTACTCGTGCCACGCTGACGATGGAAATCCGGGACGAAAGCCCTGCCGGCGTGGTGATTCACGCCGGTTTTGGGGTGACGGTGGCCGAGGGCGCCAGCAGTCACTACAGTGTGAGTCTTAATTCGCAGCCGAGCGCGGAGGTGACGGTAACGGTGGCCGGGTACACGGGTACCGATGTGAGCGTCGATCCGACGACGCTCACCTTTGGCACCGGCACCGGCGGCGGTGGCTGGAACACGAGGCAGACGGTGACGGTGACGGCGGCGGCGGATGCCGATACGGAGGACGACAGCGTGACGCTGACGCATGCGGCGAGCAGCAGCGACACCATATATAACGGGATAACCATTGACAACGTGTCGGTGAGGGTAACGGATACCACGCCGGAGCTGACATTGTCCGGGACCGCAGACGGCTCCGAAGGGGATAGCCTCAGTCTGACGCTCAGCTCGGACCAGGATGTGGCCGGCGCGCTGGATGTGAGCTTTGCGGTGCAGGGCAGTAGTGCGGGTACGGACCGGGACGCGGCCGCGGCGGACTTCAATGGCGGGACGCTGAGCGTTACCACCGCCAGCTTCAACAACGGCAGGACTGCCACCGTGGCTCTGCCGCTGACCGATGATGGCAGTGTGGAAGGCGATGAGGGTTTTCGCCTCAGCCTGACCACGGGCACCGGCTATGTGGTGGCCGCGGGTTCCGCGACACTGTCCGGTACGCTGACGGACAATGACGGGGTGCGGCTGACGGCGGAGATGGACCGGGAGGACACCGCGGGCGGTACGCTGAGTCTGGCGCTGGCCGCGGTGGTGACCACCGACGGGGGCACGACTTACCGCACGGACACGGACTTCAGCGGGTCGCTCAGTGGGCTCGGCTGGTCCTATGGCGGAGGCGCGGTGGCGGGGGATTTCAGCACGGTGCCGGCGAGCGCGAGCTTCAGCAACGGCACGGCCAGCGTTGACTTTGGTGTCGCCAGTGGCGCCACTGGCCATGATAATTTCAAGAACTACAGCATACAGTTATCGGCGGTGACGGGCCACACGGTGGTGGGTGGTAGCAATGCGGTAAGCGGGAGGATCCGGCGGATGCCGGGATTCTATCTGGGGGCCAGGCCAGAGGTCCGCGGGATCCGACCCGTCACAGTGCAGGAGGGCAGCGCTGTTTTGATAGTGGTCAGTGTTTACCCGGCGCCGCTGGAGGATATCACGCTTACCGTCGCTACCGAGGATGATAGCGCCACGGCGCCGGCGGATTATACCGCGGGCCCGTATACGCTGGCGTTCGAGGCCGGGGATTCGGTGCAGGTTCTGAGCATACAGACGGCGACGGACGACATAGACGAGGACGAAGAGACGTTCAGGGTGAGGCTGACGGGCACCGACAAGCCGGCGACCTCCGGTCTCCATGCTAGTGCTCCGACTAGGCAGGAGGTGAGGATCCGGGATACCACCACCTACACGGCGGGCGTGACGCTGAGCGGTGAGACACTGACAGTGGCCGAGGGCGCCGATGGCACGTACACGGTGGTGCTGGACAGCGAACCGAGTGCGGCGGTGACGGTGACACCGAGCAGCAACAATGCAGAGGTGACATTCATGCCTGCGACGTTGACCTTTGCTGCTGGTGTGTGGGACACGGCGCAGACGGTGACGGTAACGGCGGCGGCGGACCTCGATGCGGTGAACGACAGCGCGAGGCTGACACACACGGTGAGCAGCGGCGATAGCAAGTACGAAGGGATAGCCATAGCCGGCGTTGCGGTGACAGTGACGGACAACGACACGGCGGGCGTGACGCTGAGTGCTACCGCACTGACGGTGACCGAGGGCGCCACCGCTGAATACACGGTGGTGCTGGCTACGCAGCCGAGCGCGGCGGTGACGGTGACGCTGAGCAGTGACAACGCCGATGTGACATTCGAGCCAGCATCACTGAGCTTTGCCACCAGCCGCGGTGCCGGTGGTGCCGGTGGTGCCGGTGGCTGGGACACGGCGCAGACGGTGACGGTGACGGCGGCGGCGGATGCCGATGCGGTGAATGACAGTGCGACATTGACGCACGACATAGCGGGAGGGGACTACGCCGCGGTGGATGTGCAGGATGTCAGTGTGACGGTGACGGACACGACGCCGGTGTTGACGCTGGAGACAGCCCTGTCCGCGGTGACCGAGGGCGGTGACCTCAGTGTGACGCTCAGCTCGGACAAGAATATAACGGGGACGCTGGATGTGAGCCTGACATTGGCGGACCGTGGTGCGAGCGGCTTCGCTGCGGCAGACATCACGGGCGCGCTGACACGGACGGTGACCACGGGCGATTTTGGCGGGGGCAGGACGGCGGTGGTGACGATTGCGACGGTGGACGACGCGATCCTGGAGGGAGACGAGAGCTACACCATTAGCCTGGGTTCGGGTACGGGCTATGCGGTGGGCGGTGATGCGATAGAGGATGGCACGCTGACGGACAATGACGGGATTCGTCTGACGGCGGAGACCAGCAAGGGCGCCATCGAGGGCGGGACGCTGAGCCTGACGCTGAACGCGGTGGTGACCACCGACGGGGGCGCGACTTACCGCACGGACACGGACTATGGCGAGACGCTCAGTGGGTTGACTTGGTCCTATGCCGGGGGCACGGCGGAGGCGGGGGATTTCAGCACGGTGCCGGCCAGCGCGAGCTTCAGCGGTGGGATGGCGAGCGTTGACTTTGCGGTGGCGGATGACGCGGATGCGGCGGAGGGCTATAGCATCGGGCTGTCCGCGGTGACAGGCCACACGGTGGTGGGCAGCAATACGGTCAGTGGCAGCATTCGGCCGAAGACGGTATTTGCGTTTGCGCCCACGCGCCTTGGCGAGACGGAGGGCGGTGTTGCCGAGCTGACTGTGACTGCGACGCCGGCGGTGGTGGAGGCGGTCACGGTCAATATCGCAACCACGGATGGCAGTGCCACATCCCCTGCGGATTACACCGCGGGCCCGTATACGCTGGCGTTTTCGTCCGGGGATGACTCCCAGGTGTTGTCCATACAACTGGCGCAGGACGACCTGGACGAGGGAGACGAGACGTTCACGGTGGCGTTGTCCGGCACGGACAAGGCGGCGAGCCACGGTATCAGTACGACGGCGGGGATGGCGACGGTGACGATTGAGGATGACGACACGGCGAGCGTGACGCTGAGCGGCGGTACGCTGACGGTGGCCGAGGGGGCCAGCGGTCGCTACACGGTGGTGCTGGCCAGCGAGCCGACGGCGGAGGTGACGGTGACGGTGGGCGGCGCCTCGGGGGATGTGACGGTGAGCCCGGAGGAGTTGCGCTTTGCTACGGGTATGTGGGACACGGCGCAGACGGTGATGGTGACGGCGGGGCCGGACGCGGACGCGTCGGATGACAGTGCGACGCTGACGCACACGGCGAGCAGCGGCGATGGCAAATACGACACGATAGTCATAGAGGATGTTGCGGTGACGGTGACGGACACGACGCCGGAACTGACATTGGCCACGGCCCTGCCCGCGGCGACCGAGGGGGGTGCGATCAGTGTGACGCTCAGTTCGGACAAGGATGTGTCGGGGACGCTGGATGTGAGCTTGACGCTGGCGGGCCGTGGTGCGAGCGGCTTCGCTGCGGACGACCTCACGGGCGCGCTGACGCAGACGGTGACCACGGGCGATTTTGGCGGGGGCAAGACGGCGACAGTGACGATTGCGACGGTGGACGACGCGGTCCTGGAGGGGGACGAGGGCTATACCATTAGCCTGGGTTCGGGCGCCGGTTATGCGGTGGGCGATGATCTGACGGAGGCCGGCACGCTGACGGACAATGACGGCATTCGTCTGACGGCGGAGACCAGCAAGGGCGTCACCGAGGGCGGGACGTTGAGCCTGACGCTGAGCGCGGTGGCGACCACCGACGGGGGCACGACTTACCGCACGGACACGGATTTTGGCGAGACGCTCAGTGGGTTGACCTGGTCCTATGCCGGGGGCACGGCGGAGGCGGCGGATTTCAGCACGGTGCCGACCAGCGCGGGCTTCAGCGGCGGGACGGCGGGCGTTGACTTTGTGGTGGCGGATGACGCGGATGCGGCGGAGGGCTATAGCATTGGGCTGTCCGCGGTGACGGGCCACACGGTGGTGGGCGGCGACAATACCGTCAGCGGCACGCTCGGGCCGGTGCCGACATTCATGTTTGAGAATGCCACGCGTACTTCACGCGAACACTATTATTTCTGGATACCTGTGGTTGCTTCCCCGGCCCCGGTGGAGGCGTTCACGCTGACCTTTAGTCCCACGGATGGTACTGCCACGGCGCCGGCCGATTATGCCGCGGGCCCGTATACGCTGGTGTTCCCGGCGGGCCAGACCCGGGCCGGACTGCAGGTACAGGGGGTGGCGGACGACATAGTCGAGTCCACGGAGGACTTTACAATAAGGCTGACAGGCATCGAGCCGACGACTGCCCGTATCGGTACCCCTGACACGCTGACGATGCTACTCCGGGACAACAATCGTGCGGGCGTGGTTTTTTATGAGCCGAATCGACGGTGGCCACTGTCGATGATACTGGCCGAGGGGACCAGCGGTACCTACACGGCGCAACTGACTACGCAGCCGAGCCATCAGGTGACGCTGACGGTGGGCGGGTACGCGGGTACCGATGTGAGTGTCGACCCGACGACGCTGAGCTTTGGCACCGGCAGCGGCGTCGGTGGCTGGGCCACGCCGCAGACGTTGACGGTGACGGCGGCGGTGGATGGCGATGCGGCGGACGACAGCGTGACGCTGACACATACGACGAGCAGCGGCGATAGCACATATCAGGGGTTACGCATTGAAAACATGCTCGTGACGGTGACGGACACCACGCCGGAGCTGACGCTGGCCACGGCCGTGGCCGCGGTGACCGAGGGCGGTGACCTCAGTGTGACGCTCAGTTCGGACAAGAATGTAACGGGGACGCTGGATGTGAGCCTGACATTGGCGGACCGTGGTGCGAGCGGCTTCGCTGCGGCAGACCTCACGGGCGCGCTGACGCAAACCGTTACCACGGGCGATTTTGGCGGGGGCAAGACGGCGGTGGTGACGATTGCGACGGTGGACGACGCGATCGTGGAGGGAGACGAGAGCTATACCATCACGCTGAATGCCGGTACCGGCTATGCGGTGGGCGGCGATGCGACGGAGGATGGCACGCTGACGGACAATGACGGCATTCGTCTGACGGCGGAGACCAGCAAGGGCGTCACCGAGGGCGGGACGTTGAGCCTGACGCTGAGCGCGGTGGCGACCACCGACGGGGGCGCGACTTACCGCACGGACACGGATTTTGGCGATACGCTCAGCGGTCTTGTCTGGTCCTATGCCGGGGGCACGGCGGTGGCGGGCGATTTCAGCACGGCGCCGGCCAGCGCGAGCTTCAGCGGCGGGACGGCGGGCGTTGACTTTGTGGTGGCGGATGACACCGATGCGGCGGAGGGCTATAGCATTGGGCTGTCCGCGGTGACGGGCCACAAGGTGGTGGGCGGCGACAATACCGTCAGCGGCACGCTCGGGCCGGTGCCGACATTCATGTTTGAGGATGCCACGCGTACTTCACGCGAAGGCACTCACTTCTGGATACCTGTGCTTGCTTCCCCGGCCCCGGTGGAGGCGTTCACGCTGACCTTTACGTCCACCGATGGTACTGCCACGGCGCCGGCCGATTATGCCGCGGGCCCGTATACGCTGGTGTTCCCGGCGGGCCAGACCCGGGCCGGACTGCGGGTACAGGGGGTGGAGGACAGCATCGCCGAGACCACGGAGGACTTTACAATAAGGCTGACAGGCATCGAGCCGACGACTGCCCGTATCGGTACCCGTGCCACGCTGACGATGGTGCTCCTGGACAACAGCCCGGCCCACGTACACGTGTCGCAGCCTGCATGGCGATGGCCGCGGTTGCTGGTGGTGAACGAGGGCGCCAGCGGTTACTACACGCTGAATCTTGGTACGCAGCCGAGCCATCAGGTGACGCTGACGGTGACCGGGCACGCGGGTACCGATGTGAGCGTCGACCCGACGACGCTCACCTTTGGCACCGGCACCGGCGCCGGTGGCTGGGACACGCAGCAGACGGTGACGGTGACGGCGGCGGCGGATGCCGATACGGCGGACGACCGCCTGACGCTGACGCATACGGCGAGCAGCAGCGACACCATGTATAACGGGATAGTCATTGACAACATGCCGGTGAGGGTAACGGACACCACGCCGGAGCTGACATTGTCCGGGACCGCGGACGGCTCCGAGGGGGATAGCCTCAGTCTGACGCTCAGCTCGGACCAGGATGTGGCCGGCACGCTGGAGGTGAGCTTTGCGGTGCAGGGCAGTAGCGTTGGTACGGACCGGGACGCTGCGGCGGCGGACTTCAATGGCGGGACGCTGAGCGTTACCACCGCCAGTTTCAACAACGGCAGGACCGCCACCGTGACTCTGCCGCTGACCGATGATGGCAGTGTGGAGGGCGATGAGGGCTTTCGCCTCAGCCTGACCACAGGCACCGGCTATGTGGTGGCCGCGGGTTCCGCGACACTGGCCGGTACGCTGACGGACAATGACGGGGTGCGGCTGACGGCGGCGACGGGCCGGGAGGACACCGCGGGCGGGACGCTGAGCCTGGCGCTGGCCGCGGTGGCGACCACCGACGGGGGCACGACTTACAACACGGACACGAGCTTCAGCGGGTCGCTCAGTGGGCTCGGCTGGTCCTATGGCGGAGGCGCGGTGGCGGGGGATTTCAGCACGGTGCCGGCCAGCGCGAGCTTCAGCAACGGCACGGCCAGCGTTGATTTTGGTGTCGCCAGTGGCGCCACTGGCTTTAGTGATTTCAAGCACTACAGCATACAGTTGTCCGCGGTGACGGGCCACACGGTGGTGGGTGGCAGTAATGCGGTAAGCGGGAGGATCCGGCGGATGCCGGCATTCTATCTGGGGAACAGGATAGACCTCGGCACGATCCGGCCCGCCACGGTGCAGGAGGGCAGCGCTGTCGCGATAACGGTCAGTGTTTACCCGCTGCCGCTGGAGGATATCACGCTTACCGTCGCTACCGAGGATGGTAGCGCCACGGCGCCGGCGGATTATACCGCGGGCCCGTATACGCTGGCGTTCGAGGCCGGGGATTCGTCGCGGGTCCTGAGCATACAGACGGCGACGGACGGCATAGACGAGGACGATGAGGCTTTTACGGTGAAGCTGACGGGCACCGACAAGCCGGCGACCTCGGGTATCCGTGCTCCGACTACGCAGGGGGTGACGATCCAGGATACCACTGCCTCCACGGCGGGCGTGACGCTGAGCGGTGAAACACTGACGGTGGCCGAGGGCGCCGATGGCACGTACACGGTGGTGCTGGCCAGCGAGCCGGCGGCGGCGGTGACGGTGACGGTGGGTGGTGCGCAGGGGGATGTGACGGTGAGCCCGGAGGAGTTGAGCTTTGCTGCGGGTATGTGGGACACGGCACAGACGGTGACGGTGACGGCGGCGGAGGATCTCGATGCGGAGAACGACAGCGCGAGTTTGACGCACACGGCGAGCAGCAGCGATCGCAAGTACCAGGGGATAGCCATTGCCGGCGTGGCGGTGACGGTGACGGACAAGGACACGCGGGGCGTGACGCTGAGTGCTACCACGCTGACGCTGAGCGAGGGCGCCACCGCTGAATACACGGTGGTGCTGGCTACGCAGCCGAGCGCGGCGGTGACGGTGACGCCGAGCAGTGACAACGCCGATGTGACATTCGCGCCAGCATCACTGAGCTTTGCCACCAGCGGCGGTGCCGGTGGCTGGGACACGGCGCAGACGGTGACCGTGACGGCGGCGGCGGATGCCGATGCGGTGAACGACAGTGCGACATTGACGCACGACATAGCGGGAGGGGGCTACGCCGCGGTGGATGTGCAGGATGTCAGTGTGACGGTGACGGACACCACGCCGGAGTTGACGCTGGCCACGGCCGTGTCCGCGGCGACCGAGGGCGGTGACCTCAGTGTGACGCTCAGTTCGGACAAGAATATAACGGGGACGCTGGATGTGAGCCTGACATTGGCGGACCGTGGTGCGAGCGGCTTCGCCGCGGCAGACATCACGGGCGCGCTGACGCGGACAGTTACCACGGGCGATTTTGGCGGGGGCAAAACGGCGGTGG
This sequence comes from Gammaproteobacteria bacterium, assembly GCA_965115915.1. GTDB lineage: Bacteria > Pseudomonadota > Gammaproteobacteria > Eutrophobiales > Eutrophobiaceae. The sequence goes on along the minus strand of OZ220483.1, from coordinate 1,931,007 downwards.
TGACGATTGCGACGGTGGACGACGCGGTGGTGGAGGGAGACGAGAGCTACACCATTAGCCTGGGTTCGGGTACGGGCTATGCGGTGGGCGATGATCTGGCGGAGGACGGCACGTTGACGGACAATGACGGCATTCGTCTGACGGCGGAGACCAGCAAGGGCGCCATCGAGGGCGGGACGTTGAGCCTGACGCTGAGCGCGGTGGCGACGACCAACGGGGGCACGACTTACAGCACGGACACGGGCTTTGGCGATACGCTCAGCGGTCTTGTCTGGTCCTATGCCGGTGGCACGGCGGTGGCGGGGGATTTCAGTACGGTGCCGGCCAGCGCGAGCTTCAGCAACGGGACGGCGAGCGTTGACTTTGTGGTGGCGGATGACGCGGATGCGGCGGAGAGCTATAGCATTGGGCTGTCCACGGTGACGGGCCACACGGTGGTGGGCAGCAATACGGTCAGCGGCAGCATTCGGCCGAAGACGGTATTTGCGTTTGCGCCCACGCGCCTTGGCGAGACGGAGGGTGGTGTTGCCGAGCTGACTGTGACTGCGACGCCGGCGGTGGTGGAGGCGGTCACGGTCAATATCGCAACCACGGATGGCAGTGCCACATCCCCTGCGGATTACACCGCGGGCCCGTATACGCTGGCGTTTGCGTCCGGGGATGACTCCCAGGTGTTGTCCATACAACTGGCGCAGGACGACCTGGACGAGGGAGACGAGACGTTCACGGTGGCGTTGTCCGGCACGGACAAGGCGGCGAGCCACGGTATCAGTACGACGGCGGGGATGGCGACGGTGACGATTGAGGATGACGACACGGCGAGCGTGACGCTGAGCGGCGGTACGCTGACGGTGGCCGAGGGGGCCAGCGGTCGCTACACGGTGGTGCTGGCCAGCGAGCCGACGGCGGAGGTGAGGGTGACGGTGGGCGGCGCCTCGGGGGATGTGACGGTGAGCCCGGAGGAGTTGCGCTTTGCTACGGGTATGTGGGACACGGCGCAGACGGTGACGGTAACGGCGGTGGTGGATAGCGACACGGATGATGAGGATGTGGTGACGCTGACGCATACCGCGAGTGGTACCACCGAGTACGCTGCGTTGACTATAGCCAGTGTGATGGTGACGGTGACGGACACGACGCCGGGCCAGCCGACCGGTTTGACGGCGACTGCGGGTGACGCGCAGGTGGAGTTGTCCTGGAATGTGCCGGTGTCTGGCGGCACTATAGGGAGTTGGCAATACCGTGCGACGCCACGGCGCTTGGGCTGGAGAAATGCGAATTGGATGGCCATTGCGGGTTCCAGCGCGGGAACGACCAGCCATACCGTGGGGAGTTTGAGAAACGGCACTGAATACCGTTTTCAGGTGCGTGCGGTGGGCACGGTGGGCACGAACAATTTTGGCGAGCGTTCGGACCCGGCCAGTGCGACGCCGATGGCGCCGCCGAGCCCGGGTGTGAGGCTGAGCGGGGCCACGTTGACGGTGGATGAGGGCGACGGCACGGGCGATGGCTACACGGTGGTGCTCAATACCGCGCCGAGTGCGGATGTGACGGTGACGGTGGGTGGGTTTACGAGCACGGATGTGAGCGTCGACCCGACCGAGCTGACTTTTGGCACTGGCACCGGTGTCTCCGGCGGCTGGGACACGGCGCAGACAGTGACGGTGACGGCGGGGTCGGATGCGGATGCGGCGGATGACAGTGTGACGCTGATGCACAGTGCGAGTAGCAGCGACAGCGGTTACGATTCTATAGTCATAGACAATGTGGTGGTGACGGTGACGGACACGACGCCGGAGCTGACGCTGGAGACGACCCCGTCCGCGGTGACCGAGGGTGGCGACATCCGTGTGACGGTGAGCGCGGACAAGAATGTGACGGGGACGCTGGATGTGAGCCTGACGCTGGCGGACCGGGGTTCGAGTGGCTTCACTGCGGACGACATCGCGGGGGCGCTGACGCAGACGGTGACCACGGGGGATTTTGGCGGCGGCAGGACGGCGGTGGCGACGATCGCGACGGTGAACGATGTCATCGTCGAGGGAGCGGAGCGCTATCGCATTACGCTGGGGTCGGGCACGGGCTATGTGTTGGGGAGCAGTGTGACGGTGAATGGCAGGCTGAACGACAACGACAGCGCACTGGTGACGCTGGCTAGCACGACTATCACCGTGACCGAGGGGCAGGCGCTGTCGGTGCCGGTAACGATGAGCGCGGCGGTGGACACGGTGGTGAATGGCATGGTGACGCTGACCGGCGGTACGCCGACGGACGATTTTGCCGCGGCGGCGGTGGCGTTCAGCATCGGTGCCGGTCGGTTCGGCGCCACTGCGAGCTTTAGTCCGCAGGCCCGGGATGTCGGGGATGGTGCTTACAATGCGCCGCGCAGTTACACGGCGACGGTGACGTTGGTGAACCCGCCCGCGGGTGTCGCGGTGGGAACTGACAGCACGGACGCAGTGCGCGTTACCGACAATAGTCTGGTGAGTTTGAGCGGTGAGACACTGGCGGTGGATGAGGGCGCCAGCGCCAGCTATACGGTGGTGCTCAATGCCCAGCCGAGCGCGGATGTGACGGTGACGGTGGGTGGTGCGCAGGGGGATGTGATGGTCAGCCCGGCGGAGTTGGTCTTTAGCTCCGGTTCCGGTGGCAACTGGGGCACGGCGCAGAGTGTGACGGTGACGGCGGCGGTAGATACCGACACGGACAATGAAGCGGTGGTGCCACTGACGCATACGGCGAGCAGCGGCGATAGCAGATACGCCGGGATAGTGATTGGCGGTGTCGCGGTGACGGTGACGGATACGACGCCGGGCCGGCCGACCGGCTTGACTGCGGTTGCGGGAAACACGGAGGTGGCGTTGTCCTGGGTTGCGCCGGTTGGTGGCGGTGATATTGCGAGTTGGCAGTATCGGCAAAGGGAAGGCGGCAGTGACTACGGTGAGTGGATGCCGGTTCCCGGCTCCGCTGCGGCCACGACTGGCCATACGGTGGAAGGCCTGAGCAACGGCACCCCATACCGTTTTCAGGTGCGTGCGGTGGGCGCGGTGGGTACGGACAATTTTGGTGCGCGCTCTGCCGCGGCCAGCGCGACGCCGATAGAGGTGTTGCCGGAGCTGATGTTGTCCGGGACGGTGGATGGGACGGAGGGGCAGAGCCTCAGTCTGAGGCTGACTTCGGACATCGATGTGAGCGACACGCTGGCTGTGGCCTTCTCGGTGCAGGGCAGCACCTCGGGTACGGACCGGGATGCTGCCGTGGCGGACTTCAATGGCGGGACGCTGAGCGGGATTACCACCACCAGCTTCAGCAACGGCAAGACGGCGACGGTGCGCCTGCCATTGACGGACGATGGCAGTGTGGAGGGAGATGAGGGTTTTCGTATCAGTCTGGCGTCTGGCGTGGGTTACACGGTGGCGTCAGGCTCGCCGACGCTGGGCGGGACGCTGACGGACAATGACGGCATCCGTCTGACGGCGGAGTCGGGCAAGGGGGCTACCGAGGGGGGGACGTTGAGCCTGACGCTGAGCGCGGTGGCGACGAGTGATGGGGGCACCAGTTACAGCACGGACGTGGACTTCGGTGGGACGCTCAGCGGGCTGGCCTGGTCGTATGTCGGGGGCACGGCGGTGGCGGGGGATTTCAGCACGGTGCCGGCCAGCGCGAGTTTCAGCGGCGGGACGGCGAGCGTTGACTTTGTGGTGGCGGATGACGCGGATGCGGCGGAGAGCTATAGCCTCCGGCTTGCCACGGTGACGGGCCACACGGTGGTGGGCCGCAACGCGGTCAGCGGCACGCTGGGTCCGAGGTCGGTGTTTGCGTTTTCGTCCCCGAGCCTTAGCGAGACGGAAGGCGGTGTTGCCGAGTTGACTGTGACTGCGACGCCGGCGGTGGTGGAGGCGGTCAGGGTCAGTATCGCAACCACGGATGGCAGTGCGGTGTCTGCTGCGGATTACACCGCAGGCCCGTATACGCTGGCGTTTTCGTCCGGGGATTCGTCTCGGGTGTTGTCCATACAGTTGACGGAGGACGACGTGGACGAGGGGGATGAGACGTTCACGGTGGAGTTGTCAGGCACGGACAAGGCGGCGAGCCACAGTATCAGTACGACGGCGGGGACGGCGACGGTGACGATTGAGGATGACGACACGGCGGGTGTGAGGCTGAGCGGTACTGAGCTGACGGTGAGCGAGGGTGCCACCGCCAACTACACGGTGGTACTGGATTCGCGGCCGAGCACGGCGGTGACGGTGACGCCGAGCAGTAACAATGGAGAGGTGACATTCGCGCCGGCGACGTTGATCTTTGCTGCTGGTGTGTGGGACACGGCGCAGAGTGTGACGGTAACGGCGGCGGCGGACCTCGACGCGGTGGATGACAGCGCGACGCTGACGCACACGGCGAGCAGTACCGACAACGACTACGACATGGTGACTGTCGACAGCGTTGCGGTGACGGTGGCGGACGACGACACGGCGGGTGTGACGCTGAATGATACTGCGTTGACGGTGACCGAGGGTGCCACCGTCAACTACACGGTGGTGCTGGATACGCAGCCGAGCGCAGCGGTGACGGTGACGCCGAGCAGTGACAACGTTGATGTGACATTCGAGCCGGCGACGTTGAGCTTTGCCACCAGTCGCGGTACCGGTGGCTGGGACACGGAGCAGACGGTGACGGTGACGGCGGCGGCGGATGCCGATGCGGTGAATGACAGTGCGACATTGACGCATGACATAGCGGGAGGAGACTACGCCGCGGTGGATGTGCAGGATGTCAGTGTGACGGTGACGGACACGACGCTGGTGTTGACGCTGGAGACAGCCCTGTCCGCGGTGACCGAGGGCGGTGCGATCAGCGTGACGCTCAGCGCGGACAAGGCGGTGCCGGGGACGCTGGATGTGAGCCTGACATTGGCGGACCGTGGCGCGAGCGGCTTCGCTGCGGCCGACATTACGGGTGCGCTGACGCAGACGGTGACCACGGGCGATTTTGGCGGGGGCAAGACGGCGACAGCGACGGTTGCGACGGTGGATGACGCGGTGGTGGAGGGAGACGAGAGCTATACCATCACGCTGAATGCCGGTACCGGTTATGCGGCGGGCAGTGATGCGACGGAGGATGGCACGCTGACCGACAATGACGGGGTCCGTCTGACGGCGGAGACCAGCAAGGGCGCCACCGAGGGCGGGACGCTGAGCCTGGCGCTGGCCGCGGTGGCGACTACCGACGGGGGCGTGACTTACAGCACGGACACGGACTTTGGCGATACGCTGAGCGGTCTGAGTTGGTCCTACAGCGGCGGCGATGCGGAGGCGGGGGATTTTGACATGGTGCCGTCCAGCGCGAGCTTCAGTGATGGGACGGCGAGCGTTGACTTTATGGTGGCAGATGATTCGGATTCGGCGGAGAGCTATAGCATACAGTTGTCTGCGGTGACGGGCCACACGGTGGTGGGAGGCAGCAACGCGGTGAGTGGTACGCTCGGGCCAGTGCCGACATTCGGCTTTTTAAGTCCCTCATATTTGGCTTTTGAGGGCGGTAATGCCATACCGTTTGTCAAGGTGTCCCCGGCCCCGGTAGAAGAATTCACGCTTACCATCACTACCACGGATAACAGTGCCACGTCTGCTACGGATTACACCGCGGGCCCGTATACGCTTTCGTTCTCGGCGGGCCAGACGTCGGGTTCCTTTCGAATACCGACGACAGAGGACAATGTGGCTGAATCGCATGAGACGTTTACGGTAACGCTGACAAGTATCGACAAGCCGACTGCCCGTATCAATTCTGGTTCTAATAGGGCGGTGGTGTGGATCTCGGACGACGATACCCCGGGTGTGACTCTGTGGCCGTCGTCGGTGACGGTGAACGAGGGCGCCAGCGGCACCTACACAGTGGTGCTCAATACGCAGCCGACCGCAGATGTGACGGTGTCGGTGGGTGGCGCGCAGGGGGATGTGACGGTCGGCCCGACGGAGCTGATCTTTGGCACTGGCACGGGCCCCGGTGGCTGGGGCACGGCGCAGACGGTGACGGTGACGACGATGGCGGATACCGATTCGCGGGACGATAGAGTGACGCTGACACATACGGCGAGTAGCAGTGATGGCCGATATCAAGGGATAAGAATTGCTAACAGCGCCGTGACGGTACGGGACACGACGCCGGAGTTGACGCTGTCCGGGACGGTAGATGGCATGGAGGGGGACAGCCTCAGTCTGACGCTTACCTCCCAGGTTGATGTGGTCGACACACTGGATGTGGCCTTTGCGGTGCAGGGCAGTACCTCTGGCACCGATAGGGACGCTGCCGCCGCGGACTTCAATGGTGGGACGCTGAGCGGGATCACCACCACCAGCTTCAGCAACGGCAGGACGGCGACGGTGAACCTGCCACTGACCGACGATGGCAGCTTGGAAGGCGATGAGGGCTTTCGCATCAGTCTGGTGGCCGGCGCGGGCTATACGGTGGCAAGTGGCTCGCCGGCCCTGGCCGGCACGCTGACCGACAATGACGGGATTCGTCTGACGGCGGAGGCAGGTCGAGACGCCACCGTGGGCGGGACACTGAGCCTTGCGTTGAGTGTGGTGGTGACCACCGACAGGGGTGTTACCTACAGCACCGACACAGGCTTCAGCGGGGCGCTCAGTGGGCTCAGTTGGTCCTATGTTGGCAATGTGAGAGCAAGGGCTTTCAGTGTGGTGCCGAGCAGTGCGACCTTCAGCAACGGCACGGCCAGCGTTGATTTTTCCGTCAGAAGTAATGCCATTGGCGCGCGTGTTTTCGATAGCTATAGCATTAAACTGGCCGCCGTGACGGGCCATACGGTGGTGGATCCGGACAACGCGGTAGGCGGGAATCTCTCTGAGAAGACGAGCTTCTATATGGGGACCAACCCCGATGTCAGAACGGTCAGTTCCTTCACTGCGGAGGGCGGTACTGTTGCGGTAACTGTGAGTGTTTATCTGTTGGAGACGACGGAAAATGTCACGGTTACCATCGCTACCACGGATGGTAGTGCCACGGCGCCGGCGGATTATGCTGGTGGCGAGTATACGCTTGTGTTCACGCCTTCCGATACGTCGAAGATTCTGAGCATACGGACCGTAGCAGACAACATAGACGAGGGCGATGAGACCTTTACGGTAAGGCTGACGGGTGTCGATAAACCGGCAATTTCCAGTATCCGGGCTCTTGATACGATGACGGTGACGCTCCGCGACGATGACACGGCGGGGGTGACGCTGAATGCTGGGACCTTGACGGTGGGCGAGGGCGCCAGGGGCAGCTACACGGTGGTGCTGGACAGCGAGCCGACGGCGGATGTGACGGTGACGGTGGGCAGTGACAATGCGGATGTGACGGTGAGCCCGGCGGAGCTGGTCTTTGTCACCGGCGAATGGAGCACGGCGCAGAGCGTGACGGTGCTGGCCAGGGTGGACACTGACACGACGGATGACAGCGCGACACTGAGCCACAGTGCGAGCAGTGGCGATGGTAAATACGAGGGGATAGACATAGGCAATGTTGTGGTGACGGTGACGGACAATATGGTGGCGCCGATCGCTGGCGTGACGCTGAGCGGGACCACGTTGACGGTGGACGAGGGTACGAGCGGTAGCTACGCGGTGCTGCTGGATGCGCGGCCGGACGCGGATGTGACGGTAACGGTGGGCGGTGCGCAGGGGGATGTGACGGCGAGCCCGGCGGAGCTGATTTTTGCCACCGGCGTATGGGACACGGCGCAGACGGTGACGGTGACGGCGGCGGTGGATAGCGACATGGATGACGAGGATGTGGTGACGCTGACGCACACGGCGAGCGGTGCCACCGGCTATGTGAGTTCATTGCGCATAGACGATGTTGCAGTGACGGTGACGGACACGACGCCGGGCCAGCCGACCGGCTTGACGGCGACGGCGGGAGACGCGCAGGTCGAGCTGTCGTGGACCGCGCCCGGTTCTGGCGGCAGCATAGGGAGTTGGCAATACCGTCAGAAGGAAGGTGGCAATGCCTACGGTGCGTGGATGGCCATTGTGGGTTCCAGTGCGAGTACGACGCGCCACACGGTGGAAGGCCTGACCAACAACAGCGCGTACCGTTTTCAGGTGCGTGCGGTGGGCGCGGTGGGTACGGACAATTTTGGTGCGCGCTCGAACACGGCGAGGGCGACGCCGGTGGCGTCGTTGAGCCGTGGTGTGACGCTGAGCGAAACTACGTTGACGGTGTCTGAGGCAGACGGCACCGGGGCTATCTACACGGTGGTGCTGGATACCGAGCCGAATGCGACGGTGACGGTGACGCCGAGCAGCAACAATGCGGATGTGATGTTCTCGCCCGCGACGCTGAGCTTTGGTACGGGTACGGGTCCCGGTGGCTGGGACACGGAGCAGACGGTGACGGTGACGGCGGTTTCGGATGCGGATGCGGATGATGACAGCGCGACGCTGACGCACGGCATCACGGGAGGAGACTACGCTTCGGTGGATGTGCCGGATGTCAATGTGACGGTGACGGACACGACGCCAGAGTTGACGCTGGAGACGGTGCCGTCGGCGGTGAGCGAGGGTGCTGCGATCGGTGTGACGGTGAGCTCGGACAAGGATGTGACGGGAACGCTGTTGGTGAGGCTGACGCTGGCGGATCGTGGTTCGAGCAACTTTGATGAGAATGACATCACGGGCGCACTGACGCAGACGTTTACCACGGGCAATTTTAACGGGGGCAAGACGGCGACAGTATCGATCCCCACAGTGAACGATGTCATTGTAGAGGGAGCGGAGACTTATAGCATTACGCTGGTGTCGGGCACGGGCTATGCGTTGGGGGGTAGTGTGACGGTGAATGGCACGCTGAACGACAACGACAGTGCGCAGGTGACACTGGGCAGCACGACCATTGCGGTGACGGAGGGTCAGACGCTGACGGTGCCGGTGACGATGAGTGCGACGGCGGACACGGTGGTGAATGGGCGTGTGACGCTGAGCGGCGGTATGCCGACGGCGGATTTTGCCGCGGCGGAGGTGAATTTCAGTATTGCGGCAGGTCAGACCAGTGGGAACGCGAGTTTTGCGGCGCAGGCCCCGGGTACTGGAGATGGCACGTACAACGCGGCGCGTAGTTACACGGCGATGGTGACGCTTAGTAGTCCGCCTGCGGGCGTCACGGTGGGGAGTGATAACACGGACACGGTGACGGTGACGGACACCACGCCGGCGCCGAGCCCGGGTGTGAGGCTGAGCGAAACCACGTTGACGGTGTCTGAGGGGGACAGTGATGGCGGGAGCTACACGGTGGTGCTGGCCAGCGAGCCGGACGCGGATGTGACGGTGACGGTGTCCGGGTTTGAGAGTACGGATGTGGGGGTGAGTCCGTCGGAGTTGACCTTTGCCAGCGACGCCTGGGATACGGCGCAGACGGTGACGGTGACGGCGGTGGTGGACAGCGACGTGGATGACGAGGATGTGGTAACACTGACGCACTTGGCGAGTGGCGGCGCGACTGGTTATGGGGTTGGGCTGAGCATAGACAGCGTTGCGGTGACGGTGACGGACACGACGCCGGGCCAGCCGACCGATTTGACAGCGACGGCGGGGGATACGCAGGTGGGGCTGTCCTGGACTGCGCCGGTATCTGGCGGCAGCATAGGGAGTTGGCAGTTCCGTCAGAAGGTGAGGGGCAACAGCTTCAGTGCGTGGACGCCGGTTCCCGGTTCCAGTGCGGGTACGACCAGCCACACCGTGGAAGGCTTGAGCAACGGTACTGAATACCGTTTTCGGATGCGTGCGGTGGGCGCGGTGGGTACGAACAATTTTGGAAAGCGTTCGAAAACGGTCGGGGCGACGCCGATGGAGCCGGTCTCGGAATTGACGCTGGAGATGGCCCCGTCTACGGTGACCGAGGGCACTGCCATCAGTGTGACGCTCAGCTCGGACAGAAATGTGTCGGGTACGCTGGATGTGAGCCTGACGCTGGCCGACCGTGGCGCGAGCGGTTTTGATGAGGATGACCTCGTGGGTGCGCTGACGCAGACCGTTACCACGGCCAGTTTTAATGGGGGCAGGACCGCGGCAGTGACGATTGCGACGGTGGACGACGCGATTGTGGAGGGAGCGGAGACCTATAGCATTACGCTGGATGCAGGTACCGGCTATACCCTGGGCAGTGGTGTGACGGTGAATGGCACGTTGAACGACAACGACAGTGCGCAGGTGACGCTGGCGAGCACGACCGTCACGGTGAGCGAGGGGCAATTGCTGTCGGTGCCGGTGACGCTGGATGCGGCGGCGGACGAGGTGGTGAATGGCATGGTGACATTGAGCGGGGTGAGTGGCAGCATGCCGACGGCCGATTTCAGTGCGGTGGCGGTGGCTTTCAGCGTCCGTTCCGGTCAGATTAGAGGGACTGCGAACTTTGCGCCGAAGACCGCGAATAATGGGGATGGCGATTACAATCCGCCGCGCAGCTACACGGCGACGCTGACGCTGACAGGCCCGCCGGCCGGTGTCACGTTGGGAGCTGACGCCACGGACACGGTGCGGGTGACCGACAATAGCCCGGTGCCGCCTCCTGGCGTGACGCTGAGCGCCGCCATGCTGACCTTGGATGAGGGTACGAACAGTGGCTACACGGTGGTGCTGGATGCGCCGCCGGCGGCGGATGTGACGGTGACGGTGGGTGGTGTGTCCGGAGATGTAACGGTTGACCCGGCGGAGTTGGTCTTCAGTTCCGGTCTTGCTGGTAACTGGGGTATGGCGCAGACGGTGACGGTGATGGCGGCGGCGGATGCGGATGCGGATGAGGAAGCGGTGGTGACGCTGACGCATACGGCGAGTGGCACCGCCGGGTATGCTGCGTTGACTATAGCCAGTGTGCTGGTGACGGTGCGGGAAACCCGGCCCGGGCGGCCGACCGGTTTGACGGCGACGGCAGGAGACACGCAGGTGGAGTTGTCGTGGACCGCGCCGTCTTCTGGTGGTCCCATAGCCAGTTGGCAGTACCGCCAGACGACGCGAGGCTCGGGCTGGAGGAATGTGAATTGGATGGACATTCCCGGTTCGGATGCGAGCACGACGAGTTACACGGTGGAAAGCCTGACCAACGAGAGCCGGTACCGTTTTCAGGTACGAGCGGTGGGCGTGGGAACGAACAATTTTGGAGCGGCGGCAGCGGAGGCAAGCGCGACACCGGTGGAGCCGACCCCTGGCGTGACGCTGAACGGCTCGCCGTTGACGCTGGCCGAGGGAGGCCGCGACAGTTACACGGTGGTGTTGGACAGTGAGCCGAGTGCGGCGGTGACGGTGACGCCGAGCAGTGACAATGCGGAGGTGACATTTGCGCCGGCGACGCTGAGCTTTGCTACAAGTACGGGTGCCGGCGGCTGGGACACGGCGCAGACGGTGACGGTGAGTGCGAGGTCGGACGCGGACGCGGTGGATGACAGCGCGACGCTGACGCACGGCATCACGGGAGGAGACTACGGCTCGGTGAGTGTGCCGAGTGTCAGTGTGACGGTGGTGGACGATGATACCCCGGGGGTGAGTCTGAGTCCGACCACGTTGACGGTGACGGAGCGAGATACGACGGGCGTGGTCTACACGGTGGTATTGGATACGGAGCCGAGTGCGGATGTGACGGTGACGCCGAGCAGTGACAACGGAGATGTGACATTTGCGCCGTCGGCGCTGACTTTTGGTACGGGGACTGGCGGCGGCTGGGCCACGGCACAGACGGTGACGGTGAAGGCGGGCGCGGACACGGATGTGTTGGATGAGGTTGCGATGCTGACGCACGCCATTACCGGAGGAGACTATGGCGTGGTGTCTGTGTCTGCGGTGCGAGTGAATGTGACGGACACGACGCCGGGCGCGGCGGCCAGTCTGAGCGCGGTGTCCGGGAATGCGCAGGTGGCGTTGACGTGGGGTTTGCCAGGGTCCGGGGGTCCGCGTGCGAGCTGGCAATACCGTCAGAAGGCAGGTAGCAACGCTTACGGTGCGTGGACGGCGATTTCGGGCTCCAATGCGGGCACGACGAGCCACACTCGGACGGGACTGAACAACGGGACGGAATACCGTTTTCAGGTTCGTGCGGTAGGGTCGGTGGGAACGAACCATTTTGGTGAGCCCTCAGCGGAGGCGGTGGCGACGCCGCGATCTGCTGCTGCGGCCGGCGTGGTTGTGAACCCGCAGTCGTTGACGGTGGATGAGGGAGATACGATGGGGGGCAGCTACACGGTGGTGCTGGCTACGGCGCCGAGTGCGGATGTGACGGTGACGGTTGGTGGTACGCTGGGAGATGTGACGGTGAGTTCGTCGGAGTTGAGTTTTGCCAGCGGTGCGTGGGACACGGCGCAGACGGTGACGGTGAAGGCGGGTCTGGATGCGGACACGTCGGATGACAGCGTGACGTTGACGCACACCGCGAGCAGCAGCGACAACGACTATCAGGGGGTGACGATCAACAGCGTTGAGGTGACGGTGAGAGACACGACGCCGGTGTTGCAGTTGCTGACCGACCCGGCGACAGTGAACGAGGGCAGTGCGATTCAACTCAGGGTCACAGCAAACCAGGCGGTGGCCGGCAGTCTCGCGCTGAACCTGCGCATCGCGGACCGTTCGGTATGGCAAAACACAAGCTCCGCCGCCATGCCTAGCGGTACCGACGCGTCGGATTTTCCTGGTGGACTGACACAAAACGGTGTGACGGCGGCGTTCAATGGGGGAACCACGGCGACGGTGAGCATTGCGACGGTCAGCGACAGCGTGGATGAAGGAGATGACTATTACCGGATCACGCTGGTGTCTGGCGGCGGCTATGCGTTGGGGACAGACGCGAGCGCGGACGGTGTGCTGGATGAAGCGGTGATGATCAGCGGTTTTACCTTTCGTACTGCAGGGGCACAATCATCAGAGACCGTGATCCATGGGTTCGTTACTCGCAGGTCGGACCCGCCCTATTTTCAGTGGACCGGCATATCGGGCCTGTATCATCGTTATAGCACTCGTACTGGATTGCCGGTGACAGCTACCGGAGACGATGGTGGCTACCTGGTGTTCTATCCGTCGTCACAGACGGTGAGTGAGACGCAGGTGCCAAGTACCGTGCAGCAATGTATCGCGTTCAACGATGCCACCCGGAATCGTCTTTGTCTGTATGGTGAGAACCGAATTTTGCAAAATTATGTTAACGGTGGTTCGGTGAACATCGGTGGCGATGTGGCGCTGCCCGCTAATGGTTTTCAGACAAGAGCCACTGGCGCAGGTGTCGAGAATGTGCCGACCCGTTATGTGGACCTGACGGCGGCGAGCTACACGATGCGTTTTCGGCGTTACACCGGGACCCTGAGTGCGGCGGTGACGGCGTCGCGTATGGGGACGCTGGTGACGGTGCCGGCGTTGACGCTGGTGACGGCGCCGTCCACGGTGACTGAAGGTGCTGCGATTCGTGTGACGGTGACTTCGGACAGCAATGTGACGGGGACGCTGTCGGTGCGGCTGACGCTGGCGGACCGTGGCTCGAGCAACTTTGATGCGGCTGACATCGCGGGTTTACTGACACAGACGTTTACCACGGGCAATTTTAACGGGGGCAAGACGGCGACGGTATCGATTCCGACAGTGAACGATGTCATCGTGGAGGGAGCGGAGACGTATCGCATTACGCTGGTGTCGGGAACGGGCTATGCGTTGGGGGGTGATGTGAGGGTGGATGGCACGTTGAACGACAACGACAGTGCGGAGGTGACACTGGCTAGCACGACCATTGCGGTGACGGAGGGTCAGTCGTTGACAGTGCCGGTGACGCTGAGTGCGGCGGTGGACACGGTGGTGAATGGCATGGTGACGCTGAGCGGAGTGAGTGGCAGCATGCCGGCGGACGATTTCAGTGCGGCGGCGGTGGCTTTCAGCATCCGTGCCGGTCAGGTGAGTACCACTGCGAACTTTGCGCCGAAGGCTGCGAGTGGGGATGGGGACTACAACGCGGCGCGCAGTTACACGGCGACGGTGACGTTGACAACCCCGCCGGCGGATGTCACGGTGGGAGTTGACGACACCGACACGGTGAGGGTTAGCGACAACACCCCACGGATGTGATGGTGACGGTTGCGCTGAATACCGATGCGGATGACGAGAGTGCGATGCTGACACATAAGCTTGTGTTGGGCCGATTGTCTGTGCTACTGACGCTGGGTAGTGGCATCCTGACGACAACTGCCATACCCCCCGTATGTATCCGTTATTGACAGTACATGAACTATCCCGGGCTTTGCACAGCCGGGAGATCAGCAGTCTGGAGTTGACCCGGCAACTGCTGGCGGATATTTCCAACCGGAATGCCCAACTTAACTGCTTTATCAGCATCGACGAGGAGTCTGCGTTGGAACGGGCGCAGGTGGCCGATACCCGTCTGGCTACCGATTCGGCAACACCATTGACCGGGATCCCGATCGCGCATAAAGACCTGTTTTGCACTCGGGGGAAGAGGACCAGTTGCGGTTCGAAGATGCTGGATAACTTCATTGCGCCTTACGATGCACATATAGTGTCACTGCTGGAGCAGGCTGGCATGGTTAGCCTGGGCAAGACCAATATGGACGAGTTTGCGATGGGCTCATCCAATGAAACAAGCTTTTACGGCGCCGTGCACAATCCGTGGGATTTGCAATGTACCCCGGGTGGTTCTTCCGGAGGTTCCGCGGCGGCGGTCGCCGCGGGGCTGGTGCCTGCCGCTACAGGCAGTGATACCGGAGGGTCGATACGGCAACCTGCCGCATTCTGTGGAGTTACTGGTCTGAAGCCGACCTATGGCAGGGTCTCTCGCTATGGCATGATCGCCTTTGCTTCCAGCCTCGATCAGGCCGGACCGATAGCTCGTACCGCCCAGGATGCCGCGTTGTTGCTGAATGCGATGGCAGGCTTTGATCCGTGCGATGCCACATCCATAGACAAGCCAGTGCCGGACTATACAGCGGCACTTGAGAACCCCCTGTCCGGACTGTGTCTGGGTCTGCCGAAGCAGTGTTTCGATGCGGAACTCGACCCGGACATCGGGGCAGTAATGGAAACCGCTATTTCGGTGTTGCAGCGGTGTGGGGCTACTGTCCGGGAGATTAGCTTGCCGCATCTGCCATTGTCCGTCCCGGCTTATTACGTTTGCGCCCCGGCGGAGTGTTCCTCCAATCTGGCACGTTTTGATGGGGTGCGTTATGGCCACCGTTGCGCGGATCCACAGGATTTGCAGGAACTGTTTTGTCGGTCGCGTGCGGAAGGTTTTGGCGCCGAGGTGAAGCGGCGCATATTGGCAGGAACTCATGTGCTCAGTACGGGCTATCATCAAGCATATTATGTTCAGGCACAGAAGATACGACGTCTGATCAAGGACGACTATGTCGCCGCTTTCACCGAGGTGGATGCGATCTGTTGCCCTACCACACCTGGTGTGGCATTCGAGCTTGGCAGTCTGCGAGGCGATCATATCGCGATGTACTTGTCGGACATATTTACTGCACCGGCAAATCTGGCCGGCTTGCCGGCCATCTCGGTACCGGCGGGTTTCAAGCAGGGCCTGCCAGTGGGGATGCAACTGCTCGGCGACTATTTCAGTGAGGCCCGGTTGCTGAATATCGCGCATCAGTTCCAGTGCCATAGCGATTGGCACCGGAGGCGACCCGAGTTGGCTGTGGCGGCTGCTGGCGCACAGCCGCTGTCCGATTGAGAGAGACGAGTTGTGGCGTCTTGGCCGGAAGCTGCCCTCCCGACTGACTGGGAACTGCACATTGGTTTGGAGATCCATTGTCGGTTGGCGACCCGCAGCAAGTTGTTCTCCGGTGCGCCAAACCGCTACGGTGCAGAACCGAATACCCAGGCCTGCATTATCGATTTGGGTTTCCCGGGGGTGTTGCCGGTACCCAATCGTGTGGCACTGGAGATGGCGATCCGGTTTGGACTGGCTATTGGTGCGGAGATCGCCCGGGTCTGCATCTTTGAGCGGAAGAATTATTTTTATCCCGATCTGCCTAAAGGCTATCAAATCAGCCAGTATGTTGCCCCGATTGTTGGTCGTGGACAGTTGTCGATCACACTTCCGCAGGGTGAGCGGCGGCATATCGGCATCACGCGTGCGCACCTGGAGGAGGATGCCGGCAAGAGTGTGCATGAGGGGTTCGGAGAATATTCCGGCATCGATCTGAATCGGGCAGGGACCCCACTGTTGGAGATCGTCTCGGAACCGGATATGCACAGTGCCATCGAGGCTGCCAGTTATATGCGCAAGTTGCATACGCTGGTGCGGTATCTGGACATCTGTGATGGCAATATGCAGGAGGGCTCGTTTCGCTGTGACACCAATGTTTCGGTGCGTCGAAAGGGAGACAGCCGTCTGGGGACGCGTACCGAGATCAAGAACATCAATTCCTTCCGTTTCGTGGAACAGGCCATCAATTATGAAGCGCAACGGCAGATCGCCCTGTTGGAAGATGGTGGTAGTGTAGTGCAGGAAACGCGCCTGTATGATCCGGAAAAAAACCGGACCCGTCCGATGCGCAGCAAGGAAGAGGCGCAGGATTATCGTTATTTCCCGGATCCGGATTTGCCTCCGGTGTGTATCGAGGATGATTGGGTACAACAGATAAAGGATGGGCTACCGGAATTGCCGGATGCCCGCGAGGCGCGTCTGCGTACAGAATACGGATTGAATGTGCATGAAAGTACCATGCTTGGCGGTTCGCGCCACTGGGGAGACTATTTCGAAGCGTGTCTGCGGCAGCTTGATTACCGTCCGGGGGATGGCTTTAGCAGCGGACTGTGTGCGCGCTGGATCCTCGGGGAGTTGGCCGGCGCATTGAATCACCATGGTCTGGATATCCAGGATTCTCCGGTCTCTCCGGTACAGCTTGCGGGTGTCATCGCACGCATTGCCGACGGCACTATCTCTGGCAAGATCGGCAAGGAGATATTTGCCGCGGTGTGGGACGGGCAGGGCAGTGCCGATGAGATAATTGCCCGGCGCGGACTGCGGCAAATATCCGATGATGCGGCACTGGAGGCCCTGGTTGCTCAGGTGGTACGAGAGCATACCGATCAGCAGGCGCAGTATCGTGCCGGGGATGAGGAAAAACGCCGCAAGCTGATCGGTTTCTTTGTTGGTCGGGCCATGAAGGCCAGCGCTGGCAAGGCCAATCCACAGCGGTTGAACGAGCTTCTGCGTGCATACCTGGATGCGTCCTGAACCGAGGTCTTGGTTGGGAGAGAGCGTTGAACCGCATATCGGATCGGATACAATGCCGTGTCCACGGTTTGCTGTGGAGGAGTGAGGTTCATGTTGGACGGAAACTGGTTCAGTGAACAAAACCGGGGTTACGCGACATCTTTTGCCATACGCGAGAAGGTGCATGAGGAACAGACCCCATATCAGAAAATAGAGGTTTATGAGACCACGGAGTTCGGTTATCTGTTGTGCCTGGACGGAATCGTGATGCTCAGCACGCGCGACAATCATATCTATCATGAAATGATGACGCACCCGGCACTGTTTTCGCATCCGGCACCACGCCAGGTACTGATAGTTGGTGGTGGAGACTGTGGTTCCCTGCGCGAGATACTCAAGCATCCGGAGGTGGAGGATGTGGTGCAGGTGGAATTGGACGCCCAGGTAACCCGTGTTGCCGAGCGGTATTTCCCGGAGCTTTGCGTTTCCAACGGGGACTTGCGTACCACGTTGCTGTTTCAGGATGCGATTGACTGGCTGCGTAATGCGGCTGCGCAGAGCCGGGACGTGATAATACTGGATACGACCGATCCGATTGGCCAGGCGGAGCGGCTCTTCTGTGCACCATTTTACCGGGACTGTCACCGGGTATTGCGGGATGGCGGCATGGTAGTCGCGCAGAGTGAATCGCCGCTGCTGGACATGGATATCCTGCTGTCTTTGCGGGCGGAGATGGGGAAGGCGGGTTTTGCTCATGTGCGGACCCTGTTTTTCCCATTACCAAGCTACCCGTCTGGCTGGTGGTCAGCGACCATCGCGAGGAGAGGCGAACCATTTCCACAGAGCCAGGAGATTCCGCTGCGCGGGTGGGAGTTTCCCACCCGATACTACAATGCGGAGGTGCATCGTGCCTGTGAGGCTGTGCCGGAATCTGTCGCACAGGCGTTTGCAATGGGGGCATTCCAGGCCCATGTCTGAAGCGGGACGATATGATGTCATCGTGGTTGGTGGTGGTCATGCCGGTACTGAGGCGGCTTTGGCGGCCGCCCGGATGGGTGCACGGACGCTATTGCTGACGCACAGTATCGACAGCCTGGGGCAGATGTCATGCAACCCGGCCATTGGTGGAACCGGCAAGGGCCATCTGGTAAAGGAGATCGATGCGATGGGTGGACTAATGGGGTGTGCGGCCGACCGTAGCGGGATCCATTTCCGTATCCTGAATGCGAGCAAGGGTCCGGCGGTACGGGCGACTCGGGCCCAGATAGACCGTGTTCTGTATCGGCGTCAGGTCGGTATTGCACTGTCTTCCCAGCAGAAATTGCAACTTTTCCAGCAGGCCGTGGATGAATTGATCCTGGAGGGGGGGCGGATCGGCGGGGTTGTGACCCAGATGGGTTTACGTTTTCGTGCACGCTGTGTGGTGCTTACCGTGGGCACCTTCCTTGACGGATGCGTCCATATCGGGGACCGCAGACAATCGGCCGGTCGTGCGGGCGACCCTGCATCGACCCGGCTTTCGGGCATGTTGCGTGAATTGCCTTTGCGCGTGGGCCGATTGAAAACGGGCACCCCGCCCAGATTGGATGCGCGCACGGTCGACTATGCCAAATGTGGCATTCAGCCAGGGGACCGGCCGGTGCCGGTGTTTTCCTTCATGGGTTCTGCCAGTGAGCACCCGCGCCAGACGGTTTGTCACATAACGCGAACCAATGCGCATACCCATGAGATTATCCGTGGTGCGCTGCACCGTTCGCCGATGTACAACGGTGACATTGGAGGGGTCGGGCCGCGTTATTGCCCTTCGGTGGAGGACAAGGTGACACGTTTCCCGGACCGTAGTTCACACCAGATCTTTGTCGAGCCGGAAGGACTTGATAGCCGCGAGGTCTATCCGAACGGCATCTCCACGTCGTTACCGTATGAGGCGCAGGAGGCATTGGTGCGTTCCATACCGGGATTTGAGCAGGCACATATCACCCGTCCCGGCTATGCGATCGAGTACGATTATTTTGATCCGTGCGATCTGCACCCGTGGCTGGAGACGCATTGCATTTCCGGGCTGTTTTTTGCCGGTCAGATCAATGGCACGACTGGCTATGAAGAAGCTGCCGCTCAGGGGCTGCTTGCCGGTTTGAATGCGGCATTGCGAATACGAGAGCAGGGGCCGTGGTACCCATCTCGTGACCAGGCGTATCTGGGGGTGATGGTGGATGATCTGGTAACGCGTGGCGTAATGGAGCCGTATCGGATGTTTACCAGCCGGGCCGAGTACCGTCTGCTGCTGCGTGAGGACAATGCCGATCTGCGCTTGACAGAAATGGCGCAGGGTCTTGGCTTGATCGAGCCGTCACGCTGGCGGCGTTTTGTGCGGAAGCGCGAGTGTATTGAGGCCGAACAGGAACGTTTGTCGCGGATATGGGTCCAGCCGGAGACGGAAGATGGGAAGGAGTTGGCACGGATGCTGGGTTGCACTCCGGAGCGGGAACTCAATGCGTTGCAACTCCTCAGTCGGCCGGGACTCGACTATCGGCGGCTGTCTGGTTTATCTGCGCTGGCGCCCGGTGTGGCAGACGAGGAGGTGGCGCAGCAGATACAGTATCAGGCGCGCTATGCCGGATATATACAGCGTCAGCAGCGGGAGATCGCGCAGAACCGTGCCAGCGAGGAGATCGCGCTGGCGACCGACATGGATTATGCGCAGATACCGGGGCTTTCCACGGAGGCCACGGAACAGCTTAATCGCCATCGGCCGGCTACCCTGGGGCAGGCCTCGCGTATCTCCGGGGTCACACCGGCCGCGCTGTCGTTGTTGCGGGTGTGGCTGAAGAAACAGACGGGGACGCTGCGCCGCTCGGCCTGAGTGCCATGCGAACACCTTCCCGGCCCGGGCAGCAGACATTGCCTGCCTGCCTGTGGACCCAGTTGCGTGCTGGCCTCGTTGCACTGGAGTTGCTGCCTGATGAAGCGATCATTGAGCGTTATCTGCGCTTTTTGGATCTGCTGCTGAAATGGAACCGGGTAAACAGTCTGGTTGCCGGGCACGACCCGGAGCAGATCCTGCGTCGCCATATGTTGGATTCCCTTAGCATCCATCCGTATGTGCGTGGTCAGCGTTGCCTGGATGTCGGTTCAGGTGCTGGTTTCCCGGGACTGATGCTGGCCATGGCGCAGCCTGAGAGGCATTGGTATCTGCTGGACAGTCGTACGAAGAAATGGACCTTTCTACGCCAGGTTGCGGCGGAACTGGATCTGGACAATGTGACAGTGGTGGCTTCCCGGGTCGAGGACTATCGGCCGCAACAGGCTTTCCACACCCTGAGTTGTCGCGGTGTTGCACCACTGTCGCGTCTGCTGCGCTTGTTGGGACATCTGTTGACACCGGCCACGCAACTGCTGGCGATGTGTGGGCGTGGTGTGGATGCGGAGTTGGCAGCGGGTATCGACCCTGGTCTGCAGGTGGTACAGCGTTGGCAGTTGGACACCGCCGCCAACAGCCATCTGCTGTGCATCACGCGCCGTGCCGTTGTGTCCGAGTCGGAACAGACCGCGTTTTAGGTGGGAGAGGACTTCCGTTGCGTTTGCAATGCGCCTGGCGGCTGCGTACAATGCCATTCCGATGTGGTTGCCGAAAAACCCCGGAAGACAGCAGATGAAGACAGAAATCCACCCCGACTATCAGTTGATCAAGTTTTCGTGTAGTTGCGGACATAGCGTGGAGACCCGTTCCACACTGAAAGAGCCGGTGCATCTGGAGGTGTGTTCTCAGTGTCATCCGTTTTACACTGGCAAGCAAAAGATCGTTGACACGGCGGGCCGGGTGGATCGTTTCCGTAAGAAGTACGGGGTCAGCCAGGGCTAGATTGCTTCTGGTGGCACGGATGCGGCGAAGGCGCACCCTTCCTCATGCCGACGGATGCAGACAGAGACGTGGTGTGAGACGGTATTGAGTCGGGGCTGATGATTCCAGCGTGGGAACAGCGTGTGGATCGTGCATCGCCAGTGGCGGCCGGATGTCCGCCACGCTCCTGTCCATGACCCCCCCCGGCGAGCCAGGTTGACGAGGGAGTCGTATCAGCACTCGATCCAGGCCATAATCCATCAATCAAGGGATATGTCCACACAATGATGCATTACAATCCTCTCCCGCGACTGGATTCTGCCCCCGAGCTACGCAATAGATTGTTGCCTTATTGCCGTCTCAAGTTGGGGGATATCTGGACCGATCCCGTGCGTGGCCATCGCGTCGGATGCCTTGATGTGTCCAATCCGCAACATGTTTCCAGAATTATGACTGATGAGCCGGCGCAATTGGCTGTTCAAGACCCGCCATACAATGTGGCTGCGTTCCAAAGAATGTCATTGAGCGAATATGTTCAATGGTGCCGGACATGGGTGTCCATCACTTCTGAAGTGTTGGATGAAGATGCTTCGTTGTATGTCTGGCTTGGTGCGGATCAGAACAATGGTTTCCAACCGTTGCCTGATTTTATGGTAATGATGCGAGATCAGTCTTTTTCCCCTAGAAGCATGATTACCATGAGAAACCAACGTGGTTATGGCACTCAAAAAAACTGGATGGCAATTCGTCAGGAGTTGCTTTATTACATAAAGGGGAAGCCGAAGTTTCATGTTGATGCGGAATACACGGACATTCCAAAAATACTTCGGGGATACTACAAGGATGTAAAAGGCAAGATAACCGAGAACATGGAAAGAAGCCGCTCCAACACAATCAGGGCGGGCAATGTCTGGGTTGATATTCAGCAGGTTTTTTATCGCATGGAAGAAAATATTTCCGGATGTTACGCCCAGAAGCCGATAAAGTGCATGGATCGTATTATTCGAGCAAGCTCATCGCCGGACGACCTGGTGATAGATTATTTCGCACATTCGGGAACAACCCTGATCGTGTCCGAGATGCTTGGCCGCAGGTGTTATACACTGGACATTGACCCGATATATGCAGAGATAACGATACGCCGTCTCGAATGGTTGCGTGCTACCGGAAAGCCTGGATGGCAAAATGGACACCCGTTTGAAAAGGATGCACCTGAGTTGGGGTGTGCATCAACGAAGGCTGCTGAAGTTAACGCTCAAGCGTCACTTTTCTGAGGCAACGGCCATGGAGCGTTTGGACAAGGAACTTCCACTCAATGGTCACCGGTTTCCTCCCGCTTGGCTCTGAATTCCCGAACATTGGAATAGGTATTACGGTGCTCCGCCGTAAACCGTATAGCCATGTTCAAGTCCTGCCATACGCTCGAGAATGAATTGCCTCATCCCATCACAGTTGCGCAAACTCTGCGCAGCGCCAAGGTGGTGGAAATGCTCGAAGGTGCGTATTTCGTAGGTGCAAAAGCTATCGAACAGCCCATCGTTGCGCCGGTATCGATCTCGGCCCACATGGAATGTAGAAACCGGCATGGAAGCTGCTTCAACGCGCTCTCAAGCGCAGCGCAATCTTCATTGCGCCGACGCCCTTGCGGATTCGGCACTATACCCCGATATGTCGCTCAGGCGGTTTGGGTCTGCGGTAGCGCATGATCATCGGCTCGCGCCCCCTTGCTCAGCCGAACCGCACAGAACTTGAACTCGGGGATCTTTCCTTTGGGGTCCAGCGCGTCATTGGTGATCAGGTTGGCCGCTCCCTCATAAAAAGTGAAGGGCATCATGGTTATCCCCGGTTGTATGTCATCGTCGGGGCGTACCATGGCGGAGATGCAGCCGCGGCGGGATTCGATGACGACCATGTCCCCGGGTTCCAGTTCCAGCGCAGCGGCATCCGCGCTGTTCATGATGATTGACGGACCGGGTTCGATCGCGTCCAGCACGGTTGAGCGCCGTGTCATCGTGCCGGTGTGCCAGTGTTCCAGTTGTCGGCCGGTGATGAAGACGTAGGGAAATTCTGCGTCTGGCAGTTCGTCTGGCGGCACATGCTCTGCCGGGACGAAGCGCCCGCGCCCGCTGGCGGTGGGAAAGACGCCGCCACGGAAGATCACCGCTTCACCGGGGTCTCCTTCCTCGCGTAGCGGATAGGTCAGACTGTCTTCGGCCTGCAGCCGTTCCCAGGTCATCCCGCCCATGCTGGGCACCGCCTGGCGGATCTCGGCAAAGACCGCCGCTGCATCCGGATAATCCCAGTTCAAACCGAGACGTTGGGCAAGTTGCTGTATGATCCACAGATCCTGCCGTGCATCCCCGGGTGGTTCCAGCGCCTGTCTGCCCATCTGTACCCGGCGGTCCGTGTTGGTGAATGTGCCGGTCTTTTCGGGAAAGGCGGAGGCCGGCAGGATCACGTCCGCGTAGCTGCAAGTCTCGGTGAAAAAGATATCCTGTATCACCAGATGCTGTAGTCGCGCCAGCGCCTCGCGGGTGTGGTTCAGATTCGGGTCGGACATGGCCGGATTTTCTCCCATGATGTACAGACCGTGCAGTTCCCGATCATGGATGGCATGGATGATCTCCACGGTAGTCTTGCCGGGCTGGGGGTTGAGCGAGCTGCCCCAGAGTGCTTCAAACGCCTTGCGTACCCTGGCATCGTCCACGTTGCGATAGTCCGGGTAGACCATCGGGATCAGGCCGACATCGGAGGCCCCCTGCACATTGTTTTGCCCGCGCAGTGGGTGCAGGCCGGTGCCGGGGCGTCCGATTTGTCCGGTCATCAGCGCCAGCGAGATCAGGCAGCGAGCATTGTCCGTGCCATGCACGTGCTGTGAGATCCCCATGCCCCAGAAGATGATGGCCGTGTTGGCGGTGGCATACAGCCGGGCCACCTCGCGGATGCGTTCGGCGCTGATCGCGCACAGTGGGGCGGCTTTTTCCGGTGAATACTGGCGCACCGTTTCGCGTAATTCCGCAAAGCCTTCGGTATGCGCCTCGATGAAGCTTTCATTATGCATTCCCTCTTCGATGATGGTGTGCATCATCGCGTTCAGCAGCAGCACGTCGGTGCCGGGTCGAAGTTGCAGGAAATGGCTGGCGTACAGTGTCAGATCGGATCCATAGGGCTCGATTACGATCAGTTTGCTGCCGCGCTGGGCGGCGTTTTTCATGAAGGTTGCAGCTACCGGATGATTGGAGTTGGGGCGTGCTCCGATCACGATAATGACCTCCGCCTTGCTGCCATCGGCCACCTGGTTGGATACCGCGCCGGAACCGATGGTCTCAAGCAGCGCCGCCACCGAGGAGGCGTGGCACAGGCGGGTGCAGTGGTCAACGTTGTTGGTGCCAAAGCCGGTACGTACCAGTTTCTGGAACAGATAGGCTTCCTCATTACTGCCCTTGGCACAGCCGAAGCCGGCCAGTGCCTCGCTGCCATGCGTGTCGCGGATTTGTCGCAGCCCGTCGGCAGCCCGATCCAGCGCCTCCTCCCAGGAAGCGGTGCGGAAGTACTGTTCATGTTCCTTCGGTGCAATCAAATCGATCGCTTTGGGCGCATCGTCGCGGCGCACAAGCGGCGTCTTCAGGCGTCCAGGATGGTGTACATAATCAAAGCCGTAACGTCCCTTGATGCAAAGCCGTCCATGGTTGGACTCACCATTACGTCCGCTAACGTACTGGATGCGTTCATCGCGGATGTTGAATGTCAGCAGACAGCCTACGCCACAGTAGGGACATACCGAGTCGATCTGTTTCTCCGGGGCTTGCAGGCCAACCGATTTGGCAGGCATCAGTGCCCCGGTAGGGCAGGCCTGCACGCACTCCCCGCAGCCGACACAGGTGCTTTCACCCATCGGCAGATCCATGTCGAAGACGATCTGCGCATGGTTTCCACGCCAGGCCATGCCGATCACGTCATTGGCCTGTTCTTCACGGCAGGCGCGCATACAGCGTGTACATTGGATGCATGCATCCAGATTGACCGCCATCGCCGGATGTGACAGGTCAGGCTTCGGTCGTGTGCGGCCGGGGAAACGGGGTGTCGCTATGTCCAGCCAATTGCCCCAGTAATCCAGCTTGGAGTTTGCGCTATACCGGTCTCGGCGTGTGGATTGCCCGTTGCTGTCTTCCGAGACCGGCATGTCACTGAGCAACAGTTCAAGCACCATCTTCTGGGCGTTGCGTGCACGCGCATTCGCAGTGCTGACCTTCATGCCTTCACGCGGAAATCGACAGCAGGAGGGGGCCAGTACCCGTTCACCGGCAATCTCTACCACGCAGGCGCGGCAATTGCCATCGGCACGATAGCCTTTCTTGTAACATAGATGGGGAATGCGGATACCGTGCCGCTTGGCGGCTTGAAGGATTGTTTCATCTGTCTTTGCATGCAGCGATTTCCCGTCCAACTCGAACTGGACCTCGGTTATCTGTTCCGGTTTTGCAGCCATCAGTCAAATTCTCCCGGGAAATATCGCATTGCGCAGCGCAGAGGGTTGGGGGCGGCTTGTCCCAGACCACAGATGGACGCATCTTCCATGCAGCTCGCCAATTCTTCCAGCAACGCCGGATCCCAGTGCGGTTGTTCCATCAGTGCGGCGGCTTTTCCCGTGCCGACCCGGCAGGGAGTGCATTGGCCGCAGGATTCGTGTTCGAAAAAACGCATCGCGTTGAGGGCCATGGTGCGTGCACTGTCCTGTTGTGACAGCACGATGATCGCTGCCGACCCGATGAAGCAACCGTGTGGCTGCAGGGTATCGAAATCCAGCGGTTCATCACCAAGCTCAGCAGGCAGTATGCCACCGGAGGCCCCGCCGGGGAAATAGCCGTAAAAGGTGTGCCCCTGCTGCATGCCATCGCAGTATTCGTCTATGAGTTCGCGCACGCTGATGCCGGCCGGTGCCAGATGCACCCCGGGTCGGTTGACCCGGCCGCTGACCGAAAAGGAACGCAGCCCGGTGCGTCCGCGGCGGCCATTGCTACAGAACCAATCTTTACCGTGTTCCAGAATGTCGCGCACCCAATGCATCGTCTCCATATTGTGTTCCAGTGTGGGGTGGCCAAACAGCCCGACCTCGGCGACGAACGGTGGGCGCAGTCGAGGCAGGCCCTTTTTCCCCTCGATGGATTCTATCATGGCGGACTCCTCTCCGCAGATATAGGCGCCGGCGCCGCGACGCAGGTGGATTGGGGGCAGGTCGCAGGGAGGATCCGCAAGCAGTGCTTGCAGTTCCTGTTCCAGTAGTTGGCGGCAGCCGGCGTATTCGTCGCGCAGGTACAGATAGACGGCTTCCGCCTCGATGGCCCAGGTTGCGATCAGCGTGCCTTCGATGAAGCGATGCGGATCGGTTTCCAGGAAGTGACGGTCCTTGAAGGTTCCGGGCTCTCCTTCATCGATATTGATGGCGACGAGGCGTGGTTTACGCTGTGCGCGGAGGATCTTCCATTTGCGTCCGGCCGGGAAGCCGGCGCCGCCGAGGCCGCGCAGCCCGGAGTCTTCCAGCGTGCCGATCACGGTATCCACCGGATGTTTGCCGTCAAGACAGTCCCGCAACAGTTGATATCCGCCCTGCTTGCGGTAATCCGCATAAGGTATCGCTTCAGGCACCGGGCAGTCTTTCAAGCCTGCCTTTAGCGTTTGGCAGACGGTGTCGCGGTCTGCATGGACGATGGGGCGTTGGCCGAACACTGCGACCGGGGCCTGTGCGCAGCGGCCGACGCAGGGTGTTGGGAGGATGCGTACATCTGGCAGCTTCAGTTCCCGCAGTTCGCGAATCAGCGATTCCGCACCCATCATCGCGCAGCTTATCGAGTCGCAGACGCGGATCGTGTGTGGCGGTGGCGGCGGCGTATCGTCATGCAACTGCACATCGAAATGATGGTAGAAGGTGGCGGTTTCAAATCCCTCGGCCAGCGACAGGTTCATCTCCGCGCACAGTGCCTGCATGTGCAGGCGTGAAATATGTCCATACCGATCCTGGATCCGATGCAGGTATTCGATCAGATACTGGCGTTCACGTGGCGCGTTCTCCCCAAGCAGTTCCTGCACCTCGGTGCGGGCCTTTGGATCGAGCGTTTGCGTGACAACGCGGCCTTTTTTCCCTTTTATGCGTTTCATTTAGCCTGTCGCCGCCCGGACGATTTTGCCGACTGTCATCGGCGGGGCCTTTTGAGCACGAGGATTTCTCCGTTGCCGTTATTTGCCTTGTCACCGGCATAGCGTACTGCCCGTTCCGCGGTAGGCACATCCGACAGTGCCAACTGTTGCCAAAGCAGACGCAGAAAGACAAAATCGTGTTCGCCGCAGTCTCCGAAGGAGGCAGGAAGCCGTGCCTTCTGGTCAGCCAATATCAGGCTGCCCCGGCGCATGCCACAGGCGATGCCGACCCCTGTCTTTCCGAATACGGCAATGGTACCCGCAAGCATGCGGCTTGCGCAATAGTTGCCGGTGTTGCCATGCACAACAATGAGGCCCCGCCGCATGTGGTCACCGGTACGCTGTCCGGCATTGCCAAGGATGGTTATACTGCCCCCGTTCATGCCATGCGGCTCGCTGGGTTCCGCGGCACCGGTGAAATCTCCCGCGTTGCCGGTGACCCACAGTTGACCCCCGTGCATCCCGCGTCCGGTCCAGTCGCCGGCGTTTCCGGCAATGCGCAGGCGGCCGCCGCGCATGCCTCGGCCGGCATTTTCCCCACTGTCGCCCTGCACAGTGATCTCTCCGTAGCACATGTTCCTTGCTACCTGGCATAGCTGTTTGCTACCTTGGCTGAAGACGATGTGCCGAGAGCTTTTCCCTTGTACCCGGAACAGTTCGCCAACGCTGACATGCCGGATACCATAGCGCAACTGCAATGCCCGGATGGCATCCAGTGATATGCCGTTCAGCCGTTCCGGACACAGACAGGAGACATCCAACGGATGTTTCAGAGGGTGTTTCAGGTGAAAACTCAGTGTATTCACTGTAGCAGTTCGTGTAAATGAAAGTGGTGTGGTCCGAGGTTGCCGCCATAGTTCCCTGCGCTAATTCGTTCCACCCCGCTGTTGCGTCCGGATTCACAGATGGCGAGTATGCCAAGGCGCAGGGCTTCACCAATTGCCTCTGTGCTCAGCCCGTCCACCACGACCTCCAGTACGCATTCGATCCCGGGATCCAGTTCGCTGTCGGTCCGTCCGCGCAGTGTAGGGCAATAACGTTCGTTGGTAGACGCTCCCAGCGAGCGGTATTTGGAGCCGACCTTGGAGCCGGAACCGACGATCCCGCCCGGGAATGGCGTGATGACCCCGGGGATCGAACGGATCGTTTCCACCGCACGTTCGCATGCGGCAAGCGCCTGCGCGGCAGACTTGGCCAGCACCAGAAAGTTGCCGCCTCCGATGGCGGGTACCACGCCGGCGGATTCTTCGCACAGGAACTCACCATGCATGACCGGGACCCGCCAATAGCGCCGGCCATTGATCTGTTTGGCTATCTGAAAACCGTCGCCGAAATAGCGTAGATGGCTTCCCAGCGGAATGTGTCGTTCGCTGTCAAGTCCGTTGTAACAGGCAGTGGTCGCGGTGGTCATGACCGATTGTCCGACACGTGTCGGCACCTGCCGTTCGAGGTCTTTGACCGACATCGCAAAGACCAGCATGGCGATCCCGTCTCGACCGTCGGGGCTTTCTTCTGGTCCCAGCAGACGTTCGATATCCGCTTCGCAGCCGCAGGCGATCACGGAAGAGGCGAAGCCACGCATGGAATTGGCCGCAGTGAAGGTCCATTTGGGTGACAGCGCGGTGATGATCAGCCGGCAGGCCTTCATCGGGAAGGCTTCCGCAAAGGTGTCGTCGATGCTGATGCCGTTGATCTTCATTGCATGCTCATACGCAGGACACGGTACCGTGCCACAATGGTGTAGGGTGTGCTCGCCGGCCGGCTGTTCAGTTGCATGGCTGCACCAGCAGATCACCGTCTCCGTAGGCGCGGATCTCGTCATCATCCAGTTGAAAATGGTTCATCCGTAGAGTCTGGTAGTCATTGAAATAGCGGTGTAGCTGCCGATGTATCCCGCGATCGTACTCGGGGCGCAGCACATGTGTGTTGCCGCTGAACGGACGTACGACCTTGCCATTGCGAACGATCAGCTCGCCGTTCTTGAACACGTAGTCCGGCGTACTGAACATGCGTTCCTTGTCGGCATGCTCGCTGTAGATAGCGATGTCGGCGACCGCCCCGGAGCCGAGATGTCCATGTCGTCGTAGACCAAGGCTGCGTGCCGGTGCGGCGCGGGTCATGATGGCGATTTCATACAGCGAATATTCACGGTCAATGCTGGCCAGCGTACTGGCACGGGCGGCATCCGGGTGGATGGTCGCGAGCATATCGTTGCGGAAACTGCGGTCCATCAGTAGTCGGATCAGATGTGGATAGCTCAGAAAAGGGCCACCATTGGGATGATCGGTGGTCAGAAATACCCGCCACGGGTCACTGATAAGCAGGAACAGTTCCAGGCCGATGGCCCATTGCAGTGCATTGACAAAGTTCCGGTCCCGGTAGCGGAACGGCACTATCCCGCAGCCGGCATCACACTCGATGTCCATCAACGACCATTTGCGTGGATGCGCATGCCGGGAGCCGATGTGCTGATGCATGCTGTCCCCGGATATGGTTATGGTTTGCTGAAACATAATCTGCCCGACGTCGATGGAAAGCGTTGGACAGGCATTCACTGCTTCGGCGATCTGCGCTGCTGCGGAGGAAAAGCCGCGATCTCCTTCGTTGCCATAGCTGTGGAATTGCAGATGTGT
This sequence comes from Gammaproteobacteria bacterium, assembly GCA_965115915.1. GTDB lineage: Bacteria > Pseudomonadota > Gammaproteobacteria > Eutrophobiales > Eutrophobiaceae. The sequence continues at coordinate 1,901,130 of OZ220483.1, read as the reverse complement.
GAGATGGGCGCGAATGCCGTCCAATGCGCGTATTGTGTCCAGCGTGGTCCGGGCATTGCCCGGGACGCCCAGATTGCAGCCGTGTATATGCAGTGGATGAGGAATGCCGAGTTCAGTGACCGCACGCGTCAGGGCTTTCAGTATCTGTCTGGGGGTGACCCCATAGTGGGGGTTTTTTTCGTCAAGATCCAAACGGCGCTGATTGAACTTGAATGCACTTATACCGCCCGGATTGACGACCTTGATGCCCAGTGCCTTGGTGGCGTTGATAATCCAGCCCACGTAGTCGCTAATCAGTGCGGATTCCCGCTTGTTGGAGAGCAGTCGCAGCAGGAAATCATCGTTGCCAAGCACTGCATAGGCCCCTTTATCCACCATCGGCGTGTCGGCCAGTTCCATATGCGTCTGACGTGCATTGGAGGGCAACATGGCGGGTTCAAAACACGCGGTATATCCCATCTCCGCATAGCGGTATCCGGTAGCCAGTGTAGACGGTGCAAAATCCTCGGGTCCTGCCCGGTGATGGATATCCGGCAGCATCATGCGTGCGATATTGACTTTGCCTCCACCGATGTGGGTGTGGATGTCTATGCCGCCAGCCATCAGCACTTTACCACGAACGTTCAAGGTCTTGCTGATGTGTGCACCGCGCACGGGGCAGCGGGCGATGTGGCCGTTGCAGATGTAAAGGTCACGGCATTCCCCATTGATGCCATGTATCGGGTCGTAGACGATGCCGCCCTGGAGCAGGGTATACATGTTCAGAGCCGTTGCACGATCTGGTGGATGACCTCGCTGACCGTTGGCAGAGAGGATTCGCGCAGGCGCTGTAGTGGCAGTGCGACGCTGCCATCAACGCGAAACAGCAGTCCGGGATGATCGATCCCGGGTGTGGCCACCGGGATGTGTACGGTAGCCTTGTGCACAGCATGTGGACCCGGGCGTGTCAACAGGATGCGTGGCAGTTTGCTATCGGTCTTGGGAGGGGGTTGTGTGCTGAAGCTGGAGACCCAGAGCAGTGCGTCCACGGTGCCCTCACGGAGTAGCTGGTGGCTGGCATTGCGCCGAGGCCGGTAGCGGGGCTCCGGGCTGAGGAAATGTACCCGCAGCGGCCAGCCGCTTTGCCAGGTGCAGATATTCCCAGCGGTGACGGAGCCATCGTCTCCTCCCAGTGCCAGACCGGCGAAGCGACGCTCCCGGTTGAGCGATTTGATCAGTTCGCACAGGCTTTGGATGAGCAGTTCGGCATGCGGCCAGGCGAATTCTCCTGGATCCCAGATCAGCACCCCGTAACTGGCCTGGCGCATGGCCTCGGCAATCCGGTTCAGTGCCTTCAGTGGCAGCGAGGTGTTGGTATGTTGTCCGGGCGTGTGTCCATTGAGGACACAGCGCAGTTCGGCGATCAGATCCGGGAGTTGTTGCTGCGCGCAGTGAAAAAGTTCTGTCGGATGTGGAGTGTCGCTGTTCGGACACAGTTTCTCGCCTATATAGATCAGTGTGCGTTTGCTGGTACTGCGCCGGAACAGTGTTTTGGCAGGGTTCAGCACACGCTGGTGGAAACGTGGCCAGGCGCTGCCATCCGTCCCCAGAAACACCACCAGGTCCGCACGGTTGCGGATCTCGCCCAGGGTGGTGGCGACCCAGCCCTCCTCCTGTAGTGCCAGATAGCCGCGCTGCATCGCCTCGCCATGCATGTGGTCGACGATGCCGCCGCAGCGTCGCGCCAGTTCAAGCAGGGCCCGGATGCCCCGTGCATCGGCGCCGAGTCCTGCCAGCAATGGAACGTTTGCCGTGTCAAGGATGGTGGCGGCTCGTTCATAGGCCTGTTCTGGTTCCACAGGCTGTCCATCGATCAAGGTGACTGTTTGCGCCTTGCGCACAGGTTGCTCAAACTGTTTGCGGGCGCGCTCGCAGGAAATGTCTTGCAGAGTGATGGCCAGATCCTCGGTCTGTCCCTTCAAATCATCGCATAGCAGTCCGCAGAATGGACAGGTGATGTTTTTGAACTGAACAGGCATTGTCTGACATGGGATGAGCGTTTACAGTATACCAGAAGTTCATTGACACCGACTGGACCGGCGAGGGTTGTGCATGACTGTTTGGCGACAGTCGTCGGGAGGGTTTTTGTCGTTATGGGGTTATTCAAGGATTGTTCTATGATTCGGCAACAGGCGGTTCCTGATTGTGTGGCTGTGCCGGAGTGCGTTGAGGTGCGTGCTCCGGCACGTTTGCATATGGGTTTTATGGATTTGCATGGAGGGTTGGGGCGTCGTTTTGGCGGGGTCGGGGTTGGCGTACAGGAAATTGCCTGGCGGTTACGGGTCAGCCGTGCCGGGTCAGGCGTGGTACTGCGTGGCGCGGATGGGAAACGCGCCCGGCAGTTGGCTTGCAGCATGTTGAAAAGGCTCTCGATCCGGGATGGGGTCTGTATCGATCTCGTGGAATCGGTGCCTGCACATATAGGGCTGGGTTCCGGGACGCAGTTGTCTTTGGCGTTGGGAACCGCCATCAGTCTGCTGTTTGATCGGGCTATGCCGGTGTCGGAGGTCGTCCGTTTCCACGAACGCGGTCGGCGCTCCGGCATTGGTATCGGGAGTTTCAGTCAGGGTGGACTGATCATCGATGGTGGGCGTGTGGAGGGAGGAGCGCCGGCACCAGTCATCGTGCGTGAACCTTTTCCGGAGGACTGGTGTCTGTTACTGGTGTTCGACAAGGAGTACACAGGTCTGAGCGGTCAACGCGAGCGTACCGCATTTTCCAGACTGGAGTCGATGTCGGACAGGGTGTCGGGACAGATATGCAGGCGGGTGTTGATGCAGTTGTTGCCGGCATTGCGTGAGCGTGACTGCGCGGGTGCCGGTGCGGCAATCGATTACATTCAGCGGCAGATGGGCCGGTGTTTCCAATCATTCCAGGGCGGTGTATACTGTAACCCGCTGCTGGCGGAGGTGTTGACTGCGTTGCGCAAGTCGGGAGCCACAGGCGGGGGACAAAGTTCCTGGGGTCCCACCGGTTTTGCGTTGTTTCCGGACCGGGTTACGGCCCGGCGTGCGTTGGCCAGAATGCGTGCGGCGTGGCGCAGTGTACCGAGCCTGGATTTTTCCCTGTGTCGCGGCAGCAATGATCCAGCCAGCGTGACTCTGCATTGGCCGAGCGATTGACACGGTCGCACGGGATGTGAGGAACGGAGGCCCGGCTTCCTAAGGTATTACTACACTTTTTCGCACAATATCGAACGAACGGCGTTATGCCAGAACGTGGGCGGGGACTGTATGCCAACGCGGGCACGGCCATTCCTAAATAGTTGGTCCTGATAGAGGGAATCATCGAATCATGAAAGATCCATACCTGCTCCACATGTTCAACCCTACCAAGAACGTCAGTCCGTTTGATGTCAACATGGCCTATGAGGCTGAGTTTGATGGCGTGATCCCCTATACCGAGGTGGCCCTGGAGGATATCTATGGGCTGACTCAGGACACGATCTTTTCACGTGGCCCGCAGGGTGTGAAGCGCACCGGCATATTCATCGGAGGCAGGGAATTTGCGCTTGCCATAGATATGCTTAATCGTGCCAAGGCGGCGATGTCGCCGCCGTTCGAGGTGTCGGTGTTTGCCGACCCCAGCGGGGCGATAACCACTGCGGCTTCGCTTATCGTCTGTGTGGAAGCCTGCCTGCAGCGCAGGAACAGTGGCAGCCTGGAGGGCAAGCGGGTGGACATTTTCGGGGGCACCGGGCCGGTGGGGATCTGTGCCGGCATCCTCGCTGCGGGTTGTGGTGCCGAGGTGTATCTGGTCAGTCGGCGGGGGCGCAAGGTGGCGATGGAATATGCCTCGGAATACAATGATCGTTTCGGTGTCCGGATGCAGGGAGCGGACGGTAAGACCGATGTACAGGTGATGGGATTTCTGCAGGACTGTTCGGAGATTGTCATTGGTGCGGCCAAGGCGGGTATTCAGGTGCTGTCCCGAAAGCAGATGGCACAGGCGCAGAAGTTGCTGGTTGCGGCGGATGTCAATGCGGTTCCGCCAGCCGGTTTGGAGGATGTCGGTACCCAGGACTTTGGCAAGGAGCTGTCGTTTACCCCGAACAATGCGCTTTCCCTGGGCGCCCTGGCGGTGGGCAATATCAAGTACAAGTTGCATTTTCACATCTTCGAGTTGATGAAGCAGGCACAGACGCCGATGTATATCGATCATGAGCACGCCTTCCGTATCGCCCGGGAGATAATACATCACCATGTCTGACAGTCTTGTGATGGGGAGCGAGGCGGTTTGGACTATTTACCACAATCCGCGTTGCAGCAAATCCCGCCAGACCCTGCGCTTGTTGCAACAGCATGGAATCCGTCCGCATGTGGTGGAATATGTCAAAACCGGCCTGAGTGTTGAGGAACTGAGAGAACTGCTCGACAAGTTGGATAAACGGGCCAGTGAATTGCTGCGCAGGAAGGAGCGTCTATGCCAGCAGCTCGGGTTGGATATGGAGGATGAGGAAGCGGTATTCGCGGCACTGGTGGAACATCCGGTGTTGATGGAACGCCCGGTGGTGGTTTGTGGGCAGAAGGCCGTCATCGGGCGGCCGCCCGAGAATGTGCGCACACTGTTCTGAACACAGCGGCGGCTGTTCTCCACCACGATGAACCTGGCCATTCTTTCAATTACTGCCAGGGCACTTGCTGAATCGGCCTTGCGGAGTACCGATATGCCGGTGCATGTGCTGGAGGCCTTTGCCAATGAGGACCTGTGCGGACACTGCGTTTCCCAGCATTGTCTGGCGTTGGACGAGCGGGGTGATTTCCAGGGCCCGGCCCTGCTCGCCTGTCTGCGGAGGCTTGAGCGGTGCAATGGTCCACTGGCCGTGCTGCCGGGCAGTGGGCTGGAGGGCAGCCCGGGGCTTCTGGCCCGGCTACAGACGCGCTTTGTACTGCTGGGGAACCCGGCGGGCACGGTTGCGGCATGCAAGGACCCCGCACGGTTTTTCCCTCTGTTGCAGCGGCTGGGTATTCCTCACCCGAAGGTACGGCTGCGGCCTGGGGCCGGTCCCTGGAGTGGTTTGCGCAAGTGTGTCGGTGGGGCCGGCGGGACCCACATCGTCCGCTGGCGAACGGCTCAGCCGTTTATTTTCGGTGCGCAGTATCTGCAGGACTGGGCGCCGGGGCTTGGCATGGGTGCCGCGTTTGTTGCGAACGGTCATGCGGCGCGGCTGCTGGGACTGTGTGAACATTATGTGGGTGACACGGCATTGGACCCATTTCCGGACGCGGTCGGGCCGTTTGTCTGGCGCGGGGCTATCAGCGGCATGGCTGTGGAAAGGGCGGGATTGAAGGCTTGTGTCGAGGGTTGGTTGCAGCGGTTGGTGCCCGCGTTGCGGCTGCACGGTTTGGGGGGACTGGACTTTCTGCATGGCCCTGCGGAGACATTGTTGCTGGAGATCAATCCTCGCCCCCCGGCCAGTCTGGAGTTGTATGTCGGGGAGAAGCAGATGGTCGGCTGGCATATCGATGCCTGTGCGGGGAGATTACCGTTCCCGGCGATGGTCGGGAGCACGGGGTATCGTGCCATGCACCACCTGTTTGCCCCGCGTCCCGGACGTGTCCCCGGTGCTGTGCGGTGGCCGCCGTGGGTGCGCAACCGACCGCGACCCGGTTTGCGCTATGCTACCGGCGACCCGTTGTGTACAGTGTTTTCCAGTGCCGACTGTCGGGCACACGCCGAATCCCTGCTGCGCGCACGGCTGTGCAGGGCCTGTCAGTATCTGGGTATTGAGTTGCGGGATATGCAGATACGGCCTGGCTAGGCCTGCTGTGCGGTCCGGGCGGTGGACATCAGCTTGTATTGCCTGACCCGATCCATGATGATAGCGACATTGCGTTCCACTGACAGAGTGTGCGTATCCAGTGCCAGATCCGGGTCGGAGGGGACTTCATATGGGGAGTCGACCCCGGTAAATTGCGTTATCTCGTTGGCGCGGGCGCGCCGGTAGAGGCCCTTGCTGTCTCGCTGTTCGCAGATCTCCTGCGGACAGTTGCAGTAGATCTCGAGAAACATGCTGTGTGGGAACAGTGCGCGCGCCCGCTCACGGTCTTGACGCAACGGGGATATCGCTGCTACCAGCGTGAGTATTCCCGCCTCGGTAAACAGCTTTGCCACCTCGCTCAGACGCCGAATGTTTTCCTGGCGGTCCGGCACGCTGAAGCCGAGATCGCTGCACAGGCCGTGCCGCATGTTGTCGCCGTCCAGCAGGAATGTCAGAAAGCCCTGCTCGAAGAGCCGGGCCTCCGTTGCGCTGGCCAGACTCGATTTGCCTGAGCCGGACAGGCCGGTAAACCAAAGTACACCCCCGGCATGTCCGGTGCGTTGTTCACGGGCGGGGCGCAACAGTTGCGTCTGTTGCCAAAACGGGTGTTTGTCAGTCATCGTCCGGTCAACTTTGGTCGACTTGAAAAGGCTTGCAAGCGGACCATGAGATCCTCAGAAATCTTTCCGTAAAAGGTCCCGTCTCGAGTGTTTCCGGAGGGCGGTTTCTGCCGGCGCACATCCCTGCCTTCGACCGGGAGGCAGTATATCACCTCCGTGCTGCAAGCGGAACGGGTGCGGGTGCACGACCGTAATATTGCGGGGAAACTCGGTTCTTGAACTGGCGCTGCCGCTCTGCGTTATCATCTTTCCCCCCCACCTCCTTCTCGAGGAGGAGTGATAGAGGCTGCACCCAGGCCATGTTTGCCAGCAGCCTGTGTGACTCGATCTACCAGCGCAATACGGGGCAAATTTTTCAGTTTTGACGTTTCCGAGACCTTGCTCCTGCGAGATGATTGAATTGCAACCTACCGGGCCAGTCTATTTTTAATGCCTTTTCCGGAGTGTCATGTTTCGCGGATTTACGCTCTATGCGTGTCTTTCGTTTAGCTATGCTTGTATGTCCGATACTGATAAATCGGCTTTTATAATTCTTTAAGAACTCTTTATTATTCCAGAAGGCTTTTCCTATCTCCTCACAGTAACTTATAAAGCAACTGGTTGCTTTTAGCTGCTTGACAATGCTTTCCCATGAGTCCTTGGTTTTCTTTATTTCTATATAGATGATAAGTTTCCTGGTGGTTCCACTGTGCGTGACAATGACATAATCGGCCCGTTTGCATTCCCCCCTTGTTCCACGCAAAACAGCGTCAGGCGATGGGAAGGCACCAGCCTTGATAACAATGGCATCAGAAGGAAGTCCCAGAATCGTCACAGACGAATCCGGAGATTGTGGTTCATCCAGTACTACAGACGCTTTTTCGTGTGTTGGTGTTGACGTTATTGGAATCTTTGCCGAACCTTTAATCAGCTGTTCAAGTATTTCCAAATCCGTCATTTACTCTTCCCCGCCCCAAACGATTTCTTCCTGAATTCGATTCATATCATCTATTGTTTTATCAAAGCTACGGGCTTCAATGCCCAACTCAGGATCAATATCAGCTGAAGCCAATGTCAGACATTTGGTTCTGCGCTTTGCATCATCATCCCGCATCATCGGCACCTCTTCAGCTATATATACTCGAACCTTATCAGCAGACAGTAGCTCATCTTTTTTATATCTTTCCTGTTCCGTGATTCTCTTTAAATACGGCTTGTCCTGATTCAGCATAATCAAAGTATTCAGCTCTTTTATGATGTAATCACTGTGGGTGGTGATAAACACCTTTATGCCTGTATTAACCAGCATGGAAAATAATCGCGCAACACGTCGCTGATTTGCTGGATGCAGATTTAGTTCCGGTTCGTCCACCATCAGTAAATCCCCAGGTTTGGCAACATGGCGAAGATAAAAACCCATGTCCAGCAATGAACGCACAGCACTGGAACATTCGCCCATCGTAAGCCTTATACGTTTCCCTTTTGGCACGTAATGCAATTCATCGTTTTTTGTTACACGATATTCGCCACCAATAATATCGGCAAAGTCATTCAAGATTTCCAGGTGCTGCTTCGCTATAAAGCTATCCTTTTTAACCATATCCTCCAGTTGCCTCGTAAAATCCACATTTGTTTTTACAGGCAATGCATAATCTGAATAAACTTTTGCCAGGAGATCGAATGGATTGATATCTTTTTCTGAATTCATCTCCTCAAGCAGTCTGTTTCGTGCAAAGTTGAGCTCTTTCCTGAATATCGCGGCCCCTGTTCTCTCGGTGCTAGCGATAAATGGACGAGGAAAGAGACGACCAAAGATAATTTCTTTTAAGGCATCTCCAACTATTTTTCGTATAACCTCATCAGGAGTTCGTACTTTTTCTTTTTCAACAAGAAGCGATATTGTTACATCCAAAGAATCTGCTTTTTTTGATATGGAGAAAAGTTGCGTTTTTGCTGCTCCTATGGTTCGCTCAAATGTTGTGCTTGGCTGAACATCCTCCTGCTCAAGGTCTATCTTGAATTCACTGTCCAGAAAATGTTTTTCAGCTGAAGCAAATACATATGGCAATTGCTCGGTATAGGAAGAACATCCTTTTTCCAGAATTTCTTGCGCACCACGAACATAACGCCGAATATCCAATTCGATCGATCCGTCATTCAATAGCTGATTAACATCGCTATCTTTTACTTCTATCGAAACTACTTCACGCCAGAATGAGAGAAATCCAAAAATTGCATAAGTGGCATAAGTTTTACCTGTGTTATTTTCCCCGCAGATAATTGTCAATTCACCGAGCGTAAATTCGGCTCTCTTTATAGCGCCAAGATTCTTGATTGAAATCTTCATTTCACCCTGATTTTTTCTAAATCCATGTTCTCTTGCCTTCGTTAATTTGCCTTAAATTAGTAGCACCTCACGCAATTTCCACAGGTACTGGTCGACCTCGGACTGATTTGCCAACCAAGCTCTTTATCGAAGGATACTCGATATTGTCGAGTTGAAATATCAACCTCAGGTTCATCACTATGCAGGTTCACGATAGTGAGACTGTGAGGGTTCGACATGCTGTTTTCACGAAGATACTCCACGGGTGTTTTCAAGTCCAGTGCATAGTGACCGGACAGGGTTGTAGCAGTGCTGGTTTTGAACTGGCGTTGGCGCCCCGTATCGTCACCTTCCCCCTCGAGGGAGGGGCTAAAGGCGTCAAACCCGGACACTTGGGTGTGCCGAAGCCACTGGGCATGAGCGCCGGAGGGTGCCCCGGTCGCGACCAGGGGTCCTTCGGTCTGTGGGTTTGGCCGGGAACGCTCTGCAGATGGTGCCTGGATTCTGTCGCTGCCTGGCCCGGTCAAGCCCCGAGGGGACGATTGTTGCACTGCACAGAGAACGATATTTCAATAACATACGTGGGAGAGATCCCGGGACATGGAAGGGCACAAAAAAAAGCGAGATTTTTAGGTCCGCACAAGATAGAATGATGCCCCTGCGCAATCGCACAGTCTGTTTTCAACGGAGGAAGCACAATATGGTATATATGACTTTATAATGCTACTATATGTAGTTGACTCACGAAGGAAACGGACTGCGTGCCCTTTGGGCTGAAGCGAGCAGGATTGGCTTATTGATTGGGAACACGAGCATTGCGTAGCTTAGCTATGAGACCAAGACCGGAAAAGACATTGTTTCCCCGATGAGCGCCCGAGTCGATCACATGCCGGGTCGGACCACCCGGGAGGGCGATTGCCCGGAGGGTGTGATACCGCCGGCGGGTGTTGCCGAGGCCCGGCGTGCACCCACTACCGGGATAGTGGTCATCCGGCGCAATGGCAAGCAGACGGTTTTTGACTCAAGCAAGATCGCTGTGGCGATGACCAAGGCCTTTCTGGCCGTGGAAGGCACGCAGGGCGCCTCCTCGCCCCGCATCCGGGAGATAGTCAACTTGCTCACGCAGCGGGTGGTCAATGCCTTTGTCAAACGCAATCCCGGGGGTGGTACGCTACACATAGAGGATATCCAGGATCAAGTGGAACTGGCCCTGATGCGGGCCGGGCAGCAGAAGGTGGCGCATGCCTATGTGCTGTACCGGGAAGAGCGTGCCCGCCAGCGCGCCGCTACTGTCACCTCGGCGCAGGCCGAAGGTGACTCGGCGGATGCAGCGCAGATCGCGGTGGTGCAGGTGGATGGTGCGCGTACCCCGCTGGACAGCGAGCGTTTGAAGACGATCATCGCCGAGTCCTGTGCCGGTTTGCAGGATGTGGACCGGGAACAGGTGCTAAGCGGAACAATGCGCAATCTGTTTGATGGGATCAAGGCCGAGGATGTGGTGGCTGCTGCGGTCATGAGTGCACGCACCCTGGCAGAGAAGGAGCCGGAGTACAGTCGGGTTGCGGCACGTCTGCTATTGGATGCGCTGCGTTCCGAGGCACTCAGCTTTGTATCCGATCATCCGATCATGGCTACTCAGGCGCAGATGGTGGAACGGTATCCACAGTATTTTGTGGACTATATACGGTGCGGGGTAAAACATGGGATGCTGGACCCGCAACTGGAAGACTTTGACTTGCTCAGTCTGGGAACGGCCCTGCGTCCGGAGCGTGACCACAACTTCGTTTATCTGGGCCTGCGTACACTGTATGACCGTTATTTCGTGCATGTTGATGGGAAGCGTCTGGAACTGCCACAGGCGTTTTTCATGCGTGTGGCAATGGGTCTCTCTCTGCGCGAGCCCGAGCCCGAGATGCGCGCCATCGAATTCTATGAACTGCTGTCTTCCTTTGACTTCATGAGTTCTACCCCGACCCTGTTCAACGCTGGAACGCTCTGTCCTCAGCTCTCAAGCTGTTATCTGACCACGGTGCCGGATGATCTGGACGGCATCTTCTCGGCCATTCGGGATGATGCGTTGCTGTCCAAGTTTGCGGGTGGGCTTGGGAATGACTGGACCGGTGTGCGTGCCCTGGGTGCCTATATCCGGGGGACCAACGGCCGTTCGCAAGGAGTGGTGCCGTTCCTCAAGGTGGCGAATGATACCGCGGTTGCCGTCAATCAGGGTGGCAAGCGTAAGGGGGCGATTTGCGCCTATCTGGAAACCTGGCATCTGGACATCGAGGAATTTCTGGAACTGCGCAAGAACACGGGTGACGAGCGTCGCCGTACCCACGATATGAATACGGCCAACTGGGTCCCGGATCTGTTCATGCAGCGGGTCGTGCAGGAGCGGGACTGGACGCTGTTTTCTCCGAATGAGACCGCCGATCTGCATGATCTGTGCGGTACGGATTTCGCCCGGCGCTACGAAGAATATGAGGCCATGGCGGTGGCCGGAAAACTGCGACTGCACCGGACGGTGTCCGCGGTGGAATTGTGGCGCAAAATGTTGACCATGCTGTTTGAGACCGGTCACCCGTGGATTACGTTCAAGGACCCGTGCAATCTGCGTTCTCCACAAGCGCACCGGGGCGTGGTGCACTCATCCAATCTGTGTACCGAGATTACATTGAACACCTCCAGTGAGGAGATCGCGGTGTGTAACCTGGGGTCGATAAATCTGGCACAGCATGTGGACGAGAATGGCCTGCAGCGGGAAAAACTGCAGCGTACTGCGACTATTGCGATGCGCATGCTGGACAATGTGATAGACGACAATTACTACAGTGTACGTGCGGCCCGGCTATCGAATCTGCGTCATCGCCCGGTGGGGCTTGGCATCATGGGCTTTCAGGACGCGCTGTATGCACTGCGTTTGCCATATGCTTCACAGGAGGCGATAGAGTTTGCTGATGAGTGCATGGAGATGGTCAGCTATTTCGCGATACATGCCTCTACGCTGCTGGCTGAAGAGCGTGGCGTATACAGCAGCTTTCAGGGTTCGCTGTGGAGCCAGGGCATATTGCCCATCGACTCGATACAACGGCTTGCCGATGCCCGCGGTGATGGTGACTTTCTGCAACTGGATACCAGCCAGAGAATGGACTGGGAATCTCTGAGGGAACGTGTCCGGCGTGTCGGCATGCGTAATTCCAACTGTCTGGCGATCGCGCCGACTGCCACCATATCCAATATCTGCGGGGTTACCCAGTCGATAGAGCCGACCTACCAGAACCTGTTTGTCAAGTCCAACCTGTCTGGCGAGTTCACGGTAATCAATCCGTGGTTGGCGCGTGAACTCAAAAAACGCAAGCTGTGGGACGAGGTGATGATCAATGACTTGAAGTATTTTGATGGCAGTTTGCAGGCGATAGACCGGATCCCGGACGAGTTGAAGTCGTTGTATGCCTGCGCGTTCGAAATCGAACCAGGTTGGCTGGTGGAAGCGGCGGCCCGACGCCAGAAGTGGATCGATCAATCACAGTCGTTGAACCTGTACATGGCAGAACCCAGTGGCAAGAAACTGGACAGTCTGTACAAACTGGCATGGGTACGTGGTTTGAAGACCACCTATTACCTGCGTTCCCTGGGTGCGACCCATATGGAGAAGAGCATTGCCGATAACGGTGTGTTGCCCGAGGATGAGGAGGAGATGCCGACCCAGGCCTGTTCGTTGCTGGAGCCGGATTGCGAGGCCTGCCAATGAGTCCGTATTTCTCCGTCATCCATCGTTTGGTTGCTGGTGTGTGGGTGCGATGCTGAACTGGGACGATCCACTGTCCAGGCCGCATACCGGCACTGCTGGTCGTTCCCAACAGAAGCGTTCCGATGGTGCTATTGTGCCACCACAGTCTGTCACGCGGCCTGACCCGGGTCTTTGTGATTCCGGCCCACAGGCGAAACCGGCCAAGTCGTTGTCTCCGATCAATCCGGATGACAAGCGTGTTATCAATGGTGAGGCTGATATCAATCAGCTTGCTCCATTTCGTTATCCATGGGCATGGAAGTATTTTTTGAACGCCAACAAAAATCACTGGACCCCGATGGATATCAATATGGCCCAGGATGTTGCCGACTATCGCCACCAGTTGACACTGGAGGAACGCCATGTTTATGACAATGTGCTTGCCTATCTGACAACTTCCGATATTCTGGCAATGCGCAACATCGGCCTGGCTGTGATGGAGAAGATGTCCGCTCCGGAATTGCAGATATATCAGGCACGCCAGGTCTATGAAGAGGCATTGCACACGTGGACTTATCAGCACTGCATAGAGACCATCGGTCTGGACCAGAGCGAGATATACAACCGTTACCGGGTCGTACCGGAGATCCACCAGAAGATTGCGATGGCCAACGAACGACTGAATTCGGTGCTGCGTTCGGATATCGATTTGCATGATGCCGATGAGTTGCACAATTTTGTGCTGTCCTATCTGTTTTTTGCCGCGGTTTTCGAGGGCTGTTGGTTTTACAATGGTTTCAGTCCTATCTTTGCGCTGCAAAGACGTGGACTGATGAAGGGAACAGCGGAACAGTTGCAGTACATCATGCGTGACGAGGTCATGCATGCCGCCTTTGGTATCCGGGTGGTGAAACAGATCATCGTGGAAGAGAACATGAAGCTGGACCCACGTGCGGTGCGTGAGATGTGGGATGCCTCGCTCGAGGCGGAGCGTATATACAGCAACTATATCCTGCGTGACCCCATACTTGGCTATTCTGCCGACATGCATATCGGACAGTTCCAGTTCATTGCCAACCGCAGGGCGGGCCAGGCTGGCCTCAAGGAGACGCCGTTCCCTGGTGCCGTGGAGACGCTCCCCTGGTTGAATGAGCAGGCCAATTTGCGCAAGGAAAAGAATTTTTTCGAGACCCACGTAACCGAATACCAGACTGGCAGCGCGCTGAAGTGGGACTGAATCGGTTGCGGTCTTTCCGCGCTACCGTTTCGGAGAGGGTTACTGTGGTCCTTGTGTAAGACAGGACAGGAAGGCGTCGGCTTCACCCGGGCCGAACAGCAAAACCTCACCCGGGAAGCCCCGACGCAGTTCAGCAAAGTGTTCATCCACCACCCCGGGAGCGATGTCCGGCGGCTCTGGTGGCCAGTACAGTCCTTGCCCGCCAAAAGAGACGGACTTGAGTAGCAGATATTGTCTGGCCCCGAGTTTTTGTGCCAGCCACAGGCCCAGGCTATCGGAGCTTAGCCCCCATCCTGTTTTGCCGTCAACGGCCTGTGGAAACAGCCCGTGACCCCGGCAGATCACCAGTGGTTTCTGCCCGGACTGTTCACGCAGTGCTTCCAGTCCATCTGCCAGCACCGAGCCGGGCAGCAGGTCTGCGAGCAGCAGTGCATACTGTTGCATGGCCAGTACCGCCATATGATGTGAGGTCGCGTCACTGAAGTGCCAGCGCCGCTGGGCGATGCGTACCTGTTCGGCAAAGTGGCCTCCGCCGGGGACGAGCACATGGCCGTTGCCGCGCAGGCTGCGCAGACAGTCCACCCACTCCAACAGCGCCCCATTGGGACTCATCAGGCTGCCTCCCAGCTTAATGACCTGCATGTTCCCCCCCATTCAGAAAGCGCAGGATCCTGTCTACCTTGTCAAAGCATTCCTGGTACTCTTCTGCTGCCTGCGAGCCGTGAGTGATGCCGCCACCTGCCCAGCAATACATCCGGTCCTGGCAGTGCAGCAGCGTGCGGATGGCGATATTGGTATCCATGTTGCCGTCGAAACCGATATAGCCGATGGCACCACAGTAAACGGAACGCCGATGCGGTTCCAGTTCCTCGATGATTTGCATGGCCCGCAGTTTCGGGGCGCCGGTGATGGAGCCGCCGGGGAAACAGCCCTGGAGCAGGGCTATCGCATCTTTTCCGGGTGCCAGTCTGCCGCGCACCGTACTGACCAGATGATGAACACTGGCAAAGCTTTCCAGCGCAAACAGGGAAGGCACGGACACGGAGCCGGGCAGGCAACTCCGGGCCAGATCATTGCGTAGCAGATCCACGATCATCAGATTTTCCGCTCTATCTTTCTCACTCTCGCGCAGGGCCTGTGCCAGCGATTCATCCTCATAGGGGAAAACGGAGCGTGGCCGTGTGCCCTTGATGGGCTGGGTCTCGACCAAACCGTTACGCAGTCGCAGGAAGCACTCTGGCGAGTTGCTCAGTATGTTTGCCTGGGGAAGGCGCAGGAAGGCTGAATAGGGTGCCGGGTTGTACTGCCTGAGTTGGGTGTAAGCAATCCAGGGATCGCCCTGTACCGCAAAACCGAAACGCTGTGCCAGGTTCACCTGGTAACAGTCCCCGGCATGGATATATGCCTGCACCTGTCGAAAGACCGCTTCGTACGCTTCCCGGTCCAGGTTTGTCTGTGGCGCAGACAGTGTCCGGAAGTTTGCAGGTGTTGCCAGCGCGGAGGTGTCCGGCTGCGTGAAGCGCATGGGCAGTGTTTCCCAGATGTCGCGGGTGGCAGGGTCTCTGAATGTGCTGACCAGATGAGTCCGGCGCAGATGGTGATCCACTACCACGGCCCAATCGTAGATGCCACAGTTCAGTTCCGGCAGCAGGATGTCATGGGCTGTCTGGTCCGGCAAGGTCTCGATGTTGCGCCCGAGGTCATAGCAGAAGCAGCCGATGGCCCCACCGCAGAAGGGCAGTCCGCTGTGATTTGATACCGGTTCCCCGAGTTGGCTGCGCAGCACGGCAAAGGGGTTCTGTGCAAGAATCCGGCTGCCAGTGGCATCAGTCACTTCGGTTTTCCCGTTGTGGTATTGCAGCGTGACGTACGGTTCTGCCGCGACGATGTCGTAGCGTCCAGCCCGACTCCAGGGGAAAGTGCTATCGAGGAATACTGCCCAGGGGGAGGAGGAGACACAGGCGAACAAACGGCTGCTGTCTGGTTGATATGGCAATTCGATGCGTTTCAGCATGGCTGGAGTCCGTGCGTCCGGTGACCCAGCCAGGCTACTGCAAAGGCGGCAGCGCAGCGATTTACCGCGCTGTGCTGTGCCTCTGGCACCCCGGCCAGTTGGGCGAGGTCGTGGTAGGTGAACCCGCGCAGTGTGGCAAGCCGTGCGGCCAGAAAGCGGCCGCAGCCGGTGCCGAGTAGCGAGCTTTCAGCAATGGCCGGACGGCGCGACAGGAGCAGGGCCAGCGCCTGTTCAAGCTGTGTCAACTGGCGGCAACTCAGATAGTGTGCCAGTTCGCGCAGCGCCGGACTGGCATCTGTGCTATAGTCCTGTCCCAGCATACGTGCCAGCCGTCGCATGCTGTCTGTTTCGGACTTTCCGCTACCATCCGCACTGGCCTGCTGATCATCCGCCTCGTCCAGTCCTCCGGCTACGCGATGTATATCGGCGGTGGTGGCGAAATGTTCGTTTGCCAGCGACTGCCAGTGCCCGGCGAAAGGGACGCGCTGGCACAGTGCCATCACCGGGGTGCGGACCACCCCACTGTAGACCAGTTCGCCACAGCGCAGCCGTGCTTGATCGGTGAAAGCGGCAGGCGCGGGCTTTCCATCCACCAGTGCGGTCAGATCGCTGCTGGTACTGCCGATATCCAGCAGTATCCCCTGTTCGCACCACTCTGCGGCCAGTGTGGCGGTGGCGTGCCAGTTGGCAGACATCGCCTGTTCCGGGTTCTGCTCTACACCGCGCCAGGATAACATGCCCTGTGGTGTGTAAAAGACGGTGTTTCCCGGGAAACGGGAGCGCAGTATCGCACTGAGTTCATGCATCCCCTGTCGCCGGTCCCGATAACGGTCGACCAGTTCTGCGGTCAGTGTAATATAATGCGTGCAGTTGCCGCCGTCTGTGTCGGCATAGAGTGCGTCTATCGCTTCCCGCAGTACCGAATCACCGTGCCACAGCGGGGTGGCGCGCTGTCTGGCAGCGAGTACCAGGCCGTGTTCGTCCAGCAGTGCCATTTTCAGATGGGCCCCGCCCACGTCCCAGCCAGCGAACAGGCGCATCAGCCGTGTCCTCCGAGTTCCAGGTATATCGATCTGTTGTCCAGTTGGGGCATTTCCGGCAGGCGGCCATGGACAAACAGATCCAGCAGCAGTCGGACAGTGGAGGTGCCGATGGAGTCTTCCAGACCAACCGCAGCAGAGGTCAGCCGGGGGTTGATTTCAATTACCACTGGGTGTTCATCGTGTAAAACCAGGTCGATGCCGACAAAGCCTGCCAGACCGGGGATGGCATGGGCGACTCGGCGCGCCAGTGTTTGCAGTTTCTCGCGCAGGTCGGCAAGGGCGTTGATGCCGAGCGCGTGCAGCCGCATCCGGCCACTGTCCGGGTCGGTTGACAGATGCTGCTGATTACAGGCGAGCACCGTCGTCTGCCGTCGATGTATCAGCACAGACAGGCTGGCCGCTGTCCCACGGATGTATTGCTGGACGATATATCCCCCGTCGGTGTACAGGGTGCTGCAGGTGGCAAACTGTTCCGGGGTGCGTACATGATAATTCCCCGTGCAGCCGGTTCCGCAGTCGGGCTTCAGTATCCAGCCGCTGCCGTTGGTCGGCCATGCCGGTTGGAAAGACCCCAGCCGTGTGCTGTGTGGTGTTGCGATGCCTGCCGCTCGCAGATGCCTGCCCAGCGCCCATTTACTGGCGCACAGGGCTACTGCTTGTGGTTGGCTTCCCATGATATGGACTCCCCGGGTGCTGGCAAGGGTGGTCAGCCGATGCAGGAGGCCCGCAGACTCCGGCGCTATCAACCAGCAGTAGTCGCTGCCCGCCAATTTTCGCCCCCAGGCCGCCCAGACATCCTCTGCTGGGTGGATGTCTTGACTGGGACAGTCCGGGGCGGGAAGCCGACTGTCGTGGGTTGTCGTCAGGTGGTGCCCGCCCGCCCGTGTCAGACCATCGATCAACATATCCCGCATCATGCCGCCTTCATGGCACAGGGATTCCGGCAGGGGTTCGGCCCGCATGCCCCCGGCCGTGATAAACTCGCAGACAAAATGCCGCTGCCCGTCCTTTCCCATGCATATTATCCCGGTTATTGATATCTCCCAGGGGAGGGTTGTCCATGCCCGCTACGGGCAACGAGACAGCTACCGGCCATTACGCTCCAGGCTCACCGACAGTGCCCGCCCGCCTGCCGTGCTGGACGGCCTGTTGCAGGTGAGTGGTTTCGGGACGGTGTATATCGCTGACCTGGACGCGATCCGCGGATGCGGCGACAACTACCCGGAAGTTGCCGCGCTGCGCCAGACCTATCCGGACGTCCATTTCTGGATAGATGCGGGTATTGGCCCGGACGGCCATTATCCTCCGCACCTGAGCCTGCCCGGGACCAGTCCGGTACTGGGCAGTGAAAACCCGGTACCCATGCCGCATTTGCAGCGCCTGCTGACAGCGCCCGAGCCACCGGTGCTGTCTCTGGATCTGCAGGTCGAGGATCAGGGGTTCCCCTGGTTGGAACTGTTGCCATGCTGGCCGTCCCGTATAATCGTGATGTGTTTGTATCGGGTCGGTAGCGGTCGCGGGGTGGACCTCGATTGTCTGCAAAGGGTGCAGGGTTTGACGGAAGCGGGCCATCATCAATTGTATGCTGCAGGTGGTATACGCGATAGCCGCGATCTGGAGCGGTTGTGCATGATGGGTGTACAGGGCTGCCTGTTGGCCAGTGCCTTGCACGAGGGTCGACTGGGGAGTGGCGAACTCAGTGCGATGGCCGGTATTGCTCGCTAAGCAAGGCGGCACACCCTGCTTAAGCACCGCGGGTTCTGTTGGCCTGCTCAGCGTGGCCATGACATGAAAATGCGGCACATCCCTGTGCCGTGACAACGTGCGAAACGTGTCCCGGGAAGCGTTTTCCCGTCAGGAGTGGGCCTGGAAGGGATGATCCGAAGTGCCTCGCTTGCTTAGCACTTCCGATGCCTTCGGCTCCCCTGCGACTGCACGTTTGATGGACAGCTTGGTCGCTTCGTAGTTGTAGTCCTGGATTTTGTTGTCGTCCGCGGCTTGCCAGTGGATGAAGACACCAACGCAGATGAACAGGTTGTCAGCCTCGTTTGCCGGTATCGTGCCATCTTCAACGCAATCCATGACCGCCATGGCGACGGCGCGTTGTGCCGGACCGAACATTTGCACTGCCTGCTTCGAGCCCTTTATGGTTACCTTGTTGAACAGGATGGTGTTTGGCTTGCAGGCCAGATTGGGAGAGACTACTGCCAGCAGTGTGCTGAAGCCGTCTTTGTTGTTGGTCAGTGCGTTGCAGAATGCTGACTCGGCAGCACTGCCGCGTGGCCCGATGATCAGATCAATATGTGCCACCTCATTGCCATCTCCGACCAACGCTTCGCCAATCATTACTTTGTCTATTACTGCCATCTTCGGTTTTCCTCCAAAAAAATCAAGTACGTTCTTGAATAGGGACATGTCTGTCTCCATTTAAGGTTTCTAGTAACTTCAGTTGGCCACAGGCACCTTGCCTGAAACCCTGGTCCTGAAGTGTGTTACAGGCAATGGTATCCGGCAGCGACGTATCCGGTACGCCTCCACATCCCGCCTGTGTGCCACATGGCTCTCTCGTGCAAGCTGGCTCCGCTCGCCCCGGAGAGGGCGGGTGTGCTCAGTCCCCGGAGTGGGTAAGCAGGTAGACCAGCACACCCGCTGCACTGAGATCAGCACTCGTCCCCGGATTCAATCCCCGATTTTTCAGGGATTGGTCAAACAGTGCCAGTTCATCCCGGTGCTGTTCCGGTCTACAGGCGCTTCTGAACCTGCTGGCGTACACGAGGCTCTCTCGCATCAATTCCCACGCTGTCACCGCACCGTGTCTGCGTGCGATGTGGCTGTCCGGATAACGGCTGATACAGCCCAGGTAATATGCAACCGCGCCCCATTCTACACTATTCCAGCGATTTATAAAGTATCGCAGTTCGCCAAGCCCGTCGTTGAAGATATCGCCAAAGGCGGTGTCAAACTGCAGTGCGATGCGGTCACGGGCGCGGGCAAGGCGCATCGCTGCAGACACGTGGGTCATGGTTCCGGTGTGTATGTCCTGTGGTCCCGCATGCCCCAGTCCCCCCGGTTTTGCTTCCCGGATGGCGGTGGCCACGTTGTGGGACTCGTACTGATCCATCTCTTGCAGTACCCGTGCCAACTCGCGCCGCAACGCGGCGGCTTCCAGCCGTGCCGCGGGTAGCCGTTCGGCGGCGCAGACAAGTGGTGCAAACAGCAGGATCATCCCCAGATTGGTGTTGCAGCCTACCGCTGCCCGGGTCGCTCGCACGGCTTCAAGCATGCGTTCCCCAGGTGTGTGGCCGGTGCGACACAGGCAGGGCAGGCTGCATTCTGCACTGCGCCTGAAGTCGGCCGCGTTCATGCCATGCCCGGGTGCATGGACGCTGACATTGCCAGGTTTCAGCGCGTTCAGGTCGATACGGAAGCTCTCGCTTACTGCCGCTTCAATCTGCATGAATCGTGACTTGCCCGGGGCGCAGTCGGCGTATGAAATCCGCCACCAGCCAGTCTGCGATCGGGAGGTCGCAGGTCTGCTGCAGACCGCGCCATGCCGGGATACTGTTGACCTCCAGCACATACAGGCTGCCGTCCCGATCCGGCATGATATCCACCCCGGCATAGTCCATATCCAGTACCTGGCTGGCCTGTTCGGCGAGTTCCCGCAGTGTGGCAGACAAGGGTTGGGTTTCGCAGCGTGCACCCTGAGCCCGGTTGGTCGGCCAATTGCGCGAGCACCTGCGCATTGCTGCCACCGCATGGTTGGCGATCACCAGCACCCGATAGTCGAACCATTCCTCACCCGGGGGGCGCAATTGGTGTTGCAGGTAGTACACATTGCCATAGTCGGGACCGTCAGCCAGGGGTTCGCCTTCCGACAACTGCCGTATGCCGTGTCCCTGTGCGCCAAATATCGGTTTCTGTACCAGTGGGACATGGCCCCCGGCTTGTTGTTCTCTGAGCACGGACAGGGCTTGTTCCCGGGATTCGCAGACCCAGGTCGCAGGTGTTGGCAGCCCGGCGCGTGACAGCAGCAGGCTGGTTAGTGGCTTGTCCACACTGCGCTCTATCGCACGCGGCGTGTTGTATACCGGTATGCTCTGAGCACGCAGGGCATGCAGCATGTCCATCCGCAGTATAATCTGTTCCAGACCGCCGCTGCCGATCCCCCGGACAAAGACGCCTGCAGGTGTTCCCGTCAAGCCGGGCATATGTATGGCCGGGGCGTCGGTGCCGACAGACAGTCGACAGTCGGCAAGTGCCAGCCAGGTACTGTCCAGCCCCTGGCTGGCGAATGCACGGGCCAGTTCCCGTCCGTGCCAGTCGGGTTCATCGCCGATGATGGCGATCATCTGTCCGTTTGCGCGTTTGTCTCTGGCCGGTGCCGGTCCGCACTGTTGATCGGGGGCCTTCATCGGCCGCGCTGTGTCAGAGAGAGGGTCAGCCAGCGAAGGACTGCACCAGCAGTTGCCGGTCTGTCTGTCCGGCACTGAAATGCTTTCCGGTCGCGGGGCTGATCAGCGTTACGCGGGCCGGACTGAACAACAGCGGATCGATTCGGTAGAAATCGTACTCAACGTCGCGGAAGATATCCGCGAAGGGTTTGCCGTAGTCACCGGAGGCGCTGCTCGGCAGCCGTTGTACCAGTTCGGCCAGTGTATCCTCCGCGTTATCGATCTCCAGTGTCACTTCGCCGGCCAACAGGATGGCATCGTTGGTGCGGCCCATGGCACGCATGAAATCCCCTGTCAGCGGACAGATCGGGGCGTGGCCGCTACCTTGGCGAATGCCTGCCAGCGGAAACTCCAGCGCATGGATTTTGTGCAGTGCGGTTTCCAGTACCCGGGCGACTATCTGTACCACCCCGGCGATGCTGGTGGTCGGAGTCAGGATCAGGCTCAGCCTCTCGGGGTCAATGCCACACTGCGAGGCGATGCTGGTGCTCAGCTCCGGTGGTGGGGGGCGGTCCACTTCCAATACCAGGCAGGCACTGTCGGAGACATCGCGGTACCCCAATTCCTCGAACAGGGGTTCGCGGCTGCCCAGGGCTCGGCCCGGTCCGGAACCGAGTGCTTGAAAAGCCTGCTTGCCCGTGCCATGGCGCAGGTCCCAACCGGCGTATTGGCTGGCCAGACAGGCGATGATCGGCTCCGGGGAGTCTACCTGTACCCGCTGGGTACAGTGTGGCCAGTCGTTGTTGTCTTCCAGTTGTACCCGGCCGAGACCTCCCATGCAGATCTCGGCGATAAGGCGACCGGCCTCGGCACAGCCCGGGACCTGGATGCCGGCATCGATGAGTTGGCAGCCATTGTCCAGCGTGGACAGTCCAAGCTGCAATTCGGCGGCCTGTGCGATCAGGTTTTCCACCATCGGAGCAACATTGGCATTGACACGGTGCATCGGTGAGCTCGCGGGTTCCCTGTTTGTCTTGCCTCAGGGCAACGGCGGGTCGCTGGTGCCACTGGCCGGCGCTGTCATTTTCCTTTCCGCGTGCTGCATATATTCCATCTGTAGGGCACGTCCGCAAACCAGCGTGAGGACACTACATGCCATTACTGTGCTGATGTTGTCTGTATTCATTATTCCGTACCTCGGGTATTGCAAGGCCCGTGGCCTTGCCGCGCTGTCGAGTTTGTCAACGTCTCCAGCCGGTCGCAGTCGAGACAGCACCGTGCTCGACAACGCATCAGGCAGCCGGACCATGCTGCCGTGGCATGATCGACAGGGAGAGGTCCTGGCCATGGGTGGTGGTTACCGTGATGGTGAAGGTCCTCTATGCATGGCAGACGCATTATGCCACAATAAATACATGGACAGAAAAGTGCTATGCCTGTTGTTCCTGCTGCACGGCAGTTTGTGTCTCGCGGCGGGCACCCCTGCGCCGGACGCGGCCCGGGCGTATTTTATTGCGCCGCAGGATGGTGCGGTAGTGCAAAACCCGGTGCGTGTGGTGATGGGCCTCAAGGGCATGGGAGTCGCTCCGGCGGGGGTGAAGAGCAAAAACACCGGACATTTTCATCTGTTGATCGATACCCCGTTGCCGGCATTGGATCGGCCGATCCCGGCGGATCAAACGCATCTGCATTTTGGTGGTGGACAGACGGAGACGGAACTGACACTGGCCCCGGGTCGGCATGTCTTGCAGATCCTGATGGGCGACTTTGCCCATATTCCCCATCAGCCGCCAGTCTATTCCGCACCGATCCACATCACGGTGCAGGCATCGGATTCACCTTAGGGTTTCCCGGATGTCGATGGACGTGCCGGTCTCTCTGCTCAATTTCTACCATTTCGCAACATTGGATGATTGCGCTGCGCTGCACGTTTCGTTGCGGACACAGTGTCTGCGGCACGGGCTGAAGGGGACCATTCTGTTGGCGCGTGAGGGGATCAACGGGGGTCTGGCGGGCAGCGAGGCCGGGTTGCGGGCCTTGAGTGCCAGCTTACGGTGCGACCCCAGGCTGGCGGGTATGGGGTATCAGTGGTCATCCTGTCGTGGGATGCCATTCTCGCGCATGAATGTGAAGTTGCGCCCGGAGATAGTCAGCATGGGTTATCCGACGTCCCCGGACAGTCCGACTGGCAGGCAGGTGGGTGCCGCCGAGTGGGATGCCTTGCTGGCCGATCCGGAGGTGCTGGTTGTGGACGTACGCAACGCCTACGAGACGCATATCGGGGGTTTTCACGCTGCGGTCGCGGCGCGGCTGGGCCGCTTTCGGGGGTTTCCGGACTATGTCCGTGGTCATCTGGGCACGCATCGGCGGCGCCATATCGCGCTGTTTTGCACTGGAGGCATACGTTGTGAGAAGGCCAGTCGCTGGATGCTGGAGCAGGGTTTCCCCCGGGTCAGCCAGCTACAGGGAGGTATCCTGAACTATCTGCGGCGCACCGGAAACCGGGCTGGCCATTGGCGGGGAGACTGTTTCGTGTTTGATGCCCGGGTGGCGGTGGACACGCATCTGGCCCAGGCCGACTATGTACAGTGCCATGCCTGCCGTCATCCGCTGAGCCCGGTGGACCGGTGCTCGCCCCGATATCAGCCGGGTATTTCCTGTACCTGGTGCTATCCGCGGCTTTCCGCTGAGCGGCGGGCGCGCTTGACGCAGCGCCAGCGCCAGCTTTGTCTTGCCAGCAGACGGGGACAGCAACATCTCGCTGTGTTGCACGAGCGGATGGCAGTGCGGGACTAGAACCCATGGGCGGGCCATGTTCCGCCGGGTGTACGGGCATGGCCGATGTTTCACCCTTGCCGCCGACCCCGCCTGCCACGCTGTTGCAGGGTTTTGGTCCCGGAGATGGCCTTGCCGATGTGCTGTGCATGTTGCACCGGGAGCATTTGTGTGCCCCGACGCACGGCGACTATCCGGCATGGTGTGCGGCACTCGGCAATCTGCCCGCGTTGCAGCCCACAGGGTACGATTTCAGTGTCGCGGCGGTGACGATTGGCCGATGTCGGGACGCGGACGCGTCGCAGCGGCGCATCCTGCGTGAGGGCCTGCGTGCGCTGATGCCCTGGCGCAAAGGCCCCTTTAGCCTGTTTGGTGTGGTGATCGATGCGGAATGGCGCTCGGAGCGTAAATGGAACCGCCTGCTTCCGCATATCAGTCCGCTGCGTGGACGCCGGGTGTTGGATGTGGGCTGTGGCAATGGATATTATCTGTGGCGCATGTTCGGGGCTGGTGCGAGACTTGCGCTCGGGCTTGACCCGGGTCTGCTCCAGGCCATGCAGTTTTTTGCCTGCCAGCGCTATGCCGCTGTTGCCCCGGTGCATATGCTGCCGCTGCGCCTGACCGAGTTTCTACGGTATTGGCATCCGGAGGGTGCCGCTGCCTGCCGTGCGGCGCCTGGAATACAAGCCGGTTTTGATACCGTATTTTGCATGGGGGTGCTGTCCCACCAGCGCTGTCCGGAGCAGTTGCTTGCCGACCTGCGCCACTGTCTGCGTCCGGGAGGGGAACTGGTATTGGAAACCCTGGTTGTGCGTACGGCGTACTGTCTGAATCCGGCGCGGGATGGCTCCCGTTATGCGCAGATGAAGAATATCCACTGTCTGCCTTCGGTTGATTGGTTGCTGGACAATCTGACAAAGGCGGGCTTTGTCGGACTGCGCGTATTGGATATCGGCCGGACTGGCGTTGCGGAACAGCGTAGCACCGAGTGGATGCGCTTCCACTCATTGGCGGATTTTCTTGGCCCGCAGGATTACCGGCGCACGATAGAAGGATATCCGGCCCCGACACGGGCCTTGCTGCTCGCTGAGGCCCCACGCGACTGAAGACGACAGACAGGGTTAGCTACCTTTATTTTGCTTGCGCCGTGCGCGTGGATGGGCCTTGTCGTAAACCTTGGCCAGATGTTGGAAATCGAGCTGTGTGTAGACCTGTGTTGTGCTGATGTCGGCATGTCCGAGCAGTTCCTGTACCGCACGCAGGTCGCCGCTGGATTGCAGCAGATGGCTGGCGAAGGAGTGGCGCAGTACATGCGGGTGCACATTCTGATCAAGTCCCTGGCGACAGGCCCAGTGGCGCAGGCGGTGTTGCACCGTGCGCTGTGTGATCCGCTTGCCACGGCGGCTCAGAAACACCGCCTTCTGGTCGTGGTTGCAAAGGAACTCGGCGCGTACTTTCAGCCACTTACGAAGGGCGACAAGGGCGTGACTGCCGACCGGCAGCAGACGGCTGCGATTGCCTTTGCCGGTCACCATTACGGTAGCGTTGTCGAGTTCAAGCTGTTCCAGATCCAGCCCGACCAGTTCCGATAGCCGCAGCCCGGAGGAGTACAGCAACTCGATGATGGCTCGGTCCCGGAGTGCGAGCGTGGTTTCCTCCCCGATCTCTGCCAACCGGACAGCCTGATCCACATACAAGGCCTTGGGCAGTTTGCGTGGTGGTGCCGGCGCGGATATGCCGATTGCCGGATTGGATCGCAGTTCCCCGCGTTCCAGCAGCCATGCGAAAAAACGCCGTACCGCCGACAGCCCACGCCGCAGGCTGCGTCCACTGATACCGACACGGTGACGGCTGGCGACCCAGCCTTGCAGCATCCGGCCATCCAGTTCCTGCCAGCATTCAATCCTCTGCGCATTGCAGTAATCGATCAGCAGGCGAATATCGCGGCCATAGGCCAGTTGTGTATGTG
This sequence comes from Gammaproteobacteria bacterium, assembly GCA_965115915.1. Lineage (GTDB taxonomy): Bacteria > Pseudomonadota > Gammaproteobacteria > Eutrophobiales > Eutrophobiaceae. The sequence goes on along the minus strand of OZ220483.1, from coordinate 1,875,246 downwards.
GCGACAGATGCTGTAGCGTCGCCAGAAAAGTTTCAACCCGGTCGGTGGCGTCGGTTTGCATGGCTGTGTGGAGGGCTGGTGTGGTCTGTCTGGTCAGGGATATGGCGGCACAGTATGTGGCTGACAAGCTCGGCGAAGCGCAACAATAGTTCCGTTGCCATGCCGGAGTGAAAGCGTTCGCTGTCAGCACTGCCGATCACCAATACCCCGCTCCAGTCTGCTCCCGTTTCCGTCATCGGTTCGAGGGGCAATATCGCGGCCGATGCCACATTTTCTCGGGCAGGGAACAGGTAACGGCGTTGTGCATCGGATAACAGCCCGGTTTGTGCCTGATGACGGCGGATGAGTGGCTCAAGGAGTTGGCGTCCCGGATCATCCGGCGAGACGAATTCCTCGCGTTGATCCGGTCGCACATGTCCGGTCTGTGCAAACACCCGTATCAGCATATGCTGTGCTGAGAAATCTTTACTCAGATGTGTATACAGCAGCTCAAAAAAACTATCGACGTCGGGCGCTACGATCAGCCGCAGGCCCAGCATATGAAGACGCACCTGCAGCGCGTCATTGGTGTGTGCGGTGGCAATCAGTGTTTGTATCCGGGTTCGGCTCTCATCACGTTGCCGGCGCAGTGTGCGAACTTGTTTTTCCACCAGTGAAACGGCCGTGCCCGCGCTGTGAGGAATGTGCAGGTCGGCGAGCAATTCCGTATGGGCAGAGAAAAAATTCGGGTGTGCGCGCAAATATTCCGTCACTGCCTCGGCAGTGGGTAGCGCCGTATCGGAGACCGGTTTGTTCATAGCTCCATGCTGCCCTCAAAACAGAAGTTTGCCGGACCCGTCAACCATACCGGTGCCTGTTTCCCGTGCCACTCCACGTCCAGCTCTCCGCCCCGCATACTGACCTTGACGTGCGTGCCAAGCAGTTCCCAGACGTGGCCAGCCACCACTGCGGCACAGGCCCCGCTGCCGCAGGCCGGAGTCTCTCCAGCCCCGCGCTCAAACACCCGCAGGCGAATATGGTCTGTTGCGCAAATCTGCATGAAGCCCACATTGACTCCCTGCGGGAAGCAGGGCAGTTGTTGAATGGCGGAACCAAGCTGCTGTACCGGAGCCGTATCGGTGTCATCCACCTGCAGTACGGCGTGGGGATTGGCGATGGACAGGGCGGCAAGAAAATGCCGTTGCCCGTCTACCTGCACCGGGTAACGCGACTGGTACTCCGGGAAGTCCACCGGGACATGTTCAGGTTCAAAGCATGGCAGTCCCATGTTGACCTGTGGTTCTCCGCGCTGGTCAAACCGCAAAAGCAGTTCTCCACCTCCGGTCCTGGCCCGTATCGAGTCGGCATGGAAGCGTCCCTGTCTGCGCAGGTATACGGCGACACAGCGGGCGCCGTTGCCACATTGCATGGATTCGCTCCCATCCGCGTTATAGACGCGGTAATGTACATCGGCATCGGCGCAGCGTTCCAGCGTCAGCACCTGATCACAACCGACACCCCGGCGTCTGTGGGCGATATGGCGAACCTGTTCCGGGTCGAGTCCCGGTAGCGGATGGTTGAATCCATCAAATACCACGAAATCATTTTCGTTTCCCTGCATCTTGCTGAAACGGTAGCGCATATCACCTCATCCTGTCCTCAAACGGCGGTGGTGTTGATGACTTGATATGCAGTGTCGAGGTCGGGAAGGCGCACTGTGCCCCATGTTGCTGGATTATCTGCAGGACGCGTAGCATCACATCCTGCTTTACTGTGTGGAACTTTACCCAGGCGGTGGTTTTGGTGTAGGTATAGACGAAAAAATCCAGCGATGATTCGGAACAGCGGTCGAAGGCGACAATTGTCACCTGGTTTTGATCTATGTCCGGATGTTCCCGCAGCATCGCCTTTACGTCTTCGACGATATGATGCATCTGTTCCAAATCGTCATAGCGTATGCCGATCGTTTCATGGATGCGCCGGTTCAACATGCGCGATGGATTTTCCAGCGAGATCGTGTTGAACAGTGAATTCGGGACATACAAGGGCCGTCTGTCAAAGCGGCGGATGCGGGTCAGGCGCCAGCCGATATGTTCCACTATGCCTTCGATCTCCTTGTCCGGTGAGCGTACCCAGTCTCCTACGACGAAAGGGCGATCCATGTAGATCATCAATCCACCGAAGAAGTTTGCCAACAGATCCCGGGCGGCAAACCCAACAGCGATCCCACCAACCCCACCAAAGGCGAGTACCCCGGAAATACTGAATCCGGAACTCTGCAACAATACCAGAACCGTGGTAATGTACACGGCAGCCAGCAATATCTTGCTGATCGCGCTGGTTGCGGTTTCATCCAGACGTTCCGAAATTTTCAGCTTGTGTTCGATGGTATGGCGTTCTATCTCCCGGATCAGATTGGACAGAAACCATGCCAACGAGATAATGAAGCCGAGTTTCCCGACCAGCGAGAAGACCTGAAATATCCCGGCAGAGGTTTGTGTAAGCAGTATGTCCACGATCAGGTGGCATCCCAGCACCCAGATCAGCAGTCGTATCGGCTTGCGCAGCGAATACACCAGAATATCGTCCCAGATGTTCTTGCTGCCCTCCGCGCCGGCGATCAATCTTACCAGCAGCTTCTTGTGCAGCAGGTCCAGCAGGCCAATGACCAGCACGATCAGAAACACATATGCGATCCAGGCACTCATGATTCAGTGTGATGTGATGAAATCCGGCACATGGTCTTCGTGCGGGAGAGAGGACAAACAGGCTACTGAGAGGAGGCGTTCAGCAGCTTCAATGTATAACCGTCCGCGGCCAGCAGTGCAAGCAAGCCGTTTTCGCCCGGGAGATGCATTGCACCTACTGCCACCAGGGCACCGCCCGCAGCCATCGCCGGTTGCATCCGTTCGAACATCCTGAGATTTCGCTCAGTCACCATACGATGCAACAGTCGCTCATAGAGCGCTTTCCCGACATCAGGAAGTATCGTGCCAAAATTGTACAGTGTGACCATGTCGTCTTCCAGATAAAGCTGCTTCATTACCTCCATATCCTGCATCATCACCTCGTAGTAGCACACCGTGTCCCGCAGCAGCCACAGTTGTTCCTCCAGTGCCAATGTGTCCAGCAGATCCAATTGTTCCTGTATGGTCTCCAATCCCTTTACCGGGATGCCTGCCTCGGTGGCACGCCTTGCCACGTAGGCATCCATCGGTTCCTTGAGGGCAGTATCCGGTGGATAGAGCATGGTGACGAACGCGGCCCAGGGCTCCAGTCTGTTTACCGCCTGCTCCGGCATATAGTAGCGTTGCAGGATCTGCGCAGTGCGTTGATAGAGTTCCGCGGACAGTAATTCCTTCAGTGTGGGTACATCAGGTTCCTGGAGCATGGTGATTGCAAAGGTTTGTGTGGACTCCGCGTTCAGCAGGACTTCGATGTATACCTGCCGCAATTCCGGCAACACCCTCTCCAGTTCCGCAGGCAGGGCTTTTATTCTCGGGTCGGCAACATGCATGGTGCCGAGCAGGTAGCTGGTTTTGCCATTGCGGCTGATGCGCCAAAAACGTCCGTCTCCCCACGGCACGGATTTGTTCAGATCGCGTTCGAGTATACGCATATCGTGCTCGCGGCAGCCTGGCATGGACGGTGCGCGGACGGCGTCCCTGTAGGCGAACAGCGAGCCCTTGTCGGACGGTTGTGCCAGTGCGGCCTGGGCACAGGACAAGGCGAACGAGAACAGTGCAGCACCGAAGGCGCGGCGTGAAATATGTAACAGGTGGCACATGTTCTACTCTGGTTTATCGAGCGCAGACATCAAGCATGGCGCAATCTGATCAACCGCTTTCTTCCATTCCGGCAGAGCACTCAGTTCTGGCAGTTTCCGGAAGGTGGCAGGTTTCCCGTGCATACGCAACAGTCGTGGCTGTGAGACCGGGTTGAGTTCAGTGGAAAGCGCATCGATCACCTGCGCCAGCTTCTGCTGACTGTTGCAGAGTAGCACCATATCGCATCCTGCATCAAGTGCGGCCCGGGCGCGTTGCGGAAGGTCGCCCGCGGTGGCCGCGCCCTGCATGTTGAGATCATCACTGAAGATTGCCCCGCCGAAGCGCAGTTCCTTGCGCAGCACTTGTTGCAGCCAGACCCGGGAAAAACCCGCGGGTGGTTCATCCACATGCGGGAAGCGGATATGCGCTGGCATAATCGCCGCCAGCGCATCCGTTGCCAGCCGGATGAAAGGACGCATGTCGGCCATGTAGAGGTCGCGGTACTCGCGTTGGTCGACAGGGGTTTCGGTATGGGAATCCTCCTTGACTCCGCCGTGCCCCGGAAAGTGTTTGCCTACTGCTGCCATGCCGGCACGGTGCATACCGCGGATATAATATCGGGCCAGTGTGGTTACCACATCCGGGTTGCGGGAAAATGTCCGTTCGCTGAGCACCATACTGTTGCCTCGATCCAAATCCAGCACCGGGGCGAAGCTGAAATCGACCCCGGTGGCCAACAGTTCCGTTGCCATCAGCCAGCCTGCACTGCTGGCAACGGCACTGGCCTGGCGTGGGTTGTTCGCATACAGTTTGCCGAGCGAATGACTGGAGGGCAGCCGACTGAATCCGTTGTGGAAGCGCTGTATCCTGCCACCTTCCTGATCCACCCCGATGAGCAGCGGTGGGGTGCGTAGCGCATGCAGTTGCTCGGTCAGTTGATACAGTTGCGCAGGGGATTCGTAGTTGCGTTCGAACAGGATGACTCCGCCGATCAGTGGATGTTGCAGCACCTCGCGTTCCACGGTGCTGAGCGCAGCACCATGGAGGTCACACATCAGTGGTCCGAGCGGCATGGTCCAGCCCGTGTGTCGTCCATTTATGTTGTGGTGGCGGGCCGTCCAGGCCCGGCCGGGAAGCGTGATTTTTTATCGAGATGGTCACGCAGTCGGTCGCCGAGCAGATTGCTTGCCAGCACGACGCTGAATATCGCCATTCCCGGTGCCAGTACCAGGTGTGGGGCGACCAGCATGTAGCGGGCGCCTTCGCGGATCATACTGCCCCAGGAGGCTGCTGGTGGTTGTACTCCCAGACCAAGAAAGGACAGGCTGGCCTCTGCTATCACCACGGCGGACAACGCGAAGCTCGCTTCCACCAGCAGTGGGGCCAGGATCAGCGGCAGTACATGCCGTGCGATGATGCGACCATGCCCGCTGCCCAGCGCGGTGGCGGCATCTATGTGTGCCCGTTCCCGGATGCTGAGTGTCTGGGCGCGTGCCAGTCGGGCAAAGCCGGTCCATCCGGTCAGTACCAGTGCCAGTGCCGCATTGCCCAGTCCCGGTCCCAGCAGCGCGGCAAAGGCGATGGCCAGCAGGATCCCTGGAAAGGCCATGAACACGTCCACCAGCAGCACCACCAGGCGTTCCGTCAGTCCGCCGAACCAGGCGGCAGCCGTTCCGAGCAGGACACCGATCAAAAAGGATGCCGGCACCACCGCGAGGACTACCAGCAGTGAATTGCGTGCACCCAGCAGTAGTCGTGGCAGGATATCGCGCCCGAGTTCATCGTATCCCAGCCACGCGCCAGCTTGTGGGCCGGCGAGGATGTTTTCGAGTTGGATGGTGTTCGCCGAGGATGTCAGCAGGTTTCCGCCCAGCGCACACAGCAGCCAGAGCAACAGCAGTCCACCACCGGCATATAGCGGGATTTTCATCGGTGCAACCTGACGCGTGGGTCGAGGCTCGCATACAGCAGGTCGGTAAGCAGATTGACCAGCACATAGCCAAGACTGATCAGTAATACACAGGCCTGCAATACCGGATAGTCGCGCCGTTGTATGGCTTCCACCAGTAGTTGCCCGATGCCGGGCCAGGCGAATACGGTCTCGGTGATCACCGCACCTGCCAACAGTGCCCCGAGTTGCATGCCCAGTACTGTCACTACTGGCAGCGAGGCGTTGCGTAGTGCGTGATGGATCAATACCGGCAGCGGATGCAGGCCGCGTGCGCGTGCCGCCGTGAGGTATTCCTCCTGCAGCACCTCCAGCAGACTGGCCCGGATCATGCGCGACAGCACGCCGGCCAGCGCGGTTCCCAGGGTTAGCGCAGGCAGTACGATGGCGGTTGCCTCCTGCCGCCCGCTGACCGGGAACCATCCCAGCCAGAACGAGAATATCAGGATCAGCATCGGCCCCATCCAGAAGTTGGGAATGGATACCCCGAAGACGGCGATGGCCATTGCTGTCCGATCCCACAGTGTGCCCTGCCGTAGCGCGGCCAGTATCCCCAGTGGCAGCGCGATCAGTAGTGCGCAGCACAGTGCCAGCAGTGTCAGTTCCAGCGTTGGCACGGTATGTTGTACCAGCAGCCCACTGACCGGTTCCCCGGAATACAGCGACTGGCCCAGTTCCAGTCGGGCCAGTCCTTGCAGATAGTTCAGCCATTGTTGCAGCAGCGGCTGATCCAGACCCAGGCTGGCGCGCAAGGCTTCCCGGTCAGCGGCGGTGGCAGTTTCCCCCAGTATTACCTCCACCGGGTCGCCTGGCACCACATGGATCAGCAGAAACACCAGTGTGCAGACCCCCGCAGTGACGATCACGGCATTGCCCAGGCGGTAGCAAAGGTAATTCATATCCTGCACATTCTCACGTATAATCCGATGTGGTCCAAATACTACCGCCACCACCGCCCCGGAAGATCACATTATGAATGAGACAATACTTCAGATAACTGCCCTGGTCGCACGTGCCTGTGGGTTGCTGGTGCTGCTGTTGGGTCTGTGGGTGGTGTTGAAGACCTTCGCCGCTGTGCAGGATATCTATCAGGACCCGGGCATTGTGGACAGTTGGGCGGTGGAGATCGAACGGCGTTCCAACCTGGACCGTACCATCGAACCGGTGCGCAGGGGAATGCTAGGCGTCTCGGAGGGACGTAATGGGGAACAGCAGGATCTCGGTAAGGGTCTGCGCCTGAGCTATTTTGTCGCCTGGATTATCGTGTTGCTACTACTGCTGTTACTTGCCCGGATAGGGCTGATGGCGGTCAAGACGGGAGGCGAATTGCTGCTCTACGATACCCAGATCAAGACTCTGGCACGGGAGATCGTCCGCACTTCCCGGGAACGGTAGCTGTCGGTGGTCGCGCCCGGTGGAGCGGCCGTCCGGCGGCGTGCCGCGGTGTGCGCTTTCGATCATGGTGCGTCGGGACCATGCCTTGCGGCCGTTTGCTGTAACATCATGCGGCATGTTATCTCAGAGCGAGTTTGAATACCCCGTTCCCAGGGGGCAGATTGCGCTCCGGCCCCCGGCCGAGCGCGGTGACAGCCGTCTGCTGCTGTTGCCTGCTGGCGGCGATGATGCCGTCGACCACCACTTCAGCGAGTTGCCCTCGCTGCTGCGCGCAGGCGACCTGTTGGTGCTCAATGATACCCGGGTGCTGCCAGCCAGGCTCTACGGGCACAAGGATACCGGAGGCAAGCTGGATATATTGCTGGAACGCGAACTGGATGAACGGCATTTCCTGGCCCGCCTGCGTCGGGCCAGATCGCTGCGTCCGGGCAGTCGGGTGTGGGTTGCGCCGCAGGTCTGGCTGCAGACCCTTGGGCACGAGGAAGGCTTGTCCCGCTTTCGGATCGGCCCTGCCGGGCATACGCTGGACAGATTGTTGCGGGAGCATGGGCACATTCCGTTGCCCCCGTACATCAGCCGGGCAGTTGAGGCGCAGGATCAGGCCCGCTACCAGACCGTCTTTGCCCGTCATCCGGGGGCGGTGGCGGCTCCCACCGCGGGTTTGCATTTCACCACTGGCCTGCTGGAGCAATTGCGCGAGCGCGGGATTTCTCACTGTTTCATCACCTTGCATGTCGGCGCCGGGACCTTTTTGTCTGTGCGCGGACGTGTCGAGGACCATCGAATGCACAGTGAATATGCCGGTATAGACAGCGATACGGTTGCTGCCATCGAACAGACCCGCCGCCGCAGGGGACGGGTAATTGCGGTCGGCACCACGGTGGTGCGCTGTCTGGAGACCGCTGCCTTTGACGGGACGCTGAGGCCGTTCTCCGGCATGACCGATCTGTTTATTCGCCCCGGTTTTCGGTTCCGGGTCGTGGATATGCTGATCACGAATTTTCATTGGCCGGAGACCTCGCTGCTGGTTCTGGTCTCAGCCTTTGCGGGCTACCGGCGGATACAGCAGGCCTACGCCCATGCGGCGGCCGCCGGCTACCGTTTTTACAGCTATGGTGATGCCATGCTGTTGCAACGCCATGCGCTTTGAGTTGCTGGTCACCGATGCCGGCGCCCGGCGCGGTCGCATCGATCTGCCACGCGGCCGGGTAGACACACCGGTGTTCATGCCGGTGGGCACCTATGCCGCGGTCAAATCGTTGAGTCCGGAAGATCTGCATACTGCGGGTAGCCAGATCATTTTAGCCAACGCCTTTCATCTGATGCTCAGACCGGGAGGGGTATTGATCGAGGCACTGGGCGGGCTGCATGCATTCATGCACTGGGAGGGGCCGATCCTGACCGATTCCGGTGGCTTTCAGGTATATAGCCTGGCGCATTCGCGGCGTATTACGGAGGACGGGGTCTGGTTTTCCTCACCACTCAATGGGGATCGGGTATTCCTGGGGCCGCGTGAGTCGATCAGGATACAGCAGCAGTTGAATGCGGATATCCTGATGTGTTTTGACGAATGTATAAACCATGCAGCGGCCTGGGTAGAGGCGGAGTCCGCGATGCACCGTTCGCTGCGCTGGGCACGCAGTTGTCAACAGGCGCATGGCGGGCATCCATCCGCGTTGTTCGGTATCGTCCAGGGAGGCATGTATCCTGTGCTGCGGGAGGAATCGGTGGAACGTCTGACGCAGATGGATTTCCCGGGCTATGCCATTGGCGGTCTGTCGGTGGGGGAGCCGATGGCACAGATGCTGGCGCTTGCCGACCTGTGTGCCAGCCGTCTGCCGGCGGACAAGCCGCGTTACCTGATGGGGGTGGGGACGCCGCAGGACATCGTGCGGGCGGTGGCCTTCGGGATAGACATGTTTGACTGTGTGTTGCCGACCCGCAACGCCCGCAACGGGCATCTGTATACCAGTACCGGGGTGGTGCGTATCCGCAATGCCTGCCACCGTCGGGACGAGCGGGCGTTGGACCCGGCCTGTGACTGCTACACGTGCCGGAGTTTCTCCCGCGCTTACCTGCACCATCTGGACAGGAATCGGGAGATGCTGGGGGCCAGGTTGCAGAGTCTGCATAACATACACTACTATCATCGCCTGTTGTGCCAAATCAGGACGGCCATCGAAGATGGGCGTTTCTCCGAGTTCCAGCGTGATTTCCTTGAACAAGCTGGAGTTGTTGAGGGGACCGGGGCAGCCGACGACCCTGCCCTCCCGCCGGCGAGCGCTTCCGGTATGTCGGTATGAGCCATAAGGTGTCTTGCGCCTGTATGGCACAAACAGCAAAAACGGCTCGCCTGGACCGTTTGTCTCGACACGCACTGGACTTGAAACTGTCCGCGTTCAGATAGCATGTCGAGACTGGGATAAGAGTTATGGGGTTGTTGTTTCTGCCCGGTTGGGGTAGAAAAAGCGCCCTCATCCACCGTCTGCTGCAGGGCACACTTGGTAGACTGGAGGCACGAGCGGCTGGTAAACGTGGCCTGGATGACGCCTCTGAATTACTCCCCCCGGGAAATCGCAGAAGCCGGCCGCGAGGCGATAGCTGCTGCGGAGGAGGGAAGACCCTCCGCCGAAGGCTTGACGTCTTTGGCAGGGGCAGGCGGTGGTGAAGAACGGCGGCATCGGGTTCGCAGTCCGCTTTGTGAATGAAACTCCTGCGAAAAGTCTTGAATAAATCAATCTGCTAGTGTACCGTGTGCTAGTAATATCTTGAAGCTGTTGATGTTGGGTGACGACAAAGTTACTGCCGAGCCAGTGTCTTCAGGCGATGTGTGTGTGCGGAAAACCAAGAAATTATGATGGGGGTGGTCGTGGTTCGAGACGATAAGCAGGGTCAAAGTATCCCGGGTTTTTCCGGCCCGGAGGGGAGCGTTTTTTGCCATTTGCAACCCGTGCGGCGCCAGTGTGGGGCTCTCGGGGCGGTCTTGAGCGGGTTGTCAGTGTTGCTACTGGTCTTGCTTCCCGTCGCCGCGCAGGCGCAGGCCAATCCCTGCGGTGAGCCGGCGGGTGACCCACCCAAGGTCACCTGCGATGCTGAGAGCTACCCGGTGGGTATCCAGTATGTGGGTTCCGGAAGCGGCATCGAGAGCGCTCTGGAATTGACCGTTGCGCCTCCATCCGGAGGAACGACCATTACCGCGACTGCGGGTAACAGACAAGATGGTATTCGTATCTATGCGCAACGGGATGTTGGGGAACCGCGCACGCCGATCACGGTCAACGTGATGGGAGGCACGATCCAGGCCGGTCACTATGCGGTGAATATCTCCCAGCGCCCGAAGTCGCAGGGTGCGCTGACTGTCACTACCGGGAGCGAAGCGAGGCTCGGCACGCAGGATTCCTATATCAAGAGATTCGGTATCCGGGTACGGAATGCCAATGTCGCAGACACCAGCGATATCGGCGTCGTCAATGCCGCGGACATTTACGCAGATGGGGTTGGTATATATGTGTGGCACAAGGGTCCCGGTGCGGTATCGATCGTCAACACCGGTGACATCACGGTGTGGGACAGGGATAACTCGCACGACCAGGAGGTGTGGGGACGCGGCATCTATGCCCGCAACGATAGCGCAGGTGAAACATGGGACGACTCGGCTGGCACAGGAAAGGGTATCTCCATCGTTTCGAGCGGCAATATCACCCTCTATGGCGCCCCGACGATCAGGGGGAATGTCCCGGTAGCTGCCATCTTAGCCGTGGCGAGCAGGTTCGTCGGGAACAATAATATGAACAGTATTCCCGTGAATATCGATGTGACAGGTGGCACTATCACCTCGCCTGCCCATGGTGTGTCGGTGGGGAACCAGTGGGGTGGAGGTACAAGTATGGTGAAGGTGAAAGTGGCCGGAGGCGTGATGATCGATGCCGGGTATAACGGCATTCGAGCGGTGAACCGAGGTCGTGGTGAGGCCGAAGTTGTCGTCGACAGCGGCGCAATGGTCACCGGTGGCAAGGACGGTGTCTATTTCGACAGTTCCGCAGACAAGAACATGCAGAAGGTCACTATCATGGGCACAGTCACGGGCGGTGGCAACGAATGCCGCAGAGGTAACAATGGGAAATGCGCCGGTGTGATGATGAAGAGTGGTGGCACGCTTGTCGTCGGACCCGAAGGGCAGGTGAAGGCGGCCTCAGGTGTGGGGGTTGAAACCGGGGATAACCAGGACCTCACCATCGTCCTGCAGCGGGATGAAGACGGGTTGACCGGCAACATCGAGGGCCAGATCCTGAACAGCGGCGGAACAACGACCTTCCAGGGCGTGACGATGGGTGAGCCGGTGGATATGCACGGGGAGTCGATGGGTATCTTCGACATCGTGTACCGGACCATGCTGACAGAGCTTCAGGGTGGTGGCTTCGAGTTCCGGCGGGTGCCCGGGACGGAGTCTCGGGTTTACGCTCCCCGTGCCCGCGTCTACGAGGCGCTGCCGTCGGTGTTGCTGGACCTGAACGGGCATATCCCGTACCGCGCTGCGCAGACGGTGGTGACACGCGCTGGCGATGGTGTGGGCGCCTGGGCACGCGTTGGGGGCGGTGATGGCAGGCGCCGTATGGACGAATCCACGACCTCGAAGGACTATCGTGGCAAGGAACTGGTCTGGGACTTTTCGCACTATGGTATCGAGGCGGGTGTGGACATTCCCGTTGTCGACAAGCCGTTGCTGTTGGGGCTGAGCCTGCACCATCGGCAGGGGCAGGCGGTGGTGCAGGATGGTGGCAAGATCGAAGTGAGTGGTACCGGCGTTGGTGTTTCGGCGATGCTTCGCAACGAGACCGGTCTGTATGTGGATGGGCGCTTCTCGTACACGGGGTTTCATGACATCGATACGAACTCCAGCGAGCGTGGTACGCTGAAATCCGATTTCACCGGTATGGGCTACGGGGTCGACGTGGAAGGTGGCAGGCGCGTGGCGGTGAAGGGGATGGACGGTGTGACATTGACCCCGCGTGGAGGTCTTTCCTGGTCGTCGGTTGATATTGACGACTTCGATGATCTGGCGGGGATCCAGGATGGTGGCCGGGTCTCTCCTGGTTCGGCGACGAGTCTCAAGGGGCGCCTGGGGGTGCTGGCTGAGACCGGGTTCGGGGGCACTGGGGCACGGGAGGGGCGTTTGTTTGCGTCGCTGGATGTGGAGCATGAGTTTTCGTCGGACCGCGATGTGACGGCATCGGGGACGAAGCTTTCCTCGGAGGCGGAGGCGACCTGGGGCCGTTTTCGTCTTGGTGGCACGATGAGTTGGAACAGTGTTGTGGGTATGGTGACGTTCTCCGGGGAGGGGTTTTACGCCTCTGCCGGTGACGAGGATAACCACGATTTCGGTGGCGGCGTCGGGTTCGACGTCCGCTTCTGAACCCGCTTCTACCGGTACACCAGGCCACGCCGGCGCGGGTTCGGCTATGTGGCGGTGGTTCCGGTACCAGAAACTCGGCCGCATTACGGTGTTTACCCGGGTACCCGAGTTGGTCTGCGATTGGCACTGCACTTCCGAATCTGGGCGATTCCAGGTAGATTGGATAGTTGCCCGGTAGCTTGCGGATGTTCAATATGTTGTATACAGAAATGGAAATATAATTAGGCAGTTGTGAGTAGAAACAAGAAATAACTTTCGTTGGGTTGAGGATATTATTGTATTATGTATCCCAAAGGATATAATGGCGTTGGCACAACGTAGCTTTGGTTGCCGGTCCATGCATTTTGTTATACTTATACTACAGTCACCCATTGCTGCTATCCGTGAGTCCGTTTGGTGGTGTGGGGTAGTTGAACCAACCACAACGTACCGCACTTCAACCACACGTACCGCACTTATTGACGGAGATTATTCGTGATTCCAGATAGCAGAGTTCCAGGCATTCCAGGTTTTTCTTCCGGCCCGGAGGGGAGTTTTTTTAGCATTTGCAATCCGCGGTGTGCCCGTATGGGACTCGATCGCGGGGCTATTCTGATCGGGCTGTTATTGTTGCTGGCGGTCTTGCTCCCCGTTGCCGTGCAGGCGCAGGCCAATGCCTGCGGTGACCCGGCGGGCGACCCGCCCAAGGTTACCTGCGATGATGCGAGCTACCCGATGGGTATCCAGTACGTGGGTAGTGGCGGAACAGGCATTGAGAACGGTCTGGAACTGACCGTTTCACCTCCGACCGAGGGGACGGCCATCACCACGACCGCTGACGGCGCGTCCGGCGTTTATATTTTGGCAGACAGGGCTACCGCGGGTCTGTCCACACCGATCACGGTCAATATGATGGGAGGCACTATTCAGGCCACTGGCGCTGGAAGCAGCGGGATCTATATCGTGCAGAGACCAAATGCGCGTGGCGCGTTGACTGTTGTCACCGGTAGTGAAGCACGGATTGGCACGGAAGACTCCTACGTTGGGCAGTTCGGCATCCGGATACGGAACCGCAATGCCGCAGATACCGGCAATGTCCGTGTGGTCAATGCGGGGGCCATTTATGCAGAAGTGGTTGGTATATCGGTGCGGAGTAGCAGTACCGGTGAGATATCGATAGTCAACACCGGCAGTATCACAGTGTGGAATGAGGCTAACACAGAGAAGCAAACGCTGGTGGCCCGTGGTATCTTTGCCCGCAACGACAACCCCTCGGATGTCATAGGGAAAATCTCCATCGTATCGAGCGGCGACATTACCCTCAACGGGGCTCCAACGGTCACGCAGAGAGATGGAGTGGAGTACACTGTAGCTGCCATCACGGCCCTGGCGACTAGTCCTGCGAATACGAACAGTGTTCCTGTGGAGATCGATGTGACAGGTGGCACCATCGTCTCGCCGGGCGATGGAGTGCGTGCGGTGAACCGACTTTCCAGAGGCACAAGTATGGCGAAGGTGAGAGTGGCTGGAGGTGTGATGATCGATGCCGGGGTTAACGGCGTTCACGTGCAAAACGATGGCGGAGGAGAGACTGAAGTCGTCATCGACAGCGGCGCGATGGTAACCGCAAAAAAGAACGGTGTGCTTGTCGATAGCGTTGCGGACAAGGATATGCAGAAGGTTACCATCATGGGCACGGTCGCGGGTGGTGGTGACACATGTGGCGACGGAGGAAACGAGAAATGTGCCGGTGTGAAGATAATGAACAGTGGGACACTCGTCATCGGGCCTGAGGCACAGGTGAAGGCGGCCTCGGGCGTGGGGGTCAGTACCGGGGACAATGAGGACTTGACTATCGTCCTGCAGCGGGACGAGAACGGGTTGACCGGCAACATCGAGGGCCAGATCCTGAACAGCGGCGGAACAACGACTTTCCAGGGCGTGACGATGGGTGACTCGGTGGATATGCACGGGGAGTCGATGGGTATCTTCGACATCGTGTACCGGACCATGCTGACAGAGCTCACGGGTGGTGGCTTCGAGTTCCGGCGGGTGCCCGGGACGGAGTCTCGGGTTTACGCCCCCCGTGCCCGTGTCTACGAGGCGCTGCCGTCGGTGTTGCTGGACCTGAACGGGCATATCCCGTACCGCGCTGCGCAGACGGTGGTGACACGCGCTGGCGATGGTGTGGGCGCCTGGGCACGCGTTGGGGGCGGTGATGGCAGGCGCCGTATGGACGAATCCACGACCTCGAAGGACTATCGTGGCAAGGAACTGGTCTGGGATTTCTCGCACTATGGTATCGAGGCGGGTGTGGACATTCCCGTTGTCGACAAGCCGTTGCTGTTGGGGCTGAGCCTGCACCATCGGCAGGGGCAGGCGGTGGTGCAGGATGGTGGCAAGATCGAAGTGAGTGGTACCGGCGTTGGTGTTTCGGCGATGCTTCGCAATGAGACCGGTCTGTATATGGATGGGCGCTTCTCGTACACGGGGTTTCATGACATCGATACGAACTCCAGCGAGCGTGGTACGCTGAAATCCGATTTCACCGGTATGGGCTACGGGGTCGACGTGGAAGGTGGCAGGCGCGTGGCGGTGAAGGGGATGGACGGTGTGACATTGACCCCGCGTGGAGGTCTTTCCTGGTCGTCGGTTGATATTGACGACTTCGATGATCTGGCGGGGATCCAGGATGGTGGCCGGGTCTCTCCTGGTTCGGCGACGAGTCTCAAGGGGCGCCTGGGGGTGCTGGCTGAGACCGGGTTCGGGGGCACTGGGGCACGGGAGGGGCGTTTGTTTGCGTCGCTGGATGTGGAGCATGAGTTTTCGTCGGACCGCGATGTGACGGCATCGGGGACGAAGCTTTCCTCGGAGGCGGAGGCGACCTGGGGCCGTTTTCGTCTTGGTGGCACGATGAGTTGGAACAGTGTTGTGGGTGTGGTGACGTTCTCCGGGGAGGGGTTTTACGCCTCTGCCGGTGACGAGGATAACCACGATTTCGGTGGCGGCGTCGGGTTCGACGTCCGCTTCTGAACCCGCTTCTACCGGTACACCAAGCCACGCCGGCGCGTATTCGGATGCGGCGGGCGGTGGGTTCCCGCACCAGAAGCTTGGCCACATTGATTGGTTCCAGGTGGCGCCATTGATAACACCATCCGTGCTCACATGGAGAGATATCGGTTGTTGCCGACCCGGCAACGATTGCCATGCTACCAGGTTTGCCTGTCGGCGGTGTGGCCAAGTTCCCGGGTACCGTCCGGATGTGGACCGTGCAGTGTGCCATGGACGAGGTGGCGTCGAGCGTGACGGGGCAACGGCTTCCCCTCGGGCAGGGTTCCCGGTACAATCGCTCCCCGAGCCTGTTTGAAGTCAATCGCTGTGACAAACATATTTTTCCCTGAGGCATGGGCCAGTGCCACTCCACCGGAAACCGGCGGAGGTGGTTTCCTGTTCATGCTTATCATTTTCATGGGGTTGATGTATCTGATGATCATCCGCCCGCAGATGAAGCAGGCGAAGCAGCACAAACAACTCGTTTCATCGTTGGCCAAGGGAGATGAGGTCGTTATCAACGGTGGTTTGCTGGGCAAGATCCGGGAAGTGGGTGATAATTTCATCCTGCTTGAGGTGGCGGATAACACGGCGGTCAAGATACAGAAGCATGCCGTCTCCCAGATATTGCCTAAAGGCTCATTGAAGAGTTTGTAAGCACAGCGGCGCGTGTTGTTGTACAGATTGTCCCCCATACTCCCGGAGGGAGGCACATGAACAGATACCCGATGTGGCGGTATGTCCTGATAGTGGTGGTGTTGGCTATAGGCACAATCTATGTGCTACCCAACCTCTACAGACAGGCGCCTGCGCTGCAGATATCCCCATTGCGTGGTGCGGAGATCAGTGATCTGCTGCGCTATGATGTGGAACAGGCCCTTGAGACGGCCGGGATCAGTGCGCTTTCAATGGAGTTTGACGAGCAGAGCTTTACGTTGCTGTTTGGTGATAATGACACCCGGCTCAGGGCAAGGGAGGTACTCAGCGAGGCGCTGGGACGGTCCTTTGTCGTGGCGCTGAAGCTGCAGACAACGGCGCCGGGCTGGCTGCGCAGGATGGGGATGCAGCCGATGTTTCTTGGCCTGGATCTGCGTGGCGGTGTGCACTTTCTGATGGAAGTTGACATGGCTGCTGCGGTGCGCAAGCTGGAGGAACGCTACATCTCCGATCTGCGCAGCACGATGCGCGAAAAGAACATCCGTTACCGTACTGTTACACGGCCCGATGGCGGTGGTATTCTGCTGCGATTTCAGGATGCCGAGGAATTGCGCAAGGGGCAGGCGTTGCTGGCCAGTGATTTCCCCGATCTGGACATTGGCAGCCAGCAGGAAGATGGTGAGATGCAGTTGGTTGCCGCTATCCGTGAACAGACGATCCTGGAGGCCGAGGAATTCGCACTCAAGCAGAATATCACCACGCTGCGAAAGCGGGTGAATGAGCTTGGCGTGGCGGAACCGATCGTGCAGCAGCAGGGTCGGGAACGCATTGTGGTACAGCTTCCCGGTGTGGAAGATACCGCCAGGGCGAAGGAAATACTGGGTGCGACTGCCACGCTGGAGTTCCGTATGGTAGACGAGGAACGCGATGCACAGGAAGTGGCAGACAGCGGTCGCGTACCTCCTGGCCGGTTGCTGCACTATGATCGGAACGGATGGCCGGTGTTACTGAAGAAACGGGTGATGCTGACCGGAGACCATATCATGGATGCCTCCTCGGGCTTTGATCCACAGACCAATGAGCCGGATGTGTCGATCGTGCTGGATGGAAAGGGGGCGCAAATGTTTCTGCGTGCTACCCGCGATGAGGTCGGTAACAAGATGGCGGTGTTGTTTATTGAGAACCAGGTGGAAACGGTCGAGGAGGATGGCGAACTGATCAAACGTAGAAAACAGCTCAACGAGGTAATCAGTGTTGCCACTATACTGGAACAACTGGGCAAACGTTTTCACATCACCGGCCTGGATTCTCCCCAGGAGGCGCGTAATCTGGCGCTGCTGTTGCGTGCAGGTGCGTTGGCGGTACCCATAGAAATTGTTGAGGAGCGTACGGTTGGTCCAAGCCTGGGAAAGGAAAATATCGCACGTGGTCTGAAATCGGTGATCTTTGGTTTCATCCTGGTGCTGATATTCATGGTGTTGTATTACCGCAGCTTTGGTATGGTTGCAAACATCGCGCTGGCATTGAACCTGGTATTTATAGTCGCGATGTTGTCCATGCTTCAGGCCACGCTGACATTGCCGGGTATCGCTGGCATTGTGCTGACGGTAGGGATGGCGGTAGATGCAAATGTGTTGATCTTCGAACGCATACGCGAGGAATTGCAAAATGGCAACTCGCCGCAGGCCAGTATCCATGCCGGGTATGAGCGGGCTTTTTCAACTATCGCCGATGCCAACATTACCACGCTTATTGCGGCGATCGTGCTGTTCAGTTTTGGCACCGGTCCGATCAAGGGTTTTGCGGTGACCCTGTCGTTGGGGATTCTGTCGTCAATGTTTACCTCGATTACCGTTAGCCGCGCCATTATCAATCTGCTCTATGGGCAGAAGAGACTGAAGCAACTACCGGTCTAGTGCATCGAATGTTGGATTACACACCGCAATTTCTGGCCAGGACACACGAGCGATGAGGTTTCTCAGCCAGGTTCCACAGATAGATTTTATGCGTTGGGGTCAGTCGGCGCTGATGTTTTCCCTGGTGCTGGTCCTGATCTCCGTGGTTTCCCTGGCATGGCAACGGCTGAATCCCGGCATCGATTTCTCTGGCGGCATTCTGATTGAGTTGAACTATGCGGAGGGTGCCTCGCTGGATAATATCCGTCAGGTGCTGAAGGAAGGGGGGTTCCCCAAGGCGCGGGTACAGAACTTTGGCACTGAGCAGGATGTACTGATCCGTCTGGCACCCCAGCAGGGCATGAACAACGCCCAGGTCAGTGATCGGATACTGCGATTGTTGACGCGAGAAGACGAGCGGGTCACGTTGCGCCGGGTGGAGTTCATAGGCCCACAGATCGGCGATGAACTCACGCAGGATGGGGGACTGGCATTGCTTTACGCACTGTTCGGAATACTGCTGTATGTGGCTATCCGGTTTCAGTTGCGTTTTTCGGTAGGCGCTGTGCTGGCGTTGGCGCACGATGTGCTGCTGCTGCTCGGGTTTTTCTCTATGACACGGATGGAGTTCGACCTCAGTGTACTGGCCGCGGTGCTGGCTGTCATCGGCTATTCGCTGAATGATACGATCGTGATCTATGATCGCATTCGTGAAAATTTTCGCAGGATGCATAAAACCTCGGCGGAACAGGTGATCAACCTGTCATTGAACCAGACACTGAATCGTACATTGGCCACCTCGCTGACCACGTTGCTGGTGTTGCTGTCATTGTTTTTGCTGGGTGGTGAGACGGTACGTGGATTTTCCCTGACCCTGATCCTGGGGGTGTTGGCCGGTACCTATTCCTCATTGTTCGTCGCCTGCCCGTTGTTGCTGAAGATGGGAGTGTCCGCGGTGCATGTGCTGCCAGTGGAGTTGGAGGAAAAGACCCCTTGAGGATCCGGTTGCGTTGCGGTGTTGCTGTCGCGATGGAGGTTGCGATCCGCCGGACTTGCATCGGACGAGTCCTGCATCATGAAGTTTCGCCGCCTTTTCGGTTCTATCCAGCGCATCTATGATGCATTGGTGCTGCGGCACCCTGGGTTCACACTGCTGTTGCTTGCCAGTGTGTTCGCAGTGTTTGCATGGAATCTGCCCAATTTTCGGTTGGATGCCTCGGCCGACTCGCTGTTGCTTGAAAATGACAGAGACCTGCGCCTGTTTCGCCAGCTTGGTGCGCGCTACGGTACCCGCGAGTTCCTGTTTATAGCCTTTACGCCGGAGGCCGATCTGTTCGCGCCGGAGTCCTTGCGTGTGATCCGCAAACTGCGCGATAGCATCGCGCAGTTGCCATCGGTGGAATCCATCGTCAGCATGTTGGATGTCCCGCTGACGCAGCAGGTAGAGGGTGGGATTAGCGCCATTGCGGAGAATATACGTACACTGGAGGACCCCGATGTGGATCTGTCCAGGGCTCGTCAGGAATTGTTGGAGAGCCCGATATACAGCGAACTGGTTATCAGTGCCGATGGACGTTCCACCGGGATGCAGATCAATCTGGTGGATAGCCCGCGTTTTCGGAAGTTGCTGACCGAACGTGACGCGCTGCTTCAGCGCCGATACAGCCAGGGTGGACTGGATGCCGAGGCACGGCGGCGGATGGAACAGGTTGTACTGGAGTACCAGGGTCTGAAACGGGAACTGGAGCGGCGTAACAGCCATGACATCCAGCGTATACGGGAGATCATTGAACCTTGGAAACAGTATGGCAAGCTGCACCTGGGCGGGGTGCCGATGATCGTGGACGACATGATCAGCTACATTCGCAGCGACCTGGTTATTTTTGGTGTCAGTGTGTTTGCGTTTCTGGTCGTGATGCTGGGACTGATATTCAGGCATCCCTGCTGGGTGCTATTGCCTTTGGGCAGTTGTCTGTATGCGGGGATTCTGATGATCGGCCTGCTGGGGATGATGGACTGGCAGGTGACGGTGATCTCTTCCAATTTCATCTCGCTGATGTTGATCATCACGATGTCGATAAACATCCATCTGATCGTCCGCTACCGCCAGTTGCGCGCTGATTTTCCGCAACTGGCTCAGCGCGAGTTGGTGCTGCGCACTACCAGCCTGATGGTTTGGCCATGTCTGTTCACCGTGCTTACCACGATGCTTGCCTTCAGTTCATTGGTCGTCAGCGGCATAAAGCCGGTCATACATTTTGGCTGGATGATGACGTTGGGATTGTGCGTCAGTTTCGTGAGTTCGTTCCTGTTGTTCCCCAGCTTGTTGATGCTGATGCCGCGACTGGACGCCGTTGCTTCTGGTCCGGATCGGTCCGGGTTCACTACAGGGCTGGCCGGGCTGACGCTGCGTCATGGCAATGCGCTCCTGCTGCTGTCGGGTCTGCTTGCCGTGTTCAGCTTCTGGGGTGTCTCGCGTCTGGAGGTGGAGAACAGTTTTGTGAATTATTTCAGTCGGGACACCGAGATCTATCAGGGGTTGAAGATAATCGATGAACAGCTTGGTGGGACCACGCCGTTGGAGGTGGTGCTGGATTTGTCGGAGGAGCCGGAGCCTGTGGCGGCGACGGTGGAAGGCGATGAACTGGAGATGCTGTTTTCTGCCTTCGAGGAGAGCGACCGGTCGGAAACCGCCTGGCTCAGCCTGCAGCGCTTGGATACCATCAAGGCGGTGCACGACTATCTGGACAGTTTGCCTGCGGTCGGCAAGGTGTTGTCTCTGGCGTCGGTATTTCGGGTCGGGGAACGTATCAACCAGGGGGAGTTTGACGAGATCGAACTGGCGGTGATGAGCAAAAATGTGCCGGAGTTCCTGCGTACCACGATGTTTGACCCCTACGTTTCGGAGATCAATGACGAGGCGCGTATCAGTGCCCGGGTGATGGACTCGATGCCGGAGTTGCGTCGCCAGGCGTTGTTGGAACAGATCCGCAGTGAACTGCCGCAAAAGCTTGGCCTGTCCGAGGGGAAATTCCAGCTCAGCGGTTTGATGGTGCTGTATAACAATATGCTGCAAAGTCTTTTCCAGTCACAGATAAAGACTCTGGGTACAGTCATGCTGGGGATTACGCTGATGCTACTGGTGCTGTTCCGCTCATTGCTGCTGGCAGTGCTGGGGATCATTCCCAATCTGCTGGCTGCGGCTGTCATTCTGGGCCTGATGGGGGCGATGAACATACCGCTGGACATGATGACGATTACCATTGCTGCGATCACTATTGGTATTGCAACGGACAACAGTATTCACTACATCTACCGTTTTGGTGAGGAATTACCACGTTTTCACGACTACACCACGACCATGCGTCACTGTCACGCCAATATCGGCAAGGCCATGTTTTACACCGCGGTCACCATTATTGTGGGGTTTTCGATTTTGATGCTGTCGAATTTCATTCCCACCATCTATTTCGGATTGTTTACCGCATTGGCCATGATCATCGCGCTGTTTGCCGCACTGACACTATTGCCACGGCTGATTCTGTTATGCAGGCCGTTCTAGATCGACCGCGTACGAAAAATGGTTGGGAAACACAGGGAAGCTGTCTTATAATCTGATTCGCTGATTGCCGTTTTCCCACACAACACACGGCCTGGAGTCCCGAATAATGATAAAAAACACCATTCCCGCATCTGTAATCCTGTGTATGACTGTGTTGTTCACCCCGCTGATGGTGATGGCACATCCGGCGCAGGAACTGATCAGGGATACCACGGATGGGGTCATTGAGCGGATTGTCAGTGATCGACAGGAACTGGAGGCGAACCCGGAGAAACTCCATGCATTGGTGTCCGAGTTGATCCTTCCGCACATGGACTTTTTTACCATGTCCCGCTGGGTGCTGGGTGAATACTGGAAACAGGCCAGTATGGAGCAGCGCATCCGGTTTGTGGAGGAGTTTCGTGCTTTGCTGATACGTACCTATTCCAGTGCACTGCTCCAGTATGCTGGCCATGCGGTGGAAGTCCTTGCTGTTCAGGAGACTTCCAGATCGGACCTGGTAGTGGTGAAGACGGTTCTGTCATTGAGTGCGGAGCAAAGCCTGCCAGTGAATTACCGGATGTTTCTGCGCGATGGTGTATGGAAGGTTGTAGACATACTGATCGACAACATCAGCCTGAGTTCAACCTACCGTGGTTCCTTTGCTTCGGAAATAAAGCGCAACGGGATCGATTCGATCATCGACAAGCTGCACGAGAAGAATGCCTCCTGAGCAAAAGAGATGGGAGTCCCCCCTGTCTGGCACGCATGTCTCCAGGTGATGCGGGGAAGGGGCCAGTGGACAGCGACGCGGTACGTGCACTGATTGTGCGTGGGATACCGGGTTGCAAGGTAGACCTGGAATCGGATGGACGGCATTTTCGGGCGTGCGTGATCAGCGAGGCCTTTGCTGGTAAAAGCCTGTTGCAGCAGCACCAGATGGTTTACGGTACCTTGGGAGAGCAGGTAGGGAAAGAAATACACGCCTTGTCGATAAAGACCTTTACCCCGGAGCAGTGGGAGCGCGAAACCCGGTCGGATTAGTCTTGCAATGGATAAACTGATCATCCAGGGGGGGTGTAGTCTGCAAGGGGAAATTTCCATCTCGGGTGCGAAAAACTCGGCCTTGCCGATCTTTGTCGCTTCTCTGCTGACTACGGAGCCGATGCAGATAGATAACGTGCCACACCTGCAGGACACAGCGACTACGATGGCACTGTTGAGCCGTATGGGTTCCAGTATCACGCTCAACGAGAATATGCAGATACGCATTGATAACGGTGCTATTGATAACTTCGATGCTCCCTATGATCTGGTGAAGACGATGCGTGCGTCCATCCTGGTGTTGGGCGCACTGCTTGCGCGTTATGGACAGGCCAAGGTGTCGTTACCGGGTGGCTGTGCGATTGGGTCTCGCCCGATCAATCTGCATCTTGAGGGGCTGCGTGCGATGGGGGTGGATATTAACGTTGGCGGCGGATATGTCCGTGCACGCTGTGAGCGGATCCGGTCGGCCAGACTGAATCTCAAACAGACTACGGTTACCGGGACGGAAAATTTGATGTTGGCGGCAAGCTTGGGGGATGGAGAGACGGTTATCGAGAATGCAGCGTGCGAGCCGGAGATCGTCGACCTGGCAAACTGTTTGAACAAGATGGGAGCACGTATCAGTGGGGCTGGTACTCGGCGCATTATCATAGATGGGGTGGATGAGTTGCACGGGGTCTGTTATCGAGTACTACCGGATCGGATCGAAACTGGCACGTATCTGGTCGCTGCAGCGATGACCCGGGGCAAGGTGGTTGCCAGGGATACTGACCCGGGACTATTGGAGGCAGTGCTGGAAAAGCTTTCCGAGGCTGGTGCGGACATCAATACCGGGGACGACTGGATCAGCCTGGATATGCATGGGGAAAGACCGCGTTGTGTAGATGTGGTGACTGCACCGTTTCCGGGATTTCCGACCGATATGCAGGCGCAGATCACAGTAATGAACGCAGTCGGGGAGGGATCTGGAAAGGTCACCGACACGATCTTTGAGAACCGCTTTATGCATATACAGGAACTGCAGCGCATGGATGCTTCGCTATGCCTCAGGGGAAACACGGTATATGTCGATGGTCAGCAGCGATTGGATGGAGCTCAGGTTATGGCGACCGATCTGCGAGCCTCTGCCAGCCTGGTGCTGGCGGGTCTGGTTGCCGAGGGTGAGACCATTGTTGATCGCATCTATCACGTTGACCGTGGCTATGAGCGCATCGAGGAGAAACTGTTGCGCCTGGGGGCTCCCATCAAACGTGTGCCGTCCTGATGGGCGCATTGCAAAAGGATCACATCAGGATTGCTATTGCCAAGGGGCGGGTATTCTCCGAGGCCTTACCGTTACTTGAGCGCATTGGGCTGGCCCCGGTGGATATGGATGAGCGCAAGCTGATCCTCAATGCCGCCACTGCCGGCGTGCGTTTTTTGGTTACTCGTTCGGCGGATGTCCCGGCCTATGTGGTACATGGTGCGGCAGAACTGGGGATTGTTGGTACTGATGTGTTGATGGAATGCAACTACCGCTCACTGTATCAGCCTTTGGACCTGGGTATCGCCCGCTGTCGCATGGTGCTGGCGGGTCTGCCGGGAGAGGAGGTCTTAGGCTTTCGT
The DNA here is from genome assembly GCA_965115915.1 of Gammaproteobacteria bacterium. GTDB lineage: Bacteria > Pseudomonadota > Gammaproteobacteria > Eutrophobiales > Eutrophobiaceae. The sequence goes on along the minus strand of OZ220483.1, from coordinate 1,850,969 downwards.
CCGCGCATTGCGACCAAATATGTGGAGACGGCCCGAAACTGGTTTTCTTCCAGGGGACAGCAGGCGGAGGTCATCCGGCTGTATGGATCGATGGAGCTGGCTCCGCTGACCGGGCTGGCCGATCAGATCATTGATTTGGTGGATACCGGGGAGACCTTGCGTAAAAATGGCCTGGTTGTGTTGCATACCATAGCCGAGATTAGCGCCCGGCTGGTGATCAATCGGGCACAGATGAAACTGAGAACGGAGGCCATGCAGCGCATTATGGGCCAATTCGAGTCTGTGGCCGTTACGCCGTGAGGCGTCTCCGGCTTTTTGTACACCATCGGCGTGGCGGCGCCGTTGCGGTCGGAGATGTCCAGTCCGGTTGTGGTTTCGGATAATGGTCATGTTGTGGACCCGGCTGAACAGCCAGCAACATGATTTCCGGCAGTGCCTGGACAGGTTTCTGGATCGGTGGCAGGAACCGGATGAAGCAATAGTGCAGCAGGTCAGTGCCATCCTGTGTGCGGTCCGCGAGCGTGGCGACGAAGCTGTGCTGGAATATACCCAGCGTTTCGATCAGTATCGACCGGACGATGGTGAATTGGAGATTCCATCTGAGCGCATGGAAGCCGCCTGTGGCCGGTTATCTGCCGAACTTCGCCAGAGCCTGGAACATGCGGCGGAACGGATACTGGATTTTCATCGTCGTCAGAAGCAGTCAGGTTGGGAGTTTTGCGATGCGCTGGGGAATACCCTGGGGCAACGTTGCACTGCGCTGGATCGGGTCGGCGTGTATGTCCCTGGCGGCAAGGCGAGCTATCCTTCTTCGGTATTGATGAATGTGTTGCCAGCGGTGGTGGCTGGGGTCAGAGAGATCATCATGGTAAGTCCGGCTCCTGACGGACAGTTGAATGAACTGGTTCTGGCTGCGGCCAACATGGCCGGGGTCAGCCGCGCCTTTGCCATTGGTGGGGCACAGGCGGTCGCCGCCCTGGCGTGGGGCACCCGCCGTATTCCCCGGGTCGACAAGATTGTTGGTCCGGGGAACAGCTATGTTGCTGTCGCAAAGCGGCTGGTGTTTGGCAGGGTAGGCATAGACATGATCGCCGGGCCTTCCGAACTGTTGATCGTGGCGGATTCCAGTGCCTCGCCTGACTGGGTGGCGATCGACATGTTTGCCCAGCTTGAGCATGATGAGCAGGCCTCTGCGGTGGTATTGAGCCCGGACCCGGCATTGCTGGACGGTGTCGCACGGCAGTTGGATACACGTCTGCCGCAGATGCGACGCGAGCACATCATCCGTGCGGCGCTGGGCAATAGTGCTCTGATTCAGGTGTCCGATCTGAACGAAGCGGCCGTCATTGTCAACCGGTTTGCGCCAGAGCACTTGGAGCTTATGCTGGAAGACCCGGATGTGGTGCTGCCACAGATCCGTCATGCCGGGGCGATCTTCATGGGTAGTTGGAGTGCCGAGGTGCTGGGTGATTACTGCGCGGGCCCCAGCCATGTGTTGCCAACGGGTAGCACGGCGCGTTTTTCCTCGCCGCTGGGGGTGCACGATTTTCAGAAGCACAGTTCCATCATTCGATGTACCGCGAGTTCGGCCAGTGAACTGGCCCGGATCGCGGCGTGCCTGGCACGCGAGGAGGGGTTGGAGGCGCATGCGCTCTCGGCTGAGTTGCGGACCGGCAAACCCGACCAATAGCCTGTTGATGCCCATGCCGAGATGCTGTCCACAGGACTTGCTGAAATCGCAGCTTTTGCTGATGGAGCCCTACCAGGTGCCTCGACCTGGGGGGGTGCTGAGGCTGGATGCGATGGAAAACCCCTGGGGCTGGCCGCCGGCACTGCGGCGGCAGTGGGCGGAAGAGTTGGCACAGGTGGACGTCAACCGTTACCCCGATGCGAGCCTGGTCGAACTCGATGGGGCGATGCGCAAGTTGATGGATATCCCCGAGACCCTGGCTACGCTGTATGGCAATGGTTCGGATGAACTGATCCAGCTTTTGCTGATGGGTCTGCGGCATAACGGACGCGGGGTCATGGCTCCGGAGCCGGGCTTTGCCATGTATCGTCAGCTATCTCTCTGTCTGGATTTGCCGTTCCGGGGGATCCCACTGGGGCCGGATTTTCAGATCGATGCCGATGCCTTGTGTACGGCGATGGATGTTGACAATCCCGCTATCCTGTTCATTGCTTCGCCCAACAATCCTACCGGGACCGAGTTTCCGCGTTCCCGGTTGGTGTCGATCATCGAACGGGCGCCGGGACTGGTGGTGCTGGATGAGGCCTATTACCCGTATGCCGAAGACAGCCTGCTGGATGTGATGCATGATTTTCCCCATATGCTGATCCTGCGTACGGCCTCCAAGCTGGGATTGGCGGGCCTGCGCCTGGGGGTGCTTATCGGTAGTCCGGACTGGGTGCGGGAACTGGAAAAACTCCGTCTGCCGTATAATATCGGCAGCCTGAATCAATTCAGCCTGTGTTTTGTGGCGCATCACCTGCCAGTGTTACAGCAGCAGATCGAACGTTTGAAGGTGCTGCGCGACAAACTGTTTGAGGACATGCGCCGGCTGGATACGATACAGGTATGGCCGAGCGCGGCGAACTTTCTGCTGTTTCGGACGCTTTCCCATCCGGCCGCACAGGTGTATCAGCAGTTGCTGGAGGCGGGTATCCTGATCAGGAAATTGCATGGTAACCACCCGCAACTGGATAACTGTCTGCGGGTCAGCATCGGCACTGAGTCGGAAAATGCACGCTTCCTGTCGACCCTGGCCAGGTTGGTGCAGGCCTGAGCCTGGAGTGCTGTGGCACTGGCCAGCCGCATTTCACAACACCAGTTGTCCCCAACTGAGTGTCCAGAGCACGATCAGCACCCCGCTGCTCAGGTTCAGGCCCAGCCCGGTTTTTGCCATGTCGGGCAGTCGTACCAGTCCCGAGCCATAGACTACCGCATTGGGCGGAGTGGCGACCGGTAGCATGAATGCGCAGGATGCGGCCAGCACGGCGGGGGCCATCAGCAGCAGGGGTTCGGTCCCGGAGGCTACAGCCAGGTCGCCGATCACGGGCAGCAGTATGATCGATGTGGCGGTATTGGAGGTGAGTTCGGTCAGAAAGCTGATGAACAGCACTACCGCCAGCATTCTCAGTCCCAGCGGCCAGCCGAGCGTGGCCTGTGCCAGCAGGCCGCCCAGCCATGCGGATAGCCCGGTGGATTGGAAGGCGGTTCCAAGGGCAAAGCCGCCGCCAAAGAGTAACAGGATGTGCCATGGGGTTTTCAGACTGTCCTGCCAGCATAGCAGGGGTTCCCAGCGGCCCTGAGCCGTTTTTATGCGCAGCAGATACAGTGCAATGGTGGCAAAAATGGCGATGGTGGAATCGCTGACATGGTTTGCTTCCAGGCCCATTGCGTCCAGCACGAAGCGTCTGCTGATCCAGGCGCACACGGTGACTAGAAACACTGTAGCCACCGCGATCTCCGCCTGGCTCCAGCGTCCACACTGTGGGTGGGAGGACTGAAGTTCCGGGTGTCTGGTGGACACAAAGGTATGGCGGTCCGGTGTGCTGACACGGGTCAGATAAAACCAGATGAAGCATGTCAGCAGTAGCGACAACGGCATCGCAAACAGCATCCAACCGCCGAAATCCGGCGCGATACCACGCAGGCTGGTCTGCTGGTAAAAGATACCGTTTGGGGCAGTACCGATGTAGGTTCCTATACCGCCGGTGCTGGCCGCATAAGCGATGCCAAGCATCAGCGTTTGTCCAAAGCCTTTGTGGTCCACCGTGCGTGCAACAGCGAGCGCGACCGGTAACAGCATCACCGTGACGGAGGTATTGATAAGCCACATGGATAACAGTGCGGCAGCCAGCATGAAGCCCAGCACTATCTGTTCCGGGCGGGTGCCCAGAATGCCGAGCATGTACATGGCTACACGCCGATGCAGTCCGCATCGTTCTATCGCGAAGGCGATCTGAAAACCGCCGAAGAACAGCCAAATCAGATTGTGGCCGTAATTTCGAGCTACGTTGTCGGCGGACAGGATGCCGAGTATGGGGAACAGTGCCAGTGGCAGCAGTGCAGTGACAGCGACAGGCAAGGCATCGCTGATCCACCAGGTGGCCATAAGTACCGTTATCGCTGCCAGCAGATGGGCCTCTGGTGCCAGCGAGGCCGGGGCAGGCAGGCACAGCACTAATAGCGCGAGAGTCGGGCCAAGCCACAGGCCGGTCCGACTGACTGTGCTGGCATGGTTGTTGTGCATATCCGGCATCGGCGAATTGTCTCCTAAAGCACGACAAAAGTCCTGCGTTTGTACGAGCTGGCCCTGGCTGGCCGTATTGCCTCAGGTGCATGGGTGTCCGGTCGTTGCCGCCCGGACTGTGCGCGAGGAATGATTTCATCCAATTGAAAAGTCTCATTTTTTATAATTCTGCCGCAGAGTATGCTATACTCCGCACTCTTTGAGATCCTTAGGCATTGTCCGATTTGAGTCATGCAACAGAGCGAGAGAAACCCTGACGTTGACCGCTCCCGGCGTCGTTTCCTGACTACCGCCGCCACCATTGTGGGTGGTGTGGGTGTGGCTGCCGGTGCCGTTCCCTTTGTTTCTTCCTGGACGCCCAGCGAAAAGACCCGTGCCATCGGGGCACCGGTCGAGGTGGATGTCAGCCAGTTGTCTCCCGGTGAACTGCTGATTGTGGAGTGGCAGGGGAAACCGGTCTGGATACTGCGCCGTGATGAAACCATGCTGGCAGACCTGGAGTCGCTGCGGGGGCAGCTCAGGGACCCCGATTCAAAGGACCGGCAGCAGCCTGAATATGCGCAAAACGCTACTCGTGCGAGCAATCCTGAATATCTGGTGGTGATTGGTATTTGTACCCACCTGGGTTGTTCTCCGTTGTATGCCACCAGGCAGGATGAGGCCCATTCGCTGGGGGATGACTGGAAGGGCGGCTTCTTTTGTCCTTGCCATGGTTCCCGTTTCGATTTGGCCGGGCGGGTCTTCAAGGGTGTGCCGGCCCCGCTGAATTTGGTGGTGCCGCCGTATCAGTTTCTGGGTCCCGAGCGCATCCTGATTGGAGATGATGGTGGCGTCAGTTGATGAATAACAAGGTGACAAACTCGGTTTTTCGTGCGCTGACCGGCTTGCGCGACTGGGTGGATGCCCGCTTTCCGTTGATGGAAAACTGGAACGCGCATCTGGCAAAGTACTACGCCCCGAAAAACTTCAACTTTTGGTATTTCTTTGGTGCATTGTCCCTGCTGGTGCTGGTGTTGCAGATACTCACCGGGATCTGGTTGACAATGAACTACAAGCCGTCTGCTGCCGAGGCCTTTGCCTCGGTGGAGTACATCATGCGTGACGTCAACTGGGGCTGGTGGATCCGTTACATGCATTCCACCGGGGCCTCTGCCTTCTTTGTTGTGATCTATCTGCACATGTTTCGCGGTTTGTTGTACGGTTCCTACAAGAAACCGCGTGAGTTGCTTTGGTTGACCGGTATACTGATCTATCTGACACTGATGGGTGAGGCGTTTTTTGGTTATCTATTGCCGTGGGGACAGATGTCTTACTGGGGGGCACAGGTGATAATCTCGTTGTTTGGCGCCATCCCCATTATTGGTGATGAGCTGGCCTTGTGGATACGCGGTGACTATGTGGTGTCGGATGTTACGCTGAACCGCTTTTTTTCTCTACACGTTATCGCCTTCCCGCTGCTGCTCTGTGCCTTGGTGGGGTTGCATATCCTGGCTTTGCATACGGTCGGTTCAAACAATCCGGATGGCATAGAGATCAAGGAAAACAAGGACGCTAATGGTGTCCCTGTGGATGGCATACCGTTCCATCCTTACTATACGGTCAAGGATATAGTCGGTGCGACGGTATTCTTCATCGTGTTTTTTGCCGTGGTGTTTTTCGCACCGGAGATGGGAGGCTATTTTCTGGAGCATGCAAATTTTGTTCCAGCGGACCCGCTGAAGACCCCGGATCATATCGCACCAGTATGGTACTTTACCCCTTTCTACGCGATCCTGCGGGCGGTGCCAAACCAGTTGGGTGGGGTGATTGCAATGGGGGTGGCAGTTATGGCATTTGCGTTTTTACCCTGGCTGGATCGCAGTCCGGTGCGTTCCATCCGTTACCGGGGCCGCTGGTTCCGTATCGCTCTGAGTGCTTTTATTATCAGTTTTCTGGCCCTGGGTTGGCTCGGTATGCAGGAGGCGACAGCGCTGTACACAGTGCTGGCGCGCGTGTTTTCCGCCATTTATTTTCTGTTTTTCCTGTTGATGCCGGTGTATACCGCGTTGGATAATGACCGCAGGGTGCCTGACAGGTTGACATGAAATTCCGCTTCTTTATGCTGTTGCTTGGCGGTTTTTTTTGTTTGCCCGTGCAGGCGGCGGAGACCGGCCGTGCACTGTCCGAGGTGTCGCTTAATCTCCAGGATCGGGCCTCCCTGCAGCGAGGCGCTCGCCTGTTCCGGAACTACTGTCTGAGTTGCCATTCTGCCGCTTACATGCGTTATAACCGAATGGCAAAGGACCTGGATATCCCGGAAAAGGTGTTACAGGCCAATTTCCTGTTTGGAGATGAAAAGCCGGGAGACACGATGCAGGTCGCAATGAGCAGAGACAGTGCCGAGCGTTATTTTGGAGGCGCGGTACCGCCTGATTTGTCCGTAATCGCACGTTCTCGCGGTGCGGACTGGCTTTACTCCTATCTCAAAGGTTTCTATCTGGATACCACGCGCCCTTTCGGAATGAACAATCTGGTGTTACCCGGGGTCAACATGCCGCATGTGTTGTGGGAATTGCAGGGTTTACAGAAGGCGGTCTACAGTAAGAAAAAGGACGGTGGTCTCAAGATCTCGCGGCTTGAACTGGAGACTCGGGGAAGGCAAAGCCCGGAGGAGTATGATGATACGGTGCGCGACCTGGTCAATTTCATGGTGTACCTTGGCGAACCGGTCAAACTGAAGCGATATCGAATCGGGCTTTGGGTGATGGTTTACCTGTTTGTGTTCTTGTTGATTGCATGGGTTTTGAAACGGGAATACTGGCGAGATGTGCATTGACTGATCGACAGACAGGGACATCAGGCGTTGTGCAGAATGGGATAGAGGTATTTTCCAATCGCGGCGCCACGATGATTCTTTATACTGAGCTGGAGCGTCCTTTGGATCACAGCGTACGTTTGGTATTGATGGAAAAGGACGTCAATGTGGCGTTTGAATATGTTGACGGTGAGCGCCCACAGGAGTTGGAGGAGTATCATCCCTATGGCGGGATTCTGACCCTGGTGAGCCGGGAACTGGTACTCTATGAGCCGAGTATTATCATGGAATACCTGGATGAACGTTTTCCTCATCCGCCGTTGTTGCCAGTGGAACCGATCTGTCGGGCGGAAAACCGACAGTTGCGTTATCGAATACGCACAGACCTGTACCCGCTGTTTGATGCCCTGAAGGATGATAATGAACTCAAGGCGACAGCCGCCAGGAAGGAAATCCGTGATCAGCTTACCACGATAGCCCCGCTGTGCGAGCATAAGCCGTTTTTTATGTCGGATGAATTTTCACTACTCGACTGCTGTATGGCACCATTGCTGTGGCGACTGCGATACGAGGGCATACGTCTGCCACCGTCGGCAAAGGCGATCCGTGCCTATGCGGAGCGCCTGTTTTCCCGTCCAGCGTTTGTCAACAGTCTGTCTTCGAAAGAGAAAATGTATGACAGCTATGGTAACTGCTAGACGAGAAACCGTTATGAGCGAAGCGCAGTTAAGTTCCAGCAGGCCATATTTGATCCGTGCGATCAATGAGTGGTTGTTGGATAACTCCCTCACTCCGCATCTGATTGTCGATGCGAGTACTCTTCAGGTTTCTGTGCCACAAGAACTTGTCAAGGATGGACGCATTATTTTCAACATTTCGCCACTGGCCACGTCCGGTTTATGCATTGATAATGACAAGGTCTGTTTCGAGGCACGGTTTTCCGATCGGCAGTATAGCGTCAGTTTTCCGGTGTCTGCGGTGCTTGCTATCTATGCGCGTGAAAACGGGCGTGGAATTATGTTCCCTGAAGCGATTGAAATCGGGGTTGCCGATGACGCGGCGACTGACAACGCGATGGAGAAGAAGGCACTGCGGAAAAGTCATCTCAGGCTGATAAAATGACCTGCGATTCCGGTATGTCGTCGATTGCCTGCATGATGAAAGCTTTGCAGAACCCTGTTGGCCGGTTGTCGATACCAATCTCCAGACGGGTTTTTTGCCTAGGACAACAGAAGCCAGACGATGCAGTTTGAACGGCCCTACATGAAAATGCGCAGCAAAGGGCATTTGTTTGTCTTGTCTGCTCCTTCCGGGACAGGCAAGACCTCTTTGCTGTGGCAACTTCAGGAGTATGATGAAAACCTGTGTGTCTCGGTGTCCCATACGACCCGTAAACCGCGCGCCTCGGAGGTGGATGGGCAGTCCTACAATTTTGTTGATGAGGACACTTTTGGGCGGATGATCGAGGAGGGAGCCTTTCTGGAATATGCGGAGATATTTGGTTATCGGTATGGCACTTCTCGTGCCTGGGTGGAGGAACGGCTTGCACAGGGTCTGGATGTGGTCCTTGAGATAGACTACCAGGGAGCCCGTTCTGTACGCTCCCGGACAAGTGAGGTTTGCAGCATATTCGTGTTACCTCCCAGCTATCAGGAATTGTGTGCCAGACTGCATGGGCGGGAAAGCGAAAAGGCACTCATTGAGCAGCGTCTTGAACTGGCGTATGAAGAGATATCCTGTGCCAGCGAATATGACTATCTGGTAATCAATGATGACTATCAGGCGGCATTGCTGGAGGTACAGTCGATCATCACGAGCAGAAGGTTGGAGTATAGACAGTCTGTGCAGGTCTACGAAGCCTTTCTCAAAACGCTGACTGATGCTGTTGCTTCCCGGTAGCAGACAGCGGCGGAAGGCGGAAACGAATTGCGTGAGTATGCCCATGCACTCAGCGAGCGGACAAGTGCGGGCAGTTTGTCAGGGGCGTGCAAACACGTAGAATAGCAGTATCATTGTCGCGGCTACCGTTATTCCCACGCCGAATTCGACCAGCACGATCCCCAGGTGCTGGGCCGATACAGGATTTGCCATGAGCAGGTGATAATTGAGGAATTCGCCCCCGCGCAGCAGACAGTACATCCCTGTGCCTGAAAATATCAGTACCCCGAGGGCTGCCATGTTGCGCACATAGGTGGGAGACAGGATGCGGCGTACGGTATTCAAGCCGAACAACAGTGCGTACAGGATGAATCCGGCGGCGAAGATAATGCCGGCCTGAAAGCCTCCGCCGGGACCGTACTCTCCATGAAATTGTACGTACAGCGCAAACAGCAGGATCAGCGGTATCAGGAACTTGGCCAGTACGCGCAGGACCAGATGATGTTGCATCAGTTCGGTTTCCGTTGACGCTGTTTTGTTATGCGTCGGTATCGGTTCACCGGATGCTGGTTCCGGGATGGTAGTTGCTTCGGTGTGGGATGCATGGCGTCAGTTTTTCGGACTGCGCGATTTTCCTCTTCCGAGCAGCATCAGTGTCCCAATCAGGGAAGTGAATATCACGACCACCTCGCCGAGCGTGTCGTATCCCCGATAACTTGCCAATACCGCGGTGACACCGTTCGGGATACCGATTTGTTCCTGTGTACCACGCAGGTAGTCCGGGCTTATCCATTGATGCACAGGTGCTGCACCGCTACCGAATGCCGGCATATCCTGTAATCCGTAGATCAGGAGCAATCCGGTTGCAACAGTGATGAGCAATGCCGGGAATTGATTGCGCAGGCCCGTGTGTTCCTTGTAGCTGGTTTGTGCCAGCGTGCTGAGAAACAGCAGTGTGACGATCCCTGCCCCGACGGCGGCTTCGGTCAGGGCAACGTCTACAGCGTCCATGCAGAGAAAGACAGAGGCTGAAAGCAGGCTGAAGATGCCCATCTGCATCGTCGATGCGAACAGATTGCGTTGCCGGCCGATACCGATGGCCGCGATGATCAGGAACAGCAGCAGTAGCATGTTGATGATCATGTTCATTTTATCAATCTGGCCTGTTTGCCGGTTTGTCTCCGGTCTCTGCCAGCAGAGGAGATATCTTGCCATACAGTGCGGTCTTGGCCAGCGCATGGGCGGATACAGGAGTGGTAAATAGTAGAAAAAACAATATGATAAGAAGTTTTACGCTGATCAGGGAAAAGCCGGACTGCAACAATAGACCGAAGAGGATGAGCATCACAGCGAGGGTATCGATCACGCCGGCAGCGTGCAGACGGGAAAACAGATCCGGAAATCGGATCAGGCCGACAGCGCCGATGACCAGTGCCAGACTGCCGAGCGCCAGTGCCAGCCAGGACAGTGTGTCCAGGATCATATTTCGTTTCCCTCGTCGGCACCCCGCGCCATGTCCCGGTACTCGAAGAATTTGAGGATGGCAACAGTGGTGATAAAGTTGATCATCGCATATACCAGCGCGATATCGAGAAACTCCGGGCGTCCGCGGAAAAACCCGTGCACCGCGATGAACAGTACCATGACAGTGCCAAGCACATTGACCGCCAGTATTTTGTCATACAGCAATGTGTAGGCCAGTGCGCAGTAGAGAACCAGGCAAATCGATACCAGTATCGCGATGATCGGCACAATGTACATCAGTCGCTCCTTTCAACCAGACTGACGCGGCGATCCATTTCCCCTTCGGTGAGGGCTTCTGCTGTGTCACGGGTGAGGGTGTGTACCTCAATCTCCCCGTGTTCAGCGTCCACATCAACGGTCACAGTACCTGGGGTCAGGGTAATGGAATTGGCATACAATACGCGCCCGAGATTGCTGGTCTGACTCAGTCGGCATCGTATCAGCATCGGATGTATCGGCAGCGACGGATTCACAATGATCCGGCATACCGCGATGTCTGCCTTGATAATCTCGCGTATCAGCCAGAGCCAATAGGCGGCCAATTTCCATATGCCCAGATGAAATGGCTGTCCCTCGCGATCCACCACATTCATGCGTAGCGCGATAAGTGTTGTCAGCAGCACAGATACTGTCCCGAGTCCCAACAGTAGCGGGGTGTAGATACCGGACAGTAGCAGCCACAGCAGCGTGAGGCTCAATCCCAGACCGATTGCCTGTGTATGCTTCAGGGCTTCAGGCACAGCAGGTGTCGAATTTGCTTGGTGTGTCCATGACACACTTTTTAAGCAAAAAAGTGGTATATGTCAATTGCTATTCGGCATGGATTTGAGCGAGGTGACCGTCTGCGGTTATCATTAGCAGTTGATATGAAGTTGCACACGCGCTCAAGAGTAATCCGTAGTTTGTGCTGCCTGCTTGGCATACTTGCCATGGTGGGTTGCAGCCGGACCTATGATGGGAAATGGAACCCGCCGTTGCTGTACAAGATCGATATTCAGCAAGGCAATGTTGTGAGCCAGGCGATGCTGGATAAGCTGAAACCCGGGTTGGACAAGCAGCAGGTACGTTTCATCATTGGCTCGCCGATATTGGTTTCTCCTTTTGATACGGAGCGTTGGGATTATCTGTATAGTTACCAGGTTCGTGGCGGTATTCGCAGGCAGCGTCACATCAGCCTGCAGTTCGAGGACGGCAAACTGGCCGGCATCTCTGGCGATGTCCGAGTCCCGGGGTGGGACGAGGAGGATGCAGCCGCGGCGGACCCGCCAGCCGACGTGCAGCCGACCGAGAGCCAGGTCCCTGAAAAGGAGATACTGCAGCGCGATGTGACTGCCCCGGGCGGCAACAACGAGTAACGGCCAGGGGGTGGTGGTCTAGTGTTTGCGTGCCGCCCGGATGCGCCGCTGTTCCTTTGGGTCCAGCGCTAGCGGACGATAGATCTCAATCCGGTCGCCCGCGGTCGGGATGCTATCCAGACTGCAAATCCTGCCGAATATCCCGACACGGTTTTTTTCCAGGTCAATCTCCGGGCAGCACTGCAGTATGCCGGAACGGCTGATCGCGTTTCCCACACTGTCATGTTCACCGATATGCACGGTTTTGATGTGGATATGCTGTTCCGCTGCGTAGGCGATCTGGACTGTGATCATAGCTGTTTCTGAAGCTGAAAGGCGCGTGTGACAAAGCGATCGACCAGGGTATCGGCGATCCTGTGGAAGGGTTTGTTCAGGGCTTTTTCCAGCAGACGGCTCTTGAACTCATACTCGACGTGGAACCTGACCTCGCTTGAACACGTTGTTTCCAGCGGGACAAAGCACCATTGTCCGGCCAGCCGTTTGAATGGACCTTCCATCAAATTCATGGTGATACTGGCATCTGGGCAACAGGTGTTGCGGGTGACAACGGCCAGCCGAAGGCCCGCCAACTGGATACCCAGGCGAGCGGTCATACCATCTTCGTGTGTCTCCAGTACGTTCGCCTCGTTGCACCAATCCAGAAATTGTGGGTATGACTCGATATCGTTGACCAGCCCATACATCATGGCTGGGGAGAAGGAAACGATGGCATCTTTAGTGATCAGTTCCAAGGTTGCTGTTCGTCAAGTCGTCTATCCGGACATGGTGAAACCAAGAGAATGCAGAAACACCAGAAACACGCCGACCGGGGCGACATAGCGCACGGTAAACAGCCACAGATTGAATAGTACCGGGCTGTGCAGTCCGATTTCCTCACGGATATGGGCGCGTTTCATGCTCCAGCCAGTGAACAAGGCAAGCAGAACGCCGTGTACGGGCAACATGGCGTTGGTAGTGAGTATGTCCAGTATGTCGAAGATGCCGTTGGAGCGGGATTGGCCAATGAAGTTGAAATCAAAGGCCCAGAGATTGAAGGATAACACGGTCAGTATGCCCAGTAGCCAGGTGATTCCACCAACAATTACGGTGGATTTGAGGCGAAACGCGTTGGTTTTTTCCATGAACAGGTTCACGGTTGGTTCCAGCAGCGAGATCGCTGATGACCAGGCCGCGATCAGCACCAGGACAAAGAACAGCAGACCAAAGAAGGAACCGAGTGGCATTTGGCCGAAGGCCAATGGCAGTGTTTCAAACAGCAACCCTGGTCCACTGCCCGGTTCAAGACCAAAGGCAAACACGATGGGAAATATCGCAAGCCCGGCCAGTAGCGCTACCGCCAGATCGATCAGTGTGATAATGCAGGCGACTCGGACGATGGATACCCGGTCGGAAAGGTAGGAGCCATAGATCATGATCGCGCCCATACCCAGACTGAGGGTGAAAAAAGCGTGCCCGACTGCGGATAATACGATGCCCTGCAGGGATTCCTTCTGCTGTAGTCGTGCCAGATCCAGGTGGAACAGATAACGTGCCCCGTGCAGGAAATGATCGGTGCTCATTGCATAGCCCACCAGGATCAGCAGCAGTATGAACAGGCAGGGCATCAGTATGCGCACAGCGCGTTCCAGTCCGGCCCGCACCCCCTGTGCTACCACGGCCATGGTCATGGCCATGAAGATGGTATGCCATGCCATAAGGCGCTCCGGATCAGAGACGAGTTCCGCGAATATCTGTTTGGAAAGAGCCGCATCAGCATCAACGAACATCCCGGAGCCGACCCGAAACACATAGGCGAATGCCCAGCCAGCGATCACGCTGTAGAAGGAAAGGATGAGAATGCCACCGATCATCATTGACCAGCCAAGGCCTTGCCAGTACCTGCTGGAACCTGCCTCCGTCGCAAGGCTTCCCATGCTGTCTACCACATTTTGTCGCCCCCGGCGTCCGATCGCGATCTCCGACATCAGCAGTGGTATACCCACCAGTAGCACACATGCCGCATAGATCAGCACGAACAGCCCGCCACCTTGTTCGCCAGCCATGTAAGGAAACTTCCAGATATTGCCAAGGCCAACTGCTGAGCCGGTGGTGGCAAGGATGAACGTCCAGCGTGAAGACCACTGGGCGTGTCGATGTTTTCGGGTCATTTCCGTGATTCGGGAAGTCGGTTTATCGTGGCTGTTCTAATCAAGGTGGTACCCGGGACAGTTGCTGTGCTGCGAAGGTTCAGATGGGCTGCCGGGAACCTGTGTGGTGTTGCGGAATGATACAGGATTTTGGTTTTCGGACAAGAGATTGCGGCTTTGTGCAAGAGTAGGTCGGTTGTGCCCGGTGGGCACGTGGGTGGGAGATTACAGATTTGCGCAAGGGCATGAACCGGGCCCCTGTCGCGGGGCGATGCGAAACGCGTCATTCGCCGTTATACTGCGGGTAATGAAGAAAAAGACGGGGGAAAAACAGTCGAATCGCGGCACGATCTCGTGCAATAACAAGGCGCGCTATCGCTACTTCTTGCAGGAACGTATTGAGGCAGGTCTGGTGCTGGAGGGTTGGGAGGTGAAAAGCCTGCGTGCTGGAAGGGTGCAGCTTTCCGAGGCATATGTGCTGTTGAAAGGTGGTGAGGCATGGTTGTCTGGTGCTTTGATAACAGCGATGCCTTCGGCGGGTACCCATATTCAGCCACAGGCCGCACGTAGTCGAAAACTATTGCTGCATCGCAAGGAGCTTGCGCGTCTGATCGGTGCGGTGGAACGCAAGGGTGCTGCGATTGTTCCTACCGCGATCTACTGGAAAAACGGTCGTGTCAAGCTGGAGATAGCACTTGCTCAAGGCCGCAAGCTGCACGACAGGCGCCATAGCGAGAAGGAACGCGACTGGCAGCGACAAAGGTCCCGGCTATTGCGCCGTGGCTCGGGATGACAGGGTTGCGATCTGTGTCGCGTTGGAGCCGGGGTGGATGCATATTCTGGTAACCGGTGCGGCGGGCTTCATTGGTCGTCGTCTGCACGCCTGTCTTTGTTCTCAGGGTCATGTAGTGAGGAGGCTATTGCGACATCCGGAAGCTGGGGCGACAACGGATACGTTCTATTGTGAACTTGGTAGTGACCCTTTGCCAGAGGGTTTGATGGATGGGGTGGATGGTGTGTTTCATTTGGCTAATGTAGCGCACAGGCGGTTGCGGGGAAGGCAGGCGGATGCCTACTGGCGGATCGATGTGGATGGTACTGAGGCCTTATTGCAGGCTGCTGTCAAATCAGGTGTCGGCCGCTTTGTCTATTTCAGTAGCGTCAAGGCGATGGGGGACCCTGGTGAGGAGGCCGTGGACGAGACTTGGAACCTCCTGCCAGAGGACCGTGATGGTCTGTCGAAACGGGCGGCGGAGCAGCGGGTGTTAGCGGCGGGGGAGGAGTCCGGGATGCATGTCTGTATCTTGAGGCCCACGGCGGTCTATGGGCCTGGACTGGACAGAGGGAATCTGTTCAGGATGTTACAGGCACTCGGGCGACGGCGTTTTCCGCCGATACCGGAGTTTGGCAATCGGCGTTCGCTGGTGTCGTTGGATGATCTCGTCTCCGCAGCGTGGTTGGCGATGGATTGTCCTGCGGCAAATGGACGTACCTATATAGTTGCAGACGGGGTGGAGTATTCGACGCGTGCCTTGTATGTGGCGATGTGTTCCGCATTGGGTATCCGTGTGCCATCGTGGTGTATTCCGATTGGTGTATTGCGTCTCGGCGCAATCGTGGGAGATATGCTGGAGTACTTGTCGGGATGTTGCATGCCATTCAACTCGAATGCCTTTTTGCGGCTGAGTGGCTCGGCCTGTTACCGTGCAGAGCGTATTTCGGTAGAGCTGGGTTGGCAACCTGAACAGAATTTTTTTGAGGTGTTGCCAGAGATTGTCAGCGGGTTGCGGTAAGTTGATCCGTTCTCAGCCGTGTTCTTTTGGCGTTGGAAGCAGTGCATTGGCTTGTTCCATCCAGTGCGTGACCTCTTGCATTATCTGCCGGGCCTTTTTGCCTTTGCTGCGGATTGGTGGGCCAATGATCAGGGTGATGGTTCCCGGTTTTTTAACCAGGGAGTTTTTTGACCAGAGATGGCCAGCGTTGTGGGTCACCGGGACAATATCGGCGGCGGATTTTTCAGCTACAAGGGCGCCTCCCGGTTGCCATGGTTTGCTTTGTCCCAGGGCGAGCCGGGTCCCTTCAGGGAATATGACCAGCCAGCGTCCTTGCTTTATCCGGTCACACCCGCCGCGCACGATGCGTTTTAACGCGGCGTGCGGAGATTGACGGTCAATCGTGATGGGATTCAATGCCGCAAGTCCCCAGCCAAAGAACGGTATCCATAGTAATTCCCGTTTCATTACCCAGGTCTGCGGAACAAACAGGGTCTGCAAGAACAGGGTCTCCCAGGCCGATTGGTGTCGGCACATGACTATGCCGGCCTGCTTTGGGATATTTTCATTGCCAATGATATGGCAATTTACATTGCAGCAGACGCGCAGCCACCATAGGTTGAATACTGTCCAGCGTGAGATCAGATAGAAACGCAGCCGGAAGCGCAGCGGGATAAACAGAGGGCACAGCAGTGAAAAGGTCACGGTACTTATCGCCATACCGACGTAGAAGCACAATGAGCGCAGTACAAGCATTCAGGATATCTGCAAATAATCGGCCGCTTCAGCAAGGTTGGCAAATGTCGGGATGTCGCTGGCGATCCGTCCCTGGCGTAACTCGTCCTCACCGTGTCCTGTCCTGACCAACATGGGTTTCCCGCCTACCGCGATTGCCGCTTCCATGTCGCTTAGCTTGTCACCGATACATGGAGTTGACTTCAGCTTGACAGCGAGTCTGGATTCTATGGTCTGATATAGCCCGATACCGGGCTTTCTGCATTGGCATTTCTCACGGCTGGGATTATGTGGGCAAAAAAAGATCGCGTCGATGTTTCCGCCCAGATTTCTGAGCATATCGAGCATTTTGTTGTGTATTGCATTCAAGGCGTCCATGTCAAAAATTCGCCTGCCGATACCGGATTGATTGCTAAGTACCAGACTTCGCCATCCCCGCTGATTGAGACGGGCTATCGCTTCCAGGCTACCCGGGATGGCATGCCATTCATCAGGTGATTTAATGTAGTTATCGGAGTCGTAATTGACGACTCCGTCGCGATCCAGTATCAGGTATCTGGAATGCGATACGGGCGTCCCGGAAGAACCGAGAAAGATGTTCATGTCGACTGCAATCTTGAGATGTCTGCCACTGTCAAAAACAGATCGCTGATCGATTGTAACAGCGCCAGGCGATTTGCTCTAAGTGTTGGGTCTTCACACAGGACCATCACTTGGTCAAAAAAGCTGTCTATGTCATCGCGTAGTGCTGCCATTTTACATAGTGCCGTAGTGTAGGCAGCATCCGCAAGCAGAGGTTGGATTTTCTCGCGTAACTTGTCTACCTTGGCACCAAGGCGTTGTTCCGCTGTTTCTGAAAAGATTTTGTGATCGACTGTGGCAGGTTTATCGGTAGCTGCCTGCCTGAGCAGATTGCGGATGCGTCGATTAGCACTGGCGAGGCTTGCAGATTCCGGCAAGCTGCGGAAATGTTCTACTGCCATAAGACGGTGGTGGAAATCCAGTGGACAGGTGGGTCTAAGCGCATACACTGCCTCGAAACTGTCTGCCATGATGCCACGTTCCATGCACCAAGTGCGCAGTCTTCCCATGCAAAAATCGAACAGCGGTGTAGCCACTTCCGCATTGTGAAGTTCCTTTGGATAGGCGTGAAGTGCCAGATTGATGAGCATGCGCAGATCCACATCGATGGATTTTTCGATCAGTATTCGTATCAGTCCCAGTCCGGCACGGCGCAGCCCGAAAGGATCACGCTCGCCATCCGGTTGCTGTTGGATAAGAAAATGTCCAGCCAGAGTATCTATCCGGTCTGCCAGCGCCAGTGCCTGACCAACGTTTCCTTCAGCAGGCATGTCTCCGGAGAATCGTGGAAGATAATGTTCCCGGATTGCGGTTGCGACTGGCTCAGGCTCTCCTTGTTCCAGGGCATAGTATTGCCCCATCACACCCTGGAGTGAAGGGAACTCCCCTACCATTTCGCTGAGCAGGTCGCATTTCGCCAGGGTTGCCGCACGAACCGGCATCGCAGGATCGATACCCATCCACTCTGCCAATTGGGCTACCAGCTTTTCCAGACGCTGCGTTTTGTCCTGCATGGAACCGAGTCGCTGTTGATAGACGACTCCGTCCAGCTTGCCGTTCCATGCCAACAGCCCGTGTGCCCGGTCTCGTTGATAAAAGAACCTGGCATCGTTCAGCCTGGGGCGAATGACACGTTCATTGCCAAGGATGACGGGTTTGGCCTGTTCGGGCATTATGTTGCTGAAAAAAATAAATGCTGGCAATAACGCCTCTTTATTGCGTACCGGGAAATATTTTTGTTGATCTTCCAGCGCGGATATCAGCACTTCCGTTGGCAGTTCGAGGAATTCCTCAGGGAATTTCCCGTGCATTGCCACAGGCCATTCATTCAGTGACGATACCTCATCCAGTAGCGCAGGCCGGATCAGGACTTCTCCACCCAACTGCCTGGCGAGTTTCTCCGCTTGTTTACGGATGTGTTGTTTGCGGGCGGTTGGATCGGCCAGCACATAATGCTTTTCCAATACCTCGGAGTAACTATCCGCATTCGTTATCGGGATTCGATCCGGATGATGGAAGCGGTGTCCACGGCTGAATCGGTTGGTGGCGATGCCAAAGAATTCTGCTTCTATTAGCTCCGTTCCAAACAGCAGCACTATCCAATGCACAGGCCGCACAAATGTGTATTTTCCCTCTCCCCATCGCATACGTTTCGTGATAGGCAATCCATCCAGGGTTTCCTGTAGTAGCCTGGGGACAAGTGAACTGGTCTCCTTTCCAGGAAGCGTGGTGCGATAACCCAGGCGGCTTCCTTTATCTGTCTCCACAGTTTCCAGTGCGGAGAGGTCGGTACCGCAGGAACGGGCAAACCCCGCTGCGGCCCGGGTTGGGTTTCCCTGTGCATCATAAGCAGTGGCAAGACGTGGCCCTAGACAGAGTTGTTCGCACGGCGGTTGTTGGGGTGGCAGATTGTGTATTTGCAGCGCGAGCCGCCGCGGGCTTGCATAGCAGTGATGATCGATGTCGTCCAGTTGCAATTCTCGCCGTATTCTGTCACAGAACCCGTGTGCCAGGGCCTTGGCCAGCGGTTCCTGTGCCTGTGCAGGCATTTCTTCACAGCCGATCTCGATCAGCAGACTGCGATTTTTCATCAGGAGGTGCTTTGGTTTGAAGTGGTGGTGTTTCCGTCCTCAGCCTGTTGTAGCAACGGGAAGCCCAGGCGTTCCCGGCTGACAAGCCATGCGTTGGCAATCTGTTTTGCCATATTGCGTACCCGCAGCAGGTAACGTTGACGCTCGCTGACCGAGATGGCATGACGGGCGTCCAGCAGATTGAAGACGTGGGATGCCTTTATCACACTCTCATAGGCGGGAATAGGCAGCATCGCTTCAATCAACGTATGGCACTCTGTTTCATGGGCATGAAATTGATCGAACAACCTCTCAACATCGCGCAACTCGAAATTCCAGCGTGACATCTCGGTTTCATTTTGCCGGTACAGCTCGCCGTAATAGACGGGTGTTTCATTGGCCCGGGTCCAGATAATGTCATATACATTATCGACCTGTTGCATAGCCATCGCGATACGTTCCAGTCCATAAGTCAGCTCTCCCATAACCGGCTGGCAGTTCAGACCGCCAACTTGCTGGAAATATGTAAATTGGCTGATTTCCATGCCATCAAGCCAGACCTCCCAGCCCAGGCCCCAGGCCCCCAGGGTAGGAGACTCCCAATTGTCTTCAACAAAACGGATGTCATGTTGCAGCGGGTTGAAGCCGAGTTGTACAAGCGAGTGAAGATACTGTTCCTGAATATCCACCCAGGAAGGCTTTAGCACGACCTGAAATTGATAGTAGTGTTGCAGACGGTTGGGGTTCTCTCCGTAGCGTCCGTCACCAGGACGCCGAACGGGTTGTACATAGGCCGCTTGCCACGGCTCCGGTCCCAGTGCGCGCAGGAATGTTGCCGGGTGAAAAGTGCCTGCCCCCATCTCCAGGTCAAAAGGTTGATGTATCACGCAACCGCGTTCAGCCCAATAGCTTTGCAACGTACGGATTAGCCCTTGAAAACTGCTGGTTTCAGATATCATCCATACTCGACCCGGAATCGACTTTTCTCAGCAATCCAATGGCACGGCGTTTGACCAGATCATACTTGTGTTCCGGGATCTGAAACGCCCAGCCATGCAGTCTCTGTTGCAGAAAATTGACGAGTGAAGACAGCTCAGCTTCGGGTTGTGTATTGTCTTCCAGTGTAAAACGGAATGTGGCGTAGCTTAGTTCCTGATGCATATAGGCCTGCATATGCAGTGTCAGCCCCTCAAAGGTTTGTACATGTACAGCGACAGGTTCATTATCGGGGGGACAGTTCGTGGGTAGACATACCGCACTGGCATGAAAATCACGCAGTAGAGAATCAAAGCGATTCAGGATAATGGCAGGGGCAGGCCTCATGCCTGTGGGCACGGGTTCCAGAGAAAAATCCGGTTGTCCGAGAGCGTCTTTGAACACGTGGTAATTTTCCCCGTCGGGAAAGCGGATGTCCATGCTGCGAATGTTCAGCGTGTGCAGATCAAACAGCAGACGTTCAAACCAGTATGTGCCTTCCAAACTGAGTTCCAGCCGACCTTCCACCAGCCAGGATTGTGCGTCGTCCGGGAGACGGACGTACAGGCCCGATTTGCTTTCGTCAGCACGACTTTTTCTTGGTAGCCCGATGATAAGATCGGCCAATTCCTTTCCGGCAGCGTCCATTAGTTGCAACCGCATGGAGCGTGCGCCTTCGGCATCGATATCGGACACACCAAGCCGGTGATAAAGTCGTTCGTTCGCTGTCTTCTGCTCAAGCATCCGCAGTTCGGATATGCCGATGAGCACATTTTTTATCTTCTCCGGCAGCGCGGGATAGCCATCAAAATTGTCTATTCCCCAAAGCTGTTTTCCTCGGGAAAGTGTGATCTGTCGCTGTTGACTGCCGCTAATGCGGATTTTTGCGACCTGTTCGAGCTGTTCCGACAGTGCCGGGAACAGCAAGGGTTTCTTGATATCGCCGGTTGGCTGTTGCCGAGCGACGAGGACTGTTGCAGCGAGACTAACGGCCAGTACCAGTAGCCCAAACTTCAGCAACCGGGATGTGGTCATGGGGATGGTCTCCTGAGCCGTGCATGGTTGCGCAGCATCGCGAATAACAATGCCGCCAGGCCGACCAATAGTGGTGGCAGCATAATGTTCAGCATACGCACGTGGTTCCCAAGACTATCGATGTTTTTTTGCAGTTCATGCTGCACCATTCGCAGATCCTTGCGGATCTGAAGACGCAATTGTCGGAATTGCTCCAATTCTTTCTCTTGTTTTGGTGTGAGCAGATACTGTCCTCCAGGTCCCCGCTCCTGTTGCAGGGAACGGATTTTTTCCTCGGTCTCTTCCAGGTTTTCGCGCAGCGTTTGCTCGCGCAGACGAAATTGTGCCTCTGCCGCCTTGCGCATGTTTTCTACACGTTCAAAAGGGCGGGAATACTTGCCCCGGGTGCGTAGTGTGGCCAAGGCGCTGCTTCCGGAAAGATTTTCTATGGCACTGATGACAAAGTCGCCATTATTGGCGACCGGTTGTGGCACATTGCCACCTACCCCCGTACGTGGCCGGACCCAGAAGTGGTCGGCCAGGATGTCGGTATCTGCCAGCAGTATCAGGTGCAATTCTCCACGGGGGGTGAAATTCGGATCAGCGGGTTGCCC
Organism: Gammaproteobacteria bacterium; assembly: GCA_965115915.1. Taxonomy (GTDB): domain Bacteria; phylum Pseudomonadota; class Gammaproteobacteria; order Eutrophobiales; family Eutrophobiaceae. Next base: position 1,829,275 of record OZ220483.1, on the reverse strand, counting down.
CTCTTCGCTGACCGGTCTGCCGTTGGGATAGGCACTGTCCACGACTCCACGTATCCGTGCCGCCAGCGTGAAGCGTCGGTTTTCCGATTCGAAATTGTTCAGTATCACGGCGGGATCCGGCTGGAACAGTATCAGGTCTCTGGGTAATTGCATTGCCTCGCTGGAAGTTTGCAGTAATGGGGAGAACTGCAGTGTAATATCTTTTTGCACCATGATGCTGCCAGTTGTTCCCAGATGGATCAAATTGAGTTGGCTGGAGACGAGGTCCTGAGAGTTCATATTGGACTCGTTCAGGCGTAGCCATGGAAGATAGTCGATTTCTCGTGGTCCGCGTGGTCCCCGGGCCTGCACTCGCATCGCAGCTTGAATGTCGCCAATGAGTTTTTCTTCCGGAATCTCCAATCCCCATGCGCTGAGCAAAGGTTTCATGTAGGAGTCAAGTGTTGGCATGATCATGCGTTCTTCCGATGGAGGAGTGGAACGGTCCTGCTCAGCCAGCGGATCCAGAAAGATCATCGCGGTGCCGCCGTGTAATAGATATTGCTCCAGGTTGTAATATTGGATATCGGAGTAGTCTTTCGGATGTATCACTACCAGCGTGTCGATGTCTGCGTCAATGTGTTCGGGGCGACTCCCGAGGTCTCTCACCTCAAAGAACTCGCGTAGCGCACGGATAATCATCCATTCCGTGGCAGGGTCTTTTTTGTCTCCAAATACCGGCAGGGAGCCAGTCACGCCGATCACTCGCCGGTCCGGATAGGCAAGGTTGTGGATCAACCTGCTGATGTCATATTCCACTGCCGCTTCCCTGCTGAGTTGAAAAAAAGGAATAACTTCCTCATCATCGGTAGAATTGACACCAGCGAGGCCAAACCATGCACGCTCGCCGCTGTTGCCAACCGGAATGCTTTGCATCCCGGTTGCAACCGCCTGGTCTTCGATTTCAGAGAAGGGTTCCGGGTCAATAATGCGCAGGATGAGTTTGCCGTCGGCTCGAGACAGGTATTCCTGGAGCATGTCACGAACGCGCACACCGTAGTTCGCAAGTTGAGGGTAATCCAGCAGTCGGCGTTGCGAGAAGTAGAAGTTCAGGATAACCGGTTCCTCCAGCTCCCGCAGGATTCGAAGGGTCCCTTCGGATAGTGTAAAAAGCCGGTTTTCCGTTAGATCCAGACGCAGCGTGGTGAAGCTTGCATTGACAAGTATCACAGACGCAACGAACAGGCAAAAAGCGAACAACAGTGCTGTGCCGGACAAAACCCGTTTTTTCCGAGCATAGCGCATCAGTAGGCCTTCCGGTGTTCCAGGACCACAACGGTTGCATACAGCCAGAAACAGATCAAGGCGGAAAAATAAAACACGTCGCGCATATCGATGACACCCTTGCTTATCGAACTGAAATGCGTGAGAAAGCTGAAAGAGGCAATGGCATCAACCAACACTTCCGGTGCCCAGCCACGAAACAGATCGAGTACCAGAGGGAAGCCGCTAAGGACAAACAGAAAACAGACCATTACCGTTATTACAAAGGCGATAACCTGGCTCTTGCTGACAGCGGATATGCAAGAGCCTATGGCCAGAAAACCTCCAGCCATGATCAGGCTGCCAAGGTAGCCGGCAAGGATAACGGTATTGTCCGGGTTTCCAAGGTAGTTGACAGTCAGCCATATGGGAAAGCTGAGGCTGAGGGTGATAGCAGTGAAACACCATGCCGCCAGATATTTGCCGATCACAGCCGCGGCAACAGATACGGGTAGTGTCATCAGCAATTCTATCGATCCACTGCGGCGCTCTTCGGACCACAGGCGCATGGATATGGCTGGCATCAGGAACAGATAAAGCCACGGATGAAAGCGGAAGAAGGGTTCCAGATCCGCCTGGTTACGTTGATAGAAGCCGCCCAGATAGAAAGTGAATGCCCCAGCGGCAAACAGAAAGATAATCATGAAAACCCATGCCAGCGGAGTGATAAAGTAACCGGCCAGTTCGCGTTTGAATACAGGGAGGATATTCATAAAAATACTTCTTCACCTCCTTGTGCGCGGTAATATTCCTGTGAAAGTCCGCGAAATGCCGCGTCGATATCGCCGTGTTTTGAATTGGCAGTAAACTCCTGAGGTGTCCCATCAAAGATGAGCCGTCCCTGGACGATCATGATGACACGCGAGCAGACCGCATCGACCTCCTCCAGTATATGTGTGGATATGATGATGGCTTTGCTTTTTGACATTTGTCGGATAAGGGTTCGAACTTCATTCTTCTGATTGGGGTCCAGGCCATCCGTTGGTTCATCCATAATCAGCACCGGTGGGTCGTGGAGCATGGCCTGGGCCAGTCCGACACGGCGTTTGTAACCTTTGGACAGGGTTTCTATGGTTTGGTTGAATACCTGTTGCAGATGCACTTGTTCTACCACGCAATCAATCCGCCGCTTTCGGTCATTGCCGGAATAGCCGCGAATCTCTGCGATGAAGCGCAAAAACGCTCCCACTGTCATTTCGCCGTAGCACGGCGCACCCTCTGGCAGATAACCGATTTGCCGTTTTACTTTCAGCGGAAACTCCCGCACATCATGGCCACCGACGACGACGGTACCTTCAGTGGGATCGAGAAAGCCGGTAATCATCTTCATCGTGGTCGACTTTCCGGCCCCGTTTGGGCCAAGAAATCCCAGCACTTCACCGGGCTCAACGCCAAAGCTGATGTCGTTGACCACAGGTCGGTTGCCAAATTCCCTGCGTAGTGATGTTATCTGGATATTCGCCATGTTTCTTCAATGTGCGTGTTGTGCCGAAACATAAAGCCCCGGGCCAACACGGTTCTGCTATGGCGCGGGGCCTTCAAGTGTTCGGCCAATGTTGCCGGAGGTCTGTTAATGTACCAAAAATGTTCGTGCGGGGCCATGCTACCAGAGGCTTTGCAAAAGCCCGAGAATGATTGACGGGGGAGACCGCATGTAGTGGAAAGGTCGCTCGGGTCAGTTTGCGAACAGACGCTGCTTGAGGCGATACAGTGCGGAAATATCCTCATCTCCAAAGCCCTCATCCATCAGTCGCTGATAGTGAATCAGGCTCATCTCAACCAGCGGTAGCTGATTTTCCCCCAGTTGGCGCATCATTTCCTTGCAAATGACAAGGTCCTTGTGATGCAGTGCCAGTTTGAAGCCTGGGGGGTAGTGTCCGTTCAGCATGTTTTTCCCACGGTGTTGCAAAAACCAGTTGCCGGCTGCCCCGTTTGATATTACGTCGATCACTGCGTCCATATTCAGTTCCATGGCCTTGCCGAAGGCGAGTGCTTCGGATACCGCCTGATTGATGCCGGCCGCCATAATCTGGTTTACGGCCTTGGTGGCTTGCCCGCTACCGCTATCACCGATATGGTGGATATTGGTCGCTATGGAGCGCAGTGCCGGGAGGCAGCGGGAGAACGCCGATCGCTCACCTCCAACCATCATTGCCAGAGTACCATTGCGTGCGCCTTCTACCCCGCCAGAGACAGGACAGTCAAGAAAAAATGCATTGTATTCAGAAAGTTTCTCAGCCATTTTACGTGTTGTTTCCACACGAATGGTGGAGGTGTCAATAATGACCGAATTGGTAGTTATTCCGTCACCGATTACTTCGATCACTTCTTCAACAGCCGCGTCATGTGATACTGACAGGACTATTATGTCGCACTGGTTGGCGAGTGCGGAGGGTGATTCGGCCAGATTGACATCCGCTTGCCGTGCCAGTGTTTCCATCTTGTCGCGGCTTCGGTTCCAGACACAGTGGAGGAATCCTGCACGGTGGAAATTCAGTGCCATGTTGAAACCCATGGCTCCCAGACCGATGCAACCCAATTTCATGTTCTTTTGCTTCATGGTTACTCCAGATAGGTGGAACCGGCCAGTCGGTTCAGCAATTCATCAAGATATTGTTGGCGCAGGCGGTCTGAAATTCCGGCCTCAGCGAGTTGCTTGTTGTAGATGTCGTGTAATTCGTGCGGGTCGGTTCCCACTTGGTTGAGCAGATCACGGGCAAGGTCTCCCGCGTGGAACGCCTCCAGCACAGGGGTTCCGTCATCACATACAGCAATGTTGACAGCAGAGGCATCCCCGAAAAGGTTGTGAATATCTCCCAGCACCTCCTGGTAAGCACCGAGCAGGAACATGCCGATCAGTAGTTCCTGCCCCTGCGGTTCTGGTAGCGGCAGGCAGCCAGCAATACCATCGGATCTTACGTAGTAATTGATGCGGCCATCGGAATCACAGCTCAGATCCTGGATAGTCGCGTTATACATCGGGGATTCATGCAGACGGTGTATGGGCATCACCGGGAAAATCTGATCGATAGCCCAACTGTCAGGCATGCTTTGAAACAGCGAAAAATTGCATATATAACGATGTGCCAGCTTGTACTCAAGCCGGTCCCGCAAGGCCGTATCGCGCAGTGCTGTGTCACACAGTTGCAGATGAAGCCGTTGACACAGGTTGTAGTATCGGAATTCCGCCTCCGCACGTTCTGCCAAGCTTAGTAGACCATCGGAGAAGCCTTCCAGTACCTGTTGATAATAGTATTCCGCATCGCGATAAATGGCTAGCGCGTCACCTCGCGCAAGGCTGTCTTGCAGTCGTATCAATTGCTGTACTGGCCTCGCTTCGGAGGTTCTTCTGCTCGGTGCCGGATGCCGTTCCAATATGCTATCGACTTCAACCACATTGCTTACCAGCAGCGCATGGTGAGCGGTAATGGCACGGCCGGACTCGGTGATGATATCCGGGCAGGAACCTGATTCTTCACAGACTGTCCGGAAGGCGCTTATCACTCTGTCGGCATAGGTCTGAATCGTGTAGTTTATCGAACAAGGGTTTGCTGTTCCGGTTCCCTCATAATCTACCCCGAGCCCACCACCGATATCCACTGTTTCGATAGGAACCTGTAATGCACGGAGTTCCTGATAATATCGTGCGCCTTCCTTCAGCGCCTTGCCAAAATCCCGTATATCACCGACCTGTGATCCGATATGAAAATGCAGTAATTTCAGATTTTGCAGCAATCCATGTTCTCGCAGACAGCGTATTGCATACAGGACCTGGCTGCTATGTAGTCCGAATTTGGATTTTTCGCCTCCGGTGTTTTGCCAGTTGCTGCTGGCGACAGCACTCAGACGTACCCGGATGCCGAGCAAAGGTGATATGCCCATATCCTGAACGCAGTCGACAATGCGTTGGATCTCGGAAAGTTTTTCGATAACGATATAGGTGCGCAGACCAAATTGACTGCCTATCAGTGCCAAACGAATATATTCCAGATCTTTATAGCCATTGCAGATAATAGTGCTTTGTCGGTTTGCCAGTGCCAGCACACAGAGCAGTTCGGGCTTGCTGCCTGCTTCAAGGCCAACCCGCATGGGGTGGTGGGCGATCCGACTGACAACACCGTGTTGCTGATTGACCTTGATCGGGTAAACCAACGTGTAATGCCCGGGGTAATTGGCATTACGCATTGCCTCTTCAAAGGCCTGATACAGTGTGTCGATGCGTGAGGAAAGAATGTCCATAAAACGCATCAGTACCGGAAGACCATGCCCGTCTCTGCGAAATCGTTGTACCAAGTCATGGATATCCAGCGCATGTCCATTGCAGTTTGCTACTGCATGTCCCTGCTCATTGATACCAAAATATCCTTCGCCCCAGATATTCAGGCGGTAATGTTCTTGTGCCCCGGTCGTGTGTTGGTCCGCAGCAGTGAAAGTAGCATTTCGGGATGCAATGTGTGCGGTCTCAGTCTCCTCGGCCATGGTGGGACTCGGCAGTTTCCGGCTTGTCAAGAAAGGAAATCAGCGTGGGGTCTTCAGTTCACAGCCTGGCAATGTTCTGCCAGAACCACGGCGATACATGCGCTGAGCCTGCGGGCAAATTCCAGATGGAGAAATTCGTTTGGGCCGTGTGCGTTTGATTCCGGTCCAAGTACCCCGGTGACCAGAAACTGCGCGTCGGGAAAGGCATTGGCAAGCATATTCATAAATGGGATGGTGACCCCATCTCCCAGGGGCATGGCTGGCTGGCCGAACATTGCCCGGGATGACTGTTGCAAGGCGGCATCCAGCCATGGACTGAGTTGCTCCGCATGCCAGCCGGTTGCGGCGCAGTCTGGTTTGAAGCGAAGTTTTGCCCCATAAGGGGGATGCGAAAGCAGTTTCCTCTCCAGTTCGGTGAGCACTGTTTCTGCGGCGCAGGTGGGAGGGAGGCGCAGTGCCAGTTTGAGGGCACTGTAGGAGCGCAGGACATTGCCAGCATTGGCAACCGTCGGCAGGCCATCCATTCCGGTAACCGCCAGTGCCGGGCGCCAGCTTCGATTGAGCACCAGTTCCACCGGATCGTCTGTCTCTGCCTGCATCGATGTCGAGAGTGGGAATTGGTTCCAGACGGTTTCTCCGAGTACAGCGGCGGCCAGACGCGCCTCTGCCAGACGATGTTCCGGGATCCGGGTGTGACAGCTATCCAGTAGAATGTTACCGGTTTTGCTGTCCTCTATGCGGGATAACAGTTCCCGAAGGATGCGAAAGCTGCATGGGACAACTCCGCCGGCATTGCCGGAATGCACACCTTCTTCCATTACTTCCACGCTCAACACACCACCAGTCATGCCTCGAAGTGAGGTGCTGTACCAGAGCCGGTCATAGTTTCCGCAGCTCGAGTCAAGACAAATGACCAGTTCCGGTGAACCTATCCGTGCGGATAGCGCCTCCATATAGTGGGGCAGGTCCGGACTGCCACTCTCTTCGCTGGACTCGATCAGGACCAGGCAGCGTGCATGCGGAAGTTGCTGTTCCTGCAGGCTGCGGATGGCGCTCAGGCTTGCGAACAGTGCATAGCCGTCGTCTGCCGCGCCCCGTCCATACAGGCGCTCGCCCTCGAGTTTTGGTGACCATGGTCCCAGACCGGTGCGCCATCCCGTCATTTCCGGTTGTTTGTCGAGGTGTCCGTAGAGCAGGACCGTATTTTCTGTCTTCCCCGGGATTTCAATCAAGATAAGCGGAGTCCTTCCAGGCAGACGGAACACCTCAAGGTTCAGTCCATCGATGGATTGTGTTTTGCTCCAGCGCACAAATTGTTCGACCGCACGGTCCATATGGCCATGCTGTTCCCAGTCCGGGTCGAACAACGGGGATTTACAGGGAATCCGTATGTACTCCGTCAGTTCCGGGACGATCTCGTCCTCCCAGTGCCGCGCAGCGAATTTCCGCAGACGTTCAAGCTGTGATTTGTCCATATTCTGCAGTCCTCGGTGAACTGTCTGTTGTGGTGGTGGCACAGGCAACCCACTGCCGTGCAATTAGCGCGACCTGTTCCACCATGATACCAGAGCGTTGCGCTTTGGCGAACTGCTGCTGGACAGTTCGCGTCCTGTGTTGTAAGCCGGATCAGGGAGATTCCGGTGCCAGTATCATCGGTGCAGACGGTTCCATGTCCGGTTGTTCGGGCTCGCTTGCCATCTGTTCGTTTTCCTCGGAGCCGCTATCCTTGAGCAATTTCTGTCGTGTGTTGCCAGCAGCTATCGCCTCATAATCGGAACGGGTAATGAGGAATTGGTGCTGAAGATCATCGCGCTTCACTTGATAGGTTTCCCCACTTCGACTGAATTCATAAGTCCACTGATGCTCGGTGCTGCTCACCTGAATCGTCATCTTGTCTGGCAGTTCTGTCTCGGACTCTTCTGCAACCCCACTCTCATCAGTGGCATTTCCCGTCGTCAGACCGGTAACCTGGAGGTTTCCCAGCGCATTTGTGAGATCGTCAATGATATCCGTGTTGAGTTGTGTCTCATCTGTGTCGGACAGTCTCCATTCTCCTCCCTCCTTGCGCAGCGCATAGTCGATGCCTTCGATCAGGATCGGTTCTACCGGTGCAATCAGGTTTTTGTCCAGCCATGCATTGGCCTCCACACCAAGATCAAATATGTTCAATTCCATCGAGTATACGTTCTGGGAATCCGCGAGACGCACATGGCTTTGCCGGAATCCAGGCGAGGTTCCAACGTAGAATTCCCCGATGACTTCTTCCCCGCTGTAGAGTTTGACATGGCGCTGAAATTTATCCGCAGACACCTCAAAGCGTTCGTGGCCGGAACTGTCTGTGGAAACAGGCCACGAGGTTTTCAGTCGCTTCATATCCAGCAGAATCTTGCGCATCTTGTCCGGGCTCGCCGGCAATTCATGCAAGGTGGGCAGTTGCCACTTCCCGGAAGCGGAACGTTGCAGAATGAGTTCGTTGTTGGCATCTTCGACAACCAGTTTGTCTACCGAATCGCTGTCGAACTCCAGCAGAGTGGCACTATCGAACGTGGTATTCTCACGCCTCTCCAGCCACAGCAGCATCCCTGCAAGCAGTAGTTGCATACACAGAATTCCGGCTGCCCATTGTTGTGCACGTATCATGTTGGATTTGATCTCGGTTCGTTTCTCAGCACGGTGGCATAGTGCTGGCGTTTGCGTCTAATGAATAAATAGTTGATCAACGCGACCAATCCCAGCATCAATGCGGCCAGTGCGTAGTTCAGATACTCCCAGAATAGCTGTTCCCCGTGTTCCATTGGTGGCAGCGTGCGGTTGAATTGCCCACGGGAACGGATGCCAAGCAGGCCGGAATCTTCCAGTGACCAGTCGATGGCATTCGATATGAGTTGAAAATTATTCAGATAATTGCTCCCCTTCGAAGTTGATAAAAACTGTATGATCTGGTCACGCAGCATATCGCTGGAACTGAACAGGATGATTCGGGCCGATTCTCGTGACTTATCGATGACAGAGGATACATTGAACTCTTCTTCCTCCGCTTCATTTTCAGTTTCTTCCGACGCAGCTTCGTCCGAGGTCTCTGTGTCCTTTGGTTGTGACAACAAAGGAGATGATTTACCGGCGAACCATGAATCGAATACACCACTGCTGATGACCGCCAAAGCATGTGCAGCGGTTTCTCCCTCGGTGGGATAATAGCTCTTTCCTTCGGTATCCAGAGTGGGCATGATGTTTTTCGATTCGCTGAGCCAGGACCCGGTCGAACTGTGTATCAGGCTGAATGTTTCCCGATTCCCCTGTGTTTCCGCGTTTGTTGTCACGATGGGTACTGCCCAGGGCATGATGATCTGTCGCAGTTCGCCGACAATCGGGTTTGATGTGTCCATTCCGTCACTGCGGATGTCAACAAACCAGGGATAGTCCAGCATGCGTATCTCCTGGATCTGGAACCCTCCCACGTTGCGGTTTACCGGGACGGGGAATTTCGAGTTTTGTGGGTCCATGACCAGCTTTTTGCTCATACTCAGGCCATGATGTTCCAGCCACTGTGTGAGTCCGCTGTCCTGAGGGATCAGATCCAGACTGTTTCGAGACATACTTGTGGTGTAGGGTGCAGTGGCAATGATGATTGTGCCTCCCTGCATCAGGAACTGATCGATTGCGAACAACTGGGTCTCATTAATGTCTTTTGCCCCGGAGACTACCAGAATATCGACATCACCGGATACCGTTCCGGAGTTCAAGTCCTCGCGTTTTACTATGCGTTCTTCGGATAGAAAGTTTTCCAGTGAGCGGAACTCATCGCCTGCCATACCCTGCTGCATCATCGCTGGATCGATATCCGACGTCACCAGGCCTACGGTTCTGGCAAAGCCGCTGTCGAAGCGTTTGATTGCGGCACGCAGATTACGTCCAAAGCTGGTTTCGTCCAAATTCTCGATATTGATTTGTACCACCTGATCATTGCGTTTGAGTATGGTATAGAAATAAAACGGTTTATCACCAAACAGGTTTGCGGACATTGGCCTGAATCCGTACTGCTCGAGAATTTGCTGTGCAACGCGCCCGTCGTCTTTTTCCGGCTCCAGAAATTCCACTTGCAACTTTCCATTTGAACGCGCCTTCATTTCGTCTACCGCATCGATCACTTGCCGTTTGTAGATACGCAGTTTTTCAGGCAGAAATTCCTCCGCGGACACGAATCCCTGAAATTCCACTGTGCCTTGTATGGTATCGAAAAGGTTTCCACCACCACGATAGGAGCGCATTGCACGCTTTATGGCCAGACTTATATCGTATTCCGGGTTGCGAAGCAGTACTTCAATATCAGCTTCTCCGCGTACCCGCACCTCGATAAGATCATTGAAACCGAGTATGGATGTTTCATCTCCGTACTGTACCAATATGTTGAAATAAGAACTGACGATCGAAGACTGGTAACGATCTTCGACCTGGAAAGGAACCGGCTGGATGCCATATTTCTGGTTTGCCTCTTTTTCCAGTTCAGGTGCTGTCAGCGGGTCGATAAACTCCAGTTGTACCTTGCCATGGCCGGCAATCTCATATTCACGCATCAGATCGCGCAGTTGTGGCACCAGGGGCGCCAGTAGCGGATGTGTCTTGCTGCTGAAATAGCCACGTATCAACAAAGGTTCCTGCAGTTGCTGCAGATAATTCCGGGTGGTATCGGATATCGAATACTGTTCCCCCTGTGTAGTGTCTATCCGCAACGCGGAGATCTGTCCAAGCCACAGGTTGGCAGCAAAAAAATTGGCTGTCAGCAGTAGTGTCAGGCAATTCCATGCGCGGTGGTTTGCGTGTTTCCCGGTATGGGCCCAGCGTTCCCTTTCCAGAGCCCAGGTGTTGAGTATCAGGAAGATGGCAACAATACTGAGGTAGTAATACAGATCACGCAGATCGATGACACCCCGAGTGATGGAGTCAAATCGTGATCCAGTGCCAATGTTGCGTAACACCTCCGCAATGTTGATGCTGAACAGATCTGTGAGCATGGGAGTACCCAGCAGATAGAATGCCCCACATACGAGGGTTGCAAGAATAAGGCTGACAATTTGATTATCGCTGTGTGCGGAGACGAAGAGTCCAATACTCAGATAGGCGGCCCCGAGTAACAATGTTGCCAGCAGACCTGCCCAGACAGGTCCCCAGTCCAGTTCTCCCATTACGGATACCGAGAAGGGCAGGGGAAGGATGATCAGAACAGCAATACACAGCAGGATCATGCAGGCCAGAAATTTCCCTGCCACGAATTGCCACAATGGAACCGCCTGGGCAGTGATATGTTCCAATGTCTCGGTGCGTCGCTCCTCGCTCCATAGACGCATGGTCAGTGCACTTGAGAGAAATATCAGCAGTACCGGCATCCATTCGAAGAGCGGACGTACATCGGAGATGTTTCGGGCGAAGAAATTCTCCCCCCAGAAGACGACGAACAGGCAAAAACCGGCAAAACACGCCAGGAAAAGCCAGGCGATCGGAGAAGCGAAAAACAGCGTTATCTCCTTGGTTGCGATACGCCATATCGGTGCGCGTGATTTGTCAGGTTGCATACTGAGCCCCACCTTCTGCATCTGTTTTTGGGTCGCCACTGCTGACCTTGCGGAACAGGGTTTCCAGGTCCTGCTGGATCGGTTGCAGGCGATAAACCTCCTCCTGCAGGGAAACAATGGCCTGCACCAGGTCATTGCCAACCGTATACAATTGACGCTTGTCAACCAGACTTATGCGGTAGGTGTAGGCATCCTTCTGTGCCAACGCGTCTGCCGCCTGGACTATTTGTACCAGACCGGTAACACCATCACGGTGACGTAGTACCTCCTTGGCAGATGTCGGGCTCATGCTGGTACTGAGCAGAAGTTCATCACTGTATCGCAGATCGCTCAAGCGTTCGTCAACCACAAGTTTTCCCCCCGCAAGGATCAGGACTCGATCACAGATTGCGTCCACCTCCTGCATGATGTGGGTCGACAGAATAACGGTTGCCTCGCTGGTTACCTCCGTGATCAGTTTGCGCATATGACTGGTCTGTGTGGGGTCCAGCCCATTGGTCGGTTCGTCAAGGATTAGCAGGCGAGGATGTGCCAGTAGTGCCTGGGCCACACCGACACGTTGCCGATAGCCACGCGACAGTGTGTTAATGCGATTGTGCACTTTGTCATTGATGTCTGTAGCCTGAATGACCCGGCGTATCTCCTGATAGCAGGTATCACCTTCCAGACCCTTGATCCTGGCGTTGTAGTCCAGATAGTCGGCAACGGTCATTTCCGGGTAAAGTGGCAGGCTTTCCGGCAAATAGCCCAGTTTTGCCTTGGCGGTCTCCGGAGCGGTGGACAGATCCACGCCATCTATCCGTATGCTGCCGCAGTCTGGCTCCAGCGAGCCGCTTAGCATCTTCATTATGGTGGTTTTGCCAGCACCGTTATGTCCAAGCAGTCCGACAATTTGGCTTTTGCCGATATCGAAACTGATGTCTTCTACTGCGGTGAAATTGCCGTAGCAACGTCTCAACTTGCTGACTTCCAGCATAAATTTTCCTCTGTTCAGGTAAGTCTAAGGCTCTGTCCGGCAATGCCGCCGTATATGAGGATAGCTCGGGACGATTTCAAGTTTCGGCCGCAGCGTGTCCCCGATTTTCAAAGGGAGCATACGCAGTTTCGATATTTTCAGTCAGTTTCTGACGTGAACAACGAGAGATATTCGCTGTAGCCTTCGTGTTCCATGTGCTCTTTGGGCACGAAACGCAGTGCGGCGGAGTTGATGCAGTAGCGTTTATAAGTAGGCGCCGGGCCATCGTCGAACAGGTGACCCAGGTGGGAATCAGCCAGACTGCTGCGCAGTTCGGTACGTACCCAGATCAGTTTTCGGTCTTCATGGAGGGTCAACGCATCCTCGTCAATGGCACGGGTAAAGCTTGGCCATCCAGTGCCGGAATCGTATTTGTCGGTAGAACTGAACAGCGGTTCTCCCGAGACTATGTCTACGTAGATGCCCTTGCGTTTGTTGTTCCAGTATGCGTTGCGAAATGCAGGCTCCGTTCCATCTCGCTGGGTGACTTTGTACTGCATTGCGTCAAGCCGCTGGCGCAATGCCTGATCGTCAGGCTTGACAAATACCGCGGCGCGTTTTGACCATGACATCAAACGGATTTTTTTTGGCTGTGTGGTATCATCGATCACGGGTAGCTTGGTGGCAGTACCTGTGGTTCCGAGGCCGTCGCTCGGGTCTGGCCCGGAATTTTTCCCGTCAGCCGCGACCGCCAGTATTCCTCCGCACAGTAGCAGCAGCGCGGCGAGCCTGCCTTTGTTATGTTTTTGCATGTTTGGAAATTCTATAGCAGAGAGGTCTGTTGATCCAGTTGCGGAACTCGGTGTGCCTGCCATATCGTTTCCTCAGGCGAGGCGCCTTCAAGTGCGTGACCCGCAGCACATATTTTTTCTGTTTAGAGCGGTATCGGGTGTGATGGTTCCCGGTGCGGTTTTGGTCTGCTACGAGAGGCATTTTGACAAGCGTGTGTCGTCGTAGCAGAATTCATCCGGAAATTTAGGATTTTGCTGAAATATGCTCAAAGAATCTATCATCGGAAACCTTGTCAGGCTGGACCCGCAACAACTCAGGAGTCTTTATCTGGAGTTTTGCGGACAGCTCGGGGATGGCAAGTACAGCAACATCGGTTTCGCGGCATATCTCTATAAAAACAACAAGATAAGCTCGGAAGAGTACAAGAATATCTGTGCCGAGGAGAGTGTTGATGTAACGAGTCTTGACTCGGATAAGGATGGTTCACAAGGAGAGGGTCTGCGCAGTCAGACTGGAGACAGAGGCACGCAGTTTCGGGTCGGCGAGTACGATGTCTTGCAGACCATTGATTCTGGTGCCATGGGTGAAATCATGCTTGCCTACGACACCCGGTTGGCAAGGACCGTGGTTTACAAAAGCCTGAAGGAGGAGATACTCGACAAGAAAAACTACCGCAGGCGCTTTTTTACCGAGGCGCAGGTTATTGCCCAGCTTGAGCATCCATCGATAATCCCGATCCATAGTTTGTTAATGGAGAAAGGCAGGCTTGGTTACACGATGAAGCTGATTCGAGGGAAGACGCTGCGTGATTATATCGTTGAGACCCAGCGCCAGTATGACGAGTATGGTGAAGTGGATGAGCAGCATTCACTGTCTTCCCGTCTGGAGCATTTCCTGAAGATATGCGATGCGGTTCACTATGCGCACAGGAAAGGGGTGTTGCACCGGGATCTGAAACCCAGAAACATTATGCTGGGGGACTACAATGAGGTCTATGTGATGGACTGGGGGATTGCAAAACTGGTTCGCGGTCATGGGAAAATCATAGATACGCAAAAGGTAGTGAGAGTTGTAGTGGATGAGGGAAAGGAGCCGAATACGGAGAAATCCGAGGCGCAGGAAGAAGAGGAGGCTATTACGCATGTGGGCAGGATTGTGGGAACGCCAGCTTACATGTCCCCGGAACAGGCCAGTGCCAAACATGATTTGCTTGATGGTCGTAGCGACCTGTATTCGCTGGGGCTTATTCTGCACGAGATCGTCACTTTATATCGCGGCATCAGAGGGAAAAATCCCCGTGAGGTGTTGATGAAGGCCCGCAACGGAACCATTGACCCAGTTCCTGTATACAGCAAACAGGCGGATATACAGGAACCATTGTTTGCAATAGTGAACAAGGCAACGCAGACGGAAATAGCAGAGCGTTATGCAACAGTTGAGGAGTTCAGTGATGATCTACGGCGTTTCATGCATGGTGAGTCAATCCACGCACGTCCGGAGAATGTCCGGCAGAAGGTATTGCGTTGGATATCCAACCACCGGCGTGCCACGTTGAAAATCATGGTGTGGAGTACTCTGGTCTGTTTCGTTTTGATTTCGCTGTTCCTGTACCAGAGCCTGGTGCATTACAGAAGTGGCTTTCATGCGTTGTTGTCGCGTGATTCAGTATATAGTCTGGAACATCAGGCCCTTAATCGCATCAGTGTCCTGAGTAGCCGAGCGAATCTGATTGACAGCAGTTTGCGGCATGCCCAGCAGGCATTGGATGATTTGGTCAACCGGTTGTCCATGCTACCAGCGGTTTCCGACACAGGGCTGTTTTCATCGGCACAGGAAGGTATTGATTTGCAGTGGTCGCCATACACGATGAGCCAGATGTCTCAGGCTCCACCGGCTGATTATGCGAAACTCCCGGGTTATTTGCAGCCAGTCAGTTTGCAGACACCAGTGTGGTTGTTGCATTCGGACCAAGAGTCGGCAAATGACATGGTCAGGCTGTCTGCCATTACCGACAGACTATCGCCGTATTTTGCCGAGCTTGATGTTCATCACGATCCCGACATTGAGGCTTTGTTGCCGATGCAGATGTCTGGTCTGGGGCTCGGGCTGCAGCGTTTGCACCTGGTGTTGAATGAGGGGGACATGTTGGCATTCCCTGCCAATACCAACTACCCGGTGCAATTTGATGCGCGTGAGGTTGAGTGGTTCAAGGCTGGTGAGGAATTTTCCTGGCACATGCCCTATCTGGATGCCAGTGGGGAGCATGAGTTGTTGTCGGTGAGCAGGCTTTTGCCGGATGCCAGTGGTGTGGTGCAGGCGGAAATATCTGTGGCTTATCTGGAACAGCAGATGTTGTCCGGGCCAGTGTTGTCTGGCACCAGGGTTTGGATGATGGATCGAAATGGTGCGGTGATCGCTTTTAGCTCCGTTGCCAGCCAAGGTGATTCGATCGACGCCGAGGAACGCGTACTGTCTGTGGCACGAAGGGTATTGCGCCGCAGGGCAAGCGACCAGGTAGGCTATTTTTTTGCCGATAGAAACAAGCAGGAGCTGATGATTTACTGTAAACTGATGGTGCCTGGCTGGTACATGGTCATGTGGGCGCCACCGCGGGTGCCGTAGGATTCTGGATGACTGGAGGAATGGTTTTGCTCTTTGATTGACCAGCTTGATCCGAAAACACGGAGTGAGGGATGGACGATACGCTAAGAAAAATTCTTGACTCAGTGAAATCGCTCGACCGCTCGGAGCTTACCAAACTACGTGCTGCATATCTTGAAGCCAACCCGGATGCGGATGATGTGGATTTTGCATCTCACCTGCTTTCTGGGAAAAAGATTACCGGAGAGGAATATAAGGAGATAGCCAAGACCTTCGTGATCAAGGCGGGTGATGTGCGCCAGATCACAGCGGAGAAAACCTCATTGCGTCGTCTCCGGCAACTTGGGAAAGAGGGGCAGTATTCGCTCATCGATAAACTGAACGAAGGAGCGATGGGTGAAATTTTTCTTGCCAAAGACAGGCGACTTGGCAGAATTGTCGCATACAAGAAAATCAATAAGACGGTTGCTGAATATCCTACCTTTGTCAATCGGTTCATTCTTGAAGCGCAGATCACTGCGCGTTTGGAGCATCCGGGGATTATTCCAATATATGACCTTCTGATTCACGATGATCTGATCGCATATGCGATGAAGCTGGTTAATGGAATCACGCTGGGGAAGTATATAGAACAGACGCGTGAGCAATATCAGGAACGGGGCAAAGCGGATGAGAAGCATATTCTCAGGGCGAGACTGGAACATTTTCTGAAGGTCTGTGATGCGGTACATTATGCTCACCGAAAGGGCGTTGTGCATCGTGATCTGAAGCCCATAAACATCATGATCGGTCGTTATCATGAGGTCTATGTGATGGACTGGGGGATTGCCAAGCTGGTCAGTGAAGAGGCCAAGGTGTTCGATGATTCCGGGACGGTTCGTTTGAAGCCTAACGAAGGATTTGATACCGCGAATCAAACCGGGACCCAGATAGGACATGTTATGGGAACGCTTGCTTATATGTCTCCGGAACAAGCCAAAGGTCGAAACGACACGCTGAATCACCTGAGTGATGTGTATTCGCTGGGTCTGATCCTGTTTGAGGTGGTAATGCTGCAAAGGGCCATACAGGGAGATACTGAAGACAGTCTCTACCAGAGTGCCTCCCTGGGAGAGATAAGTCCGATTGAAAAACACTATAATGAGAAAGGTGATGAGCAGATCCTGATACATATCATCAAAAAAGCGACACACTACCTGGAAGAAGATCGTTACCAGACGGTGGAATTGATGGCAAATGATATCCGGCGCTTTTTGCATGGAGAAGCCGTACATGCTGTGCCGGGGAATGAGCCGGTTGCTTCGAAAAAAAAGAAGGGCCGTAAAGCACTGTTTGGTCGTTGAACCTTTTTCACCTCTGACTGAAAGAATAAGGCTGTCTTTTGTCCGGAGCCCTGAGAGGTGTTTGTGACGGTAGATAAACTATGTGCGGGTATCAGCCGGCGAAATTGCAGTGCTGGAGTGGTCGCTTCTCTATGCTGTCTGTGCATACTGCTTTCCTGTGATCGCAGATCGGATTTTGACCGTGCCATGGAACAGTACGATGCGGGTGATTACACGACCGCTTTGCGGCAGTTTCAGCAATTGGCGGAAGAAGGCAATGCATCCGCCCAGGACATGCTGGGACACATGTACGCTGCCGGAGTGGGTACTGACAAAGACACTGAATTAGCGGCGCAGTGGTATTTGCAGGCAGCGGAGCAAAGTATCCCCCGTTCCCAGGTCCGTGTCGCACGCATGTATATTGAGGGCAATGTACTGCGGCGGGATTACTGGGAAGCGGTGAAATGGTTTCGCCGTGCCGCGTTGCAGGGAGATGTGGAGGCAGAGGCAAATCTGGGTTATATGTTCCACGAGGGTATTGGAGTGACACAGGATTATCAGGAAGCGATAAAGTGGTATGCCAGGGCAGCACATAAGGGCTGGGCCGCAGCGCAGCATGATTTGGGGATTATGTATCAGAATGGGCGCGGGGTCGAGCAGGACTATAGCGAGGCCATATACTGGTATCGCAAGGCCGCTGTACAGGGCTTTGTGCGCTCGCAAAGCAATCTGCTGTATATGTATGAGAAAAAGCTGGGGCTTCCACAAGATATTGGCGAACGCCTGTTCTGGTTCAGGAAGGCGGCGGAATCCGGTGATATTGCGGCCCAGTACAGTCTGGGCATGCTGTATTACCAGGGGAAGGACGCCACCAAAGATATCGAGGCAGCATACGCATGGCTTGGCATTGCTGCCGCCTCGGGCTTCCCTCCCGCGCAGAATATGCGCGATCAGATTGAGTGGCGTCATCTGTCAGGAACGGAACTGGAAAATGCCAGAGAAAAAGCCCGCAGTTTATGGCAACGGTTCGGCGCCATACCCTAGGAGATTGCCCGCTTGAACACCTGGCGTAAGCTGCGAAACGATGAAACTCACTCGGGTTTTGTTCACCTGACCGACCGGAAATCAGGCTACGGCGCAGGCTCTTAGGACAAAAGTCGACACGGTGCAATCCACGCGCCATGCTGCTTTGCCATGAGTGGGATTGCCACAAAAGCCCCGCCAATCAAAACGCAGGGTATCAAGACGAAACTAATCCTGTTAATCCGAGATGGCGCGTCATCGTGGTCTGGCAGGGGTAAGTGGGTTGAGCCGTTTCTTGGCTCTGGTGTAGTACTGTTCAATCTGGCTCCACAACGAGCGCTGGTGGGTGATACGAACGAACACATCATCAGGTTCTATTCGAACATTCAGCGTGGCCTGCTCACGGCGGAGAAGACGAAAACATATTTGGACGGGGAAGCCAAATTGCTCCGACAGCAGGGTGCGGCGCATTACTACCGAGTCCGTGCCAGATTCAACGAATACCACGAGCCGCTTGATTTCCTTTTCCTCAATCGTGCCTGCTTCAACGGCTTGATGCGCTTCAACGGCAAGGGTGGGTTCAACACGCCTTTTTGCCGTAAGCCGGAAAGGTTCCGGCAAGCCTATATCACACGAATTTGCAATCAGGTTCAATGGACTGCTCAAGCAATGGCTGGAAGAGATTGGGAATTCGTTTGCGCGGATTGGAGAACCACGATGACCTACGCCGCGATTGATGATATCGTCTACGCTGATCCGCCATATGCGGGCCGATTCACCGACTACTTCAACAAATGGACAGATGCGGATTCAACCGATCTTGAGCAGGCACTGAAAGCGCTACCCTGCCCGTTCCTTTATTCCATGTGGGCGGGAAACAAGTATCGGCGTAACAGCAACCTTTACGCCGTGTTCGACGGCTACGACATCAGGACTCACGAGCATTTCTATCATTTAGGGTCCACCGAAAGTCTTCGCAACAAGATGACGGAGGCGCTCGTCATCGGATGAGGGACTTCATTCTCAAGGAGCTCGCTTCCATCCAAAACGGATACAGCGTCGTTTTCCCATATAGCGAGTACAAGCAGCACTGGATCATCGGCTTTGTATACAGACGCATTAAGGAGAAGCGGGCGGCGGATGCGTCGATTTACTCGTTCGACGAACTGCAAAACATCGTACTGCCCTTCGATGATGTCTCGGTATTCGTGCAGGAAAAGTGGCGAATTGCTGGCAAGCATCCTGGCAGCGGCAATACCGCGAACATAGGCAGTCTGCGCGGGAGACTGGAGGATTTCATCGCAGGTAATGGGGCATTTTCTTCCGAAGCGGAATTTGAGGCTTACTGGCGCGAAAAAGGCGCGTTACGCAGGGGAGGATGAAAGTGGTCAAGAAGATTCAACGCGCTTCATAGCGTTGAATTGTCCAACGCGAAGTGGAGGGTTGATACAGTACAGCCAATCCGAACATCTTGGAAAACACCGCTGACTACGTCCAAACAAAGTGCAACCATCAACCGCAACGAAGTGAGGGCAGGGCATCCGCTTCACAAAGCGCTCGGCTTCACCATCATCTTCTTATTGGATAATGCCGGTATGGTGGCTTCTTTGAAACCCGCTAGCTCAATCGGAATTCGTGCCTGGATTATAGCCAAGGTTTGGCATCAGCCAGGCTTGTGCTGTTTCGGCAGCGACGTTTTTCCTACGTGCGTAATCCGCTATCTGATCCCGATTGATTGGACCAAGTCCAAAATAACGCGACTTCCGGTGTGAGAAGTACCAACCGCTCACAGCCGCGTTTGGATACATGACGCCAGAGTCAAGCAGTTTGATATGGACTGCGTTATCGATATCCAGCAGGCGCCACAGGTTTTTTTTCTCGCTGTGGTCCGGACAGGCAGGATAGCCGGGTGCTGGTCGTATTCCCTGGTACTGTTCTCGGATCAGTGCGGCATTGTCCAGTGTCTCGTTGCTGGCGTAACCCCAGAATTCGCGTCTGACTCGCTCGTGCAGGCGCTCTGCCAGCGCCTCGGCAAAGCGATCAGCCAGTGCTTTGAGCATGATTGCCTGATAATCGTCTTGTTCCCGTTCAAGTTGTTGTAGACGTTCTTCCATACCAAAACCGGCAGCTACCGCAAATGTCCCCAACCAATCAGGGATACCGGATTCTGCCGGAGCAACGAAATCCGCCAGCGCATAGTTTGGCTGCCCCGAGTTTTTTTTGGTCTGTTGTCTTAAAGTATGAAATTTCGTCAGCACATGGCGGCGACTGGCATCCGAATAGATCGCAATATCGTCGTGATCGACCGTGTTGGCCGGAGATATTCCCACGATGGCACGTGCCGAGAACCATTGTTCAGTAATGATCTTTTCCAGCATGGTAAGTGCATCCTGATGCAGTTTTGTGGCTGTTTCCCCTACCACGTTGTCTTGTAGTATGCGAGGGAATTTCCCGGCAAGCTCCCAGGCCATGAAGAAAGGAGTCCAGTCAAAATAATCCGTCAATTCAGCCAGAGGATAGTCCATGAATACGTGGATCCCTGGATGTTTTGGAGGGATTGGCCGATGGTCTTCCCAATCTGTCTGAAAATGATTTTCCCTCGCCTGTTCCAGTGTCAGCCACTGAATGTCACGTTGTTTCCCGAGGTGGCGTTCTCGCAGAATCGAGTACTCGCGGGAAGTTTTTTCAACGAAACTGCTGCGCAGAGTCTCGCTGAGCAGACTCGCCACCACATTTACCGCACGCGATGCGTCTTTGACATGCACCACCGGCTGTTTATAGACTGGAGAGAGCTTGACCGCGGTGTGGGTACGTGATGTTGTGGCACCTCCGATCAGTAACGGCAGCCGAAATTGTTGTCGTTCCATTTCCCGGGCCACATGGACCATTTCCTCCAGTGAAGGAGAGATCAGTCCGCTCAGGCCAATGATATCGGCATTGTGGTTCATTGCCTCATCCAGTATCCGCTGTGCTGGCACCATGACTCCCAGATCAATGACCCGGTAGTTGTTGCACTGGAGTACCACGCTGACTATATTTTTCCCGATATCGTGCACATCTCCCTTTACTGTGGCGATGATGATGCATCCTTGATTGCGCACGGCATTGGTGGGACTGGTCATGGTTTGTTGCGCTTTTTCAATATACGGGGTTAGCCAGGCCACGGCTTTTTTCATTACCCGTGCGCTCTTGACCACCTGTGGCAGGAACATCCGACCATCGCCAAACAGATCTCCCACGATATTCATGCCATCCATCAGAGGTCCCTCGATGATTTCCAGCGGATAATCACAACCCAGCCGGGCTTCTTCGGCATCTTCCTCTATATAATCCGGTATGCCCTTGACCAGGGCGTGGATCAGACGTTCCCTGACGCTTCCGCTACGCCATGTTTCCGTGCGTTCGTTGCTTTCACTGCGTGTATCCGTTTTCAGGGAGTCAGCCAGAAGGATCAGTCGATCAGTGGCATCGGGGCGACGATTGAGCAGCACGTCCTCAACATGGTCGCGTAGTTCCGGGTCGATCTCGGTATATATCCCAAGTTGCCCGGCATTGACGATGCCCATGTTGAGACCGGCATGAACGGCGTGATACAGGAATACGGTGTGCATTGCCTCGCGCACTGTATTGTTGCCGCGAAAGGAGAAGGAGATATTACTAATCCCACCACTGACCAGGGTAGCGGGAAGGTTTTCCCGGATCAGGCGTGTAGCCTCGAAGAAAGAGACCGCGTAATTGTCGTGCTCCTGCATCCCGGTTGCGACAGTAAGGACATTCGGATCGAATATGATGTCTTCCGGTGGGAAGCCGATCTTTTCCACCAGAAGTTCATAGCTGCGTTTGCAGACCTCATAACGTCGCTGTGTGGTATCTGCCTGCCCCTGCTCATCAAATGCCATTACCACCACGGCCGCCCCGTATCGGCGTATCAGTTTTGCCTGGTGCAGGAAAGGTTCCTCTCCCTCTTTCAGGCTGATGGAGTTGACGATTCCCTTGCCTTGCAGGCAGCGTAGACTGGCTTCGATAACGGACCATTTGGAAGAATCGATCATGATCGGGACGCGGCTTATATTTGGCTCTGCCGCAATCAGATTCAGGAATTCCGGCAATAGCCGTTCCGTGTCAAGCAAGCCTTCATCCATGCAGATATCTATGATTTGGGCACCGTTCTCTATTTGCTGTAGAGCGATCCTCAGGGCCTTTTCCAGATCCTGTTCCTCTTTGATTACTCGGAGAAATTTCGGTGACCCAGTGACATTTGTGCGTTCCCCGATGTTGACAAAATTCATGTCTTCACTGACGTTCAATGGTTCCAGTCCACTCAAGCGAAGCCGTGGCTGGACTTCAGGATGGCGGCGTGGTGGCAGATGTGCAGTCTCTCGGACGATGGCTGCTATGTGTTCATGGTCGGTTCCACAGCAGCCTCCCAGGATGTTGACCAGTCCGCTGTCTGCCCACTCTGCCAATTGTTCCGCCATATCCTGCGCTGACAGCTCGTATTCGCCGAATGCGTTGGGAAGCCCCGCGTTGGGATGGGCGGATATATGGCAGTCAGCCAGCGCCGAAAGCTCTTCTATATGCTGACGCAATTCACTTGGACCCAGTGCACAGTTCAGTCCTACGCTCAATGGATTTATGTGGCGAACCGAATTCCAGAATGCCTCTGTGGTCTGTCCAGTCAGTGTGCGCCCCGAGGCATCGGTTATTGTGCCTGAGATCATGACCGGTAACTGGACCCCATGTTGTTCCATATACTGGTCTATAGCGAACAGTGCCGCCTTGGCATTCAGGGTATCGAAGATAGTTTCCACCAAAAGCACGTCCACCGCGCCATCGATCAGTCCGCGGATTGCCTCTGAATAGGCTTCGACCAACGCCTCGAAGGATATGTCTCGGTACTCCGGACGGTTCACATCCGGAGAGATGGAACAGGTTTTGTTAGTAGGTCCGAGTACCCCTGCCACGCAGCGGTCTGTGCCGAAATCGTTGGCACATTCTCGTGCCAGCCTTGCTGCTGAAAGGTTTAATTCATAGACCAGATCCTGCATCTGGTAATCCGCCATGGCGATAGCGGTGGAATTGAAAGTGTTGGTCTCAATGATATCTGTTCCGGCCTCCAGATGAGATCGATGGATCGCCCGAATCAGATCGGGCTGGCTCAGACTGAGAAGATCGTTATTCCCTTTGAGATCGCAGGGATGTTCTACAAATCGCTTGCCACGGTAATCCGCTTCCTGTAAATCATGCTGCTGGATAGCGGTTCCCATCGCGCCATCCAGATAGACGATTCGCTCCTTTAGTAGCGACCGAAGTCGAGCGATTCTCTGTCTGCCTGTGGCGGTCTGCACCTCAGTGTGCGTCATCCCAATTTTTTCCAATGCCAATGTCGACCAGCAGTGGCACTTTCAATTCAGCGGCGTTACCCATCAGTTCAATTGTGCAATCACGTAATTTCTCGGCACTGTGCTGTGCCACCTCGAATACCAATTCGTCGTGTACTTGCAGGATCATTTTTGCATCCAGACCATCGTCGGCAGCCAGCCGCTGACTGATAGCGATCATGGCAAGCTTGATTATGTCTGCCGCAGTGCCCTGTATCGGGGCATTGATCGCAGCGCGCTCGGCATGTCGTTTCTGCGTCGGATTGGCTGATTTGATGTGTGGCAGATGTAACTGCCTGCCAAAGAGAGTTTCCACATAAGCGTGTTCCTTTGCCTGTTTGCGTAGAGAATCCATATATGCCTTTACCGCTGGATAGCGTTTGAAGTACAACGTTGTATATTCTCGCGCCTGTTCCTGGGAGATTTTTAGCTGTCGCGCCAGTCCGAAATCCGACATGCCGTATATCAGACCAAAATTGATCGCCTTTGCCGCCCGCCGCTGTTCCATGGAAACTTGCCCCAGCGCAGTGCCGAATACCTCGGAGGCAGTTTTTTTGTGGATGTCTTTACCCGCAATGAATGCATTGATAAGCGTCTCATCGCCAGACATGTGTGCCATTATACGCAGTTCGATCTGCGAGTAATCCGCCGCCAACAGTAGATAGCCTGGCGGACTGATAAACGCCTGGCGGATGCGCCTGCCCTCGGCAGTGCGTATGGGTATGTTTTGCAGGTTGGGGTCGGATGAAGACAGGCGTCCGGTGATGGTCGCTGCCTGATGATAGGAGGTATGTATGCGGCCGGTTTTCGGATTTACCTGTTGTGGAAGACTTTCAGTATATGTGGAAAGCAGTTTGCTGATGCCGCGATGCTCCAGCACAAGTGCTGGCAGTTCATGTTCCTCGGCGAATTCCTGGAGCACCGACTCGGAAGTGGACAATTTTCCGGTGGCGGTCTTCTTGCTGGTGGAAAGCTGCATGTCCTCATATAGCACTTGACGTACTTGATCTGGCGAGCTTATCAGAAATTCCCGACCAGCCAGTCGGTATGCATCCTGTTCAATCCGGGAGAGCTGTGCATGCAGTTCCCGACTTTGTTCCGCCAACATGTTCACATCGATGGCTACTCCATGCCGTTCCATTTCCGCCAGCACTTCCAGCAGAGGCATTTCCATGTGGTGGTAGATTTTTTCCCTGCTTTCCGAAGCGGTTATACGTGGGCACAATGTCTGGTGTAGTGTCAGTGTGGTTCGCAGATTGTCGGCTGTGTGTCGAACCGCATCCGGTAGTGCAATAGCCGAGAAAGGCTGCTGTTTTTTGCCCTTTCCAGTCAACGCTTCATAATCGGTGAGCGAATGTTCTTCCAGCCAGTGATCGGCCAGAGATTTCAGATCATGCGGGGTGTAGGCACTGTCCAGCACGTGGGATTGGAGCATCACGTCATGCGTGATCCCACGCAGATGTATCCCGTAACGTTGCAGTATGCGGAGATCGTCCTTGATACGCCATCCCAGTTTCGGGAGCTTCGCCTCTTCCAGTATGGGGCGCAGTTTCTCGAGCGCTGTTTGCAACGGGATTTTTGCGGTATCGGGCTCCGCATGTGCCAGAGGGATGTAGCCAACCTGGCATGCGTCAGTACAAAACCCCATACCCACCAGATACGTTTGATCCGGGTCATACAAACCGCTCGTCTGTGCATGAACGACAATCAGCGAAGCGTTTCTCAGCAGATCTGTCCAATGTTCCAGGGCATCCGCATCTGCGATAATTTCTACACCGGTTGATATCTCGCTGTCCGATTTGGCAGGGCTCTGGCGCTCCAGTTCCCTGCGCCAGGTGTGAAAATCCCAACGTTGATAGTATTCGAGCAGCCTTACAGTGTCTGGTTCCTGCATCAACAGACCGTTTGGGCCATAGGGCAGCTCCACATCGGTCTTGAGAGTTACCAGGGTCTTGTTCAACGGCAGTTGTGCAGAATGTTCGCGCAGATTTTGTCCTGCAGTCCCGGGTATTTCCTCTGCATGGGCGATGATCGCATCCAGCGTGTCATATTTTGCCAGCCACTTGGCGGCAGTTTTTGCGCCCACCCGAGGTACTCCGGGAATGTTGTCTGCACTGTCTCCAGCCAGGGCGAGCCAATCCGTGATCTGCTCCGGCCGTACACCGTATTTTTGATATACTCCCTGAGCGTCCAGAACAATATCTTTCAGACTGTTTATCAGTGAGATTTGGGGACAGACAAGTTGTGCCAAATCCTTGTCTCCGCTTGAGATCAGGACATGTATATTGATGGCGGCCGCCTGGTGGGCCAGTGTGGCAATGACATCGTCGGCCTCTACGTCGGGCACGCACAGCAGCGGGATGCCCAGGGCCTCGATCAATTCTTGCAACGGGGCGACCTGGACGCTCAACTCTTCCGGCATGGGGGGACGGTTGGCCTTATACTGAGGATATAACTGATGGCGGAAGTTTTTTCCGCGGGCGTCGAAGATTACCCCTATATGTTGAGCAGGATACTGTTTTCTGATCTTGTACAGGGTCTTGGTTACCCCGTAAATGGCCCCGGTCGGTTCATTTGAGCGGTTGCTGAGCCGGGGCAGTGCGTGCCAGGCACGATACAGGTGGTAGCTTCCGTCAATCAGGATCAATTCGGGTTCGGCCATGGTTTCTGTAACTTCAAAGCGAATGTGGTAGAGTTGTGCCTATGCCCGTTTTTGCACAAATCAACCGTGATAATCGTAGGGGGTGCATGTCCATGTTCGCTGCGTCGAATATGTCAAAAACCGTGTTCTGGACAGTGTTATTGGCAGTTGGCATCGTTTTTTCCGTACCGCATGCCGTTCGAGCACAGCAGGATTTTCCCGAGTTTGAGGATGTCCCGTTGCCACCGGAATTGCCGGATCCAGTCATGGATGGTCAACCACTGGAGCCGGAGGTTACCATTATCCGCCGTGAAGATTCCATCATTGAGGAGTATCGCATCAACGGCATGCTCTATGGGGTGAAAGTCACTCCTGTCGTTGGCCCGCCATACTATCTGATGGATTCGAATGGGGATGGCAGCATGGAAAGCCGGTTGGATGATCTGGAGCGCCTGCATATACCGCAGTGGGTCTTGTTTAGCTGGTAAGCGGTCCTGTCTTGCTGTCGGTGTTTGTGCTTCTTTTAACCGAGTTCGAGCCCCGAATTTATCTCTCCCAGCAGCTTTTTCAGGGCAACAGCAGTGCTGGCGCGTTTGATTCGGCCCCTGGCCCGGGTCAGTTCATCCAGCTTTGAGGAGTTGATTATTTTGCGGATCTCCAGCAGATTGCTTGGCCCCACGCTGAATTCACGCAATCCTATTGCGAGCAACAGACGGGTATATTGGACCTCGCCAGCCATCTCACCGCAAAGCATTACCGGGATGCTGGCTTTTTCCCCGGCACGGATCGTCATGCCCAAGAGACGGATGAGTGCCGGATGGAGCGGGTCATACAGGTAGCTGACACGATCATTCTCTCGGTCTGCCGCCAGGCAGAACTGTATCAAATCGTTGGTTCCTATGGAGAGAAAATCAAACTTTCTGGCAAAGTGCTTCGCGCAGAGCGCAGTGGCCGGCACTTCGACCATCGCACCGACGGGCATCGTTTCGTCATAATCCACATGCCTGTTTCGCAATTCCTGTTGCAGGCCTCTGATCAGGTCAAGCACCTGTGCGACTTCCTGTAGATTGGTCAGCATGGGTAATAACAGACGGATCGGGCCATGCGCGGACGCACGCAGTATGGCTCGCAGATGTGGTTCGAATAAGCCAGGTTCATGCAGGCACAGACGGATGGAGCGTAGTCCCATCGCGGAATCATTCTCCGTAGTGTTCGTTTGATGTCTCAAGTACGCGAGCTTTCCGGCAGTCAGATCCAGTGTACGTATGGTCAATGGAAGTCCAGCCAGTCGCTTGACCGCTTTCGAGAAGCCGCGATATTGTTCTTCCTCGTCAGGAGGGTGTTGACGGTTCATGAACAGGTACTCGGTACGGTAGAGACCGACTCCATCGGCGTGTATTCGAGTCACTGTGGAGAAGTCGCTCGCCAGTTCGATGTTTGCCATCAGTGTGATCGGCTGTCCATCCGCGGTTCGGGTGGGATTTTTCCTGAACGACTGCAATGAACGCTGATAGCGCTTTTCCTGCCTGATCCGTTTCTTGTATTCCGACAGGATCTGGCTGTTTACATCCACAAGCAGCACACCACGTGAACCGTCCAGGATAACCAGTTCGTCATTCCGTATGTAATGGTACACTTGATGTAGTCCAACGACGCAGGGGATTCCCATGCTTTTTGCGATGATCGAGGCGTGTGCGTTTGGTGAGCCATAGCAAGCGGCAAAGGCAAGAACCCCGTATGATTGGAATAGCAGGATATCTTCCGGGCTCAGATATTTTTTTATGACGATGTGATCGCGCAGTTGTGAATCGGGGCTTTGATCCACTAACGCAGACGGGTCGATAAGCGCATGGAGTACTTGATTTAGAACATGGAAAATATCGTCCCGCCGTGTGCGCAGATAGGGTTCTTCTATCTTATCGAAGGTGTCCAGTATATTATCGCGGAAGAGTTTTACTGCCCACTCCGCATTGCAAAGCTGTTCCGCGATGATTTTTGCCGGTTCTTTCAGCAGTAGCTTGTCATTCAGTACCAGCAGGTAGGTGTCGATAATAAATTCTGCCGAGCCCGGATCCATATCTTTGTCCAGGCGCTTTTTCAATGCCTGAAGCTGCTCCGACGCCAGCCTGATCGCTGCCTGGAGGCGGGCACATTCACTGTTTATCCGAGTCTTTTCTATGCGGTATTCATGCACGTCAAGCGGCATGTTGGGTGCCATATGCACATGGCCAATGGCAATGCCGCGAGAAACTCCGAGCCCGTGTATGCTGAAGGTCATTCGGTTTCTCCGAAACGTTCATTTACCAGTTCCGAGAGTTGGCGGGCCGCTGTTTTCTCGTCCTTTCCAGAGGTCTCAATCTCAATTTCATCACCGCAGCTTACAGCCAGCATCATGAGTTCCATGATGCTTTTCCCGTCCGCTGTCTTGTCTTTGTGAGAGAGAGTTACCTGGCAGTCATAACTGGACGCGGTATTGACGAATTTTGCAGCCGCACGGGCGTGCAGACCAAGTTTGTTGCACAGACGTACCCGTTTCTTCATATTTGGCTGGATCCGGGCACAGCAACGGGACGACACACTCAGGGCGTGGTCAGCAGCCGGTAACTTCGGGGCGCGTAAAACCCGGATATGGAGGGGGAGGTCTTATCCATGTCGTGTCAGGAGCGCATAGACCGATTCCGCGCAATCGCAGGCACGCAGAGAATCGACGAGTTCGGCGTTGCTGAACAGCTCGGCCAGCAGGGCCAGAATCTGCAGATGTTCTTTGGTATAGTCATCCGGGACGATAAGAGCAAAGAGCAGGTCAACAGGTTGTCCGTCCCTGGCATCAAAGTCCACAGGTCGCTGCAGCGTGATGAAAGTGGTATATACCCGGTCGATATTGGAGATGCGGCAGTGAGGGATGGCGATCCCGTTGCACAGGCCGGTTCCACCAAGCCGTTCGCGTGATAGCAGGCCTTCGAATATCTGCATCACAGTCAGTTCATGGACTTGCCCGGAAATCATGCCGGCAACATACTCGAGGATGGATTTTTTGCTGCTGGCGCATACCCCGTAATGGACATTTTCCAGTTGCAGAAAGTCGATCACCCGCAGTGTGCTGGAGGGCTGTGACTGGGGTTGTTCTTGTGTCGGAGATACGGGTGGCTGCTGTTTCGCCAAGGGTTCGCTGGACATGATGGTGAGTGGTGGGAAGACTAGCGGTGTCTGGAGCTTTTTTCCTTGTGTTTTACCAGTTGCCGATCCAGTTTGGCAGCCAGATTGTCGATCGCCCAATACATGTCGTTCTGTGTGTCATTGGCAAAGATGTCCTGATGGTTTACATGCAGGGTTGCCTCTGCTGTATGCAGGCTGTTTTCCACTTTAAGAACGACATGCACATTGGATATTGGACTGTGATGACGTTCCAGTTTGTTGAACTTGTCTTCGACGTGGGCCTTGATGGCCTGAGTGATTTCCACGTGCTGTCCGCTTAGGTCTATTTGCATGGTTCCAGCTCCTGGTCATGTATTGGGGTGAGTGTCTTCGACCACGACTGACCCGGCCAAGGTGCCGCAGTGTGGCCATTGTGCGGTGTTGTGGCGGAATAAAAATAGGAAAATGCCGGGGAAACAAAGAATTACCACAGTCTTCAGGGGAAGCTTCAGAAGGACTGACGGCGTTCGGAGGAGGAAGGGATGGACATTGTTTGCCGGTACTTGTTGATGGTGCGCCGGGCGACATACAGGCCCCTGGCATTCAGTAGTTTGACCAATTGACTGTCGCTGATTGGTTTTTTGGGGTCTTCCTCGGCGATCAGCTTTGCGATCAACGCCTGCACCGCAGTAGACGAACAGGGGGAGCCGCCGATTGTTGGCAGGCTGCCTGAAAAAAATCGTCGCAACTCGTATATCCCGTGTGGTGTCTCCATATATTTGCCATTGCTGGCGCGGGATATGGTGGACTGGTGCAAATCAAGTTCCTGTGCTATGTCCTGCAGTGCCATGGGTTTCATAAATTCCAAGCCGTGCTCAAAGAATTCCTGTTGCCGTGTCACTATGCAAGTGGCGATACGATAAACGGTATTGGCGCGCTTTTCAAGCGCGGAGAGAAACCAGTTGGCTTCCTGTAGATGGGTGCGCAGGAAGGCGTTTTCCGTTTTCTCTGCGAGGTTTTTGGTCATGCTTCGGTAGTGCCGGTTGATGCGTAGCCTGGGTAGATGGGCCCGTGTCAGTTCTGCCTGCCATTGGCCCCGGGAATTTTTCCATACCCGAATGTCGGGAGACAGGTATTCTGTATTGCGCAAGTTAAATCGTCCCCCCGGCCTGGGGTCAAGGCTGCGGATTAACCGCATCGCACCTTCCAGCCGCGCTCGCTTGAACCGGGTCCTGCGTTGTAGTGTGCAGGAGTCGCGTTTTGCCAGCAGTTGCATATGGTCTTGTACCAGCGTGATTGCTTCTTCCAGAAACGGCTGTGAGGGCGGGTGCTGTTCGAGTTGCAACAGCAGGCATTCGCGCAGATCCCTGGCAGCAACGCCGACTGGTTCCATGGCCTGTACCAGCCGCAAACCATGTTGCAGGTCTTCCATTGTCAGGGTGGGGTTCGTGCCGTGCAGCATGGCCATGATGTCCTCCAGCGGCGTAGTCAGGAAGCCGTCCCGATCCAGCGAATAGATAATTGTTGTGGCGACGAATTGTAGAGTGTCATTGGGCGCCTCCAGGTGGATCTGCTGCAGCAGATGTTCGGTGAGAGTGCCAGTGTGTATTTCCAGGTACTCGTATGGTTCGGTCCCGTTTTCCTCGTTGGGTACGGCAGAGGATGACGGAAGCCATGTATCGGGAGGGTCTGACCAGTCAGTGTCACCAGGCACATCCACGTCCGGGTCGCTTCCGTCCAATTTCAGTCCGGTGGCATCAGTCTCCTCTCCGGTGGAAAGCTCTGGCGAGGCTGTTTCTCCAGGAGCGGGAGTAGTATCTGCATCATCGTCCCGTTCCAGCATGATATTGGATTCCAGGGTGTGTTCGATTTCTGCCTCCAATTCCAGGCTGGAAAGCTGTAGCAAACGCAGAGACTGTCGTAGTTGTGGGGTCAGATTCAGGGTCTGTTTCTGAATCTGGCGCTGTCTGATGGATTGCGCCGCTTTCATGTTGTTCGGTACGGTGTGATAAGCTGGCTACCCATCAAGCGAGCTATATGGTTGATGGTGACTTGTTAGTCTGCATGGTCTGTTTCAGGAGTTGCATTCTGCGTACCGGCCTTATCCTGCCATCCAATCAATATTTATTTTTAAGGATAGCAAAAATCATACTGCGTTCAACTGTCCGGCGCAGAACAATGAAGAGCAAGCCCGATCGCCGTTTTCCTGCCCCTTCCCCCTGACATGAAGCGCGTGAAAAACACCCTTACTGTAAGCCATTTAGGTAAATGCTTTCTGAGGCACCGGGCGGTCAGTGATGTGAGTCTGCTTGTGTATAGCGGTGAAGTCGTCGGACTGCTGGGTCCGAATGGGGCAGGCAAGACCACCTGTTTTGGCATGATCATTGGCCTGGTGTCGTGTGATAGTGGCTCTATTCAGCTCAATGGTGTGGAGATCAGTCGGCTGTCAATGGATCAGCGTTCTCGCAGGGGGCTGGGATATTTGCCACAGGAGGGCTCGATCTTCGGCGCGCTGAGCGTGGAGGACAATATCCGGGCAATCCTTCAGATTTCTCCGCGGATTCGGGAGCAGACTATCCCGCACCGCCTGGAATTCCTGTTACAGGCATTCCATATAGAGCATTTGCGCGAGCATATGGGCGCCAGTTTGTCCGGTGGGGAGCGCCGCCGGGTGGAGATTGCCCGTGCCCTTGCGACAAACCCGCGTTTTCTGTTACTGGATGAACCCTTCGCCGGGGTTGACCCGATCTCCGTTGGTGACATACAGAAGATCATCCGCTGGCTCACCAGTCATGACATAGGTATTATTATTACCGACCACAATGTGCGCGAGACGCTGGGGATTTGCGATCGATCCTACATCATCAGTAATGGCCAAGTGCTTGTTTCAGGAACGGTTGATGAGATTCTTTGCAATACGCAGGTGCGGGATACCTATCTGGGAGAGGATTTTCGCTTATGAGCAGACCAGCGTGTGCAAGGCACATTCGGGTGCGTTGTGCCACGGTACGGGATATACACGCCATAGCTGGAATAGAGACCAGTAGTTTTCTGTTTGATCGTTACAGCATGCGTCAGTTGAGGTATCTCCTGACCCAGGCCAAATCACTCACGCTGGTCGCGGAGCAGGCGACCGAGGTGATCGCTTTTGCGATGTTGTTGTTGCCTGCTGGAGCCCGGCCGGCCCGGTTGTACTCGATCGCTGTGCATCCTGGCTGGCGTGGGCAGGGCATAGGCTCCAGTCTGTTGCGTCGATGTCTGCGGCAGTGCCGGAAACGTGGCTATACACGACTGCGTCTGGAGGTGCGGCGGGATGATATAGCGGTGGTTCGGCTGTATGAAATGCTTGGTTTCAGGTCCATTGATTTGTTGAAGGGTCATTATGCGGATGGCGATGATGCCCTGCGGATGCAGTGTGAATGCTGATATTGTGTGTCGCTGTGGGTATCGAAGACGGGCCTGTCGCCTGGGAAGTCGTCCCTGTCCCCGGGGTTCCTCCATATGAATGATGCGAAGGATGTGCAGGAGGCGCACAGAGCCAGGATGCAGGCTGAAAAAAAGCTGATGGATGCCCGCATCTCCCGTGCACGTAGATCAGCAGGGCTTATCATCTGTCTGTATGGCGATGGCAAGGGCAAGAGCAGTTCGGCCTTTGGTACGGTTTGCCGTTGTCTGGGGCATGGGAAACGGGTAGGGGTGGTACAGTTCATCAAGGGGAAATGGAAGACCGGCGAACAGAAATTCTTCAGTGCCTTACCAAATGTCGAATATCGTTGCATGGGCACCGGTTTTACCTGGGACACCCAGGACCGAGAGCGGGATATGCAGGCTGCGGCACGGACCTGGGAGGAGGCTGCCTTGATGCTGAAGGATCCGGGCCTTGCTCTGGTCGTGCTGGATGAGATCCACTATCTGTTCAGTTATGAGTATCTGGATCCGTGCATGGTGATCGATAGCCTGCAGGCGCGTCCTGCCAGGCAGCATGTCATCCTCACGGGCAGGCCGCGTATCCAGTCCTTGATCGATATCGCGGATACCGTCAGCGAGGTGCTGGAGGTCAAGCACGCATTCAACCAGGGCGTCAAGGCGCAGAAAGGGGTGGAATGGTGATGTCAGCGCCTGCGGCAGACGGTAGGCGGGTTGTTCCCGGTCCGGATTGCCTTCGGTGGTTTGCAGTTGCACTCTGGTACTGCGTGGCTGCGGTATGGCGGGAAAAGAAGTTAGGGGTTATAATCAATTGTTTACCGACCTGCACGGAATATGGCCGGTGCGGGTGGAGAACTCATGTATCGGTACGACCAGTATGATCAGACCATCGTAGATGAGCGTGTTACCCAGTTTCGCGAGCAGATGCAGCGTTTTCTTGCCGGCGAACTGAGTGATGAGGAGTTTCGTCCACTACGCTTGATGAATGGTCTGTACATTCAGACCCATGCTCCGATGCTACGGGTTGCGGTTCCCTATGGGTTGCTCTCGTCGTGCCAACTGCATATGCTGGCATCGATTGCCACCCGCTATGATCGGGGCTTTGGACATTTCAGCACCCGGCAGAATATCCAGTATAACTGGCCGCGCATGGAGACTGTGCCTGACATTCTTGCCGATTTGGCAACGGTGCAGATGCATGCCATACAGACCAGTGGTAACTGTATCCGTAATATCACCTCGGATCAGTTTGCCGGCATTGCCCGGGATGAATGTGAGGACCCACGCCCATACTGTGAAATTATTCGTCAGTGGTCCACGTTCCATCCCGAGTTCAGCTATCTGCCACGCAAGTTCAAGATTGCTGTCTCCGGTGCCGGGCATGATCGTGCTGCTGTGCAGGTGCATGATATTGGCCTGTATCTGTATCGGGGAGAAGATGGTCGGGTCGGGTTTCGGGTACTGGTCGGAGGAGGATTGGGGCGCACGCCGTATATCGGTCGAGAGATACGTGCTTTTCTCGACAAGCCGCATCTGCTGTCCTATCTGGAGGCGATCCTGCGTGTGTATAACCGCCACGGCAGACGTGACAACCGCTACAAGGCACGTATCAAGATCCTGGTCAGTGCCCTTGGCACGGAGGAATTCAGGCGTCAGGTAGAGCAGGAGTGGAGCCTGATCCGAGACTCCTCGTTGCTGTTGGACGCGGCTGAACTGGAACGTGTGAAGGCGCATTTCTCGCATCCTCAATACGAGGTTGGGGCAGCCGACGATACCGGTTTTGCCGCCTGTCTGGAGCGGGATGCCCGGTTTGCCGCGTGGGTCAAGCGCAATCTGCATGAGCACAAGGTTCCGGGTTATCGTGCGGTTATCGTTTCACTGAAGGCGCCCGGGCGACCCCCGGGCGATGCCACGGATGTGCAGATGCACCGGATCGCGGACCTTGCTGCCCGTTACAGCCACGATGAAATTGTGGTTACCCACGATCAGAATCTGGTACTGCCACATGTGCGACAGGCCGACCTCTACAGCGTATGGCAGGCACTGTGTGCCGAGAACCTGGCGACCCCCAATATTGGCTTGCTGACGGACATGATCTGCTGTCCGGGGTTGGATTACTGTTCACTGGCGAATGCCGGTTCCATTCCGATTGCGCATCAGATTAACGAGAAGTTCGATAACCTGGACTATCTGTACGATATTGGCGAGCTTAGAATCAAGATGTCCGGATGCATGAATGCGTGTGGTCATCATCATGTTGGTCATATCGGCATCCTTGGCGTGGACAAGAAGGGTGTGGAGTATTATCAGCTTACACTGGGTGGTTCTGCGGAGAACGACGCGGCGCTTGGGGAGCGGTTGGGGCCTGCAATCGACAAGGAGCGGGTAGCAGATGTGATTGAGCAGATAGTTCAGGTATATCTGTGTCATCGCACCAGTGAGGAGCGTTTTCTGGACACCTATAGGCGTATTGGTATGGGCCCCTTCAAGGAGGCTGTCTATGCGGATCATTAAAGATCGGCGGGTGCTTGAGGATAACTGGCAATTGTACTGTGATTCGGAATCATTGCCTGCCCCCGAGGAATTGCCTGATGGCGCGTTGATCTTGCCATTCGCTTTTTGGCAGCAACACCGCGCTGTGTTGCTACAGCGTGAGCCGGTACCCGGTGTGTGCGTTGATGGTGATGTTGATCCGGAGCAACTGCTGCCGGATCTGCAGCGGTTCCCGCTGATTGCGGTGAATTTTCCGGTGTTTACTGATGGTCGGGGTTATTCACTGGCCAGGCTGCTGCGGGAGCGTTACCGTTACCGTGGCGAGCTTCGTGCGGTCGGCGATGTGTTGCGGGATCAGGTGTTCTTTATGATGCGTTGTGGCATCGATTCCTTTCTGTTGCGTAAGCAGGAAGATATCGAGCCCGCGTTGCAGGCGTTAGAGGGTTTTTCTGTGCGTTACCAGGCGGCCTGTGATGAGCCACAGCCGCTGTACCGCAGATGTGAGCGGTCATGAAGCGTTCCGGACCGGTGTCATCTGATGCGGAGCCGTGTCTGCGGCCCGCTGCATCGGCTTCTCTTGCGGCAAGGCCTGGCAGCCAACTGCAGACGATAGAAGAGGCCCTTACCTTTGACGATATTATGTTGGTGCCGGAGTTTTCCAGGGTTTTGCCGCGTGATGTTGCGCTGGGGGGCCGTCTGACACGCGCTATACACCTGAATATTCCGCTGCTTTCCGCAGCGATGGACACCGTAACTGAATCTGCGCTTGCCATTGCGCTTGCCCAGGAGGGGGGCATCGGTATTATCCACAAGAACATGAGCATCAAGGAGCAGGTGCGACATGTCAGCAGAGTGAAGACCTTTGAAAGCGGTATCATTAACGATCCGTTGACGGTCAGTCCGGACACCAGCATCCATGAGGTAATCGAACTGACTCGGGAGAAGGGGATCTCCGGAGTCCCGGTGGTTGATGGGGGTGAACTGGTCGGCATTGTTACCAGCCGGGATTTCCGTTTCGAGACTCGCACGGGTGATCCGGTGCGCAATATCATGACACCCAAGGACAGGCTGATCACGGTGCATGAGCATCCTGACAAGGAGGAGGTGCACCGTCTGCTGCATCATCACCGGATAGAGAAGGTTCTGGTCGTGGACGAGGATTTTCGACTGGTTGGTCTGATCACGGTCAAGGATATGCAAAAGGCGATGGAGTATCCGAACGCCTGTCTGGACTCGGATGAGCGTCTGCGGGTAGGTGCCGCCGTCGGAATCGGCAGTGTTTCGCTGGAGCGTACCGAGGCCCTGGTAGAGGCGGGTGTTGACGTGATTGTGGTGGATACCGCGCATGGTCACTCCCGAGGTGTGCTGGACATGATCGCTGCCATTCGCAAACGGTGGCCGGACATGCAGATCATTGGTGGCAATATTGCCACGGCCGAGGCAGCCCTGGCATTGCTGGATGTTGGTGTGGATGCCGTCAAGGTAGGGATCGGTCCGGGTTCGATCTGTACAACCCGGGTGGTCAGTGGCGTGGGTGTCCCCCAGATATCCGCACTTGCCAATGTTTTTCAGGCCCTGAGGGGCAAGGATCTGCCAGTTATCTCGGATGGTGGTATCCGTTACTCTGGCGATATTGCGAAGGCCCTGGCGGTGGGTGCCGACAGCGTGATGATTGGCAGTATATTCGCCGGAACCGAGGAGGCGCCTGGTGAGGTGGAGATCTTCCAGGGTCGCACCTACAAATCTTATCGTGGCATGGGTTCTCTGGGGGCGATGTCGCGTCAGCATGGTTCTGCCGACCGTTATTTCCAGGAGGCCGATGAACTGGACAAACTGGTACCGGAAGGTATTGAGGGACGGGTCCCCTACAAAGGGCCCGCGCTGGGCATCATCCGCCAGTTGATGGGAGGGGTTCGTGCCGCGATGGGCTATACGGGCTCGTCCACCCTTGAAGAGCTGCGTACCCGGGCGCGGTTTGTGCGCCTGACCGGTGCAGGTTACCGTGAAAGCCACGTGCATGATGTCACCATCACCAAGGAGCCACCAAACTATCGTGTCTGACGGCAATTTTTCTGCTGTCACCGAGGCGGTTTCAAATAATAGTCATGGCATCCATGATACCCGGGTGCTGATTCTGGACTTCGGTTCCCAGTACACACAACTCATCGCCCGCCGGGTACGGGAAGCGGGAGTCTATTCCGAAATACATCCCTGGGATATGCCGGCATCGGAACTGGTGGATTTCAGGCCGTGTGCGGTAATACTGTCTGGTGGGCCGGAATCGGTAGTGGCCTCCCGGCATTGCCGGGTCGACGAAACGGTGTTCACACTGGGTGTACCGTTGCTCGGCATCTGTTATGGAATGCAGACCATGGCGCATCAGCTTGGTGGTAGCATCAGTGCTGGCGGACCACGTGAGTTTGGCCATGCCACGGTGCGTGTGCTGGATGGCTGTGCGTTGCTGCGGGATGTGCGGGGTACTACCGGTGTCGAGCAGGACAGCTTGCTGGATGTATGGATGAGTCATGGGGACAAGGTGGAGGCATTGCCACCCGGGTTTCGCTGCGTCGCTTCCAGCGAGAATGCGCCTATCGCGGGTATGGCGGATGAGGAGCGGCGTTTTTATGGTCTGCAGTTTCATCCGGAAGTTACCCATACCCGGCAGGGCCAGTCTATCCTTTGTCGATTCCTGCATGATATCGCGGGTTGTCACAGGCTGTGGCATGTCTCCAACATTGTCGAGGACATAATTCGGCAGGTGCGCGAGCAGGTTGGCGATGAACGGGTGCTGCTCGCGTTGTCTGGTGGTGTCGACTCCTCGGTGGTGGCCGCGTTGTTACACAAGGCTATCGGCTCGCAGTTGCACTGCGTGTTTGTCGACAATGGTCTGCTGCGCCTGCATGAGGGTGATGAATTGATGCGGACGTTTGCCGCTATGGGACTTCAGGTCAGTCGGATTGATGCCGGAGAGGCTTTTCTGCGGGCCCTGGATGGGGTCAGTGACCCGGAGCGAAAGCGACATATCATAGGACATGAGTTCATTCGGATATTTGAAGCCCAGGCACAGCAGTACCAGGACTGCACCTGGCTGGCACAGGGGACCATCTATCCGGACGTGGTAGAGTCGGCATCCGCACGCACTGGCAAAGCGCATACCATCAAATCCCACCACAATGTTGGTGGGTTGCCATCGGCCATGCGCTTGCGTCTGCTGGAACCGCTGCGTGAGCTGTTCAAGGACGAAGTGCGTGAACTGGGCCTGGAGTTGGGTTTGTCTCCGGCGATCATTCATCGTCACCCTTTTCCGGGTCCGGGTTTGGCTGTCCGGGTACTGGGTGAGGTGCGTGCCGAGTATCTTGATCTGCTGCGCAAGGCGGACCATATTTTTCTGCAGGAGTTGCACAGCGCGGGTCTTTACAGGGAACTGAGTCAGGCCTTTGCCGTGTTTCTGCCGGTCAAATCGGTTGGTGTTCAGGGCGATGCCAGGAAACACGACTATGTCATCGTGCTGCGTGCGGTAAACAGCGTGGATTTCATGACTGCCGAGTGGGCGCGGTTGCCATCGGATCTGTTGGCACGGGTTTCCAACCGTATCATCAACGAGGTCGATGGCATTTCCCGTGTTGGCTATGATATCTCCAGCAAACCGCCTGCCACGATCGAGTGGGAGTAGCTTTTCTGGCCTAAGCTATTAACTTGATTATATATTTGACTTGCACAAAACTTGCTCATAAAGATTAGTCCATCGATTTGGCTGTAAGATTTGTCTTACAGTTACACAGAATGTTGCACAAACGTGCGACTGCTGAAAATCATAGTAACTCGTAGGCAGAACGTTGGCACTGAAAAAGAAGCACTTTGCTGAAGTCGAAATAGCAATGTTTGATGAAGTTTGCATATACAGGCGAGGCGAGCAAAGAAGTCAAACGCTTGTCCAAAGAGTTCGGTTTTACTACTGGGATGTTGAAAGGTTCTTTGTTGGCTGAAGGCAGGAAGAAGACATGAATATTGAGCAAGCAAAGGAAATCGTTATCGGTGTAATTGAAGAAGCTTTAGAAGGGAAGGTTGAAGTTACTGAGGATATGCAGTTAATCGGTGGCGAGTCATTGTTGGACTCGATGAAGCTTGTCGAAGTCTGTCTGGCACTTGAAGATTTGGCTGACGAGCATGATTTTGAATTTGACTGGACTTCTGAAGCAGCGATGTCGAAATCACGCAGCATGTTTCGCAGTGTTTCTGCATTAGCGGAAGAATTTTCCAGCCAATCGGAGGCTTAGTTTTGATTATCGTCACTGGAGCAAGTAGAGGACT
This sequence comes from Gammaproteobacteria bacterium, assembly GCA_965115915.1. GTDB lineage: Bacteria > Pseudomonadota > Gammaproteobacteria > Eutrophobiales > Eutrophobiaceae. Next base: position 1,789,844 of record OZ220483.1, on the reverse strand, counting down.
AGGTAAGGCAATCACAGAACGTCTAATCAGAAGAGGCGAACAAGTAATCGGGTTAGCCAGATCAATAGATTCTCTTGAGCTAGATGGAATAGAGTGTGACGTAAGTGATTACACCTCTGTGAAAAACGCTGCACGTACAGTGAAGCGAATGAAGCAGCCAGTAAAAGCGTTTATCAATGCTGCTGGTGTGGCGTCAATGAACATGGCTGTCACCACAGATGAATCTACAGTTCAAAAGCTTATTCAGACGAATCTTGTTGGAACAATCTACTGTTGCCAGTTATTTGCTCCATTTATGTTGAGGCAAAAGCATGGAAGCTTCATTAATTTTTCCACTATTGCTGTTGCACTGGCATTAAAGGGCGAGTCTGTTTATGCAGCATCCAAGGCTGGTGTTGAAGCATTTTCGCGTACATTTGCAAGAGAAATGGCTGATTTCAATGTAAGGGTGAATTGTATTGCTCCAGGGCCAATTCGTACAGATTTGTTGCGAGGAATTACTGACGCACAAATCGAGAAGATTACTTCACAGCAAGTAATCCCCAAACAGTTTGAAAAGTCTGATGTGTGCGACTTGGTTGAATTACTCATCGATGAAAAAGCATCTTCTTTAAGTGGGCAAGTGCTTAATATTGGAGGTGTCTAATGGATATCCTGGATAAGCTAAAGGAACGATGGGAAGGTATGGATTACCCCTTTCTTGTACATGCTGAAGGCGAATTACGCTTTAGTGAAATAGCAAAAAAATCTGTTGACTTATCGCAAGTGCAAAGTGGTGATGTGGTTGCTCTCATTGGAGATTTCGATCCTCTATCGATTCTTACATTACTTCAGCTGATTGATAAGAACGTAATTCTTGTGCCTTTAACTACAGATACAAAGGAACAACATGATTTCTTTTTTGAGTCTGCATTAGTGGATGTGGTGATTGAAGGTGATTCCGTTAGACGCATTAGGCATAGTCAAAGAAATGACCATATCAACTTTTTGAGAAGTAGAAATCATGCTGGCTTAGTGCTTTTTTCTACTGGTACTACTGGGTATCAAAAAGCAATATTGCATGATTTAACGCTCTTTATGCAGCGGTTTGAAACGCCACGCCCCACTCTAAAGACAATCAATTTTCTGTTGTTTGATCACATTGGTGGGTTGAACACATTATTTCATACGCTCTTCAATAAAGGTACTGTGGTAGCCCCTAAGTCCCGTAGTGTTGAAGATATTTTAAAGACATGTCGCGAACATGAAATTGAAGTACTCCCTACTACACCTACGTTCTTAAGGATGATGCTAATGAGTGGCATGATACCAGGTCAAGTTCCGTCGTCATTGAGAATAATTACCTACGGTACTGAACGTATGGATCAGCCAACACTCGATGCTCTGTGCGAACTTTTGCCAAACATAGACTTCAGACAAACTTTTGGTATGTCAGAGCTTGGTATTGTTCGAGTTAAAAGTGAGGCTCGTGACAGCTTGTTTATGAAAATAGGTGGTGAGGGAGTAGAGACAAGAGTCGTCGATAACGTTCTTGAAATACGCTCTGAAACAAGAATGCTTGGCTATCTTAATGCTGATAGTCCTTTTGATGAAGAAGGTTGGTACAATACAAAAGACATTGTTGAAGAGCGTGATGGTTTCTACAAGATTACTGGTAGAACTTCAGAGGTCATCAACGTTGGTGGACTGAAATTTATGGCGTCTGAAATTGAAAGAGTAGCACTCCAATATGATGGAGTGGAGCTTGCAAAAGCAGAAGGAAAACCGAATCCTGTTACTGGGCAGCATGTGGAATTAACTGTCCAGTTTGCTTCGAATACGAAAGCTGATAAAGCACAACTCAAAGAATTTTTAAGCCAGAAATTAACCAATCATATGCTTCCAAAACGGCTGAAGATATCTGCAGTGTCTGTTGGGCATAGATATAAACGGGTATAACGATGGCTAAATTAAAACAAACCAATTAAGTGCAATGTTCCAAAGGCATCTTTTACGATAGACGTTGATTGCAGTTTGGGTGACAGTTTCAAAAATAGCAGTTGTATTGTCGCTCTTGAAAAGGCTCTGATACGGAAGGGATTCAGAAAAGCAATCAACCGGTTTGACTGAGTGTTCAAAAAGGCTGGACCATGTCAGAAATGTCCCATTGGCTACAGTTCCAAATTTGTCCAACCAACATAAAAGGAGACTATTTTTTAGAGCACATGAAGGGGTGCTTTGAAAGACACAACAATGGCACGCTGTAAAGATCAAGTTTCTGGATCGTACACTGATGAGTGAAGTCAAGATCGAGCCGATTGTGTCCGGTAGTCAAGCTGATGAATTCGTGGAATTGTCGATGTCCGAATACGGCAGTAAAGCTCAAGTTTCTACGCACCATTATTTTACAAACAAATTTTTGACAAACCCGGCAGGGGAAAGCGTTGTTGTATCGATCAACTTGAATCAAAGATGCATTGGGCGATTGGTGCTTGTGCCCAGGATTTTTTTTTGGAATTCAAAGAAAATACGTTGTTGTTACCCGAGCGAGTTTTTGATTCAAAAAGACCAGCGTGGCCTTGACAGAGCTTTACAACTCCTTTCTGGATTTAAGAAAACTGCCAGGCACTACATGTTTGCTCTTGTTGTTCCAAACAAAAATTCGACAGAGATTTGGCGCAAGCTGTCGGGCTTGAGGAGCAATGCAAAGCTTGCAGTTATGGCTGCACCACTAAACCCTCTTAAGCTTTTGCTTAACCTCGCTAATAGCTGTATTTTGCGTGCAATCTCTTCTTCTATTGATTATTTCTACAGCAGGATTTTTAATAGCCTATCGCACCTGGTCACTTGTTTTTCAGCGTACAATTGTAAGGTATGCAATGTAGGTGATCTGCCTTACTCGGACATAGAGTCATATTTTGAGAATCATGAAATCAGGGGGGACAGAAGCCATCCAATTATGACTTGGCGGACTTCGTTTCGAGCTGATACCAGTTATATTTTTCTGTTGGTTAAACGCAAAAAAATTATTGTAGGTTATGGCGTTTTTGCTGAACCGGAAGATTACAACGGTCTAAAACCACTGATATTATTGGATATTGCATCTGAACCAAAAGACAGAGAATGTGTTTTGAAAGCGTTAGGGCGTTGGGGTATTGTTCATGGGTGTAGGCGTGGAAGTGATGTCGTTCTTTTCATGGGTGTAATTCCAAATCAAAAATTTGGTTTCTTTAGTCATTTGCCATTTATGTCAGTGCCAGGAAGATTTTTGCCTGATGCTAACAGCGTGTTTTTTGATTTCATCAAATCGACAGAGGATGAAAAGTCTCTATACCTGACACTTTTTGATTGCGATGTATTCTGATTTAGATAAGCAAACTATCGTTATTACATTTTTTACGTTGCACAATGTGTAACTATAGAGTGGGAGTGATTTTCCCAGTACGTGGTTCGTATCACCATGACTGTTTGATTGATGGACAGACCGACTGACTGACATAATCAGGCGTGGTTGTGGTTTGTCATATATTCCCAATCCCGACAAAGCTGTAGACAGTAGAAAAAGCGTGCTTCTCAGGCCTCACACTAATCCATAGAATAAGACTGACACTTAACCCGGATATTGCACGAGCAGTCCCGTAAACTCGCTGTTGGATTATCGACAAGGCCGTGTGCCGACAACTCGCCTGCTCGGTCAATCCCAAGGCCCGATTCGCCTGGCGCAGCAGCATCACGCTGCCGTTGGAGCTAATGTCGCCGCCAGAAAAAGCGGTTTCCACCAAGCTGTCCTTTGCAGCGTGGAAAATGGATGGAGTTATGGTTACAATTCGTCATAAGCAGAGTGTCATTCATGGGTTAAGTAACTAAATAACATAGAAAAACAGGATAACTTTCATGCCTCTTCATGCAATATTCGGGCTAAAATTAATGCACTCAAAGAAGCCCAAACACTTGTGCAAAGAGTTCGATTTTCCGCAGAAAAGACAGGTTCCAGGTGAAAAAATAATTCAACTTGAAACTTCCAAAGAGCGATTTGAGGAAATATACAAATCAAATCATTGGGGATCGAAAGAATCAGTCAGTGGGCCTGGAAGTACTCTTACTGCTACCAGACCACTGCGACAGTGGCTTGTTGAGAATGTAGCAAAGCTCAATATAAGAATTCTGGTAGATGCGCCTTGCGGAGATTTTAATTGGATGCGAGAGGTAGTCCCAAAGATGGATGTAAGTTACATTGGTGTAGATATTGTCAAGTCAATTATCTCGAAAAACAACACATTGTATAAGACGGACAATATCACATTTGATGTCAGGGATATTTGTAACGAGATGCTTCCAGATTGTGACTTACTAATCGTTCGTGATTGCCTGTTTCATTTATCATATGACGAGATAGACAGGTTTTTGAGAAACATTCACAGGTCTGATTATCGGTATTTGTTGACTACAACCCATATTGTACCCGATGAGTTCACCAACAGAGATATTGCCACAGGTGATTTTAGAGAAATTGATTTGTTTTCGGCACCTTTCAACTTTGATGAAAACAATGTTTTGGACCGTATTTTCGAAAGGTGTGACGCTGAAACCGCACGAGAAGTAATTTTGATTGATAAACAATTTGTTCCCAAATCTATTCAGAACAATGTGTAATCAGAAATTGCGTAGTCTATTCTATTGGTTTGCAATAGGAGCATAAGCGTATAAAAAACGTGCAGAATGGTGAAGCTACATACTACTTACGCACAGACTATGAGGCCTGTGTAAGTTTGCTATCAAACAAGAAATAGATATGTGTTTACCGAGTGGGAATGACTTCAGGTCTGGCACTGACTGGTACCTGCAAATAGTAGATCAAACATAACCTATATCCGACGTCGTAATAAGGCTGCACGGAAAGATGGTAAGCAGCCTGGTAAGTTTGGTCTGCATGACCTGCGCCGAACCACTGGTACGCTACTTCAATGAGGCGGGTTACAACACTGACTGAATCGAAAGGTGTCTTTCCCATGAGTATGAAGTGGAGTGAAGGCCGTCTGTAACAAGACTGAGTTATCGGGGACGGCGTGCAGACATGTTACAGAATTGGGCCGATATGATTGACGAGTGGACCAGCGTGAAGCGGGAGTAAATCCAGCACGATTAAGAGGCTTCCAAAATGCAAGTGGCAAGAATGCTATCAATGATTGCAAAATTACCCAAGAGTGCTATCATTGCAATCATCCGATTGAAATCAAGTGAGTCGACCAATGGCGAATCTCGTTGTCAGGAACCTCGATCAACGCATTGTTGATGCGCTCAAACAACGTGCTGCGCGACATGGTCGCAGCGCAGAGGCGGAGCACCGTGCCTTGCTCGAAGCATTGTTATTGAAACCGAAGGCCAGGAGCTTCACAGAGGTGCTCGCTGCCATGCCCAATGTGGGCCGCGAAGATGATTTTGGGCGGGTAGACGAGGCTAGCAGGGAAGATGTATTTGATTGATACCAATGTCATCAGCGAGGCGCGAAAAAGCTCGAAAGCGGACAAAGGGGTCCGGGCGTTTTTCAGGCAGGCCATCGCGGACGAGACGCCGATGTTCATATCGGTTGTCACCGTGGGGGAACTGCGTCGCGGGGTCGAGCTGATCCGGCACAGAGGTGACAGACCTCAGGCCAATCAGTTGGAGCAGTGGCTGGAAACCTTGCTGGTTGAGTACAGGGACTCCATACTCGATATCAACCAGGACATCGCACAGCTCTGGGGACGGCTTCGGGCGCCACATCCGGGCAACGCATTGGATAAGCAGATTGCTGCAACGGCACTGATCCATGACTTGACCGTCGTCACGCGTAATCACGAGGATTTCTCGAAAACCGGTGTACGACTATTGAATCCTTTTGCAGCGTAGCGTTGGTACCGCGCCATCAGGAAGACCCTGTCAACTCATGGGTTGGCAACCCAGGCGCCTGGGGCATGGAAGACGCAGTGGGCTGAATCGATGCCGGGCCCTGGCCTGTGAGCCGGGACTTCACCAGCGGAGGTTGATGAGAAAGCCGCAGGGCATTGTTTTTACAGCAGGGCGAAGCGGAAAACTGCGTATGCGCATCGGATTTGAGCAAGGTTTCAGCCCGTTTTCAGCCATTGAAGACATGATCGGCTCCCAGGCTGCAGGGGATACGTGTTCTTGCTCGCCTCTGTGCCGAAGATGATGGAGTGCGGCGTCTGGAGTGACGGTAGTAAATCTCACCGTAGTCGAGGCCTGTTCCTCGGCCTGCAAGGAGTTCGGAGACCATTCAGACCATGCATCGGCTGTGCCGCTCACTCATGCGGACCGTGAGGATGCTCTGACCGGTATGGTAGCTGGTCTGTTTGCGGAAGAGTGGGGAGCCTTTATGCCACCAGAGGTGGCATTTCCCGAAGCGAGGGTTGGATATGGGTACGACGCTTTGGTTCAGTAAGTGGCGTCATCAGGCTGCACATTCGTGTGGTACATCTGCTAAGCTTCCGTGTTGGAAAAACGAGATTGTTTTCCTAAGAACATATTGTTCGCTAATGTCACAAATATTTATTGAAAAAAGTCATTTCGCGGGTATATGGGCGTGGTAGGGGTTGGGCTTTTTTACCAAGACCGATTTTGTGGCCGAATTCCGCGGGGTCAATATCCACCAGGCACTCTCCAGTCTGACCAGGGCAGGCAAGACCCGCCGTGTCTGCCGAGGAGGGCCTACGACTATCCTCGCTATAGCGGGCTACTGGACCGTCAATTGGGTCCGGATCTCGACCAAGTGGCATATGCCTTGGCTCGGAAATTCAATTGGCGCATTCAGCCTTGTTGATGTTCAAGGGTGGCGCCAGCCTTTCAAGCAGGTCTTGAGGGCGCTTCGGGCGCTGCAAGAAGAAATAAATGCGTAACTCAGGTAACACGGATATGTCTTTTGCATCAACAGTAAGTCATGTATCCGAACCCGGGCATAATGGCTCGTTTATAATCGAGTGGGAGTAGTTTCCGACACAGCAAGTTGAGTTGCAATACAAAGTGTTGTGGTTTGCTGTCTGCTACAATGAATACTGCGCGCTACATGTGAGGGTGCCGCGCAATCCGTTTCCGATAAACATAATGTTTTTTGATAAGTTCAAAGCCACAATTGGAAAACTTAAGTGGTGACGCCGACGTGCCCCATGGTATCGAAGGTGGACACGACTATTGAGGGTGATGCACACAGGGAGGCCGTTGGTGGGCTGTGGAAAGAGATAGGGAAGTTGCAATTTGAATTCATGTTGGATAGGGGGCTTAAAGCACACAACACGCTGATTGATGTCGGATGTGGTTCATTACGTGGCGGCTGTAAGTTCATTCCTTACCTGGAGGCGAACAAATATTTTGCAACAGACTCGAACGCGAAATTGATTAAGGCGGGGATTGAAAAAGAGTTATCTGATCAGGATCGTGCAAAAATAAGCGAGGACAGCTTTATTGTTAGCGAAGATTTCAATTTCAACTTTAAGAGAGTGGTCAATTTTGACTTTGGCATTTCGTTCTCTCTGTTTACGCACCTGTCTCGCCCCGAGATCGTGAAGTGTCTGACAAATCTGAGGCAGAAATTTGGTCATGGAAGGTTCTACGCCACATTTTTTGTCAATGAAACGGGTAAGCGAGCGGGAGCAGGTGGTATCGAACAAACAATGGGCATTAGAACTTTTCCGGACCGAGATCCCTTCCATTATACCGTCGATGAAATTTCTGAAATGGCATGTGTTAGTGGGTGGGGCATGAATTACATGGGCGATTTCAATCATCCGCGCAATCAGAAGATGGTGGAATTCTCGTGTGGTGCTAAACATGAATGACGTTTAGATTTGGATCTGAATGTTGAAAGGCGTACTTTAGATAGGTGCAAGAGATGATGGATAGTGATGATGTACTGAAACCTGGTGACCACCATTACAAAGCTTTCGTTGGGCCAATGGACCGTTACGATTTTATGGGAGCAACCCAGTTCCGATTGGCTACGACGCTTGGTTTAAGAGCTCATCACAAATTGCTGGATTTTGGTTGTGGTTCTTTACGCGCTGGCAAGTTGTTCATACCGTACCTGGAGCGCGGAAACTATTTTGGATTGGAGCCGGAAAAGTGGCTCATTGAGGAGGGCTTAAAGTATGAATTGGGTGCACAGATTGTCAGTGTCAAAGCGCCCAGTTTTATGCATAACGACGATTTCAGCATTGGTTTCAGTGAAAAGTTTGACTACATTGTAGCCCAGTCAATTTTTACGCACACGGACGAAGCGTTGGCACGCAGAGGATTAAAGTCCATAGCGGGGTCTTTGAAGGATAGCGGTATTGCCATAGTGACATTCCTGGAAGGTCCGGATATAAAGGCGCGGTCGAGTTGGGTTTACCCTGAGAATCTTTTCTACAGTGTGGGGAAAATATCCGAGATGCTTGATGCAACTGGGTTGAATTGGTGCAGATTGTGGTGGTTTCATCCAGCTCAGACTTGGTTTGTGTTATCCAGGAAAAAGGAAAATCTACCAGGACTTTGGGATCGTTTCATGCTGATGGGCGGAGAGGAAGTCAATAGCCGTCATTACAAGAGGCAAGGGTTTATCAGCAATAGATTGTTTTCCGAAATCAAAAAAAGAATCAAAGAAAGAACGGAACTTGACGCTGATGCGTCGATTGCTTTTCCGAAGCTGCTCTTTTTGTTATTGCCCAGGCTGAAGCGGTTTTTTAATAGCACGGATTGACAGCGTTGATGCGGCGGTTCGTGTCGTCAGGCGCTGTACTAACATAACACTATGCGAAATATTCATTTTCTGCATCTGAGCAAGGCTGCCGGGACACAGATTTGGCGATTGGTAGAGCAGATCAATACGATACAGCAGGATAGCTATATAATCGTGCATGATCATGGTATAGGATTGAAGGATCTGCCGTCGCGGGATGCGTTCTTTTTCAGTATCAGGGACCCGGTTACCAGATTCCGTTCCGCTTTTTACGCCAGGCTAAGGAGAGGCAGGCCACTTTATAATGCTGTATGGACTGTGGATGAGACCCGGGCATTCAATGCGTTCGAGCATGCCAATGATTTGGCCGAGGCGCTCTTCGATGCGGGCCAACGGGGCAGAGAGGCGTTTTTTGCCATGAGAAGTATAGGACATGTTTCCACGGATCAGGTGGGATGGTTCATGGGGTGTGGCGATTTCCTTGAAACACGTCCGCCACTGTGGATAATCCGTAAGGAGAATTTTGTCCAGGACGTTGATGTCCTGTTGGAAAAGCTGGGGTGCCAGAAGGATATTCGGATGTCCGACCCCGTCGCAGCCAACAAGGCTGATTATACGGGGATACCGGAGCTTTCTGAGTTGGCCATAGAGAATTTGCGGCGATGGTATGTGCGCGACTGCGTCTTTTACAGACTGTGTCTGCAATGGATGGAATACAATGCCAACTGAAAATCAACGAGCAACGCCATCATGCTTTATGCGGTGAACCGCGCTGTCCCATGAAAGGGCATCGAAGACGATGTCGCCGAGTCCGGGGAGGGCAGACATACACGAATGGTCGCCCGCAGGGCCCATTGTATCAAACACTTTTGCCGAGATGCGCATGCAGTTGTGGCAGAGATGTCACCGTGCCGACATATGGATAAAGACGACAGATGAATAACGATACACAGAACAGGTTGACATCATTGCTGGATGCGGTCGGCACGATCATACTGGGGAAAGAACATAGCATCCGACTGGCCCTGACCGCGATGATCGCACGTGGACATTTACTGATCGAGGATATCCCCGGGGTCGGCAAGACGACGCTGTCCCATACCCTGGCGCAGGTAATGGGCCTGGATTTCCAGCGGGTGCAGTTTACCAGCGACCTGTTACCAGCCGATATTCTCGGCATGTCGATCTACAATCGTAACGCTGCCACGTTTGATTTTCATCCGGGCCCGGTATTTACCCATGTGTTGTTGGCGGATGAGATCAACCGCGCCACGCCCAGGACGCAGAGTGCGTTGTTGGAGGCGATGGAGGAACGTCAGGTAACCCAGGAAAAGGAGACACGCAGCCTGCCGGATCCGTTTTTTGTGATTGCGACGCAGAACCCGATTACCCAGATGGGAACCTATCCGTTGCCAGAGTCTCAGTTGGACCGGTTTCTGCTCTGTATTCGCATCGGTTATCCGGAGACGGATGCGGAGCGTGAATTGCTCGGGGGAGTGGATCGTAGATCCATGTTGTCCGAGCTACGGCCAATACTGGATGTCGACTCTCTGCGCCGCATGCAGGAACAGGCGATGTCCGTACATGTGTCCCCCGCACTGCTGGAATATATCCTGGAACTGCTTCGATTCAGCAGGGAATCGGGGTTTTTTATTGAGGGTTTGTCCCCGCGTGCCGGACTGGCGCTGTTGCATTGCGCAAAAGCCTGGGCTTTTCTACATGAATCGGACTATGTGACACCGGATCATGTGCGTGCGGTGCTTTCAGGTATTGTTCAACATCGTCTGATGCCTGTCGGTGGTGGTAAGCCGGGTGAGCAGAACCCGGCAACCATACTGTTGCAGCAGGTTGCCGTCCCTGAATGAACGTGGCAGAGACAGACCGGATGGTGACACCAGCCGTGGTGTCTTCGCAGCAGGCGGGTTACAGGCCCAACAGGTTGTATATCCTGCCGACTCGCTATGGCTTCATGTTTTTCCTGACCCTGTTTTTTATCCTGCTGGGCGCGGTCAATTACAACAGCAGCATGGGGTATATGTTGTGTTTTCTGCTTTCCAGTGTGGTCCTGAACTGCATGTTCCACAGTTATTTGAACCTGTTTTGCACGCAGCTTCAGGTGGGCATTCCAGCCCCGGTCTATGCGGGTGAGACCCCATTCATACCGGTGTGTATATTTCGGCTTCCCAGTGTACGTCAGCGAGGGGCTTATTCGGTCGTCTTGAAGCTGAGGCAACGCGGGGAAGAGCCGTCGACCGGGAAGTGGAATCGTTTCTGGCGTACCGCCCCGGTGGAGGGTGAAATCATGGCCAGTTTTGCTCCCGGTGCGGAGGTCAGTGTTTTACTTCCCTGTACGCCGCGACAGCGCGGTTGTTATCCGTTGCAGCGGTTTTCCATACGTGTCGAGAGCAGTTTCCCATTGGGTTTGTTTTACTGTTGGTGGAATTGCAGTGCACAGCAGATTCAGGGTGATGTCCAGACGATGGTGATTTATCCACGCCCTGCCGGGAACCCTGAGTTGCTATGGCAGACTGTCAGCGGGGTCGGTGATGCCAAGGGTGCCAGTGATGGCATCGAGGATTTTGTCGGGTTACGCAAATACCGTGCCGGCGATTCCATAGCCAGCATCGTATGGCGTACTGTGGCCCAGGAGCAGGAACTGATGATCAGGGATTTTGTTGGCAGAGGAGCCAGGCAGTGGATATTCAGTTGGGAGCAGACCGCACATTTGTCGGATGTGGAGACGCGACTATCACAGTTGTGCCTGTGGTTGCTTGAGGCGGACCGCGAGGGGGTTCCGTTTGGCTTGTCATTACCGGGTTCCGATATTGCACCGGATTATGGCAAGCTGCATTTGCAGCAATGTCTGAGGGCCCTGGCATTGTTTGGCAAATGAACCGCCTGCTCCCGGCAGGCGGTGAGCTTGACCGGCGCACCCGCATACTATTGACTGCCAGCATGCTGCTGTGCGTACTGCCCCATGTCGACAATATGCCGGTGTGGACCAGCCTGTTTTCATTGACGCTGTTGTCCGGAGAGTTGTTTAGCCTGTATCACACGCAATGGCGCCCCTGGAAATATGTACGCGACCTGTGGCGTCGGCGGAGTCTGCTCATCGTGTTTCTGTGTCTGCTCGGTGTGTATCTGAGTTTCGGGACCATCGTCGGACGGAGTGCGGGTACTGCGCTGCTGATCCTGATGGCTACGCTCAAGGTGTTTGAATCGTGCAATGAAAGGGATGTATATGTCTGTTCCTGTCTGGCCTGTTTTGTGGCCGCAACGGTGTTTTTTCACAACCAGACGATCCCGCTCGCCATGTATACTCTGCTGATCGTCGCGATACTTACCGGTGTTCTGATCGCCTTCAACGACCCGCAGAGGGTATTGCACCAAAAGCAGTATATTCGCGGTGCGGTAAAGTTTCTCGCGCAGGCGATACCGATGATGGTGGTACTTTTTATCGTTTTCCCCCGGGTACAGGGACCGCTGTGGAGAATGCCACCGGACCCGAATCAGGCACTAACCGGGGTCAGTGACAGCATGAGCCCAGGCTCATTCAACCGGTTGATAAAGTCGAACGAAGTGGCATTTCGTGCCGAGTTTGGGGGTTCGCTCCCGTCGCCTCGGGTGATGTACTGGCGCGGACCGGTGATGTCCTATACCAATGGTCGCGAATGGCACGCAAGCAAAAAGACACACAGGCTGGAAACCATGCCTTCCCTGGATGCGAAATCGGTCAGTTATGCCGTTATCCAGGAGAAAGATACGCATAACTGGCTTTTCCCGTTGCAGTTGCCTGCATCGATCCCGTCTGCTGCTTCACTGACACCCGAGTTTGAACTGAAGACGCACAACCCGCTGCGAGAGCGCACCCGTTTCGTGTTCCGTTCTTATCCGGGTAAGGCAGTGCCGTATATTGATCCGGACGTCCGCAAGGCCGCGCTGCGTTTGCCTCCGGACAAACATCCCCGTACCGTGGCCCTGGCCACACAGTGGCGCGATGAAGGTGCGGAGGTTGCACAGATAATTGGTCAGGCAAAGCGATATTTTGTGGAAGGTGAGTTCGGTTATACGCTGGAACCCAATCTGATCACGGGGGATACGGTTGATACCTTCCTGTTTGAGGACAAGCGTGGATTTTGTGAGCATTATGCATCGGCTTTCACCGTGCTGATGCGTGCGGCCGGTGTCCCTGCCCGGGTGGTCACCGGGTATCAGGGTGGAGAACTCAATCAGGTGGGAAACTTTGTCACGGTACGGCAGTATCAGGCACATGCCTGGTCCGAAGTGTGGTCCGATGAAGCGGGTTCCTGGATACACATTGATCCTACCTACTGGGTTTCACCGGAACGCATTGAGGCGGGCATGGAAGCGGCGTTTTCCGAGCAGTTGGACAGGTTGCCGCTGGCACGTTATGGGAGTTCGGCGTGGTCACGGCTCTGGCGCAATGTGGATACCAACTGGGATGCGTTGAACTACCGCTGGACAAAGTGGGTATTGGCATATGGTCCGGAACGCCAGCGTGAATTGTTCCGGGAGCTGGGCATGCAGGTGAATGTGTTCCGGTTGTCCCTCTATATGGTCGGTCTGCTGGTACTGCTCTTTCTGGTTTACCTGTACGTGTTGACCCGCCAGGACATCGGTACGGACCGGTTGCAGCGTTGTTGGCGGCGGTTTTGCCGCAAGCTGATCCGGGCCGGGGTGCCCCCGGGGTCATTGGCCGAGACCCAACAGGAGTTTGCCGACAGGGCCAGCCACCTTCTGGCGCCTGCGAACCGGGCCGAGATCGTGCGTATAGTCGGACTTTGGTTGGATATCCGTTACGGTTCGCGCCATCAGAAGGCGCCGGAACTGTTGGCTGCGGTGAAGGCTTTCCGGGTGCAGGGGAAGCCATCCTGAGCTTTTGACACCGGTCCCGCCCTGACGCGGAGAAGGGCGGTGTGCACACCCGGGTTCACCTGTATCGGGTAATCTATGGTCAGGCGCTTGCCATTTTGCATCGGCTGTGCTGTGATGCCGGGGCTTGCCGGAGGCACGTCCCGGTCGCTAAGGTGATCCGACCAGGCAGTATCCGCCCGGCTTTGACGAGGATGCTACTCTCATGGAAGACATTCAATTGACAGTACCGGTGACCGGGGCCACTCGCGATGCAGGCTGATGCCGGTTTGCTTCCGGGCGGTTCGCTCGAACAGGCCCTGGTGGCAATCTTCGGCATCGTGCCGGGGACGGACTCTGCTTTGCTGCGGGCCCTGGCTACCCCCTCGCTGTTGGGTTCGATGAGTCATATCATCAATGGTGTGGCACTGACTGCGGCCACGGTGCTGATACTGTGGTCCAGTCTCTCCGCGGTGGCTGGTACCGCGCATGAAGGCAGACTGTTTGGTCGACACTATCACAGCATGTGGGTGCCTTTGCGCTCGGCGGTGTCTGTCGCGATGCTGCTTCCGGTCGTGCAGGGTTACTCGTTGATCCAGATAGGTGTGCTGATGCTTGCCAGTATCAGCTTCGGGGCGGCCGATACGGCCTGGCGGGTCGCATTGGATCATTTGCGCAATACCGGGCCGATAATCAATGTTTCGCCAGCACATTCCAATGAACTGGTCGTGGCGCTGTTTCGCTCCAGCATCTGTATGGAGCGTATGAATGCGTTGCACTTTCAGGGCAAAATGGCCGACCGGGTTGTACTGCGACAGCGTGATACGGTGACTTTTGGTGGCCACTTGCGTTATTCACTGGAGTTTGATGGGGGGCGCGGCAGTTGGCTGGGTTCCGGGGTGTGTGGAAAGGTATCCATCACCTATGAGGACACAGCGATTGGCCAGGCGATGTATCAGGGTAGTCGGGATGCGCTCCATGATGTATGGCGTGGTACCCACCGCCTGGCTGTTGACTATCTCAGGACCGGGCAATGGGAACAGACAGCCACCGGACTGCTGCGTCAGAAGCGGGAGTATGATGCGCGTATTCGACGCACGGCAAGCCATGCCCTGAGTCGCGCTGAGGGGGCGATGGAGCAGGCGAACCGCGAGTTTTTCGCTGCGGCGAGAGAATCCGGATGGATCGTGGCTGGCGCATGGTTCTGGAATCTCGGTGCCGTTAACCGGCGTATCGCGGACACGGTACAGAATGTTCCGCTGGTGCAGCGGCCGAGCCGGGACCAACTGCCTGCTGACTGGCAGGCTGAATTGGACCAGACGCTGTCTCAACTCAACAGGCGCTTGTCTCTGCGCGATGAACCGGGTGGCAATTCCGGCATTTACACTCGGCAGGATGGTTTGCATGGCAAGCTGTTGAGTTGGATGCGTCAGCCGATGACTCTGGTGTTGCAGTACGTCAACGAACTGTTCAACGGCAACGGAGAGCCGATGATTAGCCTACAGTCATTTGGCCACGGCATGATCAATGTGGCACAGCAAATGATTGCGGGTGCGGCACTTGGTGAGGCCATGGGCCGTGGCGCACTGCAAGGGGTCAGCGGCAATCTGTTTGCCCAACTGGCTGACCGGATAAGCCTGGGAGGTGGAAAATTGGAGTTTGTCAGTGCGGTCGGCTCTACGCTGCTGGAATGGGCCTCGCTTATTATGGGGACGCTGTCGGTACCGATCTTCTTTGCTGGTCTGATGTTTGCCTTCTGGTTGCCAGCGGCGCCCTTTGTCTATTGGTTTGTTGGTGTGGTCGGGTGGCTGATCTTTCTGCTGGAGGCGGTGCTGATCGCGCCATTGTGGGCGGCTGCACATGCCTCTGCCGAGGGAGAAGGGTTCGCCAGCTATTATTCCAGGCCGGGTTACATTGTCGTGTTGACGCTGGTAGGCCGTCCACTGATGATGGTGTTGGGCCTGTTTGCCGCGATGTTCATAACGCATTTTGGCAGTCAGTTTCTGCTGCTTGGCTTTGCCCCTTTCGCGGCAGGCATGCATATTGAGCATGTTGTTGGCATTATCAGCATCATAGCGATGCTGATAATCCTGGTGATCCTGATAACCGCGATGATCAACCGTGCATATGCGTTGATTTATATGCTCCCGGAGAGGATATTCGAGTACATCAGCGATCTGCCGGGTGTGGGCAGTTCACAGACCGCCAGCGGTTCTGCCTCCCAGTTCATGACGGACATGAATACTGGCCGCCATGTTGCTGCGGATGCCATCAGTCGTGTGGCCGATAGTCCGCTTGCCTCGAGGATGGCCTCCGGCTCGGCCAACACTGCGCCAGAGTCGGACGGTCGGCCGCGGCCCGACAGTCATCATCCTGGTACCATCCTTGCGGTGGACAGGAAGCCGGATCGGGAGGCCTGATGCAAGGCGGGCAGCCGGGCGTTTTCATGGTCCTGTTTCTGATCACGGCCCTGTGCCCGGCCTGGGCCGGAGAGGACACGTGGGAGAAGTGTCGGCAGGTGGCGGGGCATGCCGGGCAGACTTACCAAACGGTGCAGATGCGGGACATGCAAACGCTTGACCGGTTGATGGGCGGGATCACGGATCAGTTTTTCAATCTCGACTGCATCAATCGGATCAGTTTGTCCGGTGGTATCCGTTTCTACGGGCCAGGCGACCTGCTGGGTTTGTTGAAGCAGCATGTGTGCGGTGAGATCAACCGTGTCGTGGACCGGATTGAAACCCAGGTCAGAGAGGGGAAGGATGTCTTCCGTGGCATGTTTGGTCTGGAATACCACGCCGGCGTTCGGGTGCACCCCTCGCGTCAGCCGGTGCTTGCGCCAGCCAGGCAATTGGATCTCAATGGCGACTTGCGGCTGGATTCCGGTGGGCCACGTTATCGGCTCAACGATACCGCGGAGCGGTTTCACCAGACCCTGAAGGAGCTGTTCAAATAAACGGGATGCGTAACAGTCTGGGAGGTGCGTTGTTGCTGGTGGTGATACACGCAGGCGAGGCCCATGCGGACTGCTGCCCGATACCGGCGCTGGACCGTCTCAAGGCGGCCCTGGAACGGGTTGGCCATTCCATCATCAGTGCGATCAATACCAATGGGCGTGCGTTGACCGAGCAGATGGTTGCCAGCAGTCAGTCGCACAACCGCGCCATACGCGATCAGACCCGTGCGCTGGAATCGCTGTTCAAGGCCCATGCGGCGGCGTTGAATACGATGCAGACAAGACGGCTGTATGGTCAGTCCGGGGAACTCCGGATCAACGGTCGCAAGCATCTGCTGACTGCGCATTCTCCGTCATTGTGTGACGAACTGCGAATGGCCGGTATGTTGCATCAGGCGGCGGTCGCCGGAGAGAAGGTACGTGCGTTGATGGATGAGAACCAGCGCAGTCACAATGAAGATTTTCATAGTCGAAATGAGGTTGCAGACCGCTTGCACAAGGCCAGCCGTCGGGATTTTGAACTCGCCTGGATGGGACGCGACCTGCTCGACGAGGAGGAACTCTCACATGCCACGCAGAGTATCAATACCATGGTCAATCCACGACCTTTCCCGAGGCTCAGTGAGGAACAGAAGCGCAGTCCGCAGGGGGTCAGTTATCTTGCGAAACGCGCCGCGCATAATCAGAAATACCGGTTGGCACAGCAGGTAATCGGCAATCACCTGCTGCAGCGTGCGCCGCTATTGAAACAGGATGGCAAACGCGGGAGTCTGCTTGCCAATCTGCAGGATCGGGTCTATGCCACGATAGAGGACAATCGTGAGACGCCGTGGGTAAGTACATTGGAACGCAAGGGCGTCGCTGCGTTGTTGCGAGAGTTGAACATCGGTTTGATGCATCTGTACAGGGTGCAATTGAACAGTCTGCGTGTGCAGCAGGATTCTTCGGTACTGCTGGCAGTGTTGCTGGCCAATGACAATCACCGTCTGCGCGGAGAGGTGGAAGATGCCTGGCGGCGGGTGTTGGCTGCCGAGGGGAGCAATTAGTCTGGACTACTCTGCCGCAATGTCTGCCGTGTTGTTCGGGATGGCGTGAGCATACCGACCAGACTGTTCCGTCTGTGCTGGCGTTTGCTGTGCCCACCGCGGCTATGGCAGGGGCTTTGGTGCCCGTCTGTCCACCGTTTCGAACTGCCTAAAAGCTTCGCTATCGGGTCCGGCAACTCACATGTGTCATCGAGCTCTGGTGCGTCACCGCAGCCGATGCCAACACCGGAGTTTCTACTGTGGATTTTTTTGGTGCTGCTGTTTTGGGGGCTTGCGGTGCTGTTTGGTATTGCCGCGTCAAACACGGGCTTCAGCGTGCTGCATGGCTGGCATTATGGCCTGGCTGCGCTGAATTGTTTCCTGATCGGTGCGACCTGGTTGGTGCGCGCAGTACGGGCCCGTCTTCGATGCCGGGGCCATTCCGGTATCGCACTGGACCCTGTCACGAAAGATGACAATGCGCACTGAACCGTGTCGACCGGTGTCGTAATTTATCCATCCTGCGATGTCTCTGTTGGTACAGCGTGGTTTTCAGGCCAGATGTTAATCAGTGTCTTTACCAGGGTCGCGATCGGAATGGCAAAGAATACTCCCCAGAAACCCCACAGGCCGCCGCATATCAGGATCGCGACGACGATCGTTACCGGGTGCAGATTTACCGCCTCGGAGAAGAGGATCGGGACCAGCACGTTGCCATCCAGAAACTGTAGTATCAGATACCAGGCCAGAGTCCAATAGAAACTGGAATCAAGCCCCCACTGTGCATAGGCAACCAGAACCACCGGCAGCGTGACTATTGTCCCCCCGATGTAGGGGATCAGTACGGACAGACCCACGGCGATCGCAAGCAGTACGCTGTACTCCAGTTCCAGTGTGTAGAAGATTATGAATGCACCTGCACCGATGATAATGATCTCGCAGGATTTTCCGCGTATGTAATTGCCCATCTGCGCATCCATCTCATCCCACAGTTGTTTTGCCGCGCCCCGATAACTGGGGAACAAGTTTGATGCGTGACGGAGTAGCAGTGTCTTGTCTTTCAGCAGAAAGAAGATCATCAGTGGAACCAGCAGTAAATAGACCAGAACGGTGATCAGGGTAGGGATCGAGGATAACCAGAAGGACAGCATGTTGCGTCCCATGGAAGCCAGTTCGGAACGCATATTGGCGATCAATTGGTTCAGGATATCCTCCGGGATCAGTTGTGGGTATCTCCGTTGTAAACGCAGGATCAATTCCTGGGTGTTGTTGATCATCGCGGGCATATTGTCAAGAAATTCGCTGATCTGCTGGGTGATCAGCGGTAGCAGCAGTAGCACTGAGAAACCCAGTAGTGCCAGGAACAGCAGAAAGATGACACATACCGCGCTGAGTCGTGCTACGCGCAGCTTTTTTTCCAGCAATTCGACCGGCGAGTCCAGCAGATAGGCAAGTATGATAGCTGCGAACACCGGTGCCAGGATATTGCCGAGCACCCAGAAGATCACTATCCCGGGCAGCAGTAGCACTATCAGTGCTACGGCCTGGGGGTCGGTCAGGTAGCGTTGATACCAGTCTTTGATCAGTTTGAACACACGGCGAGTATAGAGCAATCGTGGCGTTTGCCGAAACTGTGCCCACAACCGGAAGGTTCTGCATCGCGTGTTGCTGCGCGTTCCCATTGGCGAGTGACAAAATCCGAGGGTATCATACGGCGTATGTCGGAGGTGGAATATTACCGTTTGGCAGCGCAGATAAGGGACTGGGGCAGGGAACTCGGGTTTCAGCAACTGGGTATCAGCGGAGCCGATCTGGCAGAGGATGAGGCCCATTTGATGAACTGGCTTGCCCGGGGCAGGCACGGCGAGATGGCATGGATGGAGCGGCACGGTACCCGACGTAGCCGTCCCGCCGAGCTGGTCCCGGGGACGATTTCCGTGATCTCTGTGTGCATGGATTACCTGCCTGCGCAGGCCAGAGATGCCGATGCCGTGCTCGCCGACCCGACACTGGCATACGTTGCGCGTTATGCGCTGGGACGTGACTACCACAAGTTGTTGCGTCAACGTCTGCAGCGTCTGTGTGATCGGATAGAGGAAATGGTCGGTGACTTCGGCTATCGCTGTTTTACCGACAGTGCACCGGTGCTGGAAAAGGCATTGGCACGCAATGGTGGTTTGGGCTGGATAGGCAAGCATACCAACCTGATCCGTCCGTACGCGGGTTCGTGGTTTTTCCTCGGCGAGATATACACCAATCTCCCGCTACCTGCGGACCCCGGCTTCAGCACCGACCATTGTGGCAGTTGTACCCGTTGTATCGATATCTGTCCTACCGGTGCTATCGTTGGTGAACGCGAACTGGATGCGAGACGCTGCCTGTCTTATCTGACCATAGAGTTCCCGGGGGTTATCCCACTGGAGTTTCGCAAGGCGCTGGGCAACAGGATTTACGGTTGCGATGACTGTCAGCTTGTGTGTCCATGGAATCAGTTTGCCCGTTTCAGCCAGCAGCCGGACTTTGCGGTGCGCCACGGCCTGGATCAGGCCAGTCTGATAGCGCTGTTTGCCTGGGAGGAGGACGAGTTTCTGCGCAGGATGCAAGGTTCTGCGATACGTCGCATTGGCTATCAGCGTTGGCAGCGGAACATCGCTGTTGCACTTGGCAATGCCCCGCACAGTGTTGAGGTGGTCAGTGCATTGCGCTCACGTCTGTCAATGGCGAGTGCCCTGGTGAAGGAGCATATCCTCTGGAGCCTTGCTGAGCACGGTGCGCTGCCATGAGAGCCGGAATCGCGTTCTGGCTCAGTCGCCTGCGGCTTCCCGCACCGTTTCGGCGGTGGTCTCCGGCAGTCCGTCCAACCATGCTTTTATATGCCCAGCCAGATGTTTTTCCATGTCGGTGGAACTTTTGTCACCGGTATGGATGTGAATTTGCTGGAATACCGGGTTGCCACCTTTGCGGATGGCCAGCCGGCGTTGCAGCGCACGTTCGGACGTGGGATGCCGGGCAGGGTCAAAGTAGATGTCCAGCGTGGGCTGGCGCAGTTTTTCCAGTAGCCGGTATTGCCGGATACGTGGGCTGAGGTAAGGGTATTCCCCGATCCCGAGCATCACCAGACCCGAGAATTTTCCTCCGGGTGTCTGCTTTCTTGTCAAGGCATGCAGTGCGCTGAGGGCACCGAAACCATGGCCGACAAGAAAGATCCGCGTATGGCCACGCTGCCGCAGCCAGTGGTATCCAGCATCCAGACGTTTGCCGATATCCGGTGTGGTGGTGGAATAAGCGGCGGCAGGCCGTTGTGGTGACAACAGTGGAAGCTGCATGGACAACACGGGCAGGCCCACGCCGGCAAGTTCCAGACGCAGCGGCTGTATGAGTTTTGGCCAGTCGGGATGTTGGCCCATGCCATGCAGCAGGATCAGCGCGGTAGTATGTTCCCCGTCCCAGGCCGCGTTGAAAAGATTCAGAAACGACTCCTTGTCCGCTTCCAGCCAGACCAACTGTGCATCATTTACCTGATCGATAAGATGTTGGGCGATGATCGTTTCACGGTTCTGTTCCGCACCGCAATGTACAGTGTACAGGCCGGATAACAGTGGCAGGCTCAGGAGCAGTGCCAGCGTGGTCCTGTGACAGCAGGTGTTGCGGTGATACATGGGTTATCCGGACTCGGAGTCGGTGACAGGGGCGGCCAGTGGGGTGATGAGTGGTTGCCACACCCGGTACCCCGCGCATTGTGATAGTATCGGCGCGGTTTTATTCTGCACAGTGGTGATGCGGCCAATGTTATTGATGATAGACAATTATGACTCCTTTACCTGGAACCTGGTCCACTATCTGACGGAACTGGGGCAGCGGGTCGAGGTATGGCGCAACGATCAGCTTTCATTGGAGCAGATAGAGGAGATGGCACCCGATTATATCGTGATCTCGCCGGGTCCCTGTACCCCGAATGAGGCAGGCATATCACTCAGCCTGATACCGTATTTTCAGGGGAGGGTCCCGATCCTCGGAGTTTGTCTGGGACATCAGGCCATCGGCCAGTCTTTTGGCGGGCGCATAGTCCACGCCAAGTCCATCATGCACGGCAAGACCTCGGAGATATATCACACCGGGGTCGATGTGTTCCATGAGCTGGTCAGCCCGTTTACCGCAACCCGCTATCACTCGCTGGTTATTGAACAGCAGAGCCTGCCGGACTGTCTCGAGATCACCGCGTGGACGCAGGATGATGCGGGGCAGTTGGATGAAATCATGGGGGTGCGCCACAAGGAATTGCCGGTTTCCGGGGTGCAGTTTCATCCCGAGTCCATACTGAGTTCCTACGGACACGAGTTGCTGCAGAGTTTTCTGCTTCAGCGCGACGCCGGGTCGGGCGGATGATGCGTCGGGCAATAAGGCTGCTTGGTGAGGGCGGCGATCTGAACGCGGAAGAGATGAAGGCGGCGATGCATCAGATTATGTGTGGTGATGCCACCCCGGCCCAGATAGGGGCCTTTTTGCTGGGCCTGCATGTCAAGGGCGAGACGGTCGATGAAATTGCCGCCGCTGCTGCGGTGATGCGTGAATTACTGGAGCCGATACGGACCGATTGCGGCACCCTGGTGGATACTTGTGGCACAGGCGGTGATGGGGCGGAGTTGTTCAACATTTCCACGACAGCGGCGTTGGTTGCGGCGGCGGCGGGTGCCAGGGTGGCAAAGCATGGGAATCGCTCGGTGTCCAGTACCTCGGGCAGTGCCGATGTGCTGGAAGCGGCAGGGGTCAATTTGCATCTGGATGCGGAGCAGACTGCACAGTGTTTGCATCAGATCGGTGTGGCCTTTATCTATGCGCCCAACTATCACAAGGCGATGAAACATGCCATCCAGCCCCGGAAGGAGCTTGGTATACGTACCATTTTCAATCTGCTGGGGCCGCTTACCAACCCGGCGGGGGCGTCCTGTCAGGTGTTGGGTGTGTTTGACGCACGCTGGCTGCGACCGTTGGCAGAGACCTTGCGTCATCTGGGTAGCCAACATGTGATGGTTGTGCACGCCGAGGATGGCCTGGATGAGTTCAGTCTTGCTGCACCGACCCGGATAGCGGAACTGCGCGCGGGAGCGATCAGTGAATATAGCACCTGGCCTGAGGCGGTAGGACTACGTTCCGCGGACCTGTCCCCGCTGCGTGTGAAGGGCGTGGAGGACAGTCTGGAAAAGATGCTCGCGGTGCTTGACGGTGAACCCGGGGTTGCCCATGACATGGTTTGCCTGAATGCGGGCGCGGCGATCTATGTGGCTGGACTGGAGGCAGACCTGGCAGCGGGTGTAACCAGGGCCGCCGCTGCGATTCGGGATGGCAGTGCGCTGGGCAAATTGCAGGCATTGGTCCTTTTCGGTGAACAGGCACAATGCACCCGGTGAATGCTGCGTCGGACAGGCTGAAGCGGATACTGGAAGACAAGCGGGATTGGGTCGCGAGGCGCATGCGTGAATTGCCTGCCGCTGAGCTGCAGGCACGTGTGCGGGACTGTGAGCCGACACGTGGTTTTGCATCCCGGATCAGGCGGCAGGTGGCGGATGGCAAGGCCGCGCTGATTGCCGAGATCAAATATGCTTCGCCCAGTGCGGGGCGTATTTGCAGTGCCACCGACCCGGCACGGATCGCGACCGGCTATGCCGAGAATGGTGCCTGCGCCCTCTCGGTATTGACTGACAAGCCGCATTTTCAGGGCGATGATTCCTATCTGCAACAGGCCAGGGAGGTTTGTTCTTTGCCAGTGCTGCGCAAAGACTTCATCATCGAGAGTTGGCAGGTGGACGAGTCGCGGCTGCTTGGTGCCGACTGTATCCTGTTGATCGTGGCGGTGCTGAGTGATATGCAGCTTTCCGAGTTCAGTGTCCAGGCACAGGAACTGGGCATGGACGTGTTGGTCGAGGTGCATGACCGCAGGGAACTGGAGCGTGGACTGCTGCTGCGTACCCCGCTGATCGGAATAAACAACCGCAATCTGCACAGTTTCCGTACCGATCTGCGGGTCACATTGGAACTGTTGCCGGATCTGTTTCCTGA
This sequence comes from Gammaproteobacteria bacterium, assembly GCA_965115915.1. Classification (GTDB taxonomy): domain Bacteria; phylum Pseudomonadota; class Gammaproteobacteria; order Eutrophobiales; family Eutrophobiaceae. The sequence goes on along the minus strand of OZ220483.1, from coordinate 1,766,248 downwards.
TCGCACGGTTATTACCGAGAGTGGGATCCGCAGCGCGACCGATATCGTGCTGATGCGCAGACACGGTGTGCATGCCTTTCTGGTCGGCGAGGCACTGATGCGGGCCGAGGACCCGGGCCTGGCCTTGTCGCGGTTGCTTGCCGAGGATGCGTTTTGTGGACCGGCTGCTCAGTCCCGGCGGGTACCGTAGTACCGGAATTTCTCCAGGTTGATGCGCATCTCTTCCGCATCCAGTATGACCGGCTCTCCATGCTGGCGGCTTAGCCAGTATTGTCGTGCCAGGGTCTCTACTTCCTGTGCCATCCCGAGTGCTGTGGCCGCATCCTTGCCCAGCGCGATCATGCCGTGGTTTGCCAGCAGACAGGCGTGACGGCCCTGGAGTGCCTCCAGCGCATGGTCGGCCAGTGCCTGGGTGCCAAAGGTGGCGTAGTGTGCACAGCGGATGTCCGTACCGCCAGCGATGGCCACCATGTAATGAAAGGCCGGGATACCCTGCCGCGTGCAGGCGATCGCGGTGGCATAGGGTGAATGCACATGCACCACAGCGTTTGTGGCCATGTTTGCCGCATAGATCGTTTGGTGCAGGCGCCATTCGCTGGAGGCGGCGAGTGCCCCATGCATCCGTTGTCCGTGTTGATCGCAGCGTACCAGTTCGCTCTGTAGCAGATCGGCACAGCGTTTCCCGCTGGGGGTAATCAGAAAGCCGTCCGCCAGTCGTACGCTGGCGTTGCCGGAGCAGCCGGCACTCAATTCACCGAACTTCCTTACCGCGGCCAGCAGTTCCGTGCGTAGACGTGCTTCATCAGCAGACATTTGGTGTGCCATATGCGGACATAATGCACTATTGTGCGGGCAGGCGGAAGCGCCGTTGCCGGTACGGGTTGGATGGAAGTGTCCGGGTCCGGCCTCCAATCACTCCCCCAGGGGGAGTCGCAGCGGCCGAGCCGCAGAGCGCTGGCTGCTGCGGTGGGGGGAAGCCGATGCCCTCGCAGTTTCACTGCCGTGCACCTGCATGGAAGTGTGTGTATGCTGGCGGACAATGCGGTAGAATCCAGCCTCGAGAATATACGGAGACATTAGTTATGAATATGCAATACAGCTCGCTGGGGGGTACCGATCTCCAGGTAAGCCGCATATGCCTGGGCACGATGACCTGGGGAGAACAGAACACCGAGACGCAGGCGCATGAGCAATTGGATTATGCGCTCGCTCAGGGCATCAATTTCATTGATACTGCGGAACTGTATCCGGTCCCGCCAAAACAGGACAGTTATGGCCGGACAGAGGTCTTTATCGGTAGCTGGCTCCGCAGGCAGGCACGCGACAAGCTGGTAATCGCGTCCAAATTTGCCGCCAGTGCGGACTGGATACCCTGGATTCGAAACGGCAAGGCGGCAGCCAATCAGCAGAACATCGTCCAGGCCCTGGATGATAGCCTGCACCGGCTGCAAACGGATTACATCGATCTCTACCAGATACATTGGCCTGAGCGGGGCACCAATTTTTTTGGCCAGCTCGGTTATCGTCATGTCCCGGAAAAGGACGGGGTACCTGTTGAAGAGACCCTGGAGGCCCTCGGGCGTCTGCAGCAGGCAGGCAAGATACGTCATATCGGCATATCCAATGAGACCCCGTGGGGAGTTGCCGAATATCTGCGCATCGCCAGTGCCAAGGGCCTGCCACGTATTGTCAGCATTCAGAATCCCTATAACCTGCTTAATCGTACCTTCGAGGTGGGTCTGGCCGAGTTTGCGCACCGCGAGCAGGTGGGTCTGCTGGCCTATTCACCGCTCGCCTTTGGCGCATTGAGCGGGAAGTATCTGGATGGGAAATTGCCTGCCGGCGCCAGGCTCACACTGTTTTCGCATTTTCAGCGTTACCGTTCGGGGCTCGCTGTGGCCTGCACCGAACGTTATGTGGGGCTTGCCCGGGAATACGGCCTTGACCCGGCCCAGATGGCGCTCGCCTATGTCAATTCGCGTCCCTTTCTGACCAGTAACATCATCGGGGCGACAACGATGGAGCAGTTGCGTAGTGATATTGCCAGCATTGAACTCGATCTGCACGCAGAGTTACTCGAGCAAATCGAACAGATACACGAACAGCAACCCAACCCCTGTCCCTGAACGTGTTGTGGAACACTGTGCGTTGACGGCCATCTCCCCGCTTGACGGGCGTTATGCAGACAGACTGGTGTCGTTGCGGGAGGTGTTCAGTGAATACAGCCTGATCCGTCATCGCTTGCAGGTGGAGATTGAGTGGTTGAAGATGCTGGCGGATACGCCGGAGATAGCGGGCTGTCCGGCATTGGAGGTCGCCGAACGTCAGTGGCTGGATCGTGTGCACAGGGATTTTTCGTTGCCTCAGGCCAAACGGGTCAAACAGCATGAGTCTGTTACCAACCACGATGTCAAGGCGGTGGAATTGTTTCTGCGTGAGCTGCTCGAACAAAATCCGGCGTTTCAGTCCCGGGTTGCGTTTGTTCATTTTGCCTGTACCTCCGAAGACATCAATAATCTGTCTTATGGGCTGATGCTGCTTGCTGCGCGGGATCGTCATTTGCTGCCCGCGCTGGAGCAGGTGCTGGACCGGCTTGTACAGCAGGCCGAAAGATACAAGGATATGCCGATGATGTGTCGTACCCATGGGCAGCCGGCCACCCCCTCCACGCTGGGCAAGGAGTTGGCCATTTATATCCACCGGCTTGGTCGTCAGTTGGAACAGTTACAGGCGCAGCCGGTGTTTGGAAAGCTGAATGGCGCGACCGGTAATTTCAACGCCCATATTGCAAGCTGTTCCGACATCGATTGGATGTCGCTGTCGCGGCGCTTTGTCGAGGGCCTGGGCCTGGTATGGAATCCACATACCACACAGATTGAGTCACACGACTATGTCGCGGAACTGATGAATCACATGGTGTTGGTCAACACCATTCTGATCGATTTGTGCCGTGATTTCTGGTCCTATATCAGTCTGGGTTATTTCTGTCAGCGCAGCCATGCTGACGAGGTGGGGTCTTCTACCATGCCACACAAGGTGAACCCGATTGACTTTGAAAACGCGGAGGGCAACCTGGGTTTGGCGAATGCCGTTGCCTCGCATCTGAGCCATTGCCTGCCAATATCGCGTTGGCAGCGTGACTTGACTGATTCCACGACCTTGCGCAACCTGGGTGTGGTGTTCGCGCATGTTGATATTGCGTTGCAGTCTTTGTGCCGAGGCCTGGATGGACTGGAGGTGGATAGCGCCGTGATCGGAGGCGAGCTGGATGCGAATTGGCAGATCCTTGCCGAGGCGATACAGGCTGTGATGCGTTGGCAGGGGGAGCGGGACGCTTATGAACAGCTCAAGTCATTGACCCGTGGCAGGGAGGTCGACCGTGACATGTTGCATGATTTCATACGCAACACCTCGTTGCCCGAGGCGTTGAAACAGCGATTGTTGTCACTGAGTCCGGCGGATTATACCGGCAATGCCGGGGAACAGGCGGAGATGATACTGGAGGGTAGTCGTGGCCGTGGAGTTTGATAAATACACCGTTGGTGAGGATCAGGAATTGCTGCAGTTGGACTCCGGTGATGACAACCGGGCTGCACTGGCCAGGTTGCTTGAAGGGGCTCGGCACAAGGTGGCAATCTACAGTCGCATACTGGATCCGCGCATTTACAATACCGAGCAAGTGTCTGCCTCGCTACAGCAACTTGCCCTGAGTGGGGGGCTACAGGCCGAGATACGCATTGTGGTGACCGATCCGCTTGCGGTCGTGCGCAGTGGACATCGTCTGTATATGCTGTCGCAGCGTTTGAGCAGCTTTGTGCATATCCGCAGGGCGCCGGATTACTGCAAAAGCAGGGACGAGGATTTCATCGTGCTGGACGGGATCGCTTTTTTGCATAGAGAGACCGATTCTCGCTTTGAATCCACGCTGAGTTTCAACGACCGTTACCGTTGTCGGGAGCTGTTGAACAGCTTTGATCGGATTTGGGGCGAATCCTCCTCGGATCCGAACCTGCATGGCTGGAATATCTGATGCCCTCATGCCGGATTGGATATTGACGGTGTCGTGCATGGCGGACCGCTGAAGCCGTATTGCCAGCCAGGCGGTTTGCGGTGCCCGGCTTGAACATGCCGGTAAAGCGATTACCGGGCGTGCTGCGATAGCATGAGTGCCGAGCAGGATTTCGGGCGGTTCGTTGGCGCTGGCGGTGGTCTGCCCGCCTGGCGTGCACAGGCGCTGGTTGCCGTGCTGCGTTCCCTGCACCTGCGCTGGCACAGCCAGGATCTGTACCTCTACAGCGCCAATGCCGCGTTGTCGCGGGAGCAAAAAACCAGGCTCTGCGATATCCTTGGCAGTGTCGAAACACCGCTTGTGCGATTGTCCGGGGGTATACGTCTATACGTATTGCCGCGCCCGGGGCTGGAGTCCTCCTGGGGTAGCTGCGCACTGGACATCCTTGCCCACTGCGGGTTGGCGCAACTCATTCGCATTGAGCGTGGGGCGGTCTGGACCCTGGTCCCGGAACAGCCTGGCACGGACTGGCGGGATATCTTGACCAGTCTATTGCCGCTGCTGCATGACCGGATGACGATGACGGTCTTTTTTGAGCCACCCGATCCGGCACGCTATTTCTCCGCCCGGCACAGGTGTTGCGCGGCGCAGCCGATCCCGGTGCTGAGCCAGGGTCGGGCAGCGTTGGAGCGTGCCGCCCGGGAGTTTGGTCTGGCGCTGCCGGAGTCGGATCTGGATTATCTGCTTGAGGCGTATCATGCGCTGGGGCGGGATGCCACGGATGTGGAACTGATGATGTTCGCGCAGGCCAACTCGGAACATTGCCGCCACCGGATATTCAATGCCGATTGGGAATTGGACGCGCAGGCACAGCCGCAGACCCCATTCGCAATGATACGTGCGACCCACGAGGCCAACCCCGGCCTGGTTATCTCCGCATACCATGACAACGCGGCGGTCATGCGGGGGTATCCGGGCAGCCGTTTCTTTCCGGCGTGCAATACCCGCGAATACCGCTATGTGCAGGAAGACATCCATCTGTTGATGAAGGTGGAGACGCACAATCATCCGGTGGCGATTGCGGCCTTTCCGGGTGCGGCGACGGGTGCGGGGGGCGAGATCCGCGATGAGACGGCAACCGGGTGTGGCGCCAGACCCAAGGCCGCGCTGGTCGGTTTCGCGGTTTCGCACCTGCATATCCCGGGACATGTACAACCGTGGGAGACCTTGTCCGAGCGGCCGGACCATATCCATTCGGCGCTGGAAATCATGTTGGACGCACCATTGGGGGCGGCGCGCTACAACAACGAGTTTGGCCGTCCCGCACTGTGCGGTTTTTTCCGTTGTTACGCACAAAAACTGGACGGTATACGCTACGGCTACCACAAACCGGTCATGTTGGCTGGCGGTTATGGCATGATCCGTGCTGCACACGTGCATAAGTCGGCCTTGCCCCCCGGTGCGTTGATCCTGGTGCTGGGCGGGCCTGCGATGCGTATCGGTCTGGGTGGTGGCAGTGCCTCGTCGCGGCCGGATGGCACCGGTGGCGGTGAGCTGGATTTCGCCTCGGTGCAGCGGGGCAATGCGGAGATGCAACGTCGCTGCCAGGAGGTGATCGATGCGTGCTGGGGCCTGGGCGCGGAGAATCCGATACTGGCGCTACATGATGTGGGGGCTGGCGGGTTGTCCAATGCGGTGCCGGAACTGGTTGCCGCCAATGGGAGTGGTGCGGTACTGGAATTGGGGAAGATCCCCTGTGCGGACCATGGCATGTCTGCGTGGGAGATATGGTGCAATGAGGCACAGGAGCGCTATGTGCTCGCGTTGTTGCCGGAATCCCTGCCGATCTTCCGCCAATTGTGTCTGCGTGAACGCGCCCCATTTGCGCTAATCGGACGCACGGTGGAGGAGCCTCGGCTGCTACTCAAGGCGGTCCACGGCGCTGCATCGGTGCGTGAACCCGTCGATATTCCGCTGTCCCTGCTGTTTGGCGATCTGCCCGTGGAACGGTGTTCGGGTCTTTCGCGTCGGATGTCCGAGGCGGGCACGCCGGGCTTACCGGACTTGTCGCTGGCGGAGATGATTCATCGGGTGTTGCGCTTCCCGTCGGTTGGTTCCAAGGAGTTTTTGCTCAGCATTGCCGATCGCAGCGTTTCAGGTCTGGTTTGCCGCGATCAAATGGTGGGGCCATGGCAAGTCCCGGTGGCCGACTGCGGTGTGACAATGAGCGGCTATACCGGCTTTTCCGGCGAAGCGGTAGCGATCGGAGAGCGCCCCGCACTGGCTGTGTATGATGCCCCGGCATCGGGACGCATGGCCGTTGCGGAGGCGCTGAGCAATCTCTGTGCTGCACGCATCCTGGGGTTGTCCGAATTGGTGTTTTCGGCGAACTGGATGGCCGCTTGCGGCGATCCGGCGGAGGATGGGGGGCTGTTTTGCACGGTACGTGCGGTGCGCGACCTGTGTATCGCGCTGGGCGTTTGCATCCCGGTGGGAAAAGATTCCCTGTCGATGCGCACAGTCTGGAACACGCGACAGGGCGCGTATCGTGTGCAATCCCCATTGACCCTGGTCATCAGTGCGTTCGCCCGTTGCGCGGACGTGCGCAAGACCCTGAGCCCGATGCTGCGCACAGATATTGCGGATAGCTGTCTGGTATTGGTCACGCCGGGTGGAAGGCGGCGGATGGGTGGCAGCGTGTTCGGTCAGGTCTGCGGCGTTGTCGGCAGGGAGGTGCCGGATATTGATGAGCCGGGGTCGCTGGCGGCCTTTTTTCTGTCCATCCAGTTACTCAATGAGGCCGGCCTGATCCTGGCGTACCATGATCGTTCCGATGGAGGCTTGCTGGCCACGCTGTCCGAGATGGCGTTTGCCGCCCGTTGCGGCGTGGATATCGAGTGGGACGGCGATGCGCTGGTGGAGGGCCTGTTCAACGAGGAGGCCGGGGCGGTAGTGCAGATCCGTCGGGCGAGTTTGCCATTATTGATCGACACGCTGCACAGGAACGGCCTGTCTGCCGATTGCTGTCGTCGCATCGGCCAACCCAACGCCTGCGGCGAACTGCGGATATACGCCGATGGGACGCAGCGCTATCGTCGCAAGGTGCTGGAACTGCAACAACTGTGGTCGGAGAACAGCTTGTTGATGCGCTCTTTGCGCGATGAGCCGCGCTGCGTCGAGGAGATGCGTCAGGGGCTGCTGGATGACCAGGACGGTGGCTTGTTCATCAAGGCCGGTTTTGCCGTGGACGCCTCGGTTGCGGAGGCGCATGGCGCCGCGGCGCGCCCCCGTCTGGCCATTCTGCGCGAACAGGGGTCAAACGGTCAGATGGAGATGGCTGCGGCCTTTGACCGTGCCGGCTTCCGCTGTGTGGATGTGAATATGCAGATGCTGCTGGACGGTGAACAGACGCTTGAGGGCTTCCAGGGCTTGGTGGCGGTCGGTGGCTTTTCCTATGGTGATGTGTTGGGGGCCGGTCGCGGCTGGGCGATGACGATTTTGCATGCGCAGCGCCTGCGTGATCAGTTCGCAGGGTTTTTCGCACGTGAGGACAATTTTGTACTCGGTGTATGCAATGGTTGCCAGATGCTCGCGTTGCTCAGTGAGCTGATCCCGGGTCGGCCGCACTGGCCACGTTTTCAGCACAATCGCTCCGGCTGCTTTGAGGCACGCCTGGTGATGGTCGAGATTATGGATTCCCCGTCCGTGCTGTTTTCCGGGATGGCGGGCAGTTGTCTGCCAGTCGTGGTGTCGCATGGGGAGGGGCGGGTGGACAGTGCGGGAGCGGAGCCAGGCTGGTACGGTCCGGCGTTGCGTTATGTGGACAATGCCGGCAAGGTGACCGAACGCTATCCGCTCAATCCCAACGGTTCCAGTGGTGGACTGGCCGGTTTCAGCAGTGCGGATGGCCGCGTCACGATCCTGATGCCGCATCCGGAACGCAGTTTTCTGAGACGCCAGTTGTCGTGGTCTCCGCCGGACTGGACCGCGGAGTATACGCCGTGGATGCAGATGTTCATCAATGCACGCAAATGGCTTTGGCAGCGGTAACTGGCAGCGGTGACGGCTCCAATCAATCACTTCCGGGGGAAGACCCCTCCCGGCACAATCCGCCATCGGCCGCTTTCCGCTTCAGGTGCGGAATAGTGTTACAGTAGCCGACCCATGAATGCAATCGATATCCAGGGGCTCAGGAAGATATATGCCAATGATCGTATGGCCTTATGCGACATCGATCTGTGCATAGAAGAAGGGGATTTTTTCGCGTTGCTGGGCCCGAATGGGGCCGGAAAATCCACCACCATAGGCATCCTCTCCGGTTTGGTGGACAAAACCGGGGGCCGGGTCAGTGTCTTTGGTCATGACATTGACACGCATGTCAATCAGGCCAAGGCAATGATCGGCATTGTGCCGCAGGAGATCAATTTTTCGCTGTTCGAGCGGTGTTTGGATATCATTGTCAACCAGGGCGGATACTATGGCATGCCGCGTCGGGAAGCACTTGGGAATGCCGAGAAATACATGCGTCTGCTCGATCTGTGGGAGCGGCGCCATGAGCCCTCGCGTTTACTCTCCGGGGGTATGAAGCGGCGCCTGATGATCGCTCGTGCGATGGTGCATGAACCGAGGATGTTGATCCTGGATGAACCGACCGCGGGGATCGATGTCGAGCTCCGGCGTTCGACCTGGGATTTTCTGACACAGCTCAATCAATGCGGCGTCTCGATCCTGCTGACCACCCACTATCTGGAGGAGGCGGAACGCCTGTGCCGGAACATCGCCATCATCGACCATGGCCAGATCATCATCGATACCTCGATGAAGCGGTTGTTGGATACCATGAACAAGGAGGTGCTGGTACTGGAACTGTCCGAGCCGATGGCCCCGACCTCGCTGGCGCAGGAGTATCATTCGCGTTTCATCGATGAGACCACATTGGAGGTTGAACTGGACCGGGAGCATGGGCTGAACGCGCTGTTCACCGAACTGAGTCAGCGTGACATCGCGGTAAAAGGGATACGCAACAGGAACAACCGTCTGGAGGAGCTTTTTCTGTCGATGGTGACTGAGCGGGAAGAGCGGGACAAACCATGAACCGTTACTGGATAGCGTATCTGACGATCTCCCACAGGGAAGTGCAGCGTTTTACCCGTATCTGGGTACAAACACTATTGCCTCCTGCCATCAGCATGTTCTTGTATTTTGTCATCTTTGGTAGTCTGATAGGGCAGCGTATCGGCCCGATGGGGGGCGTGAGTTACGTCGACTACATCGCGCCGGGTATTATCATGATGTCGATCATCAACAGTTCCTTCCACAATGTGGTGTCGTCTTTTTTCGGTGCGAAGTTCCAGCGCAGCATCGAGGAGATACTGGTGGCGCCAGTGCCGAACATCGTCATTCTGCTCGGTTTTGTCACTGGCGGGATGGCACGTGCGTTGCTGGTGGGATGTGTCGTGACCGGGATCGCGCTGATCTTTGCCCAACTTCATATTCACAACATCGCGGTGATCCTGGCGGTCGTGTTACTGTCTTCACTGGCATTCTCGCTGGGCGGGCTGATCAATGGCATCTATGCGAAGAAATTCGATGACATATCGGTGTTTTCCACATTCATTCTGACACCGTTGGTATATCTGGGTGGCGTGTTCTACAGCATCGACCTGTTACCGGACTTCTGGCGTGAGCTGTCGGTGTTTAATCCGATGCTCTATGTGGTGAGTGCATTGCGTTATGGCATGTTGGGACATTCCGATATCTCGGTGATATATGCCTTGTCCATGTTGGTGGTACTGGTGCTGGTGTTGGGTGGCTGCTGCCTGTTTCTGTTGCACAGGGGTGTCGGTATCCGTGATTAACCAGGTGTCCGCAATGTATGCGCTGATCGGGCCGGAGTTCGGGGAGGGATAAGCGAATGGCGGAAGTCGACCATCTGGTGATTACCCGTCCGGATGATATGCATCTGCATCTGCGCGATGGTGCACAGATGCGCAGTGTGTTGGGGCACAGTGCCGGACAGTTTGCCCGTGCCGTGGTCATGCCGAACCTGAAGCCCCCGATATACAACTGCGAGCAGGCGCTGGACTATCGCAGGCGTATCTGCGCGGCCTTGCCTGCGGGGTCGAATTTCAGTCCGTTGATGACTTTGTATCTGACACAGCATAGCCCGGTGCGGGAGGTTGTGCGCCTGGCCGAAACCGAGCATATCGTGGCGTTCAAGTATTACCCGGCAGGGGCGACCACCCATGCCGAGCAAGGCGTGACCGATCTGTTCGCACTGTCCCCGGTACTGGACACGATGCAGAAACATCGGGTGCCGCTGTTGTTGCACGGTGAGGTGGTTGACCCGCAGGTGGATGTGTTTGACCGTGAGGCGGTGTTCATAGAGCGGGTGCTGGCGCCTTTGCAGCGTCAATTTCCTGAACTGCGTATGGTGCTGGAGCATATCAGTACGACGGAGGCGGTGGATTTCATCCGTTCCGCGCCTGCGCATATCACCGCGACGATCACCGCCCATCACCTGCTGCTCAGCCGTGATGCGTTGTTTCATGGTGGACTGCGACCGCACCATTACTGTCTGCCGATACTCAAGTCGCGGCGACATCAGCAGGCGGTGCTTGCGGCCGCGACCAGTGGTTCGGAAAAATTTTTCCTTGGTACCGACAGTGCCCCGCATGCGCGTGGTCACAAGGAAAGAGACTGCGGTTGTGCCGGTGTCTATACCGCACACGCCGCGATGCCATTGTATGCCGAGGTCTTTGCGCAGGCGGACAGCCTGGACGCGCTGGAGGCGTTCAGTTCCCGCAATGGTGCCCGCTTCTATGGTTTGCCCCGCAACGCGGGGGAATTGCGTCTGTCGCGTACCGTCTGGGAGGTGCCGGGGCATTACCCTTTCGCCTCCGAGACGCTGGTTCCATTCCGTGCCGACAGCGTGTGTCGGTGGCAGGTGCGGGCATGAACGGGTCTGTGCAGCAGGTGGCGGTGGCACAGCGTTTCCGCGGGTTTCTGCCAGTCGTGGTGGATATTGAGACGGGTGGCCTGGACTGTGCACGCGACGCCCTGTTGGAACTGGCACTTGTTACGCTGTGTATGGACGCACAGGGCCGATGGCGGTCCGAGCGGGAATTGCATCTGCATGTCGAGCCTTTCCCCGGCGCCCGGCTGGACCCGGCGTCGATGCGTGTCAATGGCATTCGGGTCGATCATCCTTTCCGCAAGGAGATCGCGAAACCGGAGGCCGAGGCGTTGCGTGAGGCTTTTGCGCTGGTATATAATCGGATCGCTGAACATGCCTGCACGAGGGCGATTCTGGTTGGACACAATGCGGCATTCGACCTCCGCTTCATCAATGCGGTGGCGCGTCGTTCCGGCATAAAGCGTAGCCCGTTCCATCTATTCAGTACCTTTGACACCGTCAGCCTGGCGGGGCTTGCCTATGGCCAGACCGTGCTCGCCCGGGCGGTGGCCGCCGCCGGCATGGAATGGGACGCGGCGCACGCACACAGTGCGCTGTACGATGCGCAAAAGACCGCGGCACTGTTCTGTCATATCGTCAATCGGTGGCAGGATTATCAGCAGGATGGCGCCGCGGATGTGGCGCCATCGGCGATGTGCACGGATTGAGTTGCTGCCTGGCTTTCGGCTTTTTGGCATATTATTGAGGTATCGAATCGAATGATCGGAAATCACCGTCTGCTGTATGGAATTTTTTTCCTGTCCGGGATGAGCGGGCTGATCTACGAGTCGGTCTGGACACATTATCTGCGTTTGTTTCTGGGCAGTGCCGCCTATGCCCAGGCGCTGGTGCTGGGGCTGTTCATGGGCGGTCTGGCGCTGGGCGCGTGGCTGAGCACGCGCCTGCTGGGGCGTTTGCGCAACCTGCTGCTGGCCTACGCGGCGGTGGAGCTGGTGATCGGCGTGGCCGGTGTGTTTTTCCATGAGTTGTTCACGGCCTTTCAGGCGTTTTCCTACACGGTGGCGATCCCGGCCATAGGGCACCCGCTGGGGGTGGGGTTGTACAAGTGGGCCGGTGCCGGGCTGCTGATTTTTCCGCAGTGTGTGTTGTTGGGGATGAGTTTTCCGCTGATGAGCAACGGGATGCTGCGGCAGTTTTCGGTGGGTCCGGGTCGCGGGATTTCGCTGCTGTACTTCAGCAACAGCATCGGGGCGGCGGTGGGTGTGCTGCTGTCGGGTTTTGTGCTGATCGGCTGGGTGGGTCTGCCGGGGACGATCCTGACGGCGGCCTGTATCAATATCCTGGTGGCGTTGCTGACGTGGTGGACGGTGCGCCGGATGGCACTGCGTGCGCCGGCGCCGTGGCGGGTACCGGCGTTGCCGGGTGCGGGTCGGCGGCTGCCGTTGCTGGTATGCGGTGTGGCCTTTTTCACGGGCCTGGCCTCTTTCGTGTACGAGATTGCGTGGATCCGGATGCTGTCGCTGGTGCTGGGTGCGAGCACCCACGCCTTTGAGTTGATGCTGAGCGCGTTTATCACGGGTCTGGCGCTGGGCGGGCTGTTGATTGCGCGCTACGCCGACCGCATCGCCGATCCGCTGCGCGTGACGGCGTGGGTGCAGGTGCTGATGGCGCTGTGCGCGGTGTGCACGCTGCCGTTGTACCACTACAGTTTTGACTGGATGGTGTATCTGATGCGTGCGCTGTCGCGCACGGACCCGGGCTATTCGCTGTATCTGCTGTCGAGCCATGCGACGGTGCTGGCGGTGATGTTGCCGACCACGTTGTGTGCGGGGATGACGTTGCCGTTGCTGACATTGTGTCTGGCGCGCCAGCGTGGGTATGGGGAGCGCAGTGTGGGGGTGATATACGCGGTGAACACGCTGGGTTCATTGCTGGGGGTGTATCTGGCGGTGTTTCATTTGTTGCCGGGTGTGGGTCTGGGCTGGGCGCTGTTTTGTGGGGCGGTGGTGGATTTGTTGCTGGGGCTGTTGCTGTTTGTGCACGGCGGTGTGGTGCGCCGGCGGCTGGTGGCGCCGGTGGCGCTGGGTTGCGGGGTGCTGGCGCTGGGTTTGTCCCATGCCGAGTTGGACCGGCTGCGCATGAGTTCATCGGTGTTCTATGGTAAGGGCGTTGGTGGGAGGGAGGCGGATACCGTTATGCTCTACCACCGCGATGGTCCCAGTGCCACGGTGCAGGTGGGGCAGACGCAGGGGGAGGGGGTGGAGGTGCATCGTTTCATACAGACCAATGGCAAGAGCGATGCCGGCCTGGCGATGGATGCCGACGCGATCCGGGATGGGGGTGACCTGGAGACCGTGCTGCTGCTTGGTCTGCTGCCGTTGCTGTTGCATCCGCAGGCGGAGACGGTGGCCAACATCGGTTTTGGCTCGGGTCTGACCACGCACACGGTGCTGGCGGCCTCGCGGCGGGTACGGCGCCTGGACACCGTGGAGATAGAACCGGGGATGTATGAGGGGGCGCGGCATTTCATGCCGCACAACCGGCTGGCCTACGAGGACCCACGCAGCCACATTCACTTTGAGGACGCACGGATATTCTTTGCCGATCACGGTGGGCGCTACGACATCATCATCTCGGAGCCCTCCAATCCGTGGAGCAATGGTACCGCGAGCCTGTTCACGGCGGAGTTCTATGCGCGTGTGAAGGCGCATCTGGCCGCGGACGGGGTGCTGTTGCAGTGGATCCACCTGTATCACTTCGATCCGGCGTTGTTGGCGCTGGTCGTCAACGCGCTGCGGCAGCATTTCCCGGAGTTGCAGTTCTATCTGTCGCTGAGGGCCGATCTGCTGATCGCGGCCAGTCAGCAGCCGTTGCCACTGCCGGGCACGGTCGCCTCCGGGCTGTTCGCGGCCCCGTCAGCGGCCTTGCAGGTGCTGCTGGAGCGCTCGGACATCCGTTCCGAGGCGGAGATATGGCGGCGTTTTGTGGGTGACGGCGAGTTGCTGTTGCCGTGGCTGCTGGATCATTCGCGGCAGGCCAACTCGGATTTTTTTCCGTTGCTGGACCTGGGGGCGCTGAGGGCGCGCTATCTGGAGCAGTCGCTGAGGACGCTCAGTGAATTCCGTTATGCCTGGCTGCCGCTGGTGGATTGGTGGTATGCGGGGCGGACGCCGCTGGCGGGGCAGCGGCGCCTGGTTGTGCCGCAGGATGACGCACCGGCCCCGTCCCAGGCGTCGGCCGCGGTGCGAGAGGCCGGGCACATGGTCGCGTATCTGCTGGGCGAGGTGCCGCTGTCTGCGCTGCAGGACGAGGCCCTGCGGGACGCGGCGTGGCTTCCGGTATTGCGTATGGGTCTGCAGGCGCGGGATTGCGGGCAGTGGCCGGCGCACCATGTCGATACCTTTCGTCCCGCGATGCGCCATCTGCTGGATACGCTGCTGTACTGGGTCCCGGTGCAGCGCGGTCGGGAGTTGCTGCGGGTGCTGCATGGCAGTTGCATGGCGGCCGCGCTCGGGCCGACCTGGCTGGACTGGTATGCGGCGCTGGTCGAAGGTGACAGCGATGCGATAGCGCACACGGCGGAGCTGCTGATGGAGCAGCAGTGGCCGACCCGGCTGGAGAACCGGGCGGTATTCGAGTCGCGCCTGCTCGCCGCTGTCGCGCAGCGCCGCTTTGCCGAGGCGGTGGCGCTGATGGAGGCCCACCAGCAGCGTCTCTATGGTGAGGGGCGACTCCCGGCATGGTTGGAGATCCCGATGGCGCTGGCACTGTCCGAGGCGCGCAACGCGGATGCCCGGCAGTTGGGGCAGGGTGGGGTAAGTACGCAATCAGGTACCGCACAGTGATCATCGGGGGTCACCGTCTGCTGTATGGGATTTTTTTCCTGTCCGGGATGAGCGGGCTGATCTACGAGTCGGTCTGGACACATTATCTGCGTTTGTTTCTGGGCAGTGCCGCTTATGCCCAGGCGCTGGTGCTGGGGCTGTTCATGGGCGGTCTGGCGCTGGGCGCGTGGCTGAGCACGCGCCTGCTGGGGCGTTTGCGCAACCTGCTGCTGGCCTACGCGGCGGTGGAGCTGGTGATCGGCGTGGCCGGTGTGTTTTTCCATGCGCTGTTCACGGGCTTTCAGGCGTTTTCCTACACGGTGGCGATCCCGGCCATAGGGCACCCGCTGGGGGTGGGGTTGTACAAGTGGGCCGGTGCCGGGCTGCTGATTTTTCCGCAGTGTGTGTTGTTGGGGATGAGTTTTCCGCTGATGAGCAACGGGATGCTGCGGCAGTTTTCGGTGGGTCCGGGTCGCGGGATTTCGCTGCTGTACTTCAGCAACAGCATCGGGGCGGCGGTGGGTGTGCTGCTGTCGGGTTTTGTGCTGATCGGCTGGGTGGGTCTGCCGGGGACGATCCTGACGGCGGCCTGTATCAATATCCTGGTGGCGTTGCTGACGTGGTGGACGGTCCGCCGGATGGCACTGCGTGCGCCGGCGCCGTGGCGGGTACCGGTGTTGCCGGGTGCGGGCAGGCGGCTGCCGTTGCTGGTATGCGGTGTGGCCTTTTTCACGGGCCTGGCCTCTTTCGTGTACGAGATTGCGTGGATCCGGATGCTGTCGCTGGTGCTGGGTGCGAGCACCCACGCCTTTGAGTTGATGCTGAGCGCGTTTATCACGGGTCTGGCGCTGGGCGGGCTGTTGATCGCACGTTATGCCGACCGCATCGCGGATCCGCTGCGCGTGACGGCGTGGGTGCAGGTGTTGATGGCGCTGTGCGCGGTGTGCACGCTGCCGTTGTACCACTACAGTTTTGACTGGATGGTGTATCTGATGCGTGCGCTGTCGCGCACGGACCCGGGCTATTCGCTGTATCTGTTGTCGAGCCATGCGACGGTGCTGGCGGTGATGTTGCCGACCACGTTGTGTGCGGGGATGACGTTGCCGTTGCTGACGCTGTGTCTGGCGCGTCAGCGTGGGTATGGCGAGCGCAGTGTGGGGGTGATATACGCGGTGAACACGCTGGGCTCATTGCTGGGGGTGTATCTGGCGGTGTTTCATTTGTTGCCGGGTGTGGGTCTGGGCTGGGCGCTGTTTTGTGGGGCGGTGGTGGATTTGTTGCTGGGGCTGTTGCTGTTTTTGCACGGCGGTGTGGGTCGCCGGCGGCTGGTGGCGCCGGTGGCGCTGGGTTGCGGGGTGCTGGCGCTGGGTTTGTCCCATGCCGAGTTGGACCGGCTGCGCATGAGTGCAGAGGTATTCTATGGTGAAGCCGTTAGCGGGAAGGAGGATATGGTTTTGCTCTACCACCGCGATGGCCCCAGTGCCACGGTGCAGGTGGGACAGGAGGGGCAGGGAGCGGAGGTGCATCGTTTCATACAGACCAATGGCAAGAGCGATGCCAGTCTGTGGATGGGTGCCACGGTTCGGGAAGGGGATGACCTGGAGACCATGCTGTTGAGTGGTCTGCTGCCGTTGCTGTTGCATCCGCAGGCGGAGACGGTGGCCAACATCGGTTTTGGCTCGGGTCTGACCACGCACACGGTGCTGGCGGCCTCGCGGCGGGTGCGGCGCCTGGACAGCGTGGAGATAGAGCCCGGGATGTATGAGGGGGCGCGGCATTTCATGCCGCACAACCGGCTGGCCTACGAGGACCCACGCAGCCACATTCACTTTGAGGACGCACGGATATTCTTTGCCGATCACGGTGGGCGCTACGACATCATCATCTCGGAGCCCTCCAATCCGTGGAGCAATGGTACCGCGAGCCTGTTCACGGCGGAGTTCTATGCGCGTGTGAAGGCGCATCTGGCCGCGGACGGGGTGCTGTTGCAGTGGATCAATCTGTATCACTTCGATCCGGCGTTGTTGGCGCTGGTCGTCAACGCGCTGCGGCAACACTTTCCGGAGTTGCAGTGCTATCTGTCGCAGGGGGCCGATCTGCTGATCGCGGCCAGTCAGCAGCCGTTGCCACTGCCGGGCACGGTCGCCTCCGGGCTGTTCGTGGCCCCGTCAGCGGCCTTGCAGGTGCTGCTGGAGCGCTCGGACATCCGTTCCGAGGCGGAGATATGGCGGCGTTTTGTGGGTGACGGCGAGTTGCTGTTGCCGTGGCTGCTGGATCATTCGCGGCAGGCCAACTCGGATTTTTTTCCGTTGCTGGACCTGGGGGCGCTGAGGGCGCGCTATCTGGAGCAGTCGCTGAGGACGCTCAGTGAATTCCGTTATGCCTGGCTGCCGCTGGTGGACTGGTGGTATGCGGGGCGGACGCCGCTGGCGGGGCAGCGGCGCTTGGTTGTGCCGCGGGATGATGCCTCGGGTCCGCCCCAGATGTCGGCCGCGGTGCGAGAGGCCGGGCACATGGTCGCGTATCTGCTGGGCGAGGTGCCGCTGTCTGCGCTGGAGGACGAGGCCCTGCGGGACGCGGCGTGGCTTTCGGTATTGCGTATGGGTCTGCAGGCGCGGGATTGCGGGCAGTGGCCGGCACGCCATGTCGATACCTTTCGTCCCGCAATGCGCTATCTGCTGGATACGCTGCTGTACTGGGTCCCGGTGCAGCGCGGTCGGGAGTTGCTGCGGGTGCTGCGTGACAGTTGCATGGCGGCCGCGCTCGGGCCGGCCTGGCTGGACTGGTATGCGGCGCTGGTCGAGGGTGACAGCGATGCGATAGCACGCACGGCGGACTTGTTGATGGAACAGCAGTGGCCGACCCGGCTGGAGAACCGGGCGGTATTCGAGTCGCGCCTGCTCGCCGCTGTCGCGCAGCGCCGCTTTGCCGAGGCGGTGGCGCTGATGGAGGCCCACCAGCAGCGTCTCTATGGTGAGGGGCGACTCCCGGCATGGCTGGAGATCCCGATGGCGCTGGCGCTGTCCGAGGCGCGCAACGCGGATGCCCGGCAGTTGGGGCAGGGTGGGGTAAGTACGCAATCAGGTACCGCACAGTGATCATCGGGGGTCACCGTCTGCTGTATGGGATTTTTTTCCTGTCCGGGATGAGCGGGCTGATCTACGAGTCGGTCTGGACACATTATCTGCGTTTGTTTCTGGGCAGTGCCGCTTATGCCCAGGCGCTGGTGCTGGGGCTGTTCATGGGCGGTCTGGCGCTGGGCGCGTGGCTGAGCACGCGCCTGCTGGGGCGTTTGCGCAACCTGCTGCTGGCCTACGCGGCGGTGGAGCTGGTGATCGGCGTGGCCGGTGTGTTTTTCCATGCGCTGTTCACGGGCTTTCAGGCGTTTTCCTACACGGTGGCGATCCCGGCCATAGGGCACCCGCTGGGGGTGGGGTTGTACAAGTGGGCCGGTGCCGGGCTGCTGATTTTTCCGCAGTGTGTGTTGTTGGGGATGAGTTTTCCGCTGATGAGCAACGGGATGCTGCGGCAGTTTTCGGTGGGTCCGGGTCGCGGGATTTCGCTGCTGTACTTCAGCAACAGCATCGGGGCGGCGGTGGGTGTGCTGCTGTCGGGTTTTGTGCTGATCGGCTGGGTGGGTCTGCCGGGGACGATCCTGACGGCGGCCTGTATCAATATCCTGGTGGCGTTGCTGACGTGGTGGACGGTCCGCCGGATGGCGCTGCGTGCGCCGGCGCCGTGGCGGGTACCGGCATTGCCGGGTGCGGGTCGGCGGCTGCCGTTGCTGGTATGCGGTGTGGCCTTTTTCACGGGTTTGGCTTCTTTCGTGTACGAGATTGCATGGATCCGGATGCTGTCGCTGGTGCTGGGTGCGAGCACCCACGCCTTTGAGTTGATGCTGAGCGCGTTTATCACGGGTCTGGCGCTGGGCGGGCTGTTGATTGCGCGCTATGCCGACCGCATCGCCGATCCGCTGCGCGTGACGGCGTGGGTGCAGGTGTTGATGGCGCTGTGCGCGGTGTGCACGCTGCCGTTGTACCACTACAGTTTTGACTGGATGGTGTATCTGATGCGTGCGTTGTCGCACACGGACCCGGGCTATTCGCTGTATCTGCTGTCGAGCCATGCGACGGTGCTGGCGGTGATGTTGCCGACCACGTTGTGTGCGGGGATGACGTTGCCATTGCTGACATTGTGTCTGGCGCGCCAGCGTGGGTATGGCGAGCGCAGTGTGGGGGTGATATACGCGGTGAACACGCTGGGCTCATTGCTGGGGGTGTATCTGGCGGTGTTTCATTTGTTGCCGGGTGTGGGTCTGGGCTGGGCGTTGTTTTGTGGGGCGGTGGTGGATTTGTTGCTGGGGCTGTTGCTGTTTTTGCACGGTGGTGTGGGTCGCCGGCGGCTGGTGGCGCCGGTGGCGCTGGGTTGCGGGGTGCTGGCGCTGGGTTTGTCCCATGCCGAGTTGGACCGGCTGCGCATGAGTTCAGGGGTGTTTTATGGTGAAGCCGTTAGCGGGGAGGAGGATATGGTTTTGCTCTACCACCGCGATGGTCCCAGTGCCACGGTGCAGGTGGGACAGGAGAGGGAGGGAGCGGATCTGCTGCATTTCATACAGACCAATGGCAAAACCGATGCCGGCCTGTGGATGGGTGCCACGATTCGGGGCGGGGATGACCTGGAGACCATGCTGTTGAGTGGTCTGCTGCCGTTGCTGTTGCATCCGCAGGCGGAGACGGTGGCCAACATCGGTTTTGGCTCGGGTCTGACCACGCACACGGTGCTGGCGGCCTCGCGGCGGGTACGGCGCCTGGACAGCGTGGAGATAGAGCCGGGGATGTATGAGGGGGCCCGGCACTTCATGCCGCACAACCGGCTGGCCTACGAGGACCCTCGCAGCCACATTCACTTTGAGGACGCACGGATATTCTTTGCCGATCACGGTGGGCGCTACGACATCATCATCTCGGAGCCCTCCAATCCGTGGAGCAACGGTACCGCGAGCCTGTTCACGGCGGAGTTCTATGCGCGTGTGAGGGCGCATCTGGCCGCGGACGGGTTGCTGTTGCAGTGGATCAATCTGTATCACTTCAATCCGGCGTTGTTGGCGCTGGTCGTCAACGCGCTGCGGCAGCACTTCCCGGAGTTGCAGTTCTATCTGTCGCTGGGGGAGGACCTGCTGATAGCGGACCTGCTGATCGCGGCCAGTCGGGAGCCGTTGCCGCTGCCGGGTACGGTTACTTCCGAGTTGTTCGCGGCCCCGTCAGCGGCCTTGCGGGAACTGCTGGAACGCTCGGGCATCCGTTCCGAGGCGGAGATATGGCGGCGTTTTGTGGGTGACGGCGAGTTGCTGTTGCCGTGGCTGCTGGATCATTCGCGGCAGGCCAACTCGGATTTTTTCCCGTTGCTGGACCTGGGGGCGCTGAGGGCGCGCTATCTGAGCCGGTCGCTGGGGACGCTCAGTGAATTCCGCTATGCCTGGCTGCCGCTGGTGGACTGGTGGTATGCGGGGCGGACGCCGCTGGCGGGGCAGCGGCGCTTCATTGTGCCGCAGGATGACGCGCCGGCCCCGTCCCAGGTGGCGGCCGCGGTGCGGCGGGCCGGGCACCGGGTCGCTTATCTGCTGGGCGAGGCGCCGCTGTCTGCGCTGGAGGACGAGTCCGTGCGGGATGTGGAGTGGCTTTCGGTGTTGCGTACCGGTCTTCAGGCGCGGGACTGCGGGCAGTGGCCGGCGTACCATGCCGAGGTCTTTCGTCCCGCGATGCTGCGTCTGCTGGCTGTGTTGCTGAACTGGGTCCCGGTGCAGCGCGGGCGGGAGTTGCTGCGGGTGCTGCATGGCAGTTGCATGGCGGCCGCGCTCGGGCCGACCTGGCTGGACTGGTATGCGGCGCTGGTCGAAGGTGACAGCGATGCGATAGCGCATACGGCGGAGCTGCTGATGGAGCAGCAGTGGCCGACCCGGCTGGAGAACCGGGCGGTATTCGAGTCGCGCCTGCTCGCCGCTATCGCGCAGCGGCGCTTTGCCGAGGCGGTGGCGCTGATGGAGGCCCACCAGCAGCGTTTCTATGGTGAGGGGCGACTCCCGGCATGGCTGGAGATCCCGATGGCGCTGGCACTGTACAGGCATCGGCCGGAGGGCTACCCGGCGGGACGAGGCGGCGAATGAGCCCACGCAGCTACAGGGATGCCGGGGTGGATGTGGCGGCGGGGGACGCACTGGTATCGCGCATCCGCGGCTGGGAGGCGTCCGACCCGTGTCGTCCGGGGCAACTGTCCGGCCCCGGCGGCTTTGCCGCGCTGTTCGATGTCGCCGCGCTGGGCTACCGCAGGCCGGTGCTGGTATCCGGCTGTGACGGGGTGGGGACCAAGCTCAGGCTTGCGCAGGAATTGGGCAGGCATCGCGGCATCGGTATCGATCTGGTGGCGATGTGTGTCAATGATGTCCTGGTGTATGGCGCCCGGCCGCTGTATTTTCTGGATTACTATGCCACCGCCGGTTTGTGTCTGCAGACCGCGACCGAGGTGTTGCAGGGTATCCGGGACGGTTGTGAGCAGGCCGTCTGCGGCCTTGCGGGTGGCGAGACCGCGGAGTTGCCGGGGATGTATCCGGCGGATTGCTACGACCTGGCGGGTTTCTGTGTCGGGGTGGTGGAAAAAGCCAGGCTAATCGATGGCAGCGCGGCCTGTGCCGGTGATGTGTTGCTGGCGCTCGCCTCCAGTGGCTGCCATGCCAACGGCTATTCGCTGATCCGGCAGGTGTTGGCGGATAGCCCGGACTGGGCCGGGCAGATGTTGCAGGGTCGCAGCCTCGCGGATTGGCTGTTGCAGCCGACCCGCATTTATGTGCACGATATCCTGGCCCTGCTCGAACACGTGAGTGTCCGTTCCATGGCCCATATCACCGGAGGTGGGTTGTCCGGCAATGTCCCGCGTACCCTGCCGTCGGGTGTGCTGGCCCGCATCGACCTGGATTCCTGGGTCCCCCCGCCGATATTCCAGTGGCTCGCCACGGCAGGGGATATCGCCTGGTCGGAGATGTACCGTACCTTCAACTGCGGGGTTGGCATGGTGCTGTGCGTGCGCCCTGCGGAGGCCGAGCCGGCGCTGGCCGTGTTGCGGGAGCGCGGGCTGTCCGCCTGGCGTTGTGGCGAGCTCGCTGCGACGGGTACGGGCGTTGCCCGTGTGTGCTACACAGGCAGCGCGGCGCGGGGTTTGGATGATGCCTGCTGAGTCGTGTCCCGCCTGCCTGGGTGGGTTATTCGCTTGAACCCCGCGTTGAATATAGCGGTGCGTGCGGCCCGTGCCGCCGGCGAATCGCTGCTGCGTGGCATGGATTATGCCGCGGATCGTCGGGAGGTGCGCGAGAAGGCCCCGAATGATTTTGTGAGCCGGATGGATGAGGATGCCGAAAGGCGGATCATCGATACCCTGCACAAGGCCTTCCCCTCGCACGCGGTTCTCAGTGAGGAGAGCGGGCTTTGCGGTGGCCGTGACGCGGAATGCCAGTGGATCATCGATCCGCTGGACGGTACGACCAACTACCTGCATGGTCTGCCGCAGTTTGCGGTGTCCATCGCGTTGCGCCGTCGGGGACGACTGGAACTGGGTGTGATCCTTGACCCGATGCGCGAGGAACTGTTTGTCTGCAGTCGTGGGGAAGGGGCCTTTTGCAATGATCGCCGCATCCGCGTCAGCCGGCAGACGCACCTGCACGGGGCCGTGCTGGGGACCGGCTTCCCCTTTGGTCAGCGTGTTGATACCGCGTTGCAGCCCTGTCTGCGTGCATTGGGCGTCTGTATGCCGCAGGTGGCCGGTATCCGCCGCTTCGGTGCCGCCGCGCTGGATCTGGCGTGGCTGGCCTGCGGTCGCTTGGATGGCTTCTGGGAATACGGGCTCAAGCTGTGGGACATCGCCGCGGGGGTATTGTTGTTGCAGGAAGCGGGGGCCATGGTGACGGACATGCAGGGGGGCGAGCGGCATCTGGACAGCGGTGATGTGCTGGCCGCCAATCCGCTGTTGCACAAGCGCCTGTTGGCCCTGTTGAATGAAAATGGGGCTGGTACAGCGTGAACGACCCATTGCCACCCGGCTGTCCGCGCAGTGTGCGCATCGTGCTGCTGGGTGTCACCCATCCGGGCAATATCGGTGCGGTGGCGCGGGCGATGAAGACCATGTGCCAGCGGCAGTTGGTGCTGGTCCGGCCCCGTGCCTTCCCCTGTGCGGAGGCGACCGCACGGGCGGCAGGTGCCGACGAGATCCTGGCCGCGGCCGCGGTACATGATTCACTGGCCGAGGCGTTGCGGGATTGTGCCATCGTGTGGGGTACCAGTGCCCGCCGTCGGCGTATCCCGTGGCCGTGTCTGGACCTGGAGGGACTGGGAGCGGAGCTGTCCCGGCATGCCCCGGACGCGCGTGTCGCGATCCTGTTTGGTCGTGAGAGTTCAGGGCTGAGCAACGCGGAACTGGAGTACTGCAACCGGGTGATACGCATCCCGGCCAATCCGCGGTATGCTTCGCTGAACCTGGCCGCCGCGGTGCAACTGGTATGCTACGAACTGCTGCGCGCCACGCTGCAGCAGCCCGCGCCAGTCGTGTGCGATGCCGACCGGCATGAGGACAGGTACAGCCCGTTGGCGACCAGAGAGCAGATGGACGGGCTTTACCGTCATCTGGCGGTGGTGATGGATGAACTGGGCTATACGTCCCCGGGTCGCGGTCTGTACAGACAGTTGTATCGGCTGTTCAATCGGGCACAGCTCGAGCAGAAGGAACTGAACATACTGCGCGGACTGCTGAGTGCGGTGCAGCGGCGCCGCCGTTGTTGATACGACACGACAATAAAAAACGGTTGCCAGGCCACCGACGGCCTGACAACCGTGTGTTTCACACGCTGTTATCTACAGGAACTGGGCAGATATTTGTTATCTATGTTATCCTTTGAACAGACCCATACGTCCCCGCAGTTGGTTCCTACCAGCTTTATCTTTTTCCCTGCGATCTTCGAATTAACCCCCGCAGCCTTCATTTGCGCCGTCAGCGTGGCGCTGTCTCCGGCACCGGTTTTGACGATATTGTCGGTATATTTCCCGCTGAGCGTCACATCGATATCGGCAAGCTTGGGAAAGGCGCCGGAATCGTAGCAGACCTCGGACATCGGCGTCTTGAGTGCGCCGAGCAGATTGATCGCCTCGGTGACCTGGCTGCGCGCCGTGTAGGACTGAAACTGTGGTATCGCGATGGAGGCGAGGATACCGATGATCGCAACCACGATCATCAACTCGATGAGGGTAAAACCCGATTGTTTTGCAGTGTTCATAGAGTAATCTCCGAAGTTTGTTGTTTGTTTTTGTTCAGGTATTACTTCGTATTACTTCACAGAGCAAGAGCAACTCTCTGTACTGATAGAACAACGCTACTGTGCTGATAGAACAACGCTAACTGTGCTGACAGAGCAACTCTCTGTAGCTGACAGAGCAACTCTCTGTGCTGACAGAACAACGCTACTGTGCTGATAGAACAACGCTACTGTGCTGACAGAGCAACTCTCTGTAGCTGACAGAGCAACTCTCTGTGCTGACAGAACAACGCTACTGTGCTGATAGAACAACGCTACTGTGCTGACAGAGCAACGCTACTGTGCTGACAGAGCAACGCTACTGTGCTGACAGAGCAACGCTACTGTGCTGACAGAGCAACTCTCTGTAGCTGATAGAACAACGCTACTGTGCTGACAGAGCAACGCTACTGTGCTGATAGAACAACTCTCTGTAGCTGATAGAACAACGCTACTGTGCTGACAGAGCAACGCTACTGTGCTGATAGAACAACGCTACTGTGCTGATAGAACAACGCTACTGTGCTGACAGAACAACTCTCTGTAGCTGACAGAGCCGACTCTACTGTGCTGACAGAGCAACTCTTGTAGCGGGTTTTGTCGACGAGCAATTTGTATGCCATGGTGGGGTTTCGTATCCACATTTCGCGGGTATTGGCCTCGAGTATCTGTAGATTAAATGCGATACTTGATGCTCTGTCAGAACCGGGTTGTTGTCGTAGGGTGTGGCAAAACCACGGCATAATCTGACAAAAAAGGAACGGGCTCGACGTTTTTTGCCTTCCCCGGGCAAGGAGCAGAGCGTGAATGGTGGGTATGCGTCTGTCGGGGCGCGGTGTGTACAGCACAGTGGTATCGGCTGTTCAATCGGGCACAACTGGAGCAAAAGGAACTCCAACAGACTGCGCGAACCGCCAGGTGCGGCGCAACAGCGCCGCCGTTGTTGATACGACGCGGGCAGGCAATAAAAAACGGTTGTCAGACCACCGGCGGCCTGACAACCGTATGTTTACACCCTGTTATCTACAGGCGCTGGGCAGATATTTGTTATCTATGTTATCTTTGGAACAGACCCATGTGTCCCCGCAGTTGGTTCCTATCAGCTTTATCTTTTTGTTTTTGATCTTCGCGTTGACCCCCGAACCCTTCATCTTCGCCGTCAGCGTGACGCTGGCTCCAGAGCCGGTCTTGGTGATATTGGCAGTATATTTCCCGCTGGTCGTCACATCGATATCGGTAAGGTCGGGAAAGGCGCCGGTATCGTAGCAGACCTCGGACATCGGCGTCTTGAGTGCGCCGAGCAGGTTGATCGCCTCGGTGACCTGGCTGCGCGCCGTGTAGGACTGAAACTGGGGTATCGCGATGGAGGCGAGGATGCCGATGATCGCAACCACGATCATCAACTCGATAAGGGTAAAACCCGATTGTTTTGCAGCATTCATAGAGTAATCTCCAATTAGTTGTTTCTTAGGTACATAATCCTGTACGTCGTTTGGAGAAGCAATTTGTGTGCCATAGTTGTGGATTCGGCATCCGCTACATTGCAATGGCTCCCAGGTCCCTGTAAATACAAGAAATACCATCTGTGTGTGCCGGAAACGGATCATTGCCGTGTGACGCGGCAAGACCCTGGTATATCTGACACGGAAGGCCCGGGGCTGACGTTTTTTGTCGTGTTGCCGCGGCCGCGATGTTCCCTGGCAGGTATGGCTGCGCCTCACTCCGCGGCGGCATCGCTACCGTCGGGCTGGATGCGGGCCAGCAGCGCGTGGGCCGGGTTCTCCGCGAAGGGCCACAGGTCCACCGCGTGTACCAGCATATCCCGGGCCTGCGCCGGCGCCCCCAGTGCCAGCAGGTGCCGGCCACGCGCCAGGTAGTAGTCGGCCTGATCGGCCTTGGTATATGCCTCGGCCCACTGCGCCCTGGCGCGCCGCAACAGACCGCCGATATGGTCGTATACCGGTGCCTGCAGCGCACGGGGTGTGTCGATCTGGAGCAGGATATTTGCCATTTCCATGCGGCCGGCGTGGGTGTTGCAGTGCCGGTCTTCGATGTCGCGCAGTTGTGCTTCCCAGTCCGCGTATATGCCGTTACGCAGTGCGCGGCCAAAATGGACCCGGCACCGTGCCTGCAGCAGTCTGAAGTAATGCATGCGCTGTAGCGGCAGGTCCGGGGGGACAAGCCGGTCCAGCCATCGCCAGTAACGATCTATCTGTGGCAGCAGCAGCGGCCATATGACGGATGGCATGTCGCTGTGTAGCCGGTAGTACAGGCCGTAGTCGGCATTGGCGTGGCGGTAGAGATGTTGCGCCCACCGCGTGTAGAGCACTGGCCGCCCGCTGTGCCGGACCAGGGAGTCCATGGCCTGCTCCCGCACGTCTGGTTCCCAGGCCGAGGGGTCGTGTAAGCGATCGCGCAACATCAGCCCGTCTTTGTGGTACAGCCGGATGTCCGGACGCAGGCCCATGATCCGGTGCATATACGCCAGCGGCCCCGCATCGAAGTCCGTGGCACTGAACAGGATCGCGTCCGGTGGCGCGGTTTGCAGTACCGTGCGTGCGTAGTTTTCCGCCCACCGGTCGGTGGGACGATGGTTGTGGGCCAGGTGTGACAGCAGATTCCCGGTGACGAGCAGTGCACACAGCGCGGGCTTCAGCCAGGCCGGCATTGCCGCCCAGCGTGCAGCCAGCACACCTGTCAACGTGGCCCCGCCCAGCGCCATCCACAGTGCGCAGATCGCATAGGCAGGCAGTGGATAGACCCGGAACATCGCGGCATGGAGTCCATCATAGTCAAAACCCAGCAGCAGGATCAGCAGCAGTGAGCAGCCGGCACAAGCCAGATTCAGTGCGAGGCACAGCCGGTGTGGCCAGACCCGCCACTGTTGCAGCCAGCCGATGGCAAGCAGCAGCCCGCCCGCCAGCGTGAATTGGCGTCCGAGTTCCCGACCCAGAAACAGCAGATATTGCCCCTTGTCCCACCATCCCGCGGCGGCCTGCTGGTCGACCTCGGCATAGCCCTGACGGCTGAGCATGAACCACAGCCGGTATGGGCTGTCCAGCGGGCCGTAAAAGCTGATCGGCGGGGCTTCCAGTGAGCGGGCGACCATGCCGGCATAGGGCAGCAGACCGAGGCATAGTGGCGGCAGTGCATAGCCCAGTTGCCGCCAGGCCCTGCCCGGCACCAGCACTGCCAGCCCGCCGCAGAACAGTACCAGCAGCGGCCAGTGATTGCTGAGCCCCAGACCCAGTACCAGGCCGGCCCAGCGCATCAGCACACGGGTCTGCCGCGGAGCCCGGCTTTGCCGGAGTTGCCAGCACAGCCCCAGCAGTACCAGGCACAGCAACACGTTCAGTGTATAGACCTCGGCAATGATCGCCTGCGACCAGAAGGTCGCCGAGAAGCCCAGCCCCAGGCTGGCCAGCCAGGCAAAGGTGCGGCCGGGCAGCAGTCGTCGTGCCAGCCACCACAGCGCGCAGCAGGCCAGCGCGGCGCATACCCCGCTGAGGGCGTGTACCCGCCATGCCACGCTGCCGAAGGGCAATAGCACGAACAGCCTGCCGAGCAGCGTATGCAGCGGGTAACCGGGCGGATGGGCGATGCCATTGGACCAGGCGGCAAGAATGAACAGCCCGTCATCGCCGAGCATCACGCTGTGCGGGGCGGACAACAGATAGACCGTCGCTGTGATGCCGAACACCAGGCAAAGTTGTGCGGCATCGCCAGGACGCCAGTGTGACCACGCTCCGGCCGTTGCCATGGTACTTGCGCGGGGATGGCTTATGGCACCCGCCAGGAGTTTCCTGCCCTAGTTGTCCAGACCGAGTTTTCGCATCCGGTAGCGCAGCGAACGCAGACTGATGCCCAGCTTTTTGGCGGCGGCTGTGCGGTTCCAGCGCATCCGTTCCAGGGTTTTCAGGATCTGCTGGCGTTCCACCGTCTGCAGCATCTCGTCCAATGGTTTTTCCTCCGTTCCGGCGCCAGTGTCCATCGCTTTATCATCCACCGGTATTAGCGCATCGGGCTGCTGTATTGCCGTATCGGGTTCCCCGATGCCCAGGTGTTCGGGTTGCAGCGTAGCATCCCTGCTGAGGGCCACGGCGCGTTCCAGCATGTTTACCAGTTCGCGCACATTGCCGGGATAGTCATATTCCTGCAGGGCCCGCATTGTGGCCTGCGTGACGTGCGGCGGCGCATCGAGGTGTTCCTCGTGTGCGATGGAGCGTAGCGCGTGTTCCACCAGCAGCGGGATATCGTCCCGGCGGTTGCGCAGCGGGGGCACCTCCAGGTTGATCACATTGATACGGTAGTAGAAATCATGGCGGAAGCGACCATTCTGTACCGCACTCTGCAGATTCTGATGGGTCGCGCTGATCAGCCGCACATCCACATAGGTCTCCCGGTCGCTGCCGACCGCTCGCACACTGTTCTCCTGCAGTGCGCGCAGCAGTTTGACCTGCATGAATTGTGGCAGTTCGCCGATCTCGTCCAGGAACAGTGTGCTGCCATCGGCCGCCTTGAACAGACCCGGGCTGTTGGCGATGGCCCCGGTGAAGCTGCCCTTGACATGGCCGAAGAACTCGCTTTCCACCAGTTCTTTGGGGATGGCGGCGCAGTTCACTGGCACGAAACTGTTCGCTTTGCGGGAACTGTTGGCGTGGATGATCTGGGCGACCAGTTCTTTGCCGACACCGGACTCCCCGAGGATCAGTACCGGTGCCTGGCTGCGCGCCACCTTTGTTATGGTGGAACGCAGTTCCTGTATCGCAAGGCTATTGCCGATCAGCAGCCCGGTATCGCCCCGGGTTTGTTTGCCCCTGCGGGTACGGTCCAGGGTCAGTGCGTGTCGCACCGTGTTGCGCAGGTGCTGCACGTCCACCGGTTTGGACAGGAAATCGAAGGCGCCGTGTTTCAGCGCCTGTATCGCGGTTTCCATATTGCCATGCGCGGTCAGCACCGCGATGGGCATCTTCGGATGATGTTGTCGGCAGTGTGCAACCAGTGTCAGGCCGTCGCCGTCCGGCAGGCGCATATCGGTCAGGCAGAGAGAAAAGGCCCGTTTTTCCAGTTGCGCCTGTGCCTCGTTCAAGCTGTTTGCCGGGACGCAGTCCACCCCGATGCGTTGCAGCGTGAGTTGCAGCAACTCGAGGATATCCGGTTCGTCATCGATGATCAGCGCGGTATGTTTTTTCATGTCGGGGGCCTCTGTACCACTGCGATGCACCGGATTGCTGCCCGGTGGGTGGCGGTGGAAGGATTATGCCACCCCGGTGTACCGATGCAAGGGTGCGGGTTCACGCCAGTGAGACTGTGAGGGCTCGGTTTCTCCCCACCGCATCGGCCATTGCCTCGCGATTCGGCTGCTGCGACTCCCGGGGGGAGTAATGGAGCCTTCATCCAGGCCAAGATTGCCAGTACCCGGTGTGTCCCCAGTCTATCTACCAATTGCCGTGTACTGTGCAGCAGGCGACGGCGATTGTTGATGCCCCGTGTCATCACCCTCCCCTTGAGGGAGGGTCGAAAGGCGTCAGCCTTTCGGGGAGGGGTCTTTCTGAGGTGGTTCAATAGATAGACTGAAAAAAACCGGTCAGGGCCAAATCAATACGACAGTGGTCCAGAATTGGTGCAACCCAGGATGCGACTCCCGCGGGGAGTAATGGAGCCTTCATCCAGGCCGCCGCGCCATCGGCAGATTCAGACCTTGTAGCTATCCGGATCGTTGAAATTGATGCGAAAGCAACTCCCCTGTGCGGAACTGAAGTGCAGTGCCAGTTCGGCATGGTTGGCCTCGCTCAATTCCCGTGCGATGTACAGGCCCATACCGGAGCCGGTTTTTTCGGTGGTCATAAAAGGCTCAAACAGTCGTTCCTCCAGCGCCTGCGGGATGCCGCGGCCCTGGTCACGCACATCCAGCCAGCGCTGGCCGGTCTGCTCCCGGATGCCGCAACTGAATTCCAGCAGTGGTTTGCGCTGGCTATAGCGCAGCGCGTTTTCGCTCAGGTTCCCGACAATCTGTCGTAACTGGGAACGGTCCACCCGGACGACTACGTCCTGATCGGCCGCGCACAGGTGTATGTCGTCATCCTGCAATTGGTGCTGTTCTTTCAGTTCGGCAACGAAGTCATGCAGCCAGTCCCAGAGTTCGGTTTTTTCCTGCAGACTCGGTTGATGGCGGCTGATGCCGAGTATGTTCTCGATGATCCGGTTCACCTTTGTGGAGTTGTCCAGAATGATGTCGGCCAGTCGTTGATCGATGGTCGGCAATTCGGCCGATTCCTGTAACAGTTGTGCCGCATTGCTGATCGCGCCCAGCGGGTTGCGTATCTCGTGCGCGATGCTCGCGGTCAGTGAACCGAGCGAGGACAGCTTCATACGCTGGGCACGCTGTTTGACGTCTGTGACATTTTCCAGATAGATCAGTGTGGAAAACTCCGATTCGGCGCCGCTGCCCAGGGTGACGCAGTGCAGCAGCACTTCGGTGCCGGAGGCGGGCAGATAGAGTGTCTCGGGGTCACTGCTGCCCTGGGTTTGCCACTTTGTCAGGCGCTGTTGTATCGCAGCGCAGACCTCGGATAACGGTTGTCCGGGTCGGATCGGGCACTGCAGGAATGTGCGTGCCGAATCGTTGTACAGGCGGACGCGCTGCTGGATATCGGTGACCAATACGCCCAAAGCCATCCGGCGCACGATCTGCTCATTCAGTTGTGAGACCTGTCGCAGCGCCTCCCCGCGCTCCCGGGCCAGCGATTCGCCATGCAGTGCCCGGCTGGCCAGTGTCTGCGCAGTGATCGACCCCAGGAAGAAGACCATGCCGAGGAAGCCGGCATGGACATGATTCCCCAGTTCGGGCATGACGGAGAACGTCACGTAGATATCGCTTCCCAGTACCGTCAGGCTCGCCAGCGCGGCGATGAATACCGCCGTCTTCAATCCGCCAAGCATGCTGTTGCCGGCCACCGAGACGATCATCAGCATCCCATAGCCGCTGTCCAGTCCATGGCTGGAATAGATCAGCAGGCTCAGGCAGCCGATGTCCAGCAGCACATGCAGCCAGCGTTGGGGCGTGAACGCGGGCCAGTGTCGGAACGCGAGCACCAGCAGGCCCACCGCCCCCGCCAGATAGGTGGTCAGTGTGTGGCTGAACAGCATCGGGTTGTATTTGGCGACCGTGTGCACGTCGTATCCTGACCGAAACAGCAGTAGTAGCAGCAGGCAGACGATCAGACGGTACAGGCTGAAATAGCACAGCGCGGTCCATTGTGGCGATGGCCTGGTATCCGGTGTCGACCCCGGGTCGAAGCGGCCGCCGCCCGGGACCGGCAGTGCGCCCGGATCGGCGGTGTCGGCCCGCTGTGGCCTGGGTACCAGCTCCCTCAGCCGCCATAATGCCGCCAACAGCCGCGTTTTCGCCGACATTATGTTCAGTCCCGTTGTTGCGATAGAGCCATTTCGGTTTTCCAGGGCGTCTTGGCACGGTGCTTCGGAATGGGGCTGGCCGTGGCCCGGACAGATACTCCTTTCCTCCCGCCGTGGTCTTATAGTATCATTGCCGGGTACTGCTTCAAGTAATGGGAGCAGGGCCTCAGGTGGGTGGTGTGGGCTTGGCGGTCCACGTTGCCATTGGTCCTGTCCCAGTATGCTGCGAACCATGAATCTGCACGAATACCAGGCGAAGAAGCTGTTCTCCGAATACGGTCTGCCGGTACCGCCCGGCAAGCCGGCCCATTCGGTACAGGAGGCCATGCGTGCCGCTGCTGCGCTGCGGGGTGAGGCGTGGGTGATCAAGGCACAGGTCCATGCCGGTGGCCGAGGCAAGGCGGGTGGTGTGAAACTGGTACGTTCGCAGGAGGAACTGGAGCAGGTGGCGCGCGAGTTGCTGGGTTCGCGTCTGGTGACCAGACAGTCTGCCCCGGACGGGCAGCCGGTCAACTGTGTGCTGGTACAGCCGGTCTCCGATATCGGTGCCGAACTGTATCTCGGTATGCTGGTGGACCGCGGCCAGCGTCGGGTCGCGGTGATGGCCTCGCGGGCCGGGGGTATGGACATAGAGGAGGTCGCGGCCACCCAGCCGGACCAGCTCCACACTATCCATGTTGACCCGACACTGGGTCTGCAGGACTATCAGTGCCGGCGACTGGGCTTTTTACTGGAACTGGACTCTGCCCAGCGCAGGCAGTTGTCGTCCATCCTGCATGGTCTGTACCGATTGCTGATCGAGCGTGATGTCAGCCTGGTGGAGATCAATCCACTGATTATCAATGCTGCAGGCGAGTTGGAGATACTCGATGCCAAGCTCGGCATCGATGACAACGCGCTGTTCCGGCAGTCGCAACTGGAGGAATGGCGTGATGTCACTCAGGAAGACCCCAGAGAGAGTGCGGCAAAACGCTTCGATCTGAATTATGTCACATTGGACGGCAACATCGGTTGCATGGTGAACGGCGCCGGTTTGGCGATGGCGACGATGGATGTGATCAAACTGCATGGTGGCGAGCCGGCCAATTTTCTGGATGTCGGCGGGGGTGCTACTGCCGAGCGGGTGGCGGAGGCGTTCAAGCTGATCTGCTCGGACGGCAAGGTCAAAGCCATTTTGGTGAATATCTTTGGAGGTATTGTGCGCTGTGACCTTATCGCCGAGGGTATAGTCAAGGCGGTGGACGAGGTGGGGGTTAATCTACCGGTGGTGGTTCGCTTGGAGGGCACCAAGGTGCAGGAGGGCAAGAAACTCCTGGCCGACAGCACATTGCAGATCATTGCCGCGGACGGTTTGGCGGATGCCGCCGACAAGGTCGTGGCCGCCGCCAGGGGAGGCTGAGTTGTCGGTACTGGTCAATAGCGAGACCCGTGTGCTGGTACAGGGTTTTACCGGTCGCCAGGGCACTTTTCACGCCCAGCAGGCCATCGATTATGGCACTTGTATCGTCGGTGGTGTTACCCCGGGGCGCGGTGGCGAGCGGCACCTGGAACGGCCGGTGTTCAACACCGTGATGGAAGCGGTCGCCGAGACCGGAGCGAATGCCAGCATGATTATGGTCCCTGCCGCCTTCGCCGGGGAGTCGATCATGGAGGCGGCCGAGGCCGGGGTCGGCATTATCGTGTGTATCACCGAGGGTATCCCGGTGCTGGACATGGTCAAGGTCCGGGCCGGCCTGGAACGTTATCCGAAGGCACGCCTGATCGGTCCGAACTGCCCGGGCATCATCACCCCGGGCGAATGCAAGATCGGCATCATGCCCGGTGCCATACATCGGCCTGGCGTGGTCGGTGTGGTTTCCCGTTCCGGCACACTCACTTATGAAGCGGTGCATCAGACTTCCAGCAATGGGCTTGGTCAGAGCACCTGTATCGGCATCGGTGGGGACCCGATCCATGGCATGGATTTTATCGATTGCCTGGACCTGTTTGAGAAAGACACGGCTACCCGCGGCATCATCATGGTCGGTGAGATCGGTGGCAATGCGGAAGAGGCCGCCGCGGAGTTTATCCATGCCAATGTCCGCAAACCGGTGGTGGCCTACATCGCCGGGGTCACTGCCCCGCCAGGCAAGCGCATGGGACATGCCGGGGCCATCATTGCCGGTGGCAAAGGCACTGCCAATGAAAAATTTGCCGCGCTGGAGGCCGCGGGGGTGCACACGGTGCGTTCCCCTGCTGAACTGGGAGAGGCCATCCAGGCGCAATTGAGCTAGTTGGTGCATTTGTCAGGCGCTGCGGTGGGTGTTGTCCACCGTCTCTGTGAGCGGACTGGATGCGTTTGTGTCGGCGGATGACTGTATCCGAGTGCAGATCCCTCGGCGGCTCGCAGGGATGCGGCTGGACCGTGCGCTCGCGCTGAGTTTCCCCGAGTATTCCCGTACCCGTCTGCAGTCCTGGATACGCCAGGGTGCGGTGTCGCTCAATGGGCGTGTGCCGCGTCTCAGGGAGGCGGTCAAGACGGGTGACCAGGTACGCATTGTGGCCCTGCCTGCCTCGGTCGTCGAGACTGGCGAAGCGTGGCCTGTCCCGCTCGACATCCACTATCAGGATGCTGCCATTCTGGTCGTGAACAAACCTGCCGGTATCGTGATGCATCCGGGTGCCGGCAGACCCGGACATACCCTGATGAACGCGCTGCTTGCTCACGATCCGCAACTGGCGGCATTGCCCAGGGCAGGTATAGTGCATCGTTTGGACAAGGATACCTCCGGATTACTGGTGGTCGCCCGCACTGCGCAGGCCCATACCGGTCTGAGTGCCGCCATCCGTGCGCGTCAGGTAGGGCGTGTTTATGAGGCCGTCGTGTGTGGAAAGTTGGTCAGCAGTGGCACGATCAGCCAGCCGGTGGGTCGCCATCCGATACATCGAACCCGGATGGCGGTAACGCGGCGTGGCCGTCCGGCGCGCAGCCATTACCGGTTGATCCGGCGGTATCCCGGTTACAGTCATGTCCGTATCCAGTTGGAGACGGGACGCACCCATCAGATCCGCGTGCATATGGCCGCGCTGGGACATCCGGTGGCAGGTGACCCCTGCTATGGCGGACGGGGCGGGGTGAGCCATGGACCAACCGCCGCACTGCGCCGGCGTGTTCGGGAGGTCATTGCCCGTCAGGCACTGCACGCCTGCAGACTGGAGTTGCAGCACCCGCTGGATCAGCGGCCCATGCGTTGGGACAGCCCGTTGCCGGAGGATATGCAGGCCTTGCTGGCACTGCTCGATTCGCTCCCGGACGCAGGCTGAGCCGTGGCGTTCAGCGTGCTGCTGGTCGGGACTCGGCCGGTGATGCCTGGCGTACCGTGGCGGGGAAGATCACCAGATGATCGATCTCCAGGCGAATGCCGATCGGTTGTCCCAGCGGATGGTCGTGGTGGCTTGGCACCAGACTCAGGATATGCTCTTGTTCACCAAGCCCCAGTGTGTAGAGAAAGGCGGCCCCACGGAAGGCCTTGTTCAGCACCGTGGCTTGCAGTGGGCTGTCATCGTCATGCAGTATGTCGTCGGGTCGGATCAGTACCAGCACCTCGCTGCCCGGGGCGTATTCGGTACCGACCCGGCCGTGGATCTTCCCCAGCCGGGTAGCTACCGTGTCTGCGTCCAGTACCTTGCCGGAGAGAAAGGTCCCTTCACCGATGAAATCCGCCACCTCCGGGCAATTTGGCTGGTGGTACAGATTGAAGGCGGTGTCCCACTGCAACAGCCGTCCATCGTGCAGCACCCCCACGTAGTCGGCCATGGCGAAGGACTCGATTTGGTTATGGCTGACGATCAACGTAGTGACGGCTTCCAGTTGCAATGCCCTGCGCAACTGCCATGCGAGTTGTTCCCGCAATTCCGGGTCCAGGTTCGAGAACGGTTCATCCATCAGCAGGATGTCCGGTCTGGGGGCGATGGCGCGTGCGATCGCCACGCGCTGTTGCTCTCCTCCGGAGAGTTGATGGGGATAGTTTTGCGCCTGTGCGCCCAGTTCCAACAGATGCAGCAACTCATCCAGGCGTTGCCGTCGGTACCGTGCGGGATGGCCGTGCAGGCCGAAACAGATATTGTCCGCGGTATTCAGATGCGGGAACAGCACATAGTCCTGGAACACCATGCCGACCCGCCGCGATTCTACCGGCAGCAGGCGTTCGGTGGAACTCACCAGCGCCTGATTGATCCGGATCCGTCCTGTCTGAACCGGTTCAAACCCTGCAATGGTGCGCAGCAGCGTGGTCTTTCCGCTGCCACTGGAACCCAGCAGACAGCCGATCTCGCCCAGGCGCAATGACAGCGATACGCCATCCAGTATGCGTCTGGCGTTGATATCGACGGCCAATGACTCAACCTCCAGACTGTGTTGCCCGTTGTGCATGTCACGCATTATTCATGGCGGTCTTTGGCGGACGTTGCATTATCGTCGTGGTTCGGCACCGGGACGGGAACGGGATATGCCACGGGCGATCAGTATCACCGGGACGATGCTCACCGCCACGATGCTCAGCGCCGGTAGTGCCGCCTCGGCCAGTCGCTCCTCATTGGCCAGTTCGTAGGTGCGCACCGCCAGCGTATTGTAATTGAAGGGACGCAGGATCAGTGTGGCGGGCAGTTCCTTCAGCACCTCGACAAAGACCAGCAGCAGCGCGCTTAGCAGGCTGCCACGCATCAGTGGCATATGTATCCTGTACAGGCTTTTGCTCATGGGTAGCGCATGGCAGCGTGCAATCTCGTCCATCGCGGGTTTGATCTTTTTTAGTGCCGCATCGACCGTCTGCAGGGCGACTGCCAGATAACGTACCAGATAAGCGAACACCAGGATGAACAATGTGCCGGAGAAGATCAGCCCGGACGACAGGCCCAGGTTCTCGCGCAGCAGGCTGTCCAGACGGTTGTCCAGCCAGGCGAACGGAATCAGTACCCCTATCGCGACCACGGTGCCGGGCAGCGCATAGCCCAACCCGGCGAAGTGCAGTGCGAAGCTGCGCAACCCACCACCGGACAGCCGCTGCGCGTAGGCGAACAGCAGTGCCAGCAACAATGCCAGCAGTGCACTCATCGTCGCCAGCGACAGACTGTGTGCGACCAGGCGCGGGAAACCGCCGCCGGATGCCGAAGTGTCGCTTTGCAGCCATAGCCACAGCAGATGCCCGACCGGCACCACAAAGCCTCCCAGTACCGGCAGCAGGCAGAACGCGGTGGCCAGCAGCGCCTTGCCACCGGACAATGGATACTGGTGCAGTGTGCTGTAAAGGCCGCTGGTGTGGTGGTAACGCTGCTGTCTGCGCGACCAGCGTTCGCTGATCAGCAGCAGTAGCACAAAGCCGAGCAGCAGGGCCGAAAGCTGCGCCGCCGCCATGCCATCGCCAAGGCCGAACCAGGTACGGAATATGCCGGTGGTGAATACCGGTACCCCGAAGTATTGCACCGTACCATAGTCCGACAGTGTCTCCATCAGCACCAGTGCCAGTCCAGCCGCCATCGCTGGCCGGGCCAGTGGCAGCGCGACCCGGAAAAAGCGGCGCAGCGTGCCACAGCCCAGTGTGCGCGCCACCTCCAGCGCACACAGCGATTGTTCCAGGAACGCCGTCCGCACCAGCAGATAGATGTACGGGTAGAGCACCAGTGCCAGCAGCAGGCTCGCCCCTTCCAGCGAACGGATGTTCGGTGCCCACAACGCCTGCCAGGGCCGTCCGCTGAGCCCGTGCAGCAGACCTTGCAGGGTGCCACCGATATCCAGCAGTCCGGCATAGCTGTAGGCGACGATGTAAGCGGGCATCGCCAGCGGCAGCAGTAGTGCCCACTCCAGCCAGGCCGACAGCGGGAAGCGGTACATGGCGATCAACCAGGCGGATACCACCCCCCAGAGCAGGGCCAGTGTCCCGGTGCCCAGCATCAACAGTAAGGAATTGCGCACATAGTCGCCGAGCAGTGTGCCGCCAAGGTGCCGCCATAACTCGCTATCCAGGTAAAACAGCGAGGTGCAGACCACCAGTACCGGGATGGAAAGCGTCGCGCACAGTACAGCCAGTGCCACGTCCAGTCCGGTGCCGCCAGAGGACAGCACCGGTTTCATGGTCGGTCTATTTCCAGCCCGCACGATCCATCAGCATGACCGCGTCGCGGTTCAACTTTCCCAGCATGGGCAGGGCCTCGATATCGGTGCGGAAGCCGTCGCCCCACCGTTGCAGCACCGGACCCGGTTCCAGTCCCGGCGACACCGGATACTCATGGTTGTGGTCCGCGTACCAGCGCTGTGCCGCCGGGCTGAGCATGAACTCCAGCAGGCGCACGGCTGTCGCACGGTTTTTGGCATGGCGCGTGACCCCGGCCCCACTGATATTGACATGGGCGCCATGACCGGACTGCGCCGGCCAGTACAACCGCACCGCCGCTGCCAGCTCGCGTTCCGAGGGGGTTGCGGCAGTGAGCATACCGGCCAGATAGTAATCGTTGACCAGCGCGATGTCGCATTGCCCGGCGACTACCGCACGGATCTGATCACGGTCTCCGCCCGTTGGTGCACGTGCCAGGTTCGCGACCAGCCCCTGCGCCCAGCGTGTAACCCGTTCCTGACCGTGATGAAATATCAGCCCGGCCACCAGGGATTGATTGTAGACATTGGCCGAGCTGCGCACACAGATGCGTCCGCGCCAGCGCCGCTGATCCAGTTGCAGATAGTCGGACAGTTCGGACGCGCTTACCCGCTCCGGGGCATAGACGATGACGCGGTGACGCAGCGATAGCGCAAACCAGTATCCCTCCGGGTCATGCCAGCGCACCGTGGTCGCGTTCTGCCGCGCCGCGAGTTGCACCGGCTGTAGCAGACCGGCATCTCTGGCCCGGTGCAGACGTGCCGCATCGGTAGTCAACAGCAGGTCGGCGGGAGAGTTCCGGCCCTCGTTTTGCAGTCGCAGGATGAGCGTGTCGGCATCCCCGGTGACGAGGTTGAGCCGCACGCCATGCTGGGCGCTGAAACGTTCCAGCAGTGGTCGGATCAACGCCTCCTTGCGGGCGGAATACACGTTCACCTCGGCCGCCTGTGCACTCGGGCCGAGCGCCAGCACCACGCACAGGCAGATGCGCTGGACCAGGGATATTGTTGGCATAGGGTATTTGCTTCTCGAGGGCTCGTTGGATGGCCAAATCGAATTGAGAATAATTGCGTTTAATAGAAAATGCAATGCTCGATTCGTGCACCCGCGCACTGCCCGCGCACTGTATTACCCCCCGGAGTCGCGGCAGCCGGGCCGTGAGGCGCTGGCTGCCGCAGTGGGAGTAAAGTTCCTCCCCGAGGCAAGGAGGGTGACGCGCCAGGTCTCCAATTACCCCGCAACCGTGAAATTTTCCATTCGCCGGCAAGGCAGGTTTATAATCGCCCTCACAGCAACTTTTGTCACAGACTAACCGACAATGGAGGTCTACATGAGACAACAGATGAAACAACAAATGTACGCACTCGACACCCACAAAGCGGTCAGGGAACTCACCGATGCAGGTGCGGAAGCCGCGCTGGCGGAGGCCATGGTTTCCACGCTCGGTACGACAGTGGAAAACCTGGCGACCCGGCAGGATCTGCAGGCCCTCGAGAAAAGCACCAATGCCCGCTTCGATGCCCTCAGAGACGAGATCGATACCAAACTGGCTGCCCTCAGAGAGGAGATCGATACCAAACTGGATGCCCTCAGGCAGGAGTTCAAGGCCGAGTTTGCCGCCCTCAGCAGAGAACATGACTCCCTCAGACAGGATATCACTGTCCTCAGACAGGAGTTCAGGGCAGACAACGTCGCCCTCAGACAGGAGTTCAGGGCAGACAACGCTGCTCTCAGACAGGAGCTCAGGGCAGACTTGCGCAGTAGTGAAAGACGCATCATCACGGTACTTGGTCTGCTGATGTCGGTCTTTTTCGGTGTCTCCGCCATTTTCTCTTAGCCCGGCCGGTCCCGCTTGCCGACTGTGGCAATGCGGCTTGTCCTCGGCCTGTCGCTGTGGTTCAAGCTCGTCTGCGCAATCCCATGCGCAGTCCGGACAGCCCGAGAAACAGTAGCAGCAGCGCCGCGCCATCCATCAGTGTCACCCCCAGGCGGCCGAGGAGCCGTCCACTGTGCAGGTCCAGCAGCAGCCGTTCCAGGCTCAGTCCCGGCCGCTGTGCACCCAGTTGTTTGCCGAGTGGCGCAGGCAGGGTACCGGTCTCTGCCCAACGTGTCCCTGTGGCCTCGCCGCGTTGCCAGTGTAGTGTTTGCAGGTCCAGCAAATGCTCACCGTGGCGGGTCGCTATCACCAGCAACGTTGTCTGCCCGGTTTCCATACTGCCTACCCGGACGATGCCCTCCGGTACCCCGTCGACCGTCTCCAACCGCTCCAATACCGCCCCGGCCGGGTTCAGCAGCAGCAGTTGCCGGTCAAAAACCGCCACCACCATGTCGCCTGTGTGCAGTGCCCCATGCAATTGGCCGATACCATCCTGCAGGTAGCGTACCGTCGCACCCGCCTCCGCGCCATGTATCAGGTACAGGCGTTTATCCAGCACCCCGAACCAGTATCTGCCCGCCTGCCAGGCCGGGATTGTGTCTGGCAGCGCCGGCAGTCCGTACCGCTTGAGCAACCATGGGGTGTGGATCTCGCGCCTGGCCAGTCCCAGGCCGTCACTATGGTTCAGCAGTATCCCGGTGCTGGCCAACAGTAGCACGAACAGGGCACCACAAAGCCCGGCCCGTCGGTGCCAGTGCCGCAGCCTCACCGGAGAGCGGAATGGTGTTGCACATGGCGGCTGAGCAGTAGCGCGAGCCGGGCCATCCGTTCCATCGCGTTGACCGACAGTGTGGCCCCGGACAGGCCGTCTATAGGCGCCGAGAGCCGTTCCCCGTCGATCAGACGCAGACCGGCGAACTGCCGGGTGAAGAATGGATAGCGTACCTCCCAGCCCCGGCTTTCGCGGAACACCAGCACATTGGCGGATTCGATCTGTCCGCCGTCCACCACGAAGCCTGCGGTAATGGGGTGTGAGCGACCAATCTCCTCCAGGATCCAGGCCATCCTGCCGTTATCGTTCCAGTAGCGCAGCCGCAGTGTGTTCGGGGCGTGTCCGGTGATATTGCGCCAGATGCTGCCGAGTTCCGCGTTCAGCCACAGCCGGGACGGTTCGGGCGGGTGTCCCTGGTAGACGCGCTGGACAAATTTCGCAGGCTCCAGATAGACCCCGGTAGCCGTGGCTGAAGGCAGGTACCCAAGCCCGAACCATCCCGGGAGCAGCATGACCAGCCAGCAGTGGGTGTGCTGGCTGCGGGTCTCAGAAGGCATATCCCATCCCGAGATTGAAGCCCCGGTGAAGGCTGTCCGCCCCCTTGTCGCTGTCCTCGTTCTGGTAGTCGAACTTGAATACCACACCGGGATGTGGCCACCAGTTCAGGCCCGTCCGCCAAATCCGGCGCTCGTGTACCTGGAGCGCGGGCTGGGAGCCGCTCCAGTTCTGGTCCCACTGGGAATAACGGAAGAATAGCCCGAACTCACCCCAGTCCGCTGGGGTCAGTGTGATCCGCCTCCGCCATGCCGGTTCTACGTACCATCCGGCCCGTTCGTCCGAGCCAAATACCGTCTCCGGCACATCGTGATAGTCCCAGCGCGCATACAGCGCACGCAGACCGAGCCCGCTCGGATGCCGGTAATCGATATGGGTGGACAGCAGGCTGGCCGCTATCTCATGCGCGTCTGTGGTGCCGGTGATGTCGGCTTGATACTGTCCGGAGACGGCCAGTTCCAATCCCGGCGTGCCACGGTAGCGAATGCGTCCGGTGGTGGCCAGGGCCTGGTCTTCAACCTCGGATACCTTTTTGCGACCGGAACGCGGACGCAAAGTGCTACTGCCTGCGATCGGGGTCTTCAGACCGCCATGCGCCAGCAGCACATAGTCCCAGCCGGGTGCCAGCTCGCCGTTGAATCCGGCCCCCGCCTCCCACCAGGTGGTGGGGATGATCTCCTGTTCTATGCGGTTGCGTTCCACGCCGTAGAAGGTATTGGGTTCATGGGTGTCGTTGAGGATGCCGATCGGCAATATATCCAGTCCGGCCCGGAAGCGGTGCTGTTGGCCGAGGTCCAGTTCGACCCAGGCCTGTTCCAGCTCGACCTCGCCCTCTTTGCCCTCCCCGCTGAGCGCATGCTCCAATTCCAACTCGGAGAAAAACCGTACCCGGGGGCTGAACTCATGGCCGAAAAACAGCACGAAGCGATGGAAATCCACCTTGTCCAGCGCGTCGTCCCCACCGATGTCAGCGTTTTCATCGTCCAGATTGTTGTAGTGCAGTTCGCCGTAGCCACCGATGTCGACCCGGC
This sequence comes from Gammaproteobacteria bacterium, assembly GCA_965115915.1. Lineage (GTDB taxonomy): Bacteria > Pseudomonadota > Gammaproteobacteria > Eutrophobiales > Eutrophobiaceae. The sequence goes on along the minus strand of OZ220483.1, from coordinate 1,724,390 downwards.
TGCCGGCGCCGGCCCCGGCCGCACTGGCAAAGGCGTCCGCGGCCTGTTCCAGCTCCCGGGTGTTTTCCTCCAGTGTCGACCGCGTGGTTTGGAGCGCCTGTTGCTGTTGCTCGAGCCGCTGTTCAAGGGCCGTTATGCGCGCCTGTTGTTGCTGGACCAGTTCCCACAGTTGTGCGCGTGAGGGCACGCTATCCGCGGCAAGGGCGGTGTTGCACAGGCATGCGAGGAGTGTGATGCAAAGGGAGTGGTGGAGTGTTGGTTTCATGGATTTGGTTCCTCGTGGCCGTCAGAGATAAAATAATAAACGATAAGCATTATTAAATAGTAATCTATCTCATAATTTCTGACAAGCCGTTTTCTCATGCGCTTGCCATGTCCGATGCTGCCACGCATGAAATTGATATAGCGTTTGTTTTTTGTTGGTCCGGATTGCGCGGTTTCGGTGCCGGCGCAGATGTGCCAAAATCTATCGACCAGGCCAGAATCGGAACCCCATGTGATGAATCGTCCCCAGCTTGCACCACCACTGTCAGATGCCCCTGCCCCGCTGCCGGCGTTCTCCGCCATCCGGGTCGAGCACATCGAAAGCGCGGTGCGGCGCCAACTGGAGGCAAATCGGGCGGACATACAGGCGTTGCTCGACCGGCTGGACGGTGGGCGGCCGGACTGGGAAAACTGCATCAAGCCGTTGGAGTTGTTGTCCGACCGCCTGCACCGCGTGTGGGCGCCGATCAATCAACTGCAAGCGGTCAAGGACAGCGCACCCATGCGTGAGGCCTACAACCGTTGCCTGCCCCTCGTCACGGATTACCATGCCGAACTGGGTCAGGACCGCAGGCTGTTCAGGGTATACCAGGCGCTGGCCAGTCGCACGGACTCACTTGACCGTGCACAGCGCAAGCTGCTCACGGACGCGCTGCGCGACTTTCGTCTGGCGGGCATTGACCTGGGGTCGCCGCAGCGCGAACGTTTCCGCGAGTTGCAACGTACCCTGAGCGCGCTGTCGGCCCGTTATGAGCAAAATCTGCTGGATGCCTCCGAGGCCTGGGTGCTGCACATCGAGGACGAGCGGCAGCTCTCCGGATTACCGAGTGCCGTTTGTGATCGGGCGCGGCACATGGCCAGTCGCAAGGGCCGGACGGGGTGGTGTTTCGGCCTGGATTTTGCCTCCAGGCTGGCGATCATGGAGTATGCGGACACAGCCGAGTTACGCCGGCAGATGTATACGGCCTATTGCACCCGGGCCTCCGATCAGGGGCCACATGCCGGCCGTTGGGACAATGGCCCGCTGCTGTCCGAGATACTGCGTTGCCGTACCGAACAGGCCGAGCTGCTCGGTTTTCCCAGTTATGCGCACTACTCGCTGGCGACCAGGATGGCATCCGAACCGGCTGAGGTACTGGAGTTTCTCGGTGACCTGATACAGCAAAGCCTGCCGGTGGCGCAGGCTGAACTGGCGGAATTGCAGGACTTCGCCGCACAACAGTATGGTGCACGCGGTTTGCAGGTCTGGGATGTGAGTTGGTATTCGGAGCGTCTGCGCCAACACCGCTATGCCTTGTCTCGTGAGGAACTGCACCCATATTTTGCGTTGCCTGCGGTGCTCGATGGATTGTTTCAAATAGTGCGGCGCCTGTATGGTTTGGACATCCGTCCGCACGAAGGTGTGGATGTGTGGCACCCGGATGTGCGTTTTTTCGATATCCGTGATGCGGACGGCGCGTTGCGCGGTAGCTTCTATCTGGACCTGTATGAGCGTGCTGGCAAGCGTGATGGGGCCTGGATGGAGGAGTGCACCATGCGGCGTGTCACGGATGCGGGTGTACAACATCCGGTGGCTTGGTTGAACTGCAATTTCTCGGCACCGGTCGACGGGGAGCCCTCGCTGTTGGATCACGACGAGGTGCTCACGCTATTCCATGAATTCGGACATGGTCTGCACCACATCCTGAGTCGGGTCGACCATGCCGCGATATCGGGCATCAACGGCGTGCCCTGGGATGCGGTGGAAATGCCAAGCCAGTTCATGGAAAACTGGTGTTGGGAACGCCCGGCACTGGCGTTGTTCGCACGTCATCATGCTACCGGCGAGCCGCTTGCGGACAGCCTGTACCAGCGTATGCATGCGGCCAGAAACTTTCAGTCCGGGATGCGGATGATGCGCCAGTTGGAATACGCGCTGTTTGATTTTCGCCTGCACTGCGAATATGCCGAACACCCCGGCCTGGATATTCGGGCCTTGCTGCACCAGGTACGGCAACAGACAGCGGTGCTGATGCCGCCGGACTGGGACCGCATGCCGCATGGTTTCGCACACATCTTTTCCGGTGGTTATGCGGCCGGATATTACAGTTACAAATGGGCAGAGGCACTGGCGGCGGACGCATTTGCCCGGTTTGAGGAGGAGGGCATATTCAATCGCGGACTAGGCCGTGAGTTCATGCGGCATATCCTGGAGCCGGGTGGCAGTGAGGATTTCATGGTCCTGTTTCAGCGTTTTCGCGGTCGTCCGCCGGATCCCCGCGCTCTGTTGCGCCGGTCCGGCATCCTCGGCTGAGGCGGTACTGTTTCCCCCGATGCCTGCGTATCCGGGGATGACGGGCGGCTCCGGTATAATCCGCTGATGCTGCTGTTCATCCTGTTTTTACTGTTTGGCTTGCTGTTGCTGGTGGTCGCTACCGATCGTTTCATTGTCGGTGCGGCCGGTCTGGCTACCCGGCTGCGCATTTCACCGTTGATCGTCGGGCTGGTCGTGGTGGGTATGGCGACCTCCGCGCCGGAATTGCTGGTGAGCGCGATGGCTGCGTTGCATGATGGAACCTGCATCGCTATCGGCAACAGCGTAGGCTCCAACATCGCGAACATCGGCATGGTGCTCGGGATCAGTGCGTTGCTGATCCCGGTCACGGTGTGTTCTGCCACGCTGCGACTCGAGTATGCGTTGATGCTGATCGCCGCGGTGTTGTCGCTGTTGGTGCTGCTGGACAGTGCGGTGGACAGACTGGATGCGTTGATCCTGCTGGGCGCGCTGCTGCTGATCATCAGCATGCTGGTGCGTATAGGTCTGCATGCCCGTGATGCCGGCTCCTGGCCCAGCGAACTGGATGCGGAGACAGCACAGCGGGACACGCTTGTCAGGCTGGTGGCGCGCACATTTCTGGCACTGGTGGTACTGTTGTGCGGTGCTGAGATGCTGGTGCGCGGGGCAATCGGCATCGCCAGGCATTTTGGTGTGTCGGACCTGATCATCGGCTTGTCCATTATTGCCGTTGGCACCAGTTTGCCGGAATTGGCCGCGGCCATCGTCAGTCTGATGAAAAAGGAGGCGGATATCGCCATAGGCAACATCATCGGCTCCAATATGTTCAATAGCCTGGCGGTGATAGGCGTCCCGGCCCTGATCGCACCGGCAGGCTGCCCCACCGCGCTGCTTGGCCGCGACTTTCCGCTCATGTTTGGCTTGTCGGTTTTCCTTGGTATCATCCTGTTCTGCAGCAGTCGGGGGCATTTCTCCCGGGCCACGGGCGCCATGCTGGTGCTGGTTTTTGTCACTTACCAGTACCTGCTGTATCTGAGTGTGGCTGGGAGCCCGGTATCGTGACCAGGGAAAAGACACACAAAGTGGAAGCAGACTTCATCCATCTTGGCCGTTCCGTGATCCGGACGGAAGCGGCTGCTGCACACGCGCTGTTGGAGCGTCTGGATAGCGGTTTCAGCCGGGCCTGTCGGTTGCTGCTGGAATGTAGCGGCCGGGTGGTGGTCATCGGCATGGGGAAATCCGGGCATATCGCCGGGAAATTCGCTGCCACCCTTGCCAGTACCGGTACCCCGGCGTTTTTCGTGCATCCGGGTGAGGCGGGGCATGGCGATTTGGGCATGATTGTCAGCGGTGATGTGGTGGTGGCACTGTCCAATTCCGGGGAAACCGAGGAGATCATCCGCCTTATCCCGATGATCAAGCGTTTGGGGGTGCCACTGGTGGCAATGACGGGTAATGCCAACTCCAGTCTGGCCTGCGAAGCGGATGTCAGTATCGACATCTCCGTGGAACGCGAGGCCTGCCCGCTCGGTTTGGCGCCTACCGCGAGTACCACGGTGGCATTGATCATGAGCGATGCCATTGCCATCGCGTTATTGGAGGTGCGTGGCTTCAGCGAGCATGATTTTGCGCGCTCGCATCCGGTGGGCAGTTTGGGAAAGCGGTTGCTGTTGCGTACAGCGGATGTGATGCATACCGGTGACAGCATGCCACAGGTGCGCGCCAGCGTACTGTTGCGTGAGGCCCTGATGGAGATGACCAGAAAGGGCCTTGGTGTGACTGCCATCACGGATGCCGACCAGGTGTTGCGGGGGATATTTTCCGAAGGGGATGTGCGCCGTGCGCTGGATGCGGGCATGGATTTCAATACCACACCGATCGCTGCGGCGATGACTCGGGACTGCGTTTATGTTCATGCCGATCTGCTGGCGGCGGAGGCACTGAAGATCATGGAGGAACGCCGTATCAACGCCTTGCCTGTGGTGGATGCGAAACATGTACTGATCGGGATGCTGAATATGCATGACCTGCTCCGGGCGCGGATATTGTGATGGCTACTGCGCCATGTTCGGCAGAGTGATCGCTGATGTGCGATAAGGGTACGCCGATTCCCCCGGCGGTGCGGCGGGCGGCGCAGCGGATCCGTCTGGCGGCATTCGATGTGGACGGTGTGATGACGGATGGACGTTTGTTTCTCGCCGAGGATGGCAGCGAGTACCGCTGTTTCCATGTGCGCGATGGTTTGGGGTTGACGATGCTGTCTGACAGCGATTGCCAGATAGCGGTGATCACCGCCCGCTCCTCGCGGGCGGTGGCAGAGCGTATGCGGTCTTTGGGTATTGTGCATGTGTACCAGGGAGAGCAGGATAAGGAGGCGGTGATGCAGCGCTTGCTCAACCGACTCGATCTGGATTGGGCACAGGCCTGTTACACCGGTGATGATCTGATCGATTTGGCGGTCATGCGGCGGGTGGGTCTCAGCATCGCTGTGGCGGATGCCGACCCCAGGGTGCGGCAGCAGGCGCACTGGGTGGTGCCTCAGGCTGGCGGCTGCGGCGCGGTGCGCAGTGTGTGTGAACTCTTGTTGCATCCCCATGCATCGGGGCCCGGTCAGTCGGAGGGATACTGATGCCGCGCCGTGACCTGCTGGCAGTGCTGGTGCTGTGTGCCCTTGGCAGCAGTGTGCTGGTATGGAAGCTGGATGAGGCACGAGAGCCCGATTTGGTTGAGCACAACGTCCCGGACTACAGCATGGAAGGTCTTAGCACACTTGGCATGGATCGGCAGGGGCGACGCAAGGAGCGGTTGCAGGCGACCCACATGGCACACTATTCGCAGCATGGCATAACCCGGGTGCTGCAGCCCAGACTGACGATGTTTCGTATGCATGGCCCCGCGCTGGAGATCGTTGCGGATGCCGGTGTGCTGAGCAAAGACGGGCAGCAGGAACAGATACAGCTACGGGGCAATGTGCGGCTCAGGCATTATGATCGACAAGGCGCATTGCATCTGAAAATCAGTACGGATAGCGCTCGGGTACTGCGCGGTCAGGACTATGTGGATACGGAGACCCTGGCCACGCTGCGCGGGGAGCGGTTCGTGATAGAGTCTGTCGGCATGAAGGTTTATCTACAGGAGGAGCGTGTGGAATTTGTCCGGCATGTGCGTACCGTCATCAATTCCGCCGCGGTGGAGGGGGATGCGCGGCCGCTTTGAATCACGCCGGGATGCCGCCAACGGTCTGTTCCACGCCGTGCTGGCCGCCGTGCTGGCCGCCGTGCCGGTGTGCGCTGTGGCACTGTCTACTGATGCGGAACAGGACATCATCATCGAGGCGGACCGTGCGGAGCTCGATGATGCCAATGGTGTGGTCAGGTATCATGGCAATGTGCTGATGAACCAGGGCAGCATCCGTATGACCGGTGCAACACTGACGGTGTATCTGACGCAGGACAGCGACGATATACAGCGTGCGATCATGCTGGGCGAGCCGGCGACTTGGCGACAGTTGCCGGATGACAGCACGGTGCACGATGAGGCGGAGGCCTTGCGGATGGAGTATTACGCTGACCGCAAATTGTTGATTATGGAGCAGGAAGTGCGGCTGATTCAGCAGGATGGGGTATTGCAGGGGCAGCGCATGGAATACTACACGGAGGAAAACCGCGCTGAGGTGACGGGGCACACCAGCGCTGCTGGAGATAGCGGGCGTGTCAGGATTCGTATCCGCGAGCAGGCACAGTGAGCACCCCCTTCCGGTGGCGTGTCGACCGAGACGCGGGGTACGTTGCAGACAGTGACCCGATTGTACCGTATAGCGGAAGAAAGTTACCATTTAGCGGAAATGTTACGTAATAATTGTTCCATTCAGTTGGCTTTTGGGGAACATTTTCAGATCAGCGCAGCCTAAAATTTCAGGATAAGCCACCTGCAAACAAGGCCCTTTTGTGGCGGAGTCCCGCATAATTCGGGAAATGTTTGTGGGCAAGCTTTATCGGATTACGCAGGCAATGCCGGGGCGGCATTCACTGTGTACCGTGGTGTTGCTGCAATAGAAGAGATAGATGATGGAGGGTTTACACTCATGACTGATAGACCGACAGACATTGGATTGATAAAGAAAATACCTTGTTTTTCAGGACTATCTGACAAAGAATTGCAAGACATCCTTGCGGCGGAGGACAATTTTGTCACCTACCACAAACCCAAGGAAGGGATCGTGCGTGAGGCAGAGATCGGCGATTGCATGTATGTCGTCCTGGATGGCATCGTGGAGGTCCGGCTGCTGAGTGGTACCACCAAGCGTGTGTCTACCGCCGCGACCCTGAGCAAGGGAGATTTTTTTGGCGAACAAAGCCTGATGCCCTGGAGTGACGGCAGACGCGGGGCCAGTGTGGTGGCGATGCTGGATACCGTGTTGTTCCGGATTACCAAGCGCCATGTGCTCTATGCGGTGGAGCGCTGTGGGTTGCAGAACCCGGACGGGGAGGAGGAGGAAGAGCCGGATCCGTTGGCGAGCCTGCTCGAGATCGATGAGGAGGTCATCTCGGCGCTGAAGAGTTCACGGTTTTTCAAGACCTTGACGGACAAGGAACTGCGCGCCTATGAGACATGGTCGCAGACCGTGGATTACAGCGAGGGTGAGACCATCCTCCGTCAGGGTGATGAAGGAGACTGCATGTATCTGATAATCAGAGGCCAATGCAGGGTCATGTATCCTGATGCCAGGGGCAAAATGCGGCGCATCAATATCCTGGGTCCGGGCAAGTTCTTCGGTGAACAGGCACTGCTCCCGGGTGGAGGTGGCAGGCGCAATGCCTATATTGCGGCCGTCACGGACTGTCACTTGCTGCAGGTCAATACGAACATGTCGCTGGCACTGTTCGGACGGGACAAGCCGATGATCACGGCGATCCAGAAGATAGGTGCCGTGCAGCGTGATTCCATCAGCCGGATACGGACACAGAACTGAAATCGCGGCAGTGGTGGTTTATCGCTTGCGTTGCTTTCCATCATTGCCCGCCACGATCATGCTGCTGGGGCTCTGTCTGGGCATCTGTGGCAGTGGTATGGCGGCACTGCAAAGCGCCGGGGAAGAAGGCTATTATCAGCCACAGGGCAGAATGGTCCTGATCAAATCCCGGTTTGGCTATCTGCATCGTATGTACATAGATTGTCGTGGTGTGGGTTTGCCCACGGTGTTGATCGATGTCGGCATTGGCGAGGCCTCGGCCAACTGGTTTGAAGTGGTGTCCGAGGTCGAGCAGCATACACGCATCTGTGTGTATGACCGTGCTGGCTATGGCTACAGCGATCGCGGACCGGGGGAAAGGACCACTCGGCAGATTGTGGAGGAACTGCATGATCTGTTGCGGACAGCGGAAATTCCCGACCCCTACGTATTGGTGGGCCATTCCTTCGGGGGGTTTACCGTGCGTTATTTTGCCGCCCGCTATCCCGCCGAGACAGTCGGTCTGGTGTTGGTGGATTCCTCTCATCCGGATCAAGTGCGTCGCCTTGCGATGCTGGACACTCCGGAGGCAAGGGCGAAGGGGGGCAACCTGAAATCGAGCCCGGTGAGTCGTCGGGACAGGTCTTTGACCGATGCGGACATGAACCCGGGCGCACGCTTGTGGGAGCGGCTTAACACCAGTCGCAAGGCGGTCCTCACACACATGGAGGAACTCAGGTATTTTCGCAAGAGCGCTCTGCAGGTGGACCGCTCCAGGCTGGCCGATCAACTTCCGATCGCGGTGCTGACTCGCGGTATCAAGCAACTCCCGACCATCAATGGTATCGACCTCGAAGACGAATGGCAGGACATGCAGCGCGATCTTGTCGGGCTTTCGGAAAATGCCTGGCAGGAACGTATACAGGGTGCCGGACACAGCTTGTACCGGGACGCCCCGGGCCGGATATCGGAACAGATAATCCGGATTGTGTCGATGGATCGTGAGTACCCTCCTTGATCAGCCCATCGACTTTGGGGGGGGGCTTGGTTTGCCGCGCCACAAAGCGATGTCACTGGAACTCGGATTGCGCCAGGCCAGTTTGCCGCAACGCTTGTTTCTTCCGTTGCGGCAGCACCATGGTACGTCCGCGGAACCGGTAGTCGCGGTTGGCGAGCGTGTCCTGACCGGGCAGTGTGTTGCCCGTGCCCGTGGCTATATCAGTGCTGCGGTACATGCTGCCAGTTCCGGCGAGGTGGTGGACATCCGGGAATACCCGGTCCCCAGTCCCTCGGGGCAGACCGGCAGGTGCATGGAACTTGCCTGTGATGGCAGGGATGAATGGGTCGCCGATCTGGCGGGCACGCCCGATTTCCATCGGCTTCAACCGGCCGAGATCCAGCAGCGTCTGCTGGAGTCCGGTGTGGTCGGCATGGGAGGTGCCGGTTTTCCCACCGCGGTCAAACTGATCCCCGCGCTGGGACAGGATATCGATCTGCTCATCATCAATGCGGCTGAGTGCGAGCCGTACATAAGCTGTGACGAGGCTGCGATCCGCTGTTATGCCGAGCGTCTGGTGACAGGGATAGAGATACTGCGCCATGTCGTGCGTCCCGGTAGCTGTGTGATTGGCATTGAGGACAGCATGATGGCCAGCAGTCGAGAGCGGTTGGAAAAAGCGATCTCCAGTCATGCCGAGGGAGAAATCCTGATCCGCCAGGTGCCATCGCGTTATCCGGCCGGTGGTGAGAGACAACTTATCCGTTCCCTTACCGGCATTCGTGTGCCGGAAGGTGGCTTGCCGGTGGATGTCAAGGTGCTGATCCACAATGTTGGCACGGTCATCGGCATATACAATCGGATTGTGCTGGGTCAGCCTTCGGTTTCCAGAGTCGTCAGTGTGACGGGTGACGGGGTACAGGCCCCCGCCAATCTGGAGGCCCGGCTGGGTACGCCGGCTGGGGAACTGGTACGGCAGTGCGGCGGTTACTCAGAGGATTTTCGGCAACTCATTGTCGGCGGTCCGATGATGGGCTATGTGCTACAGGATGATCGGGCGCCGATCATCAAGACCAGCAACTGTCTGCTTGCCACCGGGCGGCCCGGTTTCCCCCCGGTTACGCGGGAACAGCCGTGCATCGCCTGCGGTGAATGCGTTACGGTATGCCCGGAATCGCTGCTTCCACATTACCTGCTGCGTTATGCCCGCAGCGCGGACTCGTTTGCGTTACAGAAATATGGTCTGTTTTCCTGCATCGAATGTGGCTGTTGCAGCTATGTCTGCCCGAGCCGTATCCCGTTGGTGGATGAATACCGGCGGGCGAAGCACGGGTTCTGGGACCGTATGCAGAAACGCAAACAGGCGAGTGAAGCCAAACAACGCTATCTGGCGAGGCAGCAGCGTCTACAGCACGATCAACAAGGAGCCGCGGATTCGGCGACCACGGCGACCGGCACGTTGCCGGACCGGGAACAGTTGCGGCGCGAGATCGCGGACGCGGTCGCACGCCAGAAAAACCGGCGCTCCATGCACTGAGGCGGGCTTGTCCGGGTCGGTGCCGGTTGCTATGCGACTTGTGCGGGTTCGCGATGGTGAGGCTTGGCCATGCCGTTTTCACGAACTGACGTTCCAATAGATTGGCATAACCCGGTTATGGCATGTGCCCCGATACCTGTTGACCAATATAGATCTCCTGCATCTCGTGACGTAGGCGTCGTTCCAGTTCATCGCGTTGCGCCGTGGACAGTTCCGAAGAATCCATACCGAACAGATAATTGTCCAGATCGAATTCGCGCAGCATCATCCGTGTGTGGAACAGATTCTCGGCGTAGATATTGCAATCGATGGCCTGATACAGTGACAGTGTTTCATGCGGTATGAAGTTCTGTATGGAACTGATGGGATGGTCGATGAACAGCTTTTTGCCGTCCTGGTCGCGTGTGAACCCTCTGACCCGGTAGTCCAGCGTGAGGATATCGGACTCCAGGCTGTGGATCAGATGATTCAGTGCCTTCAGCGGAGAGATCATGCCGCAGGTGCTGACATCCAGGTCTACGCGAAATGTGCAGAAGCCAAGCGCCGGCGCTTTCTCCGGGTAGGTGTGCACGGTGATATGGCTTTTGTCCAGATGCATTGCCACGGCGGCAGGCCCTGGGGTCTCGCTGTTGCTGACCGGTGGCGGCATGCTGGATTCGGCCACCAGCATGGTGACGCTGGCACCGTGTGGTTCGTAATCCGCACTGGATTCGTTCAGTATCCTGGCGCCAATGATCCGGGCTATCTCGCGCAGTATCTGGGTCAGGCGCAGCGCGTTGTAGGCCTCGTTGATATACGCCAGATACTCTCTCATCTGTGCCTCGGACTCGGCATAGCAGATGTCGTACAGATTGAAACTGAGGGTCTTCGTCAGATTGTTGAACTCTGCCAGACAGAGTTTTTCAGGCATTGGTGCTGGCCCCTGGGCGGTATGAATGCCGGTTCACAATGCTGTGCATGGCCTATCTCCCGCGTAGCGTTACTGTGCGGTTGAATACCGGTTTGCCAGGTCGTGAGTCGATACTGTCCACACAGAAATATCCCAGTCGTTCAAACTGGAAGCTTTCCCCGCCCCTGGCCTCGATCAGTGCCGGTTCCAACTGCGCCTCGGGCAGCGTTTCCAGCGCGTCCGGGTTCAGGTAACTGAGCCAGTCTTTGTTATCGGCCTCGGCCACCGTGAGCAGACGCTGGTACAGCCGCACCTCGGCGCTGACCGCACTGGCGGCGCAGACCCAGTGCAGCGTGCTTTTGACTTTGCGGCCGTCCGCCGCCTTGCCACCCCGGCTCGCCGGGTCATAGCGGCAGCGCAGTTCGATCAACCGGCCCTGCGCGTCTTTTTCCACACCGGTACAGGTGATCAGATACGCATAGCGCAGACGTACCTCCCGTCCCGGCGCCAGACGAAAGAAGTTGTCAGGTGGCTGTTCCATGAAATCCTCCTGTTCAATGTACAGTTCGCGTGTAAATACCAGTTCGCGCTGGCCAAAACCAGTGTCCTTCGGGTGACACGGGGCGCACAGTCGTTCCTGTTTCCCGGCAGGGTAGTTTTCGATCACCACCTTCAGCGGGCGCAGTACCGCCAGTGCCCGTGGCGCACGGGCATCCAGCATCTCGCGTATGCAATTTTCCAACACCTCCATATCGATCAGCGCGTCTTTTTTGGTGAGGCCAATGCGCCGACAAAACTCGCGTATTGCCTCCGGCGTGTAGCCACGGCGGCGTAGCCCGCTCAGAGTGGGCATGCGTGGGTCGTTCCAGCCATTCACATGCCTGTCTTCGACCAGTGTGCCGAGTCTGCGTTTACTGGTCACTGTGTGACTCAGCCTGAGTCTGGCAAACTCGTATTGCCGCGGCCTGTCGGGTAATCGCAGTTGTTCCAGATACCAGTCGTACAGTGGTCGGTGATCCTCAAATTCGAGTGTGCACAGCGAATGGGTGATCCCCTCCAGTGCATCGGACAGGCAATGCGCGAAATCATACATCGGATAGATGCACCACTGTGTGCCGGTACGGTAATGCGGTACATGACGGATGCGGTAGATAATCGGGTCGCGCAGGTTCAGATTGGGTGCCGCCATATCGATCCGGGCGCGCAGCAGATAGCGTCCGTCCGCGAATTCGCCATCGCGCATGCGCCGGAACAGATCCAGGCTCTCGTGCGCTGGACGCTCACGCCACGGGCTGTCCCGTCCAGCCTCGGTCAGCGTACCACGGTATTCGCGCACCTGCTCCGTGCTCAGTTCATCGACATAGGCTTTGCCATCCTGGATCAGTTGCACCGCGTAAGCGTAAAACTCCGCATAATAGTCCGAGGCATAGTATATCGTATTGCCCCAGTCACACCCGAGCCAGCGTAGATCCTCCACAAAGGCCTCAACGTAGGTCTGCTTTTCCTGCTCCGGATTGGAATCATCGAAACGCAGATTGCATTTGCTGCCCGAGTACTCCGCTGCGATCCCGAAGTTCAGCAGCATCGCTTTGGCATGGCCGATGTGCGCAAAGCCGTTGGGTTCCGGTGGGAAGCGGGTATGCACTCGGCCACCGTGTTTGTTTGCTGCCACATCCTGGCGGATGATCTCGCGTATGAAATCCGTTTGCGTTGCGGTATCCGCGTTCATCGCTGCACCGGGCTGTGTGCGAATGCCGGTGCCTCAGCCCCGGGCCCAAGTGCCTGATCGATGATCCGGCGTTTCAGTGCCGGCGTGCGATTCAGTGCGTGCATGCCGACCCGGCGCAACTGAGGTATCCCGGCGGATTGGTTGCCGAATACCCCTTTCAGGCCATCGATGACTGCCATCATCCAGGCGTTTTCCGGTCTGCGCCAGCGTTCATAGCGGCGCAGGACCCGCAACTTACCGATGTCTTTGCCCGCCTGCCAGGCGTCCCCGACCAGTTGTGCCAGACATGCGGCATCCAACAGCCCCAGATTGGCCCCCAGTCCGGCCAGCGGATGGATGCTGTGTGCGGCATCCCCCAGCAGGGCCAGACGGGGTCGTTGATAGTGTCTGGCATGCGCCCGTCGCAACGGCCATGACAGCCGTTGGCCGAGTAGTCGTATGCCACCTGCCGCGCCGCCGAATGCCTCCCCTGCCGCGCTGCCGAAGGCGGTTTCCTCCAGCGCCTGTAATCTGGCGATATGCCGCGAGGCATCGGACCACAGCAATAGGCACTGCTGCGGGTCGGCCAGTGGTAGCAAGGCGAGTGCCCCCTGTCCCCGGAAGCGCTGTCTGGCACAGTGCCGGTGCGGCAATTCAGTGTGTACTATCGCGCTCAGCGTATGCTGCCCGTAGTTCCTCTGGTCGGACTCGATCCGTGCCAGCCGGCGGACATTGGAATGTGCCCCGTCGGCCCCGGCCAGTAGCCGGGCATGCAGTCTGCGGCCATCCTCCAGCAACACACCGATGTGGCCATTGCCGCCGAGTTCCAGGTGCACGGGTCTGGTATCGGGCAGCAGGTGAATGTTCGGATGGGCGAGCACACGCTGGTGCAGTGTCCACAGCAATTCCTGTTCCCGCACCACATGGCCGAGGCAGGGCAACTGGTGTGCCGCGGCGGAGAAGCACAGTTGGCCGGTCCCGTCTTCATCCCATACCTGCATGTCCGTATAAGGGCTGATCGCCGTCGCCGGAAGCTGTTGCCAGATGCCGAGTTCATGCAGGATGTTGTACGACGTCCGGTTCAGTGCCAGTGCCGCCGGGTGCCCCGGCTGTGGTCTGCGCGGCAGCGCGGATGTCTCGATCAGGCTGAGCCTCAGTCCGGTCTCTGCCATCAGTAGTGCGTAACTGGCACCGACAAGGCCCGCCCCGCAGACGATGAGTTCACTGTCAAGGTGTGGATTCATGCCATATGCCGCCTGCCTGTAGTGCGGTGATGCCGCTGAGGTTCCGGCCAAGGTGTTGGCGACACCAGCGGTTGTACGCAAACAGTAGCAGCAACTTCTGACGCAGCACGCGTTTTGCCAGGGCCGGGGAGTAATACAGCGAAGCGAGCCAGTGGCTGAAACGGATGACCCGGGTCTGATCGGTGCGTCTTTGTTTGAGGTAGGATTGCAGTAGTCGGCTTTTATCCACAGCGATGCCCTGCGCTGCGCCGTGCCTCAGGGTTTGCGCCAGTGCGAAGGCGTCCCGCAGGCAGAGATTGAGCCCCTGGGCGGCGTTTGGATGGATGCTGTGCGCGGCATTGCCGAGCAATGCCAGCCGGTGCTGTACCTGGCACTGGGCGCGCAGCAACCGTAGCGGCCAGACTCGAGGTGTGTCGGCGGCGATGATATGACCGTTGTGTGCGCCCAGTTCCTGATTCAGCAGTGTGATGAGCTCGTCCCGAGTGGCCGCCATATGCTGGCTGGCCCGTTGGCTGTGCGTCACGTAGACCACAGTGGCGCTGTGTGCCGCCTGCGGCAATAGCGCGATCAGACCATGTTTACCAAAGCGTTCCTGGGCGGTGTGAAGGGTATCGTGCCCGGTGTTGACCGCACACACGATCGCGCTCTGCCGGTAGTCGTGTCGCTGTACCGGGATACCCATCTGTTGTCGGATCAGCGACTCTGCCCCATCGGCGGCGACCAGCAGGCGGCAGCGCAGTGCCGTCCGCTGTGTTTCCAGCCGTAGTTGCATGTGTGTCTGGTGCCGTTCCACCGCACTAACGCGGGCAGGCTGGATGCATTCCAGCCGATGCTGTGTGGATGCCTGTTCCCACAGCACACGGGCCAGCCTGTTGGCGGACACGATATGGCCAAGCGTATCCAGCCCGAGTTCTCTGGCGCTTAGCTGCAAGCTGCCGAAGCGTCCCCGTTCGGACACGTGTACCCGCCGGATCGGATGGCAGTGTGTTTGCAGTGTGGTCCAAACGCCCAGCCGGGATAACAGCTTCGTGGAAGCGGTCGACAACGCAATGGCGCGGCCATCTTGTCGCCGCTCCGGATCGTTTGCCTCCACCAGCGCCAGCCGCAGGCCGCTTCCGCGCAGTGCGCAGGCGAAGGCCGTACCAACGATCCCGCCCCCGGCAATGACTACGTCATAATCCGGTTGCATCCGCCATCAAGGCCTCTATCTCATCAATCGCCTTGGGTGCGTCCCGGCTCAGCACCTCGGCACCGTCCCGGGTCACCAGTACATCGTCTTCGATGCGGATGCCGATGTCCCACCATTTTTCATCCAGTCCCGGGCTACCCGCACGCAGATACAGGCCGGGCTCCACCGTCAGTGTCATACCGGGCTCAAACATTCGCCATTCCCCGTCGACCTTGTATTCTCCCACATCGTGCACATCCATACCCAGCCAGTGACCGGTGTAATGCATGTAGTAGTCGCGGAAGGCTTTTTGTTCGATCAGCGCGTGTATGTCCCCTTGCAGGATGCCGAGTTCCACCAACCCCTCGGTAATCACCCGCAATGCCGCCTGGTGCGGAGCGTCCCAGTGTGCCCCCGGCCTGACATGGTCGATCGCGGTGGTCTGCGCGGCCAGTACCACCTCGTAAACCGCACGCTGGGTGGCACTGAAGCATCCACCCACCGGGAAGGTGCGGCTGATGTCGCTGGCATAGCCCGCGAGTTCCGCACCCGCATCGATCAATACCAACTCCCCGGCCTGTAGCGTCGCAGTGTTACGGGTGTAGTGCAGGGTGCAGGAGTTTGTGCCGCTTCCCACGATACTGGGATAGGCCGGCTGGCGTGCCCCTTGACGCATGAACTCATGCATCAGTTCCGCTTCGAGCTGATATTCCGTCATGCCCGGACGGCAGACGCGCATCGCACGCTGGTGTGCCTGTGCCGAGATGCGTGCCGCCTTGCGCATCGTCGCGATTTCGTGCCGGCTCTTGAACAGACGCATCTCGTGCGTCAGGCAGTGTAGCGAGATGAATTCACTGGGGGCGTGTACACCACTGCGTCCATGTTCCCTGATCTGGTCTATCCAGTGTGGCAGCGAGTGGTCCAGTTCCGGATTGCTGCCGAAGTGATAGTACACACATCGGCGATTTTCCAGCAACTTGCGCAATATGCGAGACATCTCGGTGAGCGGCCAGGCGGCATCCGCGTCAAAATGTTCGCAGGCGGCCTCCGGCCCCGGTTTTGCCCCCTCCCAGAGGGCCTTGGCGGGGGGTTGTTCATGGCAGAACAGGATGTATTGGTGCCGGGGATGGTCCGGGAGCAGCACCGCCACGGCTTCCGGCTCGGGGAAGGCGGTCAGATAATAGAAGTCGCTGTCGGGGCGATAGGGGTAGCTCACGTCACGGTTGCGGATGCACAGTGGAGAGGTCGGCAGGATGGCGATACTGCCCGCGCCCATCATGCCCATCAGACGGGAGCGCCTCCGTGCACAGTCCTTGCGGGTAGCCGGTGGCGGGGTTGTCCCGTTGTCGTCGGTGCTCATGGATGCAGGGTCTTCAAAGCCAGCGCGAATTCGGTCCGTAAAGGTCCGCTCCCCGGCATTTGCTTTCCGGTCGGGCCCCGATGTATGATCCCGAACCACTTTATGATGACAATGAGGCCCCTTTTCAGGCGGAGGCTCATTGTAAGACATTGCCATGAAACTGCAAGCTGATAATGCGAACGGTATCCGCTGTTGAGCGAGTCGGGAGAAAACGAAGCGCTTGACATACAGACCCTGGAGCAGCGGGTCGATGAACTGGTCAGGATGGTGGAGCAACTCAAGTCGGAGAACACTTCACTGCGTAGCGTCCAGCAGCACCTGATGGTCGAGCGTGCGGAATTGTCGGAAAAGACCGAGCAGGCCCGGGCGCGTATAGAGGCCATGGTCTCTCGCTTGCGCATGATGGAAAATGATTGAGCGCGTTCATGCCGCAGACTTCCAAATCCACCTCGCCCATCTCCATCAACCTGCTCGATAAAGAATATCGCATCGCCTGCGAGCAGGCGGAGATCGAGGGTCTGTATCAGGCCGCACGGTACCTGGATCAGGAGATGCACCGCATCCGCAAGGAAACCGGATTGACCGGCACCGAACGCATTGCTGTGTTGTGTGCGTTGAACCTGAGCAGCGACTACCTGGCCTGCAAGAAGGAAAAGGAAGCCTATGCTATCCGGGTTGCCCAGTGCCTGTTGCGGATACAGGACAAGATCGATGGCAGTCTGCATCCGGAAGAGGGCTGAAGCAACACCTTCGGGAGGTTTGGTCAGCGGGTGGCGATGCGCTACTGGCTGATGAAATCCGAGCCGAACGAGTTCAGTATCGATGCGCTTGCGGCGTGTCCGGCAGGGGTGGAACCGTGGGACGGGGTGCGCAATTACCAGTGCCGGAACATGATGCGTGACCAGATGCGGCGGGGCGACCTGGCTTTTTTCTATCACTCGCGCTGTGCGTCCCCCGGCATAGTCGGCACCATGTCCATACACCGCGAGGCCTATCCTGACCCGACCGCCTTTGACCCGGATGACCCGCACTACGACCCCGGCAGCGACCCGCAGCGCCCGCGTTGGTACCTGGTGGAGGTCAAATACCGCAGTAAATGGGCGTCGCCGGTGGAGTTGGCCGAACTGCGCCGGCACAAGCCCCTGGCCGGGATGCCTCTGCTGCGTCGTGGAAATCGCCTGTCGATCACCCCGGTCACCGCGGCGCAATGGCGGTATATCTGCCGCCTGGCCGAGACCGCGTAGTCTCACTGGTCGTGAACCTGCCGCCCCTATCAATCGTTTCCCCCGGGAGTTGCAGCCCGGGTTGCCAATTTTGGCCCACGTCATATTTGGCCCTGACTGGGTTTTCCCAGTCTATTGGACCACGTCAGAGAAGCCCCTCCGCTAAAGGCTGGCGCTTTTGGCCCCTCCCGCAAGGGGAGGGTGATGACACGGGGCGCCAACAACTGCTGTCGCCTGCTGCACAGCCCACGGCACGGGTAGACTGGAGGTACAAAGTGGTTGGCAATCGTTGCCTGGATGCAGCCTCCTGATATATCGCTCCCCCGGGATTTTGCAGTCGGGGTTGCCAATTTTGAACCACTGTCATATTGATATTCGCCCTGACCGGGTTTTTTCAGTCTATTGGGCCACGTCAGAAAGACCCCTCCCCGAAAGGCTGGCGCCTTTCGACCCTCCCTCAAGGGGAGGGTGATGACACGGGGCATCAACCATCGCTGTTGCCCGCCGCGTGGCCCACGGCACGAGTAGACTGGGGGCACAGCAGTGTTTGGCAATCGTGGTCTGGGTGCAGCCTCCGTATAATCGCTTCAGCCTTGAGGGGGAGCCGGCAAGCCAAGGGCGCGAGCCCGCAGGCGCGCCGGTGGGGGGAAGTCCAGGCCCCCGCACTCTCACTGCCGTGAACCCGCGCATTGCCGCTATCAATCGCTCCCCCGGGATTTTGCAGTCGGGGTTGCCAATTTTGAACCACGTCATATTGGTCTGACTGGGTCTTCCATCTATTGGACCACGTCAGATACACACCAGTCAGGGTCATGTTCTACTACCCGAACAGACAGCAGGCCATCAGGATTCAATCAACATTGGAAACCCTGTATCATGGCATTGGGGGTGAATACCATTACGGGGATGAGGCTTGGAATTACGTCCAACAACGTACCAATATCGATTTGAAGCTTATCCTTCATAAAATTGCAGAAGAGAATGTCAAAAACGGTGCCTGAATTGGCAACTCTATATCAAGGGGATTGCTTGGACGAATTAAGCAGAATTCGCCCAAATTCTGTTGACCTGATATATCTGGACCCCCCGTTCTTCACAGGAAAAAAACACCGCTTGAAAACACGGGACAGGACACAAGAGTTTTCTTTTGATGACGTTTGGGGTTCCAGTGGAGAATATGCTCAATTCTTATATAATCGTATTCTCCCAATGAAAGCCGTTCTTAAGGATAGCGGGAGCATCTTTGTTCATTGTGACAGGAACGCCACTCATATTATCCGTGCAATACTGAATAGCGTATTTGGAGAAAGCAACTTCCAATCAGAGATTATCTGGACATACAAACGGTGGTCGAATAAATGCAAAGGATTAATGCCGTCTCATCAAACAATATACTTCTATTCGAAAACAAAAAAGCCGAAATTCAATGTCATTTACAATGGATATTCAGAGTCTACGAATATTGAACAAATACTACAGAAGCGGGTAAGAGACGAACACAATAAATCTGTTTGCGCACGGGATGAGAAAGGGAAAGTCATAACAAATGGTGAGAAGAAAGGTGTTCCACTTTCAGATGTTTGGGACATTCCGTATCTAAACCCTAAAGCAAAAGAAAGGGTCGGTTACCCGACGCAGAAACCTGTTTTGCTAATGGAAAGGATTATTGAGTTGACCACAGATGAAGGTGATGTTGTGCTTGATCCCTTCTGCGGTAGTGGCAGCACTTTGGTTGCGGCAAAATTGCTGCACAGAAAATCATTTGGGATTGATGTTTCAGAAGACGCTATCAACTTGTCATCAGATCGGCTAAACAAACCAGTACGTAGTGACTCAATCCTTCTAAGAAAAGGAAGAGAGTCTTATAAAACAGCGGACGAACATGCGTTGGCTTTACTGAACGGGTTGGATTGCATTCCGGTTCATCGTAACAAAGGCATTGACGCTATTCTGAAACGTCAATACAAAGGTTCGCCCGTGCTCATCAGAATTCAGAAGCAGGGTGAATCGTTGGAGGAAGCACTTGGACTATTATCGGGTGCGGTAAAAACCAAAGGCTATAAGAAATCTTTTTTGGTCAAGACGCAGACTGGTCTGGTTGAAGATTCAAAACCAATGTGTGATATAGACATAATAGATGCAACAACCTTGACGATAGAGAAAATGTTGAATTCATAATTTCCATGTGTAGACCATTTCTGCAAAACTTGTGATTGACGACATGCGGGATTAACGACCTTTTCCGGAATATGTCGGTGGGGGGAGGCCGAGACCGCGTAGTCTCACTGGTCGTGAACCCAACCCGCACAGCGGATGACAGTCCGGGTCGCCTGTAGTATAGTACCCGGGCTCGCCACAGAGCCAGGAGATTCGATCATGCCTACCAGCCAGACACAGTGGGTGCGTTCCCGTTCCGCACTCGTCCGCCTGCTGCGCGAACGCGGCCTCAAATGCAGTGCCCAGCGTCTGGGCATCGCCGAGATCCTGCTGAGCCGTCCGCAGCATCTGTGCGCCGAAGAGATACTCGGACGCGCCCGCCGCCGTGGGCTGCGGGTATCCCGGGCCACGGTCTACAATACCCTGAAGCGGTTTGTGGAACTGGGGCTGGCGCGTGAACTCAGGCTCAATCGCGGGGGCAGCTTCTATGATTCCTGTACCCACGAGCATTACCATGTCTACAATGAGGACACAGGCCAATTGTCCGATTTGCAGGCGTGTCCGCCTGCGCTGCGACAATTGCCGGCACTGCCACCCGATACCGTACTGGTCGGTGTGGATGTGGTGGTGCATGTACGTGGGGCACGACAGGGCGTGGTGGCGTCGGGGGCCGGCCGGGCCCGCGCACGATGTCGCTGACGCGGTATGCCGGAATAGCTCAGCAGGTAGAGCACATCATTCGTAATGATGGGGTCACAGGTTCGAATCCTGTTTCCGGCACAGTCCATCCACGATGGCGCGGCGGTCGACTCCGGGCATACCGTTTGTTCCATCCAACGTCGCCCTTTATCGGCGAATCGGCTCCGGTAGCTTGCTATTCATCGGATAACAGAGTATCTGGTACCTCATGATGTGTGGATATGGCAGGCAGCGATCACGGACCCCGCAGGCCTTGTCGGGTCGTCACCGTGCACAGGCGGGGTTCAATTTGATTGAACTGATGACGGTAATCACGATAGTGGGGATACTCACCGCCGTTGCAATACCGCAGTACCGTGCGGTGGTGCGCAACAACTGCCTGGCCACGTACAGCAACGACCTGATTGGCAGTCTGCAGTTTGCGCGCAGCCAGGCCACCAGGCTCAGAGAGGATACCGCGGTTACACAGAAGGGTCTGGGCTGGAATCAGGGCTGGCTGGTTTTTGCCCAGGGTGGGATGCTCATATTGCGTGATGTTGAACCGGGCTGTAATGTGCGCGCAATCTCCTCCGCTGGCTTGGTCACTTTCAATTCCCGCGGCAATGCCCGCTCCAGTGAAACGATCACGCTGTGCGATGCGGGCAATAATCCCCGCTCGGGCGCGAATTCCGGGCGCCAGATCAGTATCTCGTTGACTGGCCGTTCGGAGGTACAACGGGTGGCGGCGCCTGACTCGTGCCGGAATTCCTGATGCGGACCCGCCACGCAACGCGTTGCTGCGGTGCAACGCGGACAGGGCCACCGGGCGCTGCCGGATCGGCCATCTCCAGCCGTGGCTTCAGCCTGATCGAGGTGTTGGTTGCGATGCTGGTACTGGCGTCGGGGGTGTTGGGCGTGGCCGCGCTGCAACTCAAGGGGATGCAGTTCAATCAGGACGCGATGTTGCGCAGCCAGATCAATTTCCTTGCCTATGATCTGGTCGACCGCATCCGCACCAACAGTGCCAATGCGGCCGATTACGCTTTTACGTCATGGACCACGCCGTCCGCGGCAAGCCCGTGTACCGTATACCTTGCCGCCGACGCGGCCAATGACACCGCATGTTGGAGTAACCAGGTGAGCTTGACCCTCCCTGATGGCATAGCGGTGCGCCTGATCGGCAGCGGGGGCATGTTTTCGCTGCGTTTCCGATGGCAGGATCGCAATGGTGAGAGTCATGATATGCTCTATGCCTTTAGCATCTAGGGTAATGCGTAACAGCGCTCGGATCGACGGGCGCCGTGTGCCGTTGCGCGGGCAACGGGGGTTGACCCTGATCGAGGTGTTGGTGGCACTGAGTGTCGGCTTGCTGCTGCTTGGCGGGGCCGCCAGCATGATGGTCAGCAACAAGCGGGTCTATGAGGAACAGCAGATGATGAGCCGTCTGCAGGAGAATATGCGTTTTGCGTTTGATACGCTATTGTATGATATCCGCATGGCCGGCCATGTGGGCTGTTCGGACGACCCGGACCGGGTGCAGAGCAAGATCACGGTCGCTCCGGTGGAAGCGTACGATAGGACTGCTGTCGCGCAGGCACCGGAGTGGTACACCATATCGAACCGGACGGTTATCGATGGGACGGCAGATCGCTTCCTTTATTCCGAGTGGGTCTCAACTGGAGATCGATTTAACTTAAACGCCCAGGTGCTGAATACCGACGCGTTCGCGGTACGTTTCCTGGAGCCGACCGGTCTGGAACTGCTCACCGGCATGGGCTCACCTGACGCCACGCTGCGGGTGGACGCCAATGGGGTGCTTGAACAGGATATGGCGTTGGGTATCGCCGATTGCACGGACAGCGAGTTGTTCATCGCCACCGGCACCCTGGCCCAATTGAGAAGCGGTTTTATCCAGCATCGGATCGCTGGTGGGAAGAACGCCTCCGATCAGTTGCGCCGCGTGTACGCTGCCGGCACGCCGATATACACCCTGGTATCCAGGGCGTATATCGTATATAACGGTTCTCGGCCGCACGAGAGGAGCAGGCTCGGGGGGGTTCCGAGCCTGTATCGCCTGCAGTATTCATACGAGGCGGCGGACTATGTCGAAGAGCTGCTGATAGTTGGGGTGGAGGGCATGAAAATCGCCTTTCTGGAAGACGGGCAGGCCACCTATAAAGAGGCCAGCGACGCCACGCTGGATTGGGATCGGATCAGTGCGGTACGGCTGGCCCTGCTGTTTCGTACCGAAACCGAGAACTATAGCCTGACACAGGACACCAACACCTACACGCTGCTGACACAGATGGTGAGTCCCGGTGTCGATCACGTCCGGCGGCGCCTGTTTACCACCACGGTGCAGATCCGCAACCGCATCGACAGTTGAATACCGGCATGCTGAAGGCGCTGACAAGCCGACAAACGCCCGCTGGCCCGCTGCGGGGCAGCGTGGTGTTGCGCGGCGCCCGGCATGCACCGATTGGCCCGCGGCGGCAGCACGGGGCGGTGTTGATCACGGCGCTGGTCATGCTGCTGGTTCTGACCATGCTGGGGCTGTCCACGATGAGCACCACTGTGGTGGAGGAACGTATGGTGGCGAATTCCCAGGTGGTCAACACCTCTTTTCAGGTGGCCGAATCGGCGCTGGCGCAGGCGGTAAACGATGAGCAGGGCATCAACCTGCGCTACACCGAGGCCAGTCCCTATCAGCGCACTCTGCCCGCCATCTCGGACTATCCCGGCACGCGCAGATACAGCATGTTCTATCGGCAGCGCACCGCGCCGCGGCGCGGTTCCAACTGGGACAGCAGCTACGCCTTCTATCACTTCAACGTCAACGGCATCGCCGAGCTGGCCGACGGGATAACGCGCTCGGAGGTCGTTGCCGGCATGTATCAGGTCGGCAGAAAATGAGCCTGGTGCGGCGGCCAGGCTGTGTCGTTCCGCTCGCCGGCGTGAGTGCGCTCATCAAAGGCTGTCTGGGGCGGCTGAACGGTGCCGCATGGCGTTGCCTGCGCGGGTCTGAATCCTGTGTAATCGGCGCACAGCATCACAGGCAATGGGATAACAGGCCACGACAACGAGACACAGCGAGCGCATGACAACATGACAAAGCGTATGACCATCCACCACAGACACACCGGCGGGGCCCTGCCCGCGACACGGAGCGGGGCCGGCCCGGCCGGCGGCGTGCTGCTGGCGCTGGCGCTGTTGCTGGCCGTGGCGGCGCCGGTGCCGGCCCAGGGGCAGCGCCCGGAGGTGCGCGTGCGCGACCTCGGCGCGGACGGCGCGGAACACTACTACCGGGTGTATTGCCCGAATGGCTCGGGCCGGCTGATGGCGCGGTACACCCACGGGCCACGCGCCGGCAAGGTCTGTGCGATGGATACCGGCACGCCGAACCCGCCCTGTTTCGGCACCGCCCCGGGCTGGGAACCGGAGTACACCGGCCGCATCCTGTGCCGGCAGCCGAGGTGAAGCATGCACAACGCGATAGCACACGATAGCGAGAATACCACTGGCGGGCGGCTGCGCGGCGCCCGCTGCTGCCGCACGCTGGCGGCCTTTGTCTGCGGGCTGGCCCTGAGCCTGGGCGCGGGCCAGGCGCGGGCCGATGACACCGACATCTACTTCGCCAATGTGCACAGTTCGGTGCAAAGCAACACGGTGCTCGGCAAGGTGCTGTTCATCCTGGACACCTCGGGGAGCATGCAGGCCACGGGTCTTGGCGGCAAGAGCTTCATCCAGGAACTGCGCGAGGTGCTGACCACACTGCTGACCGAGAGCAGCAACCTGGCCGTCGGGCTGATGCGTTTCCATGATTCCTACCGCTCCACCTACGGCGGGACGGTATTGTTCCCGGTGAAGCCGCTGGACGGCCGGCTGGCGGATGTGGTCGGCGAGGCTGATGCGGCGGTGGTTGTCGGCACGATCCGGACCGGCGCCGACGATGCCCATGAGCGCGTCTCGATGCCCGCGGTGGCCGCGGTGCTGACCGACACCTCGCTGCGCGTCCCGGGGCAACCGCCAATGTCAGTACCGCCCACCGTGACGGTCTATGCCGCCGATGACGACAACGAGACGGTAATATATAGAAACGTTGGTTTGTTTGGTGTTACTACTTTTCAAACGGGATTCCGCTTTCGCACTGCGAGTCTTATGGGGGTAGAAGTTTCAGATCAACTGAGATGGATGCTACGGCTTTCAACAGCCAATCTTTATGTTAGCCCAAGCGTGTATCTCCGTTTCCCGAATGTCGCGCTGACCCAGGGTGCGTATATCCGGTCAGCGGAACTGGCGATGAATATGCGGCGCAATGTCTCCAATGCCGCACGTGATCCAGCAAATATGAGGGTAGTGGCGTTGGCCCGGGACGATGTGCCGTCTTTTACCGCCGACCCGCCGCTGGCTACCTATACAATGAAGCCCGACTTTGTGCCTGAACTTAGTAGTGGCGCCCGCGATTACGGTTCCGCCGTGCGCGCACAACGGCCGGCGATACGAAATATTGATGCGACAACAAGGGAGGTGAGTTTCCCGGTAACTGATCGCATCAGCAGCATCGTCAATCGGGCTGGATGGGCCTCGGGCAATGCCCTCGGGCTGGTGGTGGAACAGTGGGATAGTTACTTATACGTTGGCGGCGCCACACCACAAGTCCAGCTTGGCGATACGGGCACCGACGCCCCGCGTCTGGACATCCAGTGGGGTTCTGCTACCCCCTCCGCGGAGAATGTAATCGGGCTGCGTTTTGCCCAACTCCAAATCCCGCGGGGTGCGACGATCGCCCGTGCCGTGCTGGCCGTCACTGGCAGCGCGACCGAGAGCAGGGCGGTAAGCTGGCGCATCCAGGCCGAGGCGGCGGATGACTCGGCCGCGTTCCAGGCCGCGAGCGGTAATATCTCGGGCCGCGCCCGTACCACGAACCAGATGGATTGGCAGGTCGGCGCGATGGTGGCGGGCGAGACCTATACTACCTGTGTCGATGGAACCTGCACCGGCGACCTCAAGGACGTAGTGCAGGAGGTGGTCAATCGCTCGGGCTGGTGCGGTGGCAACACCCTCAGCCTGATCCTCACGCGTGCGGGCAGCGACCCCGGTTACCGGGATATCGTTACTTACGAGGACGACCCGGGGCAGGCGCCGAGTCTGGAGGTGGCATACACCAGGGGTACCGGTGACTGCCGTTCCGTGGAGGTGTACGGCCAGGTGCAGTCCTCGGAGGACGACACGTACCGGGTTAGCAGCAGCGACCCGGTCAACACCGGCGGTCGCCTGCAGCTCCCGGTCGGTAGTCGGACGGCCGCCATGGTGCTGCGCTTCCCGACGCTGCCGATCCCGCCGGGTTCGCGGATAAGCGATGCACGCTTGCAGATGGAGCTCATAGGTACGAACAACGAGTTTACTGGGATGCAGATCCGGGCGATCCTGCTCGACAACGTGCCCGGTTTTGACCCGGGGGACCCGGACGACCTGTACGGGCAGCCTGTCAGCAGCCCCCGAAATATTTTTTTCAATCGCGGTGCGAGCGGGGTGGTGACCTCCACCAATCTTGCGCCCACGTTGAACGCGGTGATGGCGCTCGCGGGCCGCACGCGCGACTCGGCCATAGGGTTGCGGCTCAATATTATTCCGGCCACGCCACGGCAGCATGCGCCATTGGAGTTCTACAGCTTTGATGTGAGCCCGAGCAGGTCGCCCTCGCTCCGGGTCACGTACCGTAACACCGATCCTGCCACCGACGCGAATCAAGTGCGCGAGCGTCTGATCCAGGTAGTCCAGGGATTGAACGCCGTCAGTGCCACCCCGACCGCCAACACGATGCTGGAGGCGGCGGCCTACTGGAAGGGCGCCGCGGTGCTCACCGGGGGATGGCGAGGTAGGTTCAGCCGGGTCAGCCACCCGGCCAGCTATTGCCAGGCGAACGCCGACCCCACGCTGGACCCGGACTGCCGCGGTGCGACCCAGAACCAAACTGCTCCTGATCCTCGTCCGTACACGGACCGCTACGGAGTGGAAATTGTAGAGAACTGTTTCCCCTGGGCGCTGGAGGATAGGCGCTGTGCGATCCGGCGTATCATCGGTACGGCGCGCTATCTCAGTCCGTTTACCGACCTGCCGGCCGACAGCCAGACCTGCGCCATAGGCAATCACCAGATACTGATGAGCGATGGCGAGCCCAACTTCGGTTTGTATGGTAGCGCCAGTCAAGTACGCTCGGGCTACAGCGGCCTGTTCGGTGGTTCCTGCGCCACACCCGCCATCGACGGCGAGCTGTGCGTGCGCGAGCTCGCCACACAGCTCGCCACCACCGACCTCAGCAGCACCGAAGCCGGCCAGCAGTCGGTCAAGACCCACACCGTCGCCTTTCGCGTCCCGGGCACTGAACTGTCCGCCAAGCAATTCCTGGAGGATGTGGCCGCGGCCGGCGAGGGCGACTATTACGAGGCCAACGACGCCGCCGAGTTGCTGAGCGCGTTCAAGCGCGTGCTGGATGTGGTGCGTTCCACCACCGGCTCGTCCTTCGTGTCCCCGTCGCTGGCCACCAACGCCTTCAACCGGTTGCTGAGCCGGGACGAGGTGTATTTCGGGATGTTCTCCCCGACCACCGAGCGTAGCTGGCTCGGCAATCTGAAGAAGTTCGGCATCTGCGTGGATTCCACCGCGGGCTGTACGCTGGGTTCCATCCTGGATGTCGACGGGGACAACGCGGTGGTGCCGTCCGGCCCGAACAAGGACAAGTTCCGCGAGGACGCCAAGAGCTACTGGAGTTCGGTGGCGGATGGTGGCCAGGTCACTGTGGGCGGGGCCGGCGAGCAGATCGATGACTACACCGCCGAGCGCATCTATACCGATGCGCCTGCACCCCCGTTGTCTCGCGGCGACTCGCTGAGTTCGGCGACCACGGAATTGAACAGCACCAACTGGAACTCCCCGGATATGGCCACGGTGCGCAGCAGGGTCTGCCCCACGCCGGATACCGCGCCCGGTTCGGTGTGCGAAAAGCTGATGCTGTGGTGGATTGGCAAGAGCATTGACCCGCTGGCCACCGACACCAGCGCCGATACGCGCTGGTCGGTGGCGGACGTGCTGCACAGCTCGCCGGCGATCATCAGCTATGGCGGCGTGGAGGCCACGCAGACCTACTACGACCGCATCCTGGTAGGCACCAATGACGGCGGGCTGCGCTTTGTCAACGCGAACACCGGCGAACAGGAGTGGCGCTTCTATCCCTATGCGTTGTTGTCGAACCTGTCGCAGCATTACGAGAACCAGACTGGCGACCACCTCTACGGCGTGGATGGCACCCCCACGCTGCGGGTAGAGGATGTCGACAGCGATGGCGTTATCGAGCCGGCCGATGGCGACCTGATCCACGCCTACTTCGGGCTGCGGCGTGGCGGTACCTATTATTACGCGCTGGATCTGAGCCCGTCCAGCACCTGGACCAATGATAACAACCGCGTCGTGCCCAAGTACCTGTGGCATATCGACCCCGCGCTGCGGGGCGCGGACTTTTCCCGTATGGGGCAGAGCTGGGCGCAGCCGGTGCTGACCACGCTGTTGACCCGCGGCAGGCCGCAGCAGACGCTGATCTTTGGCGGGGGCTATGACCCGCGGCTGGACAACGGTTTTGGCACCGCGGCGACCGGTGGCATGGATAACCGTGGCAACGCCATCCATTTTGTCGACCCGGACACCGGTGTGTTGCAGTTTTCGATCACCGGCAATTGCAGCGGCGCCTGCGGGAATATCGAAGTGAACGATATGCGCCATTCCATCGTGGCCCGGGTGGCCCTGCTCGACAGCGACGGCGATGGCTACGACGACCGCCTGTATGTGGGTGACACCGGCGGGCAGGTGTGGCGTGTGGACCTGGGCACGGAGTTGCTGGATGGCAGCGCACGCGGTACCGTGGTGGGCAGGCTGGCCGTGGTGTCCGACAGCGCGGACGCGGATAAACGCAAGATATTCGAGCGCGCCTCGGTCATACAGGTGTTGGATTCCCAGTACTCGGATGCCATCGGTGGGGAATACGACTATGTGTTCGTGGGTACCGGGGACCGTACCGACCCGCTGGAGACGGTGGTGAGGAACCGCTTCTACGCGTTGCGTGACCGCGTGATAGGCAGGCTGCCGGACACCGATAACGACAACCGCGCCGACAGCGGCTACCGGATCCTCCGCAATAGTGACCTGGTCGACATCACGATCCGCAGCGCCGGGCTGAACTCGGCGGACCCCAGGGACAAGTCCTCGCATGGCTGGTACTACGAATTCAGACGTGCCGGCCCTCAGGGTGAGGGTGAGAAGGTGCTGTCCGGCTCGACGGTGATCGCGGGCACGGTCTATTTCACCACCTATGCCCCGGAGGCGATGGGGGCGAACCCCTGTGAGGCCAATATCGGCGACAGCCGGGCGTACAACTTCGATGTGCTGTCCAGCAAGGTGGCGATAGACTGGGACACCAGCGACAGTGACCGCTTTCATTACCGCAAGGACCGTGTGCGTTCCATCGGCAAGGGCATCCCGTCCGATATAGTGCCGGTCTTTACCAAGGAAGGGGTGGTCGGCATCGTGGGCATAGAAGGCGGTGTCAGCCAGATCGGCAAGCTGGCCGACCTGCCGCGCTACCGCACCTACTGGTACGAGGATATTTGACGATGTTGCAGCGGCTGCGGACCCCGTCGGCGCGGGGCTTCACACTGATCGAACTGATGATGGCGGTGGCGGTCATCGCCATCCTGGCGTCCATTGCCATCCCCAGTTACAGCCAGTACGCGCTCCGCGCCAAGCGCTCCGAGGGCAGGGCGGCATTGCTGGAGGCGGCTGCTCGGATGGAGCGCTACTATACCGACAATCAGTCCTATCCTTCGAATATATCAAAGGCGGGCATCCCGTCCCAGTCTGAAAACGGTTACTACAAACTATCGGGGACGGCCAAGGGCAACAACTTCAGTCTGGAGGCGCAGGCGGACGGTTTCACCGACGCCGACTGTGGTGTGCTTGGGATCGACCAGGCGGGCAGGCGAACTATTATAGGTAGCGGGACTGTGTCCGAGTGCTGGAGAAGATGATGTGCTATCGCGCATCCGTGGCAGGCTGGGCATCTTTTTACTGTTGCTGTGGGTGGCCGCTGCCGGCCGGATAGCGTTTGCTGAAGACGCACCCTCCGAGCCGGAGGTCGATTACACACAGTTGCAGTTGCGGGTCGTCAACGGCCAGGCGAGCTTTCCGGAGGTGGTGCGGGCACTGTCGGATGCGGATGTGGCGCGGCTGGTCAATACCGTACATATGATGCATTCGCAGCGCTGGCAGCGTGCCAGCGTGCGGCTGTTGCTTGCGCTGTGGCGGCAGCAGGACACGGTGGCGTTTCCGGGGGACTTGAACCCGGAACGCTTTGCCAAACCCCCGGTGCGGCTGGCACTGGCCAGTACGCTGTTGCGCATGGAGGCCCCGGGCCGTGACGCGTATCTGCGCTATCTGCTGGAACACCGCTATGACGCGCACGAGTTCCACCGTGCCCAGGTGGTGATTGGTCTGGGACTGAATCGCAACCCCAAGGACGTGGACTATCTGGAAGAGATGGCCAGCAGCGGCAACGACTATGTCGTCCAGGCGGCGGTGACGGCGCTGGGCCTGATGCAGGACCTGCGCGCCCGGCAGGCGCTGGGCCGGCTCTGGGAGCGGCACCGGGGCGGTGCTCTGGGGGAACTGATCGAGGGTGTGCTGGCCCGGGTGTATAGGGTTACCCCGCATGTGCGGGGCGAGGGCGAGGGCGAGGCGGCGCGGCAGGGCGCCTTGCCCGACCGTGCCGAGTGAGCGCAGACCGGATTAACCGGATTAACCGGTTGTTGCCCATGTGTTGCCGCCGCGTTCGCTGTGGGTTGCACGGGCGGGCATCGGTCGGATGAGCCATGTGGGGCATACATCGGTGCCGCGGGCGTGTCTGGAGCATCCGGTGTTTGCCGGGGTGGATATCGAAGCGCTCAGGCCACTGTTGTCGGCGTGTCGTGAACGCACACTGATGGCGGGGGAGACATTGTTTGAACATGGTTCCGAGGCGCGGGAACTGCATCTGGTGTTGTCCGGCCAGCTCGGTGTGCAGTTGCTTTCCGATGAGGAAGAGCCGGTGCTGGCCGCGGTGCTCGGTGCGGGAGACTGTGCCGGGGAACTGTCCTGTATAGACGGTGGTCCGGAAGACGCCCGGGTGTTTGCGCTGGAGGATACGCTGCTCTGGTGTCTGGACGCGCAGACACTGCGGCGGCTGATGCAGAGTTCCGCACACATCGCCGCCAACATGCTGGCCGTATTGGCCGCTTCCCGGCGTTCCGCCTACGTGCTGCTGTTGCGGCTACAGCGGCAGTCCCGCGAGCATCAGCGCAATGCCAACATCGACCCGCTCACCGGGCTGTACAATCGCCGCTGGCTGGACGCCTTCCTGCCGCGCATCATGCAGCGTCTGCGCTCGGATGGCCAGACGCTGACCGTGCTGATGATCGATATCGACCACTTCAAGCGCTATAATGACAGGCAGGGGCATGTTGCCGGCGATATGGCGTTGCAGACCATCACCGGGCTCATCGTCGAGCGCTTGCGCCCGGTGGACATGGTGGCCCGCTATGGGGGCGAGGAGTTTCTGGCGATACTGCCCAACACCAATGCCACCCGTGCGCACGATATCGTGGCGCTCCGCCTGCATGCCACGATCAACCGTACCCCATTGCCGCTGCCGGATGGCAAAGGGACGCATGCGCCATTGACGATCTCTGTCGGGCTCGGCCAGATGCGGGCCGGGCAGTCGCCCGAGGCGTTGATCGCCGCGGCGGATGACGCCTTGTATCGTGCCAAACATCAGGGACGCAATCGCACCTGTTCCTGAGCTTTTGCGTCGCCCGCATGGCGTGTCCGCCCGAACCGCCGGGCGGGTGTCTTCGCCAGCGGTCCGCGGCGTCCCGTTTGGCCCGGCCGGGGGCGGCATGGCCGCGCCCCAGTGTTTGAAATAATTTGACAAATAGAAGATAAGTTGCCAAAGTACAAGGCCTAAAGAGAGTCTTGTCAGGGGGAAGTTGCTGCCGTTCTTGTGTTGAGAGACCTGGGCTTTGTATTGGTGCAGGCAGGGAGGTCTCGTTTACAGGGCAGTAGCAAAACCCGGTAGTGGCGTTTGCTGTCTGCATGTCGCAGTGTAAGTCTCGAGAAACAGCGTGATCTTAGAAGACAAGAAACTACCGGGACTGGCAACAGACTTCCCGGTCACGCTGTCTGATTTGGCACAGCCCCAGGCGCCTTTTAGTGTCGTTGTGGTCGCGGCGCTGTGCGTGGCGTGCCTGCTGCCATTATCGTTTATCCATGCGGGTCCGATCAGTTTGCCGGACGCGGTGCGGCCCGGTGCGGTGCGGCCCGATACCGCCGGTCCCGACGCGGTCCGGCCCGCGGTTGCCCGGCCCGGCGCGGTGCGGCCCGATGCCGCCGGTCCCGACGCCGACCGGCCCGCGGTTGCCCGGCCCGGCGCGGTCCAGCCCGGTGCGGTCCAGCCTGGTACGGTGGCGCCGACGGTGGCTGCCCCGACCGTTGTTCCTGCACCTGACGGGGTCGAGGTGCCAAAGATGATCGACCGGCCGTTTGCCGTGGATGAAGGCCCCTACGTGCAGGTGCGGGAGTTCAATCTGATCGATTTCGCAGACCTGCCGCAACACGGGATCAGCATGGCCGAGGTCCGGGGCATAATCGCCCAGCAGCTTGCCGAACAGCCGGCCAGGGGTTTCAGTATCGGCGAATTGCAACTGGTTGCCGATGTGGTGACCAGCCATTATCGAGGCAAAGGACTGATACTCGCCAGCGCCACGCTCCCGGTGCAGACTGTCACTGAGGGTGTGGTGGACATACAGTTGCTGGTCGGGGTACTCGGGCGCATACTGGTCGAGGGTGGCAGCCAGTATGACGAAGCGGTGTTGCGTAAACCTTTTTCCGGTCTGGTGGGCAAACCGGTCACCAAGGCGGGCATTGAGAAGGCCTTGCTGAGCATCACCGATTTCCCCGGCCTCAGCGTCTACGGTGTGTTTCAGCCCGGGTTGCGCGTGGGCGAGGCCGATATCACACTGACCATCCAGGAGGAAAAGCCGTTTGACATCAGTCTGCGTGCGGACAGTCATGGTCTGCGCGAAACGGGCCGCTACCGCCCGCGTATCATCGTCTCATGGAACAATCCCACAGGGGGAGCGGACCGTCTGACACTGTCTGCCCAGCGTGCCTTTGAGCCGAACCTCAGCCATTACTGGTCCATGGAGTACCAGCGCTACATCGGCTGGGGTCTGACCGGTGGGCTGAGTTATTTCCAGAACCGCTTCACTGTGGACCCGAAGCGTGCCAACAACATTCAGATCAGTTCCATCTCTCAGCAGGCGGCTGCACATATGGAATACTCCGCTATTCGCAGCCGTCAGGAAAACCTCAGTTTTCGCTCTTCGCTGACACGCAAGACCTCCAGCGTGTTCCTGAGTGGCCGTGAGGAAAACCGTGCCGACCTGAGTACGCTCGATCTGTCACTGCGCTATGACCTGGTCGATACACTGCATCCGCTGCGTTTTTTGTATGACGCGCTGTTTGACATAGGCGAGGATTTTGGTGGTGGACTCAATTTCTTTGAACTCCGTGCCGCCAGAGGGTTTCCGGAGTTTCTCGGTGCGATGGGATGTCAGCGCCCGGACGCGATTGGCCCCAGTCGCAGGAAACCGGATCGCTCTTTTACCTGCGGCGGCTTCTATAAATTCTTCGGGTCCTTCTCGCGCTTGCAGTTGCTCAGCAAAAACCAGTCCATGCTGCTGCGCGGGGAGTTTCAGCAAACGGAAGACGCGCTGACCTCGCTGGAGCAGTATTCGGTGGGTGGACCGAACAATGTGCGGGCCTATCCGGAGGCCCAGGCGCTGTATGACAACGCGCTGTTTTTGTCGATGGACTATATCTTCAATGCCCCGTTTATTGCCGACAAAACAGCCCTGGGTAACCGCACCTGGGGTGAACTGTTGCAGGTATCCGCGTTCTTCGACTACGCCCTTGGCCGGCTCAACTTTCCGCTGAAGACCAATCGAGGTGCGACGAATCTGGAAGAGAAGGGCGCCTGGGTGCCCTACGGCGGTTATGGTGTGAGTGTTCGTTTTAATATACCGGGCATGATAGACTCCCGTGTCATCTGGGCACATCAGACCGGTGAAAAACAACGTACACCGACTGACAACGAGCGCAGAGAGCAGTTGTGGGCCGAGTTCACTTACAGCTTCTGACCCCGGGTAGTGTGAGCAGGCCATCGCCATTGTTGATACGGCAGGTACGGTGATGACAGCGCCATCCCTCGGGGTGAGGGCATGGGTCGTGTTCCGGTTGTCTTCCGGCCCACTGTCCCGGTAGTTTGACCTCGGCTTCCTCACGGTTGTGTCCGGGGAGATCGCCCGGACACACCGCGCTCGGCCATACGATGGTTGATATATGGTCCTGGTCGACCGCGGTTTTTTTGTTACGGGTAGGCGCGAGTTGAGACAATGAACGATCCGGTGCAGCAGCGTTTGGGTATTGCGGGCTTTGACTGGGCCGATCTGCATGATCCCGGACGTCTGGAGGCGCTGCACGGGTGCTTCGAACACTGGCTGGCCGAGACGGACCCGTCGCTGCATGGCCGTTTTGTCACCTACCATCAATGCCAGGGAGCCGGGCATGGCCCACCGGACATATCCGGGCTACTGGTGGAATTGGCGCCCAGGCTCAGCGAGTTTATCGCCAGACTGTTCTGTATCGAGGCCGAGCGTGATGCGCAGATAACGGCCATCCGTCAGGACAATGCCGTCATCTTCGCGCTGCGTGCACAGCGTATCCAGCCACTGTTGAAGCGTTTTGCCAGGACGCCCCCGCCGTTGAAAGACGCGGACCAGGTCCAGCGGCGTATGCGGGTGCTGCTGCGGTATCCCGCCTGGCGGGATACCACGCAGGACGCGGAACTGCGTTTCTGTCGTCTGGGCGCCTGGCTCTACGGCTTGAGCGAGCACGGGTCCGGCGATGGACTGGAGGAATTGAAGCAGTGGTTGCTGGCCGAAGGGCATCGTGCGTTGTTTGCCGAACTGTTCAGCGCCGCTTCGGATGACGCGGCTGTCGCCAGCCTGGTGGAATGTCTGGAACACTGGGTGTATGCCGCCAGCCTGGAGCGGCGGGAACCGGGCAGCCAAGTGGAGGGATGGCTGTGCTTCAAGACCCCGGCACGGGTTGTACCGCAGGACCTGGTGCCACATCAGCAGGCCGAGCACGGGCCGTATCCGGTCTGGCGCGCACGTGCCGGGCAGTTGCGCCGGCGCGACGGCTTTGTGTTGACCGACCCTCGCTGCGGTGAGCGTGAGGCGCAGTACGAGGCTGATCTCTGCATCTATTGCCATGAACGTGACACCGACTCCTGTTCCAAGGGTATGCGCGCCAGGACTGGCCAGGGATATCGCAGTGGGCCGTTGGGGACACCGCTGACCGGCTGTCCGCTGGAGCAGAAGATATCGGAGATGAACCTGCTCAAGCAGCGGGGCGACAATATCGCGGCACTGGCGCTGGTTATCATAGACAATCCGATGTGTCCGGGCACCGGACACCGTATCTGCAACGACTGCATGAAGGGCTGTATCTACCAGAAGACCGAGCCGGTCAATATCCCGCAGGTGGAGACCAATGTGTTGAGCGATGTGTTGTTCATGCCCTGGGGTTTCGAGATATACAGCCTGCTGACCCGCTGGAACCCGCTGAATGTGCGGCGGCCATACGCCTTACCCTGCAATGGCAAAAAGGTACTGGTGGTTGGTCTTGGGCCAGCGGGTTACACGCTGGCACATTATCTGATCAACGAGGGCTTTGCCGTGGTGGGGATCGATGCGCTGAAACTGGAGCCGTTGCCGGTGGAACTGACTGGGGACGGTGACAGCTCGCCGCTGCCGATCCGTGATTTCCGCGCTCACTATCAATCCCTGGATGAACGCTCGGTGATGGGTTTTGGCGGTGTGGCGGAGTATGGTATCACGGTGCGCTGGGACAAGAATTTCCTCAATGTCATCTATCTGAACCTGTTGCGGCGTGATGCCTTCAGATGTTTCGGCGGGGTGCGTTTTGGTGGCACCGTGACGATAGAGGATGCCTGGGAACTGGGTTTTGATCATATCGCGATCGCCACGGGTGCGGGCAAGCCCACCATCATCGGGATGCAAAACAATCTTGCCCGGGGCGTACGCAAGGCCTCCGATTTTTTGATGTCGCTGCAACTTTCTGGTGCCGCTCGGCGTTCCTCGCTGGCCAATCTGCAATTTCGTCTGCCTGCCGGCGTGGTTGGCGGCGGCTTGACCGCCATTGATACCGCTACCGAGTTGATGGCCTATTACCCGGTGCAGGTGGAAAAGATGCTGTATCGTTACGAATCGGTGTGCGCACGTTTTGGTGTGGAAACGGTGCGAGCCCGCTTTGACGAGGAGGAACGGCTGGTGCTGGATGAATTCCTGGCGCATGGTCGTGAGCTCAGGGCGGAGCGGGAGCGCGCCAGGCGGGTGGGCGAGCGTCCGGACTTCCATCCGCTGCTGGAGCGCTGGGGTGGGGTCACGTTGTTTTACCGCAAGGGGATACAGGATTCTCCGGCGTACCGCCAGAACCATGAGGAGGTGCGTGAGGCGCTGCGTGAAGGCATACGGCTTGCCGAAGGGATGTCACCGCTCGCGGCGCTGGAGGATGAGTACGGTGCGCTGGTCGCGGTGCGCTTTGCGCATCTGCGTCCGCAGCAGGATGGCTGGCAGGATACCGGGGAACGTTCGGAAGTGCCGCTGCGTAGTCTGTTTATCGCCGCCGGGACGGCCCCGAATACGATCTATCAGCAGGAATACCCGGGCACCTTTGAGATGGACCGGCGTTTTTTTCAACGCCACGAGCCACGCTGGACGCGGGGTGCGGCCACCCCGGAACTGGTGCCGACGCACGATGAGACGGTCCCCAAACAGGCCAGTCCGGCCCCGTTTACCTCCTGGTGCCGGGATGGTCGCCATATCAGTTTCTATGGCGACAATCATCCGGTATACGCGGGGAGTGTGGTGAAGGCGATGGCCAGTGCCCGGGATGGGTATCCGTACATCGTTCGCCTGTTCCGCGACGAGCTGGCGCGGTTGGACAGTGCCGGGCTTGGTGACAGGCTGCAACAGCGGGCGGCTTTTTTTGCGCGTCTGGCCGGCCTGTGGGAGGCCTCGGTAGTGGCGATCAGGCGTCTGGCCCCGGATATTGTCGAGGTGCTCGTCAGGGCGCCGATGCAGGCCAGGAAATTTCAGCCGGGGCAGTTTTACCGGGTGCAGAACCTGGAGGCCAATGCCCCGCGCATTGAGGACACGCTGTTGCTGTCCGAAGGGCTGGCGCTTACCGGGGCCTGGGTGGACAAGGAGCGGGGGTTGATCTCGTTGATCACGCTGGAGATGGGGGCCTCTTCGCGTCTGTGTGCGTTATGGCGGGAGGGTGATCGTCTGAGCGTGATGGGGGTGACCGGGACCGCCACCCGTATCCCGAAGCACAGCACGGTGATGTTGATAGGCGGCGGTCTGGGCAATGCGGTACAGTTTTCCATCGGCAAGGCGCTGCGGGCGGCGGGTAGCCGGGTGATCTATTTCGCCGGTTACCGGCGCGCAGAGGGTGTGTTCAAGATGGAAGAGATAGAGGCCGCCTCCGATGTGGTTGTCTGGTCGATCGACCCCGGTACCGGGGTGGCGCCGATAACGGCGACCCGGCCCCAGGACAGCACGCATGTCGGCAATATCATTGATGCGATGGAGGCGTATGCCCGCGGGGAGCTTGGCGAGGTACCGATCCCGCTTGACCAGGTGGAGCATATTATCGCAATCGGTTCGGATCGGATGATGAACGCGGTCAAAGAGGCGCGGCACGGGCGCTTGAAACCGTATCTGAACCCGACGCATCGGGCTATCGGTTCAATCAATTCGCCAATGCAGTGTATGATGAAGGGTGTCTGTGCACAGTGTTTGTGCCGACATATTTCACCAAAGAGCGGGGAACCGTACTATGTCTATTCCTGTTACAACCAGGATCAGGAGTTGGACCGTGTGGATTTTTCCAATTTGAACGCACGCCTGCGGCAGAACAGCGTGCAGGAAAAGCTGTCCGATCTCTGGGTGGATCATCTGCTGGCGGCCCAGGCCGATGGATAAGCCGATTTCCATCAAATATATCCGCCCGGTACCGATGTTTTCGGCACTGAGCGACGCGGAACTCGAGCAGATATTGCGTTCGGATGACTGTGTTGTAAGACAGTACCGGGCAAAGCAGAAGGTGATTCGTGAAGGGGAGATCGGTGACTGCATGTATGTGATACTGCGCGGCAGCGCCGAGGTGCTGTTGCAGCAGAGTTCGGCCAAGCGTGGCGGCGTGGTAGCCACGTTGCATGACGGGGATTTTTTCGGGGAGAGCGCATTATTCCCGTGGACCGATAGTCGTCGCAACGCCACGGTGATTACGACCCGGCCCACCAGCCTCCTGCAGATTGGGAAACACCATGTGTTGCTGGGGCTGGAACGTGGCATACAGAAGTTGTGCGCTTCCAGGGTGTTTGGTACTTCCGCACTGGCCAGCCTGTCGGACCTCAATATCGGTTCCGTCCACGAAGTGCAGAACCGCCGTATTGACGAGATGTTGTCCGGAGAGCAGGACCAGGTGCACGACGCGCTGGCCGCCTGTCGACTGTTCCGTTCGCTTTCTCCGATGGAGCTGCACAAACACGCCGCGTGGACCTCGCTCAAGCAGTTCAAGGATGGCGACTATGTGCTGCGTGAGGGAGACCCTGGCAAGTACCTGTATATGGTGCAGAGTGGAGAGGTGGAGGCCATCACGGTCGACGATAACGGCAAACTCGCCGTGCTGGGTGTACTGGGGCCGGGGAAATATTTTGGCGAACAGTCACTGTCCCCACACGGTTCCGGGCTCTGCAACGCCTATGTCCGTGCCCGGGGCGAGGTGGTGCTGATCCGTGTCAGCGGGCCGCAGTTCAAACGCATTCTGCAACGGGATCGGGCACTGGACCAGGCGATAAAGCAGTTGATCGATTCGCAGTCCATTATCATCCGGAAGAAGAAAAAAGGACGTCCCGTTCGCCAGGGATGAATAATGTTCATGCGGCGGGTGGCGGCGTGATGGAGAGGAATGGGGGACGGCGTGGCCAGCGAGGATAGCGTGCCGGTAGATGTGTTCAGTGTCAGCCGGCTGAACCGGACTGTACGTGAATTGATCGAGGGCAGTCTGCCGTCAGTCTGGGTACAGGGGGAGGTGTCCAACCTGGCGACCCCTGCCTCCGGTCATCTCTATTTCAGCCTGAAGGATCGCAACGCGCAGGTGCGCTGCGCTTTTTTCCGTGGCCGGCACAGTGGTAACGCACGCCCGCAGGATGGCATGGCGGTGCTGGTGCGGGCCCAGGTCAGCCTGTATGAGGGCAGGGGAGACTATCAACTGATAGTGCAGTCCCTGGAACTGGCCGGTGAAGGCAGTCTGCTGCGCGCCTTTGAGGCATTGAAGCGCAGCCTGGCCAGCGAAGGATTGTTCGCGGCTGCACGCAAACGGCCGTTGCCCGCTTTTCCACGGCGTATCGGTCTGATTAGCTCGCCAACCGGAGCGGCGGTGCGTGATGCCCTCAGTGTTTTGCGGCGACGCTGGCCGCTGGCGGAACTGCTCATCTATCCGGTGCCGGTACAGGGCAGGGAAGCGGCGCCTGCGCTGGTTGAGATGATTAATCTGGCGGCGCTGCGTCAGGAATGTGAATTGCTGCTGCTGCTGCGTGGTGGCGGCACATTGGAAGACCTGTGGGCCTTCAACGAAGAGTCTGTCGCACGGGCGATATCGGCTTGTGAGATCCCGCTGGTGAGTGGCGTGGGACACGAGGTGGATCTGACGATCGCCGATCTTGTGGCCGACAGACGCGGGGCGACCCCTTCGGCGGCGGCGGAGATAGCCAGCCCGGACGTGGCCCTTGTGCGACGTACCCTGGCTGTACACAGGCGACGCATACAGGAATCGGCGCAGGGTGTGTTGCAATCCGGACGCCACCATGTGCGGGCGCTGCGCCGCTGTCTCCCGCGTCCGGATGCCATGGTGCGTGGTTTGCAGCAGCGGCTGGACGAATGCGCGTTGCGCCAGTCGCATGCGCTACAGCGGTTACTGCATCAGTTGCGCTGGCGTACGTTCAGTGCACGGCGTGCGTTACAGGCGCATAGTCCGCGGCACCGGCTGCGTATGCGACGGGAGCGGTTGTACCACTTGCAACGCAGTCTGCCCGTGCACGTCGCCCGTTTTATCCAGGCCCGCAGACAGCATATCGAGTCGGTTACCAGGACGCTGCAGGCATTCAGTCCACAGGCGACACTGAAACGCGGCTATGCCATCGTGCGTTGTGCGGACAGCGGTGCCATTGTGCGCCGTGCCGATCAACTGCGACCGCAGCAGCGGATCAGCGCCACGCTGGCACAGGGCGTCATCCATGCGCAGGTGTGTGAGACGGAGGCGGAAGAGGAGCCTGGTTGAAGGCCGTAAGGCATTGGTTTTACAGGCTTTTTGCCTGTTGGTCCGCGTGGTAGGACGAGCGTACCATCGGGGCGCTGGCGACATTCAGGAAGCCGAGGCCGCGGGCATAGTGGCCCAGTTCCCGAAATTCGTCCGGGCTGACATAGCGTTCCACCGGTAGATGATAGCGGCTGGGTTGTAGATATTGTCCGAGGGTAAGCATCTCGCAGTGATGGGTGCGCAACTCATGCAATACCTGGCGTACCTCGTCCAGGCTTTCGCCCAGGCCGAGCATCAGTCCGCTTTTGCTTAGCGTGTGTGGATTCTGTTCCTTGAACCGGGCCAGTAACTGGAGCGAGGCCTGGTAGTCGGCTACCGGTCGGACCCTGGCATACAGCCGTGGCACGGTCTCCAGGTTGTGATTGAATACATTCGGTGGACACTGACCCAGAATTGCCAGTGCACGGTCGATCTTGTGTCTGAAATCCGGGCACAGGATCTCGATTTGCACCTGTGGGGTTTGCTTGCGTATGGCCTGTATACAGGCACGGAAGTGTGCCGCGCCACCATCTCTCAGATCGTCACGATCCACGGACGTAATCACCACATGGCCAAGCTGCATCCGGTGCACCGCCGCGGCGAGGTGGGCGGGTTCTTCCGGGTCCAGTTTGCCGGGCCGGCCGTGTGCCACGTCACAGAACGGGCAGCGGCGCGTGCAGATGTTCCCCATGATCATGAAGGTTGCCGTGCCGTTGGCAAAGCATTCCCCCAGGTTGGGACAGGAGGCCTCTTCGCACACGGTATGCAGGCGTTGTTCGCGCAGCAGCGTGCGTAGTCGCATGACCCGTGGACTGGTCGGCGCCTGTGCCCGGATCCATTCCGGCTTGCGTCGCGGCTGTTCGGTTTGCCCATTCGGCAAACGGCGGGTCTTCAGGGGACCGCGGTGCGCTTTGTCTGCCTGCGTTGGCATG
Organism: Gammaproteobacteria bacterium; assembly: GCA_965115915.1. Taxonomy (GTDB): domain Bacteria; phylum Pseudomonadota; class Gammaproteobacteria; order Eutrophobiales; family Eutrophobiaceae. Next base: position 1,683,417 of record OZ220483.1, on the reverse strand, counting down.
GGCTGCTCAGCCGGACACGGTGGCGAGCGTGTGTGTTTCGGGTTGCGGGCGTGATACCGGTATGCCGGGCTGTGGCAGTTGCCAACCGCCCGGGTAGGCTATCCGTGTTTTTTCATCGCTATAGCCGAGTGTGTCCAGCAGGCAGGCACAGAGGCGGTGTGCTGCTGTCCGCAGGTCGATGTCGACACCGAGTGCCGCCAGTTGTGTCACCTTCAGTCCGGGGTATCCGCAGGGATTGATCCGCTGCCAGACAGTGGGCGCCATGTGGATATTCAGCGCGACCCCGTGGTAGCAGTACTGGCGGCGTATGCGGATGCCGAGTGCCGCGATCTTGGCCTCTCCGACATACACCCCGGGCATACCGGTGCGGCGTTGGCCGGTGATGCCCAGACCGGCAAGGCAGCGAATCACCGCCTGTTCCAATCGGTGTATGTACGTCCGCGCCAGCAACCCTCTGTCTCCAAGGTCCAGCAGCGGATAAGCCAGCAATTGTCCGGGCCCATGGCAGCTCACCTGTCCGCCTCTGTCGCTGCGTATCACGGGGATATCGCCAACATCCAGCAGATGCTCCTCGCGGCCTGCCAGACCCAGCGTGTAGACCAGCGGGTGTTGCACAAACCAAATCTGATCCGGTGAATGTCGCCCGCGCCGTTCAGTATAGCGACGCATTGCCTGCCACACCGGCAGGTACCCGGCTGTGCCCAGATCTTTTATCAGCAGTGTCTTCATACACCGAATCATATCACGGGCCAGTCGCCCGCTGGCAGGTGACTGTTTTGTCCCGGTGGGCGGTACTGTACCTGTTCGAACCGCGGGTGGTGCAGGCTGGTGATGTCGCTTTACTCGCTGCGCCGGATGGCTGATAATCCGCGCCTGCGGGCATCATGCTGGTGTGCGTAGTATGCGGGCTTGGCCCCGGGCGGTGGCGGTGGGGCTCGGTGGTGTGACCTGGTGGGCCTTTGGCTCGATTTTTTGTGCTTCGGCGCGGGAGTGTACGGTGATGTCAACTTGGGCGATTGGCGATCTGCAGGGCTGTTATCGGGAGTTGCAGGAGTTGCTGGACCGGATCGACTATGACCCGCTGCGCGATCGACTGTGGTTCTGTGGCGATCTGGTCAACCGCGGACCGGCTTCGCTGGACTGTCTGCGCTTTGTGATGCGCTGTGGGGAGGGGGCACAGACAGTGCTTGGCAATCATGATCTGCATTTGCTGGCAGTGGCCGCCGGGGTGCGGCGGCTCAAACGTCAAGACACGATGGCCGCAGTGCTGGAGGCACCGGAACGTGAGGAGTGCCTGCGTTGGCTGCGTCAACAGCCGCTGTTGGTGCATGACGCGGACAGTGGTTTTTATATGTCCCATGCGGGTGTGTATCCGGCGTGGGATATGGACGAGGCCTTTGCGTTGGCCGCCGAGGTGGAAGCGATGCTGCGCGGATCCGACCATGAAACCCTGCTGCGTGTGATGTACGGAGAGGAAACGGTGTGCTGGTCTGCCGGGCTCGATGGATATGAACGCTTGCGTTTCATTATCGACAGCTTTTGCCGCATGCGTTTTCTGGATCACAATGGAGGCTTGTGCCTCGATTGCAATGCCGCGCCAGGTAAGCAGCCCGCCGGCCTGGTCCCCTGGTATGCCTTCCCGCATCGCCGTTCTGCATCTCTCAGGTTGATATTCGGCCACTGGTCCACAGTGGGGTTGGGCACGGAGAAGGACTTTCTGCGCTATGCTGTGTACCCGCTGGATACCGGCTGTGTGTGGGGTCGGGAACTGACGGCGATGTGTCTGGAAGACGGCCGCTATTGCAGCGTTTCGTCGTCTCGGCCACGGGTGGAGGAGTAAGGTACGCGGGTTCGCGATGCTAAGACTGTGGGGGTTCGGCTGCTGCGACTCCCGGGTGTGGTGGTGGAGGCTTGACCAGGTCACGTTTGCCGGCGGTCTCGTTCCACCCGTGAGTGAGCCGTGCAGCAGGCGGCGCCGGCGGCGTCGTTCCGGGCACACCGCATTGCCATAGCTGGCAGTCGGGACAGGGTCGGCTCAGGATATGGCGGGTAAAATTGTGGCGAAGACACCGAACAAGACGGACATCATCAGGCCAAGTATCGCGATTATGCGTTTTTCGCTGGTGCGCAGGTCGGCCCTGAACTCCTTTCTGAAGCCATCGAAATCTTTTCTGAGTGCATCGAAATCTTTTCTGAGTGCATCGAACTCTTTTTTGAGCGCGTCGTTTTCGGCAGTGAGTTCTATTCTGAGTGCATCGAGTTTGCCATCGATTTCACTCCTGAGTGCATCGAACTTGATATCGAATTCCTTTTTGAGTGCATCGAACTTGATATCGAATTCCTTTTTGAGCGCGTCGAACTTGATATCGAATTCCTTTTTGAGCGCGTCGAACTTGATATCGAATTCCTTTTTGAGCGCGTCGAACTCCTTTTTGAGCGCGTCGTTTCTGGCAATGAGTTCTGTTCCGAGGGCTTCATTTTCGGCCTTGAACTCCCTTCTGAGCAAATCGACCTCGGCTTTCAAATCCTTGCGGGTCGCCAGGTTTTCCACCATCGTGCCAAGGGTGAAAACCATGGCCTCTGCCAGTTGAACATCCGCGCCGGCCCGGGTCAGTTCTTTTATTGCCTTATGTGTGTCAAAGGTATGCATCGTTTGTGTCATGGTAGACCTCCCTGTACAGATTAATCTGTGAAAAAAGTCAATGGAGTCCTATGTAGCATACCTTGCCGGTGCTGGCAAGCCATGTTACCCATATTCACAGCGAATGGTGAATTGTCCCCGTCTGAGGGCTACCCGTGTGGCCCGCCATGCGACCGAGGCGGTTTGGTGCGGCGGGCGGGTTCGTGTTGTTGGAGACGGGGGCGAAGCCGCGCTGTGTCGAGTGACCGGTGTTCCCAGATGGAGAATATGTGATCGTAATCATCGTTCGGTTCAGCCGGATGGAAGCTGCGTTCCAGCATATGCCATTTGCGCCAGTCCGGTTGCGGAAAGTGGATGTCACCCTCCAGTTCCACGATGACTTCACTGAGGTAGATGCGTATCGTGTCCGGCAATGCCAGCGTATAGATTTGTCTGCCACCGATGACCATGCCTTCCTGCCCGGGCCCGGCATAGTCCGAGCGTATTTGTTCCCAGTCATTGCAGACTGTGCAGCCTGGCAGCCGCAGCGAGGGGTCGCGGCTCAGCACGAGGTTTTTTCTTCCCGGCAGGGAGCGCCCGATAGCCTCGTGGGTGCGGTGACCCATGATGATGGTTTTGCCCATCGTCAGTGAGCGGAAACGGCGTAGATCGGAAGACAAATGCCAGGGCATCGTGCCATCCCGTCCAATGACCCCGTTGCGCGAATGGGCGACGATGATCGACAGGCTCATACCGAGATCGGTGCGTTGATTGCCGGATGCGCCCGATAGCCCTGTAGTTCGAAGTCCTGATAGCGGAAGGCAAAGAGGTCCTTCACTTCCGGGTTGAGACGCATATGTGGCGGTGGCAGTGGCTCGCGCCCAAGCAATGTGCGGGACTCATCCAGATGATTCAGATACAGGTGCGCGTCGCCCAGGGAGTGTACCAGTTCACCAGCCCGTAGATTGGTCACTTGTGCGACCATCAGGGTCAGCAGTGCGTATGACGCGATGTTGAATGGCACGCCAAGGAACACATCCGCGCTGCGCTGATAGAGTTGGCAAGACAATCGGCCGGCGTCGACATGGAACTGGAACAGCACATGACAGGGTTGCAAGGCCATCTGTTGCAGTTCCGCAACATTCCAGGCGCTGACCAGCAGGCGCCTGGATTCCGGCGTGGTCTTTATCTGTTCGATAACGTTCGCGATCTGATCGATGTGCTGTCCGTCCGGTGTCTGCCAGCAGCGCCACTGCTTGCCGTAGATGGGCCCCAGTTCGCCTTCGGCATCGGCCCATTCATCCCATATGGATACCCCGTGCCGGTGCAGGTACGCGATATTGGTTTGGCCTTGCAGGAACCACAGCAGTTCGTGGATGATCGAACGCAGATGCAGTTTGCGGGTGGTCAGCAGGGGAAAGTGTTGGCTGATATCAAAGCGCATCTGGTAACCGAACACGCCGAGAGTGCCGGTGCCGGTGCGGTCATCCCGGGTGCTGCCGTGTTCCAGTATGTGGCGTATCAGTTCAAGATACTGTTTCATGTTTTTACCCCCTGGCCTTTGCCGCGGCTGACAAGGATTGCGTACAGGCCCGCACCGATCAGTATCATCGGCAGCGACAGTGCCTGCCCCATGGTCATCCAGCCGAAGGCGACGAAACCGATATGCGGGTCAGGCTCGCGCAGGAACTCGACCGCAAAGCGCATTGTGCCATACAACGCCAGAAACAGGAGCGATACCATGCCTGTGGGTCGGGGGCGGGCAGTGTAGAGCCAGAGGATAATGAATAGCAGGCAGCCCTCCAGTCCGGCTTCATAGAGTTGCGAGGGATGGCGCGGGATGTTACCCGCGGCAGGGTCGGGGAATACCATCGCCCACGGCAGATCACTGGCCCGTCCCCATAGTTCTCCATTGACGAAATTGGCCAAGCGGCCACTGAACAGTCCTACCGGGACTACCGGTGCGAGTGTGTCGGTGACAGTGAAAAAGCCGATACGGTGACGATATCCGAACCAAGCGCTACCGATCAGTACTCCGATGAGGCCGCCATGGAAAGACATGCCACCCTGATGGATGCGAAACAGCGAGAGTGGGTCCCGTAGCAGCAGGTCCGGACCGTAAAACAGCATGAAGCCGAGCCTGCCGCCGACGAGCATACCCAGTACAGCCCAGAAGATCAGGTCGGCGATCTGATCCGGGCTCAGCGGGCTCGTTCCGGGGCGCTGTGCCCGTAGCAGCAGCCACCAGGCGATGAGGATACCGACCACATAGCTGATGCCATACCAATGTATGGCCACCGGTCCGATGCGCAACGCGATCGGGTCGATAGCGGGGAAGACCAGGGTATGGACGTAACTGGAGATCATTGAGCTGGCGTCGTTCCTGCTGAAGTCTAGCCGCTGTTGATGATTTGTGCCAGTCGCTGATGAATCGTGCTAAACTCCGGGCGTGAAGCAAAGCTCTCGCAAACTGTTGCTTGCCCTGTTTTGCGGTATCCTGCTGGTTGCGTGTTCCAAGGAGAAAAAGGACGCTCCGGAGGATTGGGGTGATGAACGTCTGTTCAGTGAGGCCAAGGGCGAATTCCAGTCCGGCAATTATGAACGTGCGATAAGCCTGTACGGGCAGTTGGAGGCGCGATTTCCGTTTGGCAAATATGCCCGTCAGGCACTGCTGGACACTGCCTATATGCAATACAAGGACGAGAAATTTGACGAGGCGATCGAATCGGCGGAACGCTTCATCAAACTGTATCCACAAAGCCGCCATCTGGATTACGCCTGGTACCTGAAGGCGCTGTCCAATTTCAATCGTGGTCTGACATTCAGCAAACGCTATGCGCCGACCGATGAGTCGCAGCGCGACCCCGGGTCGGCGCTGAGGGCGTTTAGTGATTTCAGCTATCTGGTGAAGAATTACCCGAATAGCGCTTACCGCGAAGATTCGATACAGCGCATGCGTTATCTGCGTAACCGTCTGGCCAGGCATGAGGTACATGTGGCGAACTACTATATGCGCCGAGGGGCTTTTCTGGCGGTTGCCAACCGTGCCAGTTATGTGGTGCGCAATTATCCGAATGCGGTTGCCACACCGGATGCCCTGGTGTTACTTGCCAAATCGCTGAAGATATTGGAGTTGGATGGGCTGTCGCAGGATGCCTTGCGGGTGCTGGAACTCAATTATCCGGACCATCCGGGCATCCGCGAGGTGCGTGCGCTGGTGCTTGAGTAAGCGGTCTGCCGGGTATCGGCTTGCACAGTGATGAATCAGGCGGATATCGTCAGACAGATGCGGGTGTTGCCCGAGATCGACCCGGAATTCGAGTCTCGCAGGCGCGTGAATTTCATCAAGTGGCAGCTACGCTGTAGTGGCTGTTCCGTGTTGGTGCTCGGGATCAGCGGTGGGGTGGATTCCTGCACCTGCGGCAGGCTGGCACAGCTTGCGGTGGATGAGATGAACAGGGACCCGGATGCTGGCCGTGGTTACCGCTTCGTTGCGGTACGTCTGCCGTATTCGGTACAACAGGACGAGCCCGATGCGCGTTTGGCACTGGAGTTTATCCGTCCGGACTGCTGTCTGGAGATCGATGTGCAGTGTGCCAGTGATGCCCTGCACCGGACCACGATCGCGGCATTGGATACCGCCGGTCTTGCGCGGCCCAATGCTCAGGCGCAGGACTATGCGCATGGCAATGTGAAGGCGCGCCTGCGTATGGCGGCGCAGTACGAACTGGCCGGTTTGCTGGATGGTCTGGTACTGGGTACCGACCATTCGGCGGAGAATGTCACCGGTTTTTATACCAAATATGGCGATGGTGGCTGTGATCTGGCCCCGCTGTTCGGTCTGAACAAGCGTCAGATAAGGGCCCTGGCCCGGTATCTCGGTGCGCCGTCCCGTATCATTGCCAAAACACCGACGGCGGACCTGGAATCGAATCGTCCCGGATATGCCGATGAGCGGGCACTGGGTTTACGCTATGATGATATCGATGATTTCCTGGAGGGTCGGGACCTGGCGGCAGAGGTGTGCGAGAAGATAATCCGCGTGTATCTGGGTACCCAGCACAAGCGTCAACCGATCCCCACGGTGTACGATATGAAAGCATAGCGCGGATGCGCTATGCTTTATCGGATGCCGGAGCATGTGGGCGGGTTTTTCACCGCGGATTGCGCAACACGAGGATGTGCCGGCATCGAACCCGCGGATGGGAACACACAGCAGCCGAACCATGTACCGGACAGACCCGAAAAGCGACAAGATAGTCATTGAGACAGTTTCCGCGGAGACCTGGATTTGAGAGGCACAGGGCGTTTTGTGGGCATGGATCGCCGCGCAACCGACCGGATCAAACGCCATGGAGTGGGGCGCATGGGCAGTCCGGCCCTTGGCTGTGTGCTGTGGTGTGCGTTGTTGAGCGGGCTATCGGTTCCGATGGCCTTCGCCGTTCAGATAGGTGGGTTGTATCAGGCCGAGGTGCCGGTGCTGGAGCAAAGTGAGGCGGAGAAAAGTCGGGCATTGCGTGCGGCACTGCGCATTGTGCTGACCAAGATCACAGGTTCCCGCGACACGCTGGATCAGCATACCGTGCGAGCCCTGCTTGGCAATGCGGAAGACTATCTCGCGCACTATTCCTGGACCAGCAGACCGGATGCGTCTCGCACATATACGGGGGCGCCGAAGAAACTCGGTTTACAGGCGCTGTTCCAGCAGGAATGGCTGGATCAGGCACTGTACCTGCGTGGTTTTTCGGTATGGGGTAGCGAGCGTCCATCGGTGTTGCTCTGGCTGCTGATCATGGACGGCGAAGGGGAACGCATACTGGGTATGGAAGAGGCCGAGGGTTATATTGGCACACTGGATGGCGCCATTCGGAATCGTGGCATGGAGTTTACCTATCCCCTGCTTGATCTGGAGGACAAGGAGGCTGTCCGACCAGACGATATCCGCTACCGGAATACGGAACAGTTATTGCGTGCTTCGGCACGTTACCCGGCGAACATGGTCCTTTATGGCATACTGCGAAAACTGACGGCAGACCTGTGGAAGGTGGACTGGGGGCTTTTGATGCAGCAGCAGACATTGTTTTGGCATAGTGAGTCGGAGGATCGGGCGATAGCACTGGAGGAGGGGGTAGAGCAATTTGTGGATCATGTTGCCCGTCACTATGCCGCGGACCTCCGTATCAAGGGAGAGGATATCCTGTTTCTGACGGTGCACGGGATAAAGAGTTTGAACGACTACGCGACACTGAGCCGCTATCTGTCCCGACTCAATTCCGTGACAGTGTTGATGGCCAGTGATTTTGCGCAGGACAGCGTCAGTTTTGAACTGCACAGTACCGGTGGATTGACTGCCATCACACAAGCCATAGCACTGGGCAATGTGTTGCGGGTAGTGCCCAATTCGGCTGAACTGGAATACGAGTTCAGAGGTGGTGGACTCCGGTGACTGAGGACACGGACAAATGGTTCTATCTGATCTGTGTGCTGACATTCGCCATGCTGCTGTGGCTGCTGTCATCGATCCTTGCTCCATTCCTGCTGGCCGCGATCATTGCCTATCTGGGTGACCCGCTGGTGGATCGGCTGGAGGCCAGGGGTTGGGGGCGTACCACGTCGGTGCTGTTGGTGTTTCTACTGAGCTTTCTGCTGGTGGGTGGTGCCTTGCTGTGCCTGCTTCCGATACTGCACGGGCAGGTGCTTGGCCTGTTATCGACCCTGCCGGGGCTTGCCAGCAAGGCATTCAATGAGTATTTGCCGCCGCTGATGCGATTTTTCAACCTGGAAACCAGCGCCTTCGGTATGGATGAGATCAGACAGTTTTTTATGGAAAACTGGCGCGGTCTGAGCGGTCTCGTAGGCGATGTCTTCGTCAATGTCAGCAGTTCCGGGAAGTGGCTCATGGTATGGCTGGGCTATCTGTTGATTGTGCCACTGGTCAGTTTCTACCTGCTGCGTGATTGGGATGTTCTGATCGCCAGATGCATAGAGGTGTTGCCACGCCGGACGCACGAAGTGGTGCGCAGTCTGGGGCGGGATTGTGATCGGGTGCTGGGGGAATTCCTGCGTGGCCAGTTGTTGATCATGTGCTGTCTGGGCCTGATGTACAGCTTTGGACTGTGGCTTGCCGGGATCAATTTTTCCCTGTTGATCGGGATGTTTGCCGGACTGCTCAGTTTCATCCCCTGGGCCGGTGGCATCGTGGGTATTGGCATTGCCGGTGTCGTTGCATTCCTGCAGTTCCACGACATCATACATCTGGTTTATGTGGTGTTGGTGTTTGCCATAGCCCAGGGCATCGAGGGGATGATCCTGACCCCGCTGCTGATCGGAAGCCGCATTGGATTACATCCGGTTACCGTAATCTTTGCCGTGCTGACGGGAGGTCAGTTGTTCGGATTCTTCGGAGTGCTGTTGGCCCTGCCGGTCGCATCCGTGCTGGTGGTGGTGCTCAGGCATTTTTATCAGCACTATCGCAGCAGTTCGCTGTCGTACTGAATGGTTGGTGGCCTGCGCCGACCGTTTTGCTTTTGCGCAGATACGGACCAGTGCGTTCCCGACCCGGGATGAGGGGAGCCCCGCGCCTCTGATGCCATCCGCAGTTCGTCAGATACCCTTCGCGTTCAACGGGCTGTCCGCGTTTGCGCTGGACGACTTTGCCGGGGCCGCCAACCGGGACATGGTGGAGTCGATCAGAGGGTTGGCGGATGGGAGGCGCAATGGCCTGATCTATCTGTATGGGGAAGGTGGGAGCGGTAAGACGCATCTGTTATGTGCCGCGGCCAATGTTTCCCATGCCCGCTCGCTAAAGGTCTGCTGCATCGATCTCGCCTGCCACACGGAGCTTGTCCCTGCCATCCTGCAGGGTATGGAACAGTTGGCCCTTGTCTGCCTGGACAATATTGATGCGGTGTTGCCCGATGCTGGCTGGGAACGTGCTATCATGGCGTTGTTTGATGGATTGCGTGATCGCGGTGGGTTGCTGATCAGCGCGAACGGAAAGCCTGCGCGGTTGCCGTTTTCCCTTCCCGATCTGCAGACCAGACTGTGCTGGGACCTGATCTATGGCATTCGCCCGCTGGCAGACCATGAGAAGGTGCAGGCGTTGCAGAGACGTGCGCAAGCACTGACTTTTGATCTGTCTGACGAACTGGCGTGGTACATGGTCAATCAGGTGTCGCGTGAACCGCGGCGGTTGTTTCATCTGCTGGAACTGCTGGACGCCACGTCGCTGGCAAGGCAGCGTAGGCCGACTATTCCATTGATAAAAGAACTGGCGACGGCACTTGATGGTGAGGGTTCGGGGCATTCTGACAAGGGGGGAACCACCGGCCTGGAATAGTCCTGATTGTCGGCGTTGCCGCTGGGCCGGACCAACGCGGGAGAAAGTGCATGACCGAGGTATTGATCCTGTATTACAGCAGAGGTGGTAGTGTCTGTGAACTGGCCAGGCTGATCGCACGTGGTTGCGAGTCGGTAGCACAGTGCCGTGCCAGGGTGCGTACCGTCCCCGCTGTCTCGGCGCTTAGCCATGCTACCGCACCGGACATTCCGGAATCCGGCCCACCGTATGCTACAACGGCCGACCTGCTGGAATGTGACGGCCTGATCCTGGGCAGTCCCACTCGTTTTGGCAATATGGCCGCGCCGTTGAAGCACTTCATCGATGCCACCACGGATATCTGGGTCAGTGGTGGTCTTGCCGGGAAGCCGGCGGCGGTATTCACATCCACCGGCAGTCTGCATGGTGGACAGGAGTCCACGCTGCTGTCCATGATGCTCCCGTTGCTGCATCACGGCATGCTCCTCGTTGGTTTGCCATACCAGGAGCCGGCACTGGCTGCCACCACCAGTGGTGGCAGCCCCTATGGTGCCAGCCATTTCGCGGGCATGGAAAACAGTCTGCCGGTCACCGCGGATGAAAAATCGCTATGCCTGGCCCTGGGTGCGCGTGTGGGCAGTATCGCGTCGGCTTTGCAGTCCGTGCATGACTGAGGGTTGCCTTTATGCGGGTCTCGAGATTGCTTTGTGCCACCTTGCGCCAGTCACCGGCGAACACCGAGATAGTCAGTCATCAGTTGATGCTGCGTGCGGGCATGATCCGGCAGGTCGCTGCTGGTATTTATACCTGGCTGCCGCTGGGGTTACGGGTATTGCGCAAGGTGGAGACCATAGTGCGGGAGGAAATGGACCGTTCCGGGGCGCAGGAGGTGTTGATGCCCGGGGTGCAGCCTGCCGACTTGTGGCGGGAAACCGGGCGCTGGGACCACTTCGGGGTCGAATTGCTGCGCTTCAGCGATCGGCGTCAACGCGAATTCTGTCTGGGACCAACTCATGAGGAGATTATCACCGATCTGGCACGCAACGAGATACGCAGCTATCGGCAACTGCCGATCAATTTGTACCAGATACAGACCAAGTTCCGTGACGAGTTGCGTCCCCGTTTCGGGTTGATGCGGGCGCGCGAGTTTCTGATGAAGGATGCCTATTCCTTTCATCTGGACCAGGCCTCGCTGGAGCAGACCTATGAATGCATGTTTTCCACCTATGGCCGGATCCTGGAGCGGGTGGGGCTGGTGTTTCGTGCGGTGCGTGCGGACAGTGGCAACATAGGCGGGGCGCTGTCCCATGAGTTTCATGTGTTGGCCGACTCCGGAGAGGACCGGATCGTGTTCAGTGAGCAGGGTGACTATGCCGCGAATATGGAATTGGCGGAGGCGTCAGAGCCGATGCGGCAGCGTCCGGCGATGCGGCAGGAAATGCGTCAGATAGATACCCCGGATCAGTGCAGTGTGGAGGCAGTGGCCGATGCTGTTGGCGTCACCCCGCAGCAGATAGTCAAGACCCTGATCGTCAAGGATCAGCAGGGCAGGCTGTTTGCCCTGCTGCTGCGTGGTGACCATCAGCTTAATCTGGCGAAGGCCGGGAAACTGCCACAGCTTGCCCAGCCGGTGACACTGGCGGAAGAGGAAGAGATACGGCGGGAACTCGGCTGCGGTATCGGCTCGCTGGGTCCGCTGGGATTGCGGATACCGGTCGTTGCCGACCACAGTGTCGCGGTACTGGCGGATTTCGTGGTTGGCGCGAACCACGATGGCAGGCACTATGCGGGACTGAACTGGGGACGCGATCTGCCGCTGCCCGATCTTGCGGATCTGCGCAATGTACAGGCCGGGGACATGGCGTGTGATGGCTCTGGCCCGCTCAAGGTGGCGCGTGGCATCGAGGTGGGGCACATATTCCAGTTGGGCACGAAATACAGTGATGCCATGAAAGCACATTGCATGGATGAAAACGGCCACGCACGCAGTCTGCTGATGGGTTGTTATGGCATGGGTATATCCCGCGTCGTCGCCGCCGCCATCGAGCAGAATCACGATACACGGGGGATCATCTGGCCCGCCGCTATCGCGCCGTTTCAGCTTGTGCTGATCCCGGTGAATATGCATAAATCAAGGCGTCTGCAGGCAGCGACCCACGAGTTGTATCAGCAACTGCAGGCGGCACACATGGAGGTGCTGCTGGATGATCGCAGGGAGCGTCCCGGGGTCATGTTCGCCGATGCCGAACTGATGGGTATCCCACACCGGTTGGTGCTGAGCGATCGGGGGCTGGATCGGCAACAAATTGAATACCGTGGGCGCCGAGATGTGGAAAGCCGGTATTTGCCGCGCTCCGAGATAATGGGTTTTCTGCGTTCCCGACTATCCGGCGCGGGATGATCGGTGGCCATGACCTTGACAATGCTGTCAGGCTGTGAAAGCATCGACCATTGTGTCAGTGTCCCTTCACTGAGGTATAACTGGTAGCGTGCAGCTTGGCGATGAAGACCTTTTCCCCGAAACCGGACATGTTGAAGCAGGACTGGTATCTGCTGGATGCCTCTGGAAAAACCCTGGGCAGGCTGGCCTCTGAAGTGGCCAGGCGTCTGCGTGGTAAACACAAGCCGGAATATGCCCCGCACGTGGATGCCGGAGACTACATCGTGGTGATAAACGCCAGTGCGGTCCGTGTCACCGGTAACAAGGCGACCCAGAAGACATACTATCGTCATTCCGGATACCCGGGTGGGCTGAAGGCCATTCGCTATGACAGATTGTTGTCGGAGCAGCCGGAGCGCGTTATTGAGCGGGCTGTCAAGGGCATGCTCCCCAAAGGGGCGCTGGGTCGCCAGATGTTCCGCAAGCTGCGGGTTTATCCTGGAGCCACCCACCGGCATGCGGCGCAGCAACCACAGGTGCTGGAATTCAAGGGATGAGCGAGACCGTCTACGCTCAGACGGGCCGCCGCAAGACAGCGGTTGCACGGGTCTATCTGAGGCCCGGTAACGGACAGTTCATTGTCAACGGCAGACGGCTAGAGGAATTTTTTCCGCGCAAGACTGGCCGGATGATTGTGTGTCAGCCTCTGAAAGTTGCTGATAAGCTGGATAGTTTCGATATCAATGTCGCTGTCCGCGGTAGCGGTATTTCGGGGCAGGCAGGGGCGGTTCGTCACGGGATTGCCCGGGCATTGGTCAAATATGACGAGGGATTGCGCGGCCCGTTGCGCCAGGCGGGGTTTCTGACCCGCGATGACCGCAGCGTGGAACGCAAGAAGGTCGGGTTGCATAAGGCCAGGAAACGTCCCCAGTATTCAAAACGTTAAGTTGTCTTCCCGAGTACCCCGGTGTGGCGTCTGGCCGCTGGGCGGGACAGCCTGATGGGACAGGGTTTTCTGGGGGTTCGTCTAATGGTAGGACAGCGGACTCTGACTCCGCCGGTAGAGGTTCGAATCCTCTACCCCCAGCTAGCAGACGGTCTTGTTACTGGTCGGTCATGGCGATGTTTGCGGCTGCACGGGGTCTGAAGTATGGTCCCCCGGTGTTTATTGCCGGTGCGCCGTACACTGTGTATCCTGCAAGCCCTGCTGACGGGCCTGTTCGCGCTGTTGTTTTTATGTCTGTACGGTTGGTGGTCCGCTGGTTCGGCCCTGCTGGGTGGGCTGATTTGTGTGTTGGGAAGTGTGTTGTTTTCCAGCATTGCACTGTTTCGCCAGGGGGCGCTGTCACCCCGAAAGATGGTACTGGCTCTGTATCTGGCCGAGTGCAGTCGGTTCGCTGTGACGATACTCGCCTTTGTGCTGGTATTTTGGCTGCTCCGGGTGCATGCGTTGGCGTTTTTCCTGGGCTATATCGGTGCTTTGTCCGCCAACTGGCTGGTACTGTTACTGCCTGTGGACCGGGGATTGTGATATTTTCGCCGAGTGTTTTATACTTAGGTCCGCAGGCAGTCTTTGGGGAGGGGCGGCTGTTGCCGGTGTCCCCCCGTTTGATATCGATTCAGGAACGCGCAGAACATGGCATCTGACTCATCCACTCCGCTCAGTTCCACCGAGTATATACAGCATCATATCCAGAATATGACCTGGGGGCAGTTGCCTGCGGGTTACGAGCGGGCAGATGGCACCATCCTTGGCGAAGCGACATGGACCCTGGCCCATAGCGCCCAGGAGGCAAGGGACATGGGTTTCTGGGCGCTGCATCTGGACACCATGGGCTGGTCCATTGCGCTGGGCGGCCTGTTCTGTTTCTGTTTTTACCGGGTGGCGAAGAACGCCACCACCGCAACGCCCGGTCTGTGGGCAAACTTCCTTGAGATGATCGTGGAGATGGTAGACAAGAGTGTGCGTGAGTCGTTCCACGTCAAAAGCGTGCTGGTTGCCCCACTGGCATTGACCATCTTCTGCTGGGTTTTTCTGATGAACCTGATGGACCTGGTGCCAGTGGACCTGCTGCCGTGGCTGGCGCAGACACTCTCTGGTGACCCGCATCTGTATTTCAAGGTTGTTCCCACCACCGATCCCAATGCCACCTTTGCGATGTCGGCGATGGTGTTCCTGCTGATCATCTATTACAGTTGCAAGTACAAGGGGCCGGGTGGCTTCATTGGCGAACTGATATTCCAGCCCTTCGGCAAATGGATGATGCCTTTCAATCTGATCCTGGAGGGGGTCAGCCTGATTGCCAAGCCCATATCACTGGCCCTGCGCCTGTTCGGGAATTTGTACGCTGGAGAATTGATCTTTATCCTGATCGCCCTGCTCGGTTGGTGGCAGCTTCCTGCCCACTTTGTCTGGGCGGTCTTCCATATCCTGGTGATTATCCTTCAGGCATTCATATTCATGATGCTGACGATAGTTTATCTCGGCATGGCGACCGAGCATCATTGAAACAGTCAATTTTTGTTAATAACTTGGGAGGAAACTGAACAATGGAATCAATTCTGGCATTTACCGCCTTGGGTGTGTTGTTGGTTCTCGCGATGGGCGCGATGGGTACCGCGATTGGTTTTGGCTTGCTTGGAGGCAAATTCCTGGAGGGCGCCGCACGGCAGCCGGAACTGGCGCCAATGCTGCAGGTCAAGATGTTTCTGGTGGCGGGTTTGATCGATGCGGTAACCATGATAGGCATTGGTTTCGGCATGTGGTTCACCTTTGCCAATCCGTATCTTGCCGCTTTGCAGTGAAGCTGCCATATGGGCAATTCCTTTAGGGAGGGCGGGTAATGAATTTTAATGCGACATTTTTTGGCCAGCTTATCGCGTTTGCGTTCTTCGTCTGGTTCTGCATGAAATTTATCTGGCCGCTGTTGCTGGGCATGATCCGGGAACGCGAGAAGCGTATCGCCGATGGACTGGCCGCCGCCGATCAGGGTCAGAAAAAACTGGTGGAAGCGGATCAGATATTGCGTGACAGTGTTGAAGAAGGAAAGCAGAAGGCCGCCGAGATTATCGGACAGGCACAGCGACGTGGCGATGAAATGATCGAAGAAGCGAAGCAGCAGGCCACAGCCGAGGGACAGCGGCAACTGGAAGCGGCGAAGATAGAGATTGAGCAGGAAAAGGAACGGGCGCGTGAAGAACTTCGGCACCGGCTGGCAATGCTGGCGGTGGCTGGGAGTGAGCAGATTCTGCGGCGTGAAGTGGACCAGAATGTTCATAACGAGATGCTGCAAGAGCTGAGTGCGAAGCTGTAGTAGTGATGTTGGAACATGCCACGCTTGCCAGACCCTATGCCCGGGCCGCCTTCGCCCAGGCCACTGCCGAGGGGATGCTTGTCAAATGGTCTCAGGTACTGTCCAGGTTGGCGGTGGTTGTCAATGATCGGCAGATGCGGCAATTGCTGCATGATCCGCGCCTGGACAATGAGCAGATGCAGGACGTTCTGTTGGCTGTTCTGGGGGAAGATATCGGGCAGTCCATGCGCAACTTTCTGCGTATACTGTTGCAAACCGGCCGTATTCGGGTGGCCCCGGCCATAAACAAATTGTTCTCCGACTACTATGCCGAGGCGGAAGGCATTGCCCGGGTTCAGGTGCGCAGTGCATATCCTTTGTTGCCGGAGTTGCAGCAGAAACTGAGAGAGGCGCTGGCTCGACGCTATGGCAAGCGGGTCGAGATGGAACTGGAAACCGATCAAGAATTGATAGGTGGCATTGTGGTTCGGCACGGCGACAGCGTCATTGATGCGTCTGTCAGGGGGCAGATCCAGCAGTTGCGCAACCGGTTTGCTGCGTGAATGATTAAATGCGGATAGGTGGATGTCTTTATCATCACAGTGAGATGCCCGTATCTGCGAACTATTGAGGAATAAGTCATCATGTCTATTAGTTCAACTGAAATCAGTGATCTGATCAGGAAAAAAATACAGCATCTGGATTTGGATGCAGAGGCGCGTACTGAGGGCACCGTGGTTGGGCTGGCGGATGGTGTGGCGCGGATACACGGGCTGAGTGATGCGATGCAGGGGGAGATGGTCGAATTTCCTGGCAATGTCTACGGACTGGCACTCAATCTGGAGCGTGATTCCGTCGGTGTTGTGATCCTGGGTGACTATGAGGGGGTATCCGAGGGGGACACCGTCAAATGTACCCGGCGTATCCTGGAGGTGCCGACTGGCGAGGCCCTGCTCGGACGGGTGGTGGATTCATTAGGCAATCCGGTGGACGGTAAGGGACCGGTTGAGACCACCAGTTCGTCACCGATCGAGAAGATTGCCCCGGGCGTGATCGCCAGACAGTCCGTTGCACAGCCAGTGCAGACCGGGTTGAAATCCATTGATTCGATGGTACCGATCGGGCGTGGGCAGCGCGAGTTGATCATTGGCGACCGACAGACCGGAAAGACGGCCGTTGCAATAGACACCATCATCAATCAGAAGGGAACTGGTGTCAAATGTATCTATGTGGCGATTGGCCAGAAGGCGTCCTCTGTCAATGTGGTGATCCGCAAGCTGGAGGAACATGGCGCGATGGAACATACCATTATCGTTGCCGCGACCGCGTCTGATTCTGCCGCGATGCAGTTTATTGCCCCCTACAGCGGCTGTGCGATGGGAGAGTATTTCCGTGACTGCGGGCAGGACGCCTTGATCATCTATGATGACCTCACCAAACAGGCATGGGCCTATCGTCAGGTCTCGCTGTTGCTGCGGCGTCCTCCGGGGCGGGAGGCTTATCCGGGCGATGTTTTCTATCTGCATTCCCGGTTACTGGAACGGGCTGCGCGTATCAACCCCGGTTATGTGGAGAAGATAACCGGGGGGAAAGTCAAGGGACGTACAGGTTCACTGACCGCGTTGCCGATCATTGAGACCCAGGCTGGCGATGTCTCTGCCTTTGTTCCGACCAATGTCATTTCCATCACGGACGGGCAGATATTCCTGGAGTCCGATCTGTTCAACGCCGGGTTTCGTCCGGCGATCAATGCCGGGTTATCGGTCTCGCGTGTGGGTGGCGCGGCACAGACCAAGATCATCAAGAAGCTTGGCGGCGGGGTACGTCTGGCATTGGCACAGTATCGTGAGTTGGCGGCCTTCTCGCAGTTCGCTTCGGATCTGGATGAGGCTACCCGCAAACAGCTTGAACGTGGCCAGCGAGTGATGGAACTGATGAAACAGAAGCAGTATTCTCCCCTCAGTATTGCGGATATGGCCCTGAGTCTGTTTGCCGCAGAGCATGGTTATCTGGATGAGATTGAACTGGAGAAGATCGGTGCCTTTGAGCATGCGTTGCACAGTTTTGCCAATGCGGAGAAAAAGGACATGATGAATCGAATCAATGAAACCGGCGACTATGACGACGAGATTGAAGATTTGTTGCGCAAGACCATTGAGGAGTTCAAGGCCAATAGCACGTGGTAGTTGCAGTTGATATCGTATTATGGCTAATGAAAAAGAAATACGCACGCAGATCGGTAGCGTAAAGAACACGCAGAAGATCACCAAGGCCATGGAAATGGTGGCGGCGAGCAAGATGCGTAAGGCCCAGGATCGTATGCACCAAGCCCGTCCCTACGCTGACAAGATTCGCAATGTCATATCACACCTGGCTCAGGCGAGCAGTGAGTACAAGCATCCGTTCATGCAGGAGCGCGAGGAGGTCAGGATGATCGGTCTGATTGTGGTAAGCACGGACCGTGGACTGTGTGGTGGACTGAATTCGAACCTGTTCCGCGCCTGTCTCCGGCAGATGCGGGACTGGGAGGCTGCCGGCAAAGGTGTCCGCATGTGTATCATTGGACAGAAGGGTGTTGGCTTCTTTTCGCGCATTGGCGCGAATATCATGGGACAGGCGGCCCATCTTGGAGACGACCCTACGCTGGAATCCCTGCTTGGGGTGTCCCGGATCATGTTTGACGCATTTTTTGATAAGCAGATAGACACGTTGCATATCGTTTCCAACAACTTCGTCAATTCCATGACCCAAAGCAGTCATTTTGAGCAACTGATCCCGTTGCCATCCATGGCGGCTGAAGAGCTTGCACACCACTGGGATTATATCTATGAGCCGGATGCCAAGGAGGTGTTGGATCTGTTGCTGGAACGGTACACCGAATCGCTAATCTACCAGCGTGTGGTGGAGAACATTGCTTGTGAACAGGCGGCGCGCATGGTGGCAATGAAGAGTGCGTCGGACAATGCCAGCAAGCTGATAGATGAACTGCAGCTCGTATACAACAAGGCCAGGCAGGCGGCGATCACGCAGGAGCTTTCCGAGATCGTCGGCGGTGCGGCAGCGGTATAGCGGGATCATGACCGATGTACTGCCAGCAGTGAGCCTGATTCATACCAAGAGGATATCTGAGGAAGCAAAGCGATGAGTTCTGGAAAAATTGTTCAAATAATCGGCGCGGTTGTGGACGTGGAATTCCCCGGCAGTGAAGTCCCGAAGATCTATGATGCCTTGCGCGTGGAGGGGGATGGTGTCGACACTACGCTGGAAGTGCAGCAGCAGCTTGGGGGCGGGGTGGTCAGAACGATCGCGCTTGGTTCCACCGATGGTTTACAGCGCGGATTGGGTGCCAGAAATTCCGGTGCCGCCATCTCTGTGCCGGTGGGGGAGGGCACCCTGGGACGTATTATGAATGTGCTTGGTGAGCCGATCGATGAATGTGGTCCTATAGATTCCGGTGAGAAGATGGAGATCCATCGTAAGGCACCCATCTTCACCGAGCTTAACCCCAGTACGGAATTGCTGGAGACTGGTATCAAGGTGATCGACCTGCTGATGCCCTTTGCCAAAGGTGGCAAGATCGGCCTGTTTGGCGGTGCCGGGGTTGGCAAGACCGTCAACATGATGGAACTGATCAACAATATCGCCACCCAGCATTCCGGGCTTTCGGTGTTTGCCGGGGTCGGGGAGCGTACCCGCGAAGGCAACGACTTCTATTTCGAGATGCAGGAGGCTGGGGTCGTGAATGTCAAGGACTTCGGAAAATCCAAGGTGTCCATGGTCTATGGGCAAATGAATGAGCCTCCGGGGAACCGTCTTCGTGTGGCACTGACCGGCCTGACCCTGGCGGAGAAATTCCGTGATGATGGCCGTGACGTACTGCTGTTTGTGGACAACATCTACCGTTTCACGCTGGCCGGTGTGGAATGTTCCGCATTGCTTGGACGCATGCCTTCTGCGGTGGGCTACCAACCGACCCTGGCCGAGGAAATGGGCAAGTTGCAGGAACGTATCACTTCTACCAAGACGGGTTCCATTACCTCCATCCAGGCGGTTTATGTGCCTGCCGATGATCTGACAGACCCTTCGCCTGCCACCACCTTTGCCCATCTGGACGCTACTGTGGTGCTGTCCCGGCAGATTGCCGAACTGGGCATCTATCCGGCGGTGGACCCGCTGGATTCCACCTCGCGCCAACTGGACCCGCTGGTGGTTGGCCAGGAGCATTATGACACGGCCCGTGCTGTGCAGAATACCTTGCAACGCTACAAGGAACTGCGCGATATTATCGCCATTCTGGGTATGGACGAGTTGTCTGAAGAGGACAAGTTGACGGTGGCCAGGGCACGCAAGATACAGCGCTTTCTTTCCCAGCCTTATTATGTGGCAAAGGTGTTTACCGGCCAGGATGGCGAGTTTGTGCCATTGAAGGAGACCATTCGCGGCTTCAAGGAGATTGTCGAGGGCAAACACGACCAACTCCCCGAGCAGGCGTTTTACATGGTCGGCGATATCACTCAGGCCGTGGCAAAGGCGGAGAAGTTCTGACCCCGGGCGTATGTCATCCATCCACATAGATATCGTCAGCGCGGAACGTGCGATCTACTCGGGGGATGCGGCGATGGTCTTTGCCCCTGCCATCCTTGGCGAGATAGGTATCGCGCCGGGTCACACGCCGTTGGTTACCCAACTGGGCGCTGGAGAGGTCCGGGTGCAGGTCGCTGACGGCGATGAGCGTTCGTTTTATGTCTCCGGCGGGGTGCTGGAGGTGCAGCCGCGGCTGATTACTGTGCTCTCGGATACCGCCCAGCGGGCGGAGGACCTTGATGAGGCAGCCGTATTGAAAGCCAAGGAGGCGGTGGAGAGTATGATCCACGAGCGTGACGCGAAGATCGATTACGCCAAGGCACTGGCCGAACATGCGGAATTGGCGGCCCAACTCCGCGCCATTCAGCGCTTGCGGAAGAAATAGGCCGTTCCCCATCCGGAGGTTATCCAACCCGACATGCAGGGCAGGGGGCGCAGCTACAGTCTGCTGGATCAGGTCCTGATGCGGGTCGACTATTGCCACCAGGTCCTTTCCCGGAAGCCGTCCCGCCCCTACCCGGTGCTGACCCACGCCGAGCCGCGGCTGACAGCGGCGCAGCAGCGCTTGTCCGGGAAGCTGATGCGGGTCAACCATAGCGGCGAGGTCGCTGCCCAGGCCCTGTATCTGGCACAGGGCATCGTGGCAAAGGATATTGTGTTGCGCGAACATATGGGACAGATGGCTGCGGAAGAAAAGGACCACTTGTACTGGTGCAGGTGGCGCCTGGAGGAACTGCGGACACGCCCGAGTGCGCTGAATCCACTGTGGTTTGGCGGCTCCGTGATGATCGGTCTGGTGGCGGGTGCCATCGGGGATGGGTGGAACCTCGGATTTCTGCAGGAGACCGAATACCAGGTCACGGAGCATCTGCGTTCCCACCTGTCACGTCTCCCCCAGGCAGACCACCGTTCACGACTGCTGGTAAGGGAAATGGCGGAGGATGAAGCGCATCATGCCCGGGTTGCCACACAGCGGGGGGCAAGGGTGCTTCCGCAAACCGTGTGTCGGGGTATGCGCTGTGTCGCCGGGCTGATGACCCGTACGTCCTATCATCTATAAGACTTCCTCGTACCGGTATCGGGTTGTGTCTATAGACCCTGCAAGGGTCGTGTGGCAGACCGAAACCGGCTGGGTATCGCGTCGCGGCTGGTGGGTTTGCCAGTGCCACTGGCTGTGTTATCACCTTCCCCGAGGGGGGTGTCACCCAAGCCACGTTCGCCAGCAGCCTGTGTGCCTCACATTACCAGTGTGCCGTGCAGCAAGCAGGTGTGGTATGTCGGTCGTGTGGCCGGTGCTGGTGCTGCCCCACAGGGCCGGGTTGCCTTTGGCTGTGGTCGCAGCGTGTCTGCAAATCTGCCGGGATCGCTGATATAATCCCGCATCCTGAAGCGAATGCGCACTGTCGCGGTCGATGACGGGATGGCTGACTGACAGACAGTATTGCAACGGAGGATAGCTTGGAAATATACAGAACGGAAGAGGAACAGGTCGCCGCGCTGAGGCAGTGGTGGCGACGCCATGGCAAGGCGGTGCTGCTGGGCGTGGTTATCGGGCTCGGCTGGGTGTTTGGTTGGCAGGGATGGAAAAACTATCAGTTCAAGCAGTCTGTTGTCGCCTCGAGCGAGTTTCAGAAGCTGCTGGTGGCGCTGCGTGATGTGGATGCCCCTGCCGGAGAGATAGCAGAACAGATCCAGCGGGTACAGGAATACCGTAGCACCACATACAGCGACTTTGCCACGTTGATAATGGCACAGCAGGCGGTGGCGGCGGGCGATCTGTCCGTTGCGGCGGAGCAATTGGAGGCGTTTGTGGCGCGACAGTCGCAGCCGCAGTTACAGCAGATCGCGCTGTTGCGTCTGGGCCGGATATACCTCGCGGCGGGCGAGATCGACAAGGCGCAGCGCAGTGCCGGGCGTGTAGATGGCGAACCGTTTGCTGGCAGCCGTCAGGAATTGCTGGGCGATATCCTGCTGCAGAAGGGCGATGTTGCCGGGGCCCGGCGTGCGTACGAGCAGGCGTTACAGGAGGCGGATGGGGACGATGCGCTGATCCGGATCAAGCTGGAAGATATGGGTCACAAACTACAGTGATGTACCGTTCCTGTCTGACAACGCGTGTCGGGTTGCTGCTTGTGGCCTTGCTGCTGGCGGGTTGCGGGACCACCGAGAAGCTCAAGTCCTATCTGCCCTTTACTTCCAGCAAGGACAATTCCCCTGTCCCGACCGAGTTGTATGAATTTGAGCGCTTGTTGACCCTGGATGCATTGTGGTCTACGCGCATAGGTGATGGGGTTGAAGGGCACTATCTGCAACTGGCGCCGGCCTTTGCCGAGGGGAATGTGTTTGTCGCAAGCAGCGACGGGGTGGTGCAGGCATTGCAGGCGGATACCGGCAAGCCGCTATGGCGCCTGAATAGCCGCCTGCCGTTCAGTGGTGGCCCCTTTGCGGATACGGAACTGGTGCTGCTCGGGACACGCGAGGCACAGGTCATCGCATTGCATCCGGAAGATGGTACCGAACTATGGCGTGCCCGGGTGTCCAGCGAGGTGTTGTCGGCCCCGCAGCATAGTGGTTCCCATGTGGTAGTGCGAACGGTCGATGGAAACGTCTCATGTCTGGATGCCGCAACCGGGGAATCGCTCTGGGTTCAGCCACAGACCATACCGGCCCTGACCCTCAGAGGTAACAGTGACCCGTTGATCCTGGGAGACAGGGTCGTGGTTGGTTATGGTGGCGGGAGGCTGGCGGCGTTGAACCTGGATTCAGGCGTGGAACTGTGGGACATCGAGATATACAGCCGGGGTGGGGCATCCGAACTGGAACAACTGGTCGATATTGATGCCAAACCGGTAATCGTTGGGGGCATCATTTATATCGCGGGCTTCCAGGGAGAGGTCGTCGCGCTGGAACTGGATTCGGGTCGCCCGATTTGGAAACGGGATATTTCCGCCTATACCGACTTGGCGGTGGATGAAAACCGCCTGTATGTCAGCGATGAGGAAAGCAAGGTATGGGCACTGGATCGTTTTACCGGTGACACGATATGGGAGCAGGACAATCTGCGGTGGCGGGCGGTGACGGGACCCGCGGTGATTGGGGACATGGTGGTGGTTGGTGATATGGAGGGCTATCTGCATGGTTTGGATCGCTACTCCGGTGAGTTTGCCGAACGTATACGGGTCTCGGATGCGCCCATGCTGGTGCCGGCGGCGGTCTTCGACAATACCCTGTATGCCTATGCCAGTGATGGCAGTTTCAGTGCATGGGTCCAGGCGGGCCAGCAGGCACCTTCCGATGCCACCGAGGATGTCGAGGACGGTGTGGTCTCTGCCATCGAGGATACCGAGGATACCGGGGATACCGAGGATACCGGGGATGCCGGGGATGCCGGGGATACGGTGGCCCCTGCTACCAACGCTGGGGAATAGATGTCGCCCGGTGCTTGCGCGGCAAACCGCCGAGCGGTTTTGTCCGCATGGGACCAGTGATGGGGAAACAGACGGCCTGAACTGACAGGGGATCGAGGAACAATCGGAGCCAGGCCGAGACATGTCTGCCATTATTGCCATTGTGGGTCGTCCAAATGTCGGCAAGTCCATGTTGTTCAACCGCATCTCGAACCGTCGGCTTGCGCTGGTGGGTCCTCGTCCGGGGTTGACCCGTGATCGTCAGTACCACTTGGCCTGGTCGGGAGAAAGGCATTTTTTGGTCGTGGATACCGGTGGCGTGGGAGAGGAGGCACATGACAGCCAGGCCTTGTCGGAACAGATGCGGGAACAGACCTGGAATGCCGCCAGGGAGGCGGATGTCCTGCTCTGGGTTTTGGACGGTCGCACCGGACTCAGCGCTGCGGATGAGGAACTGGCGGCACTGTTTCGCAGGCTGGACAAGCCGATCTGCCTGGCTGTCAATAAACTGGAAGGTCTGGATGCCGGTGTGGCGATGGCCGAGTTTTATCCGTTGGGATTCGAACACGTCTACCCGGTGTCGGCGCGTCGGGGGAACGGGGTCCGGCAGTTGGTGTCTGCCATCGTCGCACGGTTGCCGGAACCGGAGACGGTGCCGGCGAACGGTACGCAGCAGCCGTTGCGTCTGAGTATCCTGGGCCGTCCGAATGTGGGAAAGTCCACATTGGTGAACCGCATCCTGGGTGAACAGCGGGTATTGACCTCGGAGGTTCCGGGAACCACCAGAGACAGCATACACGTCCCACTGTGCCGGGAGGGAAAGTCATACCTGTTGGTGGATACGGCCGGGATACGGCGCCGCAGCAGGATCCACGACAGCGTGGAGAAATCCAGTGTGGTGCAGTCGTTTCTTGCCATTCAGCAGTCCGATATCGTGATCCTGATGCTGGACGCGCAGGAGTGTGCCACCGAACAGGATGCCGCCTTGATGGGCATTGTCGCTGACAGTGGCTATCCGTTGATTATCGCAGTGAACAAGTGGGACGGGTTGTCAGGCAACGCACGCCAGGCAGTCCGCAGGCAGCTTGAGCGAAAGTGCGGCTTTGTCCACTATGCGCAGTTGCACTTTATCTCCGCACTGCACGGCAGTGGTATCGGTGATATCTTCGCTTCTGCCAACGCTATTGAAGCGTCGCTGCGCACTTTGCCCAAAGCCGGAGACCTGACCACGATGTTGCACAGGGCTACCAGCGCAAACCCACCGCCCATCGCGGTGGGTCAGAAACGGATCAAGCTGCGCTATGCGCATTTGGGGGGTAACCATCCGCTGCGCGTCATTGTGCATGGCAATCAGACGCAGCATCTGCCAGCCAGCTACCTGCGTTTCCTTGCCCGCTCCTTTCGCGAGCAGATGAAGCTGGTTGCCATTCCGGTGCTGGTGGAATGCAGGCGCAATGCCAATCCATACAGGGAGCGCAGAAACCGTCTCAGCCCCAGGCAACAAAGAAGAAGACAGCGGTTGATACGCCATCATCGGCAGCGTTGAAGGCGGGCGTGCTGCGCTGCCTTTTACCAGGACTCGATGATCTGTGTAAGAAAACGATCTATGGTCTTGTTGCTGGCCCATTCATTCGTTTCATCGAGCACGATCAATTCGGTACTGTCGCCTACCTCGGTCAGCCCGACGATAAACAGGCCTTGCTCCGTCTTTCGACGTTCCCAGAACTTCAGCTTTTTCAGCAGCCCGGTCTGTTCGTCGGGTGGTGTGTCAAAACGTATCCAGTATTGTCCGCTGTCCTGTTCCATCTTTTCGATGGAAAGCGAGTTGTTCTGCTGCAGGATATCTCCGATGCGGGACCAGGAGGCATCGAAGCGTTCCGGCAGTACCAGATAGGAGCGGCCGTTGTTCGCTTCGAGTCGTTCCGGGCGCGGCGGTTCAGCACCGTTCATTGCGGCATCCTCGGTGGGTTCCATGGTGGTGGCCTCCGGTTGTTCCGCAATCGTTACGCCTTCGCTGGCCGCTCCCATGTTATCGGCTTCCGTGTTCGTCTGTCGGTTGGCTATGCGGTCCCCGTCGGGGAGTTCACGCACGTGGTTGTTGAATGTGCCGACAAGCTCGGAAACGACTCCGGGCGCGTCTTCCGTGGGTTGCCAGGAAGCGTCAAGCCATTCTTCCGTTTCACTACTGAGCAGTATCCGGACGATTTCCTGCTGATCGTCGATGGCTTCCACAAACACCCGAAAGCGGTAACGGTATTTGCTTTGTTCTTCATCCTGCCGGGTGTCTTCCTGCCAGGCTGTTTCAATGATCCCGAGCTCCAGGTCATCCAGTTCCAGCGAGAAATCCTTTCCGGTCCAGAACCCTGTCAATTTGGGCCACAAGCCCTCCACAGTGCCGCCAACGGTGAAAAAGCTGTCGGAGATGTTTTGCCCGCTGCCGTATAGCGCACGCTGGCGCTCATATTCCGTCAGTGTCATCGCCTGTCCGTCTCCCGGCACGAGCATTACGTCATCGGCAGTGTCCAGCGTCAGGTCTGGTGGCACTTCAAGGTCCGGCAACGAGGTGCTTGCCTGATATTTGTCACGTTTGTCCGGCAGGACCTTGTCCAGGCCCAGTTGCGAACAGCCCTGGATGAAACACGGCAGTAATGCCAGGAATGCTGCGGCGGTTTTTTTTGAATAGCCATTCATTACATGTCAACTCTATAGTATTTCTGCCTGGTGCATCGCCTGTTCCACGTTCACCGCATGGTGTTCGGAGAGCCAGGTCAGCGGCAGACGTATGCCCGGCGCTATCTTTCCCATGCGGTGTAGTGCCCACTTGACCGGTATCGGATTGGACTCAACGAACAGTGACTTATGCAGTCCCTGAAGTTGTTTGTCAATCTTTTTCGCAGCAGCCGTATCCCGTGTCCTGGCCAGGGCACACATCTGATGCATATCCGCTGGCACCACATTGGCAACCACCGAGATTACGCCATGTCCCCCCTGACAGATAAACTCCTGTGCCAGTGCGTCCTCTCCACAGAGCAGCAGGAAATCCGAAGGACAATCCAGTCGGAGTTGTGCAAGGCGGGATAGCTCGCCGGAGGCTTCCTTGATCCCGATGATATTTGGCAGTTCGGCCAGTCTTGCTATGGTCTGCGGTTGCATATCGCATCCGGTACGCGATGGAACATTGTACAGGATTTGCCCGATGTCCACAGCATCCGCGATAGTTTTGTGGTGTTGATAAAGCCCCTCCTGGGTCGGTTTGTTGTAATACGGTGTTACCAGCAGACAGGCGTCCGCCCCCAGTTTTTTTGCCTCCCGGGTCAAGCGTAATGCCTCGGTGGTGGAATTGGCCCCCGTGCCCGCGATCACCGGCACGCGCCCGGCAACCCGTTCTACCACTTCCTGTATCACACGGCAGTGCTCGGTTTCCGATAGTGTGGCCGATTCTCCGGTGGTCCCCACCGCAATGATCGCATCTGTCCGGTTTTCGATGTGAAACTCGACCAGCCGTGCCAGTGCCGGGAAATCCAGTTCAGTATCACAGCGTGTCCCGGCATACATCGGGGTGACCAGTGCCACCATGCTGCCTCCCTGGAGAATGCGGTCTGTCGGAGAATTCATGCTTATCCGGTGAGCACCGTGGTCACAGGCTGCGGACTGCTTCCAGTACCTCCAGCACATGTCCGGGCACTTTGACCTTGCGCCATTCCCGGCGCAATATGCCTTGCCTGTCGATCAGGAAAGTGCTGCGTTCTATCCCGCGCACCTTTTTCCCATACAGGGTCTTTTCCCGGATCACATCGAATAGCGAACACAGGGTTTCATCTTCATCAGACAGCAGATCGAAAGGGAAACCCTGTTTGCTGCAAAATCGTTCATGCGAACGGACACTGTCTCTGGACACGCCGAGGATTACCGTATTGCAGGCACCGAATTTGTCGCTCTGATCACGAAAATCCTGTCCTTCCCGGGTGCAGCCCGGGGTATTGTCCCGGGGATAAAAATACAGGACGATATGCTGTCCACGCAAGGCACTCAGCGAGATGTGCTTTGCTCCGGTTGCCGAGGCGGAAAAATCCGGTACCTGCGTTCCAACTATTATCCGGGCCAAAACGGTTGCCTCCTTAAAATCAATGTATCTACTGTGAGCGCTCTTCGGGTTTGCGATTGAGATTCAGACCGGGCGCTATTTTACCGGTTCCATGACAGCGTCCACGTTCAGACGGTCACAGCATTCGAGAAAGTCGCCGCGGACCGCAGCGATGGAAAGCGACATCGGGATGCCAATCGAGATATTCAGTGTACACATTTGTACCCCGGTTTGGGACGAGGTCTGACGGCTGCTGTGCAGTTCCAGCACGTGCATCTGATTGCGGGTAAAAAAATCAAACAGTTCATGTGCAAGGCCCGGTT
Source organism: Gammaproteobacteria bacterium (assembly GCA_965115915.1). Lineage (GTDB taxonomy): Bacteria > Pseudomonadota > Gammaproteobacteria > Eutrophobiales > Eutrophobiaceae. The sequence goes on along the minus strand of OZ220483.1, from coordinate 1,655,408 downwards.
TTTCCACGGAAACCACCTCGATCACATACGGCAGCAACCCGGGGGTATCGATTTCGGTACTGGTCCTGTGACAGATTACCGAAACCTGATGCTCGGCCTCCAGTCGCGGGCAGGCATCTTCTACCTTGGCGATGGCGTCCCATGTGCCTGACAGATGGAACATGCCGGCCAGTTCGTTGCCCATGACCACCATATGCCCGGTTATCACGCTGCATCCACATCCGGCAATCGTGCGCGATATTTCGCAAGGGAGGGCATGTGAATTTTCTCCCTGGAAACTGAGTGTCAGACTGTGTAATGTCATTGAGAAACCGGCAAGGGTCTCCAACTATAACCATGTCGGTCTGTCCAATCAAGCCGCCATCCGGCTTCAGGCACCGGGCGGGCGGTGTTGGCCAGCCGCTGCGTCGCAGTGCCAGTCGTACTGTTTCAGTGGCCTTTGTAGGTCGTCGGGTCCGGCAGTTCCGCCTGTGCGAAGCCCGTTTTGCGAAAGCGGCAGGCATCGCAGCGTCCACAGGCCCTGCCTTGTGCATCGGCGTGATAACAGGATATTGTCATGGTGTAATCCACCCCCATCTCGGTGCCAAGCCGTATGATGTCCGCCTTGCCCAGTTCGATCAGTGGAGTCCGTATCCGGATGCGCCGTTCTCCGCTGACGCCGGCACGGGTTGCCAGGTTCGCCATGGTTTCAAAGGCGACTATGTATTCAGGCCGGCAGTCCGGATAGCCTGAGTAGTCTATGTGGTTGACTCCGATAAAAATATGCCAGCATTCCAGCACTTCCGCCCAGGCGAGGGCATGGGATAGGAACAGGGTATTGCGGGCGGGGACATAGCTGATCGGGATGCCCTCAGCCGCGGTCTCTTCCGGGACCGCGATACGATGGTCCGTCAGTGCGGAACCGCCAAAGCGGTCCAGTTCCAGCCGTATCACCAGATGTTCCGGCAGGCGGTAATGTCGGGCGATTTTACTGGCGGCCTCCAGTTCCACGCGGCTGCGCTGGCCATAGTCAAAACTCAGCCCGTAACAGGCAAAGCCTTCACGCAACGCAAGGGCCAGCACCGTGGTCGAGTCCAGTCCACCGGAGATCAGTACCACGGCCCTGGGGGGGGTGCTGGTGTTCGTCCCACCATGTTTTGCCTGGATCACTATAGTGCCGTTACAATCCCATGAAAGCAAAGAAAAAACTGTAAGACCATCCGGCCTGTACCCACCGCGGTTTCTGGCCGGGTGGGCCGCGGTTTGTAGTCAAAACAAAATCCTGCCAAGATCACACGGGGTGAGGATGCCCTTCGGCCTGCCATGGCAGACGGCACCGTGTGCCGGAGACGGATACGGTGCGGGGATGTCCACCCCTCTGGATGCTGTGGATGATCCCTTTATTGGCAACAAAAGGCAAACCGGAATCTGCTCGGAGCGCGACTGTGTCGCGTACTGAGACTATACGCGAGTGGTTGCAGCAGGTACTGCATGGTACCGAATATCAGTTGCAGGAACTGGTGGGGGATGCCAGCCAGCGCCGTTATCTGAGGCTGAGCGCCGCCGGCCAACGCTGCATCGTGATGGACGCCCCTCCGGGGCTTGAGGATATCGGGTCATTTCTACGCATCAGCAGGAAACTTGCGGCGGTCGGCCTGAATGTACCACAGGTGCTTGCCAGTGCGGAGGCACAGGGTCTGGCGTTACTGAGCGATCTGGGTGATGCCCTTTACCTGCGGGTGTTGCAGGATGCTCCGGGCGTGGACAGTTCCGCTGTGGATGCGCAACCGCCAGCACTGACTGAGCGTTTGTATGGTGATGCCATAGCGGCGCTTTGGCACATGCAGTCCCGCTGTGGCAGTGATGGTCTGGAGCACTACAGCGAGACGCTGTTGCATCAGGAAATGTGCCTGTTTGGCGACTGGCTGTTGGATACCCATCTGCGTCTGGGCAGTGGAACCCGGTGGCGGCGGGAACTGGCCCCGGTGTTTCGGTTATTGCTGGAGTCGGCGTGTGAGCAGCCGCAGGTTTTTGTGCATCGTGATTATCATGCCCGTAATCTGATGTATGTCCCAGGCAGCAATCCTGGCATTCTTGATTATCAGGATGCCGTGTATGGGCCTATTAGCTATGACCTGGTATCACTGCTGAAGGATTGCTATATCGATTGGCCGAGAGCGTTTCAGCACCACTGGCTGCGTGTCTATCTGCGTCAGCTTCGACAGTCTGGCACGGGAGACGAGTGGGCCCGCATTGCGTGGGGAAAGTGGTTGCGCTGGTTTGACCTTATGGGGGTTCAGCGCCATTTGAAGGCCAGCGGCGTATTTGCCCGTCTGTATCATCGGGACGGAAAACCGGCATATCTTGACGATATCCCACGCACGCTGGGATATATCGTCGCGTTGCAGTCGGATTATCCGGAACTGGAGGGTCTGTGCCGGTTGCTTCGGGAACAGGTCCTGCCGCGACTGTGAGGCGGTGTCTGTCGCTGTGCTGACGTGATGCATCCGGCATATATTGTTACGCTGGGACTTGGGTTTTTCTGCTGTTGCGTGGCATTCACCCGTTATCTGATCGGTTTTTCCGTCAGACGGCAAATCATCGCTATCCCGAACGAGCGCAGTTCGCACAGTACCCCTGTCCCCAAAATAGGTGGGTTGTCGGTAGTGTTGGCACTGATGTGCTGTGCATTGGGGATCGAAGTGTTTCTTGCACCGGCGGGACACGAGTTCACTTTTTTGGCTGTCGGCATGCTGGGCATTGGCGTTACCGGTCTTGCGGATGATACCCGGGAACTGAACGCCTTGTTACGGGGCGGGATATATCTGTGCGTCTGTTATCTCTTCCTGCTGGCGACAGGGGCCTGGACAATGTTGTTTTCACCGCACGGCCTGGTGTTGTTGCTCATCGCCGGACTCGGCATGGCGTGGCTGGTAAACCTTTACAACTTCATGGACGGTGCGGATGGCCTGGCTGCTTCGCAGGCGATTGCTGCCACGTTGCCTGCGCTGCTGTTTTTTCATCTGCAGCATGAGCTGTCGGCGTTTTTGCTTTGTCTTGCCCTGGTCGCGTCTGTCTCCGGGTTTTTGTACTGGAACTTTCCTCCGGCAAGGATATTCATGGGTGATACCGGGAGCTGTGCGTTGGGTTTTTTCTTTGCGGCCATGGTCGTGTTGTCGGCGGATAGCGTGCTACTGTGGATATGGTTGCTGTCGCTGTCGTGTTTTGTCACTGACGCGACACTGACACTGTGCAGGCGCATGCTGCACGGGGAAGCCTGGCATATGGCCCATCGCGGCCATGTCTACCAGCTTTATCTGAGGGCGGGTAACAGCCACCTGCGGTTGCTGCGGTGGTTCTGGTTGATCACGGTCGTGTTGATTTGGCCTGCTTGTGTGGTCTGCTGGCTGTTTCCTGTCGGTGCGCCCTGGTTCACGCTGTGTGTCTATGTGTTGCTGAGTCTGATATGGTATCTGATACGGCGTACATATGCGCCACTATGTCCGGACCGGCCCCGGTGAGTGCGGGTAACCGCGAGACTTCCGGTACGTGTCCAGCACAGGCAGTGCTGCTGGCTGCCGGTCTCGGTAAGCGGATGCGCGAGTTGACCCGGCATTTGCCCAAGCCGCTGATCCGTTTGCATGGCAAACCGCTGATCGAACATCATATCCCGAAACTTGTCCAGGTTGGTGTGGAGCGCATTGTTATAAATCACTCCTGTCTGGGACATATGATAGAAGAGGCGATTGGAGATGGGCGCCGTTTTGATGTGGAGATAGTCTATTCCGCTGAGGGCGAACAGCCCCTGGAAACCGCGGGCGGCATTGTCAAGGCCCTTGCGCATTTGCAGGCCTCGCCTTTTCTGGTAGTCAATTCCGATATCTATACCGACTTCGATTTCTCCGGCTTCCAGTTGTCCGATACCGCCCTGGCGCAGCTTGTGATGGTGGCAAACCCGGAGCACAACCCGCAGGGCGATTTTTCACTGGTGGGTTCCCGGTTGGGCAACGGGCGGCGTTCACGCCGATGTTACGCGGGCATAGGTGTGTATCGTCCGGAGTTGTTTGCGCATCTGCCGCCCGGGCATCGTCCGTTGTTGCCACTACTTCGACAGGCCGCCGAGGCCGGTCGACTGGAGGGAAGGTTGCATGCAGGTCGGTGGATGGATATCGGTACTCCGGAACGGTTGCGACAGGCCGAGCAGTTGGTAATTCGCGGTCGGCCCGGCACCGTTTTTGCCGCGTCCGAGCAACGATGAACCGCGTGTTTGCCGAGGGCCACGGTGCGGTTTCCCTCAGGTATCCCGTGGGGTATGGGATGAAAGCCATTCTGGTTTTGGGTGTGGGGTGTATGTCGGCGATTGCCTTGTGCCTCACGACCGCTGCCGTAGCCGATACTGTACCGGCTGTCCGTTCGGGAGCAGCGATTTGCCCCTGGTTTCTTTCCCGTCCACTGCGGCTGGAGGAGTCTTTACAGAGAGGGGTTCCTTCAGACCCGGAAACATCGGGTGTTGCCACAGGCAATTCACTGCGGATCGTGTTTCATGCCCCGAACGGATATTGCGTACTTGGTAAAAGGGAGTTTCAGTTGCTGGAAAATTTCGCCGCACTGCAGGCACTCGATATCCAGTGGTTTCATACCGCGCATCGAGAAGAAACAGCACAGGTGCTACTTGCAGGACGTGCCGATCTTATTGCGGGTGTTAGTCTCGGGGAGACCACAGTTACGGGCCTGTTGGAGACACTGCCCTGGGGTCAGTCGTGGGAAATGCTGGTCGATCGCTCGGGCACGACAGGCAAGACGGATGATGAGGCACCTTCGCTGGTCGAGGGGCGTCAGATCGCGGTCAGACGTGATTCTCGCGCCTGGAGCTTGCTTCAGGATTTGGTGCAGCAATATCCTGCCACGCACATTGTTGAGGTTCCTCGCACTCTCAGCGAGGAACAATTCATGCAGCGCGTTATTACCGGGCAGTATGATATGGGTGTGTCCAGCAGTGTATTCCTCGAGACATATCTTCCGTCTCATCCGGAACTGAAATCCGCGTTGCGGTTGACTGATCCGGAAATGATGACCTGGGTGGTACATGAGAAGTCCAAAACCCTGCATGCAAAGCTGGACGCATTCATAAACGGACAGATTCTGCTGATGGATACGGATTCCGTATCTCTGGGCGATTTCGATGCGATCCTCAAACGCAAGAGTCTGCGCATGATTACCACGTCGTCAGCGGCGCATTATTTTCTGGATAACGGTGAGCCGCACGGATTTGAGTATGAACTGCTGGCCCGGTTTGCAAAATTCCATCGCTTGCTGGTCGAAGTGGTATTGGCCGGTTCCCGGGAGGAAATGGTGACGATGTTGAAACAGGGCAAGGGTGATCTTATCGCTGCCTCCCTGCCTGTTCGTGAGTTCTCCGAGATGCCGGACATCAGCCTGAGCCGTGCCTATCACCATTCGGCACCAGTGATTGCCGCTGCCCGGGCACGGCATGAAAAGCTGGCTGACCCCAGTGCTTTATCGGGATATCGGATCGTCATTGCGCCAGACGCATCCTGGCCCGATCAGATAGAAGAGTTGCGGCGGATCGTCCCGAAACTGGAGTTTGTGTCTCCCCGGGCGGGCAGCACGTTGACCGAGATCCTGCAGGTACTGAGCAGGGAGAAGAAGGCACTGGCACTGGTCGGTCAACACCAGTTGATCGCTGCGATGAACAGGGCGCATCAGGATGTGGAAATCCTGTTTTTTCTCGACGAGCCGCAGGCACTGGGTTGGGCAGTGAGAAAGACCAGCCGCAGATTGTTGGCGGAACTCGATAATTTTATCGATGGCATGTATCGGAGCGAGACCTATAACGTGATCCTGGAACGGTATTTCCCGCAGTCCCTTCCGGCAAAGCTGGCATCCGGAGATGAATCGGAATTGCTGTCGCCCTATGATCAATTGGTTATCCGCCATGCGAAGGCACACAACTTCGACTGGCGATTGATATTGGCGGTGATGTATCAGGAGAGCCGTTTTGACCCGGAAGCACTGTCTGTTGCCGGGGCCGAGGGACTGATGCAGTTAACCCCGGATACGCAGGATTTTATGAATATGCGCGAACCGAAAAACCCGGAGGAGAGTATCCTGGCAGGTATACGGTATCTTGACTATCTGCGTAGTCGTTTCGAGGACAGCCTGTTGCCAAGGGAACGCACATGGTTTTCTCTTGCCGCCTATAACGCAGGTTTCAATCGCATCAAGTCGGCGCGTGAACGGGCGGACAAAATGAATCTGGACAGTGATCGCTGGTTCGACAACGTTGAATTTGCGATGCAGGAAATGGCGCGGCCATTCAAGAAAAACGGACGCATGACCAGGCGTTGCCGTTGTGGTCAAACGGTGGTGTATGTTCGCGAAATCAGAAACCGTTACCGGAACTATTTTCGTTACCATAAGGAGATGGACTGATCCACACGGGGGGCTGTTCCCGTCAGGTTTGTGCGCGATAGAGTTCCAGATAGCGTCCTTTGGTGGCGATCAATTCTTCATGCGTCCCGGTCTGAACGATCTCCCCGTGCTCCAGCACAACGATCCTGTCCGCCAACGCGATTGAGGAACGACGGTGGGCGATGATGATACAGGTACGTCCCTTGCACACATTGTCCAGTGCTTTCCTGATATGCAGTTCCGACTGCGTGTCCAGAGCTGAGGTGGCTTCATCCATAATGAGTATGGGCGCGTCTTTCAGCAATGCTCTGGCAATCGCAATGCGCTGTTTTTGTCCGCCGGAAAGGCATGCTCCCGATTCGCCCACCAGTGTGTCCATGCCTGCCGGGAGTGGACGAATAAACTCTGCGGCATGAGCCATCTCGGCGACTTCCCAGATCTTCCGCTCATCGGCGTCGCTTCCGTACAGGATATTGTTCCGTATCGTATCGCTGAAGAGTATCGCCTCCTGGCTGACATAAGCAAACTGCTGGCGCAATGAACGCAGATTGATATCGTGTATATCCATCCCGTCGAGTCGGATACATCCACTATCGATATCGTATAGTCTGGGTAACAGGCTGATCAGCGTGCTCTTTCCGCTGCCGGATGCGCCTACCAGCGCGATAGTTTCTCCCGCATGCAGATGCAGGTTGATGTCGCGCAGACAGGCGGCGTGTGGTGCTCCGTCGTTTGGCGGGGATTGCTGCGCCGGGTCGGTGTTGGTATGGGCCGTGGTCTCCGCGGTCAGGCCTTGGTGCGGAGCGTAATTGAAGCAGACCTGGTCAAATGTGATTTCTCCCCGTGCCCGATCAATCTGGTGGCCACTCCCCAGTGCTTCGCGGCCATCGTCCATTACCGAAAAAACGCTCTCGGCGGCTGCCAGCGCTTTCTGGAAATTCGCCTGCATGGTGACCAGACGCTTGACCGGGGCGAGCAGCAGGACCGCGGCTGCGAAGAAAGAAACGAAATCTCCGACTGTCATGGAACCGTTGCTGATCATGTTGCCGGAGATGTATATGATGATTGCCAGCAGGATGGCTGTGACCGTTTGTATCACCGGATTGATGGCGGAGCTTGTGGTAACGGTGAGCATCATGGCTTTACGATATCTGTCAATGGCTGTGCCAAAGCGCGCCATTTCCACGCGCTTTCCGGCATACAGCTTGATCAGTGGATGGGCCTTCAGGCATTCTGTCAGCAGATGTTGTATCGCTCCCATGGACTCCTGTACCTTGAGGTTCAAAGCCCGTAGGCGTTTTTTCAGTACGTAGAGGAGGGCGACCACAACCGGGGTTGCCAGCAGGCAGATCATGGTGAGCGTCGGATTCAGCCAGGTCATCCATAGCAGTAGTCCTGCCACGGTCATCAGGTCTCGGAAAAAGGTAACCAGTGAGTCCGTTACACCAAAACGGATCTGTTCCGCATCGTAGATAAAGCGCGATATGATGGTGCCGCTGTTATGTCCGTGCAGGTGACTGGAAGAATAATCCAGTACGCTGTCGAACATGTCAGTGCGCAGTTTCCCGATCACGCGCTGGGCGACCAGTTCCATCATTACGTGGGTAATGAAACCGCTGGCGCCACGCAGAAAAAAAACCACCACCAACAGTACCGGGACCCAGAAAAACATCTTTCTGTCTTGTGCGATCAGCGCATCATCCAGCAGTGGTTTCATCAGTGCCGGGGTTGCGGTATCGGCCAGGGCGGATATGAACATGCCCGCTACCGCCAGCATGAAAGGTTTCCAGCAGGGTTTCAGATAGTGGAACAGGCGTCGATACAGATGAATATCGGTATACATTGAGGGAGTCCTCTACAACCATCCTCGCTCGGCAAAGGAGACGGAGCCGCCATCACCGACAACAATGTGGTCCAATACCCGCACCTCTATCAGTTCCAGAGTGCTACACAGTCTTTCCGTGAGCAGCCTGTCGGCGTCGCTCGGCTCGGGATTGCCGGAAGGATGATTGTGACAGAATATGACTGCTGCCGCATTATGCGATAGCGCCTTGCGTACGACCTCACGGGGATGCACCATGGCGGTGCTGATTGTACCAGTAAACAGTTCCTCGAAACTGATGATCTTGTGTCGGTTATCCAGGAACAGGCAGCCAAACACCTCGTGTGGATAGCCTTTGAGGCGTGACATCAGATAATCGCGGGTCAGTTTGGAGTTGCTAAAGACCTTGCCTTTGCGCATCTGTCCTTCCAGATAGCGTCTGGATAGCTCAAGTACGGCCTTGAGCTGTGAATATTTCCCCGGACCGACCCCGTCTATCCTGCGTAGCTCCGAGAGGTGGCAGTCCATCAATCGTGCCAGGCCGGAAAAGCGTTCCAGCAGCGTGTTTGCCAGTTCCAGGGCATTTTGATTGCGTGTGCCCACACGCAGGATAATCGCCAGAAGTTCGGCATCTGAAAGTGCCGTTGCCCCTTTGCGCAACAGTTTCTCGCGGGGACGCTCCCCATCGGTCCAGTCGGAAATTGTCATTATTCGACCTCCTTGTTCAGTTATGATGGTCAGCGGTTCGGCCTCTGGCCGCAAGCCAGGCTTCGCAACGCGGTGCCATGGAATCGGTACTGTGGTCCGGTGGATGGTTTGCCATGCCGACGTCCAGCCCGGTACCCGTGGGCTTGCAGACCACCCTCAGGGTTGCTTGGCAAGGTATCATAAAACCGGGTCTGCTGCGGCAAATTACCTCCATTCTGTGATAATTCCGTGGCGAGGGGTGGGGAGAAACGCGAAATCCGGGTACAATTGCCATATGTCTGCGTTGAAAAACAAGCGGGTGCTGATTGGTCTCAGTGGGGGTGTTGCTGCCTACAAGGGTGCCGAACTGGTGCGTTTGGTGCGCAAGGCGGGGGCGGATGTGCGGGTTGTAATGACCGACAACGCCACCCGATTCATCAGCCCGTTGAGCCTGCAGGCGCTCAGTGCCAGGCCAGTACATACCGCATTGCTGGACCCTGCAACGGAATCTGCAATGGGACATATCGAATTGGCGCGCTGGGCCGATATCGTTGTCATTGCCCCGGCCAGTGCCAATTGTATCGCCCGTCTCAGTGCCGGATTGGCTGACGACCTGCTGTCGGCGGTCTGTCTGGCCTCGGACTGCATGCTGTATATTGCCCCGGCGATGAACCAGCAGATGTGGAATAACCCGGCTACCCGGCACAATGTCGGGTTGTTACGGGAACGGGGGGTCAGGGTGCTGGAACCGGAGGTTGGAGACCAGGCTTGCGGCGAGTATGGGCCGGGATGCATGCCGGAGCCGAATGCCATTGTCGCTGTGCTGGAAGGACATTTTCGCAATGGCCTGTTGCAGGGTATCGCAGTGATGATAACGGCGGGTCCGACCCGGGAGCCCATAGATCCGGTGCGTCATATCAGTAACCGCAGTTCCGGGCGCATGGGTTACGCCATAGCGGAGGCGGCGTTTGAAATGGGAGCGGATGTTTTTTTGGTGTCCGGTCCGGTGGCGTTGCCGCCCCCGGAGGGGGCACGGTTGACCCGGGTGCAGACGGCTGGGGAAATGTTTACCCAGGTCATGCAAACCATCCAGGGCATGGATATTTTTATCGCCGCGGCGGCGGTGACCGACTATAGCTGTGCGGACATCTCTCCGCAGAAGATAAAGAAGAACCACCCTACCATGGAACTGAAGCTGCGGCGCACTGCTGATATACTGTCCGCAGTGGCGCATAGAGACCCCTCACCGTTTACTGTGGGGTTTGCCGCGGAGACGGAACGAATCGAAGATTATGCCCGTGGCAAATTGCGTGATAAGGCACTGAACATGATCGTTGCCAATCAGGTCGGTGAAGCCCAGGGTATTGGTACCGAGGACAATTCTCTGGTGTTGCTCTGGGATGGTGGGCGGCTGTGTCTGCCCCGGATGCCGAAAACCCGATTGGCGAGGAGGTTGTTGCAAACCGTTGTGCAACGCTACCATGTACAGTTTCCTTATGCGGCTCAGTCGAGACACTGAAGGTGTGTTTTTCCGCATTGGACCCGTTTTCGGGTTTCCCTGGTCTGAGTTGATAGCGACACACGTGTCATGATGCCGGGAAAGATAGTGCGATTTTGCAGCCTGGGTGGGCGCTTGTCACACAGTGTCTGGTTGTGTCTGGTGCTGTTGTTGTCAGCGCCTTTGGCGGCGGTGGATGGTGGTGGGGATGATGCCGCGGAGCTGAAGGTCCTGGAGGCGTTGGCTACACGGCTGGACCAGGCATTCGACAAGGCGTGGCAGGGGCTGTTGCAGGCAGGCCGAGAACCGGAACTGATACCCCTGTTTGCTGCACGGGATGTGCAGGCGCTTGAGGCACTCGGGGAGCGGTTGGGACAGGACATCCCCCATGCGCTGAAGCTGCGTCTGTTTCCTGCCGGGGTTTATCTGGAGTTGGACCCGTCGGCAGACCCACCGTTCATTTTCACTTCCATCAGGATGTTGCAGGACATGCTGGACAAAAACGCCGATACCAGTGGTCCGGAGTTCATATTGCCAGGTAGTGAGAGGGCGCATATTGTGTTGGCCCATACCGTCAGAGATACCAATGGAGAGGCACAGGGGATGTTGCATCTGAGTCTGGATACAAAGCTGGTGTCCGGGCCTTTGGACCAGTCCGAACTGCAGGGATATCTGGAATTGCGTCGGTCCTCTGGCGAGGGGCGTGATGTCATGGTCTCCCGTGGGGCAAAGCCCGAAGAGATTGCGAATATAACCCCATCCCGAACGGTGGAACTGAAGACTGGCAACTGGAAGCTCTATTATTGGATGCCCAATCTGTCCAGTGGTGATTTCAGGCAGGCCACACAACTGGGAGCGGGCGCAATGCAGTCACTGCTGAAGTTCATTGCCGCAGGCGTCTTGCTATTGTTGCTGGGTTTGGGGGCGAGATGGTATTTGCGATTTCGGTCCGGGCAAAAGGCCGGGATCAAGACCGCTACCGGGGCCGGGGAGCGTTCGTTACTGCCAGAGGACAGGATGCTGTACCAGGGTGCCGTGCGTGACATCATGGAGGGGCGTGTCCCGTGGGCGAATCGCTACTTTCCCCAGTTTGGTCATTCGGAGGTGGGAATGTCGGAGTATTCCGAGTACGGTGCGGGGCCTGATATGGCGATGGGTCAAGGCACTATCGACACTGAAGGGGAGACCATCGATGCGGCGCATGCGTTGTTTATGGATGGAGAAGAGACCACTATCGATACCGAGTCGGAGACGCTTGATATCAGTGCGGCGTCTCTTGATCATGAGGAGGGACAGGGCGGGGGAAAGAGTCTTGGCGATGCCACTGCGCCTACGGGTTCGCCGCCACCATCGGTGACACCGGATCCACTGATATTCCGTATGTATGATATCCGCGGTGTTGTGGAAAAAAATTTCGATGCAGACGTGGTGGAACATCTGGGCATGGCGATTGGGAGCACCGCGCTGGCGTGTATGAACCAGCAGATCGTGGTTGCCCGGGATGGCCGTAATTCCAGCCCGGAACTGGTCGTCGCATTGATTCGCGGGCTGCGTTCGACCGGGATTGGCGTGATAGATATCGGGATGGTTCCAACCCCGGTACTGTATTTTTCCGTGACCCAGTTGGAAGTGGGCAGTGGTGTCATGTTGACCGGAAGCCATAATGATCCGGAATACAATGGATTGAAGGTCGTCATCGACGGACAGACACTGTTTGGAGAGGATATTCAGGGTCTGTTACGGAAGGTTCAGGATATGGACTATCTCATAGGCGGCGTTGGCAAACTGACCACACAGGACACTGTGCCTGATTATCTGCGCAAGATTAGCGAGGACATTCCGGTGGTACTGTCGGACACCAAACGCGTGGTGGTGGATGCCGGTCACGGTGTGGCGGGTCCGCTTGTTGTGCGGCTGTTGCAGGCGCTGGGCCATGAGGTATTGCAGTTGCATTGCGAGGTAGACGGCAACTTTCCAAGTCATCTCCCTGATCCCAGCCAGCAGGAGAACCTGCAGGAACTTGCGGACACCGTGCAGGAGGTGCATGCGGATGTTGGATTTGCACTGGATGGTGACGGGGACCGGTTGGGGCTGGTGGATTCTTCGGGCAAGATCATCTGGCCGGACCGGCAGCTTATGCTGTTGGCACAGGATGTGTTGGAGAGCAATCCGGGTGCCACGATCCTCTATGACGTAAAATGCAGCAGATATCTGCATCAATTCATCACGGATGCGGGTGGGAAGCCCGTGATGTGGAAGACCGGACATTCGTTGATCAAGAACAAAATGCATGAAACCGAGGCCCTGCTTGCAGGAGAGATGAGTGGCCACTTCTTCTTTGGGGGAGAGCGCTGGTATGGTTTTGATGACGCACTATATGCCACAGCACGGATGATGGAGCGCTTCATGAAGGAAAAGGATCGTTCCACGGAAGAAATATTTTCCGCGTTGCCGGAGGGTGTCGCTACGCCGGAGTTGCGTATTCCTCTGGCGGAACAGAAACATTCGGAAATGATGCAGGCCTGTGCGGAACAGATGAAGACGGTGTTTGAAGATGCGCGGATTATTGATGTTGATGGTCTGCGTGTGGAACTGCCGGATGGTTGGGGACTGATTCGACCCTCCAACACCTCCGCGTTTCTAATCCTGCGCTTCGAGAGTGACAATGAGAAGGGTCTGCACCATATCCAGGAGAAGTTCCGCGAGTTGTTGCTCGCCATCGACCCTGCCCTGGAACTGCCCTTCTAAGTTGTGTCGCAGACCACGCGAACTTCCCCGCACATCGGGGAGATCCTGACTGAGTCCTTACCGTACATCCGGCGTTTCCGCGGCAGGACCATGGTTATCAAATATGGCGGCAACGCCATGACTGATGCCAGCCTGAAGTCAGGATTTGCCAGTGATGTGGTGCTTATGAAGCTGGTCGGGATCAACCCGGTGGTGGTGCACGGTGGTGGCCCGCAGATCGGCAGATTGCTGGAACGGATTGGCAAATCGAGCACTTTTGTCAATGGAATGCGAGTGACTGATGCGGAGACCATGGATATTGTGGAGATGGTGCTTGGTGGACAGGTTAACAAGGAGATCGTGCAGCGCATCAATCAGCATGGTGGTCAAGCGGTGGGCCTGAGTGGCAAGGATGGCGGACTGATCAAAGCCAGGAAACTGCCACAGGAACAGGATGGCGGGCGGTATGAAGCCTCGGAGATTATCGATGTCGGGCAGGTCGGGGAGGTGCAGGCGCTCAACACCGATGTCATACGGTTGCTGACACAAGGCGATTTTATCCCTGTGATAGCCCCTGTCGGTGTGGATGAGGCTGGGAAATCCTATAATATCAATGCGGATCTGGTCGCCGGCAAACTGGCGCAGGTATTGCAGGCAGAAAAGCTTATCATGCTGAGCAATGTGCCTGGCTTGCAGGACGATGGTGGCAAGGTCATCAACAGGCTGGATGCGGAAACGCTCAGGGATTACCTGGCGGAAGGGAAAATTCGGGGGGGCATGTTACCCAAGGCCACCGCTATCGCAGAAGCGGTGACAAACGGGGTGGTCTGTGCGCACATTATTGATGGACAGACCAGACATGCTGTATTGCTGGAGATATTCACCGATGCAGGGGTGGGAACGCTGATACAGGATCGGATCAGTCGGTAAATATGCAAACCCCACAGGGCCTGCTTTGGTGGTGTGGTCAGGCCAGCGTCGCCAAAGACATTGCTGGTTCTGTCAATGTCGAGTCAAATTGTTGATGAACGTCTTGACCGCCTCGAACCATTCCTCCAATTTTCCCCCTATGTCGTCAGAGTGCGTTTTTTTTGCTGCCTTCCTGCCTCTTTTTATCGCCTTGGCGGCTGGAGATTTGGCATAGTCTCCGCACAGCATGGAATGCAGTTCGCTGGAGGCCTTTCCCCCCAGACGTTTTTGAACCTTTTGAACCAGTACCTCGTTTTTGTACCCCTTGCCATTGAGGTCCTTGACAACGTCGAGAATGATCTCCTTGCCTTTTTTTCGTTCAATCGCAGTGTACAGTGTTTCAAACAACGACTCGGACCACATGGTTTTTGCTTCGGTAGTTTCTGACATGTCTAAATCCCCCCGGCTAATTTCTCCAAAAGTTGAATGGCTGCGAACGATTTTCTGGCCTGGGCCGGTGAAACGGGCCAGGACATGATGCCGTTGTTATAAGGCCAAGTTTGGACCAGCCTGTCGTTACTTCGATTTCTCCTGTTCCTGAGGTTGCTTTTGCGTGGTGGACGTTACACCTTTCAATTTCTTGAACCGGGCAATGTCCGCGCTGAATTCGGCGTTGACCACCTGTATCTGCTCGCGCAGTTCCTCGATAGAGGTACTACTCTTTTGTATTTGCCGCCGTATGGATTCCACATCCTGGTAGAGTTGCCTGGAAACTTCATGGCCGGATTTCTCCTGTTGGGTAATCAGGTCCATTTTCCTGTCGAGGCGTTGTTGGAGTTTTTCAATCTGGGAAGTCAGAAAGCGGGAGTTTCCTTCCAGAGACAATATCTTTTCATCGCGCGCCCGCTCAAGGTCTTTCACCGTGCTGTACACATGGAGTAGCGACTCGTCTTTCTTGCGTTCGTCCGCAAGAAGCTTCTCCTGCTCCGCCATACGATGTTTTTCTTCCTCCATCTGTAGCAGTTCTTCTTTGGTTGGCGCCCGTTCCACATTTTCCTTGGTGCCATGCCGGCTCAGTTTTTCGTGGCCCTGCTGGGCAAACTCCGGAGGGATCTGGGTACCACATTCCTTTACCCCCTCGTGGTTTTTCCAGCATTTGATCGCGGCGGCCACATCCTGGCAGGATACGCAAACGACCGCAAGAAAGGCAGCGGCAATCGCGTTTGCCGAATTATCGATGGTTTTTCTCATATCAGACTTCCCCAAATCATCAAAAGCAGCATCAAGATATCAGTTTCAAACCCTTGGTAAACTGTGTTTTTTCAATATCCAAGCTGGATATTTCCCAAACTCACGCTACCAATATATTACGCTTATGCTGTCAGTGTGCAACACAGTAGCGGGAACGATAGCGCGTCAATGCCTCCCGGTTGGCTTTTAATATGGGGTCATCCTGCAAGTATTCCATGATGTCGCCCAGCCGGATTATCGAGAGTGCCTGTATACTATGGCGTTGTTCCACCTCTGCAATGGCGGATTCGCCGTTTTGCCCGATCTCCTCACGGTCGACCGCCACCATGACTGCACAAGGGGTCGCCCCTGTCGTCCTCAGTATGGCGCAAGCTTCATCCGTTGAGAGTCCCGAGGTGATTACATCGTCAACGATGAGTACGTTCCCTGCGGGGGAAGCGCCAACCAGCCTTCCTTTTTCACCGTGCGGTTTTTCTTCTTTACGATTGAAGCACCAGGGTAGCGAGACCCCGGTCAGCCGGTGCCACGCCATTGACAGCGATACCACCAGCGGGATGCCTTTGTAGGCAGGTCCGTACAGCATGTCCGGGCGTATCCCGCTGCCATGCAGCGCGGCGGCGTAGAATTCTCCCAGTCGGCTGATCCCCACTCCATGGGAAAAGCCGCCGCTATCGTAAAAATACGGGCTGTCACGGCCGGATTTGGTACGGAAGTTTCCAAACCGCAGAACCTGATGTTCAACTGCAAAGTGTATGAATTCACGTTGATAATTGTGCATTTTACTGGCCCTGTTGCTGCGCCAGTTCGCAGGCGCGTCCCCGGGCCGCTTCAAGGGCTGTGGCAAACAGTTCGGTCAACCCGCCCTGTTGCAGTACCCGTATGGCCTGTTCCGTTGTTCCCCCCGGAGAACTGACCCGCTGTCCGAGTTGGGCCAGTCCTTCTTCCCCGGCCATGGCGAACTCGGTGGCCCCCCGCGCCGTAGACAGTACCAGCAGACGTGCCCGTTGGGGTTCCATGCCCATGGACTCGGCCGCCTGTTGCATTGCCTCCATTACCAGGAAAAAATAGGCTGGCCCACTGCCGGACACCGCGGTTACGGTATCCATTTCGTCATCATTGGAGAACCAGTAACAATCGTTCCCGAGCGCACACAGGATCGTCTCCGCTATCTTTCTGTCCATATCACTGGCGGCTGCATTCGCGATCACGCCAGTGGTGCTTGCACGTACCAGGGCGGCAATGTTCGGCATCGCCCGCACTATCGCTTGTGCCGATCCCAGCCCGGCTTCAAGTGTGGCAAGCCGGATCCCTGCTGCTACCGAGATGAAAAGCGGATGGCGTGTGCCCAGGCCGCTGCGTAGAACGGGCATCAGCTCGCGGAATTGCTGTGGTTTGACCGCCATCAATGCCACATCGGCGGCAACCGCCGTGCGGATGTTATCACTGGTGTCGATGGCAAACTGCTGTTCCATCTGACGGCGTTTCTCCATATCCGTGTCATAGCCGCATATTTGGCGGGCCGGAAAATCGCTGGCGATTAGTCCACCGATGATACTGCGTCCCATGTTGCCGCAGCCGATGACAGCGATCCTGTTATCTTCCAGCATGTATCCACAGTAGCATAGCCGGGGCGGAATTTCCCCAGTGTGGGTTTGGATCTTATCCGCGTGTGCCGAAAAACCCGGTTCCCACGCGCACCAGGGTCGAACCACAGGCGATCGCGGCCAGCAGGTCATGGCTGGTGCCCATCGATAGGGTGTCCCAGGCCCCTGCAGAGGTTTTGGGTGCCGTTGCGAGTTCCTCGAAGAGTTGCCGGGCCTGTGAGAAAACCCGACACTGTGCGGCGAAACTCTCCTCCGGTGGGGGGAAAACCATCAGGCCACGCAGTCGCAGACCGGGTAATCCATCCATGTGCCGGAGTAATTCCGGTAGCCGCTTTGGTCCGACCCCGGGCCGATCCGTATGTTTGGCGCTGGGATTGAATTGTATGCAGACATTCAACTCCGGCGCCCCGGGTGGACGGGCGGCACTCAGGCGCTCGGCGATCTTTTCGCGGTCCACAGTGTGTACCCAATCAAAATGACGGGCAATCTGCCGGGTCTTGTTGGACTGTATCGCACCAATGAAATGCCATATTGGCCGACACTGTGTGCCGGTGGATGTGGCGGATTCAGCGGCGGGTATCGAGGGTCGTTGCAGTTCGGCGATCTTCCCCAGTGCTTCCTGCAGATAATTCTCGCCAAAGTCACATTGTCCGCCTTGCATGGCATGGCGCAACTCCGTCGCGCTGCGGGTCTTGCTGACCGCGAGCAGACCTACGCTCCCCGGTTGGCGACCAAATCGTAACTCGGCATCGCGTATGGCTTGACGGGTTCGTTTCTGCAGGGCGCTAAGCAATGCTGACCTCCGCTGTTTTTGGTGTGTCTCCTGTCCGTTGCGCAGCCCGGGTCTTGTGTCCAGTTCAGGTGACAGCTCGTCTGCAATCCGAAAGGGATGGAATTCATGTCGTATTTAACGTAACATCATAAGTGTCCATGTGACGTTGTGGCAAACTGGTGGCATGGAAAATCTGAAGCCGTTATGCGGGCTTGCCTGCTGACCGAGATCCGGACCGAATACCTGAGCAACTTTGGGAGAGAGAAGTAATGGACATAGGTGAATTACTTGCTTTTGGCGTAAAGAACGGTTGTTCCGACCTGCACTTGTCGGCCGGGCTCCCGCCAATGATCCGTGTGGATGGCGATGTGAGACGGATCAATGTTCCAGCGATGGATCATCCTGAAGTGCATGATCTGGTCTACGATATCATGAACGACAAGCAGCGCAAGGATTATGAGGAATTCCTCGAGTGTGATTTCTCTTTCGAAATCCCCAATCTTGCGAGGTTTCGTGTCAATGCCTTCAATCACAATCGTGGTGCAGGAGCTGTCTTTCGTACCATCCCCTCCAAGATCCTGACCCTGGAGGAACTCAACGCTCCCCGGATATTCACCGAAATTTCGGACTATCCTCGGGGCGTGGTGCTGGTCACCGGGCCTACCGGATCCGGGAAATCCACTACCCTGGCGGGGATGGTCCACCATAAAAACGAGACCGAATACGGACATATACTGACGGTGGAAGACCCGATAGAATTTGTGCACGAGAGCAAGCGTTGTCTGGTCAACCAGCGTGAGGTGCATCGTGACACCCTCGGTTTCAACGAGGCCCTGCGTTCCGCGTTGCGCGAAGACCCGGATGTGATTCTGGTCGGCGAGATGCGTGACCTGGAGACCATACGCCTGGCCCTGTCTGCTGCCGAGACCGGACACTTGGTGTTTGGAACTCTGCACACCAGTTCCGCTGCCAAAACCATAGATCGCATCGTGGACGTGTTCCCGGCGGAGGAAAAGGAGATGGTTCGGTCCATGTTGTCGGAATCGTTACGTGCGGTGATTTCACAGACCTTGTTGAAAAAGCGCGGAGGCGGCCGGGTTGCCGCGCATGAGATTATGATTGGCAACCCGGCAATACGCAATCTGATCCGGGAAAACAAGGTTGCCCAGATGTACTCTGCTATTCAGACCGGGCAACAGTTCGGCATGCAGACCCTGGACCAGAATTTGAAACGTCTGGTGCAGGAGAATCTGGTGGATATGGAGGAAGCGCGAAGCAAGGCGGCCAACAAGGAAGATTTCAAGAAGATTTCAAGAAGATGATGAGAAAGTGTAGAATCCATGGTCCGGAGACGGATAATGGGTGTTTTAGAATTAGCTGACACAACTGGATAGCGGCGTATGGAAAGAGATCTTGCGATAAAACTGGTTCGGGATCTGCTCAAGCTGATGATAGAGAAGAAGGGTTCCGATCTGTTTCTGACAGTGGGGTTTCCCCCGGCAATCAAGGTCCACGGCCAGATTACCCCGGTGTCGAAAAAGGTATTGGGTGCCGATGATACCAAAGCGCTGGTTTACGGTATGATGAATGACCAGCAGTTGAAGGAGTACGAGGCCACTAAGGAATGCAATTTTGCAATTTCTCCCAAAGGCATAGGGAGATTTCGCGCCAACGCTTATGTACAGCAGGGTTGCTGTGGCGCGGTATTGCGGACGATCGAAACCGAGGTGCCCAATTTGGACAAGCTGGGGTTGCCTGAGGTGCTCAAGGATGTGGTAATGACCAAGAATGGTCTGGTTATCATGGTGGGTGGGACCGGTTCCGGGAAGTCCACCACGTTGGCGGCGATGATCGATTACCGTAACCAGAACAGTTACGGCCATATCATAACGCTTGAAGACCCGATTGAATACGTGCATCCGCATAAAAACTGCATTCTGATGCAACGAGAGATCGGTATAGACACGGAAGGTTGGGATGTTGCGTTGAAAAATACGCTTCGGCAGGCCCCCGATGTGATATTGCTCGGGGAGATACGGGATCGAGAGACCATGGAGTTTGGTGTAGCGTTTGCCGAGACTGGACATTTGGCATTGGCAACGTTGCATGCCAATAGTGCGAATCAGGCGCTTGACCGCATTATCAACTTTTTCCCGGAAGAGAAAAGGCAGCAGTTGCTGATGGATATGTCCTTGAACCTGAAGGCCGTGGTATCGCAGCGACTACTGAAGACCCCGGATGGAAAAGGCCGGGTTGCCGCTGTCGAGATCCTGTTGAATTCCCCGCTGATCTCGGATCTGATACTGAAAGGGGAGGTACATGAGATCAAGAGCATAATGGCCAAATCCAATGAGTTGGGCATGAAAACCTTCGATCAGGCCTTGTTTGATCTGTTTGAGGAAGGCAGAGTCAACTATGAAGATGCGATGCGCAATGCGGATTCGATGAATGAGTTGCGTCTGAAGATAAAACTGCATGGTAAAGAGTCCAAGGACAAGGATATTACCGAGGGGCTGGATTATCTTTCTATAAAAGAAGAGGAGATGGACAAATTCAGAAGGTAGTTTTTCAGAGATGAAGATGGGAGCACTCGCGTGGATTTGACGCCCTATCTCAAATTGGTTGCGGAGAAGGAAGCCTCTGATCTGTTTCTTTCCGCAGGTGCTACCGTAAAGATCAAGATTGAGGGTGTTATCAACTCTGTTGGTAAAACGGTACTTTCCTCCGAGATGATCGAGGCGGCTGCCTTCTCGATCATGGACAAGAGAAAGAAGCAGCAGTATGTGGAGAGTATGGAGTGCGATTTTGCCACCGTTCTCCCGGGTGAATCGACCCGTTTCCGGGTAAACGCATTTCGCCAGCGTGGCAATGCCACGATGGTAATACGCAGAATTCCATCCAAAATTCCTACGGTGGAAGAACTCATGTTGCCGACCGTGTTGAAAGATATCATCACAGTCAAGCGCGGCCTGGTGCTGATGGTGGGTGCTACCGGGTCCGGCAAGTCGACCACGCTGGCGGCAATGCTCAATCACAGAAATCAGACCCAGACCGGGCATATACTGACGATTGAAGACCCGATAGAGTTTAGTCATCCGAACATCAAATCGTTGGTCAATCAGCGTGAAATAGGGGTGGATACCTTGTCATACAGCGCGGCGCTCAAGTCGTCTCTGCGTGAGGCCCCGGATGTGATTTTGATCGGGGAGGTTCGTACCCGCGATACCATGGAGGCTGCCATGGAATTGAGCAATACCGGGCACCTGGCGTTGTCCACGTTGCATGCCAATAATGCCAATCAGACCATGGAGCGGATAATAAACATGTTTCCGCAGGCGTTGCACAGGCAGCTTTACATGGATCTGTCGATGAATTTGCGTGCCATCATTTCACAGCGGTTGGTTCGGGGGGTGGATGGGAGACGGCGTGCGGCAATGGAGATCATGTTGTGTACGCCGTATATCGCCGAGCTGATCCTGAAGGGGGAGATTGCTTCCATCAAACAGGCGATGGAAGAGAGTGGCCAGGCCGGGATGCAGACTTTCGATCAGGCGCTCTACGATTTGTATATCAGTGGTGACATCAGTCTGGAGGAGGCCTTGTCCAATGCGGATTCGAAGGCCAACCTGGAAAACAGGATAAATTTTGGCTAGGTTTGGTGAGTACCGAGCTGACGGTTGTAGTCCCCGCCTACAACGAAGCGGAAAGTATTGAACCGCTGATTGATGAGATACGCAGATGTCTTGGTGGGATCGATTGGGAACTGATAGTCGTTGATGATGATTCGCCGGATGGGACTGCCCGGCGGGTACGTGAACAGGGTAGGCGTGACCCCCGTATCCGTTGTCTGCAGCGGCTGAAACGTCGGGGACTCGCCTCGGCATGTATAGAAGGGTTTTTGGCCAGTAACTCGCCCTGTTTTGCGGTGCTGGATGCCGATCTTCAGCACGATGTCAGTGTACTTCCGATGATGTATCATACCCTGCGCCAGCAGGGACTTGATATCGTTATTGGCAGCCGCTATCTGGAGCAGGGAAGCATTGGGACGCTTTCGGCGGCACGCGCTCGTATCAGTCGGATTGCAACCGGTATTGCACGTTTTTTGTTTCCCTCTCATATTACTGATCCGATGAGTGGTTTTTTCATCGTTCGTAGCGAATATCTTGAGGGTGTGGTGCATCAGTTGCATGGTCGCGGTTTCAAGATACTGCTCGATATACTGGTGTCGCCATCAAAACCTGCCAGATGCATGGAAGTGCCTTATGTCATGCGGCAACGGAAATATGGCCAAAGCAAGCTCGGCAGCACTGTGATCTGGGAGTTCTTTACCTTACTGATCGCCAAGTCGCTGGGCCGCTATCTCCCGGTTAATTTCATGCTCTTCATTACCGTGGGAATGTCCGGGATGGTGGTACAGCTATTGTGCGTGGCATTGCTGTACAGAGTTTTGCAGATGGACTATGCCGTCTCGCTGGTAGCCTCCATTTTCATTGCAATGACAAACAACTACACGTTGAACAACCTGTTCACCTTTCGTACGAGGATGCTTCGTGGCTGGAACTTCTTTCGTGGTCTATGGAGCTTTTATCTTGCCTGTTTGTTTGGTGCGATGATCAATTTCTCTGTTGTGTTGATGTTTCATCAGTACACGAATGTCCCGTGGTGGTTGGCAAATTGCATCGGGGCGCTCTCTGGCGCGGTATGGAACTATGCGACCACTTCCACATTTACGTGGAAACGCGATGCCTGACCGTATCTGCGCGTAATCTGCCTGGGCGTGTGATGTCGGGCTTAGGTGGCAGGGTAGATACTGGCGGCTTCAAATACCGGTCCCTCGATGCAGACCCGTTGCATCGAAATCCCTGCGTTGGTATGTACCGGGATCACGCAGCCTGCGCAGCCGCCCACGGCACAGGCCATATATTCCTCTACCGAAATCTGACAGGGCAATCCAAACTCTGCGGCCAGGCCTGCGGTGGCACGCAGCATCGGTTCCGGACCGCAGGCGAAGATCTCGGTCTGGGCGCGCTGTGCCGGATCGCACTGCTGTAGCCACAGCCTTGCCAGATCAGTGACATGGGCCTGGTAACAGCCAGCAAAATCCCGCCATGAGCAAAGCCGTGAGGGAACTCCCCAGTCATCCAGAACAGGCATGGCGGCAGTTGCCTCGGCAGGCATGCCTGGTAGCAGGACACACGATGGGCGGGGGTTGAATGGGAAGCGGCTCTCGGAGCCCAGCAACACCAGCAATCGCAGGTCTGGATGGCGTTTGTGTATGTGTTCGCTGAGAAAAAAGATGGGAGGGATGCCCAGCCCTCCGCCGATTAGCAGTGGACGGTCACGGTACCCGGACAGTTTGAACGGTTTGCCGATCGGTCCGATCAGTTCCGCTGTGTCTCCCGGCTTTTTGCGACTGAGGAACTGTGTGCCTTGGCCTTGTACCCGGTAGAGCATGTCCAGACTGCCCTGACTCGGATGGGTTCGCATAATGGACATCGGGCGACGCATCGGTAGTACGGGATCGCACTGGATATGCAGGAAATGCCCTGGTCGTGCCATGTCTGCGATGTCAGGGCAACGCAATCGCAACTGATACTGGGCGTCTGCCAGTTGAATCTGTTCCAGCACCTGTGCTGTTTCCACCAACAGTGTATTACGGTGCTGCGTCATCGTTCTCCCTGGAGTACACAATTCGTCCCTTGTGCAGTGTGTACTTGACACAGGCGGGCAGCATCCAACCGTTGAAAGGACAGTTCTTCCCGAAGCTCAGCAGTGAATTTCGATCTACGGTCCAGGCTGCTTCAGGGTCTACCACACAGATATCCGCGTTGCCCCCCACAGTCAGACTGCCTGCATCGGTACCGATAATTGCAGCGGGGCGATGCGTTAGCGCGGCGACCGCCACATCAAGCGTCAGATCCTGTTCTTCTTCCACAAGTCGCAGCATCAGTGGGAGTAGCAGTTCCACCGTGGAGGCCCCCGGTTCAGTCAGTGCGAAGGGACGGGTCTTGGCATCTTCATCCAGAGGCCGGTGATCCGAGCACACTGCGGCAATCACACCCTCCGAGAGGCCGCGTAGTAGTGCGGCGCGGTCCGTCCGGGTACGCAGTGGCGGACGCAGGTGGCACATACTGTTGAAATAACCGACATCTCTGTCCGTCAACAGCAGATGACAGATGTCCACATCGGCGCTTACTGGCAATCCACTGCGCTGTGCTGCACCCACCATTTCCATTGCCCGGGAACTGGACAGGCGGCAGAGATGCAATCGAATGCCAGTCTGTTCTGCCAGCAGCAGGACACGTGCGATGGCGACTGTCTCCGCTGTTTCGGGGATGGCAGGTAGCCCCAATCGGGTACTGATCTCTCCCTCATGGATGACCCCGGCGTTACGCAGGCTGCTGTCCTCGGCAAAGAAAAAGACTGGCAGATCGCAACTGCGCGCATATTCCAGGCAGCGTCGTAACACGATTCCCTCATCTATCGGGGCATTGGCGTTGCTGACCGCGATGCATCCAGCGTTTTTCAGTGCCTGCATCTCGCTCAACTGGTGTCCCTGCAACCCTTGTGTCATTCCCCCGAGACAGTACACCGTCGCATTGTCGGCATGGCGGCAGTGAGACAACATGGATCCGATCACGGTCGCCTTGTCCATTCCCCGGACACTGTCCGGGGGGCAACAAAGGCTGGTCACGCCCCCTCGTGCACTGGCTGCCAGTTCACGGGTCGTGTTACCACATTCAATGTCTTTCCCGTCGGACAAGCTCGCTGAAAGGTCCACCAAGCCAGGCAACACGATGCAGCCATGGGCGTCGATCTCATGATCCGGAGAAAATCCGGATGGTTTCCGTGACACGGAGAGGATACGTCCTTCACCAACATACAGATTGGCCTTGCGGTCAATTTTTTGTAGCGGGTCGATAATACGCCCGTTTTTAATCAGTATGTGCATATGTGTCATCGTCGCTGTGTCCGGAGACGACGGAAAAGCCTAGGCCTCATGGCGCGGATGTCCCGTTACCAGTGCCATGATAGCCATGCGTATTGCAATGCCGTGACTGACTTGTTGCAGGATCACCGAGTGTTGGCTGTCAGCGACCGAGGATTCGATCTCGATACCGCGATTGAGCGGGCCGGGATGCATGACGACAACATCTTTAGCGGCATTTCCCAGGCGCATGCTGGTCAGGCCATAACGCTGAAAATATTCCTCCTCGCTCGGTAGAAACTGTCCCTGCATTCGCTCCTGCTGCAAACGCAAGGCAATAATGACATCGACGCCAGACAGGCCTGCATCAAGATCGCGGTACACACTCACACCCAGAGTTTCTACCTGTCTGGGTAAAAGGGTATCCGGGGCAATCACTCGAATGTCGGGGACACCAAGGATGCTCAACGCATGGATCTGGGATCGTGCAACGCGCGAGTGCAGAATATCGCCAACGATGGCCACCTTGAGATTGTGAAAATCGGGTTTGTGGCGGCGGATCGTGAACATATCGAGCAGTGCCTGGGTAGGATGTGCGTGGCAACCATCACCGGCATTGATCACATGCACATTCGGGGTGACATTCCTGGCGATGAAATTCGCTGTGCCACTATTCGGATGACGGACAATAAACATATCGCAATACATCGCCTCCAGTGTACGCAGTGTGTCGGACAAGGTCTCCTTTTTCCGCGTTGCCGAAGAATCGATGCTGATATTCAGCACATCGGCAGATAGCCGTTTGGCGGCAAGTTCGAAAGTGGTGCGGGTGCGTGTACTGGCTTCAAAGAAGAGATTCAACACCGTGGTGCCACGCAGCAGTGGCACTTTTTTTACTGGTCGCTTGCCGACTCCGGCAAAGGCTTCTGCATAATCCAGGATGGAAAAAATTTGTTCCCTGTCCAGATATTCTGTGCTGAGGAAATGCCGTAGTTTTCCTGTGGTATCAGACTGTACTGATGAATGCTTCATTCCGTCCTGCGGATTTTTTTCAGGGACAGGTTTTTTTTGTCTTCCAGCTTCAGGTATTCATTCGGGTGCAGTTCCATCCGTGCGCCTGCGATATCCGCCTGTATAGGCAGTTCCCTGCGATCACGTTCCACCAGCACTACCAGGTTGATGGAAGCCGGCCTCCCGTAATCAAATATCTCGTTCATCGCTGCGCGTACCGTGCGTCCGGTATGTAGCACATCATCCACCAGGACAATGTGTCTGTCATCAACATCGACCGGCAGATCGCTGGGGATCACTTTCGGATTCATCCCGATGCGACTGAAGTCATCACGATAGAAGGTGATATCCAGGCCTGCCAGCGGGGAGCGCAGAGCCAGACGAGTGTGCAGCATGCCTGCTACTCTATACCCTCCGGTGTGAATGCCAATCATCAGCACCTGTTGCAATCCGGCAGTATCTATCATCGAGCGTAAACCCTGCTCGATATTCGCCAGCATGCGTTCGGTGTCCGGTATTTCTTTCATTTTTGCTCGTGCCGACTTTGTGCAAAAAAAGTTTCAACAATGATTTGTGCTGCCACCGGGTCCAGCATCTGTGACCTGCCGGCCCGTTCCCTGGCAGCGATCGTGCTCAGACGTTCATCTGCCAGTTCCGCTGGAACATTGTAACGTGCAACGAGTTGACGCAGGAAACGTTCCGCATTGGCGGTCATCTGTTGACGGCTGCCATCCATATTCAACGGCCAGCCGATCACAAACCGCAGTGGTTGCCATTCCTTGACCAGGGCATCTATGGCCTTCCAGTCCGGTCTGTGGTTGTGTACAGCCACTGTAGTTAGTGGTGTTGCGGTATTGGTCACGGATTGTCCAACCGCGACGCCTATGCGTTTCTGGCCATAGTCAAAACCCAGCACAGTCTCTTCGTTCGTTGCCATGAGCCGATAATATCACTGTGTAAACTGGTTATTGACGAATTTCCAGCTCCGGATGATATGCAGGATATCGGTCTCCCGGCGGATATTCTCAGGAAAAGGTGAATAAGGGGCTGCCAGCCGCACGATGCGGATCGCGGCATTGTCCAGCATGCTGTTGCCGGAAGAGCGGCGTATGGAGACGCTGTTGACCGTGCCATCCGGATTCAGGGCCACATCCAGCATCAGTGTGCCGGCTATGCCCTTGCGCCGCGCCTCTTCCGGGTAGTTCAGATTCCCGATGCGCTCGACCTTGGAACGCCATTGAGCCATGTAGGCTGCATAGTCATACTGATGGGTGCTGGCGGATATGAATTTTCGGCGCGGACGTTTCGCCTTTGCTTCCATCTTTCTTCTGAGTTCGGCGTTGAGCGAAGCGATGCGGAAGCTGTTGCTAAGCAGTTCGGTAGCAGAGATCCTGGCCCGCCGTTTTTTTTCAGGTTTGGGTGGACTGGTGGCTGTCGCTTGTTTTTCGGCCGGTTTTTCCTGTGCCACTGGCTGTTTTTCAACCTGATGTTCCGGATTTTCCTCCGTGGTGCTCAGCAACCTCTCGCTTTCCGGTTGGCTGTTTTCAGGGGTCTGTGTGCTTTCCTGTACTGCGACTTCTTCGGGTTGCGGTGGTACTGCCTTCTCTTCGACCATCTCGGGTTGCGGTTCCGGTACGGATTCCGGTATCGGTGGTGTGACTGTCGGCACGGGCTCCGGCGGGGTCTCCGGGCTGGGCGGCTGTGGTTCCTCTGCCAGCAGAGGTTTTGCCTGTGGGTCGGCGGCGTGCCGTATCTCTTCTTCTGCGCCGCCGCCTTCAAGATTGGCCTGTGCCAGCAGGTCCGCTTTTTTTGGGGCCTCGCTCTGCATTTGCACCATGGTGACTTCAAGTGTCTCGTAATAGCTTTGTTGCGGCTCTTCCGGGACAAAAGATATGCCGAGGATTAGCAGTGCATGGAAGATGATCGACAGACAGAGGGTCAGAGAAAACCTGCTCTGCGGGTCGATCTCCGTGATAACCGGAACTGGCGTTTCAGTTGTTGAGACCAATGCGTTATCGCCGTTGTTTGGACAGGATCGCGTCCATCAGCCTGTCTCCAATATCCAGATCAAAATGGGCATCAAGCTCGCGTATTCCGGTAGGGCTGGTAACGTTGATCTCGGTCAGAAAATCCCCGATGACGTCGAGCCCGCAAAACAGGATATTCATCCGGCTCAGGGTTTTTCCGACCCGGTCGCAGATCTGCCGGTCACGCTTGCCCAGTTCCCGTCCTTCACCATGGGCCCCTTTGACCAGATTGCCACGAAAGTCGTTCCTGGCTGGTACCCGGGCAAGAGAGAATGGCACGGGTTCTCCGTCTATTAGCAGGATGCGCTTGTCACCATCACGGATCTCCGGGATATATTGCTGTACCATGATGTGACGGGTCCCATGAGCGCTCAGGGTTTCGATAATCACGCGCAGATTGTCATCTTCGGAGTGGCTTCGAAACACGCCTTCACCACCCATGGAGTCCAGTGGTTTCAATACAACTTCCCCATGCTGCTGTACAAAATCGAGGATGGATTCCTGTTCACTGCTTACCAGACAGGGGCAGATACAATCCGGGAAACGGGTGATGAAGAGTTTTTCGTTGATCTCCCGGAGTCCTGCAGGATCATTGAACACCGGAGCTTCGCTTTGCTCGAGCAGCCATGTGGCATGAATATAAGCGATATTTACGGGCGGGTCCTTGCGCATCAGTATGCAGTCAAAAAAACCGGATTCGACGGTCCGGGCTTCAGCCAGGCGATACCAGGCTTGCGGTTTATCCTGGACCTCGATCCTGCGGGTGCGGGTATGCAGTATTGCCCCCCGCAGGAACAAATCCCCCGGTTCCATGTAATATGTTTCCCAGCCCCTGGCTGCGGCTGCCAGCAGCATGGCCAGTGAACTGTCTTTTTGGGGATTGATCCCGGCGATGGGATCCATGACTATGCCAAGTTTCATCGTGCGGCGCATCTGCGCAAAAGCCAATCCTGGACACTGAAGTGTACACGAAATGAATAGCAAAAATCAGTTGGGTATCGTTACCCGAAAAAGCCCGTTGGCATTATGGCAGGCAAGGTATGTCCAGACCCTGTTGATGCGCAGGTACCCGGATTTGCGTACGGACATTCTGGCGATACAGACTGCGGGGGATCGCATGCTGGAAACACCGCTGGCCACCATTGGTGGCAAGGGCTTGTTCATCAAGGAACTGGAAGCGTTGCTGTTGGATAAACGGGCGGATATTGCCGTGCACTCGATGAAGGATGTTGCCGCAGAACTGCCACCGGGACTTGAACTTTCAGTGATCCTGCCACGCGGTGATGCCCGTGACGCCTTTGTCTGTGATAGCGCAAACAGCATCCAGGAACTGCCGCAGGAGGCGCGTGTAGGCACTTCCAGCTTGCGCCGTAAAAGCCAGTTGTTGGCATTGCGCCCGGATCTGCAGGTTCCGGTGTTGCGCGGTAACGTGGGAACGCGGTTGCAGCGGCTTGATGCCGGGGATTATGCTGCCATCATACTGGCGATGGCTGGTCTTCAGCGGCTGGGACTGGAACATCGAGCCACCAGCGCACTGTCGCCGGCCGAATTTCTTCCTGCCCCGGGCCAGGGAGCCATCGGTATAGAATGTCGTGTTGATGATATGCAGACACGGGAATTGATTGCCCCTTTGCACGATGCCAGTACCGGTGCCTGTGTGCTGGCCGAACGCAATTTCAGCCAGACCTTGTATGGAAGTTGCCAACTGCCCATAGCGGGGTATGCGAGTTATCAGGCAGAGGCGATATTGTGTCTTGACGGGATGGTCTCCAGCGTAGATGGCAAAGAGCTGCTGCATAGTCGAATTGAAGGCCCCGCGGCCTCCGCCGCCGAACTTGGCAAGGCGTTGGGGGTGGAACTGCTGAACAGTGGGGCGGACCGGATTCTGCAAGAGATTTTGCGGACTTTGCAATGAGTGTCAGTGAACGGTTGCCGCTGCAAGACAGGATCATCGTGGTGACCCGTCCCCCGGGGCAGGGCGATGCCTTGTGCAGGATGATAGAGGCCGAGGGAGGTACGGCGATAGCGCTTCCCGCCCTGCTGATAGAGCCTGTTCCGGTGCGAGGTTCCATATTTGGCAGCCAGTTGGCTGCCGCTGACATGATCATTTTCTGTAGCCCGAATGCGGTCATCCATGGTCTGCCTTTACTTGTTGCTGTGGAGGGGCCTTTGCCGGTACTGCTGGGTATTGGCGCGGGGACCGCCAGGAAATTGGAGGCACATGGCTACGGGAATGTGCGATGTGCCGGGTCGCGGGCAAACAGTGAGGCCCTGTTGCGCATTCCGGAATTGCAGGAGCGGCGCGTCCGTGGCAAGCGACTTGTTATCATCAAGGGTAGAAACGGAAGGACGCTGCTTGTGCATACCCTGGTGAAACGCGGTGCACAGGTGGATTGTATAGAGGTCTATCGGCGTATCCTGCCATACTATCCCGATTCCCGGCTGCGCCAGCTATGGCGGCAGCAGCCGGACGCGATATTGGTAAGCAGCAATGAAGGCCTGGAAAATCTGTTAGAATTCACTCCGCCGGATGTGCGCCCACACTTGTTGCAGACAACGTTGGTGGTGTTTGGCAGGCGTGGCGCGGAAAGGGCGCGTGAACTCGGCTACAGCGGCACTATCCTGTTGGCCAAAAGCACGTCGGATGAGGGTTTCATACAGGCACTGAGCGACACATATGGAGAACTGTTCCCATGACTGACACGGATAATGAGAAGACGACCAGCTTGCCGAGGGATTCGCGACCATGGTACCTGCGGTGCTCGGACAGGCAGTACCGTCTGTTCATGCTGGTATGGTGGGTGCTGATATTCGCGATGTTTTTTTTCACTTTATGGAACATACGAGAAACACATATGGCTCTGAAGTCGGGCATAGCAGAGGCGATGCAACTGGCCCGGCATGCCGAGGATAGTGCCAGGGTACGTTCGGTGGAATTGGAGCGCATGTTGATGGAACTGCAGCAGGCGAGCGAACAGGCCCGGCGGGATATCGAGCATCTCCATTCCACTCAGGGGCAACTGCGCGACATACTGGAAGGTGTTGATGTGGGGGCGGCAGCGGCACCGGCACCGGATCATTTTCTGATAGAGTCGATGCATCTGCTCCGTCTTGCACAGTACCATGCCATGATTGGCCATGATCCGGAACTGGCTAGAGAGGCATTGTCCATGGCGCATGAACGTCTGCAGGGGCTTGCGCTCCCCGGGCTACAGCCAGTGCGGGAGAAGATACTCGAGGACGTGGCGCTGTTGGGCAGGTTGAACCCGGTTGACATCGGTGGACTCTCATTGTATTTGCAGGGCACGGTATCAAAGGTGGAACAGTTCAGCCTGAAAACCGGCATGTTGCAGGTGTCTGAACCTCAGTCGGATGAACCGCGAAAGGGTTCCCTGTTGTCCATGATTTGGGACGAGGTCGCCGCATTGATATCGATACAGCGTATTGGAACTGCCAATCCGCTGTTGGAAGGAGAAAAGAAACGTCTGCGTGAGCGTTTGAAACAGGAGCTGGGTAACGCCAGGCTGGCGGTGCTGAACAGAGATACCAACAGTTTTCGAGGCAGTATTGATTTGATCATGGCCTTACTGGAGGAGCATTTTGACCCGACTGATAAAATGGTGAGCAGCCTGCAGGATGCGTTGATACGGATGCGTCTGCTGGAACTCAGGCCACCAATGCCCGATCCTGGTTCCGCACTGGATACTCTGCACGAACTTGTTCTACGTTCCAGGGCTGAAATGCGGTAGCCGGATGCTTTCCCTGTCAAACCGGGTTTCCGTCATACCGGCACTGATACCGGTTTTGCCAACCGGCGTCCATCGTCTGACGAATCGCTAAAGAAAGATACGATGCGTACACTGCTAGTCATACTGTTCATTCTACTGGGTGGTGTGATGCTCGCCTTTGTCGCTGATTCCAGCGACGGTTATGTCATGTTGCAGGTCGGGGAATATCTGATAACGATGTCAATGTTGTTCTTCGTGTGTGCTTTTGGCGTGGTGTTGTCCGTGCTGTATGTTTTGTTGCGCACGATAATACGTATCAACCGGTTGCCGATGGATGCACACCGGACCCTGCGCCAGCGCAGGTTGCGGCTGGCGGAAAAACATCTGAGTCTGGGGCTGGCTTCGTTGATGGAACGCGACTGGGAGAGGGCGGAAAAGCATTTGCGTACGGCGGCGAAAAACAGTGCTACCCCATATGTCAGTCTGTTACTGGCCGCCCGTGCCGCGCAGCAGAGGGGGGCGGAGTCGCGAAGTGTGCGTTATCTGGAGCGTGCCACTCGAGACAATCCTGATGCCAGTCTGTTGGTTGGCATTACTCAGGCCGAGTTGCAACTCGATCACGATCAGAACCGGCAGGCCCTGGCAACCTTGTCTCCGTTGCAAAAAGAGAGTGTCAGCAATGTGCGTATCGGACAGCTTATGCTGGAGGCCTGTTCCAGGCTGGGACGTTGGGAACAGGTATTGCAACTGCTGCCGGAACTCAAGAAGCGGCTGTCCCGGGGGCGTGGCGAGGAGCAGGGGGTGTTGTTGGAACGCCAACTGAATGCCTGGGAGGGGTTATTGCGGCAGGCGGGCGAGCAGCATGGGTCCGAGGCTGTCAACCAGGTCTGGAACAGTATGCCAGCGAGGTTGCGCAGGCATTCCTGGTTGCTGGAAACCTATGTCAGTCAGCGTTTGCGCAAAGATGATGCCGCCGACTGTGAACCATTGTTGCGAAAATCGCTTCGCCGCAAACCTGACCAGGGTCTGCTGCGCTTGTACGGCCTGGTCCGGGGGAAGCATCCGCTCCGTCAGTTGAGTTGGCTGGAACGCTTACTCAGGCAGCATCAAGGAAACTGGGTATTGTTGCTTTCATTGGGGCGATTGGCGGCCCACAGCCAGTTATGGGGAAAGGCCAGGACATATCTGGAAAACAGCATCGCCTCCCATGCCAATCCGGAGGCCTGCTATGAGTTGGGCAGGCTATATCAGCAGGAGGGAAACAGACAGGAGGCAGCTCGCTATTTTGAGCAGGGCCTGGCACTGGTATCCGAAGGCGATGGATATGTCGGGTCGGTCTGAACACTGTGGCCATATGCGGCGCATCGCGGGCCGCGGCTGTCCCGGATGGCTTATAGTCTGTTCAGATCTTGCGCAAGTGCTTCAGTAATGGCGTCCACTGTTCCCGGTCATAGCAGGTGGCTGTGGGTGCAAACTCGAATATGCTCAGGCCCTGTTCGGCGCTGCGTATGTAGTTCTGACTTTGGCGCAGCAGTGTGATGCAGCGCAGTTTCTTCCCCTTTGGCAGGCTCAGTTGCTCGAGATAGAACGCCAGTTTCACCGCTGCCTTGGTATTTTCCCTTACCCGGTTTGCTACCGTCATCAGACGCACTTTGCGCTGTGAAAGCTTACCCAGTTTGATTAGTCTGGTGATCAAGTGTTCCGCTGCCCGTACATCCATCGGAGATGGCAGGATCGGCAGGAGCACACTGTCTGCACAACGCAGAAAGCAGCGTAACTCCTTGCTTTTCAGGCCTGCTGGCGTATCAATCACCAGAAAATCCACTTTCTTTTCAATGCGGGATGTCTCCAGCGAACAACGTAACAGTGTGATCGGAGCCGCATTTGAAGGCCGTTCCCTGTGCCAACCGGCGGCGGAGGCCTGAGGGTCGCAGTCCATCAGGGCAACGCTATCGCC
The DNA here is from genome assembly GCA_965115915.1 of Gammaproteobacteria bacterium. Taxonomy (GTDB): domain Bacteria; phylum Pseudomonadota; class Gammaproteobacteria; order Eutrophobiales; family Eutrophobiaceae. The sequence goes on along the minus strand of OZ220483.1, from coordinate 1,622,076 downwards.
TCGGGCGGCAAACGCTCCGGCCAGGTTTATCGCAATCGTGCTTTTGCCACACCCGCCTTTGGGGTTCATTACTACTATCGTGTGCATGACATTTTGTGTTAATGGAGTCTTGGGCATCCGCGCCGCCAACGGCGCGGTGAATCTGCTCTATGCTAGTGTCACAGCTTGAGTATATAGATATCTCTACCCTGGGGGAACCCTTTGCACGGGTTCACCACAGTGCGACTGTGGCGGTTCGACCGGACTGTTCTCGAAAGTGACTCCCTGTCTGGTAGTGGTTGCTGGCCGCAGGCAGCAGAAACCATAAACGATTGTATATAATGGCTTTTTATTATATGGTCCGGTAGTATTGGACATACTCCGAGAGCGTGTGTTGTTTAAGATGATATGGCGAATCGTCCGGTAACATGGTCGCCATTCTGGAACAGAACGGCATAAGCCATGTGCACAGCTTGCAGGCGGGGCATCCGATGAATGAGACCACGCAACAAATAAAATTCGAAAAACTCTATCTGGAACCGGAGAACAAGATGTTGTCTGAAGTCATGGACAACAGCAAATCCTATATTGTCCCCCGATTTCAGAGAGATTATTCGTGGGACGAAAAAAATCTGGAAGAGTTATGGCAGGATATAGAGCACATGCTGGATAGTCGAACCCAGCATTTTATGGGTTATCTGGTCTTTCAGAGTGGCGATGGCAAGGTGTTCCAGGTGATCGATGGTCAGCAACGATTGGCCACAATCTCCCTGCTGATTACCGCGGCGCTTAACCATTTCCAGGCAATGATCGCTAAGGGCGATGATGCGGACAATAATCGGCAGCGCCTTGAGGCCTATAAAGCAAGGTATCTTGGTGTGCTGGACACGGTGACACTGGAGCGTTCCGCAAAACTGACGCTGAACCGCCACAACAACCAACATTTTGGCTCGTTGACCAAAGACATGAAGATACCAAAGTGGCGTAACATCACCGAGACCAATCGCAAGATGAACAGGACCTTTGCATTTTTCCAAAACAGGTTGACCACTTACGGCACCAGTGGTGACAAACTGGCGGGTGTGATCAATGGCATTGCTGACGGACTGGTGTTTACCACCATTACTGTCAAGAACGACCTGAATGCCTACCTGGTATTTGAAACGCTGAATGCACGCGGCATTCGACTCTCCGCTCCGGATCTGTTGAAGAACTATCTGCTATCCACCATGGCAACCAATGCGCGGCTCCATGATTCTGCCTTTGATGATTTTGAAGACCGGTGGGGGAAAATACTGGAGCAACTGGGGGAAAGTAATTTCACCAGCTTTCTGAGAAGCCATAGCGGGATGAAGCACAAGCTAATCGACAAAAAAGCGCTGTATCGGGAACTGAGAGACCGGGTAACCCGGACCGACCAGGTTATCCCTTATCTTGAAGATTTGACCGAAAAGGCGCCGGTGTATTCCGCGCTGCAAAACCATCTCGATACCTTCTGGACCGAGTATGATGACGGCAAATACGCCGCGGTCCAAAAGCACCTGGAGATACTTCACCTGTTCAAGGTAAAAACCCCATTGAGCTTGTTAATGGCAGCCTATTTTCGGTTTGATGCTGCCGATTTCATCAAAATTTCGAAGTGGATAGCGGTGATCTCCATCCGCTACAATGTGATCGGCAATAAATCCTCCAAGGAACAGGAGAGCATTTATAACAGGATTGCCAATACTATTATGTGCGATGAAGATAAAACCGACATTGCCGAAATCGCTCGGCGGCTTTCGCCTATCTACCCAAAAGACGACGAATTTCAGCAGGATTTCATTACCAAAACCATGCCCAGTCAGCAGAGCAGCAAAAAGATCATGTTTCTGTTGCGGGGTATTGAACAGCACCTTTCCCCCGCCAATGAATCATCTGCCTCGAATCTGACCCTGGAGCATGTGTTACCGCGCAACCCTGAAGATCATTGGCAGGCAGCTTTTGGTCGAGAAAACTATGAACTCGCTATAGACCGTTTGGGCAATATGGCGATTCTGTCGGAAAGTCACAACCTGGGGCAGGAACCCTTTGAGCGGAAACGCCAAACCCTCAAGGAAAGTGGCTACCGCATTAACCAAAACATTGCCAAGTATAAAGAGTGGAATATTGAATCCCTGCAGGAGCACCAAAAATGGTTGGCTGATCAGGCGAAAACCGTCTGGCGGGCCGGCTCTCTCGAAAAATAGCACGATCAGGCAGGTCGCTGGAGCCCTTTTTTTTGTAGTCTATAATCCATTTCAGATTGCACAGAAAATCGGCAAATTGGCAAAAATGTGATAAACATGAAGCTGTATTTCGAAGATGTCGGCACTACCGGCGGGCCGTGATAGATTCGATTGTCAGCCTGTTCCAGGGACGGGAAATCTCCCGTTCCGAATTTACCGTGACGTTTCAGCCGCAATCCACTCCCACCTCTTTATCATTCTCCGAACCTGGAACAGGGGCAACTCGGTGTCGGCAACAGGCTGCTGCTGGTAGACATTGAATACTGGATAACCACAAAAATTGATATCCCTGAAGACACGCCATAGGTGTTTTCAAGGGTAGTGCGCGAGCAAGGCGTTTATATGCTTGTTTTTACTGTATGGAAATATTGCTGCGTGCCGGAATTGCAGTGGTCCATGCCTGTCCTCTATCATATCCGTTGGTTGGGGCGACCAATGCGGTCGCGGGTAATGTGGAAAATGGGGAAATAATGCAGATCAAGGTGACATGGCAGGACAAGGCGGCTTTTTTGGCATGCTCCGGTACCGGGCATCGGGTGCTGATGGATGGGCCACCGGAGGGTGGAGGCATGGACCGCGGTCCGCGGCCGATGGAAATGCTGCTGTGCGGATTGGGGGGATGCAGTGGCTATGATGTGGTGTCCATACTGCGCAAGGGGCGCCAGCCAGTCACGTACTGCGAGGTGACCGTGAACGCACAGCGTGCCAGTACTGAACCCCGGGTATTTACCGATATACACATGCACTATAGCCTTGGTGGCAAGGGTCTGCGCGAAGATCGGGTACAGCACGCTATTGGCTTGTCTACGCAGAAATATTGCTCTGCTTCCATCATGTTGGGTACGGTAGCCAATATCAGTTGGAGCTTTGAACTGCGGGAGGATGTGCCTGTGGCGGATGTCTCTCCGGAAGCGGATGTCTCTCCGGAAACTGATTAGGGGTAGTGGACGGGTTTATGATACCCCCCGGTGATACCCCCCGGTGCAGGGTCTGTCTGTTGTCAGTGGTGAGGCAGGTATGCTAGCATCCGGCATGTTTCTTTGGTATTTGAGGTAGCAATCGGATGGAAGTCAGTGTTTGGATGAAGCATTGCGGACGGTCGCTGGTGTTTTTGTTGCTGGCTGCGCTCGCAGCCTGTTCCGGAGACCGTGAGCCCGAGCCACAGCAGGTGGAAAAAGACAAGAAGGCACCGGAGGTTGTGGAACCCGATCCGACGCATGCCGAAATGGTGTGGCAACTGGCGGGTTTCGTTAGTCCGGAGTCCGCACTCTACGACAGTGAACGCAAGCGTATCTATATCTCAAGTATGGGAGGTGAGCCACTGGACAAGGATCGGAACGGTTTCATCAGTGTGCTGAAGGAGTCTGGCGAGGTAGTGAACATGGCATGGTTGAGTGGACTGCAGGCACCCAAGGGAATGGCGTTGATGGGTGATCGTCTGTACATCGCTGATTTGGATGAAGTGCTGGAGGTACAGGTCGAAGACGTGCTTATCGCCAATGTCTGGCCGGTCCCGGACGTGGGTTTTCTCAATGATGTTGCCGCTGGACCGGATGGTCGTATCTATCTGTCCGATATGAGCAAGGACCGTATTTATGTGATAGAGGATGGCCTTTTGTCCGTATGGTTGGAGAGCCCTGAACTGGAAGGTCCGAATGGCTTGTACGCAACCGATTCCGGCTTGCTGGTGGCGAGTTGGGGGACCATGACCGATGGTTTCGAGACGGATGTTCCCGGTCATCTGAAGCGGGTGGATTATCAGACGCGGCAGATATCTTCTATTGGCAGTGGTACCGCGCTGGGCAATCTGGACGGGCTGGAACAGGACCGGCGTGGTGACTATCTGGTGTCTGACTGGGTGACTGGAAAGGTCTATCGTATAGACAAAACGGGGGATACGCATGTCTTGCTTAGCCTGCGAAAGGGCACTGCGGATCTGGGTTATATCCGGGAACAGGACATCTTCCTGCTCCCGCTGATGCAACATGGCATGGTGCAGGCCTATCGCCTTGCAGTGAGTTCGGAACAGCCCTGATTTTCTTGTAGTTACGCTGTTTAGCTAGCGGCCGGCAAAGTGCTTCTGGGCCAGGCGATAGACCCGATTGCGTGCGCATCCGCTGATGCGGCTGGCCAGGCTTACCGCATCACGCAGCGAAAGCTGGTCCAGCAGAATGCCAAGCACACGCAGCACTTCCTCTTCCGAGGTGGGGATGGCTTGCTGGCCGCGCAGTAATATCACAAATTCGCCTTTGGCAGGCAGTGGTTTCTTGCCCAGTTGGACAGCGAGTCCAGCCAGTGTGCCATGGATTAACTGTTCGTGCAGTTTGGTCAGTTCACGTGCTATCAGCGCTGGCCGTTCATCTCCGAATACCATGCAGGCATCGGCCAGAAAATCAGTGGCTCGATGCACTGCCTCATAGAACACCATGGTGCGGGTTTCCTGTAGTAATGCCTGCATCCGTTTGCGCCGGGCAGTGCTGCGTGCCGGCAGAAAGCCTTCGAATACAAAGCGATCGGCAGGAAAACCGGAGGCGGACAAGGCTGTGATCAGGGCGCATGGTCCCGGTATCGGGACTACCCGGATACCGGCGCGATGGCAGGCATTGACCAGCAGATACCCCGGGTCGCAGATCAGCGGGGTGCCGGCGTCTGCAATCAGCGCGATATCCTGACCCTGGTGCAGACAGGCAAGCAGGCTGTCCAGACGTTGGTCTTCATTGTGTTCGTGGCAAGATACCAGCGGACGGTCGATCCCCAGTTTGTGTAGTAGGATACCGCTGTGGCGGGTATCTTCAGCGGCGATCCGGGCCACGTTGTTCAGCACCTGCTGTGCCCGTTGACCGATATCATCCAGATTGCCTATCGGCGTGGCGACAACGTATAGTGTACCAGCGGTCCCGCTCATAATACTTTTCTTGTTGGAGACAACGGTACAGTCGTTACGGCCGTCTCTCACACTTGAATCCTGCGCATAATACAGGAAAATGTCTGTATGCAACGAACCCTGATCTTGTATATCTGTCTGCTGCTTGCGGCTTGTGCTTCACCAAACCGGACAAGCCCGGAGGAGTTTTCCCAAAGGCGATTGCTGGCTGAGGAACTCAGTGCACAGCAGCGCTATCAGGAGGCTGCCGAGAGTTGGCAGCGGCTGGCTGAGGATGACGGTGCAAACGCCGCGTATTATCGGTTGCTTGCAGCAGATGCGCTGTTGCGGATACAGCGCATTAAGCAGGCTCAATCACTGCTACCGACCGAGATCGTTGGTGCCGACGCTGACACCCGGATGCTGCTACGTATAGTGCGTGCCGAGCTTGCTGCGGTACAGGGGCACATACAGGCCGCGATACAGCATCTTCCCGCTGCCGATACTGTCGCCAATCTGGAACAGCGGCTGCGGGTCCTGCGACTACAGCTACAGTGGTTGCCACAGGTCGGGCAGCATCACAACGCACTGCTTGCCCGCATACAGTTGCAGGAACTGTTGCATGAGCCACAGCAGCGGCGAGACAATCTCCAGCGTATCTGGGATATGCTCGGTGCGTTGTCAGTGGATACGCTTTATGCCTTGCGCATGGATGACGATGCCCGGCTCAACGGCTGGTACGAACTGGCCATCCTGTATCATAACTTGATGAATCATCCTTACGAGGTCTATGCCAATGCGCTGCGGGGATGGCAGACCAATCACCCATCGCATCCAGCGGTGGAGGCTATTCTGCCGATGTTGCTCAGTGAGATACCATCAGCAATGTTCTCTCCGCGCCATATCGGGTTGCTTTTGCCGTTTTCCGGTACGCACGAGAAATCGGCAGAGGCTATCTACCATGGTTTCCTCGCGGCCTGGTATGCGGATGCATCATCACGCCCCCGTATCAGTGTGTTGGATTCTGCCACCGGTGATATCGCCGGGATGTACCGTAGGGCGTTGGAGAGGGGGGTTGATTTTATTGTTGGCCCACTGCAAAAAGCGGTTTTGCGGGAAGTACTGGAACAGGCCGATCCAGGCCCACCGATACTGGCATTGAACCAGTTGGAAGCGGTTGTCGAGACGCGTGCTGAACATGCGTTCCAGTTCGCATTGGCACCGGAACACGAGACCGAGCAGTTGGCCGAGCGTCTGTGGCTTGACGGATATGTGTCTGTACTGGTACTGAGCTCGGACAATGACTGGGGGAATCGCATGGCGACGAATTTCCGCGCTCACTGGCAGGAACTGGGCGGGCTAATCGTTAGCGAACAGCGTTATTCGCCCGGGGCTGCCGACTACACGGAAGTGGCAAAACGGCTGTTGGATGTGCAGCAAAGCGAGCGTCGTTATCGCGAACTGCAAGCCTATCTTGGACTAAAACTGCATACGGTAGCCCAGAGCCGTATTGATGCGCAGTGTATTGTATTGTTTGCCTCGGCCAAGGAGGGGCGCTTGATTGTGCCACAGTTTCGCTTCTTTTTTGCCGATCATCTCCCAGTATATGCCTCCTCTGCCATCTACGAAGGTTATCCCAATCCGGCAATGGATATGGACTTGAATAGTCTGCATTTTCCGGCATTGCCCTGGATCGTGGAAACGCAGCAACAGTTGTCTCCGCTATATATCCAGCTTGACAGTATCTGGGATATTCAGCATTCCAGCCTTCGTCGCCTGTATGCGCTGGGCATTGATGCATATCAGATCATAGGACAGCTTCCGTTGATGCTTGGTCAGCGTGGTTACCGTTATTCCGGAAGGACCGGGATACTTGGCCTGGATAGCCGGGGCCGGATAAGGCGCCGACTGAGTTGGGCCCGATTCGAACAGGGTGTTCCGGTACCGAACGAGTAAGCACCGTCTACGGTTGACATGTTCAGGGAAGAAAATAGTTGTCGGCATTTGCGTGATGGACGCAAGGCGGAGCGTATCGCTGCGCGTTATCTGAAAAGGCGGGGGCTGCGTCTTCTGGCCAGAAACTACCGTTGTCGTGTCGGTGAGTTGGATCTGATAATGCAGGAAGCTGACACCCTGGTGTTTGTGGAAGTCAAATTTCGCCGTGACGAGCACTGGATGCCTGTTATTGAAGCGCTAAACCGGACCAAACGCCGGCGTATTATCCTGACCAGTGAGCATTATCTGCAGCGACAGGGATTAGCGCCGGATATACGCGAGTGCCGTTTCGATCTGGTACTACTTGTGGGTGACCTGCGCAGCCCGGATATTCGCTGGCTGCGACGCGCTTTTGATGCAGAGTGACTGCCCAGGAGATGATAAAATCTGTTATTCTTTCAGTCGTATTTTCAGTCCAGATAAACCTGTTTGAGGAATCGTACGCCATGCCAAATGCCATGAAGCCCCTGTTTTTGCCATTTTTGTTACTGCTGTTGCCAGGTTGTGGTGTGGCACTGGTCGGCGGTGCTGCGACCACGGCTGCGTTGACTATTGACCGCCGCAGCGCGGGGTCTATAGTCGAGGATCAGGCCATTGAGTGGAATACGATGAGGGCTCTGCTGAGTGATGATCACTTCTCGGCGCAGAAGACTCACGTAAACGTAACCAGCTACAACGGACTTGTGTTGCTTACCGGGGAGGTTCCCAGTGAAGCGTTGCGTGACTTTGTGGTCGATACCGTGCGTAATTTGAAGAATGATGTAAAGCATGTACACAATGAGATAAACGTTGCGGCACCCAGCACGTTGCTGATGCGCGGAAGCGATAGCCTGCTTACCTCACAGATCAAGGCCAAGATGCTGGTGAACAATGCGTTGCGAAAAACCCTGGTCAAGGTGGTGTCCGAAAAAGGTGTGGTTTATCTGATGGGTTTGGTTACCCGTGAAGAGGCAGAGGCTGCTACCGACATCGCACGCAGGACCAATGGAGTGCAGCAAGTGGTTCAGCTTTTCGAGTATGTGGAGGCGAAGGAATAGACGGCGTCTCCTGTCAGACCCGTGCCATGCTGTGGCAGTGGCATCCCCATACTAAATCCATGTCTGAGTGACGATGTCTGCGTCAGCCGAAGATGATGCCTTGCGCTGTTCGCTGTGGGATACGTTTCGGGCCCGTGGTCCCGGCTATCTGCCGCGCACCCGGCATATTGCCGAGACCGGCGAGCCACGTTTCATCAACCGACTGATAGCCGAGGATTCTCCTTATCTGTTGCAGCATGCGCACAATCCGGTGGATTGGCGCCCGTGGGGCGCGGAGGCGTTTACTGCCGCTGCCACTGACAACAAACCTGTCTTCCTGTCCATTGGTTATGCCACTTGCCATTGGTGTCACGTTATGGAGGTGGAGAGTTTCGAAGATCTGGAAATTGCAGCGCTTCTGAACCGCGAGTTTATTGCGGTCAAAGTGGATCGGGAGATCTTGCCGGATGTCGATCGATTCTATATGACAGCGTTGCTGTTGTTGGCTCGGCAAGGGGGCTGGCCGATGAGCAGCTTCCTGTATCCGAACCGGGAGCCTTTTTTTGCTGGAACCTACTACCCGCCATCACGGTTTCTGCAGTTGCTGCAAGAGGTACAACAGTTATGGCGTGAGCGGCATCTGGAACTGCGTGAACAGGCCCGGGACATCACGCGCCAGGTCGAACGGTCCTTGCGGCGGACCAGGGCGGTTGAGACCAGAGATGTGCTGGACAGGGCCGATCCTGTCACTAATGCGTTGGATGCACTCAGCCAAAGTCATGATGCGTTGCATGGTGGTTTTGGACAGGTGCCCAAGTTTCCTGCTGAACCCAACCTCGGCTTGTTGCTGGAGGCTGCGTTACTGTACCCGGAGCGTGATTGTATGGGACCGGTTATCCATCAGCTTGACTGCATGGTTCAGGGTGGTATCTATGATCATGTGGGCGGCGGTTTTCACCGCTATGCTACAGATCGGCATTGGTTGGTTCCTCACTTTGAGAAGATGCTCTATAACCAGGCTGGACTGGCCCGGATCTACACACGGGCATGGGAACTTACCGGGGATCCGCTGTATCGACTGACGGCCTGTGAAACGCTGGACTACGTACTCAGGGAGATGCGTGATGGTGAACGGGGCTTTTACTCGGCGACGGATGCGGACAGTGAGGGTTGTGAGGGAAAGTATTTTGTGTGGACCCCGACACAGTTACAGGCCGTGCTGGACCCGAAAGAATACGGTTTGGCGATGAAACTGTTCGGGGTCAGTAAGCTGGGCAATTTTGAGGGTGCCAGTATCTTGCATTTGCCGTTGTCCTATGCCGAGTACGCCCGTGCTCAGGGCATGCCGCTGGACGAGTTGTTGGCTGCCAGCCGGACGATCCGAAAAAAACTGTGGGAGACACGCCAGCAGCGTGAGCCGCCATTGTTGGACAACAAGGTTATTGTGAGTTGGAATGCGATGATGATAGGTGCATTATCTTTTGCGGGCAGATTGATGGAACAGGACTGCTACCTTGTTGCCGCGGTGCAGGCGGCGCGGCATCTACTCACACACCATCGTCGGGAAGACGGCAGGCTGTGGCGCATCGGTATCAATGGAAACATGACGGTTTCGGGGCGGCAGGAGGACTACGCATCTCTGGCTGAGGCGTTGATCCAGCTATACGACGACACCGGAGACGAACAGTGGTTGAATGCCGCACGGGAATTGTGTGCGCAGATGGTCGAGCAGTTTTTTGATCCGGAACAGGGCATCTTCCAGATGTGTGACCGTACTGAACCGGAACAGATGCTTCCGGTACCACCTACCGACACCGAGGACAATACCACCCCCAGTGGTAATGCCAGTGCGCTTCAGGTGCTGGTAAAACTGTCCCGACGCACTGATGAGTCCTGCTATCGGGAATTGGCGGAAAAGCTTTTGGACGGGCTGGGAGGGACGCTGTCGCACTGGCCTCATGCTTGTTGTCATCTGCTGACCGGAATGCTGGAATTGCGCCATCGGGAACAGCGGGCATTGCAGTATGCCGGGGCAGGCAGGTTGCGTGTCCAGGGCAATCTGGGAGATGACGGGCGGGTACGGATCGACGGTATATTGCGAGCTGATGGTTGGCAGGCCCCTGAATTGTGTGTGGTGGAGCAACGATTGCTTAGCTGTGCCGGTTCTTCCCGGGTCCAGGCGTTGCAGGTGGAATTGCGGGTGGAATTGTGCACGGACCGATTCTGTTTGCCACCGGAGCAGTTGTGTCTGACGCTGCCGCTCGGCAGACGTTCGGTGTCCGCGTTGCCGCTGGAAGCCGATATTCGGTTGTCCAGTTCGGCGCAGGCCTGAACGCTGTGGGCCGGTGTCCGGAGATTACATCCAAAAGGTGCTGGCACAGGCCGGGTACGGCTCCCGGCGTGAGATCGAGGCCCGGTTGTGTGCTGGACGTATCCGGGTGAATGGTCATATCGCCGAGCCAGGTCAGTGTGTCGGACCGCATGATCGATTGGAGATGGATGGCAAGCCACTGCGCCTGCCAAACAAGCTAAAGCGCAGGCTTATCGCACTGTATAAACCCGAAGGGTTGATCTGTACACACAGCGATCCGGAAGGGCGTGACAACGTGTACACGCTGTTGCCCCCTTGTGGACGGCGGCACTGGATCAGCATCGGTCGCTTGGATATCAACACCAGCGGCTTACTGCTGTTTAGTAATGATGGGGATGTTGTGCAGCGCCTGGCGCATCCTTCAATGCGGCTTGAGCGCGAGTATGCGGTTCGGGTACTTGGTGAGGTCAGCAAGGCCCAGCTACAGGCAATGCGCAAGGGTGTGCGTCTGGATCGACGGGATGCGCGTTTCACGGATATCGTTTACACCGGTGGCAAAGGTGCGAACCGATGGTACTCGGTAACGTTGACCGAGGGACGCAGGCGTGAGGTGCGGCGTTTGTGGGAGTCCCAAGGCCTTCTGGTCAGTCGTCTGATCCGCGTGCGCTTTGGCTGTTACCGCTTGCCCAGGGGGCGACGGCCTGGAGAATGCTGGGAATTGGACCAAAGCGAAATCCAGCAACTGCTGGACGAGGACAGTTCGGGGACGTAGACGGTGTCCATGTCCATGGGTCGCTGGGGAATGATCGCTGTGTATGGTTTCACGATGATTCCTCCGATGAAGATTTCCCGGGACTGCGGTCCGCTGCTTGGTCTGTGGATGCAGACGGTGTGTTTGAGGCCATATTCAGGTGTGGCAGGCCGCTAATTGCTGATCAGGGCAAGTGGCCGTTGTCAGGACATTTTTTTGTTGCTTTAGCGGCTGTTATTTGGTATTCAGTTTGACTTTAATGCGGTAATCTAAGCTGATTTAAGTTGGGTAATCTAATGGCATTTGTAGGGGGTATAGGCGTCCGCTTTGCGCGGTGGCGGTCGCAGTTGGTGTCTGGGCTGTTTCCGGCGCTGCTGTTATTTCCGGTGGCGACGGTCTCTGACCCGGGCCGCTCGTTTCAAACGGCTGGGAATGGGGGGTTTGCCTCCCACGGGTCTGTGGAGCGTGGTTTGTTGGGGGGTTCGGGTCACACTGGAGCGAGTGGCGAGGGCGGCTTGCCGGCTCGTGCGGCCGGTTCGGATACGGGGGATGCGGCGACGGCGCTGAATCGTGGTTTGTTGGGGCTTTCGGGTTATTCTTCTGGCGGGCGTGCGGAGGGGGTGTCGGGGCGTTCGGACAGCCCGGATACGGAGGCGGTGCTTTCACGGCGAGACCGCGAGGCGTTGGAGCCCGGGGAGTTGCGTCACAGTCTGAAGGAGCGTGCGGTGGCGGCGGTGAACGCCCGTCTGACCCGGGCGCTGGATAGCCGGCTGCAGGGGATGCTGCTGGCCCTGGGAGGGGAGCAGCGTGGTTTGCGTCTGGATTCGAGCCTGCGCTGGGACGTGCGCGAGGGTGTGCAGGGCGGTCTGGACGTGTTTGTGCCGTTTTTCGGGGATGCGGATTCGACGTGGTTTTTGCAGCCGGGCTTTTTGCTGTGGCCTGGTCTGGACGGGGAACGCCGGCATGATCTGAACATTGGCGGTGGCTACCGCCGCCGTATTGGCGACTGGGTCGCGGGTGGCGGGGTGTTCTACGACCACAATGTGGATTCCACGCTGCAGCGTCTGGGTCTGTCGTTGGATTTTCGTTCAGGTCGGGGCTACGGGGCGTTGAATGTGTACTATTCGCTGACGGACTGGGAGGACTCGGGGGAAGCGCCGGGACAACGGGAGGAGCATGCGCTTGGGGGTCTGGATCTGCGGTTGCGCTATGCGCTGACGGATGCGCTGGAGGTGCACGGTTCGCTGGGGATGTGGGAGCACTATGAGGAAGGGAGCGGGGAGCATAAGGGCTTGCGTCCCGGTGGCAGTTTTGGTGTGGACTACGAGTTGCTTCCGGGTCTGTCGTTTGGTGGCAGCTACGAGATAGCGGACGCGCTGGGCAAGGACCGGTATGAATTGGGTCTGCGTTTTGTATGGCCGGCGCAGTCTCGTCTGCGTGCGGAGGGAGGCGTTGCGGACCTGTATTCGGTGGTAAAACGCGAGAAGCGGATTTTGTATGCGCGTCGTGACACGGGGGAGACGGACTGCGGCGTGGAGTTGCGAGCGCAGGTGCGGGGGAGCCCGTCAGGCGCGTTGTCGGTGGGAACGCAGGTGGAGTTCAGCGGTCGTTTGGTCAATGCGGAGGGAATGAGTTCGTCGGGGCTTCGCTGCGTCGGGTTGGGTCGGGAGTTTTTGGTCTCCAATCCGGTGGAGTTGCGTTTTCGTGACCGGGATGGAGATGGGGGCTACGAGGGGGCGGAACTGCAAGGTGAGGTGTTTGTGTGGCGTGTTCCAGCGCCGGGCAGCGCGGGTGCGGAAGGCTTTGAGTACGATGTGGGGAGCGGTTCGTATACGCTGCGTTTCCGTGACCCGAGCGGTGTGATACCGGAGTCGCGTATTCGCTTTGTTGGTGGGGATGGCACTGGCGATGACACTGCTAATAACACTTATATGGTCCCGGTGGCCGCGGGTGTGAGCGTTGTGCCGCAGGCGTTGACGGTGGATGAGGGAGGCAGTGGGGTTTACACGGTGCAACTGAACAGTCAGCCGGAGGCCGAGGTGAGCATCACGGTGTTGGGAGCGACGGGGGATGTGACAGTGAGCGGTTCGCCGTTGAGTTTTGACGCGAGCAACTGGCGCACGCAGCAGACGGTGACGGTGACAGCGGGAGGAGACGCGGATGCGGAAGACGAGCGTGTGGAGTTGAGCCACCGGGCGAGCAGCGGCGACAGCGACTACGCTGGTGTGGAGGTCGCTGGTGTGACGGTGACGGTGCGTGACGACGAGACGGCGGGTGTGACGCTGAGTACGGGGAGTCTGTCGTTGTCCGAGGGAGGCAGTGGGACGTACACGGTGGTGCTGGATTCGCAACCGCTGGAGCCGGTGACGGTGACGCCGCGCAGCGACAACGCGGATGTGAGTTTTTCACCTGCGACGCTGCGTTTTGATGTTGGCGCGTGGTCCACGGCGCAGACGGTGCGTGTGACGGCGGAGCAGGATGTGGATGCGGCGGACGAGCGTGCGCAGTTGACGCACGCGGTGGAAGGATACGGTGCGGTGACAAGCGCGGGGCGTGTGACGGTGACGGTGACGGATGATGAGACGGCGGGTGTGACGGTGACGCCGCGCAGCGTGACGGTGTTGGAAGGTGACACGGCGGGGTCTTACTACACGGTGGTGCTGGATTCGCGTCCGAGTGCGGCGGTGACGGTGACGCCACGCAGCGACAACACGGATGTGGTCTTCACACCGGCGACGCTACGCTTTGATGTTGGTGTGTGGTCCATGGCGCAGACGGTGGTGGTAACGGCCCGTGATGACGAGGATGCGATAGCGGACAGTGCGATGCTGACGCACGGCATAGCGGGGGGCGACTATGCGGGTGTGAGCGTGCCGTCGGTGAGTGTGACAGTGACAGAGGACGACATGGCGGGTGTGCGTTTGAGTTTGGCCTCGCTGACGGTGACGGAGGGTCGCAGTGAGCCCTACACGGTGGTTTTGGCTACGCGACCGAGCGCGGCGGTGACGGTAACGCCGAGCAGCGACAATGCGGATGTGCGGTTTAGTCCAGCGACGCTGCGCTTTGCCACCGACACCTGGGATACGGCGCAGACGGTGGTGGTGAGTGCTGAGCAGGATTTGGACACGAATAATGACAGTGCGACGCTGAGCCATAGCCTGACGGGAGGCGACTACGCCTCGGTGAGTGTGCCGGCTGTTGAGGTGACGGTGACGGACGATGATGTGCCGGGTGTGACGCTGAGCCCACAGGCGTTGACGGTGCCGGAGGGAGGCCGTGGGAGTTACACGGTGGTGCTGAACACGCAGCCGAGTGCGGCGGTGACGGTGACGCCGAGCAGTGACAACGCGGATGTGAGTTTTAGTCCAGCGACGCTGAGTTTTGGTACCAGCACCGGCACGGGTGGTTGGGATACGGCGCAGACGGTGCGTGTGACGGCGGAGCAGGATGGGGATGCGGTGGATGACAGTGCGACGCTGGGTCATGGCATAACAGGCGGAAACTATGCCTCGGTGAGTGTGCCGGCTGTCCGTGTGACGGTGACGGACGATGACACGCGTGGTGTGAGGCTGAGCGCCAGTGCGTTGACGGTGGCGGAGGGAGGCAGCGGGAATTACACGGTGGTGCTGGCCAGTGAGCCGAGTGCGCCGGTGACGGTGACGCCGAGCAGTGACAACGCGGATGTGAGTTTTAGTCCAGCGACGCTGAGTTTTGGTACGGGTACTGGCATGGGTGGCTGGGACACGGCGCAGACGGTAACGGTGACGGCGGAAGAGGACCTTGATTCGGTGAACGACAGCGCGAGGCTGACACACCGCATTTCGGGCGGTGATTATGCGTCGGTGGGGGTGTCGGCGGTGCGTGTGACGGTGACGGACAACGACACCCCGGGCGTGACATTGAACGAGACCACATTGACGGTGGATGAGGGAGACAGTGGTGGCGGGACCTACACGGTGGTTCTGGCGACGCAGCCGGATGCGGATGTGACGGTGACGGTGTCGGGTTTTGGGAGTACGGACGTGCGGGCGACGCCGGCGCTGCTGACCTTTGGTACGGGTACGGGTCCCGGCGGCTGGTCCACGGCGCAGACGGTGACGGTGACGGCGGTGGAAGATAGCGACACGGACAATGACAGCGTGACGCTGACGCATGCGGTGAGTGGCGCGACCGGTTATGGGGGCGGGCTGAGCATAGCCAGCGTTGCGGTGACGGTGACGGACACGACGCCGAAGTTGACGCTGGAGACGAACCCGACGGCGGTGAGCGAGGGCACTGCGATCAGTGTGACGGTCACCTCGGACAAGGATGTGACGGGGACGCTGTCGGTGAGGCTGACGCTGGCGGACCGGGGTTCGAGTGGCTTCACTGCGGCTGACATCATGGGCGCACTGACGCAGCCGTTTACCACGGCGAGCTTTAGCGGTGGCAAGACGGCGGCGGTGACGATCCCGACGGTGAACGATGCGATTGTGGAGGGAGCGGAGACGTATACCATCACGCTGGTGTCGGGCACGGGCTATGCGTTGGGGAGTAGTGTGGCGGTGGATGGCACGTTGAACGACAACGACAGTGCGGAGGTGACGCTGGCCAGCGGGACCATTGCGGTGACGGAGGGTCAAACACTGACGGTACCGGTGACGCTGAGCGCGGTGGCGGATACGGTGGTGAATGGGCGAGTGACGCTGAGCGGCGTGGGGGGCAGCACGCCGACGGCGGATTTTGCTGCGGCGATGGTGGACTTCAGTATTTCGGCGGGAAATACCAGTGCGAGCGCGGAGTTTTTGGCGCAGACGGCGGACACTGGAGATGGGGATTACAATGCGGCACGTAGTTACACGGCGACGGTGACGCTGAGGAGCCCACCTGCGGGTGTGACGGTGGGAAGTGACAACACGGACACGGTGAGGGTGACGGACAACACGGCGCCGCCGACGCCGGGTGTGACGCTGAACCGTTCCTCGCTGACGGTGACGGAGGAGGATACGACGGGTGTCAGCTACACGGTGGTGCTCAATACGGCGCCGACGGGGGATGTGACGGTGACGGTGAGCAGTGCGGCGATAGGGGATGTGACAGCGACGCCGTCGGAGTTGACCTTTGGTACGGATGCGGGCAGTGGAGGCTGGGACACGGCGCAGAGCGTGAAGGTGACGGCGGGAGATGATAGCGACGCGGATAACGACAGCGTGACGTTGACGCATACGGCGAGCAGCAGTGATAACAACTACGAGGGGGTGTCTATCAACAGTGTGATGGTGACGGTGACGGACAACGACACGGCGGGCGTGAGGCTGAGTGAGACCACGTTGACGGTGACGGAGGAGGATACGACGGGGGATAGCTACACGGTGGTGCTGGCTACCGAGCCGGATGCGGATGTGACAGTGACGGTGGGGGGTTTCACGGGTACGGATGTGACGGCGACGCCGGCGCTGCTGACCTTTGGTACGGGTACGGGTGGTGGAGGCTGGGCCACGGCGCAGACGGTGAAGGTGACGGCGGGGGATGACGCGAATGCGAGTAACGAGAGCGTGACGCTGACGCATGCGGCGAGCGGCGCGACGGGATATACGGTTGGATTGGACATTGCCGATGTTGAGGTGAGTGTGACGGACAACGACACGGCGGGCGTGACGCTGAGCCCCCGTGCATTGACGGTGGATGAGGGGTCGATGGGGAGCTACACGGTGGTGTTGGATACGGAGCCGAGTGCGGATGTGACGGTGACGCCGAGCAGCAACAATGCGGATGTGACATTCTCGCCATCGACGCTGACTTTTGGTACGGGTACGGGTGGTGGAGGCTGGGACACGGAGCAGAGTGTGACGGTGACGGCGAGGTTGGATGCGGATGCGGATAATGACAGCGCGACGCTGGCGCACGGCATTACGGGAGGCGACTACGCCTCGGTGAATGTGCCGGATGTCAGTGTGACGGTGACGGACACGACACCGGAGTTGACGCTGGAGACGGCGCCGTCCGCGGTGGCTGAGGGTACTGCGATCAGTGTGACGGTCACCTCGGACAAAAATGTGTCTGGGACGCTGTCGGTGAGCCTGACGCTGTCGGACCGAGGTTCGAGTGGCTTCACTGCGGATGACATCGTGGGCGCACTGACGCAGACGTTTACCACGGCGAGCTTTAGCGGTGGCACGACGGCGGCGGTGACGATTGCGACGGTGGACGATGCGATTGTGGAGGGCGCGGAGACGTATCGCATTACGCTGGGGTCGGGCACGGGCTATGCGTTGGGGAGTAGTGTGGCGGTGGATGGCACGTTGAACGACAACGACAGTGCGGAGGTGACGCTGGCCAGCACGACCATTGCGGTGACGGAGGGTCAGTCGTTGACGGTGCCGGTGACGCTGAGCGCGGCGGCGGACACGGTGGTGAATGGGCGTGTGACGCTGAGCGATGGTACGCCGACGGCGGATTTTGCTGCGGCGGCGGTGAACTTCAGTATTGCCATGGGTCAGACCAGTGGGACCGCGAGTTTTGCGGCGCAGACACCGAGTGCTGGGGATAGCACGTACAACGCGCCGCGCAGTTACACGGCGACGGTGACGCTGACGAGCCCACCTGCGGGTGTCACGGTGGGAAGTGACAACACGGACACGGTGACGGTGACGGACAACACGGCGGCGCCGACCCCGGGTGTGACGGTGAGCCCACAGGCGTTGACGGTGGATGAGGGGTCGATGGGGAGCTACACGGTGGTGTTGGATACGCAGCCGAGTGCGGATGTGACGGTGACGCCGAGCAGTAACAATGCGGATGTGACATTCTCGCCATCGACGCTGCGTTTTGGTACGGGTACGGGTGGTGGAGGCTGGGCCACGGAGCAGAGTGTGACGGTGACGGCGGGTTCGGATGCGGATGCGGATAATGACAGCGCGACGCTGACGCACGGCATTACGGGAGGCGACTACGCCTCGGTGAGTGTGCCGGATGTCAGTGTGACGGTGACGGACACGACGCCGAATGACGCTGGAGACGGCGCCGTCCGCGGTGGCTGAGGGTACTGCGATCCGTGTGACGGTCACCTCGGACAAAAATGTGTCTGGGACGCTGGCTGTGCGGCTGACGCTGTCGGACCGGGGTTCAAGTGGCTTTGATGGGGATGACATCGTGGGCGCGCTGACGCGGACGTTTACCACGGCGAGCTTTAGCGGTGGCAAGACGGCGGCGGTGACGATTGCGACGGCGGACGATGCGATTGTGGAGGGAGCGGAGACGTATCGCATTACGCTGGTGTCGGGCACGGGCTATGCGTTGGGCGATGATGTGGCGGTGGATGGCGTGTTGAACGACAACGACAGCGCGCAGGTGACACTGGCCAGCACGACCATTGCGGTGACGGAGGGTCAAACGCTGACGGTGCCGGTGACGATGAGCGCGGCGGCGGATGCGGTGGTGAATGGGCGCGTGACGCTGAGCGATGGTACGCCGACGGCGGATTTTGCTGCGGCGATGGTGAACTTCAGTATTGCCGCGGGAGATACCAGTGTGGACGCGAGTTTTGCGGCGCAGACACCGAGTGCTGGGGATAGCACGTACAACGCGGCGCGCAGTTACACGGCGACGGTGACGCTGAGGAGCCCGCCTGCGGGTGTGACGGTGGGAAGTGACGCCACGGACACGGTGACGGTGACGGACAACACGGCGGCGCCGAGCCCGGGTGTGACGGTGAGCCCACAGGCGTTGACGGTGGATGAGGGGTCGATGGGGAGCTACACGGTGGTGTTGGATACGCAGCCGAGTGCGGTGGTGACGGTGACGCCGAGCAGTAACAATGCGGATGTGACATTCTCGCCATCGACGCTGACTTTTGGTACGGGTACGGGTGGTGGAGGCTGGGCCACGGAGCAGAGTGTGACGGTGACGGCGGGTTTGGATGCGGATGCGGATAATGACAGCGCGACGCTGACGCACGGCATTACGGGAGGCGACTACGCCTCGGTGAGTGTGCCGGATGTCAGTGTGACGGTGACGGACACGACGCCGAAGTTGACGTTGGAGACGGCGCCGTCCGCGGTGGCTGAGGGTACTGCGATCCGTGTGACGGTCACCTCGGACAAGGATGTGACAGGGACGCTGGCTGTGCGGCTGACGCTGGCGGACCGGGGTTCGAGTGGCTTTACTGCGGATGACATCGTGGGCGCGCTGACGCGGACGTTTACCACGGCGAGCTTTAGCGGTGGCAAGACGGCGGCGGTGACGATTGCGACGGCGGACGATGCGATTGTGGAGGGCGCGGAGACGTATCGCATTACGCTGGTGTCTGGCACGGGCTATGCGTTGGGCGATGATGTGGCGGTGGATGGCACGTTGAACGACAACGACACCGCGCAGGTGACACTGGCCAGCACGACCATTGCGGTGACGGAGGGTCAGTCGTTGACGGTGCCGGTGACGCTGAGCGCGGCGGCGGACACGGTGGTGAATGGGCGTGTGACGCTGAGCGATGGTACGCCGACGGCGGATTTTGCCGCGGCGGCGGTGAACTTCAGTATTGCCGCGGGTGATACCGGTGGTAACGCGAGTTTTGCGGCGCAGACACCGAGTGCTGGGGATAGCACGTACAATGCGCCGCGCAGCTACACGGCGACGGTGACGCTGACGAGCCCACCGATGGGCGTGACGGTGGGAACTGACAACACGGACACGGTGACGGTGACGGACAACACGGCGGCGCCGAGCGCGGGTGTGACGGTGAGCCCGCAGGCGTTGACGGTGGATGAGGGAGACAGTGCTGGCGGGACCTACACGGTGGTGCTGGCGACGCAGCCGAGTGCGGATGTGACGGTGACGCCGAGCAGCAACAATGCGGATGTGAAGTTTACGCCAGCGACGCTAAGCTTTAGCACCAGCAGCGGCAGCGGTGGCTGGGACATGGCACAGACGGTGACGGTGACGGCGGATGCGGATGCGGATGCGGATAATGACAGCGCGACGCTGGCGCACGGCATTACGGGAGGCGACTACGCCTCGGTGAGTGTGCCGGATGTCAGTGTGACGGTGACGGACACGACACCGGTGTTGACGCTGGAGACGGCGCCGTCCGCGGTGGCTGAGGGTGCTGCGATCAGTGTGACGGTCACCTCGGACAAAAATGTGTCTGGGACGCTGTCGGTGAGCCTGACGCTGTCGGACCGGGGTTCGAGTGGCTTTACTGCGGATGACATCGTGGGCGCGCTGACGCAGACGTTTACCACGGCGAGCTTTAGCGGTGGCACGACGGCGGCGGTGACGATTGCGACGGCGGACGATGCGATTGTGGAGGGCGCGGAGACGTATCGCATTACGCTGGGGTCGGGCACGGGCTATGCGTTGGGGAGTAGTGTGGCGGTGGATGGCACGTTGAACGACGACGACAGCGCGCAGGTGACACTGGCCAGCACGACCATTGCGGTGACGGAGGGTCAGTCGTTGACGGTACCGGTGACGCTGAGCGCGGCGGCGGACACGGTGGTGAATGGGCGTGTGACGCTGAGCGATGGTACGCCGACGGCGGATTTTGCCGCGGCGGCGGTGAACTTCAGTATTGCGGCAAGTCAGACGAGTGGTAATGCGGTTTTCATGCCGAAGACTGCAAGTAACGGAGATAGTACGTACAACGCGGCGCGCAGTTACACGGCGACGGTGACGCTGACGAGCCCGCCTGCGGGTGTCACGGTGGGAAGTGATAACACGGACACGGTGACGGTGACGGACAACACGGCGCCGCCGACGCCGGGTGTGACGCTGAACCGTTCCTCGCTGACGGTGACGGAGGAGGATACGACGGGTGTCAGCTATACGGTGGTGCTCAATACGGCGCCGACGGGGGATGTGACGGTGACGGTGAGCAGTGCGGCGATAGGGGATGTGACAGCGACGCCGTCGGAGTTGACCTTTGGTACGGATGCGGGCAGTGGAGGCTGGGACACGGCGCAGAGCGTGAAGGTGACGGCGGGAGATGATAGCGACGCGGATAACGACAGCGTGACGTTGACGCATACGGCGAGCAGCAGTGATAACAACTACGAGGGGGTGTCTATCAACAGTGTGATGGTGACGGTGACGGACAACGACACGGCGGGCGTGAGGCTGAGTGAGACCACGTTGACGGTGACGGAGGAGGATACGACGGGGGATAGCTATACGGTGGTGCTGGCTACCGAGCCGGATGCGGATGTGACAGTGACGGTGGGGGGTTTCACGGGTACGGATGTGACGGCGACGCCGGCGCTGCTGACCTTTGGTACGGGTACGGGTGGTGGAGGCTGGGCCACGGCGCAGACGGTGAAGGTGACGGCGGGGGATGACGCGAATGCGAGTAACGAGAGCGTGACGCTGACGCATGCGGCGAGCGGCGCGACGGGATATACGGTTGGATTGAACATTGCCGATGTTGAGGTGAGTGTGACGGACAACGACACGGCGGGCGTGACGCTGAGCCCCCGTGCATTGACGGTGGATGAGGGGTCGATGGGGAGCTACACGGTGGTGTTGGATACGGAGCCGAGTGCGGATGTGACGGTGACGCCGAGCAGCAACAATGCGGATGTGACATTTTTGCCGGCGACGTTGCGTTTTGGTACGGGTACGGGTGGCGGAGGCTGGGACACGGAGCAGAGTGTGACGGTGACGGCGAGGTTGGATGCGGATGCGGATAATGACAGCGCGACGCTGGCGCACGGCATTACGGGAGGCGACTACGCCTCGGTGAGTGTGCCGGATGTCAGTGTGACGGTGACGGACACGACGCCGAAGTTGACGCTGGAGACGGCGCCGTCCACGGTGGCTGAGGGTACTGCGATCCGTGTGACGGTCACCTCGGACAAGGATGTGACGGGGACGCTGTCGGTGAGCCTGACGCTGGCGGACCGGGGTTCGAGTGGCTTTACTGCGGATGACATCGTGGGCGCGCTGACGCGGACGTTTACCACGGCGAGCTTTAGCGGTGGCAAGACGGCGGCGGTGACGATTGCGACGGCGGACGATGCGATTGTGGAGGGCGCGGAGACGTATCGCATTACGCTGGTGTCGGGCACGGGCTATGCGTTGGGCGATGATGTGGCGGTGGATGGCACGTTGAACGACAACGACAGCGCACGGGTGACACTGGCCAGCACGACCATTGCGGTGACGGAGGGTCAAACGCTGACGGTGCCGGTGACGCTGAGCGCGGCGGCGGACACGGTGGTGAATGGGCGTGTGACGCTGAGCGATGGTACGCCGACGGCGGATTTTGCCGCGGCGATGGTGAACTTCAGTATTGCGGCAAGTCAGACGAGTGGTAACGCGGTTTTCCTGCCGAAGACTGCGAATAACGGAGATAGTATGTACAATGCGGCGCGCAGCTACACGGCGACGGTGACGCTGACGAGCCCGCCTGCGGGTGTCACGGTGGGAAGTGATGCCACGGACACGGTGACGGTAACGGACAACACGGCGGCGCCGAGCCCGGGTGTGACGGTGAGCCCGCAGGCGTTGACGGTGGATGAGGGAGACAGTGCTGGCGGGAGCTACACGGTGGTGCTGGCGACGCAGCCGGATGCGGATGTGACGGTGACGGTGAGCAGTGCGGCGCTGGGGGATGTGACGGTGAGCGGTTCTCCGCTGACCTTTACTTCGGGTACTGGCGGCAACTGGAACATGGCGCAGACGGTGACGGTGACGGCGGCGGTGGACAGCGACACGGACGATGACAGCGTGACGCTGACGCACAGTGTGAGCGGTGGTGCGACGGGTTATGGGGGCGGTCTGAGCATAGACAGCGTTGCGGTGACGGTGACGGACACGACGCCGGGCGCGGCGGCCAGTCTGAGCGCGGTGGCGGGAGATGCGCAGGTGACGTTGACGTGGGGTCTGCCGGTGTCTGGCGGCGCCCGTGCGAGCTGGCAATATCGTCAGCAGGCAGGTAGCAATGCCTACGGTGCGTGGACGGCGGTTCCGAGTTCCAATGCGGGCACGACGAATTACACGGTAAGCGGTTTGACTAACGACACCGAATACCGTTTTCAGGTACGAGCGGTGGGGTCGGTGGGGACGGCGAATTATGGTGTGGTCTCAGCGGAGGCGAGCGCGACGCCGCGTTCTGCGCCGGTGGCGGGTGTGACGGTGAGCCCGCAGGCGTTGACGGTGGATGAGGGAGACAGTGCTGGCGGGACCTACACGGTGGTGCTGGCGACGCAGCCGAGTGCGGATGTGACGGTGACGCCGAGCAGCAACAATGCGGATGTGAAGTTTACGCCAGCGACGCTAAGCTTTAGCACCAGCAGCGGCAGCGGTGGCTGGAACATGGCACAGACGGTGACGGTGACGGCGGATGCGGATGCGGATGCGGATAATGACAGCGCGACGCTGGCGCACGGCATTACGGGAGGCGACTACGCCTCGGTGAGTGTGCCGGATGTCAGTGTGACGGTGACGGACACGACACCGGTGTTGACGCTGGAGACGGCGCCGTCCGCGGTGGCTGAGGGTACTGCGATCCGTGTGACGGTCACCTCGGACAAAAATGTGTCTGGGACGCTGTCGGTGAGCCTGACGCTGTCGGACCGGGGTTCGAGTGGCTTTACTGCGGATGACATCGTGGGCGCGCTGACGCGGACGTTTACCACGGCGAGCTTTAGCGGTGGCACGACGGCGGCGGTGACGATTGCGACGGCGGACGATGCGATTGTGGAGGGCGCGGAGACGTATCGCATTACGCTGGTGTCTGGCACGGGCTATGCGTTGGGCGATGATGTGGCGGTGGATGGCACGTTGAACGACAACGACAGCGCGCGGGTGACGCTGGCCAGCACGACCATTGCGGTGACGGAGGGTCAAACGCTGACGGTGCCGGTGACGCTGAGCGCGGCGGCGGACACGGTGGTGAATGGGCGTGTGACGCTGAGCGATGGTACGCCGACGGCGGATTTTGCTGCGGCGGCGGTGAACTTCAGTATTGCGGCAAGTCAGACGAGTGGTAACGCGGTTTTCCTGCCGAAGACTGCGACTAACGGAGATGGTGAGCACAACGCGCCGCGCAGTTACACGGCGACGGTGACGCTGACGAGCCCGCCGATGGGCGTGACGGTGGGAACTGACAACACGGACACGGTGACGGTGACGGACAACACGCCGGCCTCGGTCCCGGGCGTGAGACTGAGCGCGACCACGTTGACGGTGGATGAAGGGGACAGTGCTGGCGGTAGCTACACGGTGGTGCTGGCGACGCAGCCGGACGCGGATGTGACGGTGACGGTGAGCAGTGCGGCGCTGGGGGATGTGACGGTGAGCGGTTCTCCGCTGACCTTTACTTCGGGTACTGGCGGCAACTGGGCCACGGCACAGACAGTGACGGTGACGGCGGCGGTGGACAGCGACACGGACGATGACAGCGTGACGCTGACGCACAGTGTGAGCGGTGGTGCGACGGGTTATGGAGGCAGTCTGAGCATAGACAGCGTTGCGGTGACGGTGACGGACACGACGCCGGGCGCGGCGGCCAGTCTGAGCGCGGTGGCGGGAGATAAGCAGGTGACGTTGACGTGGGGTCTGCCGGTGTCTGGCGGCACCCGTGCGAGCTGGCAATACCGTCAGCAGGCAGGTAGCAATGCCTACGGTGCGTGGACGGCGGTTCCGAGTTCCAATGCGGGCACGATGAGCTACACGGTAAGCGGTTTGACCAACGACAGCGCGTACCGTTTTCAGGTACGAGCGGTGGGGTCGGTGGGGACGGCGAATTATGGTGTGGTCTCAGCGGAGGCGAGCGCGACGCCGCGTTCTGCTGCGGTGGCGGGAGTGACGGTGAACCCGCAGGCGTTGACGGTGGATGAAGGAGACAGTGCTGGCGGTACCTACACGGTGGTGCTGGCGACGCAGCCGAGCGGGCCGGTGACGGTGACGGTTGGTGGTACGCTGGGAGATGTGACGTTGAGTTCATCGGAGTTGACCTTTGCCACTAACACCTGGGACACGGCGCAGACGGTGACGGTGAAGGCGGGTCTGGATGCGGACGCGTCGGATGACAGCGTGTCGTTGATGCACACCGCGAGCAGCAGCGACAACGACTATCAGGGGGTGACGATCAACAGCGTTGAGGTGACGGTGAGAGACACGACGCCGGTGTTGCAGTTGCTAACGGACCCGGCGACAGTGAACGAGGGCAGTGCGATTCAGCTCCGTGTCACGGCAAACCGGGCGGTGGCCGGCAGTCTCGCGCTGAACCTGCGCATCGCGGACCGTTCGGTATGGCAAAGCACACGCTCCGCCGCCATGCCCAGCGGTACCGACGCGTCGGATTTCCCTGGTGGACTGACACAAAACGGGGTGACGGCGGCGTTCAATGGCGGAACCACGGCGACGGTGAGCATTGCGACAGGCAGCAACAGCGTGGATGAAGGAGATGACTATTACCGGATCACGCTGGTGGCGGGCAGTGGCTATACCGTGGGGACAGACGCCAGCGCGGACGGTGTACTGGATGAACCGGTGACGATTAATGACTTCGTCTTCCGTGTTTCAGGTGCACGTTCAGTAGAGAGCTCTATTATTGGTGTTGGGCGCCGGGACCCGCCGTATTTTCAGTGGTCCCGCATACGGGGTATCGTGTCCAATTATTCCGAGGGGCGGGGCGGCGCCGGCCTTCCTGCGCTAGCTGCCGGAGACGATGGTGGCTACCTGGTGTTCTATCCGTCGTCACAGACGGTGAGTGATTCGCAAGTGCCGAGCACTATAGCGGAATGTAGAAGCTTCAACGATGCGACCCGGGATCGTTTCTGTGTCCATGGGCCGTCGCGGAGCTTCTATCAGTATGCTGCTAATGGTGGTGTGATAGACATCGCGGGGGATACGACGTTACCGACTAACGGTTTTGCGGCGCTTTCCTTAGGCGGTTCGGGTTATAGTATACCGACCCGTTATGTGGACCTGACCGCGGCGAGCTACACGATGCGTTTTCGTCGTTACACGGGGACCCTGAGTGCGGCGGTGACGGCGTCGCGTATGGGGACGATGGTGACGGTGCCGGCGTTGACGCTGGAGACGGCGCCGTCCACGGTGACGGAAGGTGCTGCGATCAGTGTGACGGTGACTTCGGACAGCAATGTGACGGGGACGCTGTCGGTGAGTCTGACGCTGGCGGACCGAGGTTCGAGTGGCTTCACTGCAGATGACATCACGGGCACACTGACGCAGACGTTTACCACGGGCAATTTTAACGGGGGCACGACGGCGGCGGTGACGATTGCGACGGTGAACGATGTGATTGTGGAGGGAGTGGAGACGTATAGCATCACGCTGGGAACGGGCACGGGCTATACGTTGGGGAGTGATGTGACGGTGGATGGCACGTTGAACGACAACGACAGTGCGCAGGTGACGCTGGGTAGTACGACCATTGCGGTGACGGAGGGTCAGTCGTTGACGGTGCCGGTGACGATGAGCGCGGCGGCGGATGCGGTGGTGAATGGGCGCGTGACGCTGAGCGATGGTACGCCGACGGACGATTTTGCCGCGGCGATGGTGAACTTCAGTATTGCGGCAAGTCAGACGAGTGGTAACGCGGTTTTCATGCCGAAGACTGCAAGTAACGGAGATGGTGAGCACAACGCGTCGCGTAGTTACACGGCGACGGTGACGCTGAGGAGCCCGCCTGTGGGTGTCACGGTGGGAAGTGACGCCACGGACACGGTGACGGTAACGGACAACACGGCGCCGCCGAGCGCGGCAGGCGTGACGGTGACGCCGCGGTCTTTGACGGTGGATGAGGGAGACAGTGATGGCGAGATCTATACAGTGGCGCTCAATACCCAGCCGGCGGCGGATGTGACGGTGACGGTGTCCGGGGCCGGAGGCGACGTGAGTGTCAATCCGGGGACGCTGGTGTTTCCCTCTGGTACCTGGAATGTGCCGCAGACGGTGACGGTGAGTGCGGAGGTGGATTCTGATGCGGTGGACGAGCGCGTGTCGCTGCGTCACGCGGTCAGTGGTTACGGTTCGGTGGTGACGGCGGACAGTGTTGAGGTGAGGGTGACGGACAGAGACAGGCCGGGGGTGAGGCTGAGCCGTGAGCTGTTGAGTGTGAACGAGGGAGGGGAGGACGGCAGTTACACGGTGCGGCTCAGTGTTCGGCCGACCCACGAGGTGGAGGTGACACTGGTGGCGTCTCCCAGCAGCGTTGTTGATGTGGGGGTCAATCCCTCGGTGCTGACTTTTGGTACTGACACGGGTGTTTCCGGTGGCTGGGACACGGCGCAGACGGTGACGGTGAGTGCGGCGGTGGATGCTGACACGCTGGACGGTTATGTGACGCTGACGCAGACGGTAGCCAGTCGCGACAGTTTCTACGCGAATGTGGAGGTTGCTGATGTGGTTGTGATGGTCAGTGACACGACGCCGGGTCGGGCGGCCAGTTTGGGCGCGGCGTCGGGAGACGGCGAGGTGAGGCTGTCCTGGACGAAGCCGCTCAGCGGGGGGACGATTGCGAGTTGGCAGTACCGGAGTACGAGCGACATGTTGAGTTGGGGAAGCGCGTCCTGGACGGCCATTTCGGGTTCTGACGCGGATACCGACAGCCACACGGTGGGGAGTCTGAGCAACGGCAGCGCGTATCGTTTTCAGGTGCGTGCGGTAGGTGCGCTCGGTAGTGGGAATGTTGGTTCGGCTT
This sequence comes from Gammaproteobacteria bacterium, assembly GCA_965115915.1. Taxonomy (GTDB): domain Bacteria; phylum Pseudomonadota; class Gammaproteobacteria; order Eutrophobiales; family Eutrophobiaceae. The sequence goes on along the minus strand of OZ220483.1, from coordinate 1,594,249 downwards.
CGGCCACGGCCGTTGCGACGCCGCGTGGTAGTGCGGTGGCTGGTGTGACGGTGAACCCGCAATCGCTGATAGTGAACGAGGGGGGTGAAGCCGCCTACACGGTGGTGCTGGATACGGAGCCGGATGCCGCGGTGACGGTGACGGTGTCCGGTGCCGATAGTGCGGTGGCAGTTTCCCCGGCGCAACTGATCTTCATGACCGGTAACTGGGGCACGGCGCGGACCGTGACGGTGACTGGTACCGAAGACGCGGATGCGGATGACGAGAGTGTGTCGTTGACACACACGGCGAGCGGCGCCAGCGGGTACACGTCTGCGCTGTCGATAGCGGATGTCGGCGTTACGGTGAGTGACACCACGCCGGTGTTGACATTGGCCACGGACCCTGCCGATGTTACGGAAGGCAACAGGATCAGGCTGACGGTCACATCGGACGTTGCTGTGGTGGGCACGCGGGTTCTGAACCTGACGTTGGCGGACCGGGGTTCGAGTGGCTTTAGCGCGGCGGACATGGATTCTTCCGGGAGTTCGAATATCAATAGTGTCAGTAGGCGGGTTACTGTGGATTTTGGATCGGGAAGCCGGACGGCGGAGGCGCCGCTCGGCACGTTTGACGATGCCATCGTTGAAGCTGCGGAGACCTACACCATTACGTTGACCGCTGACACCGTGGGCGGGGGCAATGCGTATGTGGTGGGTGACGATGCGACGGCGGATGGCACGCTCAATGACAACGACAGCGCGGTGGTAGAGTTTTTTACTCCAGGCGGCTTCGTTGCTGTCTACGAAGGGCGGAATCTGCCCTTTCGGGCGAGGTCGAGCCAGCCAGTGAGCCGAGACATCAGCGGTACGGTGACACTGTCCGGGGTAGCGGGCAGTATGCCGACGAACGACTTCCTTCGTTCGAGGCGGGCGTTCACGATCTCGGCCGGCTCCACCACCTCTAGCAATATCGGTTTCGCTCCGAAGCTCTTCAGGGATGGAGACGGTGTCTACCATCCCGTTCGTCGCTACACCGCGACACTGACGCTGACAGATCCGCTGCCGGACCGGGTTAGCCTTGGTACGAACAACATCAGAGGCGTAAGAGTTACCGACAATACCGCTGTGCCGTCCGACGGCGTGACGGTGGAGCCGCAATCGTTGACGGTGACGGAGGGCGCCACCGGTAGCTATACGGTGGTACTGGATACGCAGCCGAGTGCGGCGGTGACGGTGACACCGAGCAGTGACAATGCGGAGGTGACATTCGCGCCAGCAACACTGCGCTTTGGTACCGGCACTGGTGCCGGTGGCTGGGACACGGCGCAGACGGTGACGGTGACGGCCGGGTCGGATGTGGACGCGGTGGATGACCGTGCGATGCTGACACATACGGTTAGTGGCTACGGCTCGGTGACAGCGGCGCACAGTGTGACGGTGACGGTGACGGACAACAACCGGCCCGGGGTGACGCTGAGCGAGCGTATGCTGACGGTGATGGAGGGCGCCACCGGTCGCTATACGGTGGTGTTGAACACGCGGCCGACGGACACGGTGACGGTCACGCCCGGTAGTAACAACGCCGGTGTCACGGTCGGTGCGGCACTGACCTTTAGAACCGACAACTGGGACACGGCGCAGACGGTGACGGTCACTGCCGTGGGGGATGCGGATGTGGAGGACGAAAGCGCGCTGCTGACGCACACGGCGGTGGGTGGCACCGACACGGACTACGATGGGGTACCGATCGCCGCTGTTGGGGTGACGGTGCGGGATATCACGCCGGGTCAGCCGCCCCGTTTGAGTGCGACAGCGGGGGATGCGCAGGTGGTGTTGTCCTGGGTGGCGCCGGTTTCTGGTGGCGGGATTGGGAGTTGGCAGTATCAGCAGCAGGAAGATGGCGGTGCCTACGGCGCGTGGACGGCGATTGGGGGGTCCGGCGCGGGGACTGGCAGTCATACGGTGTCCGGTCTGAGCAATGGCACGGCCTACCGTTTCCGGGTACGTGCGGTGGGGGCGCAGGGGGTGAGCAATTTTGGTGCGGCATCTGGTGAAGCCGGTGCGACGCCGAGGGCGAGTGCGGTGGCAGGCATGACGGTCAATCCACAGTCGCTGACGGTGATGGAGGAAGCCACCGGCAGCTACACGGTGGTGCTCGATGCGCGGCCCGCTGGGGATGTGACGGTGACGGTGGGCGGTGCCACGAGCAAGGTGGCAATCATTGGCCCGACGGCACTGACCTTTGGCACGGACAACTGGGATACGGCGCAGACGGTGACGGTGAGCGCGGAGCAGGACGGGACGGACACGGTGAACGACAGTGCGACACTGACACACACGGCGAGCAGTTTTGACCGGGCCTACGACGGGGTGGCGGGTGCCGATGTGGCGGTGACGACGCACGATATCACGCCGACGCTGAGCTTGATTACCGCCCCGGCGGCGGTGACCGAGGGCGGTGTTATGACTCTGATGGTGAACGCGGACAAGAATGTGGCGGGCGCACTTCCTGTGAGCCTGACGCTGGCTGACCGGGGCATGAGCGGTTTCATGAAGAAGGATATTGGCGGGCCAACAGTGTTTGAACCCGAGGCGACCGTATTAAGCGGCTCTTCCGTGGCGAATTTCGCAGGTGGCAGGGTAGGGGAAGCGAGAATAGATACGTTTGATGATGACGTAGTCGAGGGCGACGAGACCTACACCGTTACCATTACCTCTACCTCCAGAGGCGGTTATGTGTTGGGCAGCCAGGTAACGGTGAATGGCACGCTGAACGACAACGACAGCGCGCAGGTGACGCTGGCGAGCACTGGCGCCATTGAGGTAACCGAGGGTCAATCGTTGACGGTGCCGGTGACGCTGAGTGCGGCGGCGGACACGGTGGTGAATGGGCGTGTGACGCTGAGCGACGGTACGCCGACGGCGGATTTTGCCGCGGCGACGGTACGTTTCAGTATTGTGGCGGGCGAGACCGGTGCGGACGCGAGTTTTGCGGCGCAGATACCGACTAATGGGGATGGCAATTACCAGGCGCCGCGTGATTACACGGCGACGGTGACTTTGGATACACCGCCTGCGGGTGTCACGGTGGGAGTTGACGACACGGACACGGTGAGGGTGACCGACAATAGCCCGGCGTCGGGCCCGGGCGTGAGACTGAGCGGGACCACGTTGACGGTGGATGAGGGAGACAGTGATGGCGAGACTTACACGGTGGTGCTGGCTACGCAGCCGAGTGCGGTGGTGACGGTGACGCCGAGCAGTAACAATGTGGATGTGATGTTTGCGCCGTCGACGCTGACTTTTGGTACGGGTACAGGTGGTGGAGGCTGGGCCACGGCGCAGAGTGTGACGGTGACGGCGGTTTCGGATTCGGATGCGGATGATGAGAGCGCGACGCTGACGCACAGTATTACGGGAGGCGACTACGCCACGGTGGATGTGCCGGATGTCCGTGTGACGGTGACGGACACGACGCCGAAGTTGACGCTGGAGACGGCGCCGTCGGCGGTGAGCGAAGGTACTGCGATTCGTGTGACGGTGAGCTCGGACAAGGATGTGACAGGGACGCTGGCTGTGAGGCTGACGCTGTCGGACCGTGGTTCGAGTGGCTTTGATGGAGATGACATCGTGGGCGCGCTGACGCGGACGTTTACCACGGCGAACTTTGGCGGCGGCAAGACGGCGACGGTGACGATTGCGACGGAGGACGATGCGATTGTGGAGGGAGCGGAGACGTATCGTATTACACTGGTGTCGGGCACGGGCTATGCGTTGGGCGATGATGTGGCGGTGGATGGCACGTTGAACGACGACGACAGTGCGGAGGTGACGCTGGCCAGCGGGACCATTGCGGTGACGGAGGGTCAGTCGTTGACGGTACCGGTGACGCTGAGCGCGGCGTCGGATACGGTGGTGAATGGGCGTGTGACGCTGAGCGGCGGTACGCCGACGGCGGATTTTGCTGCGGCGGCGGTGAACTTCAGTATTGCCGCGGGTCGGACCAGTGTGGACGCGAGTTTTGCGGCGCAGGCCCCGGGTACTGGAGATGGCACGTACAACGCGGCGCGCAGTTACATGGCGACGGTGACGCTGACGACCCCGCTTGCGGGTGTCACGGTGGGAAGTGACGCCACGGACACGGTGACGGTGACGGACAACACGGCGCCGCCAAGCCCGGGCGTGACGCTGAGTGAAACCCGGCTGACGGTGGATGAAGGAGACAGCATGGGTGGTACCTATACAGTGGCGCTCAATACCCAGCCGGCGGCGGATGTGACGGTGACGGTGTCCGGGTTTGCGGGTACGGATGTGAGTGTGAGCTCTTCGGAGTTGACGTTTGCCAGCAGCGCCTGGGACACGCCGCAGACGGTGACGGTGAGTGCGCAGGCGGATTCTGATGCGGTGGACGAGCGCGTGACGCTGCGGCACGCGGTCAGTGGTTACGGTTCGGTGGTGACGGCGGACAGTGTTGAGGTGAGGGTGACGGACAGAGACAGGCCGGGGGTGAGGCTGAGCCGTGAGCTGTTGAGTGTGAACGAGGGAGGGGAGGACGGCAGTTACACGGTGCGGCTCAGTGTTCAGCCGACCCACGAGGTGGAGGTGACACTGGTGGCGTCTCCCAGCAGCGTTGTTGATGTGGGGGTCAATCCCTCGGTGCTGACGTTTGGTACTGACACGGGTGTTTCCGGTGGCTGGGACACGGCGCAGACGGTGACGGTGAGTGCGGCGGTGGATGCCGATACGCTGGACGGTTATGTGACGCTGACGCAGACGGTAGCCAGTCGCGACAGTTTCTACGCGAATGTGGAGGTTGCTGATGTGGTTGTGATGGTCAGTGACACGACGCCGGGTCGGGCGGCCAGTTTGGGCGCGGCGTCGGGAGACGGCGAGGTGAGGCTGTCCTGGACGAAGCCGCTCAGCGGGGGGACGATTGCGAGTTGGCAGTACCGGAGTACGAGCGACATGTTGAGTTGGGGAAGCGCGTCCTGGACGGCCATTTCGGGTTCTGACGCGGATACCGACAGCCACACGGTGGGGAGTCTGAGCAACGGCAGCGCGTATCGTTTTCAGGTGCGTGCGGTAGGTGCGCTCGGTAGTGGGAATGTTGGTTCGGCTTCGGCCACGGCCGTTGCGACGCCGCGTGGTAGTGCGGTGGCTGGTGTGACGGTGAACCCGCAATCGCTGATAGTGAACGAGGGGGGTGAAGCCGCCTACACGGTGGTGCTGGATACGGAGCCGGATGCCGCGGTGACGGTGACGGTGTCCGGTGCCGATAGTGCGGTGGCAGTTTCCCCGGCGCAACTGATCTTCATGACCGGTGACTGGGGCACGGCGCGGACCGTGACGGTGACTGGTACCGAAGACGCGGATGCGGATGACGAGAGTGTGTCGTTGACACACACGGCGAGCGGCGCCAGCGGGTACACGTCTGCGCTGTCGATAGCGGATGTCGGCGTTACGGTGAGTGACACCACGCCGGTGTTGACATTGGCCACGGACCCTGCCGATGTTACGGAAGGTAACGTGATCAGACTGACGGTCACATCGGACGTTGCTGTGGTGGGCACGCGGGTTCTGAACCTGACGTTGGCGGACCGGGGTTCGAGTGGCTTTAGCGCGGCGGACATGGATTCTTCCGGGAGTTCGAATATCAATAGTGTCAGTAGGCGGGTTACTGTGGATTTTGGATCGGGAAGCCGGACGGCGGAGGCGCCGCTCGGCACGTTTGACGATGCCATCGTTGAAGCTGCGGAGACCTACACCATTACGTTGACCGCTGACACCGTGGGCGGGAGCAATGCGTATGTGGTGGGTGACGATGCGACGGCGGATGGCACGCTCAATGACAACGACAGCGCGACGGTAGAGTTGGCGTCCTCGGGCAGTGATATTTCTGTCCGCGAGGGGCAGAATCTGTTCCCTTTTCAGGTAAGGTCGAGCCAGCCAGTGAGCCGAGACGTCAGCGGTACGGTGACCCTGTCCGGGGTGGCGGGCAGTATACCGACGAACGACTTCCTTCGTTCGAGGCTGACGTTCACGATCTCGGCCGGCTCCACCACCTCTGACAATATCGGTTTCGCTCCGAAGACCTTCCGGGGAGACGGTGTCTACCATCCCGTTCGTCGCTACACCGCGACACTGACGCTGACAGATCCGCTGCCGGACCGGGTTAGCCTTGGTACGGGCAACACCAGAGGCGTAAGAGTTACCGACAATACCGCTGCGCCGTCCGACGGCGTGACGGTGGAGCCGCAATCGTTGACGGTGACAGAGGGCGCCACCGGTAGCTATACGGTGGTACTGGATACGCAGCCGAGTGCGGCGGTGACGGTGACGCCGAGCAGTGACAATGCGGAGGTGACATTCGCGCCAGCAACGCTGAGCTTTGCTACGAGTACCGGCGCCGGTGGCTGGGACACGGCGCAGACGGTGACGGTGACGGCCGGGTCGGATGTGGACGCGGTGGATGACCGTGCGATGCTGACACATACGGTTAGTGGCTACGGCTCGGTGGCAACGGCGGACAGTGTGACGGTGACGGTGACGGACAACAACCGGCCCGGGGTGACGCTGAGCGAGCGGATGCTGACGGTGATGGAGGGCGCCACCGGTAGCTATACGGTGGTGTTGAACACGCGGCCGACGGACACGGTGACGGTCACGCCCGGTAGTAACAACGCCGGTGTCACGGTCGGTGCGGCATTGACCTTTGGAACCGACAACTGGGACACGGCGCAGACGGTGATGGTCACTGCCGTGGGGGATGCGGATGTGGAGGACGAAAGCGCGCTGCTGACGCACACGGCGGTGGGTGGCACCGACACGGACTACGATGGGGTACCGATCGCCGCTGTTGGGGTGACGGTGCGGGATATCACGCCGGGTCAGCCGCCCCGTTTGAGTGCGACAGCGGGGGATGCGCAGGTGGTGTTGTCCTGGGTGGCGCCGGTTTCTGGTGGCGGGATTGGGAGTTGGCAGTATCAGCAGCAGGAAGATGGCGGTGCCTATGGCGCATGGACGGCGATTGGGGGTTCTGGCGCGGGGACTGGCAGTCATACGGTGTCCGGTCTGAGCAATGGCACGGCCTACCGTTTCCGGGTACGTGCGGTGGGAGCGCAGGGGGCGAACAATTTTGGTGCGGCTTCTGGTGAAGTCGGTGCGACGCCGAGGGCGAGCGCGGTGGCAGGCATGACGGTCAATCCACAGTCGCTGACGGTGATAGAGGGAGCCACCGGCAGCTACACGGTGGTGCTCGATACGCGGCCCGCTGGGGATGTGACGGTGACGGTGGGCGGTGCCACGAGCAAGGTGGCAATCATTGGCCCGACGGCACTGACCTTTGGCACGGACAACTGGGATACGGCGCAGACGGTGACGGTGAGCGCGGAGCAGGACGGGACGGACACGGTGAACGACAGTGCGACACTGACACACACGGCGAGCAGTTTTGACCGGGCCTACGACGGGGTGGCGGGTGCCGATGTGGTGGTGACGGCGCACGATATCACGCCGACGCTGAGCCTGATTGCCGCCCCGGCGGCGGTGACCGAGGGCGGTGTTATGACTCTGATGGTGAATGCGGACAAGAATGTGGTGGGCGCGGTTCATTTGAACCTGAGGCTGGCTGACCGGGGCATGAGCGGTTTCATGAAGAAGGATATTGACGGGCCAGCAGTGTTTGAACCCGAGGCGACCGTGTTCGACGGCTTTACCGTGGCGAATTTCGCAGGTGACAGGGTAGGGGAAGTGAGAATAGATACGTTTGATGATGATGTAGTCGAAGGTGACGAGACCTACACCGTTACCATTACCTCCTCCCGTGGCGATTATGTGTTGGGCAGCCAGGTAACGGTGAATGGCACGCTGAACGACAACGACAGCGCGCAGGTGACGCTGGGTAGTACGACCATCACGGTGACCGAGGGTCAATCGTTGACGGTGCCGGTGACGATGAGTGCGGCGGCGGACACGGTGGTGAATGGCCAGGTGACGCTGAGCGACGGTACGCCGACGGCGGATTTTGCCGCGGCGACGGTGCGTTTCAGTATTGTGGCGGGTGAGACCGGTGCGGACGCGAGTTTTGCGGCGCAGACCCCGACTAATGGGGATGGCAATTACCAGGCGCCGCGCGATTACACGGCGACCGTGACTTTGGATACGCCGCCTGCGGGTGTCACGGTGGGAGTTGACGACACGGACACGGTGAGGGTGACCGACAATAGCCCGGCGTCGGGCCCGGGCGTGAGACTGAGTGGGACCACGTTGACGGTGGCTGAGGGGGATATGACGGGGGGCAGCTACACGGTGGTGTTGGCTACCCAGCCGAGTGCGGCGGTGACGGTGACGCCGAGCAGTAACAATGCGGATGTGGAGTTCACGCCAGCGACGCTAAGCTTTAGCACCAGCAGCGGCAGTGGCGGCTGGGATATGGTACAGACGGTGACGGTGACGGCGGATGTGGATGCGGATGCGGATAATGACAGCGCGACGCTGACGCACAGCATCATGGGAGGCGACTACGCCTCGGTGGATGTGCCGGATGTCCGTGTGACGGTGACGGACACGACGCCGGGCCAGCCGACGGGCTTGACGGCGATGGCGGGAGACACGCAGGTGACACTGTCGTGGACGGCGCCCGGTTCTGGCGGGAACATAGGGAGTTGGCAATACCGTGCGACGACGGAGGCCTCGGGCTGGGCGGGTGCATCGTGGATGGCCATTGCCGGTTCGGATTCCACCACGACGCGCCACACGGTGGAAAGCCTGACCAACAACAGCGCGTACCGTTTTCAGGTACGTGCGGTGGGGTCGGTGGGGACGGCCAATGTTGGAGCGGCCTCAGCGGAGGCGCGTGCGACGCCGGTGGCGGCGTTGCCGGAGCTGACGCTGTCTGGAACGGCGGATGGGACGGAAGGGGGGAGTCTGAGTCTGTCGTTGAGTTCGGATATTGATGTGGGCGGGACCCTGGCTGTGGCCTTTTCGGTGCAGGGCAGCACCTCTGCTACGGATCGGGACGCGGCGGCGGCGGATTTCAATGGCGGGACGCTGAGCGGTGTGACGACGGCGAGTTTCAACAATGGCAAGACGGCGACGGTGAGCCTGCGGTTGACGGATGATGCGAGTGTGGAGGGAGCGGAGGGCTTTCGTATCAGTCTGGTTGCTGGGACGGGCTACACGGTGGCGTCGGGCTCGGCGGTGCTGTCTGGGACGTTGACGGACAATGACGGTATTCGTCTGACGGCGGAGACCAGCAAGGGAGCGACCGAGGGAGGGTCGCTGAGTGTGGCGCTGAGCGCGGTGGCGACGAGCGATGGTGGCACGACTTACAGCACGGACACGGACTTTGGGAGTACGCTGAGCGGGCTGAGTTGGTCCTACAGTGGCGATGCGGAGGCGGGGGATTTTGACACGGTTCCGTCCAGCGCGAGCTTCAGTGATGGGACGGCGAGCGTTGACTTTATGGTGGCGGATGACTCGGATTCGGAGGAGAGCTATAGCATCCAGTTGTCTGCGGTGACGGGCCACACGGTGGTGGGCAGTAACGCGGTGAGCGGCAAGCTGGGGGCGCAGCCGACATTTGCGTTTGGGTCTGCGACCGCGACGGTGACGGAAGGGGATGTGGTCTCGCTGGCTGTGAATGCGTCGCCGACGCCGGTGCAGGATATTACGGTTTTCATTGATACCACGGATGGTACCGCGGAGGCCTCTGTGGATTACATCTCTGGAGGGTATTCGCTCGCGTTCGCGGCGGGAGAAGCGTCCAGTAGTCTGTCCATAGCGCTGACAGAGGACGGCCTGGTCGAGGACGATGAGATGTTTACGGCGATGCTGACAGGCAGCGACTATCCGGCCATTGCGCGTATCGGCGACCCGAATACGGTGACGGTGACGATAGAGGATAACGACACGGCGGGAGTGAGGCTGAGTGCTACCACGTTGACGGTGGATGAGGGGGACAGTGGTGGCGGGAGCTACACGGTGGTGCTGGCCGGCGAGCCGGACGTGGATGTGACGGTGACGGTGAGCAGTGCGGCGCTGGGGGATGTGACGGTGAGCGGTTCTCCGCTGACCTTTACTTCGGGTGGTGGCGGCAACTGGAATACGGCGCAGATGGTGACGGTGACGGCGGCGGTGGACAGTGACACGGACGATGACAGCGTGACGCTGACGCACAGTGTGAGCGGTGGCGCGACCGGTTATGGGGGAGGGCTGAGCATAGACAGCGTTGCGGTGACGGTGACGGACACGACGCCTGGCGCGGCGACCAGTCTGAGCGCGGATGCGGGGGATGGTCAGGTGACGCTGAGGTGGGGTCTACCGGTGTCTGGCGGTACCCGTGCGAGCTGGCAATACCGTCAGCAGGCAGGTAGCAATGCCTACGGTTCGTGGATGGCGGTTCCGAGTTCCAATGCGGGCACGATGAGCCACACGGTAAGCGGTTTGACCAACAACAGCGCGTACCGTTTTCAGGTGCGAGCGGTGGGTGCGGTGGGTACGAGAAATTTTGGTTCGGCCTCTGCCGAAGTCAGTGCGACACCGATGGAGGCGTTGCCGGAGTTGACGCTGGCGACGGCACTGTCTGCGGTGGCCGAGGGCACTGACATCCGTGTGACGGTCAGTTCGAACGAGGCGGTGACGGATACGCTGGATGTAAGCCTGAGCCTGACAGACCGTGGCACGAGCGGCTTCACTTCGGATGATATCACCGGAGATGAACTGACGCAGACGCTGACTACGGGTGATTTTGGCGGTGGCACGACGGCGGCGGTGACGATCGCGACGGTGGACGATGCGATTGTGGAAGGGGCGGAGACCTATACCGTCACGTTGAATGCTGGCACGGGCTATACGGTAGGCGGCGATGATACGGAGGAGGGCACGCTGAACGACAACGACAGCGCGCAGGTGACGCTGAGCAATGGGACCATCACGGTGATCGAGGGTCAGGATTTGACGGTGCCGGTGACGCTGAGTGCGGTGGTGGACACGGACGTGGTTGGCTATGTGACGCTGAGCGGTGTGAGTGGCAGCGTGCCGACGGACGATTTCAGTACGGTGACGGATCTTTTCGCTATCCCGGTCGGTCAGATGAGTGCGACTTTGGACCTGGCGGCGTTTGAGCCACAGACCCGTGATACTGGGGATGGGGAGTACAACGCGGCGCGCAGTTACACGGCGACGGTGACGCTTACAAGCCCGCCTGCGGGTGTCACGGTGGGGAGTGACAGCACGGACACGGTGACGGTGACGGACAACACCCCGGCGCCGCGTGCGGGTGTGAGGCTGAGCGGGTCCGGATTGACGGTGTCCGAGGGTGGGGCTGACGGCAGCTACACGGTGGTGCTGGCCAGCGAGCCGGACGCGGAGGTGACGGTGACGGTGGCCGGTTTTGCGGGTACGGATGTGACGGTGACTGGTGTGCCGCTGACGTTTGCCAGCAACACCTGGGCCACGGCGCAGACGGTGACGGTGAGTGCGGCAGTGGACGCTGCGGACACGCTGGATGACAGCGTGACGCTGACGCACAGTGCGAGCGGCGCGGCCGGCTATGGGGGTTCATTGGATATGGCCGAGGTGACGGTGACGGTGAGAGACACGACGCCGGGTCAGGCGGCGAGCCTGAGCGCGGTGGGGGGCAACGCGCAGGTGGTGCTGACGTGGGGTCTGCCGGTGTCCGGCGGCACCCGTGCGAGTTGGCAGTACCGTCAGCAGGAAGGCAGTAGTGGCTACGGTGATTGGACGCCGGTTCCGAGTTCCGATGCGGGCACGACCCGCCACACGCTGACTGGCCTGAGCAACGGCAGCCGCTACCGTTTTCAGGTTCGGGCGGTAGGCGCGGTGGGCACGGGCAATTTTGGTGCGGCTTCTGCGGAGGCGGAGGCGACGCCGCGTTCGGTTGCGGTGGCTGGCGTGCGTGTGAACCCGCAGTCGCTGACGGTAACGGAGGGAGACAGTGGTGGCGAGACATATACGGTGGTGCTGGATACGCAGCCTGACGCGGATGTGACGGTTTCGGTTGGCGGAGCGACGGGGGATGTGGTGGTGAGTGGAGCGCCGCTGACCTTTGGCACGGGCAACTGGAACGTGGAGCAGAGCGTGACGGTGACGGCGGATGCGGATGCGGATGCGGATGTGGACAGTGCGATGCTGACGCATACGGCGAGCGGTGCGACCGGCTATGGGGGGTCGCTGAGCATAGCGGATGTTGAGGTGACGGTGAGGGAGACGACGCCGGTGTTGACGCTGGCGACGGACCCGTCCGCGGTGAGCGAGGGAGCTGCGCTCAGTGTGACGGTGAGTTCGGACAAGGCGGTGCCGGGTACGCTGGCTGTGAGCCTGACGCTGGCGGACCGTGGTGGGAGCGGGTTTACTGTGGATGATGTCACTGGTGCGCTGACGCAGACGGTGACCACGAGCAGTTTTAACGGCGGCAGGACGGCGGAGGTGACGATTGCGACGGCGGACGATGCGGTCGTGGAGGGAGCGGAGACGTATAGCATTACCCTGGGCACAGGTACCGGCTATGTGGTGGGAGCAGACGCGGAGGCGGTGGGCACGATCAACGATAACGACAGCGCGCTGGTGACGCTGGAGACTAGCCCTGTTGGTAATGCCTTCGAGGTAGTCACCGAGGGCCAGTCGCTGACCTTGTCAGCGATGATGAGCGCTGTGGCGGATGTTGCCGTGAGCGGCATGGTAAGTCTTTCGGCAGGTATGCCGCGGGACGATTTTGCTTCGGACACGGCGAGTTTCAGCATACCGGCGGGCGCTACCAGCGTAGATGTCAGTTTCGGCGCGGGCACCCCTGACGGCGTGCATAAGGCGCAGCGCCGCTACACCGCGACACTGACGCTGACGTCTCCTGTGCCTGGCGGTGTTGGCCATGGCGCCGGGAGGACTACCACGGTGCTCGTTTTTGTTGTTGACAATACGCCGGTTCCCCCCGGTGTGACGGTGAGCGCGACCGCGCTGACGGTGGAGGAGGGAGCCAGCGGTCGCTACACGGTGGTGCTGGATACCACGCCGGCTGGCATGGTGACGGTAAGGCCGAGCAGCAGCAACGCTGCCGAGGCGATGGTCAGTCCGGAGGAGTTGGTGTTTACCCGGAGTAATTGGAATATGGCGCAGACGGTGACGGTGACTGGTACGCAGGATGCGAATGTGGATGACGAGAATGTGGCGCTGACGCACCGTGTCAGTGGTTACGGTTCGGTGACATCGGCACGCGGTGTATCGGTGAGGGTGACGGACGATGACACGCCGGGGGTGACGCTGAGCGTGCGGAGCCTGCGGGTGGCGGAGGGTTCGGCGGGCAGTTACACGGTGGTATTGGACACGCAGCAGCGCGGCGATGTGACGGTGACGGTGTCCGGGGCCGGCGGCGACGTGAGTGTCACTCCGGGAACGCTGGTGTTTTCCTCTGGTACCTGGAATGTGCCGCGGACGGTGATGGTGAGTGCGGAGGTGGATTCTGATGCGATGGACGAGCGCGTGTCGCTGCGGCACGCGGTCAGTGGTTACGGTTCGGTGGTGACGGCGGACAGTGTTGAGGTGAGGGTGACGGACAGAGACAGGCCGGGGGTGAGGCTGAGCCGTGAGCTGTTGAGTGTGAACGAGGGAGGGGAGGACGGCAGTTACACGATGCGGCTCAGTGTTCGGCCCACCCACGAGGTGGAGTTGACACCGGCGATCTCCCTGAGCAGCGTTGTTGATGTGGGGGTCAATCCCTCGGTGCTGACGTTTGGTACTGGCACGGGTGTTCCCGGTGGCTGGGACACGGCGCAGACGGTGACGGTGAGTGCGGCGGTGGATGCCGACACGCTGGACGGTTATGTGACGCTGTCGTACACGGTAGCCAGTCGCGACAGTTTCTACGCGAATGTGGAGGTTGCTGATGTGGTTGTGATGGTCAGTGACACGACACCGGGGCGGGCGGCCAGTTTGGGCGCGGCGTCGGGAGACGGCGAGGTGAGGCTGTCCTGGACGCAGCCGCTCAGCGGGGGGACGATTGCGAGCTGGCAGTACCGGGGTACGAGCGACATGTCGAGCTGGGCGGATGCATCGTGGACGGCTATTTCAGGTTCTGACGCGGATACCGACAGCCACACGGTGGGGAGTCTGAGCAACGGCAGCGCGTACCGTTTTCAGGTACGTGCGGTAGGTGCGCTCGGTAGTGGGAATGTTGGTTCGGCTTCGGCCACGGCCGTTGCGACGCCGCGTGGTAGTGCGGTGGCTGGTGTGACGGTGAACCCGCAATCGCTGATAGTGAAGGAGGGGACGGGTAGAGCCAGCTACACGGTGGTACTGGATACGGAGCCGGATGCCGCAGTGACGGTGACGGTGAACAGTCTCCGTAGCACGGTGATAGCCTTCCCGGGGAAACTGATCTTCACGACCGGTGACTGGAACGTGGCGCGGACCGTGACGGTGGTGGCGGTTTCGGATGCGGATGCGGATGACGAGAGTGTGTCGTTGGCACACACGGCGAGCGGCGCCAGCGGGTACACGCCTGCGCTGTCGATAGCGAATGTCGATGTTACGGTGAGTGACACCACGCCGGTGTTGACATTGGCCACGGACCCTGCCGATGTTACCGAAGGCAACAGGATCAGGCTGATGGTCACATCGAACGTTGCTGTGGTGGGCACGCGGGTTCTGAACCTGACGCTGGCGGAACGGGGTTCGAGTGGCTTCAGCGCGGCGGACGCGCACCGCTTGGGAGATCCGGGTCGCAGCAGTATCACTGCCCAGGTCAATGTGGATTTTGGAGCGGGAAGCCGGACGGCGGAGGCGACGCTCGGCACGTTTGACGATGCCATCGTTGAAGCTGCGGAGACCTATACCATTACGCTGACCACCCACACGCTGGGCGGGAGCAATGCGTATGTGGTGGGTGACGACGCGACGGCGGATGGCACGCTCAATGACAACGACAGCGCGACGGTAGAGTTGGCGTCCTCGGGCAGTGATATTTCTGTCCGCGAGGGGCAGACGCTGAGCCTGCGTGTGAATCTGAGCCAGGTGGTGGCGAGCGTCGCCGTCAGCGGCACGGTGACACTGTCCGGGGTGGCAGGCAGTATGCCGACGAACGACTTCCGTAACGCGGCGCAGACCTTCAGCATCCTGCCCGGGCGCACCGCCTCCGCCACGATCGACTTCGCTCCGAAGAGAGAACGCTACGGAGACTTTGTCTACCATCCCGAGCGTCGCTACACCGCGACACTGACACTGTCGGACCCGCCGGCCCGGGTTGGCGTTGGCGCGGGCGACACCAGAACCGTGGTCGTTACCGACAGTAACCGTGTTCCGTCCGACGGCGTGACGGTGGCGCCGCAATCGTTGACGGTGACGGAGGGCGCCACCGGTAGCTATACGGTGGTACTGGATACGCAGCCGAGTGCGGCGGTGACGGTGACGCCGAGCAGTGACAATGCGGAGGTGACATTCGCGCCAGCAACGCTGCGCTTTGGTACCGGCACCGGCGCTGGTGGCTGGGACACGGCGCAGACGGTGACGGTGACGGCCGGGTCGGACGTGGACGCGGTGGATGACAGTGCGATGCTGACACATACGGTTAGTGGCTACGGCTCGGTGGTAACGGCGGACAGTGTGACGGTGACGGTGACGGACAACAACCGGCCCGGGGTGACGCTGAGCGAGCGTATGCTGACGGTGATGGAGGGCGCCACCGGTAGCTATACGGTGGTGTTGAACACGCGGCCGACGGACACGGTGACGGTCACGCCCGGTAGTAACAACGCCGGTGTCACGGTCGGTGCGGCATTGACCTTTGGAACCGGCAACTGGGACACGGCGCAGACGGTGACGGTCACTGCCGTGGGGGATGCGGATGTGGAGGACGAAAGTGCGCTGCTGACGCACACGGCGGAGGGTGGCACCGACACGGATTACGATGGGGTGCCGATCGCCGCTGTTGGGGTGACGGTGCGGGATATCACGCCAGGTCAGCCGCCCCGTTTGAGTGCGACAGCGGGGGATGCGCAGGTGGTGTTGTCCTGGGTGGCGCCGGTTTCTGGTGGCGGGATTGGGAGTTGGCAGTATCAGCAGCAGGAAGGTGGCGGTGCCTATGGCGCGTGGACGGCGATTGGGGGGTCCGGCGCGGGGACTGGCAGTCATACGGTGTCCGGTCTGAGCAATGGCACGGCCTACCGTTTTCGGGTACGTGCGGTGGGGGCGCAGGGGACGAGCAATTTTGGTGCGGCATCTGGTGAAGCCGGTGCGACGCCGAGGGCGAGTGCGGTAGCGGGCATGACGGTCAATCCACAGTCGCTGACGGTGATGGAGGGGGCCACCGGCAGCTACACGGTGGTGCTCGATACGCGGCCCGCTGGGGATGTGACGGTGACGGTGGGCGGAGCCACGAGCAAGGTGACAGTCGGTCGGACGCTGCTGACCTTTGGCACCGGCGACTGGGATATGGCGCAGACGGTGACGGTGAGCGCGGCGGTGGACGTCACAGAC
This sequence comes from Gammaproteobacteria bacterium, assembly GCA_965115915.1. Taxonomy (GTDB): domain Bacteria; phylum Pseudomonadota; class Gammaproteobacteria; order Eutrophobiales; family Eutrophobiaceae. The sequence continues at coordinate 1,577,783 of OZ220483.1, read as the reverse complement.
ACGGTGAACGACAGTGCCACACTGACACACACGGCGAGCAGTTTTGACCGGGCCTACGACGGGGTGGTGGGTGCCGATGTGGCGGTGACGGCGCACGATATCACGCCGACGCTGAGCTTGATTACCGCCCCGGCGGCGGTGACCGAGGGGGAAGCGGTCCTCCTGACGGTCAACGCGGACAAGAATGTGGCAGCCAGGCTTATTGTGAGACTGAGGCTGGCCGACCGGGGCATGAGCGGTTTCATGAGGAGGGATATTAACAGCTCAGGGACGAACCCCGAGGCGACCGTGATCAACGGCCTTGCCGCGGTGAATTTCGCAGGTGGCAGGGTAGGGGAAGCGAGAATAAATACGGTGGATGATGACATAGTCGAGGGCGACGAGACCTACACCGTTACCATTACCTCCAGTGACGCTTATGTGTTGGGCAGCCAGGTGACGGTGAATGGCACGCTGAACGACAACGACAGCGCGCAGGTGACGCTGGGTAGTACGACCATCACGGTGACCGAGGGGCAGTCGTTGACGGTGCCGGTGACGATGAGCGCGGTGGCGGACACGGTGGTGAATGGCCAGGTGATGCTGAGCGACGGTACGCCGACGGCGGATTTTGCCGCGGCGGTGGTGAGTTTCAGTATTGCGGCGGGTGAGACCAGTGGGGACGCGGTTTTCATGCCGAAGACTGCGAATAACGGGGATGGCACGTACAACGCGCCGCGCAGTTACACGGCGACGGTGACGCTGAGGAGCCCGCCTGCGGGTGTCACGGTGGGAAGTGACGCCACGGACACGGTGACGGTGACGGACAACACGGCGGCGCCGATGTGACGGTTTCCGGGTTTGGGTGGGAGTACGGATGTGGGGGTGAGCCCGTCGGAGTTGGCGTTTGCTAGCGACGCGTGGGATACGAAGCAGACGGTGACGGACACGACGCTGCTTATGCTCAGTCCACTGACGTAATAGACTGGACCACGTCAGTCCGCCGTCTGTTGCATCGCCCTCGCCATACCAGCACTGCTATAACTGTTCAGGCATCACCGGAGCACAGGTGGTGCTTGTGCTTGGTGGCGCTGAACTCCAGCAGGCGCTTGATTGGGCGCAGTGCCCGTGTGCGTATGGCTTCCGGGACCTGGATCATGGTGTCATCGCCGTGCAGTGCCTGTTCCAGCCGCCGCAGTCCATTCATTGCCATCCAAGGGCAGTGTCCGCAACTGATGCAGGTGGCGCTGTGTCCAGCGGTTGGTGCTTCGATGAAGCACCGGTCGGGCATTAGTTGCCGTAGTCGGAAGAGCAGGCCTTGGTCGGTGGCAACGATGAAGCGCCGTGCGGCAGAGGCCTGGGCAGCCTGAATGATGCCGGTGGTGGAGGCAACTGTGTTGGCCAGGGCGATGACCGTTGCCGGGGCCTCGGGATGTACCAGCACTTCGGCATCCGGGTATTGCTGTCGCAGCAGGGCCAACTCCCTGCCCTTGAACTCTTCATGCACGACACAGGCCCCCGGCCAGAGTAGCATGTCTGCCCCGGTCTGTTCCTGTACGTAACGCCCCAGGTGTTTGTCCGGTGCCCACAGTATACGTTCTCCCCGTTGTTGCAGATGGCGGATCACCGGAACTGCACTGCCGGAGGTGACCATCCAGTCTGCGCGTGCCTTGACCGCCGCGCTGGTATTGGCGTACACCACGACCGTGTGTTCGGGATGGGCGTCGCAGAAGGCATGGAATGCGGTTGCCGGACAGCCTATATCCAGAGAGCAGGTCGCCTTCGGGTCTGGCATCAGTACGCATTTTTCCGGGTTCAGGATGCTGGCGGTCTCGCCCATGAAGCGTACCCCGCAGACTACCAGGGTACGGGCCTTTGAGCGGTGTCCGAAGCGTGCCATTTCCAGCGAGTCGGAGATGCAACCCCCGGTTTCTTCGGCCAATATCTGTAGTTCCGGCGCAGTGTAGTAGTGTGCGACCAATACCGCATCGCGTTGCTTCAGTAAGTGCCGGATGCGTGTTCGCAGCGCCTCCGTCTCGGCTGTGGACAATTCCTCCGGGCGCGTGCGGGGCACCTGCTCCGGGGGTAGACGAAAGTCGGCGATATGTGGGGCGATCCGGATCATGGTTTGTCTATTATAGACCTCGACGCGGTGCGGTGCATGCCGTTCTCCGGGCGGTAGCACTTGCCTGCTTGCCGTCTTGGTATTATGCTGGAACGCATGGAGAATTGCCCGAACCGGCTGTTTGCACTGATCTGTGGTCTGGCATGGCTGTTTTTCGCACAAAGCGGCCTGGCCGAGGCCTACCGCTGGGTAGACGAGGATGGCAATGTGCAGTTCTCGGAACGGGTACCGCCTGAGGTGTCCGATGCCGAGCGGTTGAGGTCTCCGCCCCGGGTGGATACCGAGGCGGTGCGCCGACAGATGGAAAAACGCGAGCGGGAGCGTAGCCTGCTGGAGAAGAAGCAACAGCGCCAGCAGAAGCGACAGATGGAACAGGCAGAGGATGAGGCCGATGCGGCTAAACTGGCAGCTTCTTGCCGTTCCGCCCGTAGCCGGGTGCCGGAGTTGCAGCGCCCTAGGGTAAACCGGGTCTCGAAGGATGGCACTTATACCCGGATGCCGGAGGAGGAACGGGTGGCGGAATTGCAGCGGGTACAGAAGTATCTGCGGAAAAACTGCGATCTATGATCCGGTTACGCCTTTGCCGCGGGCGGGTGGGTCTGCGCTAGTCCGAGTTCGCGCAACTGGCGATGTTCGACATGGGCCGGGGCATTGGTCAGCAGGCAGCTAGCGCTTTGGGTTTTGGGAAAGGCGATCACATCGCGTATCGTTCTGGCACCCAGCATGAGCATTACCAGCCGGTCCAGGCCGAAGGCGATGCCGCCGTGTGGTGGACAACCGGAACCGAGTGCCTCCAGCAGGAAGGAAAACTGTAGTCTGGCCGCTTCCGCATCCATCCCGAGCAGTTCAAATACCGCATACTGCATTGCTGCATCGTGAATGCGGATGGAACCACCTCCCAGTTCCACCCCGTTCAGTACCAAATCGTACGCTCGTGAGCGGGCCGAGTGCAGTTCGCCGATGTCGTCACAGACGGGGGCGGTAAAGGGATGATGCAGTGTCTCCCAGCGCTGTTCCCCAGCGTTGTATTCAAACAGCGGGAAGTCTACTACCCAGACGGGTCGCCATTCGTTGTGTAGCAGCCCGTGTTCTCGCGCCAGCCGCTCGCGCAGTGCACCGAGAGAGGCATTGACTACTGATGCCGGTCCGGCCCCGAAGAAAATCAGTTCACCCGAACTGGCCCCGGTACGGTGGATGAGCGCTTCCAGCACTGCATCCGGCAGGAATTTGAGGATTGGCGATTGCAGGCCATCGCGGCCATTGTCGGTGCGGTTTACCTTGATGTAAGCCAGCCCCTTGGCCCCGAACTGTTCGACCCATGCAGCGAGCGTATCGAGTTCCTTGCGGCTCATCCCGCCGCCACCGGGTAGCCGTAGCGCGGCCACTCGACCATCCCGTTGTTGCGCGGGTCCGGCAAAGACCTGGAATTCTACCGCCTGCATCAGATCCGACAATTCCGTCAGTTCCAGCGGGTTGCGCAGGTCGGGCCGGTCGCTGCCAAAGCGGCGCAGGGATTCCGCATACGTGATACGTGGGAAAGGCTGTGGTAGCTGCACTTCCAGTACCTCGGCGAACAGTGTGCGGATCATTTGTTCCATCAATTCGGTGATGGCGGTCTCATCCTCAAAAGCGAGTTCGATGTCGAGTTGGGTAAATTCCGGTTGCCGATCAGCGCGCAGGTCTTCATCGCGGAAACAGCGGGCGAACTGGTAGTAGCGTTCAAAACCGGAAGCCATCAGGATTTGCTTGAAGAGTTGTGGTGACTGTGGCAGTGCAAAGCATTGGCCCGGATGGGTACGGCTGGGTACCAGATAGTCCCGCGCACCCTCCGGGGTTGCGCGGGTGAGTAACGGGGTTTCTATCTCCACGAATCCGTGTTGGTCCAGAAACTTGTGCAGGCAGCGGCAAACTTGGTGGCGTAGCCGCAGATTATGCTGCATCCGGGCATGGCGCAGATGGATGTAGCGGTAACGCAGCCGCACGTCTTCATGCACCTGTTGTTCATCGAGTTGGAAGGGTGGTGTGTTAGCCGGATTCAGCAGCACGATATCCTGTGCCAGTACTTCGATCTCACCGCTGGGCAGGTCCGGGTTTTGCGTGCCTTCCGGTCGTGTGCGTACAGTGCCCGTGATCTGCAATACATACTCGTTGCGTACCCGGTCGGCGACAGTGAAGGCTGCGGCATGGTCCGGGTCGAATACGGCCTGGACGATCCCTGTATGGTCCCGGAGGTCGATGAAGATCACCCCACCGTGGTCGCGTCGTCGTTGTACCCAGCCGCAGACCCGGACTTGTTGTCCGATCAGGCGCTTGTCCAGTTGCCCGCAATAACTACGTCGTATGGGCACAGTAGCCGTTGATGTTTGCGTCAATGACCTGTATCCGTGGTGGATTTCTGTGTCGTTTCAGGTGCGGTCGAAGCGGCAGCGGTATTGCTCTGGCCCGGGTCTTTAGTGGCATCTGGCCGGGCCGCAGTCTTGTCGTCCGGGCGTTTTCCCTCCTCGTCCGGCGTTTGTTGTGGTGTCGGGGTTTTGAAGTCGGTCGCGTACCAGCCGGTCCCCTTGAGTATGAACCCTGCGGCAGAGACCAGTTTTTTTAGCCCTTCGGTGTGGCATTCCGGACACTGTCGCAGTGGTGGTGCAGAGACTTTCTGCAGTACCTCCAGACAGTGGCCACAGCCGTGGCATTTGTATTCGTAAAAAGGCATGTGTGATTCCTCGTATAACAAAACCCTGGAGATGGCACTGTGTCTGCATTGTGCATCAAAATGCGCACAAAGACAGTCGCCTGTGCTACAACGGCTGTGGTGATTCAGGTATCATACCGTTGTGTTGCCCCAGTTATGGCAGCTATTCAGGCGGTTTGTGGGGGTGTTAGCTCAGTTGGTAGAGCATCTGACTTTTAATCAGGTGGTCGCAGGTTCGATCCCTGCACACCCCACCAGAATTGCTGTTTCCGACCGGTGGCTGCTGGATGCTGATTATACACCATTGATCGGGCGGTGCCTGTCTGGTGTTTTGGCAAGTGGTGAACTTGAAACCACTTTGCGTATGATGACAGGGTATATGCGGTTATCCGGGCAAGCCGTTTTTGGCGGGCATTACGGATTGTTTACCGCAAAAGTCAAAAATCGGAAAATGCACAATCAGCATGACAGGATCGGGATATTGGTGTTCGGTATGCATCGCGGCGGCACCTCGGCGACTACTCGTGCGCTGTATCTGATGGGTTGTGATGGACCGCGAACCCTGATGCAGCCGATGCCTGACAATCCGTCCGGATTCTGGGAATCGGAGCCGGTGCAGGTATTGAATGATGCGGTGTTTGCTGCATGCGGCACAACCTGGGATTGCTGGAGTATGCAGGATATGGATTGGTTTGATTCCGCCGCCGCTGTTCCCTACCGAAAGCAGGCCCGGGCACTGTTGCAAAACGAGTTTGATGGTTCCAGTCCGTTGTTTGCGTTGAAGGACCCGCGCATATCCCGTTTGTTGCCACTGTGGGTCGATGCCATGCGGAGTATTGGTACGGAGCCGAGGGTGCTGGTCGCATTGCGCAATCCGTTGAATGTGGCCGCATCGCTGTGGGAGCGTGACCGAATACCTGTGTCTGCCGGTTATTTGATATGGCTGCGATATATGCTGGATGCGGAGTTTGCCTCGCGTGGGCTAAGGCGCGTCTATTCCTGCTATGAAGAGCTGCTGCTCCGACCGGGTGTGGTGATGGAGCGGATCGCCGGTACCCTGGGGGTCGTCTGGCCGAAGGCTGGCCAGGCCAGTGCGCAGGCAGCACTGGATGATTTCCTGTCTACTTCACAGTGCCATCACTGGAACAGTGACGAGGAGTTCGCTTCCAAACCGGCACTGGCCGCCAGTTGGCTTGGTGAGGTCTATACCATCCTGACCCGATGGGCGAAAGGGGAGGTGTGCAAGGAAGATATCACCGTATTGGATCACATCCGGGCTTCCTTCGATGCCAATACCGAGACCATACTGGAGACCATGCTAAGCGACTCGGAGAGTGCTTTGCGGCAGACTCGGCAGGATTTGAAACAGACACAGGCTGAACTCGCGGAGCTCCATTCAAGCAGGAGTTGGAGGCTGGTGCAGAGGTTTCGGTCCATATGGCGGCAGCCTCGGCATCCTGTAAAACCAGGCATGGCTGAAGCAAACGAAGTGCTTTGGCAAATGGACCAGTGTTTGATACAGGATAGTAGTTTCAATCTACATGGCTGGCTTCTTCATCGGGGGACAGTGCTCGAGGGGCTTGATCTGCAACACTATCGTGGAAAGCAGTTGATTGACGCGTGGCCACTGCGTTGTTTGCTATATCGGAAGGATATCGCTGCCGCATATCCAAGTATCCCGCATGCTCGGCATTCCGGCTTCCATAGTATGGGAATACTCTGCGACTATGGCAGGGATTCCCGGCTGGTCCTGTCGGCCCGGTTTGCGGATGGGAGGTGTATCTCCCTGCCGGTCCCGCAAGACTGGATTGTGGAGAAGGGAATTCAGCATTTATTCCGCCACAGATTTTTGTACCGCGCCAGGAAAGCGGTTTCGTTGCTGAAAGCTGGCCGGTTTGGCTATCTGGCCAGCAGACTTGTCTGGTATCTGAGATCGTTATGGCGAGCCCAGGGGAGCGTTGATGGGCGGGAGTTGAGACTCGGTGAAAAAGACCGTTTGGCAGTGCTCTTCGACCAGGATATGGGAGGGGGAGCGAACTACTGTCGGGAACGACTCATTGAGGAAATGGGCGCAAAGGGCATCGGAGTGTTGCTGATACTCTGGAACGTATCCCGGCTCCAGCACCTGCTTGAGTTACGCAGCGGCCAGGGCAGGCAGGTTTACCGATTTTCCAACTTGTCCCAGTTGGAGCAGATTCTGACACAGGACGGGTTCCGACCGGAAAGGTTGATTTATAACAATCTGGTATCCTTCCCGTTCCCGGAACAGACCGTGTCCCTTATCGGCAGGATGAAGCGGGCCTTTGCTGTGCCACTGGTGATCATGGCGCATGATTTTTTTGTGCTATGCCCGTCTTTTCACCTGCTTGATGCGGACGGGAAATATTGTGGTGTGCCCGAGGACCTCGAACAATGCCGGGCGTGTCTTCCCAGAAACCGGTGGCTGGTTGGTATGTCTGCCGTGGGGAGGGATATCGGTCAGTGGCGAAGTGATTGGGGGAAACTCCTTGCCATCGCGGACGAGGTACGCTGTTTTTCCCAGTCTTCCATGCGAATATTGCTCAAGGCATACCCACATGTCTCGCACAAGGTGCGAGTTCGTCCGCATGGTCTGGGGCATGATTTTCCAGTGCGCAAGCCGGTTCCCCGGTATCGGGAAACGCTGCGCATCGGGGTTATCGGATCGATTTCCATTGCCAAGGGGGCGGATATCGTGAATGCGCTCGCCCAGGAGCTCGAAAGACAGGGACAGGATATCGGGATAGTCGTCATCGGTGTGTTGGAGGCCCCGGCGGATGACTGCCGGAAACGGATCAGGCAGACGGGGTCCTATCGGCGCCATGAACTGCCCCGGCACATAGAGGAGTCGGGGGTAAATGTCGTGTTGTTTCCGACGATATGTCCTGAAACCTATTCTTTTGTATGCCATGAATGTGTGGCGCTGGGTCTGCCGCTGGCCTGTTTTGACCTCGGCGCCCAGGCGGAGGTGGTGCGTGAGTATCGGCAGGGGCATATCCTGAGTTCAATGGAACCGGCGGTGATACTGGAGGAATTGACAGCCTTGCATCATCGGTGCTATCTATCTACCGAGGAGGGACGCGTTGGAGCGGGTGCATGTATTTAGCAGTGCGGCACTGAACTATCTTCCCAAGGTTCGGGTGTTGTTTGCTTCCCTGCGGCGCTACCACCCGGAATGGCAGTTGCATCTGGCGTTAGCGGACAGATTGGTAGCAGATGTTGAGTTGCCGGCCGAGATCCATCCACTGGAGGATCTGGGTATCCCGGGTTGGCGCGGCTGGGCCTTTTGCCATGACGTTGTGGAGCTGTCGACTGCGATCAAGGCGTTTTTGCTGCGTCGCCTGTTGCGGCGTGATGATGTTTCCAGGGTGCTCTACCTGGACCCGGACATAGTGCTTTTTTCCCGGCTGGATGATGTACTGGATGCCCTGGAGGATGCGTCTGTGGTGCTGACTCCGCACCTGAGCGAACCCGAATGTGGGTTGGAGGCGGTAGTGGGAAATGAGATACCCGCTTTGCAGCACGGTACATACAATCTGGGTTTTCTGGGTGTGTCCGACACCGGCACAGGGCGCAGGTTTGCAGACTGGTGGTGTGAACGCCTGTACCATTTTTGCAGAGGCGATACAGCCCGGGGTTTTTGGGTAGATCAGCGCTGGATTGATCTGGTACCGGGGTTGTTTGAGGGTGTCGCGATCCTGCGTTCTCCCAGACTCAATGTGGCGCCGTGGAACCTGTCGCGGCGTAAGTTGGACAGGGACCGGGAGGGGCATTATCGGGTCGCTGGGGAGCGTCTCGGTTTCTACCACTTTACCGGGTTTGACAGTGGAGCGCACTCGTTAATGGTGGCCAAATACGCTGGGAGATCACTGTCTATAGCAAAGAGATTGATCGACTGGTATGCCAGGGAGACGGGAGGCGGCGTACGGGGGGCGGCGATGCCGTGGGCATTTGGTAGCTATTCGGATGGAACGCCGATCGGGCAGGCCGAGCGGGTACTGTATCGGATGCGTGTTGACCTGCAGCAGGCCTATCCGGATCCGTTTGATGCGCAAGGCTATCTGGTTTGGTGCGGGACACAGGGTCTGACAGAGTTTCCCGGGTTGTTTGGTTCTGGCACGGTGGCAGAGAAGTTGGGCACGTTGGCCTGCGGACATGGCCCGGGCTGGCGTGGCGGGCAGGTGCAACTCGACAAACGGGATGTGTTCAAGCTGCTTTGGTCCTGTCTGTTGGCCCCAAGGACATTTGGCAAGGCCATCTTTTGTCGTGGCTGGTTGGTGCTGAGGCGTGAGGGACTTGGCGGGGTCCGTCGCCGTCTTCCAAAGAAGACAGTGGTGGGACGGCTACCTTAGTTTGCCCTGGCCGGTGACTTGAGCGAAGGTTTTATCGCGGTGTCCGACAATGTGCTTGTTACCGGGGGAGCCGGTTATATTGGCAGCCATGTTTGCAAGGCACTTGCTGCCGCAGGCTTTGTGCCGGTGGTGTATGACAACCTGTCCACGGGTCATGCCGGTGCTGTTCGTTGGGGTCCTCTGGTGCAGGATGATCTGCTTGACCGGGGTGCGCTTCAGCGTGTGATGGTGGAGTACCGTCCACTGGCTGTACTGCATTTTGCCTCCTGTGTGTATGTGGGCGAGTCGGTGGAGGCGCCTGCCAGATACTATCGCAACAATGTGGTGGGGGCACTGAACCTGCTGGATATGGCGCGTTCGGCGGGTAACATACCGATAGTGTTTTCATCCAGTTGTGCGGTCTACGGCATTCCCCGGACCTTGCCAATCACCGAACAGGAGCCGTTACTACCGGTTAATCCTTACGGGCGTACCAAGCTGATGATTGAGCAGATGTTGTCGGACTATGCGGTGGCCTATGGGCTGCGTTCGGTTCGACTACGCTACTTCAATGCCTGTGGTTGTGACCCGGACGGTGAGATCGGGGAAAGTCGGCACCCGGCCATTCGGCTTGTTCCCCGGGCGGTGCTGGTGGCGATGCGGCTGGAGGATGAATTGACGGTGTTTGGCGATGATTATCCCACGCCTGACGGGACTGCTGTGCGTGACTATGTGCATGTCTGTGACTTGGTCCAGGCACATCTGGCGGCATTAAGGATGCTGCTTTCCGGTGGCGGAGATATCGCACTCAATCTGGGAACGGAGACCGGTTTTTCGGTGCGTCAGGTAGTGGATGCAGTGGAGCGTGTAACCGGACTTGAGGTACGGTGCCGTATCGGGAAACGCCGGCCGGGTGACCCGGCAATGCTGGTTGCGGACAGCTCCGGTGCACGGCGGGTACTCGGGTTCGCCAGTCGGCACTCGGATCTGGATACCATTGTGCGCACTACGCATGCCTGGTTTTCCGGTGCGGGTTCGGCAGATGGGGTCGAGCCGACCAGCACTTGAAGTGGGTGTGGTATGCCGTCAGCAGTATGCAGAACTGTGCACAGGTATGTCAGGTGTCGGGTTTCCAGCGTCTCAGTTCAAGCAGCACGCCCATCCCTGGATGATCGAAGTAGTGCAATTCATTCAGTTTGATGCGGCGCGATTGCCGTAGCCGGGCGTACACCTGTGGGTTGGCAGTGGCATCCTGTGCTATTGTGGGGGACGATGGGGTGGCGAGTAATCGGGTTTTGAGCAGCGCGATGTCCATATCCGCATCAAGATACACGCCGCTGCGGATCCGGACGTAACCCATCACGCGCATCCCGGTACCGCCTTGTGTTGACCCGGTCGAGGCTGGCTGGTATCCGGACAGATCTATACGTCTGGCTTGCGCCTGGGTATGTATTTCCGGTTGTAGCCAACTGAGATACAGCAATGGACGGTAGTGGACACTGCTACGCAACCGCCGATAGACATGTTGTAGATGGTGTCCGATCAGTCCCTGCCAGGGTATGGCCTGTATACTGTCGGTGTCCGGGGAGAGCAGGGATATTGCCCCGCGGGTGTCGGGCAGGCTGTTTTCCACGATCCAGCCCTGGCTGTCTGCCTGTGGCAGCTCGAATACGATCAACTCCACCCGATACCAGTTGTCGGCGGCGGACACGGTATTGGCTGCCATGCAAGCGACTATCAGTAGCAATCGTTCAAACAGTTTTTGCATCAGATGGATTTCATGATAATGCGGATAGCCACATTACCGGCGCATGATTGAACCGACATGCAAAAAAGCGGTATGATGGCGCTGTTCCTGTTACCAGTCAACAAACCTCCGCTGGCTGGTCGTTGAATAAGCATTCCACGTAATGATAGCCTCTTTTCTGTTTTTTCTGTTGTTATTTGTCTGCATCGGGCTGTCTTCCGCATCCCGTCTGCGCAACAGTGAGGAAGATTATTATCTCGCCAGCCATCAGCTTGGCCCGTGGCAGGTCGGTCTTTCGGCTGTCGCCACCAATAATAGTGGCTATATGTTCATTGGTCTCATCGCGTATGTCTGGGTTGAAGGACTGGCTACGGTGTGGCTGCTGTACGGTTGGATATTCGGTGATTACATCGCTTCCAGGTATATTCATGCCCCACTGCGGCAGGCTGCGGTGCGTACGGGTGAACTGAGCTATATGGGGGTGTTGAGCAACTGGCATGGCGAGCGACAACTGTGGCTCCAGCGTTGTATGGCTTTGGTCTCGGCACTGTTTCTGCTGGCCTATGCCAGTGCCCAGTTTGTTGCTGGCAGCAAGGCGTTGACGGTGCTATTGGAGTGGCCGGAGTGGGGCGGGGTGTTGCTGAGCGCGTTTTTGGTCTGTTGCTACTGTGTTTTTGGCGGTATCCGCGCCTCGGTGTGGACAGACTGTGCCCAGTCCATAGTGATGTTGCTGGCGATGTTGCTGTTGGTGGTGGTGGGATTCCAATTCCTTGGTGGTTTGGAGCAGGGCATCGCCCATATGTCGGACAAGGAGGGACTGCTGGATTTGGTTCCAGGCGCACAGGTGGTCCCGGGAGTTGCGGGATGGTTGCTGTTTGTTGTGGGTTGGATGTTTGGTGGTATATCGGTTGTTGGGCAACCCCACATCATGGTGCGTTTCATGATGCTGGAGGAAGTGGACAAGATGCGCGAGGCTCGGGCCTGGTATTACCTGTGGTTTGTGGTGTTCGCCAGTTGTGTGATTGTGGTGGGGTTGCTGGCACGGGTGTGTCTGGGAGACACTGGTATATCCGACCCGGAACTGGCTTTGCCATTCATGGCCAGAGAACTGTTGCCACCAATCCTGGTGGGATTGATCCTGGCGGGTATCTTCGCGGCGACCATGTCCACGGCTGATTCATTGGTGCTGAGTTGCTCGGCAGCGCTTAGCAATGATCTGTTTCCGCACCGTGTGGACCATACGCTGGTGGTCAAATTGCTCACCTTCAGCGTTACCGTTGTGGCGGTGCTATGGGCATTGCTCAACAAGCAGACCGTGTTCGACCTGGTTATCATGGCTTGGTCAGGTATGGGCAGCGCCTTTGTCCCGTTGTTGCTGTTTCTCTGTCTGGGGCGCAAGCCGAAGACATGGCATGGTCTGTGTGCCATCGTTACGGGTCTGGGGACGGCACTGCTATGGCGAGTGTTCGGCTTGCACGATGTGCTCTATGAAGGTCTGCCGGGTGTGCTGGTGGGGCTGTTGATGCTCTTTATTGGTGAGCAGATTAGCCGTTGGACATCCAGCCGGACGCCTTATCCGGCCGCACATTGAGCGCGGCAGTCCAGGTTTTGTCTCTGGAGCAGGCAATGGATGAGCGCAAGGCAGCAACGTATGACACGGTGCTCAAGGCGGTAACAGCACTGTTGGAGACGGTGCGTTGCCTGCGGGACCCGAAACAGGGTTGCCCCTGGGACATCCGGCAGGACATGCAGTCCATCTCCAACTATACACTGCAGGAGGCATACGAGTTGGTGGATGCGGTTGAGCGGCAGGAGGTGTCCGAGATACTGGACGAACTGGGTGATCTGTTATTTCATGTCGCGCTGTATGCGCGTATTGCGGAGGAGCGTGGCAGCTTCGATTTTGCTGCAGTTGCCACGCATGCGAATGCGAAGTTTCGTCGTCGGCATCCGCATGTTTTTGCTGACGCCAGGGTGGAAAACGCCACCGAATTGCGCCATCTATGGGAAAGGATCAAGACGCGGGAACGGGTTGAGAAGGGTGGAGAGGGACTCCTGTTGGATGACGTGGGAAACGGGCTTCCGGCGTTACAGCGTGCGCAGAAACTTCAATGCAGGGCGGCAATGGTCGGGTTTGACTGGCCGGATGCCGATGCAGTGGTTGCCAAGGTGGAGGAGGAGATGCGGGAATTGCGCGAGGCGCTGTCACGGCGGCAGGAAGCGCCAGAGGCGGTGGCAGAAGAGGCGGGAGATGTATTGTTCAGCCTTATCAATCTGCTGCGTCATTGTGGTCACGATGGGGAGCAGGTGTTGCGTGCTACCAACAGAAAGTTTTGCTCCCGTTTCAACCATATCGAGAGGGTCTTGAGGGAACGCGGGGAATCTTTGGATGAGGCTGTGCTGGAAGACATGGAGACACTGTGGCAGCAGGCGAAGCGTATGAGACCATAGGGCTACGCAATAGGTGAAGTGGCGAGATGGCCGCAGGTGCGTGGCGAGTCAGTCAACCAAAGGCCGATAGCGGGCGTCTCAGCATGTGGCCTTGCGGTGCCGGATCATCGCATAGGCCGAATGGTTGTGAATGGATTCGAAATTCTCCGATTCCACCTGATAGGAACGGATACGCTCATCCTCGTTGAACCGTAGTGCGATGTCGCGTACCAGGTCTTCGACGAACTTCGGGTTTTCGTAGGCCCGTTCGGTGACATATTTTTCGTCAGGGCGTTTGAGCAGGCCGTAGAGTTCACACGAGGCTACCTGTTCCACCGTTTCGATGAGTTCTTCTATCCAGATGAAATCCGTTGTGTCAACCAGTACCGTGATGTGTGAGCGTTGGTTGTGTGCGCCATGGTCGGAAATGCGCTTGGAGCACGGACAGAGACTGGTTACCGGCACCACGATCTTGATTTGTACCCGGGGTTGGCCCTGGTGGAGTTCACCGATGAATGAGACTTCATAGTCCATCAGGCTTTTTACGCCGGACACCGGGGCGGTCTTGTTGATGAAATAAGGGAAGCGCATCTCTATATGGCCGGACTCGGCGGAAAGGAGCTGCGTCATTTCCTGGATCATGTGTTTGAAGGAATTCACCGTGATTGCATATTCGTGATTGTTGAGTATCTCGACAAAGCGCGACATGTGTGTGCCCTTGAAATCCTGGGGCAGATTGACGTACATATTGAAATGCGCAACGGTGTATTGCTCGTGTCCCGCCCGGTCCCGGACCACAACCGGATGGCGGATGTTTTTGATGCCGACCTTGTCTATCGGGATCTGGCGGATGTCCGGGGAACCCTGGATATCCGGAATGGATTCGAATTCAGCAGCCGTATTGTCGTCCATTATTTATCTCCAGTTTCCTGTCCGTTCGCAGGGCAGCGCGTGTGTGGTTTTGCCGTGGCCAAAACCGGGGAGCCGTGTCATGGGTTGTGTCGCGTATGCCGCACACCGCTTATTTCCCGCGCCGCACGATATAATACCCAATATCGCGCAATATGTCAGCCTCGGAAGAGAAGCAGTCCAGGCTGTCTATGGCTTGCCCGCAAAACGTCTGGGCGGCTGCTTTTGCCCCGTCCAGACCCAGCAGTTCCGGATAGGTAGGTTTGTTTCTGGCCTGGTCGGAGCCTTGCGGCTTGCCCAGAACCCGGGTATCTGTAGCCACATCCAGTATGTCATCGGTCACCTGGAAGGCGAGTCCGGCGTAGTGGCCATAGCGGGACAGCGCGGTGAATCGTTGTTTACCGACATCCGGGCATGCCAGTGCCCCCAGTTCCAGACTGGCCCGGATCAGTGAGGCGGTTTTCATCGTGTGCATTTGTTCAAGCTGCGCCAGAGTCATCTTTTGGCCGACCGCCGCCAGATCGATGGCCTGTCCTCCGGCCATCCCGTGCGAGCCACTGGTCAGCGCGAGGGTCTCCAGCATCCTGATGCGGGCCGCGTCACCGTTCTGCATGGCGTGGTCGTGGGCAATGACATAGAAGGCCAGTGCCTGCAGGGAATCGCCAGCAAGGATGGCGGTGGCTTCATCATAGGCGCGGTGGCAGGTAGGTACGCCACGTCTGAGGTCATCGTTGTCCATCGCCGGCAGATCATCGTGGATCAGGGAATAGGCATGGATCATCTCTATTGCACAGGCAGGCGCATCAAGACATGTGTCGGGGACCCCCAGTACCTTGCCGCTGGCATAGACCATGATCGGACGAATATATTTGCCACCGCCGAGGGCCGAGTAACGCATTGCCTGATGCAGGTATTGCGGTGTGTCTTTGCCGGTGGGTAGCCAGTGCTCCAGTTGTGTGCGAACCCGTTCACGACAATGCTGAAAGAAGTCTTCCATGGCTTCGGACCCGGCTCGCAGGCCCGTGTTTTCATCAGGCCCGATCGCATGGTTTGTGTGGGCCGTTATCCGGCAGCGGCGCTTCGGCACGGCGGTGCAGGCGGCATACAGTTGCCGTCAGTCAGAGGGCGAGTTTGTTGCGTCTGCCACCTCGTCTTCGGCAGGCAAGGCAAAATCCTGTTCCTCATCATGTTGGAGAATTTGTATCTTCTGTTCCGCCTGTTCCAGTTGCCGTTGGCAACTCCGGGTCAGTTTGATGCCACGTTCAAACAGTTGCAGGCTTTCCTCCAGGCTGTGTTCTCCATGTTCAAGGTCATTCACCAGCTTTTCAAGCTCGTCGATCGCCTGTTCAAAATTCACCGGGGTTTTGTCACGCTGTGCTGTGGCCATGAGAAAGGATTTATTCATCTGGTATTACAGCATTATTGCATAGCCGGCTGGATATTGCATCCGCCGCGTAGGCGTGGTTTGTTTATCCGCATGGACATGCCCGGGGTCACGAAGCTTGTTTTTTGCCGGGGAAATGGTCTACTCTGTCACGCCCCATGCTGATCAACGGACCAGAATGCAGAGGACTCAGGCGCACGGCCAGGCCTGTGTCCATACAAGGTAGTGACGGTGCTTTTTGCCTTGGTGGCTTGAGGATGGCCTGCCCCGTTGTTTTCTGTTGTGCATGGACTGTCCCAACCTGACTATGGATTACAACGCATCGGATATTGAAGTGCTTACAGGTCTGGACCCTGTGCGCAAGCGGCCGGGCATGTATACCGACACCACTTGTCCGAATCACTTGTTACAAGAGGTGGTTGATAACAGTGTGGATGAAGTCCTCGCGGGCCATGCCAGAGAAGTGACAGTGATTTTGCATGCGGATGATTCCGTCAGCGTGTTTGATGATGGCCGGGGTATGCCGGTGGACACGCATCCGGATGAAAATGTCTCCGGCGTGGAATTGATACTGACCCGCCTGCATTCCGGGGGCAAGTTTTCTGATCGAAACTACCGTTTTTCCGGCGGCTTGCACGGGGTTGGTGTCTCTGTGGTCAACGCGCTGTCCGAACGGTTGGAGGTGTCGGTGCGCCGTGGTGGCAAGGAATACCGGATGTGCTTTGCCGAGGGTCGGAAGCAGTCCAACCTGGAAGTGGTGGGAACAGTGGCAAAACGCGATACTGGCACCACGCTGCGTTTCTGGCCGGATGCGCAGTATTTTGATCAGACGCGGATTGCCCGCCGGGCTCTGCGGCACCTGCTCAGGGCCAAGGCCATCCTGGCACCGGGCCTGTGTGTGCGGTTGGAAGATGAGACGGACGGTGAGCGGCAACAGTGGTGTTACCAGGATGGCTTTACCCATTATCTTGAGGAACAGTTGCAGGCGCGTGAACTGTTGCCGCCGGAACCGTTTACAGGTCATGTTTCCGGCGCCATTGGCGATGTGGACTGGGCGGTGCACTGGTTGAATGACAACGGCGAGTTGATCACGGAGAGTTTTGTCAACCTGGTGCCGACCCCGTTGGGTGGTACCCATGTGAATGGTTTGCGCCAGGGGCTGCTGGATGCGTTGCGGGAGTTTTGTGAATTCCGCTCGCTGTTGCCGCGCAGGTTGAAACTGACGGCAGAGGATGTCTGGAACCGGTGCAGCTATCTGCTTTCGGTGAAGATGCGAGACCCACAGTTTGTTGGTCAGACCAAGGAACGTCTCAGTTCGCGTGATTGTGCCGGTTTTGTTGCCAATGCGGTGAAGCATGGTCTCAGTCTCTGGCTACATCAGCACGTGGAGATGGGGGAGCGTATTGCCGAGGTGATTATCGCCAATGCACAGCGACGTCTGAAGAATGAACTCAGTGTGGCGCGCAAACCGGTTGGTGGGCGCAGTGCTCTGCCGGGGAAGCTGGCGGATTGTTCGTTGCGCGACAATGTGGGCACCGAGCTGTTTCTGGTGGAAGGAGATTCTGCCGGAGGCTCTGCCAAACAGGCGCGAGACCGCGAATTTCAGGCGATCCTGCCATTGCGTGGCAAGATACTGAATACGTGGGAACTCAGTTCGGCGGAGTTGTTGGCCTCGAAGGAACTCAGTGACATCGCCACGGCGCTTGGTGTGATGCCCGGTTCGCAAGACTTGGCGGGTCTGCGCTATGGCAAGGTCTGCATACTGGCCGATGCGGATTCTGACGGTGCGCACATAGCCACGTTGCTATGTGCGCTGTTCCTCAGACATTTTCCTACCCTGATAGCGGAGGAACGAGTATATATCGCCTTGCCACCGCTGTATCGTATTGATGTGGGCAAGGAGGTGCATTATGCCCTGGATGACAAGGAAAAGCAGCGTTTGCTGGAGCGTTTTGCCACCGATGATGGGAGACACAAGGTGTCTGTGCAGCGCTTCAAGGGCCTCGGTGAGATGAATCCGCTGCAACTCAGAGAGACGACCATGGCGCCGCAGACGCGCCGATTGTTGCGTCTGAGTGCGGGGATATCGGGACAGTCCGAGCAGGTGCTGGACATGTTGCTGTCACGCAAGCGTGCCCGGGACCGCCGTGCCTGGCTGGAACAGCGTGGCGACCGGATCAGTCTGGCTGTGGGCCTGGGACTGGCATGAGATACGGCGGCCTGCACACTGGTTGATGGCGCGGTCGGAACAGACACCGGTGGTGGACGCCGCCCAGTTGGAGGTTCAGGACCTGCATGAGTATGCCGAGGCGGCCTATCTGCATTATTCGATGTATGTGATCCTGGACCGTGCCTTGCCCAGTGTCTGCGATGGCCTCAAGCCGGTGCAAAGGCGCATCGTCTATGCGATGTCGGAGCTGGGTCTGAGGAGCGGGGCCAAGCACAAGAAATCGGCGCGCACAGTGGGTGATGTGATCGGCAAGTTTCATCCTCACGGTGATGCCGCATGTTATGAGGCGATGATACTGATGGCACAGGATTTCTCCTGTCGTTACCCATTGATTGATGGCCAGGGTAACTGGGGTTCGGTGGACGACCCCAAATCATTTGCCGCCATGCGCTATACCGAATCCAGACTGACTTCCTATGCCGACACGCTGTTGCAGGAAGTGGAGCAGGGCACGGTGCGTTGGACACCGAACTTCGATGGTACGCTGCAGGAGCCGGTGTTGTTACCGGCGCAACTACCCAACATACTGCTGAATGGCACCTCCGGTATTGCCGTGGGTATGGCTACGGACATTTTGCCACATAATCTGCGGGAACTGGTGGATGCCTGTATCCTGCTGCTGGACTCTCCAAAGGCGACCGTTGCGGCATTGTGCGACTGCGTGCCCGGGCCGGATTTTCCGGGCGCCGGTGAACTTATCACCGCTCCGCGGGAATTGTTGGAGATTTATCAGACCGGGCTGGGTTCAGTGCGTGTGCGTGCGACCTGGGAGGAGGAAAACGGCAACATCGTGATCAATGCCTTGCCGTGGCAAAGTTCTGGCAGTCGTATCGCGCAGCAGATAGATGCCCAGATCCAGGCCAGGAAACTGCCGATGCTGGAGGATCTGCGCGATGAATCGGATCATGAAAATCCTGTGCGTCTGGTGCTGATCCCGGGCTCTGGCCGCCTGGACCGGGAAGCACTGATGTCGCACCTGTTTGCCACCACGGATCTGGAACGCAGCTACCGTGTCAATCTGAACATGATCGGCCTGGATGGTCGTCCGCAGGTGAAAGATCTGCGCACGATATTGCAGGAATGGTTACAGTACCGCATGGATACGCTACGTTGCCGGCTGGAGTACCAGTTGGACAAGGTGGAACGGCAAATCCATTTGATTGAGGGACTGTTGATAGTCCATCGCAATATCGATGCGGTGATTCGGATCATCCGTGAAGAACAGGAACCCGGAGCGGTTCTGATGCGTCATTTTCAGCTTAGCGAGACACAGGCGGAGGCGATCCTGGAATTGCGTCTGCGCAGACTGGCCAGGCTGGAAGAGCAGCGGCTCAGCCTGCAGTTGGATGAACTGCGTCGGCAACAGGCTGATTTAAAGCGTACGCTGGCTTCCAGGAGAAGGCTGAAGACATTGCTGCGTTCGGAGTTGCGGAAACTGGCGCAACAGCATGGAGACGAGCGTCGCACGGCATTGGTGGAGCGCGAGCAGGCGAGGCCGTTGGATCTGGGTGACAGCACGGCACCTGAGCCATTGACAGTGGTCTTGTCTGCCAAAGGTTGGATCCGTGCGGCCAAGGGACATGGTATCGATCCGGCGGTGCTTGCGTATCGCGAAGGGGATCGTTTTCTGCACGCAGTGCAGTGCCATAGTGGGCAGTCGGTGGTTCTGTTGGATTCCACCGGCAGGAGCTACAGTCTTGCCGCATCCGCCCTGCCTTCCGCACGCAGTTTTGGTGAACCGGTGTCGGCGCGTCTCAGCCCTCCGGATGGGGCTGGTTTTGCCGGCTTGTTGTGCGGAGAGTCGGATGCGCACTGCCTGCTGGCAAGCAGTCATGGTTACGGCTTTGTCAGTTCCCTGCAGAGCCTGCAGACCCGCAATCGTAATGGCAAGGCGGTGTTGAGTGTGGCGGCCGGGGCATCGGCAATGTGTCCGCTGATGCTCAGTGGGCAGGAGCAGCTTGCGGTGGCCAGCAGCAGCGGCTATCTGCTGATCTTCGCACTCTCGGAATTGCCGTTGTTGGGCAAGGGGAAGGGTTTGAAAATGATGGGGATCCCGGCCCGCAACCTGAGAGATGGCAGCGAGTGTGTGGTGGCCCTGGCCGTAGTACCCGCGGATGGGATGTTACTGTTGCGGTCGGGACGGCGTGAATGGTCGTTGAAACCTGCGGAACAGGAGGTTTTCCGCGCACAGCGTGGCCGGCGTGGCCGGCTGCTGCCACGCGGCCTGCGCAAGGTCGGCGCATTGCAGGGTGTGGCGCCTGGCACTTAAGCGACTGTCACCAGGCTTGGTCTGGCAGTGGTAGCTTGTATGCTGCCCCGGGAGTTTCCTTTACCAGCCGGGGTACCAGATAGCCTGGGAGTTGTGTGCGCAGTTGCCGTATCAGCCAGGCGCTGCGTGGTATGTCGACCTCAAAGTGGGCACTGCCTGCTACCGGATCCAACTGATGCAGGTAATATGGCAGTACATGGTGGCGAAACAACGTCTCGGACAGTTCAGCCAGCGTTTCCGGACAGTCATTGACACCGGCCAGCAGTACACTCTGGTTAAGCAGGCTGGTTCCGCTCCAGTGCAACCTTGTGAGGGCCTGTGCTACTGCCGCATCGATCTCGTTGGCGTGATTGACGTGCACGATAAGCACCACCCGGGCGGGGATTTTCTTCAAGGTATCCAGCAGTGCCGAGGTAACGCGATCAGGCACAGCGATGGGTAGTCGGGTGTGCAGACGCAGACGCTTGATCTGTGGCAGCGAACCCAGACTCAGACACAGGCGATGCAGGGCCTCGTCACTCAATGAGAGCGGGTCACCGCCGCTGAGTATGAGTTCGCTGATGTCGGGATGTGCACGGATGCGCTGCGCCACGGCGTGGATTTGCGGCATTGTGAACCGCGCCTGCTGGTAGGGGAAATGTCTGCGGAAACAGTAGCGACAATGTATTGCACAGGCGGCCGTAACGATCAGTAGCAGGCGGCCATGGTATTTCTGTAGCAGCCCGGCCCCGGCAATGGTGTCGCGTTCCCGTAGCGGGTCAACGGTGAAGCCAGGCACGCTGGCTTGTTCCGCATGGCACGGAAACACCTGGCGCAACAGCGGGTCATCCGTCCTGCCCTTGTGTATGCGTTGCGCCCATGGGCGTGGCACCAACAGTGGAAACTGTCTGGCCGCTTGCCAGCTATAGCCCAGTTCACCGGCGTCCAGTTGCAGATACCGTAGCAGGCTTTCGGCGTCACGGAATGCCTGTCCAAGCTGGGTCTGCCAGTCGGCCGGCATTTCAGTCCTGCGTCGCGGTGGCGTCACCGGCATGCTGTGGATATGCGGTGGACGCTGTTGGAGCTTGGCGCATGAACTTGGTAGACTTGTCTCCCGACATAACGGCAGGCTGCACAGGTAGTACGATCAGGCCTGTTATCATCAGTAGCGGACCCCAGTATTGCAATGATTGCCATAGCCTGAGTCGGGACCGTCATGATAGGACAAAAGAACGCTAATGGCGACAGTGAATACCAGCCAGTTCAGGGCCGGGTTGAAGATAATGATCGATGGAGAGCCCTGCAACATCATCGAGAATGAATTTTTCAAGCCGGGAAAGGGGCAGGCCTACAATCGTGTGCGTTACCGCAACCTGCGTAATGGCCGGGTGCTGGATCGCACGTTCAAGTCGGGAGAGCAGGTGGAAACGGCGGACGTAGTGGAGGTGGAAATGCAATTTCTGTACCAGGATGGGGAACTTTGGCATTTCATGGATCCCAACAGTTTCGACCAGTATGCGGCAGGGAGTGCCTCGATGGAGAATGCGGCACCGTGGTTGAAGGGTGAAGAACAGTGTACGGTTACGCTGTGGAATGGTGTGCCGTTGGACGTGCAGCCGCCGAATTTCGTGTTGCTGGAAGTGCGGGAGACCGACCCCGGCATACGCGGTGATACCGCTACCGGCGGCACCAAGCCCGCACTGCTGGAGACCGGGGCGAGCGTCAAGGTGCCGCTGTTTGTTGAAAGCGGAGAATTGATTCGGGTGGATACCCGCAAGGGTGAATATATCGGTCGTGCCAGGGAGTGAGTTCTCCGGGACCGGATTCCCACCGGTCGGTAGCTGTGCCGGATAGCGTGCAGGGCCAGCGGCAGACTGTGGATTGGCGGCCTGCTGCCGACCTGGGGCTTATCCGTGAGCGGGCCATGATGCTCTGGCGCATCCGTGATTTCATGGATCGGCGCGGCATGCTTGAGGTGGAAACCGCCATGCTGTCCCGCTACGGCGTGACTGATCCGGGTATTGAGGCGTTGGCCCTGACCCTGCGTCTACCGGACCGTCCGCGATCGCTGCGACGCTATCTACATACCTCGCCGGAATATGGTATGAAACGGCTGCTGGCCGCCGGGAGCGGTTCCATTTATCAAATCTGCAAGGTGTTTCGGGACAACGAGATAGGTTGCCACCATCAGCCGGAGTTCAGCATGCTGGAGTGGTACTGCGTTGGTGCCGATCATCGTGAACTGATGACACAGTGTGTGGAATTGCTTGCTGAACTGGGGATTGTCGATGTCCGTTGCCGTAGTTATCGGCAGCAGTTTCTGGAATATACCGGGCTGGACCCACATACTGCCCCACTGGCCGCGCTGCGTCAGCGTGCCGAGACAAGCAGCCCGGTAGCGACCGGTTTCCGGCATCGTGAATTGCTGGAGTTGCTGTTTGCCGATGCGGTGCGTATGCAGGGTCTTGACGGATGCTGTCTGTTATATGACTACCCGGAATGTATGGCGGCTCTGGCAAGATTGTCTGTTACGACCGAAGGCTATCGGGTGGCACAGCGCTTTGAGTTGTACTACGACGGTGTGGAGCTTGCCAACGGTTACCACGAATTGGCTGATGCTGCCGAGCAGCGGCAGCGTTTTCACGAGGACCGGACGTTTCGGGAGCGTTCCGGACAGTCGTTGCCGGAGATGGATCAGTCTCTGCTGGCGGCTTTGCATCAGGGTCTGCCGGATTGCGCCGGGGTTGCGGTAGGATTGGACCGTTTGCTGATGGTGCTCGCCGGTGTACAGGAAATCGCTTCGGTTCAGGCCTTTCCCTGCCGGGCTGGATGAAGGCTGGTGTCGTTTTGAAGTGTTCGGGTTCAGATAATGTGAGACTTGCTCATATGTTGTGAATCCACACAAGGTTTTGTTTTTCCCGCATTTGTGGCATACTCGCTCCCGAGCAAACTGGTCGGAATCTATAACGAGCCATCATCAAGATGACTCGAATTTCTGGCGCACAAGAGAGTGTCTTTGTATAACAATTTTATTACTTCGTTGATGAGGAGGAATGTACATGGCCAGACCCAGAATGACGGCGTTCAAGGAACGTCAATCTAAAGCTTCGGTAATCAGTGAGATTGCCGAGGCGACTGGCATGACGAAAAAAGATGTTCGTGCTGTCTTGCTTTCGTATGCCAACCAAGCGCAGCGTCATCTCAAACGTGGGGCTTGTGGTGAGTTTATGTTGCATGATTTCGGGATCAAGATGAAGCGTATCACAAGACCTGCAACAAAGGCTCGCAAGGGGATCAACCCGTTTACCCGTGAAGAGATGATATTCAAGGCCAAACCGGCATCTACGTCGGTGCGGGCGGTTGCCATGAAGGCGGCCAAGCAGATGGCGAAATAAACGTCGTTGCCAAATCTGCAAGAAATGCTTTCTGTTGACTGGTGGTTAAGGATGAGGTTGTGTACTACCCTTGCAGGTTTTGCCCAGGTCTCGGGAAGCTGCTGTCGGTAGCTGTTATATCCGGCAGTTTTCATGTAGCAGCGTGGAGCATCTGCGGCAGCCTGTGTCCGGAATGACGCAGGCTGTTGCCAGGTGCCGTGTTTCTTGGTTTGTTTGTCTATGTGTGTGAGTATTGGACGCTGATCTGATACACACTGCCGCTTTGCCTGGAGGCCCTGGCTGCCGTGTGTGCGCTCCAAGTTGCGAATGAATACCGACACAGTTGCACGTTTGGATCAGTTTTTCTGCGCCGGAGGGATGCTGTCTCAGGTAATGGATGCCTATCTGGAGCGCCCGGGACAGTTGGAGATGGCGCGGGCTGTGGCGGAGGTGCTGCATAGCGGTGACAGGCAGGCCTTGTTCTGCGAGGCGGCTACCGGGATCGGGAAAAGCCTGGCCTATCTGGTGCCGGTGTTGTTGTCGGGCCAGCGCCATATCATTTCTACCGGGACACTGCACCTGCAAAACCAGTTGTACAGCAAGGACCTCGCGCTACTGAGCAGGATACTTCCGGCACCGAAGACGGTTCTGCTCAAGGGCCGTTCCAATTATCTGTGTTGGCACCGTCTGCGCAAGACCTTGCGCGGGGATGAGATTAACGATCCGCGACAATTGCGTCAACTCCGTCTGGTCGAGGACTGGAGCCGGCAGACTGTGGATGGTGATCTGAGCTCGCTACCTGAAGTTGCTGAAGAGTCGCCATTGCGTCCGAGATTGACATCTACCCGGGAAAATTGCCTGGGGACGAAATGCGAGGACTATGATCGGTGTTTTGTGTACCGTATCCGCAGCCTGGCCAGGGACGCGGATCTGATTATCAGCAACCATAGTATGGTGCTTGCGGACATGGTATTGGGACGGGACACCGAGACCGGCGGCATCCTGCCCCGAGTGGATGGTTTGATCTTTGATGAGGCGCATCTGTTGCCGGAGATGGCCACCCGCCAGTTTGGTGATCGGCTCAGCAGCCATGCGTTCGAAGAGTTGATTCATGACGTAAGCCAGGCATACAGGGAGGAGGCGGGAGAGTTTGGCGGCATCATGGAACTGTTGTCGGATTGTGGTAATGTGGTGGTCGCACTGCGCAATGTTTTGCATCAGGCCGAGCCCGATACCAGTCGCATGAGTTGGTCCGGATTGTGTGAACGGAGTAGTGTGGTGGCGGATCTGATGAACCGTTTTTTGCAGCAGCAGCAGCGGTTGTCGGACGCACTCGCATTGCTGGCCGAGCGTGGCGAACAGCTTGAGCAGTGTGCTTGTCGCAGTCATCAGATGCTGCTGTTCATGCGGTGCTTTCTGGGCTCGGATGATGCTGGTGGGCAGCGGGAATCGGATGCGGAGGCGATCTGTTGGCTGGAGGCCGATAGCAGGAAATTCGTCTTGCACAGGAGCCCGCTGGATGTATCCCGGTACTTTCGTGCTGGACTGGATCAGTATGATGCGCATTGCGTCTTCTGTTCCGCAACCCTGGCGATGGGCACGGACATTTCGTTTTTTACCAGTCAATTGGGTTGCCCGAAGGCGCGCTATGTGCATTTTGACAGCCCGTTTGAACTGCGCTGTCAGGCCTTGCTGTATCTGCCGGAGCATTTGCCTGATCCACGTAGTGTCGGATTTCAGCCGGCCTTCGCCGGGCTGAGCCGTAAACTGCTGAGTTACAGCAGGGGGCGGGCCTTCATATTGTGTACCAGCCATCGAGTACTGCGGGAAACGGCGCGATTGTTGGGCGAAGGATTGGAGTATCCGTTGCTGGTGCAGGGCCAGGCCTCGCGTCAGGAACTGCTGCGCCGCTTCCGGAATCAGCCCAATGCGGTATTGCTTGGCACCAGCAGTTTCTGGAGTGGGGTGGATGTGCGCGGGCCGGCGCTGTCGTTGGTTATTATTGAGAAATTGCCTTTTGCCAGCAACAGTGACCCGGTGTTGGCTGCGCGTTGCGAGAGCATGGAGCGCAGTGGGCAGTCTGCGTTTATGAATTATCAACTCCCGCAGGCAATCGTTATTTTGAAACAAGGAGTAGGCCGTCTGATCCGTAGTGTGGAGGATACCGGTGTGTGTGTAATATGTGACAGGCGTATATTGGAGAAAGGCTATGGTCGATATTTTCGCGCTGCGCTGTCGGATTGGCCGGAGACCCGGAGCCTGGATGCTGTGCAGGCGTTCTTTGCCCGCAATGGCTGAGGTGGCTGGAATGCGCGGTGCCGTGTATTGGCCGGTTATGTGGTCTGTGCGATTAGCGGGCAGGAGGTTGTGCCACTTGCTCGCGCAGGTATGCAGGCAAGGCCTGGGATGGGCTTGCATACTGCTGTGCCTGCCACAGGGCATCTGCCAGCGCGACCATTGCGGTGGCATTGGGCAGTGCTGTGGCATCGGACTCGTCCCGGATGCAGTGCCCGAGCCAGGGCGCCTTGCTTAATAACGCCGTATGTTTGGTCCAGCCAGGCCCGACTGCCTGCCAGATGACAGGGGTTTCGCTATCCGTGTCCGGAAGAGTTTCCGGTTTGCCACGTCGATCAGCGTCCAGCGCACGCATCAGTCCGTCGGGTTCGCGCTGGTACACGCCCCAGTATATTTCTCCCATGCGTGCATCCAGGGCGGGACAGACATGTGAGTATCGCTGGGCGAAGCCTTGTGCCAGTACCGCCAGTGTGGATACCGGGATGACTGCCTTGTCCCAGCCCCATGCCAGACCCTGGGTGACTCCGGCGGCGATGCGCAGACCGGTGAATGAACCCGGTCCCTTGCCAAAGGCGAGCGCGTCCAGTGCCGTCCCGGAGATACCACATTCGGCCAGTATGGCCGAGACCATATCCAGGATAATCGTGGAATGCCGGCGCGGGGCGATAACAGAGCGGGACAGTGTTTCTCCCGCTGTTTTCAGCGCCACGGAACAGGCCTCGGTCGCGGTTTCGATGCAAAGCAGCGTTGTGCTCATGCGATGCTTCCCGGGCAGGTACCTGTACGGCTGCGGTCAGTGTGACATTTCGACTTCGACTGGACGGGTATCTGCGCTGACAGGGCGTGTTTCCAGGTCGGTACCATCAGCGCGCTCGCACGGACATGGATGGCAGTGGGTTTCGCACACGGCCCCGATCGTGACGGTTTGCTCATGAAAGGTTTCTTTGAAGGATTTATTGCCCTGCGCTATCTGCGCGTTTGGCAGTATGACCATTTTATCTCTTTCATATCCCTGATATCCATGTTTGGTGTCGCCCTTGGAGTCATGGCGTTGATCGTTGTGATGTCGGTCATGAACGGCTTCGAGAAAGAGTTGCGTGAACGTACATTGGGTATGACGGCCCATGCGGTGCTGCACTCCACTGAGGAGGGACTGCGCGATTGGCAGGGGGTGGTGCGACGTCTGATCAGGCATCCGCAGGTGTCTGCGGCGGCACCGTTCATTCATGCGGAGGGCATGTTGAGTAACGGGGGCAGGGCGCAGGGCACCATCATTCGTGGCATTCTTCCTCGGCGGGAAGCCGGTGTGTCACGGGTTGCCAGTCATGTCGTGCTGGGCTCCTTGACGGAGTTGCGGTCTGAGGGTTTTGGTATTGCGCTGGG
The DNA here is from genome assembly GCA_965115915.1 of Gammaproteobacteria bacterium. Taxonomy (GTDB): domain Bacteria; phylum Pseudomonadota; class Gammaproteobacteria; order Eutrophobiales; family Eutrophobiaceae. The sequence goes on along the minus strand of OZ220483.1, from coordinate 1,550,644 downwards.
TACGGAACTGGCCAGGGTCCTGGGTGTGACGGTGGGAGACCGGGTCATGCTGGTCAGTTCGCAGTTGAATATCGGTCCGGCGGGATTGCTGCCACGTCTGAAGCGGTTCACTGTGGTGGCACTGTTTGAGGTGGGGATGCATGAATACGACAGTGCGCTGGCGTTGATACATATGGATGACGCCTGTCTGTTGCTACGCTGTGTCGCTCCGGGGAATATCCGTATACAGACCGTGGATCTGATGCGCGCCCCCGCTATCGTCGGTGAGTTGCGGCAGGAACTGGGGGAGGACTACTGGTTTAGCGACTGGACCGCCAGTAACCGGAACCTGCTGCGTGCGCTGAAGATCGAGAAAACGGTGATGTTCGTGATCCTGAGCCTGATCGTGGCGGTTGCCGCCTTCAATATCGTTTCCACACTGGTGATGACGGTGACGGAAAAGCGTTCCGATATTGCCATCCTGCGCACAATGGGGGCCAGTTCCGGCAGCATACTGTTGCTGTTTGTCATGCAGGGCACCCTGATTGGCTTGCTGGGTGGTGCGATGGGGCTATTTGCCGGTGTGTTGCTGGCAACCAATATCAGCACGCTCGTGCCGACCCTGGAAGCCTTGCTGGACACCGAATTCATGCCTGCGGACATCTATTACATCAGCCAGGTGCCATCCGAGTTGTATTGGCCGGATGTTTACCTGGTCAGCCTGATGGCTTTCCTTATCTGTGTACTGGCCACGCTGTACCCGGCGTTGCGGGCGGCGCAAACGCGCCCGGCCCAGGCCTTGCGCCATGAATGAACCGGTCCCGGGTTTACAGGCCCGTGCATTGTGCCGGACCTATCGCCAGGGCGGACGTAGCCTGGAGGTCTTGCGTGGGGCGGAACTGACAGTCGCGCCTGGCGAGAGTGTTGGCATTATCGGCAATTCCGGTTCCGGCAAGAGCACGCTGTTGCACCTGCTTGCGGGTCTGGATGAACCCGATGGGGGAGAGGTCAGGATAGATGGCCTGGACTTCTCTACACTCCCGGAGCGGCAGCGCGAGTATTTGCGTAACCGGAGGTTGGGATTTGTCTACCAGTTCCATCATCTGTTGCCGGAGTTTACGGCACAGGAAAATGTCGCGATGCCGTTATTGATCAGACGCCAATCCCGCCCCGAGGCTATGGCCGTTGCGGCTGCACTGTTGCTGCGTGTGGGTCTGGGTGAACGCTTGCTGCATAGACCGTCCGAGTTGTCCGGGGGAGAGCGTCAGCGCGTCGCTGTGGCCCGTGCGCTGGCTGGCCGGCCGCGCTATGTGCTGGCAGATGAGCCTACCGGCAATCTGGACGAACACAGCGCCCGCGAGGTGCTTGGGTTGATCCGTGGCCTGGTTGCTGATGGTGGGCTCAGTTTGCTCATGGTTACCCACGACGCACGGTTGTTCCCCCAGTTTGATCGGGTATATTTGCTACGCGATGGCAGCCTGCAGGAACAGCCTCGGGATAGTGGATAATCACCTGGTTCGGTGCTGTTTTGGCCGGGAGTGGTCAGCGGCGAAATTCCTGACGTAGCTGGCGGTTGCGTTTCAGTCGCACATAGATTGCCCCGGTGCCGCCATCACGAGGCTTGGTGGAATGGAAACCCAGCACCATGGGTTGTTGCCGGAGCAGCGCGTCAACCAGACTTTTCAGTACCGGTTGGGATGTTTCCGAGTTCAGCCCTTTGCCGTGGATGATGCGGACGGTTTTCATGCCCCGGTGCTGGCAGTTCAGTAGAAACCGCACAATATCCTGACTGGCTTCCGGTTCTGTCCTGAAATGCAGATCCAGATCCTGCTCTACGTGGCAGCGCCCGCGGCGCAGCGCTTCGAATTCACGATTGCTCATGCCGGAGCCCTTGAAGGAGAGTACATCGTCGGCCTCGATGTGGCGTCGGTCGCCATATCCCGTCTGCCGCGGTGCCCTGGTATCGGCAATGGCCCGCGTCGTTTTTTCCCGTCTGGCAGGGGCTGTCCGGCCGCGGTGGTTGCCGTCAGGGTACCGGTGCCTGTCATGTTTGCTGTGCTCTGCGCCGTTGCTTTCAGTGTCGTGCAGTGGACGCACACCCAGTGTCTTCATATGCGTCTGAAACAGCCCACTTTCGCTGGCATCGAGTCGTTTGGTTGATTTTGGCATTGGCCTCTCCCGCGCTTCACGCGAGTGACCAAAAGGGTTGTACCGTCACGCTGTCACCGACCGATACGCCAGTGCAGTCCATGGGCAGCAGTATAAAACAGTTGGCGCGGGTCATGGAGCGCAGTATCCCCGAGCCCTGGGCACCAGCCTTGCACACCGTCAGTTGTTGTTGTGCGTCCGTTTCCAGGATGCCGCGCACATATTCCTCGCGTCCGGGACGTTTGCGCAACGGTGTCTGGCACAATGCCCTCATGCGCAGCGGCTCAAGTTGGTCCATGCCCATCATCTTTTTCAGTGCGGGTTGCACAAACTGAAAAAAAGTCACCATTACCGAGACGGGGTTTCCCGGCAGGCCGAAAAACACCGCCCCGGGCAGTTTGCCGAAACTCAGTGGCCGACCGGGCTTCATGGCGACCTTCCAGAAATGGAGTTCGCCCAGTTGTTGCATGACATCGCGGATCAGATCGGCATCGCCAACGGACACGCCGCCTGAACTGAGCACCACATCGGCATCCTGTGCAGCCTGGCATAGGGCATCGCGGGTTGGTTCCAGTTGATCCGGCACTATCCCCAGATCGATCAACTCCACCCCGAGCCGCTTGAGCATCCCGTACAGGGTGTAGCGGTTGCTGTCGTGGATCTGACCGGGTTCCAGCGGCTCGTTTACCGGACGCAGTTCGTCTCCGGTGGAAAAAAACGCCACCCGAAGTCGGCGGTATACACGCAATCTGTCAATGCCCAGCGAGGCGATTACGCCAAGCTCTGCCGGGCCCAGGCGGATACCCGGGGCGAATACGTGTTCTCCCCGGCGGATATCCTCCCCTGCAGCACGGACATTGGCACCGGGCACGGTATCCGTGCCGATGCGGACGGCGTCGCCGTTGTCGAGCGTCTCGGTGTGTTCCTGGATGACCACGGTGTCGCTGCCTTCAGGCATTACCGCCCCGGTCATGATGCGTATCGCCGTGCCAGGCTCCAGCGGATGGGGGCAGGGCCTTCCGGCAAAGCTGCTGCCATTCAGACGCAGTGTGCGTTGTCCGGTAGCAGGCAGTTCGGCCCCGCATATCGCGTAACCGTCCATCGCGGCGTTGTTGGCGCCGGGCACATTGATGGCTGCTATTACCTCGTCCGCCAGTACCCGGTCAAGACAGTCGTGCAGCGTGAGGCTTTCGGTGTGCCTGGCGGGATGGACTGCGGCCAACAGCCGTTCCCGCGCCTCAGTCGGGCTGAGCGCGTCCGCATATACCGTATCCTGACAACTCGCAGGCCGGTTCGTGTTCATCGTGGTCGGTGCCATATGCGACACATGCCGGATACGGAGAGGTTTTGTTCCGATATGTGGTACTGTCGGTTCACAGGTGTGACTCGGCCAGCGCGTGGTCCTGTGGACGGTTGATGTTGACGAACATGTCCGGACAGTCGGAAAAGTCCGCTGTCCGGTAGCCGATCATGGAGAACCAGGTATCGATCTTGCGGCCGCCGCGCTGCAGATAGTTCTGCAGCGAGTCCTGCACGGTCTTGCGCAGCATGCAGAAGACCGGTTGCAGGCGATTGCCATCGTGGGCTACGGCAATATCGCATGGACTGGTGTACAGCGTGTCTGCCAGCCGTCGTGCCAGTGGTCGTGCGATCAGCGGTGCATCACAAGGGACGCACAGCAGTAATTCGGTGTCGATGTGTGGCAATGCACAGGCGATGCCGGCAAGCGGGCCGCGGTAATCCGTAGTCTGATCCTGAACCACCGCATGGCCCAGCGCCTGATAGCATTCGATATTGCGATTGGCATTGATGAGGATATCGGATACCTGGCCGGACAAGGCGTCCAGTACATGGCGGATCATGAGTTTTCCGTTCAATTCCATCAAGCCCTTGTCCTGTCCCTGCATGCGCCGGCTTAATCCCCCGGCCAGCACTACTGCGGTGACATTGCGCAACGATTCCGCCGTGCATGCGGTCTCGTGCCGGTCAGCCAGATGGCTTTCATCCTCGGCCATGGCCTTGTTTTTTGTGCAGCAGCTTGCCTACCTCGACCTTGGTTGGCAGTTGCACGTCAAACACTATATTCTGTGCGCCGTGGCAGATCAGAAAATGCTGCCTGCCCTGGGCACGGGCGATCAATGTGATGCCCTTGTCTTGCGCGATCCGTAGACCCATCTGGGTAATCCCGGAGCGTGAGATCAGGGTTGGTATGCCCATCTGTGCCACCTTGAGCACCATCTCCGAGGTGAGACGGCCAGTGGTATAAAACAGCATGTCGCTGCCACAAATGCCTTCCAGCCACATCTGTCCGCTGATGGTATCTACCGCATTGTGTCGTCCCACATCCTCGATGAAGCTGATTACCTGTTCGTCCTGACACAGGGCGCAGCCATGTACCGCGCCTGCTTCGCGGTAGATGCCGTTGTATGCGTTGAGATTTTCAAGCAGTGCATAGAGTGTGGACTGCCGCAGCATACGAGGCTGTATACGAATCTGCTCCAGTTCCTCCATGATGTGGCCGAATACGGTGCCTTGTCCACAGCCGGTGGTAACAATGCGGGGGCCGAGCTGTTCCTGCCAGTCATCACGTGACAGCCGTGTACTGACCGCCGCTGCTGCGACCTCCCAATCCACCTGGACGGCATCCACCATCCGGATGTCGTCGATCAGCCCCTGATTTTTGATGTATCCCAGCGCGAGCAATTCGGGGTGGGTGCCGATGGTCATCAGCGTGACGATCTCGTAACTGTCGATGTATAGCGTCAGTGCCCGTTCGTCTGCAACCGAAATCAGACGCTGGTTCCGGTATTCATCGATGGCGATCAGTTCACGCGTGGCAGGCAGGGAAGCGTTGCTCAGTCGGGGACGCGGATGCTGTGTGGAAAGGGCTTCCGGCATCTTCAGCCTCCGGTGACATTCATGTGTCGCAGTATGATCGGTTTGGTATCGAGCCGGAATTCATGTCCCCAGGGCTTGATACGCATCGCGTCAAGTATCGTCTGTTTTAGTCTGTCCATATCGCCGGGGTGGGCACGCACTACCCGGCGCAGATCCACGGAATGTTCCTGTCCCAGACACAGCAGCAGGCGCCCTTCACAGCTCAATCGTACCCGGTTGCATTGTGCGCAGAAGTTGTGGCTGTGTGGAGAAATGAATCCGACCCGGGTCGCACCGATCCGGAAATAGCGCGATGGGCCTCCGGTGTTCTCAGTGGTCGGAACCAGATGGAAATGTTGCTCAAGATCGGCCTGGATCCGGTCGCTGGAATAGAACGCCTCGGCACGGTCGTGTTCCGTGATGAGGCCGAGAGGCATCTCTTCGATGAAACTGATGTCGGTTCCGCGATCAAGTGCGAAGCGTACCAGGTCGACGACCTCATCGTGGTTTCTGTTTTTGAGGATGACGGCATTGATCTTGATACGTTCAAAACCGGCCTTCAATGCCGCGTCGATCCCGGCAAGCACCCGGTTCAGATCACCGGTACGGGACAGTTTTCGAAAGCGCTCCGGTTGTAACGAATCCAGGCTGATATTGATGCGTCTGACCCCGTTTGCGGATAATGCCTGCGCCATGTTCACAAGTTGCGATCCATTGGTGGTGATGGCCAGTTCCCGGACCCCGGGTAGCCGGTCGATGGCCTGTAGTAGTTGCAACAGATTGCGCCGGATCAGCGGTTCACCACCGGTGATCCGGATTTTGCTGGTGCCCAGTTCACTGAATGCCTGTGCGATCAGCGCGAGCTCTTCCAGTGTGAGTAATTCCGAGCGCGGTAGAAACTGCATGTCTTCCGCCATGCAGTAGATACAGCGGAAGTCGCACCGGTCAGTGACGGAGATACGGAGGTAACTGATACGGCGACCAAAATTATCGCTCAGTGTAGGCATTAAATTGTATGTGTTGTACTTTATTGTTATTCTAACACATTCCGCTGCGCTGGAAGCCGCATTTGCCGCGCTAACGCGTTGACTATTCCGAGGGGTCCGGGTTTTCAAGTTTTCAGGGTCCGGCTGCTTTCTGGTCGGTGTGGTTTTGTGGTCGTACGGGTTGTATCCGAAGGTTTGATGAGGGCATCTGGTTTGTTTGATTTCCTGTTGAAAAAACACATAGTCGCCGATGCGGGTTTTAATCGCTGGCGCATTGTCCCGGCGGCCCTGGGCATTCATCTGTGCATCGGCTCGGTGTATGCGTGGAGCCTGTTCAACCCGGCACTGACCCGGCGTATCGGCGTGGTGACCAGCGCACCGGAGGACTGGTCGCTCAAGAGCGTGGTCTGGATATTCAGCGTTGCCATCGTATTCCTTGGCCTGGCGGCCGCCTTTGCCGGCAAGTGGCTGGAGGAGGTTGGTCCACGGATGGTCGGGGTCGTCTCTGCCTGTTGTTGGGCGGGCGGCTTCCTGATCGGCGGTCTGGGCATCGTTAGCGGCCAGTTGTGGCTGCTGTATCTGGGTTATGGCGTGATTGGTGGTTGTGGTCTGGGACTGGGTTATGTGTCTCCAGTCAGCACGTTGATCCGCTGGTTTCCGGACCGCCGTGGTATGGCGACGGGGCTGGCGATCATGGGTTTCGGGGGTGGGGCGATGATCGCGAAGTTCATGATCGACCCGCTGATCCGGTTTTTTTATCAGGCCCCGGAGCATCTGGGGGATGTGGGCACTGTGTCGCTGGTTACCGATGCGGCGGGCCGGCGTCTGGCCGAGGTGGGAGATCAGTTGCGCGAGGTGGTGGTGATCGGGGCGAATGATGTGGGCAACATGATCGTACCGGGTCCGGAGGGGGTGTATCTGGTCGGGAGCGGCACGGTGGGTGCCGCGCAGACCTTTTTCACGCTGGGTGTGGTGTATTTTCTGATCATGCTGTGCGCGGCCTTTGCTTATCGGGTGCCGGCGCCGAACTGGCGCCCGGCCGGGTGGGAACCGCCAAAGGAAGGACAGCGTCACCATCTGGTGACGAGCGGGGATGTGCATATCGATACCGCGCTGAAGACCCCGCAGTTTTACCAATTGTGGATCGTATTGTGTTTCAATGTCACGGCCGGTATCGGGGTACTGTCGGTGGCGAAGACGATGATCAAGGAGATCTTCGGTTCCAGCCTGCCGGGTATTGTGACGGTGGAGTTTGCTGCCACCTATGTGTTGATGATCAGCGTGTTCAACATGGTGGGGCGTTTTTTCTGGGCCAGCATTTCGGATCATATCGGGCGGCGCAATACCTACTGGATATTTTTCAGTCTGGGCATCGTGTTGTACTGTTCTATCCCGTACAGTGCGGCGCAGGTCAGTGTGCAGCCGGATGTGGTGTACCTGGTCTATTTCTATGCCGCGACGCTGCTGATCTTCACGATGTATGGTGGTGGTTTTGCGACCATACCGGCGTATCTGGCGGACATCTTCGGCACGCGCCACGTAGGTGGTATCCATGGTCGTTTGTTGACCGCCTGGAGCAGTGCCGGGGTATTTGGTTCGGTGGCGATTACCTCGCTGCGCGAGCTGTCGGTGAAGCGTGCCATCCATGACTTGGCGGCGCAGGTTGACCCGGGGCGTTTTCAGGCCAGTTTTGGTGCGGGTCTGGATCAGCTTGAGGTGTTGATTCAGGCGAAGACTGTGACGATAGCCAAGCTGATGGAGATCGCGCCGGCGGGGACGGTGGATCCGACCAGTGGTTTGTACAACTCGACGATGTACCTGATGGCGGTGTTGCTGCTGATTGCGTTGATAAGCAATGCGCTGGTCCGTCCGGTACATTCCCGGCACCTGATGCGGGAAGGCTGAGTTGCCATGGCCCTGAGCTTTGACAATGTGTACGAGGTGTTTGTCTTCATCCTGCTGTGTTCGGTGTATGTATGCAGCATACTGTGGTTGTACGGGGATGCCGTCTCTCGCAAGGTCCCGCGCCAGGGCGTTGCCTTCGTGCTGTTGTTCCTGTTGGTGGGTAGCGTAATGTTGTTGCGCGGGATGTTTTGGTTGCTGCTGATCTGGCTTGGAGGATATGGCGTGTGGTTCTGTATTCGTCCGGCCCAGCCCGTGGATGCGGATGATGCGTCCTGACACGATTTACTGTTCGCGCATGGCGATGGGCGTTCTGCCTTGTGTGCCGAGGTAGGACTCGAGTCGTCTTCCCGGCCGTCTGTACCACAGCCACGCATCGCGGTGCTGCTGGCGACATTCCGCGATGCGTGTTTTCTGTCACAGCAGTTGGCATCCATCCATGAGCAGGACTGTCGGGATGATCTTGCACTGTGGGTTTCCAGGGACTGTGACACGGATGCAATCGGCACGATCCTGAACGAATATGCCACATCGTTCGCGCCCGGGCGTTTTTCGCTGCTTGCCGGACCGCGCAGGGGCTGCGCCGCCAATTTCCTGTCGATGGTGTGCAATCAGGACATACAGGCGGACTATTTCGCCTATGCCGATCAGGATGATATCTGGCTGTCGGACAAGTTGTCGCGTGCCATCGACAGGCTCGAGCGTATCCCGCAGACGGTCCCCGCGTTGTATGGTTCGCGTTCGTTACTGATCGATGCGCAGGCGCATTGTGTCGGACTGACCCATCCGCTGCGTAGACCACCGGGATTTCGCAATGCCTTGACACAGTGTGTCTTCGCCGGGCATAGCATGGTCATGAATCGGGCGGCGCGCAAACTGCTATGCGCCGCCGGGGTCAGCGAGGTGTATTTCCACGACTGGTGGACCTACCTGCTGGTCTCTGGTGCCGGGGGGCATATCATTTACGACCCGCGGCCGGCAGTGCAATACCGTTTGCATGAACGCAATCGGACCGGCTATGCCTTCAGTCACCGCGTCCGCCGTCTCATCAGTGGACGGGTCGGGGTAGCCGCCAATGTGCGGGCGCTGTCCCGTTCCAGGCATCTGTTGAGCGCGGCGAATCGGACTGTGCTGGATCGCTACAGCAAGATACTGGATGGTAGACTGGCGGTCCGCTTGCGTGCGTTCCGGGAGACGGGTGCGTACCGGCAGACGCGGATGCAAGACTGTGCTTTGTTCATGTTGGCCCTGCTGCACAAGCTGTAGGTTGGCCTTGTCACAGGCGGTAGCACGGATATCCTGTATCCGGTGAAAAACCGTCTTCGTGTGTTGCGCTGGAGAATGGGGTGCTTGAACGTCTGTCGAAACAACATATAGTCGCTGACGCGGGCTTTAATCGCTGGCGCATTGTCGCGGCGGCCCTGGGTATCCATCTGTGCATCGGCTCGGTGTATGCGTGGAGCCTGTTCAACCCGGCATTGACCCGGCGTATCGGTGTGGTGACCAGTGCGCCGGAGGACTGGTCGCTCAAGAGTGTGGTCTGGATCTTCAGTGTCGCCATGGTATTCCTCGGTTTGTCGGCCGCCTTTGCCGGCAAGTGGCTGGAGGAGGCCGGTCCGCGGCTTGCCGGGGTTGTCTCTGCCTGTTGTTGGGCGGGCGGCTTCCTGGTTGGTGGTTTGGGCATCGTTAGCGGTCAGTTGTGGCTGCTGTATCTGGGCTATGGCGTGATTGGCGGTTGCGGTCTGGGGCTGGGTTATGTGTCTCCGGTGAGCACGTTGATCCGCTGGTTTCCGGATCGCCGTGGTATGGCGACGGGGTTGGCGATCATGGGTTTCGGGGGTGGTGCGATGGTTGCGAAGTTCATGATCGACCCGCTGATCCGGTTTTTTTATCAGGCCCCGGAGCATCTGGGGGATATGGGTGCGTTGTCGCTGATTACCGATGCGGCGGGCCGGCGTCTGGCCGAGGTGGGAGGCGAGTGGCGCGAGGTGGTGGTGATCGGGGCGAATGATGTAGGCAACATGATCGTGCCGGGTCCGGAGGGGGTGTATCTGGTCGGGAGCGGCACGGTGGGTGCCGCGCAGACCTTTTTCACGCTGGGTGTGGTGTATTTTCTGATCATGCTGTGCGCGGCCTTGGCCTATCGGGTACCGGCGCCGGGCTGGCGCCCGGCCGGGTGGGAACCGCCAAAGGAAGGGCAGCGTCACCATCTGATGACGAGCGGGGATGTGCATATCGATGCCGCGCTGAAGACTCCGCAGTTTTACCAGTTGTGGATCGTATTGTGTTTCAATGTCACGGCCGGCATGGGGGTATTGTCGGTGGCGAAGACGATGATCAAGGAGATCTTCGGTTCCAGCCTGCCGAACATTGTGACGGTGGAGTTTGCCGCCACCTATGTGTTGATGATCAGCGTGTTCAACATGGTGGGGCGTTTTTTCTGGGCCAGCATTTCGGATCATATCGGGCGGCGCAATACTTACTGGATATTCTGCAGTCTGGGCATCATGTTGTACTGTTCTATCCCGTACAGTGCGGCGCAGGTCAGTGTGCGGCCGGATGTGGTGTACTTGGTTTATTTCTATGCCGCGACGCTGCTGATCTTCACGATGTATGGTGGTGGTTTTGCAGCCATACCGGCGTATCTGGCGGACATCTTCGGCACGCGCCACGTGGGTGGCATCCATGGCCGCCTGATGACCGCTGCAAGCAGTGCCGGGGTGTTCGGCGCGGTAGCCATCACCTCGCTGCGCGAGCTGTCGGTGAAGCGTGCCATCCATGACTTGGCGGCGCAGGTTGATCCGGGGCGTTTTCAGGCCAGTTTTGGTGCGGGTCCGGATCAGCTTGAGGTGTTGATTCAGGCGAAGACTGTGACGATAGCCAAGCTGATGGAGATCGCGCCGGCGGGGACGGTGGATCCGACCAGTGGTTTGTATAACTCGACGATGTACCTGATGGCGGTGCTACTGTTGATTGCGTTGATAAGCAATGCGCTGGTCCGTCCGGTACACTCCCGGCACCTGATGCGGGAGGGCTGAGGCAGTTTTTTTGTCTAGTCTAGTTGGGACCCGGAGCGATCTCTACCACCAGCACTATGCCGTCTACCGCGGTTACCTGTACCCGGGTTTGCTTCGGGCAATCCGGTCCCCTTACGCTCCACACGGTGTCGCCGATGCGGATCTTTCCGGTGCCGTTTACGATGGCGTTCTCCACGAGGTAATGTTTTCCGATGTACTGCGCGCCGCGGCGGTTCAGGTTTGGCTGATCGGTCTGGCAGATGTCGCTTTTCAGGTATCTTCGGCTCAGCAGGATGCTGGAAAGGGTCAAGAGCCCGAACATCAGTACCTGGGCAAGTAGCGGGAGTTGCGGGAATATCCAGACGATCAGGCTGAGCAACAGACTGCCAATGCCCATCCAGAGCAGAAAAAAGCCCGGCACCACCATCTCGGCAACGATCAGCGCGATGCCCAGGATCAGCCAGTTCAGGGAATCGGGTTCCACCTGCCAGGTTCAGGTATACGTGTGTTGTGCTATCACCGCCCCTGGTACTGCTTCAGTCAACATTCGTCCCCGGGGCCGGATCAGCGGTGTCTTGCTGTTTTTTCATGGACTGCCGAAACAATTCGGCCATACCGCCCAGTGCCCCGATCACATTGCTGGCTTCCAACGGCATCAGGATAGTCTTCTGGTTTGGCGCAGAGGCCAGTTCCTTCAGTGCGTCGACATAACGGGTGGCAACAAAATAGTTGACGGCGTTGATCTCACCGTCGCGGATCGCCGTGGATACATCCTGGGTTGCCTGGGCTTCGGCCTGGGCCAGACGTTCACGCGCCTCGGCCTCCCGGAATGCCGCTTCTTTCTCGCCTTCCGCACGCAGTATGGCCGCTTGTTTTTCGCCCTCCGCACGCAGTATGGCCGCCTTTCTGTCACCCTCTGCCTCAAGGACCGCAGCGCGTTTATCCCGTTCCGCCTTCATCTGTCTGGCCATGGATTCCACCAGGTCGGCAGGCGGAGAAATGTCCTTGATCTCGATGCGTGTCAGCTTGACACCCCACGGGCTGCTCGCCTCATCTACCACCTTCAGCAACTGGGAATTGATGGTGTCACGCTGTGACAGCAGTCCATCCAGATCCATCGAACCCATCACGGTACGCACGTTGGTCACCGTCAGGTTCAGGATCGCCCGATGCAGATCGCTCACCTCGTAGGCCGCTTTGGCGGCATCCAGCACCTGATAGAAGACCACGCCATCCACCTCAACCATCGCGTTGTCACGCGTGATCACCTCCTGCGAAGGCATGTCCACCACAGTTTCCATCATGTTCATCTGTCTGCCGGTGGACTGTACAAAGGGGACGATAAAATTCAGACCCGGTGGCATACAGCGCACATATTTGCCGAAGGACTCCAGCGTGTATTCGTAACCCTGCGGGACGATCACCACCCCGCGCATTACCATGATGACGATGAATACGCCGATTATTATGGTCAGTTCCATACCCGGTTCCTCCAGCGCTGCCGACAAGGGTTTGTGACTCTGCCAACCTGTTAATCAAGACCAGGGTGACACACGATTAAAGATGGTAATGGCATACCGTCCGGGCTGTCAATCTCTCGCTGCGACTGCCGGGACAGATTGACTCCATGCCCACAAGCGGCAATAATGCCATAATGATTTTCTGGTGCAGACCAGACCGGTGCAGTGCCTGATGTTGTGAACTCAGATGTGGCTGCCGGTCGGTGTGTCGCCGACTCTGATTCTGAATGATGCGCCCAGACCGATTGTTCCACCCCGAGGGGAAGCGGTTGCTCCTGCTGGTTGTTGTCGCCCTGTTGTTTTGCGGGTGCGCTGCCGATCGGAAGAAACTGGTGGATTCCAGTGATCCCTGGGAGGACTCGAACCGTACATTTCATGGCTGGAACGACGCGCTGGACAGGACCGTGCTGAAGCCGGTGGCGCAGACCTATGCGGACCACGTACCGGATGGGGTGCGGCACAGTGTCGGCAATTTTTTTGAGAATCTGGACTATCCGAGGGTGATGCTCAACAATTATCTGCAGGGCAATATCGGCAAGGGTATGGCGGACTTGAGTCGCTTTCTGTTCAACACCGTGTTTGGTCTGGGCGGGCTGTTTGATGTGTCTACCCGGATGGGACTGCCGAAACACCAGGCGGATATGGGGCAGACGCTGGCCAAGTGGGGGGTGCGTCAAGGGCCGTACCTGGAGGTGCCTTTTTCCGGGCCCAACACGGTCAGGAACCTCAGCGAGAGTGCGCTGTCCACCGCCGTCAATCTGGCGATCCCGGTCGGCGGTCTGATATTCCTTCCGGTAACGATGCTGAAAGTCGTCGATAAACGTGCCGATCTGCTCGATGCGACCAGATTGCGGGATGAGGCCGCGGTGGATAACTATGCCTTTACCCGCGAGGCGTTCCTGCAGAATCGTGCTGATCTGATCTACGATGGTGACCCACCACTGGATGATTTTGAGAGTATGCTGGAAGAAGAGGAACCGGGAGGGGTGCTGATTATAGAGTAACGTCCCACCCACTGAAATTACCTGATACAGGGTAGACCAACCCCCTTCCACCAGCCGGGCTTTGTGTTACAGTAGCCCGCAGAGTTACCGCGGCCCGCGCCGGGTCGGATCATCCATCATGGAAGCGTAATGGCAATGGAGCGCTACAGACTGAACCCCCATTTCTTTTTACTGACAGCATGCTGTCTGCTGTTCAGTGCCTGTGGCAGTCTGGACACTGTGCTGGAGCACAGTGTGCCGGAGCACAACCCATCCGCCGGTGCGGCGGAACATCTGCGGCCATCGCAGTCCACCACCCGGTCATCTTCGGCGCCTTTGCCATGCCGTGCCTGTGCGCTGGAGCAGGTCGCTCCTGCGGTGTACAGCCAGCCGCGCTATACCGTGGTGGTTGATGATGTGCCGGTGCGGGAACTGCTTTACGCATTGACCCGGGATGCCGGTCTGAATATCGATATCGCCCCGGATATCAGTGGTGTGGTCAGTATGAATGCCGTTGATCAGGGTTTGCCGGAGATACTGGATCGGTTGGCCGCCTCGGTCCGGTTGCGCTATGAGTTTGGCCACGACACGCTGCTGGTTCGGGCCGATACGCCGTATTTCAAGCATTACCCGGTCGGTTACCTGAACCTGGACCGGGAGACCCAGGATACGGTCACGGTTGCCACGCAGATGTCGTCCACCGGTGCCGGCGATGGCGCTGCGAACAATACCTCCTCCACCGCCATCCAGTCGCGTTCCCGACATGACTTCTGGCAGCAGTTGCATGTCTCGGTGGCCGCGTTGATCGGTATGGATGCGGACGCTGCGACCGCGACCGGAAAGCTGGTGGTCAATCGTGCGGCCGGGGTACTGAGCGTGATGGCGGATTCTGTGCAGCATGCGCAGATCGGGAAATTGATCGATGAGTTACTGGAAAACCTGAAGCGTCAGGTGCTGATCCAGGTGACGGTCATTGAGGTGGAACTCAATGACAACTACCAGACCGGCATCGACTGGTCGCGGGTCGACCTGGGCAAGGCGGGTTTCAGTATTGCCGCAAACCTCAATGGTGGGCCGCCGATACGGGCCGAAGCCAGTACCAGGGAGGGTTTGCAGCTACAGTACCTGGACACGGATGTGGATGGCAACCGTGTCCAGGCGGCGATTAGTCTGCTGTCCGGTTTTGGTGAGGCGAGGGTACTGTCCAGCCCGCAGATAATGGTGTTGAACAATCATACCGCGGTGTTGAAGGTGGTCGAGAATTTCGTCTACTTCGAGATCAGCCAGAACATCAATCCGGGCAGTACGCTGTCGGGTAGCGGGCCGTTGCTCGCGACCACCACCACGCCCCAGACCATCCCGGTGGGACTGGTGATGAAGGTTACCCCGCAGGTTGGTGAGGACTTGAATGTGGTGCTCAGTGTGCGTCCAACGATATCCTCGGTGGTGCGCACCGAACTGGACCCCAATCCCAGCCTGACCGGGGCGCAGAACCGTGTCCCGGTAGTGCGTGTCAGGGAGATGGAATCGGTACTCAGGTTGCAGAGCCGGGAGGTGGGTGTACTCGGCGGGCTGATGCAGGATGATTATCGAGATACGCGGCGAGCGGTTCCGTTTCTGTTCGGTTTGCCGCTGATCGGTGAACTCTTCAAATCGGTGAAGCGTGAGTCGCGCAAGACCGAACTGGTCATCCTGATGCGTCCGATAGTCATGGGAGGGCGGCAGGTGTGATACCGGAGGATGCCGGGAACGGGCCGGAATATCGCCCCGCCGAGCCGTTGCCGGGTTGCTGTCTGGTGCATCCTGGACAGACCGTGCCCGTGGTATCCGTGCGTCCGCAGCGCTGTGGACGCTACCGCCGTTTGTGGTTGCCCGCCGTGCTGTTGTTACTGCTGGCGGGCGTTTTGTGGTGGCTGTTCGGTCTGGCCGAGTTACCCCCGGTACCGGCCGTGCCGCCGTCGCTGCTGGATACGCTGCGCGTTGACATGTCATTGACCGGGTTGCCAGTCGGATACGAGGGTTGACAGTGGAACAGCGACTGGGTGAGAGTTTGGTGGAACTGGGTGTTTGTACCCCGGATCAGATCCGCATTGCGGTGATGGAACAACGTTCCTGTGATGAACGTCTGGGTCAGATACTGGTGCGGCTCGGTTTTTCCAGCGAGGCGGTGATCCAGGACGTACTGGCGGGTGGCATGGGGCGCAAGTGTGTGTCGCTGGAAGCCATGTTGCCGGATGCCGATGCGCTCAGGATGATACCGGAGACCCTCGCCCGTCGCTGTGGCGTGGTGCCGTTGCGTCTGGACGCCTCCCGGCGGTGCTTGAGCGTCGCGTTGCCGGATATGGACGATCTGGCAGTGCTGGATGAACTGGAGCGGCAGCTTGCGCCGCATCGGATAACATTGCAGCCGGAACTTGCGACCCGTACCGATATCGGCGATGCACAGGATCGATTCTACGGATTCGCGTTTTCGTTACCGGATATCCTGCACCGTATCGAGAGCGAGGGGAGTGCTGTGTCGGACGAAGCGCGGCATGACGATGCGCATGGGCAGCCAATAGCGCAGTTGGTCGATGCCCTGCTCAGCGACGCGGTGAAACGCGGTGCGTCCGATATCCACATAGAACCGGAGCAGGGTTTTCTGCGTATACGTTACCGTATCGATGGTGTGTTGCGTCAGATCTGCAGTTTGCACAGGGATTACTGGTCCCGGTTGCTGGTGCGTATCAAGGTGATGGCGGCCCTCGATATCGCGGAGAGTCGTACTGCTCAGGACGGGCGTTTTTCACAGTCGCTATGTGGCAAGGTGGTGGATTTCCGAGTCTCCACTCTGCCAACCATCCATGGAGAAAACATCGTGCTCCGGGTACTGGATCGGCACAAAGGCATTTTGGCGCTGGATGCTCTTGGATTGGATGCGGCCACCCTGGATGAACTCCAACCGATGTTGTTTGGCACGCAAGGCTTGATGCTGATCACCGGACCTACCGGCAGCGGCAAGACCACCACGCTGTATTCGATGCTGCACCAGTTGAACGATGAATCCAATAACATCATGACATTGGAGGACCCGGTCGAATATCCCGCCAGCCTGATTCGACAGACCTCGATCAATGAACTGGTCAAGCTGAATTATGCCAATGGCATGCGTGCGTTGATGCGGCAGGACCCGGACATTATCCTGATCGGAGAGATCCGGGATGAACACACGGCGCACATGACTTTTCGTGCGGTGATGACCGGACACCGGGTGTTTTCCACGCTGCATACCGTGTCTACACTGGGTGCCATCACCCGTCTGCGGGAGTTGGGGGTGGGCGATGAGATCATGGCCGGTAATATAAGTGGCATCATCTCCCAGCGTTTGCTGCGCTACCTGTGTGCACACTGCAAACGCGCCTATGACCCGGCGTCGCAGCCGCCATTCCCGGGCATGCAATGGCTGGGACCACCACAATTGCCGGAGCGGTTGTGGGAGGCCGTTGGTTGTCCGTGCTGTGCGATGCACGGCTACAACGGGCGTTTTGCGGTGCAGGAGATCCTGCGGCCAAGCCGTGGGCTGGATGCGTTGATCGCACGTCACAGTCCGTCGCCGGTGCTGTACGATTTTGTACTCCGGAAGGGTTTTCGCAGCCTGGCCGAGCGCGGACTGGAACGGATATGGGCCGGCAGTACCAGCCTGCAGGAATTGGCACGGGTGGAAGACCTGAGCGTGTACATGCGACGACGCAGTGCTCAGGGCATGCCGCATGGGCAGGAAGCGTGATCCTCTGGCGTTACAAGGCGGCGGATTCGCTGGGCCGTTTGCGCAGTGGTCGCCTGCTGGCCGAGAACAGGCAGATGTTGTCGCTGAGGTTGCAACAGCAGGGTCTTGACCTGATCGCACAGCGTCGCGTCTATCGGGTCGGCCTGCCTGGCAGGAATGTGGGGCGGCGCGACCTGATAGCTTTTTGTTTCCAGATGGAGCAGAACTGCCGTGCCGGGCTTCCGTTGCTCGAAGGACTGCGGGATCTGCGCGACAGCCCGGAGCAACCACAATGGCAGCCAGTCTGCGCGGAACTGATGGATTCGATCAGTGAGGGTAAGACCTTGTCCGAGGCGATGCAGGGACTGCCATCGGTGTTTCATCCGCTGTTCGTGCAGTTGTTGCGTGCCGGGGAGCTTTCCGGCGATATCGCCTTTGTGTTCAGGGAACTGGGACAGGCGTTGAAATGGCGTGATGAACAGTCCGCACAGCTACGCCGACTGTTGTTGTATCCGGTGTTTTTATGTGTGGTCATTGGTTTTACGCTCGGCTTCCTGATGTGGTTTCTGGTGCCTGAACTGGTGCGTTTTGCCAGCAGCATGAACCAGGATCTGCCCTGGTATACCCAATGGCTGATCGCCTTGTCCGATGGCTGTGCGCGCTATTGGCACTGGTTACTGTCGCTGTTGGTACTGCTGATACTGGCCGGATACGCCGCGTTTCATCTCAGTGCGCCACTGCGCCTGCGTTGCGACCGCCTGTTGTTGATCCTGCCACTGGTTGGTCCGTTGTTGAAGAAACTGCTGTTGGCGCGCATCAGCGTGTTTTTTGCGATGCTCTATAGCGCCGGGATAACCATCGTCGAGTGCCTTGCCAGTGTCCAGCACCTGAGTGGCAACCGGGCACTGTCCGAGGCCGTGCACCGAGCGCGCCAACAGGTCGCCGATGGTCGTTCGCTGCATCACAGTCTGCGGGAACAGGCGTTGTTCCCGGCGTTGTTTGTGCGCATGGTACAGGTTGGAGAGAGCACTGGCACGCTGGAGGAGGCGATGCGTAACATCAATTATTTCTATAGCCGCGATGTGCGTGAATCGATGGATCGACTGCATGCGCTGGTCGAACCACTGATGACATTGTTGCTGGGCGCGGTAGTGGCAGCCATCATGTTTTCGGTACTGGCTCCGATCTACGAGATCATCGCCTCGCTCCATGTCTAGTCCGCAGCGACAGCCCGGTGCACGGTATTCGTGGTGACAGGCGGAAGATGCGTACCCCGCAAATACTGTTGTTTACGGATCGACACCTGATTTTGTATCAGGCCGCTACTGCTGAACAGGATGTGAGGGCCTGGCAGTTTGGCAATTCGAGCGCAGGTCATGCCAGTCTGTGCGCTTTTCTGGAACAGCAACCCGGTTGCCCGGTACTGTTGCTTGCTGATCTGGTGGATGAGGAGTTTCGTTTGCAGCCGGTTCCGCCGTTGCGTGGTCGTGAACGCCGCGTCTGGTTGCAACGCAGGCAGGTGCGTCTTTATGGGGAGGATGCGCATGTTCATCAACGCTTTGTACCCGCTGGCGCTGGCGCTGGCGCGGACGCGGACAAGGACGCGGTGCTGTTCAGCAGTGCGGGGAATGAGACCTTGCTACAGTCCTGTTTGCATACGCTGGAACAGGCGGGGGCGGTGTTGCTGGGTTTCACCTCCGTTGCGCTGAGCACCCCGCATGTGCTGGGGAGCACGGTTGCCGGCTACCCGCAACTGCTGGTCATGTCGGTGCATGGTAGCGGATTGCGGGAGACCTTGATACAGTCGGGAGAG
This sequence comes from Gammaproteobacteria bacterium, assembly GCA_965115915.1. GTDB lineage: Bacteria > Pseudomonadota > Gammaproteobacteria > Eutrophobiales > Eutrophobiaceae. The sequence continues at coordinate 1,531,674 of OZ220483.1, read as the reverse complement.
GTGCGATTAAGTCGTTTGGCCCCGGCGGCAGTGCAGGACATCGACTCCGGCATGATCTGTCAGGAACTGGAAAAGATGGGACGCTATCTGCATAGCCAGCGCCTGCTGGATACTGGCGCGGAGCTGCCGGTCTGGGTCGTGGCGGGTGGTGTGCTGGCGCAACAGGTGGAACAGGACTGGGGGCAAGGGGGTTTCCCGGGGCTGTGTTTTGCCAGTGCGGAGGCCGTTTCCAGCACACAGCGTATCGCTCAGGGAAAGCTGAATCCACTGGCCGACAGCCTGTATCTGGATTACCTGCTGCGCCACTCGCTCAATCATTATGCCACAGTCTCCGATCGGCGGCCTTACCGTTGCCAGCGCAGGCGGGTGCTGCGCCATGGTGCGCTGCTCTGCGGCCTGTTGCTTGCCAGTGTGTTGTGTGGGCATCAACTGGTCGGATTGCATATGCTGGAGCAGCGTCAGCAGGCGATTGCCAGCCGTATCCAGCACTATCGTCATTTGCATCAGGTGGCGCGTGAGGGAATGCCCGGGCTTGCGCTTTCTCCCCAGGCCTTGCGTGATACCGTGCTGATGTTGCAGCGTTTGCGTGAACAGCAGCAGGGGCTTGCCCGGGGCTTGCATTGCCTTGCCGGGATACTGAACGCTTTTCCTGCGGTGCGGGTGCGGCAACTCCACTGGCAGGGCGGGATGGTGCATCCGGCACTGACGCTGCATGCCAGTGTGGATGGCGTGGCCGGAGACTATCGCAAGGCCTTTGCCGTTGTGCAGCACCTGATCCGGCGCATGGATCAGGCGCGTTGTGTAGTCACCACAACAATGGTGGTTGCCCCGTATGCCACGCAGAGTGAGCGGAGTCTCAGTGGCAATGCCGCCGAGCGGCGCCGGGACGCGGCATTCCAGTTGCGCATGGATTTTGCCCGGAGTTGAGTCGATGCGCTACCGTCTCCCGGCCATGAATGGAGTTATCGGCGCGGAGCTGTTGCTGGTGCTGAGCGTGTTTGTACTGGGTGGATTGCTGTGCTATCTGCGCTATGAGCGGCATGTGGCACTTGCGCGGCTGCAACAGGATTATGCGCAAACGGTGCGGCACTATCTGGGCGTCGAGGATGACAAGGCACTGTTACGGCATTACTATCCTGACTTTGTCGCGTTCGGTCGGCAACTGGGCACCGCCGCAAGGCCGCGTCTGGACTGGATAGAACTGCTGGAACAGGCCGCCGCCGATATCGGACTGCCCGCGCTGCGCTATGAAATAGATCGAGCGGTGCCGTGGCCGGGTCTGGAGCAGGGCGGACTATACCGCAGCGAGATGCGTTTGCATCTGGGGCTGTCACACGAGGGCCATTTTCTGCGTTTGCTGGAACGCCTGGGCGGGCATCCACGGGCACTGTCCAGTGTCTCGGAATGCCGTTTGCAGGCGGCAGGCGATGTGCTTTCCTTGCAGCGTTCCCGGACCAACATCCATGCCAGTTGTACGCTGCATTGGGCCACACTGGCCACCACTGGGGGATAGTGGGTGTTGGTCCCCGGATGGTGTTGCGTCTTGCTGTGTAGTCTGTTCGCTGTGGCGGTGGAGGCGGAGGAACTGGGCCGATTGTTTACCACGCCGGAACAGCGCGGCGGCATGCGGCACTCAAAACAAGACGGTGGCGATGCTTTGCCCGCGTCGCCGCCCCTGCCGCAGCCGGCGCCGGTGCCGGTCCCCCGATCGGTTTCTACGCGGCTGCGGGGCATCGTGTACCGTCAGGATGGCAGGCATACCGTCTGGTTGAACGGTGTGTCGGCCTACCTGGCGGAATCGCCGCCACCGGGCCTGCGTATGCTGCGTCCGGATGCGGTGCGTATGCACTCGCAGTCCTGGTTGCGTGTGGGCAGACAGGGGTTGCCGTATGTGGTGCTCCCGCTGGCGCAATGAGGTGTGAGGTCCGCAATGGGCCCGGTCGGTCCCGGACAGGTGCGGCACTGCTGTTGGCCGTGCTGATCCTGAGCCTGGGTTCCGGCTATTTTTTGCTGCACAGACTGATTGATGCGCGGCAGTACCAGCACCATCAACGTTCGCTGTTTGCCCTCAGCCAGGCGCGTGAGGCCCTGATTAGCTATGCGGTGAATTATCAGGATGTCTATCGGCGCGGATTGTTTGGTGTGTTGCCCTGTCCCGATCTGCGTGCTGCCGGGGAGGAAGGCAATCAGGACCCGACCTGCGCGGCGCGGAATGTGAATGTGCTGGGCCGTTTGCCGTGGCAGACACTGGGTATCCCACCGCTGCGGGACGGCTCCGGCGAGTGTCTGTGGTATGCGGTGTCCGGTTCATGGAAAGGGGGGAGTACCAGGCCGCTGATGCTCAATGCCGACAGCCCAGGGATGTTTCGTATCCGGGACCAGAGTGGGTCGTTGCTGCACGGTGCCGATGCGTATTCCCGACCGGTCGCGGTCGTGGTCGCGCCGGGTGCGGCGCAGCCAGGGCAGTTTCGTGGCACCACGCGCTCGCATACCATCTGCGCTGGCCACTATCAGGCCGCTGCCTATCTGGATCAGGGTCGGGCCTTTGCCAACCACAGCCTGAGTTCACTGCCTGACCGGATCGATGAGCTGTGGCAGGGGGCGTCCGGGTTTGCCAGCGAAAACAACGATCTGCTGCTGCCAATCTTTGCCGATGAGATCAGTGCGGCCATCTACCGGCGTGGCGACCTCCAGCGGCAACTGTATGCGGCCGGGAACCCGGATGCGTTGCTCGCCAGGCTGGGTGACTGTCTTGCCGCCTGGCGCGGTGTTGTCGGGCGGCAAGGTTCCCCGGCTTTGCCGTGGCCTGCCCCGTTGGCCCTGGCCGACTACCGTTCCGATCCGGCCTATCAGGACCGGCCCTGGCCTGAGCATAGCGGCGGTATCGGACGTCTGCCACTGTATGTGGATAGCAGTGCCGCCGCGGTGCGGGCGGGTTGTGATGAGGACGCGGACTGTGCGTCGCTGCCGGGTGATCTGGCGGATTTCTGTATGGCGCATTGGCACCGGCAGGGTCTGCGGCCGGTGCTGGTCGAGACCCTGCTGCAATTGTGGCGCAACTGGAAGGACCATCTGTTCTATGTGCTTTCCGCACCATTTGCCCCTGCCTCCGCCACTACCGACTGTGGCGGTCGGTGCCTGCGTTTGCAGTCTCCGGTTGCCCGCGACGCCTGGGCGGCCATATTGGTCTTTGCCGGGGACAGGCTGACCGCGTTGACACAGTCCCGTACTGCGCCGCCACACGATACCGAGGACGAAAGACAGCACCGGGACAATTATCTGGAGAGCCTGCTCAGTCTCCCGGCGCCGGGCAGGGGTGCGGTGTTGCAACAGCTTGAGACAGCGGGACGCTTCAATGACGTACTCTACTGTATCCGTGCCGCGGACATGCTTACCGTGCCCTGTCCCCAGGGTGTGCGGTGAACGGTGTCTTGCCTCGCCTGCGGCGGGCTGGCGGTTTCAGTCTGTTGGAGATGACACTGGTGTTGCTGTTGGCGGGACTGCTGCTCGGCGGGTTGCTGATGCCGTACGCCAGCAGCCTGGACCACCGCCAGCGCCAGCAGACGGAACAGCGCTTGCAGTCCATACAGGAGAGCCTCTATGGCTACGCTTTGGCGCATGGCCGTCTGCCTTGTCCGGACTGCCGTTTTGGCGATGAGGGTGCTTGTCGGTCCGGGCTGGTCGGTGATGGTGTGGAAGACCGGCACGGGACGGAGTGTGCGAATCCGGTCGGCAATCTGCCCTGGACCAGTCTGGGTGTGCCGGCCACCGATGCCTGGGGCAACCGATACACCTATCGTGTCAGTGCCGCCTTTTCCCGTTCCGTCCAGGCCTGTCAGCCGCTGGCGGATTGCCAGTGCAGCCGGCGTGCAACGGCCTTCACACTGTGTGACATTGCCGACCTGAGCGTGGGTGACGGTATTCATGGCACGGACAATGTGGGGCGTGAACTCCCTGCCGTGGTGGTTGCGCACGGTGCCAACCGACTGTATCCCGAACAAGACGCTGCCGAACGCGAAAACTACGAAGGGCCACTGCGTCATCCGCAGACCGGCCAGTCCCTCGGCGCGTCCGGCAGCGGGCGCGAGGCGTATTTTGTGTACCGGACCCACAGCCTGCGCCAGGGTGAGGTGGTGTTCGACGACCTGCTTACCTGGTTGTCTCCCTATGTGTTGAAGAACCGCATGATCCAGGCCGGGAGGCTGCCATGACACTTGAGGGTGCGGCATGCCGTGTAGCGGCCAGGCGACATGTGCCGGCATGGCCCCCTCGAGATCCTGCGCGGCGCCCGCCGTGCATCTGCAACACGCTGTGCGGGCCGTGGGCAAAGCGGCCTTTTGCGCTATGGGCCATCCCGTCCGGGCCCGAAGAAACGGACGCATTCACTCGTTTAAGGAACAAGGAGACTGCAATGCAAAAGAAGACATCGGAACAGGGATTTACCCTGATTGAAATCGCCATCGTGCTGGTCATCGTCGGGTTGTTGCTCGGTAGCATCCTGAAAGGCCAGGAGTTGATCAACAGTGCCCGGGTGCGCAGCCTGGCCCAGCAGAGTGCCGGCATACAGGCCGCCTATTTTGGTTTTATAGACCGTTACCGCAAGGTGCCCGGTGATCATCCCGGCTCGGTCATGTCCGCCGTCATCGGCGAGACCGTGCATCTGCCGACCGGTGGCGCTGCGACCAACGGTAACGGACGTATCGACAACACGCTGGAGGAGGCGGCCGCGGTCTGGGAACAGTTGACACGTGCCGGCTTCCTCTCCGGCGGCTACCGTCCGGCCAGTACATCGCCGGTCAATGCCGCGGCCTATGCCGACGGCGCCCCGCGCAACCCGTTTGGCGGTGCGCTGGTGCTGACGCACAACCGGGCCTACAGCGGCGCGGCTTCAAAGCGGCTGAATCTGCACCTGGGGGCGAACATACCCGTGCGCATAGCCAGTGAACTGGACGCCCGACTGGATGACGGGATGCCCAATACCGGTCTGCTGCGCCTGAGCGATACCGATGGTGAGGATACCGCGTTTGACGGTGCCCTGTTTACACCGACTGTCGCCGACTGCACGACCGTCAAGGGTGCCACCGCTGCCGGTAATCCGCCGGGGACGGGGGCGGCCACCGACATCTATGACCGCTTTGACGATGCGTCCGACTGCCAGCCGGTCCTGCTGCTGTACTGACCCGGGTCGGACCGCGGTGGCGGAGAACCGCCGCCACCGCGGAAAAAGGGAAAGGGGTAAGCCGGGATGTCGCAGTGGGCAATCCCTGTGGTGTGTTAACATTCGAGCATGAACGAGGATTTGTACGAGCGCCGTTATCAGCAGGCGTTTGATATCCGGCGCTCGATCCGCTACCACAGCCACCGACGGGCTTTTTATGACCGGATGCACAAAGGGCTTATGTTCGTCGGTGTGGTGGGCGGCTCGGCCACGCTGGCGATGATTGTCGTCAGCATGGCCGCGCACTGGGTGTGGTTGCCACCGTTACTGGTGACGTTGGCGACGGCGCTGGATCTGGTGTGGGATTGCCCGGCCAAGATGCAGGAGCACGGGGAGTTGCTGCGGCGCTTTACCGAGTTGGAAAAGCGGCTGCTGAGGGAGGAGGTGAGCGAGGCACTGCTGAAAGCGTTGCGGATGGAACAGTTGGACATTGAGGTCGATGAACCGCAGCCGCTGCATGTGCTCAACACGCTGTGTTACAACGAGACGATGACCGCGCTGGGCCACTCCGCGAACGAACGGGTCCGGGTATCCTGGCCGCAGCGCTTGTGTGCCCCGCTTTTTGATCTGTGGCCGGAGCGGTTGCAGTTGCCCCGTTCCTGCTGAGCCTGCCCCGGTAGCAACCAGACCACACACGGTACCGCCACCATACTGCACACCACACTGCACTGGCGGTAAGGCGCAGGCTGCTGGCGATGTGGCCTGGGTGGGGCCCCTGTCATTTCCCGGGGAGTTGCAGCAGCCGAGCCCTGAGGCGCTGGCTGATGCGGTGGCAGGAGAACCTTCCCCCTCGGGGAGGGTGACGACATGAGATGGCCGGACCCTCCAGGACCTTGCAATTCAAGATGATGCGGGTACAATGACTTGTCCTGTCGGAGAGGTGGGCTCGCCGGCGCTGGCTGATGCGAATGCTCATCTGTCTTTACGAGGTATCTTGATGCAAATGGCAACCAGAGAGTTACAAGCGGGATGCTGAGGATCCGGTTGAGTCGCGGTGGGGCGAGGAAACGCCCGTTCTACCATATTGTTGTGACGGACAGTCGCAACAAGCGTGATGGCAGAGTGTTGGAGCGGCTCGGATTTTTCAATCCACTGGCCCGGGACGATGGCCCCGAGGAACGGCTGCGCGTTGACACGGAGCGTGTGGAGCACTGGCTGGGGCATGGGGCCAAGTTGTCCGAGCGGGTGGCCAGTCTGCTTCGGCAGCGGCGTTTGCAGCAGGCCGAGGGCTGAGATGCCACGCGCCGCACTGCCGTACCGGCGGCAGCGCGGGCAGCGGTTCGGTGGCTGTTTACACGCGCTTCCGGCCGGTTGCATACCCTGGCCCGAGCCATGATGCGTACGCATGGGCGGGACATCGGACAGGGTGGTTCTGGGCAGGATAGGGAAGCCCTTCGGTGTGCGTGGCTGGTTACGGCTGGTCTCCTGGACGGAACGTCGCGCAGGCATATTTGATTACGCCCGCTGGCAGCTTGGCCGGGACGGGCACTGGCAGGGATACTCGTTGCGGCACTGGCGCGGGCTGGGGCCCGAGTTGTTGGCGCTGCTGGAAGGGGTCGGCGACCGAGACCAGGCCAGGGCGTTGCAGGGATGTCTGATATCGGTCGGGCGCAGTGAACTGCCGGCATTGTCCCCCGGTGAGTGCTATTGGCATGATCTGATCGGCCTGCCGGTGGTCAACCGGCGAGGTGAGAAGTTGGGTGTGGTGGCAAAGCTGGCGCGCAGTCCGGCACAGGATGTACTCGATGTGCGGGGGCGGCGCCATTATATGATACCCTTCGTGCAGGGCGAGTTTGTGCTGGCGGTGGAAGCGGAGCGGATACTGGTGGACTGGCTGGCCGACTGGTGCGATTGAGAGGTTGTGCCGATGTTCAGGGTGGATGTGATCACGTTGTTCCCCGGATTGATTGACGGGTTGCGGCAGTTTGGGGTCAGTAGCAAGGCACTGGCGCAGGGTGTGCTGTGTCTGCACACGTGGAATCCGCGTGATTTCACGCGGGATCCGCAGCGCACCGTGGATGACCGTCCCTATGGGGGCGGGCCGGGCATGGTGTTGATGCATGGGCCATTGCGGGCGGCGATAGCCGAGGCCAGGCGGCGGAATCCCGGGGCGCGGGTGAGTTTTCTCAGTCCACAGGGGCGGCGTCTGGAGCAGTGCGCGGTGCGGGAGCTGGTAGCCAGACCCGGATTGATCCTGCTGGCGGGCCGTTATGCCGGTGTGGATCAACGCCTGCTGGATCAGGTAGTGGATGAAGAATGGTCGATAGGGGACTATGTGCTCAGTGGTGGAGAGTTGGCGGCACTGGTGCTCATCGATACGGTGATACGAATGTTGCCGGGTGCGCTCGGCAATGCGGATTCGGTGACACAGGATTCTTTCCAGCATGGGTTGCTGGGTTATCCGCAGTATACCCGCCCGGAGAGCGTAGGTGGACAACGTGTGCCGGAGGTGTTGCTGGGTGGAGACCATGCGCGGATCCGACGCTGGCGTTTGAAGCAGGCGCTGGGTGGCACCTGGCTCAAGCGCCCGGACCTGCTGTCCGGGTTGTCGTTGGATACGGAGCAAAGCGAACTGCTGAGCGAGTTTCAGCGTGAATACCAGGCGCAACAGTGAGTCTGGCAGGATTATCAGTTTGGAGATTTGGCATGAGCAATATCATTGAACAGATCGAGACGGAGCAACTGCGTGCTGAATTCCCGGATTTTTCCCCGGGAGATACGGTCGTTGTGCAGGTCAAGGTGGTAGAGGGGCAGCGGGAACGTTTGCAGGCGTTTGAAGGTGCGGTGATCGCAAAGCGTAACCGCGGGCTGAATTCTTCTTTTACCGTACGCAAGGTTTCTTATGGTGAGGGTGTGGAGCGGGTGTTTCAGACCCATAGCCCGATGATCGCCTCGGTGCAGGTGAAGCGACGCGGTTCAGTGCGCCGGGCCAAGCTCTACTATATGCGTTCGCGGCGTGGCAAGGCGGCGCGTATCAAGGAGAAGATCCGACCCGGCGGCTAGCCGATGTCTGCCCTGTACGGTCAGCCGGCGGTACAACCCGGTGCCGACTCCGAAGCCCTGATCGATAGCTTTCTGGACGCCGCATGGCTTGAGCGTGGCCTCGGCAAGCGTTCGCTGTCCGCTTACCGCAATGACCTGTGGGGCTTCGCCAAATGGCTGGATGCCCATGCCGGAGGTGGTACGCTGCTGAATGCCTCCGGGGCCGAAATCCGCAGCTATCTGGGTGCACAGCGGCAACTTTCCACGCGTACCCTGGCACGGCGTCTCTCCGCGTTGCGGCAGTTTTATCAGTACCTGTTGCGTGATGGACGCTTGTCAGACGACCCTTGCGCTGGTATCTGCACGCCGAAGATAGGTCGTCCGTTGCCGGTCACGCTGAGCGAGGCCGAGGTCGAGGCGCTATTGAATGCGCCGGACCTGACACAGCCACGAGGCCTGCGTGACCGGACGATGCTGGAACTCATCTACGCCACTGGCCTGCGTGTCTCCGAACTGGTGCTGTTGCAGGTAAAACAGGTGAACCTGGATGCTGGCGTGTTGCAGACGACTGGCAAGGGTAAAAAGCAGCGTCTGGTGCCGCTGGGCGAGGAGGCGGTGCAATGGCTGGAACGCTGGTTGTCCCAGGGGCGTCCGGCGGTGGTGGCCGGGCGAGGCATTGATTTCCTGTTTCCGGGCGGCCGTGGTAGTGGTCCGCTGAGCCGACAGAGTTTCTGGTACACGATTCGGCGTTATGCGCTGCAGGTCGGGATCGCCAAACCGGTCTCGCCCCATACCATGCGTCATGCCTTTGCCACCCATCTGCTCAATCATGGTGCCGATCTGCGTACCGTGCAGATGTTGCTGGGTCACAGTGACATATCGACTACGCAGATCTATACCCATGTGGCCAGGGAACGCCTGAAGCAACTGCATTCCCGGCATCATCCGCGTGCCTGATGCGGCCCCCTTGTTGATGGCGGCTGTGGCATTTGTTTACACTGTGAATAGGCGTATCGCCGGATGCCGTTGCGGCCAGCCTGGTGTGCCGGGTGGTGGCCGTATCCCGGGCGCGACCGGAAACCCCGACATATCTGAAATCGCATGAAGAAAACCAGCGCAAGGCCCCGTGCCAGAAAGCAGGCTTCGCCTCCGGCCAACCGTCATACCACGGGCCCGCTCAGTCTGGAATATCTGCTGGAGGCCTTGCTGGAGGACGGTCTGATTGATGCCGAGCAGGCCAGTATACTGCGTGTGCAGGTTGGTCAGAAGAGTGCATTGCATCCGCTGGTGCGGGTGGCTGAGCACGGTTGGACCAGCCATTCCCAGCCTGCACAGTTACTCGATATCGATAGGCTTACGCGCTGGCTGGCGTCTCGCACAGGGATTGAATACATGCGTCTGGACCCGCTCAAGATCGATTTGCAGAAGATGACCAGCTATGTGTCCCAGACCTATGCCAGTCGGTTGTGTATTTTGCCCGTGATGGCGACGAAGGACGAACTGGTAGTGGCGACAACGGAGCCGTTTGTGGTGTCCTGGGAGCAGGAATTGGAGCAGATATCCCGTTTGCGTATCCGGCGCGTGCTCATCAATCCAAAGGACATGGAACGCTATCTGGTCGAGTTCTATGGGGTCAGCCGTTCACTGTATGGTGCGATGGACAAACCCAGGGACCAGGACTCGATGCGTGCTTTGCAGAACTTCGAACAGTTACTCGAGGTGGGCAAGGTCGGTACCCCGGATGCTGATAACCGGCACGTGGTCAGTATAGTCGATTGGTTGTTGCAATTCGCCTTCGAACAGCGTGCCAGCGACATCCATCTGGAGCCCCGGCGTGACAAGGGCGCAGTCAGGTTCCGGATAGACGGTATATTACATCAGGTACACGAGTTTCCTGCCGTGGTGTTCAGTGCCGTCGTCAGTCGTCTGAAATCCCTGGGACGCATGGATGTGACTGATCGCAGGCGGCCCCAGGATGGGCGCATCAAGACGGTCAGCCCGGTTGGGAAAGAGGTGGAGATGCGCCTGTCTACAATGCCGACCACCTTTGGTGAGGTACTGGTACTGCGCATATTTGACCCGGAGATCCTGGTCAAGGGTATTGCCAAACTGGGATTTACTCGTGCAGAACTGGAAAAATTCCAGCGCATGCTGGACCAGCCGAACGGTATCATACTGGTTACCGGACCGACTGGCTCGGGCAAGACGACGACACTGTATTCCGCATTGGCGCGGTTGGCGCGTCCGGAGATCAATGTGTGCACGATAGAGGATCCGATAGAGATGGTAGAGCCTCGTTTCAATCAGATGCAGGTGCAGTCTTCCATTGGCGTGGATTTTGCCAGTGGTGTGCGTACCCTGCTGCGCCAGGACCCGGATGTGGTGATGATTGGCGAGATCCGCGACTATGAGACCGCCGCGGTCAGTATCCAGGCGGCGATGACCGGGCATCTGGTACTGTCTACATTGCATACCAACGACACGGTATCGGCTATTGCCCGGTTATTGGATATCGGTGTGCAGGCTTTTTTGATAAATGCCGGACTGCGCGGGGTTATCGCACAGCGCCTGGTGCGTTTGCTTTGTCCCCACTGCAAGCGCGAGGAGGAATTGAGTAACGAGGATTGGCAAAGTTTTCTGTATCCTCACAAGCTGCGCAATCCGGGCAGGCATTTTGTCGCGGTGGGTTGTGACGAGTGCCGTCATACCGGCTATCTGGGGCGTGTCGGCATTTATGAACTGCTGGAAATGGGTAAAAAGTTGCGTGAACTGGTGCGTACCCGGGCAGACCTGGATACACTGCATCGGGTTGCCATGCAAACGGGCATGCAAATGATGAAGCTCAGCGGCGCACGTCGGGTTGTCAGTGGTGAGACCACGTTGGCGGAGGTACTCGGCGTGCTTCCGGAGGAAGATCGGGGGTGAGGCTACTGTCGTGGCTTTGCTGCGCTTTTTACGCCCGTATGAAGCACGTTTGTGTGCGCTTGTTGGCGCCAGCGCAAACTATTTTCAGCATGGCATGGATTGGAGGTATAATCATGACAGGAGGAAATGCCTTTGGCATGCCTCTGGTACTGTAACCTGGATATGGAGATGAGTATGACACGATGGTTCCCCGTGGTTTTTCTGTTACTGGCATGTGGCGGTTTTTGCGCAGACGAGAAAGTGTTGCGTGAAAAGCTTGAGCAAGGTTTCCCGGACGCAGAGATTGGTCGCATAAGTGTCAGCGTAATACCGGGTATTTACCAGTTTCTGGTGGGTACCGAGGTGTTGTATGTCACCGAGGATGGCCGTTATGTGTTTAGTGGCGATATCTACGACATGAACGATGGTAAACGCAACCTGTCCGAGGTGGTGCGTGAGCAGTCGAGAAAAGCGCGTTTATCCGAGATCCCGGCGGATGAGTACATCGAATTCGCTCCATCCAATCCAGCGTATCATATCTATGTGTTTACCGATATAGATTGTGGCTATTGCCGCAAACTGCACAACGACGTAGCCGAACTCAACCGCATGGGCATTGCGGTACGCTATCTCGCCTATCCGCGCACCGGGCTGTCCTCACAGACAGCTCGCAAGATGCGTCACGTCTGGTGTTCGCCGCAGCGGATGCAGGCGATTACCGCGGCCAAGCGTGGTCAATCGGTGCAGCCTGCCCAGTGCAAGGACCCGGTGCGCAAACAGTATTTGCTGGGGGGGGTATTAGGCGTATCGGGCACTCCTTCCATCTTTTTTGAGGATGGCGGGAATCTGCCCGGTTACCGGCCACCGCACCAGTTGCTCGAGATCCTGCAAACCCGCTAGTCACAGTGGCAGCCTGCTGGCGGTAGACTGGCCATCATGACTCCCACCCGGCGTTGTCAACCTTATCTCTGCTTTCATGCTCAGAGCGATATCCAAAAAACTCTTTGGTAGTCGAAATGAACGGGTGATCCGTTCCTTGCGTACCAGGGTGGCTGAGATAAATGCCCGGGAGAAAGCGTGTCAGGCACTGAAAGACGAGGATTTCCCGGCGCAGGCCAACCGCCTGCGCCAGCGCCTGGAACAGGGAGAGAAACTGGACGCATTGCTACCCGAGTCCTTTGCTCTGGTCAGGGAGGCCAGTGTCAGGACTCTGGGGCTGCGCCATTTCGATGTGCAGCTTATCGGTGGCATGGTACTGCATGGTGGCTCTATCGCGGAGATGAAGACCGGTGAGGGCAAAACCCTGGTTGCCACGCTGGCTGCGTTTTTGCATGCTCTCAGTGGCAAGGGAGTGCATGTAGTCACAGTGAATGACTATCTGGCTCGGCGCGATGCCGAGTGGATGGGTGATGTGTACCGTTTTCTGGGTATGGAAGTTGGGGTGATCGTCTCCGGCATGGAGGGAGAGGCCAGACGCAAGGCGTATCAGGCCGATATCACCTATGGGACAAACAACGAATTCGGCTTCGATTACCTGCGTGACAACATGGTGTTTACTCGGGATGCCCGGGTAATGCGCGAACTCAACTACGCCATTGTCGATGAGGTGGACTCTGTGTTGATCGATGAGGCGCGCACGCCGCTGATTATCTCTGGTGCGGTGGATGACAGAACCGATCTGTACACTCGTGTGGATGCGGTGGTGAAGAAGCTGTATCGCAAGGAAAACGATGATGCCGATGGGGATTACTCGGTGGATGAAAAATCAAAGCAGGTGTTTCTGTCGGAGCAGGGGCATGATCGACTGGAGCGCCTGTTGCGTGATAATGGCCTGCTTGCGTCGGAGAAGGGTCTTTATGATGCGGGCAGTCTGTATCTGTTGCAGTATGTGCAGGCCGCCCTGCGTGCCCATACCCTGTACCAGCGTGATGTGGAGTATATCGTCAAACAGGGCAAGGTCGTGATCGTGGATGAGTTCACCGGTCGTACCATGGAGGGACGACGTTGGGGCGAAGGTTTGCATCAGGCGATCGAGGCCAAGGAGGGGGTGCCGATTGAAAAGGAAAATCAGACTCTGGCCAGCATCACCTACCAGAATTATTTCAGGATGTATGAACGGCTCTCCGGCATGACTGGGACCGCGGATACCGAGGCCCAGGAGTTCCATCAAATATATGGTCTTGAAGTGGTGGTGATCCCGACTCACAATCCGATGATCCGGGACGACGAGAGTGATCTGGTGTTCATGCGCAAGCCGGAAAAATACGAGACCATAATCGAGGACATCAAATCATGCAGGGAGAGACAGCAGCCGGTGTTGGTTGGCACTGTATCGATAGAGGTCTCGGAGTTGCTGTCCGAGATGCTGCGCCGGGAGAAGATCCCGCACAAGGTGCTGAATGCGAAGTTCCATGAAAAGGAGGCGGAGATCATTGCCCAGGCGGGACGTCCGGGGGCGGTGACTATCGCTACCAACATGGCTGGACGCGGTACGGATATTGTGCTTGGAGGGAACTATCAAGCGGAATTGCAGGCCAGGGGAAAGATGGACAAGGAGACCGCAGAGCGGATGCGCCAGGATTGGCAGCAAAGCCACGACGCGGTTGTTGTCAGTGGCGGGCTGCGTATTATTGGTACCGAAAGGCACGAATCCCGGCGCATAGACAATCAATTGCGTGGACGCTCCGGTCGCCAGGGGGACCCGGGTTCAAGCCGTTTCTATGTCTCTCTGGATGACAACCTGCTGCGTATCTTCGCCTCCGAATGGGTCGGTGGTGTACTGCAGAAGATGGGTATGGAGAACGAGGTGTCCATAGAATCGAAGCTGTTGACCCGTTCCATCGAGAATGCCCAGTGCAAGGTGGAGGCGCACCACTTTGATGTCAGAAAACACCTGCTGCAGTACGATGATGTTGCCAATGAGCAACGCAAGGTCATCTACTCGCAGCGTGATACGTTGCTGGACGAAGCGGGCATAGCTGAGGATGTCAAGGATATCCGGAGAGAGGTGATCGATGGCCTGATCGATGGGTGCATGAATATGGACATGTCTTACGGGATGCTGGATGACCGGAAGCTGGAGGAGACCCTGGAACGGGAACTGGGGATGAAGCTGGATATCGTGAATTGGTACCAGAAGCAGTCGAACCTTTCCAGTGAGGAACTGTACGAGTATGTGCAAACGAGTTTTGCCCAGTATATGGAGGCGCGTGAGAAGGAATTGGGCACGGAACTGATGCGGGCGTTGGAGAGGCACCTGATGCTGGATATGCTGGATCGCAACTGGAAGGAGCATCTTGCCACCATGGATTATCTGCGCCAGGGGATCCATCTGCGCGGTATGGCGGCGAAGAACCCGGCACAGGAATACAAGAAAGAGGCGTTTGTGATGTTTATGGATATGCTTGGCCACATCAAGTATGAGTTTATTACGATCCTGTCCAGGATACGGGTCAAGTCCGAGGAGGACATGGCACCGTTGTCCGAGCGAAAACCGGTACCGGAGATGCAGTACACGCATCCGGCTGCCGCTGCTGTGCTGTCGGACGAATCGTCCGAGACCGGTACGGCGCGCCGTGCGCCGCGCATCCGTGCCCAGGCCAAGATTGGCCGCAATGAGCCATGTCCGTGCGGTTCGGGAAAGAAATACAAACACTGCTGTGGCCGTTTGTAGGATGCAATGTGATGAGTACCCTGCCTGCTGACGCGGTCCATGTGATAGACGGGGTCAGGCTGTCGGCCTGTCACGCTGGCTTGTATCGCAACCCCCAGCGGTTGGACATGAGCCTGATCGAGCTGCCTGATCGGGCGACTCTGGCGGCAGTCAGTACACGCAACGCCTGCGCGGCGGCGCCGGTGGTGTTGTTGCGTGAGCATCTGCAGCGTATGCCACCGCGCTATTTGTTGATCAATGCCGGGAACGCCAATGCGGGCACTGGTGTGCGTGGACTGCAGGACGCACGCCGTTTGTGCTCGGAATTGGCTGTACGGGCTGGCTGTGCGGCGGAGCAGGTGTTGCCATTTTCTACCGGTGTGATCGGTGAATACCTGCCGGTATCGAGTATGTGCGATGCCATGCCGGCATTGCTGACGGGTCTGACGGAAGATGCCTGGCCGCTGCTTGCCAGGGCGATCATGACTACCGACACTGTCGTCAAGATACAGACCTCGGGTTTTGCCGTTGCCGGACAGCCTTGCCGCTTGATCGGCGTTGCCAAAGGCTCCGGCATGGTACGCCCTGATATGGCCACGATGTTGTGTTTTCTTGCCACCGATCTGCGTGTTCCCACCGGTGTCTTGCAACAGGCACTGGAACGAGCGGTTGCCGGCAGCTTCAACTGTATCAGTGTGGACGGTGACACCTCGACCAATGACGCCTGCGTTCTGGTCGCCACTGGTGACGCGAATGCGGCGGTGGTGGAGGAGGGTGACGAGGCCGCACTGGCAGACTTTTGCGGTGCCCTTGACAAGCTTTGTCAGGAGTTGGCGCAGATGATCGTCCGCGATGCGGAGGGAGGGAGCAAGTTTGTCACCGTGATGGTGGAACAGGGGGACAGCGAACGGTCCTGTCGGGAGATCGCCTACGCCATTGCCGAATCGCCACTGGTGAAGACCGCGCTGACTGCCTCGGACCCGAACTGGGGACGGGTGCTGGCCGCTATTGGCAAGAGCCATGCTGCGCGGCGGTTGGATATGGGAAGACTGGAAATATTCCTCGGTGAGGTCTGTGTGGTCAGGGATGGGACACGTCACGCTGCGTATAGCGAAGCACAGGGGCAACAGGCCATGCGTGGCAGTGAGGTGCTGATCCGGGTGCGGCTGCATGCGGGTGTGGCCAGTGCCTGCGTCTGGACCTGTGACCTTTCAACGGAATATGTCCGTATCAATTCGGCGTACCGTAGCTAGCAGGGGTGTCTGCCGCTGTGTCTGTTGATGGGGAAACGCGATGCCTGTTTGCGCAAAGCGGCTAAGATACGCGCCGCTGTATCTGATTACCCCGGAGTTGCCTGGAGGGGGGTCGCAACTGTGCGACCGTCTCGGACCTTTGCTGGAGGCCGGGATACGGCTGGTGCAGTACCGGGCGGCACGTACCGATGGCATGAGGTGGCGCTCAAGCCTGCGGATGTTACGAGACCTGTGTCGTGAGTACGGTGCCTTGCTGTTGCCCAACGCTGATCCTGAACAGTTGACCGATGAGGACGTTGACGGTGTTCATCTGAATAGCACCAGGCTGCTTGCCAGCGCGGTGCGTCCGGCAACTGCCGGGTTATTGGCCGTATCCTGCCATAATCCGCATGAACTGGCCCGTGCCAGGGCCCTGGGGGCGGATTTTGTCACCCTTGCCCCGGTGTGTGCCACGCCGACCCATCCGCAGGCTGTGGGCATTGGCTGGGAGCGTTTTGCCGCATGGATTACCTCGGTTGAGGGCTTGCCGGTCTATGCACAGGGTGGGATGCGGCTTGCCGATCTGGAGCGTGCCAGGCAACACGGGGCTTGTGGCCTGGCGATGTTGAGTGGACTGTGGGAGGGTGCGCCGGAGGCGGTACGGGAGCATGTTTCACGGTTGTCCGGCAGCGGCGGCACTTGAGGAGGACTTGTCATTGCGTACGGTACTGTTGGGGATTATCGGCATCTGTGCTGTATTTGCCGGGTTGCTTATTGCGGCGCGTCCGCAGTTGGGAGAGCCTGAATTACGTGAAATGACACCCGAAAGGGTGAGTGTGGAGGCGGTGGTGCGGCGTGATGTGCGTCCTGTTGACCACATTAGTGGGGAACTGCATGCGGTGCGCAGGGCGCGCCTCAGCTTTGATTTGGGTGGCTGGATCGCCGAGCGTGATATCGAGCCAGGCTACCCGGTGGAGCAGGGTTCCGTGTTATTGCGGATAGAATCTGGTGATTACCAGGATGCGGTCGATATTCAGAATGCCCGACTCAGGCTGGAACGGGAATCGTCCAGGCGCGATAAGGAATTACTGGCACTGTTGGTGGAGGACCGGGAGATACAGCAGCGTGAACTGGAGCGTGTCAGTACCCTGGAAAAACAGTCGCTGGCATCCCTGTCCAGCTATGAGGGTGCGTATCAGCAGTTGCTTCGCCTGCGGTCCGAGGAAGTGCGGTTGCGACACAATGTCAGTACCGCCGATGCGCGTCTGGCCATAGAACGCTCCAGCCTGAACCAGGCCGAGCGTGCGCTGGAGGAAACCGCCTTACGGGCGCCGTTTTCCGGTACCGTCAGCGCGGTGTTGGTGGAATTGGGTGATTATGTCACGCCCGGACAGAAGGTGCTGGATCTGGTTCAGATCGATGAACTGGATCTGTTGCTGTCTGTCTCTGGCGCCCTGTTGCAGGACTTGCATATGGGACAGCAGATCACGGTTACTGTCGCGGGGTCGGAACGGCGTGGAACCATAGTCGCGATGGGAGTGGAACCGGACCCGCAAACCAATACGCACAGTCTGCGCATCCGTATTGATGGCGAGGGGCTGTATCCCGGACAGATAGCCCGTGCGACCTTACCAAACCGGGAGTTGTCCGCGGTGACTGTTATTCCGATAACGGCGGTGTTGGGGGACAATGACCGATATTATGTGTTTGTGGTAGAGCAGACACATCTGCGTCGGAAGGAAATCGATGTGCTGTCGCGTGAAGATGATTACTACGTAGTGGATGGCATCGATAGTGGCATCCGTATCGTCAGTCGTGATGTGAACGGTTTGGTCGATAATCAGCAGGTGAAGATCCGCTGAGCGCATAGCCCGTGTCGCTGGCCCGGTTTTCACTGGATTATCCACTGCTCAGCAACATGAGTTTGCTGGTGGTGCTGTTGTTCGGGGTATTGACGTGGACGGTTATACCGCGCGAGGTGTTTCCGGTATTTGACACCGATGTGGTACGCATCGTGACACGCTTTGATGGCGCATCTCCACTGGAAGTTGAGCGCCAGGTCACGCTGAGTGTGGAGGAAGCGTTCAGCGACGCGGGCGACATGGATTACATCTCGTCGATCAGCATGGAGGGGGTTTCCAATGTTTATATCAAGCTGAAGCCAGGCACGGATGCCGATGATTTTATCCGCGATGCGCAGATCAGGCTGGATACGATAGAAGACCTGCCTGATCTTGCGGAGGAGCCCGAACTGTTCCGACTGCAGGTACGTTTTCCGGTGATCACGCTGTCGCTGTACGGTGATGTGCCGGATGCACAGTTGTATGACTGGGCAACGAATGTGCGGCAGCAGATACTGAAGCTCAGGGGGGTCGCGAATGTCAGCCGTACCGGTATACGGGATTGGGAAATTCAGGTCAGCTATGACCCCTGGGTCTTGGCGGCACGGGGTGTTTCGGTGCGGGAACTGGAAGTGGCACTGCGCAGTAATCTGGGCGAGCAGCCGGGCGGTTCCATCAAGTCCGAGGAAGGTGAGGTCCGTCTGCGTGGAAAGGGGGTACGTCCGGAGCCATCTCGCATGGAGGATATTACGCTGCGTTCGGATGCGCAGGGTGGTCAGCTTTTGCTCGGAGATATCGCGACGGTGGCGTTGGTATTCGAAGAGGCTGAAAACCATGCACGTTTCAATGGCAAGCCGTCTGTCAACCTGACGGTAACCAAGATGGAGGATGCCTCCATCGTCGCGTTGGCGGATGAATTGAAGCGGATGTTTGTGCGTCTGCAGGACGAGCTTCCGCCCGGGATGTATGCGGGCTATCACACCGATATGTCGGAATATATGAAGGTGCGTTTGAATGCCGTCAAATCATCCGGTGTTATTGGCCTGGTGATGGTGCTGTTGTCGCTCTATCTGCTGTTGAATTTCCGAGTCGCGCTGATCACGGCGTTTGGTATTCCAGTGTCGTTTCTGTTCGCTGTCATCGCGTTGTATTACCTGGGTTATACGATCAACATGGTGTCGCTGTTCGCCTTTCTTATCGTGTTGGGCATGGTTGTGGATGACGCGATCATTGTTACCGAGAATATCTACCGCCATATCGAGTCCGGGATGGATGCGGTCGCGGCCGCGTTGCGCGGCGTGAAGGAGGTATTCTGGCCAGTGACGGTGTCCACATTGACTACGGTCGCCGCGTTTTTGCCAATGTTTGCCATCGGCGGCGTGCTTGGCGCCTTCGTGGCGGTGATCCCGGTGGTGGTGAGTTGTGCGTTGTTGGGGTCGTTATTGGAGGCGTTTGCTGTGCTTCCCGGACATTGCGCAAAGTTTCTGGTAAAGCCTGCCGTTTCCACGCCGACCGGGCGATGGGAGCGTGTGCTGGGGGGGTACCGCTCCCTGCTGCGTCACTGTGTGCGTCATCGCTGGCTGACCGCCATTGGCAGCGTCGGGGTACTTGGATGCAGTCTGTTGTATGCCACGCTTTACATGCCATTTCAGTTGTTTGGCGATGTGGATACGGGCGAGTTTTTTGTCAATGTCGAAGCGTCCTCCAGCTATAGTCTGGAAGACAGCATGGCTTTGGCTGCCAGGCTGGAGTCACGTTTGCGGGCCGTGCTGAATGAAGATGAACTGAACAGCATGTTGACCAATGTGGGTATTGCGGTGATCGACAATAATCGGAACAAGCAGGGGAGCAATATCATTCAGTATGTGGTGGATCTGAAAAAACAAATACCCGATGGTTTCGTTGAAACCTGGATCACCCCACTGGTAAGTCTGGGCTTCGAGAATTTTGGACCACGCACACGCTCTACCGAGGAGATCATTCAGCACATCCGTGAAATTTTGCAGGATGAGGCGGCGATACAACGTCTGAGCATCCTGAAGATGGATGCGGGTCCTCCGGGAGACGATATAGAGATAGGGATCGTTGGCAATGATCTGGAATTACTGCGTGACAAGGCAGAGGAATTGCGAGTGTTTCTCAGCGCGCTGTCTGGTGTGCATGATGTGGTACATGATCAGGACGCGGGGAAGCTGGAGTACGAATATACACTGAACGAACATGGCAGGCGTTTGGGTTTGAACCAGACGCAGATCGCCGAGATGGTGCGTGGCGGTTATGTTGGCAAGGAGGTTGTTCATGTCACCCGTGCCGATGAGCGGGTGGTGGTACGGCTGCTGTATGACGAGCGAATTCGCCGTGACTCCGCCACGCTGGACAAGTTGCCACTGGTGCTGGATTCCGGCAGCGTAGTGTATCTGGGCGATGTGGCGGATATCCGCATGGTGACCGGTGCCAACCAGATCCGTCGGCGGGACCGACAGCGTATGGCCAAGGTCATCGCCGATGTGGACAGTCGCGTTATTACACCCTCGGAGGTGCTGGAACTGGTGGATCGCAGGTTTTCCGGCAATCCGCAATACAGCCTGCTGTATCTCGGAGAAAAGAAGAACGCCGAGGAATCATTCAAAGGCATGAGGGAAGCATTGTTTTTCAGTCTGGCGGTGATATTTTTCATCCTGATCGCGCTGTTCGGGACCTTGCGTGACCCGCTGGTCGTGATGTTCGCGATCCCGTTCGGCCTGGTCGGGGTTATCGCGGGACATGTGCTGCTGGACTACAAATTGCAGTTTCTTTCCATTGTGGGAAGCTTGGCGCTGTCCGGTATCATCGTCAATGATTCGTTAATCCTGGTGGAGTTCATCAAGCGGCTGCGAGCCAGTGGTTATGACTGTACGGAGGCGGTGATTACCGCCTGTGGCGTGCGTGCCCGTCCTATCCTGTTGACTACAGTGACTACCTTTCTCGGGGTTTCGCCACTGATCTTTTTTTCCACCGGCCAGACGGCGTTCATGGCCCCGATGGCGGTCAGTCTGGGCTTTGGACTGTGTTTTGCCACCGGACTTATACTGCTTTCCTTGCCTTGTTTCTATCTCATTGTGGATGATCTGCTGCCGGCCCTGCCAGGTTCGCGTTCCTTGCAGCAGCAAACAGAGTCTTCGGCCGCGGGATAAGCATACGGACAGCCCGTATTTACAGCTAACTGTGGTGATGCCGGTGGTCTACTACCAGTGCCGTGTGCGGCACTGGCGGCACCGTTCCGGGCGGGCCGCGTTGACAGTCGGCAATCTCCGACGGGATGTCAGGAAAGAAACGGTGTCAGGAACGTGATCAGCAAACCAAGCGCCGAGAACACGATCAGACCCAGTACGATGATCATGCGGATCTCGCGATTGCGGGCTTTGGCATCAAACAGGTCGAGCCTGCCATCGAACAGGTCGAACCTGGAATCGATTTTCTCTTCGAGGGAAACGAGTCTGGAATCGATTTTCTCTTCGAGGGAAACGAGTCTGGAATCGAATTCATCTTTGAGGGCCGCGTTGTCCGCCTTGAGCTCTTTCCTGAGGGCGGCGAGGTTGGTATCGAATTCCTCTCTGAGGGCGGCGAGTTTGGTATCGAGCTCCTCTCTGAGGGCAGCAAACTCGGCCTTGGTCTCCCCTTTGAAATCATCCAAGTCCTCTCTGAGGGCGTCGATATCCCTGCTGAGAGCAGCGATCCCGGTCTGCAAATCCTGCCGGGTTGGCAGGTTCTCCACCATCGTGCCGAGCGTGGAAACCATGGCCTCCGCCAGCGGGGGTTTCGCACCGGCCTCGGTGAGTTCCTTGACCGCTTTGTGTGTGTCGAATGCGTACATCTGTACTTTCATGTAAACCTCCCTGGTATTGGGGTTAATCCGTGAGAAATGGTTGCTGAACCCGTGTCCAAACCCACCATACACCGCAAGCACGGGCGTGTCCAATGTGTCCGTGCAGATTCACAGTTAATGGTGAATGGTTCACGGCTGTCGTGTACTCTGCCTCAAGGGGGAGTGATTGACGGCGGCGGTGCGCGGATTCGTGACAGTGAAACTGCGCGGGCACAACCTCCCCCCACCGGCGCGCCTGCGCCCTTGGCTTGCCGGCTCCCCCTCAAGGCTGAAGCGATTTGGAGGCGTCATTCAGGACACGCTTGCCAGCAGCCTGTGTGCCTCAATCTAACAGTGCAGTGAGGCTACCAGTGCAGTGTGCCGTGCAGCAGCAGGCTATGGTAGGCAGCCCGTGTGGCCGCCTGCTGGCGCTGCCCTTCCAGCTTCAGGCTCAGCCCCGGGCCCAGTCGCAGCCGGCCACCGAAGCGGTAGGCACGGTGTGTCCCATCCAGCGTGGTGGCGACAAAGGGCACCAGCACGCCGCGGTGTGCGGCCAGCCCATAGCCGTAGCCGAGCTCCGCCTCCAGGCCGAGCTGCCCCGGCGCCGGTGCGGCCGTCGGTGTGACACTCGGGTCAAGCCGATGGTCGAGCGCCATGCGCCGGGCCGGGCCGTGACGCGGCGCCAGACTGAGCGCGAGCCCGCGCTGTTCGGCGCCCGGGTCCAGGCGCAGCAGGCCGCTGACGCCCCATTCCTCGCGCTCCGCCTCACGGTGGGTGGCGAGCACCCAGCCACGGCCCTCCAGCGTCAGGCCCAGCGCCGGGTCGCTATAGCGCAGCGCGCCACCGACCTCCACGCCGTTGCCTTCGGTCGCGTCGCTGTGGTCGTGGCGCAGCGCGAGTTCCACCGACGGGCTGAGCAGCGCCCCGCCGGCCAGCGTGTGCCGGTGCTGCCCCTCCAGCGCCAGGCGCAGTTGCCGGGCGATAGCGCTCAGGGCCTGGGCGGTGGCGTTTCCATCGGCAGTGAACTCGGCCAATGCGCCCTGCGCCTTGATACGCAATCGGCTGCTGCCACCGGGCAGCAGCCGGTCGCTGCCAAGCAGCGTGGCGTTGCCGCCGAGCGCGACCGATGCCAGGTTGCTGTCACGCCGGGCGCCGGGCGTGTCCTGCCCGGGGCGCAGTTCACCCCAGCCGTAGCCCGCGCTCAGCCACAGTTGGCCACGGCCAGCGGCGCTGTTCCAACTCAAATAAGGATGTACCCCGAACAGCCGGCTGTCCTGGTCGAGGTCGGTCCGTCCGGTGCTGAACGGCGCCTGGGACCAGGACAGCGCCAGCCCGGTCAGCCATTGGCGGTGCGGGCGCATATCGGCGCCGACCCAGGCGCTGGTGACACTGCCCTCCCAATCCAGTGTGGTGGCCGGGTCATCGGGGTCTTGCAGCTTGCCGGAAAGCTGGCGGTAGTCGCCGCTGCCCCACAGGGCCAGACTGTGCAGTGCCGTGCCGCTGCCGCCGGCAACTGCGGACAATGGCAACACGAAGGCGGAACGCCCGAGCAGCGGCGCCGCTCGCAGTGTGCCGCTCTGCAGGGCCGGTTGCAGCGCCCGCAGCGCCGCGTGCAGGCTGGACTGTCCGCCGAGGCGCAATGTGCTGGCGGGTGATGCGCCACCACTGGCCGCATCGATGCGGCTGGAGAGTATAGTGACACTGCCCGCCAGCAATGTGTCCGCGACCCGGGCCAGCACGCGCTGCTCGGCCTGGCGCCGGCGCTGGGCCGCGCCGGGCTCGGACACCGCCGCAGCGTCATCGTCCGTTACCGTGAGCACCACATCGGCAATGTTCAGCGCGGACCCATAGCCGGTGGCGCCACTCGCGCTGTGCGTCAGCGTCACGCTGTCGTCGCTGCTGTCCGCGTCCTGCCCGGCCGTCACCGTCACCGTCTGCATGCTGTCCCAGGCGTCGGTGGCAAAGGTCAGGGTCGCCGGGTCGGCCCGCACATCCGTGCCTGCGAACCCGGCCACCGTTACCGTCACCATCGCACTCGGCGCGCTGTCCAGCACCACCGTGTAGCGGCCTGTTGTACCCTCGGCCAGCGTCAGCGTGGCCGTGCTCAGCATGACCCCCGCCGGCCGATCGTCGTCCGTGACCCGCACCGCCACATTGTCTATGGCCAGCGCGGGCCCGTAGTCGGTCGCACCGCTCGCGCTGTGCGTCAGCGTCACGCTGTCGTCTGCGGTGTCGCGGTCCTGCCTGGCCGTCACCCTCACCGTCTGCGCGGTGTCCCAGGCGTTGGCGGCAAAGGTCAGTGTCGCCGGGGTGGGCCTCACATCGCTGCCCGCGAACCCGGCCACACTGACGGTGACTTCGGCGTCCGGACGGGTCGCCAGCACCACCGTGTAGCTGCCGGCCGTACCCCCCTCGCGCAGCGCCAGCCGGGTCGCGCTCAGACTGACCCCCGGGGTGTCGCTGTCCGTCACCGTCACCATGACGCCGCTGATCACCACCGCGTTGTAGTCGTTGTCGCCGCTGCTCGCGCTGTGTGTCAGCGTCACGCTGTCGTCCGCGCCATCGTCATCCGCCCCCGCCGTCACCGTTACCGTCTGCGCCGTGTCCCAGGTGTTGAGGGCAAAGCTCAGTGTCGCCGGGTCTACCCGCACATCGCTGCCCGCGAAGCCCGCCACCGTCACCCTCACCGCCGCGCTCGGCCGGGTGTTGAGCCGCACCGTGTAGTTCCCGCTCGCGCCCTCGTTCACCGGCAGCGAGGCACGGCTCAGCGTCACGCCCGGGGTCGGGGGTGGCGTGTTGTCCGTCACCCGCACCGTGTCGCTGCTGTCGCTGCCCACCGTGACCCCGCTCGGCGGCGCGTCCAGCGTCACCGTCGCCGTGTAACTGCGTGCCGCGTTGTACGCGCCATCGCCGCTACTTGCGGTCTGCGGCGCAAAGCTCGCGCTCGCACGCCGCTGGCCGACCATGATACGGAAGCTCGCTTCCACCGCGGCAAAATCGTCCTGCGGCATGCCACCGCTCAGTGTCACCTTGCCGTTCACCACCGCGTCCACTGCCGTGCTCAGCGTCACCGGCACCGTCAGCGTCTGGCCCTCGATCACCGTCAGCGTGGTGCTGCCCAGCGTCACCTCGGCACTGTCGTTGTCGTTCACCGTGCCATCCGCATTCGCATCGCCACCCACCACATAGCCGCTGCCGGTGTTCAGTGTGATACGGTAGGTTTCCGTCCCCTCCACGATGGCATCGTCCAGCGTCGGGAGCGACACCGTCCCCGTCGTGCCACCGCCAAAATCGCTGGTGGTGACTGTCTGCGTCAGCGTGCCCTGGATATCCGCCGCGCCGAAGCCGCTCGCGCCACGGTCGGCCAGCGTCAGGCGCACCGACAGCGTACCCGTCACATTTTTGTCCGAACTGAGCGTCAGGCTGATGTTGCCGCCTTCGGTCACCGCGGCCGGATCGGTGGCCAGCGTCAGTGTCGGGGTGGTGTCGGTGACTCGCACCATCACACTGTCTATGGTCAGCGCGGACCCGTAGCCGGTGGCGCCACTCGCGCTGTGCGTCAGCGTCACGCGCTCGTCCGTGGTGTCGGCGTCCGCCCCGGCCTTGACGGTCACGGACTGCGCCCGGTTCCAGTTGCTGGTGGAGAAGGTCAGTGCCGCCGGCTCGGCCGTCACCGTGGTGCCGGCAAAGCCGGCCACGCTGACCGTGACGGCGGCGTCCGGGCGGGTAGCAAGCCGCACCGTGTAACTGCCACCGGTGGGGTCGCCCTCGGCCACCGTCAACGGCGACCCGGACACCGTGACGCCGGGCGCAATCGGTGTTGTGGCCGTGGCCTCGGCCGAGGCGGGGCTGTTGCCGTTGGTGTTGACTGCGCGGATGCGGAAGGCGTAGGCGGTGCTGGGGTTCAGGTTTGTTACTGTGTGGCGGGTGGTGGTAGCGCCGGCACCGGAGATCGTGATCCAGTTGCCGTAGTTGCCGGAGCCGGCCTTCTGCCGATACTGCCAGCCAGTGATGGTGGCGTCATTGGGGTCGGTCCAGCTCAAGGCGACCTGTGCGTTGCCGGCGGTGGCGCCGAGCCCGGTGGGCTGGGCGGGCACACCGTCGTCGTTGACGATGGTGAAGGTCAGGGTGTTGGCGATGGACCAGCCGGTGGTTCCCAGTCCTAGAATAATTTTCGGGATATAGGTTTCATCCGGCTCGATGGTGGTGTCGCCCAGGATGCTGAAAGTGAAGTTCGCCGTCCTCGCGCCAGCAGTAGGTATAAAAAGAGTGCTTCCAGACTTGTAGCAGACATCGGCGTGCGCCGGGTCTGGATCGCTGCATGAAGTGCCTCCTGACTTACTGTTATCGGTTGCGGTACCGCCTGAGTTTGAAATGTTAAATATAAAAATTCCACCACTCGGCCACGGCTCGCCGAATGTGAAGGTGAGGGTGACGTCGGTGGTGCCGGAATTGCCCTCGGTGACGCGGGTGCTGTCCGCCGAGAGGGTGATGGTCTTCTGTGCCATCGCCTGGCCCGGGACGGTGAGCAGGCCGAGACAAGCCGTGAGCAGTAGCAGCACGGCCGTGCGCCCCCGTGCGTGTGGCACGGCGAGCGTTTGGTATCCGCTGTTTAATCGCTCAAATTGGGGGGGGGGGGGGGGGGGGGGGGGGTAGGAAAAACTGCGCTGCTGTCAACCATTTGGCTGCGCACACGCAGGCAAACGGCCCGAGCCAGGCGACAGAGAGTATGGGTCATGGTTGTGTTCCTGTTGTCTCGGATACTGTGATGATCGCACCGCAACGGGCACACGCACTGTGCCAGCTTCCAGCGTTGTGACAACATATAGTCATCTACCATCGGTGTCAATAGCGTGCACGGGTTCGCGACAGTGAGACCACGGGGTTTAGCATCCCCCACCGCAGCCGCCGTCCCCTTTCGGCTCGGCTGCTGCGTACTCCCCCTCAACGGGGGGCGATGGGTTGTGCAACGGCTCGGTGGTTTGTTGGCTGGGCGGAGGGCACCGCATACGTTCGAGGCCTTGGCTTTTGCCCCCCACCGGCGCGCCTGCGGGCTGGCGCCCTTGGCTTGCCGGCTCCCCCTCGAGGGGGGAGCGATTGACGGCGGCGGTGCGCGGATTCGCGACAGTGAAACTGCACGGGCACGGTCATACGGTGAGTTGGCCATTGCCCGGTGTCATCACCCTCCCCTTGAGGGAGGGTCGAAAGGCGCCAGCCTTTCGGGGAGGGGCCTTTTTGATGTGGTCCAATAGATGGAAAAACCCAGTCAGACCAATATGACGTGGTTCAAAATTGGCAACCCGGACTGCGAAATCCGGGGGGAGCGATTGATGGCGGCGTTGTGCGGGTTCGCGACAGTGAGACCACGGGGGGTCGATCTTCCCCCTGTCGCGTACTCCCGGGGGGAGTGACAGCGGCTGTACGTTTGGCGTGCGCCTATAGTCCTACGCCAAAGTAACGCAAGCCGTGTGACTCGACCTGTGCACGGTGGTAGACGTTGCGCAGGTCGATGAAAGCGGTGCCGGACAGCAGCGCCTTCACTCGTGCCAGGTCGAGCTCGCGGTAGTGCTTCCATTCCGTCATCAGCACTACCGCGTCGGCGCCCCGGCAGGTCTCGTAGCAATCATCGCAGTATAGTACCTGCGCCGGCAGCAGGCGCTGTGCGTTTTCCATGCCCTGTGGGTCATGTGCGCGCACCTGTCCGTTTGCCGCCACGATGGCAGGCAGTATGGAGAGCGCGGGGGCTTCACGCATATCGTCTGTCCGGGGTTTGAAGGTGAGTCCGAGCACGGCGAGCGTGCGACCCTCGGCGGAACCGCCGAGGGCCTGAATGATCTTGTCAGTCATTCGGGCCTGGTGTGCGGTGTTCACGTCCATCACGGCCTCGACCAGGCGGCTGCTGGCGCCGTGCTGTCGTGACATGTGTGCCAGCGTGCGGATATCCTTGGGCAGACAGGAACCGCCGTAGCCAGGCCCGGGCCGAAGGAAGTCCGAGCCGATGCGGGGGTCCAGTCCCATGGCCTCGGCCACTGTCCGGACATTGGCCCCGACGGCTTCGCACAGGCCTGTCAGTTCGTTGATGAAACTGATCTTGGTGGCGAGAAAGGCGTTGGATGCATACTTGATCAGTTCAGCGGTTTCGGTATTGGTTACCAGAAACCGCAGATCGTTGGTATCGAGTGGAAGATACAGCGCACGCAGCAGTTCGGCGGCACGCGGGTTTTCCACCCCGATAACTATACGCCCGGGATTCATGAAGTCGTTGATTGCGGTGCTCTGACTGAGAAACTCCGGATTCGCGGCGACATCGAATTCGGCCTCCGGCACCGCTTCCTGCACGATGCGCTGGATCGTTTTGGCGGTGCCGACCGGTGCGGTGGACTTGTTCACGATGACGGTATAGCCGCGCAGATGGACGGCAAGTGCGCGCACCGAGCTGTACAGGGAGTCCAGATTGGCGGTGCCGTCCGCATCTGTTGGTGTGCCTACAGCGATGAACACCAGATCCGCCTGTGCCACTGGCTCAGCCAG
The DNA here is from genome assembly GCA_965115915.1 of Gammaproteobacteria bacterium. GTDB lineage: Bacteria > Pseudomonadota > Gammaproteobacteria > Eutrophobiales > Eutrophobiaceae. Next base: position 1,503,470 of record OZ220483.1, on the reverse strand, counting down.
CGTGGCGGTGAAGCGTAGCTGTCCGTTTGCGGTGTGGGTGGCAATCAGTGGTTCCAGGCCCGGTTCGTAGATGGGCATTGTGCCGTCGTTCAGTTTCGTGATCTTCGCGGTATCGTCGTCCACGCAGGTGACTTGTGCGCCGAATTCCGCAAAACAGGCACCGGCCACGAGCCCCACATAGCCGGTGCCTATCACTACTACGTTCATGCTTGGCGGTTCCTGTGTGGTGGAAGTTTTTGGTTCAGACCGGTTTCCGGTCCGTCCCGAGTGACGCGGGGTGGTATGCTGTCGATGCACCGGCTCGGCGAAGGGGTATGGCTGTCATCGCGTGGGCATGCATGTTTGTCTGTGCCGTTCTCGTGTTGTGGACTATTGCGGGCCGGCGCCATCGTGTGCAGGCGAGGCGTTCAGGGATTGCAGCAGCGCGGTGAATACCATACCGTTTTTTTCGATATAGTTGAGCTTTACCGGTTGGTAGTCCAGCCCGGGGGCAAACCAGACCAGCAGTCGGCGCTTGTCTCCCGGCTTGAACTGTTCCATCTTCAGGGCCTCGAATTTGCCGCTGTCAGTACTGACCTGCTCGTTGTCGTGATAGCGGTAGAAGTAGGGTATCAACTTGCGTCCATCTGTCACGTAACAGGATTCCGGTCGTTCCCCACGGCGTAGTGCCTGCATCAGGCTGAGTTGTTGTGACAACCGGTCCAATACCCGTTGTCCGTCCTGGTTCATGTGCCAGTTTTTGCCGTGGATGTCATCGATGACGAGCAGACGTTCCTGGTCAAAACGCATGTGTCGCTTGTCCTTGCCCTTGTTTCCAAGATATTCATAATGCAGTGGCAGCACCGTCCCCTGTTGCTGGCGCATGATGGTGTGTTCATGGACCGAGAGTTTTTGCATCAGTTTGAATATGCCGGTGGGTCGCATTCGGGATTCAAAGCGGTAGGTATTCTGCTCGGTCCTGTGCAGACTGCGTTCAACGTACGCGAAGCGGATGCCGGTATAATAGACATTATAGGTTGCGACAAAATCCGACAGTTCGGCATCCTCCGCCCACAGCGGAGCAGTGGCGACGGAAAACAGCATTCCCAGTAACAGCACAGGCACGGATTTTTTTTGCATCGGATTGTTACGGGCACGTCATGGATGACTGTATGTGGACAGGGGAATCGGCAAGCTCAGGTTCGGTCGACGCGCTGTGACACCGGAATCCATGATAGCATAGTATATTTGGTGGAACGCACGGGGCGGTTTTCTACCCCGGCAAAGTATAGCGAAGCTTCGAGCCTGGAATAGCATTGCGCAGCTACGTACCCAATCAACAGGACACCGTTCTGATCGTGGGCGATGTGATCCTGGATCAGTATATTCACGGTTGCACATCCCGGATTTCGCCGGAGGCCCCGGTTCCGGTGGTCAGCATATCGGGTTGCGAGAGTCGTCCTGGCGGCGCTGCCAATGTGGCGCGCAACCTGTGCGCGGCTGGAGTGCGGGCCTGTTTGGTAGGCGCGGTGGGCGAGGACTCGGCGGCACAGGAACTGCGCGATCTGTTGGACCGGGCCGATGTGCGTCACCATCTGCATGTGGCACCGGGTTGTTCCACTATCGTCAAGCAGCGTGTCGTCTGTAACCATCAACAACTGCTGCGTATGGACCGGGAGGAGGGGGCGCCGCTGCCGGGTGGGACTCTGCTCGATCAGTGCCGTCAGTTGATCGACCAGGCTCGTCTCATGGTGCTGTCCGATTACGCCAAGGGTGGTCTGCTGGATGTCCAGGCTTATATCGGGCTGGCGCGTGACAAAGGCATCCCGGTGCTGGTGGATCCCAAGGGCCGGGATTTTTCGCGTTATCGCGGCGCGACGCTGATCGCGCCCAACCAGAGTGAACTGGAGGCGGTGGTGGGCCGTTGCAGCGATCTGGAGGCGCTGTCGTCGCGGGCCGAGGCGTTGCGCCAGGAACTGGAACTGGAGGCAGTGCTGCTTACCCGTGGTGAACACGGGATGCTGTTGCTGGAGCGCGGCAAGCCACCCGTGTCTTTGCGTACCGAGGCCAGGGATGTATACGATGTCACGGGTGCGGGCGATACCGTTATCGCGGTGCTGGCCGCGGCGATAGTGTCGGGTTACGCGTTGCCGGAGGCGACCCGAATCGCGAATGTCGCGGCGGGCATCGTGGTTGGCCGGCTGGGTACCGCGGTGGCGTATCCGCATGAGATCAACTGCCACGGTGACGGTGGCAAGGTGGTTGTAGCGGATACGCAATTTTTGCACTACTTGAACGAGCTGCGTGCCCGTGGACAGCGGATCGTGATGGGTAACGGTTGTTTTGACATTATCCATGCCGGTCATATCCATTATCTGCAACAGGCCAGGGCGTGTGGAGACTGTCTTATTGTGGCGGTGAATGATGATGCCTCGGTGCGCCGTCTGAAGGGCGCGGCGCGACCGATGGTGCCGTTGCAGCAGCGCTTGCAGGTGTTGGCCGCGCTGGAGTGTGTGGACTGGTTGCTTGCCTTTGATACCGATACCCCGGAGGAACTGATCACGCGCATTGCCCCGGATGTGCTGGTCAAGGGGGAAGATTATCAGCAGACGGAGATCGCAGGCGCCCGCCAGGTGCGTGCCCGTCAGGGCGAGGTGAAGACACTGCCGCTGGTACCGGGCTGTTCCAGCAGCGCCATCATCGATGCCTGCCAGCGGCGCGGCGCCTGATGATCATCCTTACCGGGGGAGCGGGCTTCATCGGCAGCAATCTGCTCGCCGCCCTCAATGCGCGTGGCGAGCGCGATATCATCGTGGTGGACAATCTGGGTCAGGCTGACAAGTGCGGTAATCTGGCGCGGTGCGAGATCGCGGATTATTACGACAAGCACGAGTTTTTTGACTACCTGAAGGATGCCAGGTTGCCGGTGGCGGCAGAGGTCAGGGCCATCTTTCATCAGGGTGCGTGCACGGTGACCACCGAGCGGGACGGGAGTTACATGATGCGCAACAATTACACCTGGTCCAGGGCGCTGCTGGAACTGGCCCTGGCCCGGCACATCCCGTTTTACTATGCGTCCAGTGCGGCGGTGTATGGCACGGGCCGGGATTCACGGCCGTTGTCCGCCAATGAGTGTCCGATCACCGTGTACGGCTATTCCAAGCTGTTGTTTGACCAATACGTGCGCCGCCGTCTGGGGCAGGTGCAGGAACATGCCCCGGTGGTCGGGCTGCGCTATTTCAATGTGTATGGTCCGGGAGAGCATCACAAGGGGGCGATGGCGAGCATGGCGTTGCAACTGTACCGGCAGCGCCTGGATTCCGACACGGTATGTCTGTTCGAAGGCTCCGGCGATTATCCAGATGGCGAGCAGCGGCGCGATTTTGTGCATGTGTCCGATGTGGTGAAGGCCAATCTCTGGTTGCTGGACAGCGGACCTGCCAGCGGCGTGTTCAATGTCGGCACCGGGGTTGGCCGCAGCTTCAATGACCTCGCACGGGCGGTGAACCGGGCGTTTGGCGGTGGCAAAATTGCGTATATCCCTTTCCCGGAGGGACTGAGAAAGCATTACCAGAGTTACACCCAGGCCGATATTTCCGCCCTGCGCAGCGCGGGCTATGCCGAGGAGTTCGTCTGCATGGAGGACGGGGTAAAGGAGTACATCCGCTGGCTGCGCCAGAGTTGAGCCATTGCATCTGGTGCTTTTTGTATACCAGTTGTTGTTGAGCCTGTGTGCCCCACTGATACTGCTGGGTCTGTGGTGCAAGGGTTTGGGGAATCGGCAGTATCTGCGGCACTGGCCGCAGCGTTTTGGTCTGGGTCTGCCTGAGCACGGGCGGGACCCGGCCGCCCCGCTGATCTGGATCCACGCGGTGTCGGTGGGTGAGGTGCTGGCCAGCAGGCCAGTGGTCAGCGCACTGCGTCGCTCACACCCGGGTCATCGTCTGTTGCTCACCACGATGACCCCCGGCGGGGCGCAGGTGGCGCGGCGCGAGTTCGCCGATGGGGTGCTGCATCAACTTTTGCCGTACGATCTGCCGTTTGCGGTAAACGCCTTCCTGGAGCGTTTGCGTCCGGCGTGGCTGTTGTTGATGGAGACCGAGCTGTGGCCCAATTTTCTGCTACAGTGCCAGCGGCGTGGTATCCCGGTAGCACTGGTCAATGCGCGTATGTGTGCTCGGGACGCGGCGCTGTATCAACTGCGCATCGTCCGGCCGCTGTTGCATCGCCTGATGCAGGTGCCCGCGCTGGTGATGGCGCAGACCCGGACGGATGCGGAGCGTTTTTTTGCGCTGGGGCTGCCGCCCGAACGGCTGCACATCACGGGCAGTTTGAAATATGCCGCGCTGGAAGGCCGGCCGGATCCGGACCGCGTGCACCGGAGGCAGGCACTTTGTGCCCGGCGCCCGGTATGGATCGCGGGCAGTACCCATCCGGGGGAGGAGTCGTTATTGTTGCAGGTGCATTGTGAGTTGCGGGTCGAATTTCCCGAACTGCTGTTGATCCTGGCTCCCCGGAATGTCGACCGGGTTGCCAGTGTCGAGCGACTGTGCCGCAAGCGGGGCCTGTGCTGCACCCGGCTCAGTCAGCGGCCGGGACGGCCGCTGACTGCCGAGGTGTTCCTGCTGGACCGTCTGGGAGAGTTGAATGCCCATTACGCATTGGCTGATGTGGCCTTTGTGGGTGGCAGCCTGGTGCCGGCGGGCGGACATAATGTGCTGGAACCCCTGAGTCAGGCGGTTGTCGCCCTGAGCGGCTGTCATACGGATAACTTTGCTGGTATAATCGCCGAACTCGAGCAGGCCGGGGTATTGTTTGAAGTTGCCAATGCGCAGGACTTGCGCGTCCAGCTCGCCCGGCTGTTGGCTGCTCCGGAACTGCGCACTGCACTGGCATCCCGGGGCCGGGAGTTTGTGTTGCAGCGCCGCAGGGAGACGCTACAGGCATTTGAGTTGCTTACGGAGTTTATCGAGGCTACGGCAAATACAGCAGGAGTAAAGTGATGCGTAAAGCGAGACTGGTTGGAATAGTGGTGGCCGCCATGGCGCTGTCGCCTGTTCCATCCGTGGCGGATTTCACGACCCGTACCACGGTACAATTCATACTGGATTGCATGGCTGCTTCCGGAGGCATAACGGACGAAAACCTGGATACCTGTGTCTGTCGTCATGACAACATGGAAGCTGTTATCAGCCATGCGGACTACGAGGAGGGGCGCACCTATGAGCGTAACCGGGCCATGCCGGGGAAAAAGGGCGCCTTCTTTCGCGACAGCAAGCGCGGTGAACGGATGTATGAGAAGTTGGTGAGTGTACGGGAAGAGGCCTTCGTCAAGTGTCCTCAGGTCAGGCGCGTGCGCTTTGACAGGAAGGCGCGCACGGACTGAGGTTCAGGCGGGTCCGCCGTTTCGGGCAGGGATGCGGTTTGACTGAGATTGGTACCGGTGGGGTGCCCGTGCCGCAGCGGCAGCCCCTGGTAGTCGCCAACTGGAAGATGAACGGCCTGTCGGCCAGCATCGATGCCTTGCTTTCCGCACTTCTGGCAGAGGGTTCGGCGCTTGCCGGCCCGGTGCAGTGGGCGATCTGTCCCCCGTTTCCCTATCTCTGCCGGCTGGCCGAGCGTCTGGGAGACAGCACTGTGCTGCTGGGTGCCCAGGATGTCTGCGAACAGGCGGTGGGCGCTTATACCGGCGAGGTATCTGCCGCGATGCTGGTGGACTGTGGCTGCCAGATGGTCATCGTCGGGCATTCGGAATGCAGGCGCGACAACGGCGACAGCGATGTGCGTGTGGCGCACAAGTTTGTGGTGGCACGGGAACATGGCTTGACCCCGATATTGTGTGTTGGCGAGACACTGGCACAGCGCGAGGCGGGTCGGACACAGGAGATTGTCGCCGCCCAGCTCGACGCGGTGGCGGTCGGGGACTGGGGCATGCCTGCCCCGGCCATCGCCTACGAGCCGGTATGGGCGATCGGCACCGGCAACACGGCGACGCTGGAGCAGGTCCAGCAGATGCATGCCTTCATTCGCCAGTGGTTGCGTCAGCGGGTCGCCGCGGAGGTAGCCGCTGGCGTGCGCATCCTGTATGGAGGCAGTGTCCGGCCGGACAATGCCGGCGCGTTGTTTGCCTTGCCGGATGTCGATGGCGGGTTAATCGGTGGGGCGTCCCTGCAGGCGGCAGACTTTTTACGCATCTGCGCTGCGGCGGGATAGTCACCGCGCACCAGCCAGCGCCCTTGACAGAGGGCGGTGTGCATGCGGATAATAGGAATCCGGCCCCGAAGCCTGTACAGCGGCGTCCGGGCATGCTGACCCCCGGTTGTGGGATGGCTGGCAGGCTGTGCGTGGTCGGCGTGGTCTGCCGCTGTTCAAGCGACTGGCTGGGAGGTTCGGGTGTTTCATGTCCCCCACGGCAAGTCGGGGACCGGGTTGTGGACACGGGCCGATCAGGTGCGGGATGCGCGACCATGACCAAACGCGAGATACGATGCAACTACTCAATACGATACTGTATGTGATACAGGTGCTCTCGGCAGCCAGCTTGGTGGGCCTGATACTGATACAGCATGGCAAGGGGGCGGATGCCGGCGCCGCGTTCGGCAGCGGTGCCTCCGCCACGGTTTTTGGCAGTCGCGGTCCGGGGAGTTTTCTGAATAAGGTCACCGCCTTTGTGGCGGCGATATTCATCGCTAACAGTCTGTTGCTGGGATATGTTGCCAGTCATGTGGTGCAGCAGCGTTCCTCCAGTGTATTGGATCGTACAGAGACTTCGCGTCCGGCCACCGGGATACCGAGCGAGGTGGACGCGCTGCCGGTGGATATCCCTGCCGCAGTGGAAGAAGCGGACGGCCTCGACCCTGCGGCAGGCGCGGAGCCTGCCGCGGTGGATGCGGCCGATGAAGAGGCGAACTCCACGGGGCCTGTGGATCTGCCATCGCCTGTGCCATAGCGGTTGCGTCTTTGCCGCGGGAAGCCGTTGTGTGCGGGAATTACATGTCCGGGCCGATGTGGTGGAATTGGTAGACACGCTGTCTTGAGGGGGCAGTGCCGCAAGGCGTGCCGGTTCGATTCCGGCCATCGGCACCATGGCCATTCCGGATATCGGGGCAAACACCGGGTGGTTTTACCGGCATACTGACTGCCTGGCAAGGGGCAAGCGATTGTGTCCGGGGTCCCGCAGCCGCTGTTGTCCAGGCGGGTGTGATGGCAGTGTGCCGGATGTGGTCGGCGCACGATCGGTTTCTGTGCTGCGCCGGGTTGGTTGCCTTGATTTGCGGGGGTTCCGGCAGCGTTGCGCACGCCCGTTTTGCAGGCGTGATATTCCCGTGTGGCGTGACTGTCGCTTTCCCGGGCCGCGAAACCTGCGAGATTGTAAGGTATAACAAGCGGTTTTTCAGTCACTTGAGATGGCCTGCGCGGAGGGTTCCGCCAAGGGTCGTGGCGTGGGCATTTTCCAAGCCGGTATCAAGCCTGTATAATCCCCACAAGGACCTGCCTTCAGGTTGCGGTTGAGTTGGCCCCGATACGGGCGTTCCATAATCGCGGTAGACAGGGCGGGCAGGGGGTGACTAGAGAATGCGTAGCCTGCAAGCCATCAATGAACGGATATTGCCGGAGGTCTGCTGATGTTGGCAGAGTATTTCCCCATCCTGGTGTTTGTCGGCGTCGGTCTGGCGCTTGGTGTGCTGTTGATGGGCCTTGGCATGGTCCTGGGTCGGGTCCTGGGTCATGCCCGGCCGGACAGCGAAAAACAATCCCCCTATGAATGCGGATTTGAAGCCCTGGAGGATGCCCGCATGAAGTTCGATGTGCGCTACTACCTGGTCGCCATACTGTTCATCATTTTTGATCTGGAGATCGCTTTTCTGTTCCCGTGGGCGGTGGTCCTGGATCAGATCGGCATGGCGGGATTCTGGGCGATGATGGTGTTTCTTGGTGTACTGGTGATCGGTTTTGTCTATGAATGGCGGCAGGGGGCACTGGAATGGGAGTAAGCGCACAGCAGGCGGTGGCCTCGCCGATCCCGCCCAGGCGTGTTGTGGAGGGGCACATCCATGAGCCGGGCATCGTGACCACCACGGTGGATCAGCTATTCAACTGGGCACGCACCGGCTCGATGTGGCCGATGACCTTTGGTCTGGCCTGCTGTGCCGTGGAGATGATGCACGCCGGGGCCTCGCGTTACGATCTGGACCGTTTCGGTGTTATCTTTCGCCCCAGTCCGAGGCAGTCGGATGTGATGATCGTCGCGGGCACCCTGGTCAACAAGATGGCACCGGCCCTGCGCAAGGTGTATGACCAGATGGCCGAGCCGCGCTGGGTGATCTCGATGGGTTCCTGTGCCAATGGGGGTGGCTACTATCATTATTCCTACGCGGTCGTGCGCGGTTGTGACCGGATCGTGCCGGTGGATGTCTACGTGCCCGGTTGTCCGCCTACTGCCGAGGCCCTGTTGTATGGCATCATCCAGTTACAGAAAAAGATCCAGCGTACCAGCAGTATCGCCGGTTGAGCGGCGGCTGAACCACCATGCGTGATGCCGAGACACTCCTTGCGCAGGTGCGGGAGCGCTTTGGTCCACTGGTGCTGGACAGCCGGATAGATTGTCAACAGGTGACCATGGACATCGCCTATGGCGAATTGCTGACGGTTTGCCGTGCGTTGCGGGACGAGGAAGCATTTGCCTTTGCGCAACTCAGCGATCTGTGTGGTGTTGACTATGCTACATGGGGCCAGAGTGACTGGCAGACGCAGCGTAGCACCGACACGGGCTTCAGTCGGGGTCGTGCGGTCATGGTTGCCGGTGCGCATCCGCAGCTTGCGGTGGTATATCACCTGCTGTCGTTGCGTCACAACCGGCGTCTGCGACTGCGCGTGCATGTCCAGGACGAGCCGCCGCGCATTGCCTCGGTAGTGGAGATCTGGAACAGTGCCGACTGGTACGAGCGCGAGTGCTTCGACCTGTTTGGCATCCTGTTTGAAGGGCACCCTGACCTGCGGCGCCTGTTGACCGATTACGGCTTCATCGGGTATCCGATGCGCAAGGACTTTCCGCTGCAGGGGCAGGTGGAGGTACGCTATGACCCGGACAAGCGTCGGGTGGTGTATCAGCCGGTCAGCATCCAGAACCGTGTGCTCGTGCCCCGGGTGATCCGCGATGACAACCGCTATATCAACACTGGCGGGGACCTGGGCGGGGAGTCGCGCAATGCCTGAGGTACGCAACATGACCATGAATTTCGGTCCGCAGCATCCGGCGGCGCACGGGGTGCTGCGCCTGGTGTTGGAGATGGATGGTGAGGTGATAGAGCGTGCGGATCCGCATATCGGCCTGCTGCATCGTGGCACCGAGAAACTGGCCGAGAGCAAGCCGTACAATCAGAGTATCGGTTATATGGACCGGCTCGATTATGTCTCGATGATGTGCAATGAGCACGCCTATGTGCTGGCGATAGAACGGCTGTTGGGTATTGTCCCGCCACTGCGGGCGCGTTACATCCGCGTGATGTTTGACGAGATCACGCGCATCCTCAATCATCTGATGTGGCTCGGGGCGCACGGACTGGACATTGGCGCGATGACGATATTTTTGTACTGCTTCCGTGAGCGCGAGACCCTGATGGACTGCTATGAGGCGGTATCCGGCACACGCATGCATGCCACCTATTACCGTCCCGGGGGGGTGTATCGGGATCTGCCGGACGCAATGCCGCAATACCAGCCTTCCAAATGGCACAGCGAGGCGGAGGTCAGGCGGCTCAACAGCGACCGGCAAGGCAGTTTGCTGGATTTCATAGACAGTTTCTGTGCGCGTTTTCCGCATTGTGTGGATGAATATGAGACGCTGTTGACTGATAACCGCATCTGGAAACAGCGCACGGTGGGTATCGGTGTGGTAGGGCCGGAACGTGCGTTGCAGTTGGGTTTTTCCGGGCCCATGCTGCGTGGTAGCGGTATTGAGTGGGATCTGCGCAGAAAGCAGCCCTATGAGGTCTACCCGGAACTGGATTTTGACATACCGGTCGGGAGCAATGGCGACTGCTATGACCGTTATCTGGTCAGGGTGGCGGAGATGCGTGAGTCCAACCGCATTGTCAAGCAGTGTGTGGACTGGTTGCGCACGCATTCGGGTCCGGTGATTCTTGAAGATCACAAGCTGGCCCCGCCCCGGCGCGAGGAGATGAAGGACGACATGGAGTCGTTGATCCACCACTTCAAGCTGTTCACCGAGGGGTATTGTGTCCCGCCGGGGGAGACCTATGCGGCGGTAGAGCATCCGAAGGGGGAGTTTGGCATCTATCTGGTGTCGGATGGTGCAAACAAGCCGTACCGATTGAAGATACGTGCCCCGGGTTTTGCGCATCTCGCAGCGATGGATGAGATGGTCAAGGGACATATGCTGGCGGATGTGGTGGCTGTGATCGGCACCCAGGATATTGTCTTTGGCGAGATAGACAGGTAATGCAACAGTCTGAACAGCACAGACCACATATGACGCTGAGCGAGTCGGTGCGCAACGAGATCGATCGCTGGATCGCCAAATATCCGGCTGAGCGCAAACAATCGGCGGTGCTCGCCGCGTTGCGTGAGGCGCAGCACCATAACCAGGGCTATCTGGATACCCGACTGATGGATGCGGTGGCGGATTATCTGGACATGCCGCCCATTGCGGTATACGAGGTGGCGTCCTTTTATTCCATGTTTTCCACCCGTCCGGTGGGCCGGCATTGCATCTCGGTGTGTACCAATATCTCGTGCATGCTGCGCGGTGCTGACGATATCGTTGCCCATCTGGAGCGGCGTCTGGGCATTCGGCTCGGGGAATCCACCCGTGATGGGCGTTTCTGGCTGAAGCGGGAGGAGGAGTGTCTTGCGGCCTGCTGCGGCGCTCCGGCGATGCAGCTTGACCATGTATACCATGAAAATCTGAACCCGGAGCGGGTTGACCGTATCCTGGATGCATTGGAGGCGGAGGAAAAGGCGTGATCTCGAACCAGGACAGCGTTTGTTACAGCACGCGGCGTTTTGATGAGCCGTGGACCCTGGAGAATTATCGCCAGGTCGGTGGTTATCAGGCCCTGGAGCGGTTGATACGGGACCGTGTGCCACCTGCCGATGTGATTGAGGAGATCAAGACCTCGGGTCTGCGCGGGCGTGGCGGGGCGGGTTTCCCGACCGGGATTAAATGGAGTTTCATGCCGAAGGATATGAGTGGGCCGAAATACATCGTGTGCAATTCCGATGAGAGCGAGCCGGGTACATGCAAGGACCGCGACATCCTGCGTTTCAACCCGCATAGTGTGGTGGAGGGCATGGCCATCGCCTGCTATGCCACAGGGACCCAGGTTGGCTATAACTATCTGCGCGGGGAGTTCATGGATGAGCCATACCTGCGTTTTGATACGGCGTTGCAGGAGGCGCGGGCGGCAGGCTATCTGGGACACGATCTTTTCGGCAGCGGGATCGATATCGTGATCCATGCCACACTGGGTGCGGGCGCGTATATTTGTGGTGAGGAGACCGCCCTGCTGGAGTCGCTTGAGGGCAAGAAGGGACTGCCACGTTTCAAACCGCCATTCCCGGCCAATCATGGTCTGTATGGTTGCCCGACCACGATCAACAACACCGAAAGCTATGCCTCGGTACCTGCCATTCTGCGCAATGGTGCCCACTGGTTTGCGGATATGGGTGTGCCGAACAGCGGTGGCGTGAAATGTTTCTCGGTCAGTGGCCATGTGAACAACCCCGGCAATTTTGAGATACCAATGGGCACGCCGTTCGCTGAGCTACTGGAACTGGCAGGCGGGGTTCTCGATGGGCACCGGCTGAAGGCGGTGATCCCGGGCGGTTCCTCGGTGCCGGTGGTGCCTGGTGAGGTGATGATGCAGACCGCGATGGACTATGATTCGCTCATGCAGGCGGGTTCCTATCTGGGTTCTGGCGCGGTGATCGTGATGCATGAGCATACGTGCATGGTGCGTGTGCTGGAGCGGATATCGCGTTTTTACTATTCCGAATCCTGTGGCCAGTGCACCCCCTGTCGCGAAGGTACGGGATGGATGTACCGAGTCATCCGGCGGATTGAGAATGGCGAGGGCAGGCAAGAGGACCTGGACCAACTGGTGGATGTGGCTGGCAAGATCGAGGGGCATACCATTTGTGCCCTGGGTGATGCCGCAGCCTGGCCGGTGCAGAGCTTTGTCCGACATTTTCGGGATGAGTTCCAGTATCACATCGACCATCGTTGTTGCATGGGTGCGGGGATGGGCAAGAGCCGAGCCGCCTGATGGAGAGGCCAGGGGTCAAGGACTCGGTACTGAGGAAGGCGGGGTTGCGGGTGACCGAGCCGCGTAGACAGATATTGCGCATACTGGAATATTCCCCGAAACCACACATGACCGCCGAGCAGGTATATCGGCTGTTGCTGGATGAGGGCAAGGAGTTCGGCATCGCCACGGTGTACCGTGTGTTGACACAGTTTGAGCATGCCGGTCTGGTGATTCGGCACCAGTTCAATGCTGGCCATGCGGTGTTTGAACTGGATCGTGGTCGTCACCACGACCACATGGTCTGTCTGGAGACGGGCAAGGTGATAGAGTTCGAGAACGAAGAGATCGAGCGTTTGCAGCAGATGATTGCGCGTCAACATGGTTATGCCCTGCATGGACACAGTCTGGTGTTGTATGTGCGGCCGATGCGTCAGCAGATGAAAAGCGAGGTGGGGGACTGAGGCGACTGGCATGACCCGTTTGATGGCGCACGGCACAGCCGGGTGTCGGGTCGGGCCAGGTATCGTGGCGTCTTCCGCTATTGTGCAAGTTGGCACTGAACTCCCTGCTGAGGGGGGTTCAGTTTGGTGTCGATCTCGCTTCGGAGGGATCGAGGCCCGCGTTGGTGCTGCTCTCGCTGGCCTTCGGGCCCTGCCTGGTCGTCAGGCTTCCACCATTGTGCCGGGGATGGAAAGCATGTGCTGGTGCATGGTGCGGTGTCCGGTCGAACCGGGCCGGGTTTCGTTGCCTGCTACAGGACGCCGGGATTCCGGTTCTGTAGCAATCCCCGTGCATGCGCCTGTGCCTGGTGGTCATCGGCGTGTCCGCCGATCATGCGGGCAAGTTCCTGTACCCGTTGTTCCGGTGAAAGACATTGGGCCGCGACAAAGGTCTTGCCGTTTTGTTGCGCCTTGCTGATTCGGTAGTGATGTCCTGCCCTGGCGGCGATACTGGCATGGTGGCTGATGCACAACACCTGATGGTGTTCCGCCAGTTCCGCCAACAGTTCTCCTATCGTACCGGCGATATCCGCACCGACCCCGGCATCGACTTCATCATAGATCAGTATCGGGATGCCGCGGTCTGCCGAGGCGATGATCCGGATCGCCAGACTGATGCGCGACAGTTCGCCGCCCGAGGCCACCTTGTGCAGCGGGCGCATAGCCTGTCCGGGGTTGGTACTGACCAGGAATTGTACCTGGTCGCAGCCCTCGGGGTGTGGCGTGTCATCATCCGCCATTGCCTCGACCGCAACCTGAAACGCCCCACCTGACATCCCGAGTCGTTGCATCCAGTCGCTGACCGCGGCGGAGAAGCGTTTGGCACATTGATTGCGTTCCTTATGCAGTTGTTGCGCCAACTGCTGCCAGCGTTGGTGGGCCGCGGCGCGGTCCCGCTGCAGCGCCTGCCGTGCGTCACGGGTATGTTGCAGCCGGTCCAGCCGCTGGCGCAATCGCTGCTGGTGGGAGTACAGTTCCTGTTCCGACACGCGGTGCTTCCGGGCCAGTGTGTGCCAGACATCCAGTCGTTGTTCCACCGCCGCCAGCATGGCCGGGTCGGGTTTTTCGTGTTGCAGCAGGTGTCGCAGTTCCATGCAGGCCTCGTCAAGCGGAACCGTGGCGTCTTTGAGCAGTACCAGGATGTTTTTCAAACCTGGCTCATAGTCGCATACGGCGTTGATCTGGCGCTGCATCTGGTGTAATCGGGTGCTGATCGCGGGCTCTTCTTCCTGTAGTGCGGCCAGGGTGTCCCCGATGGCTTCCAGTACCTGCCGGGCATGGCTCAGTGTGCGGTGTTTGTCCAGCAGGCGTTCATATTCTCCGGCAGACAGTTGCTGCGCTTCCAGTTCCTCCAGTTGATAGCCAAGCAGTTCCAATTCGCTGGCGGAGACATCCACTTCCTGTTCACGTAGTTTGCGGTCGGCCTGATGCCAGTGTTCGGACTGTTGTCGCAGTGCTTCCAGCAGTGTCGAAGGTACCCCGTAGCTGTCCAGTATTTGCCGTTGTCGGTGCATTCTGAGCAGGGATTGGTGTGCATGCTGGCTGTGGATGTCGATCAGTGATTGGCTGAGGTCGCGCAGTGTCCGCAGGTTGACCGGTGCGGTATTGAGCCAGACCCGGGAGCGTCCGTTGCGCCGGATTTGTCGACGGATTACCAACTCTGGTGGTGTGCTGTCGGCAGCGTGGGTCTGGGCGAGCGTTGTCCACAGTTCGTGTGTTGGTTCAAGCTCCAGGTCGGCGTATAACGTGCTCTGTTCCGCGCCATCACGAATGAGGTCGGCATCGGCGCGGTCACCAAGCAACAGGCCAATGGCCTCGACCAGGATGGACTTGCCTGCGCCGGTCGCCCCGGTGAACATGTTCAGGCCCGGTTCGAATTCCAGGTGCAAGGTATCGATTATCGCCAGATCCTGGATTTCCAGCCTGCGTAACACCTTAGCGCCCCCAGTGCATTTTTTCGCGCAGGATCCTGAATGGATCGTAATGCGTGGGGTGTATCAATCGAATACCGCCTTTTTTGGTAACGCATACGCGGTCGCCGGATGAGACCGCCTCGCTTGGTTCTCCATCCGCGCTTAGCCATGCCTGCCCCTTGCCGGCTCCGAGCGCCACCTCGATAGTGCTGTCGCCGTGTACCATGATTGGCCGGTTGCTCAAGGTATGCGGGCAGATTGGCACCAGTAGCAGGGCGTTGAGTTGCGGGTGCAATATCGGCCCTCCGCCGGACAATGAATAGGCGGTAGAGCCGGTCGGGGTAGAGACGATCATGCCATCGGAGCGGTGTGTGTGGACAAAGCGTTTGTCTACATAGGTGTCCAGTTCCATCAGCCGGGCGGTATTCCATTTCTGAATGACCAGATCGTTCAGTGCGAGCGTGGTATGTGTCAGATGGTTGTGTTTGTATACGGTCCCTTCGATTAGAAAACGCTCGTCCTCTACGTACTTTCCTTCCAGGATCGGTCCAAGTTCATCGGTGATTGTCTCGGCCGGGATGTCGGCCAGAAAGCCGATGCGTCCCAGATTGATACCCAGTAGTGGCACATCCACCGGGTGGAGCAGGTGCGAAGCCATCAGCATTGTGCCGTCACCGCCGATGGCGATGGCCAGATCGCAACGCTTGAAAGACGTGTTATCGCGGGAGACATGGACCCCGGTCCGCGTGGCAAGTTCGGTACAGAAGCCTGGCAGGGTCAATTCGTGGCCGCGTTGTAACAGGAAGTCGACGAGCGGGCGCAGCACTGAATCGAGTTCCGACACTGCCTTATTGGTGATGATGCCGATATGCTTGAACATAAGTACACATTACGATATAGGGAAAGCGGACTGTGAACAAGTTGCCGAGGGTGTTTCGGGTAGCGGTCTGTAACGGTTTTTTGTAATAATAACGGTTGCAGATGTTGGTTTGGTCCTGCCTGAGGACTTGTCCATTCGCATTGTGAAACCATGAGCTTTGTGTCAGACATGCCGGATTTGACTGAACGCGGGATTGTCCTGTTTCGCGAAGTGGTCAGGCATTATATCAATGACGGACAGCCGGTAGGCTCGCGCAAGTTGGTAAAAGACGCCGATCTGCAGCTCAGCCCGGCAACGGTGCGCAATGTGATGGCTGACCTGGAGGACATGGGGCTGCTGAGTTCGCCGCATACCTCCGCCGGGCGTGTTCCCACGGCAAAAGGTTATCGTTTGTTTGTGGATCTGCTGATGCAGGGGAAATCGCTGGATTGCAGTGAGAAGGAGCAGATCATCCGTGGCTTTGAACGGGAGAGTAGCGGCTCCGAGTCGGAACTGCTGGATGGTGTCGGCGATTTGTTGTCAAACATCACCAATTTTGCCGGTGTTATCATGGTGCAGCGTAGCCCCCCGGTGAAGATCAGGCGCATAGAGTTTGTCGGGCTGTCGGAAAACCGGATACTGGTGATCCTGATCGCCAATGATCAGGAGATACAGAACCGCATTGTGCATGCCAGTCGGGTGTTTTCCGCTGCCGAGTTGCAGTGCGCATCGAACCATATCAATTCGCTGTTGGAGGACATGGACTGGGAAGCGCTTGGCCGTAAATTGCGCCGCGAATTGGAGCAAATGCGCCAGGATGTGAACAAGCTCATGTGTCAGGCTATCGATCTGGCGGAGGATATGGTCGAGAGCCGCAGCAGCGCAGGCGAGCAGTTGTTGCTCTCAGGCCAGATGAATCTGATGAACGTGGAAGATCTGCGCGATGTGGAAAAACTGCGGCGTCTGTTTGAGTCTTTCAACCAGAAACGCGATATCCTGCAATTGCTGGAAAAGGCTATACATGCACGTGGAATGTTTATCTTCATTGGCGAAGAGGCGGGTTGCAATGCGCTGGATGATTGCAGTCTGGTCAGTTCTCCTTATGGCAAGGATGAGGCGCCACTGGGTGTGGTTGGGGTGATTGGGCCGACCCGGATGGAGTATGAACGCATCATCCCGATTGTCGAGGTGACGGCGGAAATGCTCAGTCGTTCCTTGAATATGGAAAGTTGACCCATATATGTTTCTGTCAGAGACCGGAGGAATGGGTGGGCTGTGAGTTCCGCCGCTATCCCGCGGGGGGCTGCAAAATGACGTTTTTTTGTGCAGGAAGGCGCCTTGTCCGCAGGGTTGGATTGGTGGCAAATGCGCCGCTTCCTGGCGCTGTTGTGGGGGGAATTGCTTGATGACGGAAGAAAAAGATCGGACCACGGCTGATGGGTTCACGGATGGAGTGGACGCGGACGCAGCGGACAGTTCGGACAGGTCCGTCGTCGAGGACGATGTGCCACAGGTTGTTGCCGGTGTGGATGGGAACGCTGTCCCGGTGAGTGGGCAGGGGCAGGAACCGGAGTCCGCAGAGGCTGGGGTATCGGCCATGCCGGATGACATGGCAGCCGGGGACGTTGCCGGGGCTGAATACATGGCCTTGCAGCAGGCCTTGGAAAAGGAGCGGGAACGTCACGCTGCGGCACAGGAGAAGGTGCTGCGCATTGGTGCCGAGATTGAAAATCTACGCAGACGCACGCAGAAAGAAGTGGAAAACGCGCACAAGTACGCGCTGGAGGATTTTGTCAGGGAGTTGGTGCCGGTGCTGGACAGTCTGGAGCAGGGCATTGGTGCCGGTTGCGGGAATGAGGCGGCGGTGGAGTTGTTGCAGGGCATGGAACTGACCATGCGTCAATTGCTGGATGTGATGCGCAAGTTCGGTGTGGAGCAGGAAGATCCGATGGACAGCAAATTTGACCCGGAGCGGCATCAGGCGATAAAGACGGAGCAGGGTGACAAGCCGGGGCATGTGGTCTCTGTATTTCAGAAAGGCTATGTGCTCAATGGTCGTCTGGTGCGTCCGGCACTGGTGGTGGTGGTGGCTGGTGGCACGGAGTCCGGTACCCCTTGACAATCAGGGAATTGGAGCCAGATTAGCAGTATGAATGGTGAAACATCGCAGGTGGCGCGTGCCTGTTGTTGTTGTGTCTGTACGGTATCAAGAAGCGCGGTACAAGTAGATATTTGGAGATAAAAATGGCCAGAATAATCGGTATTGATCTTGGCACGACAAATTCCTGTGTGGCGGTACTCGATGGGGATGCGCCCAGGGTAATTGAAAACAGCGAAGGTGCACGTACGACCCCGTCCGTTATTGCCTACACCGAAGAGGATGAGGTGTTGGTGGGGCATGCCGCCAAGAGACAGTCGGTAACCAATCCGAAAAATACGCTGTTTGCCATCAAGCGCCTGATCGGGCGGCGCTACGAGGACGATGTGGTACAAAAAGATATCAAGATGGTGCCTTACAGCATTGTCAAGGCGGATAACGGCGATGCCTGGGTGGATGTCAAGGGCAAGAAGCTGGCTCCGCCCGAGATATCGGCCCGGGTGCTGATGAAGATGAAGAAGACTGCCGAGGAGTATCTGGGTAACGAGGTCAATGAGGCGGTGATTACCGTACCGGCCTACTTCAATGATTCCCAGCGTCAGGCGACCAAGGATGCCGGGCATATCGCCGGACTTGATGTACGGCGCATTATCAATGAGCCGACTGCTGCGGCACTGGCTTATGGTATGGACAAGAACAAGGGGGACGCGAAGATTGCGGTCTATGATCTGGGCGGTGGAACCTTTGACATCTCGATCATAGAGATCGCCGAGGTGGATGGCGAACACCAGTTCGAAGTGCTTTCCACCAATGGTGATACCTTCCTCGGAGGCGAGGATTTTGATATGCGTATCATTGATTACCTGTGCCAGGAATTCAAGAAAGACCAGGGCATCGATCTGCATTCCGACCCACTGGCGCTACAGCGTCTCAAGGATGCCGCGGAAAAGGCCAAAATTGAGCTTTCCTCCAGTCAGCAGACGGATATCAATCTGCCGTTCATCACTGCCGACAGCAGTGGGCCAAAGCACATGAACATCAAGCTCAGCCGATCCAAGTTGGAAGCCCTGGTGGAAGATCTGGTAGAACGCACACTGGACCCTTGCCGTACCGCATTGTCGGACGCGGGCCTTGGTACCAACGAGATTAGCGATGTTATCCTGGTCGGTGGTCAGACGCGGATGCCCAAGGTGCAGGAGACGGTGCAGGGTTTTTTCAGCAGGGAGGCGCGGCGTGATGTCAATCCGGATGAAGCGGTAGCGATCGGTGCGGCCATTCAGGGTGGTGTGCTTGGCGGTGATGTCAAGGATGTGCTGCTACTGGATGTGACTCCGCTGTCGCTGGGCATAGAGACCCTTGGCGGTGTTATGACGCGGCTGATCGAGAAGAACACTACCATACCGACCAAGGCAAATCAGGTATTCAGTACCGCGGATGATAATCAGACTGCGGTGACCGTGCATGTGTTGCAGGGGGAACGCGAGATGGTTACTGGCAACAAGTCGCTGGGGCGTTTCGACCTCTCGGATATTCCGCCGGCGCCGCGTGGTGTTCCACAGATCGAGGTGACCTTTGATATTGATGCGAATGGTATCTTGAATGTGTCGGCCAAGGACAAGGCCACTGGCAAGGAGCAATCCATCGTCATCAAGGCGTCCAGTGGCTTGTCCGACGAGGAGATACGGCGCATGGTCAAGGATGCCGAGGCGCATGCTGTCGAGGACCATGAGCGCAAGGAACTGGTCGAGGTCTCCAACGTTGCGGAAAGCACCGCGCATGCGACACGGAAAAGCCTGAAGGAACTGGGAGACAAGGTTCCGGAGCAGGAGCGCAAAGACATCGAGGCAGCGATCGCCGCGGTGGAGGAGGCGATCAAGTCGCAGGACAAGGCGCGTATACAGGAGAGTGCCGACAAACTTGGCGAATTGAGCGGCAATCTGGCACAGCGTGTCTATAGCGAGCAGGCACAGCAATCTCAGGGGGCGGCGGGTGGATCGAGTACGGGTGGTAGCAACAACGGGCAGCCTGCGGATGGCGCGGATGGTGAGGTCGTGGATGCCGAGTTTGAGGAAGTAGACGACAGTAAAAAGAGTAGCTGAGGTTGCGCATGACACCAATGGTGGCTTGATGGTGCAAAAGCGTGATTACTACGAGGTGCTTGGTGTACCCAGGGATGCGGATGAAGCGCAGATAAAAAAAGCTTATCGCCGTTTGGCGATGAAGTTTCATCCGGACCGCAACGCGGGTCAGGAACAGGCGGCGGAGCGATTCAAGGAGGTACAGGAAGCCTATGATGTGCTTTCAGATGCACAGCGACGCGGTGTCTACGATCAGTTTGGCCATGCGGCCGGGGATGCGGGCGCGGCAGGTTTCCAGCAAGCGGGCGGGATCAATGACATCTTCGAAAGCGTATTCGGTGACATACTGGGCGAGACCCGTCAGCGTGCCCGGCGCGGGGCCGATCTGCAGTGTGAGATGGAACTTAGTCTGGAGGAAGCGGTGGCGGGTACCACTCGGGATGTGGATATCCCCAGGCATGTGACATGCCATACCTGTGGTGGCAGCGGCGCAAAAAAAGGAAGTTCCCCGAGTTCTTGTACGGCCTGTGGGGGTCAGGGCCAGGTGCGTATGCAGCAGGGTTTCTTTTCTGTGCAGCAGACCTGTCCGCATTGCCGTGGCCGAGGCAAGACGATCAGGGATCCGTGTCCCAACTGTCATGGCCAGGGCCGCGTGCGTGATGTCAAGACTGTCACCGTGCGTATCCCCGCCGGGGTGGATAATGGTGTACGCATCCGTCTTGCTGGTGAGGGCGAGTCGGGTCCGGGAGGCGCTAGTGCCAATGGTAGCCTGTTTGTGCATATCCGGGTACGCGAGCATCCGTTGTTTAGCAGGGAAGGGGAGAATCTGCACTGTGAGATGCCGATCGGTATCGTGCTGGCCACGCTGGGGGGAGAGTGTGAGGTGCCCACACTGGATGGCCGGGTCAAGCTGAAGATCCCTCCGGAGACCCAGACCGGGAAGGTGTTCCGTCTGCATAACAAGGGAGTCAGGTCGCTACGTGGCAATGGCAAGGGAGACCTGTTTTGTCACGTCTGTGTGGAGACCCCGGTCAGGCTCAGTCAGGAGCAGAAGGCGTTGCTCAGGCAATTTGAGGAGAGTCTGCACGGCAGCGGAAAGAAACACAGTCCGCAGAGCCATTCCTGGATCGACCGGGTGCGTTCCTTTTTTGAGGGTATGTCCGGCGGCACGCACTGAGATGCGGCCTGTGGCACGGTGTGTCGTGTGCGGTCGTCGATTCAGCCAGGATTGAGTCCCAGAACATCGCGCATGTCATACAGCCCGGGTGGCTGTGTGGACAGCCACAGCGCGGCCCGCAGCGCACCACTGGCAAAGGCGTCCCGGGATGTGGCTCGATGGCTTAGCTCGATGCGTTCGCCTGCGCAGGCGAACATCGCGGTATGTTCACCAATGATATCTCCGGCTCGGATACTGGAAAAAGCGATGCTTTCGCGTTGGCGTTGCGTATCGTTGCTGCTGTGGCGGCCATACACTGCGCACTGCCGCAGTTCTCTACCCAGGGTGGTTGCGATGACCTCGCCCATGTGCAGCGCGGTGCCTGATGGCGCGTCTTTTTTCCCACGGTGATGTGCCTCGATAATCTCGATATCGGCGTCTGTGCCGATGACGCGGCTAATGACGCGGAGTATTTCCAGACACAGATTCACACCGATGCTCATGTTCGGGGCAAAGACGATGGGAATGTCCCGAGCGGTTTGCTGGATACGCTGTTTCTGTGCGTCATCCAGTCCGGTGGTGCCAATTACTATCGGACGGGATTGCTGTTGGCACTGGCTGAGTACCGAGGGCAGTGCATCGGCCAGCGTAAAACTGATTAGCACGGTAAAACCTTCGGTGACCGCGTCCAGCGTGTCGCTGACGCTGACCCCCAGCTTGCCGATGCCAGCCAATTCCCCGGCATCCTTGCCGATCATGGCCGAGCCAGGTGCTTCAATGGCAGCCCCCAGCTTTACCCCCGGGGTATGCTGACACAGCGCGATCAGAGTCCTGCCCATGCGTCCGGCTGCGCCACAGATGCCGATACTGAGCGACGGTGGCTCAGTCGATGGTTTTGTAGTGCTGTTCAACGTAGTCCGCGACGATGGCCTTGAATTCTTCGGCTATGCGTTCTCCACGCAGTGTCGTCGCCTTTTTCCCATCAATGAATACCGGGGCACTGGGTTGTTCACCGGTGCCGGGCAGACTGATGCCGATATTGGCGTGTTTGCTTTCACCCGGACCATTGACCACGCAGCCCATTACCGCCAGGCTCATATCGGCGACACCCTCGTAGCGTTCGCGCCAGATCGGCATCTGGCTACGTACGTATGCCTGGATCTCTTCGGCCAGTTCCTGAAACACGGTACTGGTTGTACGTCCACACCCGGGACAGGCGGTTACCAGTGGGGTAAAGGAGCGTAGCCCCATGGTTTGCAGCAGTTCCTGCGCCACGATGACCTCCTGGCAACGATCGCCTCCGGGCTCGGGGGTCAGAGAGATGCGGATGGTGTCACCGACGCCTTGCTGCAGCAGTATTGCCAGCGCGGCACTGGAGGCGACTATCCCCTTGGAACCCATCCCCGCCTCGGTCAGGCCGAGATGCAGAGGGTAGTCACACTGCGTGGCCAGTTCGTGGTAAACGGCGATAAGCTGTTGTACGCCGCTGACTTTGCAGGACAGGATGATTTGATCGTGTGGCAGCCCGAGTGCCTCGGCGTGCCTGGCACTTTCCAGCGCGGACAGGATCAGTGCCTTGCGTGTTACCGTGGAGGCGCTTTGCGGTGTTTCGGAACGGCTGTTTTCGTCCATCAGTGTGGTCAACAGGGCCTGGTCCAGGCTGCCCCAGTTGACGCCAATGCGTACTGGTTTACGGTACTTGATAGCCGTTTCGATCATCGTTGCGAATTGGCTGTCACGCTTGCGTCCGAAGCCGACATTGCCGGGATTGATCCGATATTTGGCCAGGGCCTCGGCGCAGTCGGGGTAACGGGTCAGCAGTGTGTGGCCGTTGTAGTGGAAGTCGCC
The DNA here is from genome assembly GCA_965115915.1 of Gammaproteobacteria bacterium. Lineage (GTDB taxonomy): Bacteria > Pseudomonadota > Gammaproteobacteria > Eutrophobiales > Eutrophobiaceae. The sequence continues at coordinate 1,480,770 of OZ220483.1, read as the reverse complement.
GATCAGAGGTACCTGGCAACCCAGCGCGGCCAGGCGGTCACGTATATGTGCCACCTGCCGGGCCGCCTGTGTGGTGTTGACGGTGATCCGTACCAGCTCGGAACCCTGCGCGGCCAACTGCTGGATTTGCTTGACAGTCGCGGTGCAGTCGGCGGTATCTGTGTTGGTCATGGATTGGACCACGATGGGGTGGTCACCACCGATGGGTATCGAGGCGACGCGTACTGTCACGCTGGGTCGGCGTTGTGGGGCTTCAGGCTCGGTCGACATGGCTGTTCTAATGGTTGTTGCGGGGTCTCGTGCAGGAGGCCAAGGGCGTTCAGTATACCGTACCGGGGCCTTGCCTGGGAAAATCCCTCCTGTTTGCAGTGTCATGGGTGCAAAAATGTCCGGCACTGTGAGACAATGCCGACACGCGCCCGAGAAACGCTGCGGCGTATGGCGTTTCCCGTCCGTCAACAACAGTGTGGTCGCCGGCATGAGTGAAGACAGCATACATATTGAAGTAGATGGCAGAAAACTGAGCGCACGCAAGGGTCACATGTTGATTCAGGTGACCGATGCCAATGCCATTTATATTCCCCGCTTCTGTTACCATCACAAGCTGAGCGTTGCCGCCAACTGCCGGATGTGTTTGGTGGAGGTGGAGAGAGCCCCCAAACCGTTGCCGGCTTGTGCCACTCCGGTGATGGATGGCATGGTGGTGCATACGCGCTCGGAAAAAGCACTCAGCGCACAAAAGGGGGTAATGGAGTTCCTGTTGATTAATCACCCGCTGGACTGTCCGATCTGTGACCAGGGGGGAGAGTGCGAACTGCAGGATCTGGCGATGGGCTATGGCCGCGATGTATCACGCTACCATGAAAAGAAGCGGGTGGTCAGGGACCGGGACATCGGGACATTGATCCAGACTGATATGACGCGCTGTATTCACTGCACCCGCTGTGTGCGTTTTGGTGAAGAGGTGGCCGGGTTACGTGAATTGGGCGCCACCGGGCGCGGAGAGCACATGGAGATTGGCACCTATATACAGAAGTCCGTGCGTTCGGAGATGTCGGGCAATGTTATCGACTTGTGTCCGGTAGGCGCTTTGACTTCAAAGCCTTTTCGTTATAGTGCGCGCAGTTGGGAGTTGGTGCAAAAGGATGGTATCGCCCCGCATGATGGTCTGGGTTCGGCGCTGCATTTCCACTGCAGGGGGGATCAGGTCATGCGTGTGGTGCCGGCGGAAAATGAGCAGATCAACGAAGTCTGGCTGTCGGACCGTGATCGCTACAGTTATGAGGGGCTGTACAGCAAACAGCGTTTGCTGGTCCCGGAGTACAGACGTTCGGATGGGCAGTGGCAGCAGACCAATTGGGAGGATGCGTTGCGGCGCGCTCAGGACGGTCTGCAGGCGGTGCTGGGGACCGGAGGCGGTGAGTGGCTCGGTGTGTTGGCAGCCGGGAATCAGACGCTCCAGGAGTATTATCTGTTGCAGAAAATGGCTCGTGCGCTGGATTGCCCGAATATCGACCATCGCCACCGGCAACGTGATTTTTCCGCTCAGCAGCATGCCCCGTTGGCCCCTCTGCTGGGCCGAGAGATAGCTGAACTGGAAGAGCTGAATGCGGTGTTGCTGGTAGGCAGTAATCCGCGTAAGGATCATCCGTTGGTTAATAGTCGTCTGCGCAAGGCGGTCTGTCATGGCGCTTGCCAGGTGATGGCACTGAACATGTTGGACCATGAGTTCAATTACCCGTTGGCCATGCGTTGGATCGCAAGTCCGTACGAGTTGCCAGTGATATTGTTGGCGCTGCTTAAAGCGGCGGGGGAGAGTGAGCCACAGTGCAGTCAATGGTTTACGGATATTGAAGTGGATGAGCGGCATCACCGTGCGCTTGCCGCGCTCGCCAGAGAACCGGCCTGTATTTTGCTGGGTAGCGGAGCTCTCATGCATCCGCATTATGCATGGCTGGAATATCTGTGTTCGCGGTTGGCGCAGCTTACCGGCGCCAGTCTGGGCTATCTTGCCGAGGCGGCCAATAGCGTCGGGGCCTGGCAGATGGGTATGTTGCCGCATCGTCTGCCGGCGGGTGGCGTAAGCCAACGGTTGGGCTTGGACGCCTGGCAGATGTTGGAGCAGCCGCGCCGTGCCTATCTGTTGATGGGACTTGAGCCTGAATTGGACTGTTGGGATGGCGCACAGGCACTGAATGCGATGCGACAGGCGGAATTTGTGGTCGGGTTGACGGCTTTTGTCTCTGAGCAGATGCGTGAATATGCCAATGTACTGCTGCCAATTGCGTTGTATGCGGAGAACGCCGGCGGTTATATCAACATAGCCGGGACAGTGCAGAATTTTACCGCTGCGGTGCGTCCACCAAGTGAGGCCAGGCCCGGTTGGAAGGTATTGCGGGTACTGGCGCAACAGTTTTCGCTGCCCGGTTTTGACTGGGTCGACCTGGAGCAGATAGACCAGGAGATCACACCGTTGTTGTCGGACATGCCCGGGTCGCCTTCGACCCCGGCGCCGGCAAGCGCGTGGCGGCCTGCGCAGCAGGCGGGGTCGGATATGCTGCAGCGGATCACCGAGGTGCCGATGAATGCGTTGGATGCGTTGGTGCGTCGGGCACCGGCTTTGCAGGCTGGAGGTAACGATGTGGCGGATGGTGCGGTGCATATCAATGCGGAGACGGCACTGCGATGTGGCCTGTCGGAAGGTGTCATGGCCAGTCTGGAGTGGGAGCATGGCCAACTGCCTGTGCCAGTGATTGTGGATGCGACCGTGCCGGATAATTGTGTGCTGGTACATGCCGGGCAGATGGAGCATGCCAGGCTTGGTGGTGGTATCGGCTGTTTGCGTGTGCAGGCATTGCGCGGGTAATGGTAACAGCCTGGTTACGCGAACTGCTGTTTGAACCGTTGGCTACGGTATTGCCCGAGATCGGCACTTTGGGACAGCGGGTGCTGCTGATCGAGACACTGTTCAAGGTCTTGCTGATCATGACCCCGGTGCTGCTTACCGTGGCCTATTTCACCTATGCGGAACGTCGTTTTATCGGTTTTATACAGGGCCGGATCGGGCCTAACAGGGTGGGTTTTTTTGGTCATTCGCTGTTTGGGCTTGGACAGCCGATTGCCGATGCGCTCAAGCTGATCCTCAAGGAGATCGTGATCCCTACCGGGGCCAACCGCATACTGTTTGTAATAGCGCCAATCCTTGCACTTGCACCATCCATCGCTGCCTGGGCGGTGATACCTTTTTCCGATGTCTGGGTGTTGGCGGACATCAATGCGGGGCTGCTGTACGTACTGGCACTGACCTCGCTGGCAGTTTATGGTGTGATCATCGCGGGTTGGGCTTCCAACTCCAAATATGCTTTTCTGGGTGCGATGCGCTCAGCGGCGCAGATCGTGTCTTACGAGATTGCGATGGGTTTCGCCCTGGTCACGGTGCTGATTGCCGCGGGCAGCCTGAATCTGGGCGATATTGTCAGGGCCCAGCAGGGAGGGACATTATTGCACTGGTTCTGGTTGCCGTTGTTGCCAATTTTCCTGGTGTATTTCATCTCCGGGGTGGCGGAGACCAATCGTGCGCCGTTTGATGTGGCCGAGGGTGAATCGGAGATCGTTGCCGGCTTTCATGTGGAATATGGTGGCATTGCCTTCTCCGTATTCTTTATGGCCGAATATGCGAACATGATACTGATCTCGGTACTCAGCGCGGTCATGTTTCTCGGTGGCTGGCTTTCTCCATTTGCCGGGCTCCCGCTGCTCGATCCCTTGTTCTCGCCTGTGCCAGGATTGTTCTGGCTGCTTGCCAAGACCTCACTTTTCATGTTTTTGTTTATCTGGTTCCGCGCCACCTTTCCACGCTATCGTTATGATCAGATAATGCGTCTGGGCTGGAAGATTTTCATACCACTGACTATCATCTGGCTCATCGTTACTGCGGGTCTGGTGGTGATGGATGTGCCACCCTGGTTTTCTAATTGAGGAAACACCGATGTTGAACGCTATCAGACACTACGTGCGCAGCTTTTTTTTATGGGAGTTGCTAAAGGGATTACAATTGACCGGTCGTCATCTGTTCCGTCCCAAGGTTACGGTGCAGTACCCGGAGGAGCGCACTCCGCAATCGCCGCGTTTTCGTGGCTTGCATGCGTTGCGGCGTTATCCGAATGGGGAGGAACGCTGTATCGCCTGCAAGTTATGCGAGGCGGTATGTCCGGCAGTGGCGATCACGATCGAGTCCGAGCAGCGTGCCGATGGCACACGCCGTACCACACGCTATGACATAGACCTCACTAAATGTATATTCTGTGGATTCTGTGAGGAGTCCTGTCCGGTTGATTCCATCGTGGAGACCAGGATATTTGACTACCACGGCGAGAAACGCGGAGATCTGCTGATGACCAAGGAAGATCTGCTGGCTGTTGGTGATCGCTACGAGGAGCAGATCGCCGCCGACCGGCATGCAGATTCGACATACCGCTGAGTGCCTGTGCCTGGAGATGATACGATCATGATCGTTCAGTGGGTGTTTTACCTGTTTTCGATCTCGCTGCTGCTGTCTGCGTTGATGGTTATCTGTGTGCGAAATCCGGTACATGCCGCGCTGTTTCTGGTACTGTGCTTTTTCTCGATGGCTGTTATCTGGCTGCTGCTGCTGGCGGAGTTTCTTGCGATCGTACTGGTGTTGGTTTATGTCGGTGCGGTGATGGTGTTGTTTCTATTCGTGGTGATGATGCTGGACATCAATGTGGCTTTATTGCGCGAGGGTTTTGCCAGTTATCTGCCAATCGGCATCGGGGTTGCGCTGGCACTGGTGCTGGTTATGGGGTTGGCGTTGTATCAGGGCATGCCGGGCGCTGCCGGAGGAGGTGCGCTGGCACAGCCGGAGACGGTGTCCAATACGGTGGCATTGGGCAAGGCCCTGTTTACCATGTATCTGTATGAGTTTGAGATCGCCGGTGCGGTGTTGCTGGTCGCGATTATCGCTGCGATTGCACTGAGCCTCACTACGGGTAAGCGTAACAAGTCCATGGACCCCGCTGTGCAGGTCCGTGCTGATCGGAAGGGGCGTTTGCGGATGGTCGATATGCGCAGTGAGAGCGAGGACCGGCAGCAGTGATCGATCTGTCTGAAGTACTGTTGCTGGCAGCGGCACTGTTTTGCATCAGCATGGCGGGGATCTTCCTGAATCGGAAGAATATCATCCTGCTGTTGATGTGCATGGAATTGATGCTGCTTGCGGTCAACCTCAACTTCATCGCCTTTTCGTACTATCTGTCGGATATTCACGGGCAGATATTCGTGTTTTTCATCCTGACGGTGGCGGCAACCGAGGCGGCAATCGGTTTGGCGTTGCTGGTTGTACTGTTCCGTCGGCAGGGCACGATTGCAGTGGAAAGCCTGGATCGGCTGAAGGAGTGATGGATACGCAGTTGCAGTTTGTCTGTCTGGTGATCGTGCTTGCTCCATTGATTGGCGCGGCCGTTGCGGGTCTGGGAGGACGGTTGATCGGACGCGCCGGGGCGCATTGGGTGACTATCACAGGCGTCGGTATCTCCAGCCTGCTGTCTCTGCAGGTCTACAAATGGATCATCATGGATGGCAGGGAAACATTGAATGCCACTGTGTACACGTGGGCGGTGATTGACGGCCTGCCTCTGGAGATCGGGTTTCTGGTGGATCAACTCACAGTGACAATGATGGTTGTGGTGAGTTTTGTCTCCTGGATGATCCATATCTACACCATTGGCTATATGCACGATGATCCGGGATATCAGCGCTTCTTCAGTTATATTTCGTTGTTTACCTTTGCCATGCTGATGTTGGTGATGGCGAATAATTTCCTGCAATTGTTTTTTGGCTGGGAAGCGGTCGGGCTGGTGTCCTATCTGCTGATTGGCTTCTGGTACCGGCGGGAGTCGGCGATCTTTGCCAACCTGAAGGCGTTTCTGGTCAACCGGGTGGGGGATTTTGGCTTTTTGCTGGGGATTGGCGCGGTGCTGGCGTATTTTGGCAGCCTGGATTACATGCAGGTGTTTGCCATGGCCCCGAATTACCAGGCGGTCAGCATCAACGTGTTTGGTACCACGCAATGGTCGCTGATGAGCTTCATCTGTTTGTGTCTGTTCATTGGTGCGATGGGGAAATCCGCGCAGGTTCCACTGCATGTGTGGCTGCCGGATTCGATGGAGGGCCCAACACCGATCTCCGCACTGATCCATGCCGCGACGATGGTGACTGCCGGGATCTTCATGGTAGCCAGGATGTCGCCGCTGTTTGAGTTGTCCGCCACCGCGCTGAACTGTATTTTGTTGGTGGGTGGGGTGACCGCATTGTTTATGGGATTGCTGGGTCTGGTGCAGCACGACATCAAGCGTGTTATCGCTTATTCGACATTGTCACAGCTTGGTTATATGACAGCGGCTCTTGGGGCATCGGCTTATGCGGCAGCGATATTTCATTTGGTGACGCATGCCTTTTTCAAGGCACTGTTGTTTCTTGCGGCGGGTTCTGTGATCATCGCCATGCATCATGAGCAGGACATGCGCCGGATGGGGGGACTGTTTCAGAAGCTTCCGCTGACGTGGCTCACCTGTTTTGTTGGTTGCATTTCCCTGATCGGTTTTCCTGGCACCGCAGGCTTTTTCTCCAAGGATGCGATCATCGAGGCGGTGCATCTGTCCCAACAGCCACTGGCGGGTTTTGCCTGGTTGGCCCTGGTCAGCGGGGTGCTGATTACCGCACTGTACAGCTTTCGGTTATTTTTTCTGACTTTTCACGGCAGAAACGATATTGACGCCAAGGCCTGGCAGACGATGAGGGAGCCGCCGAAGGTGGTGGTGGTGCCGTTGCTGGTGTTGGCTGTGCCCTCCCTGATCCTGGGCTGGTTCCTGCTGGAGCCGATGCTGTTTGGGGATTACTTCGGTGATGCCATATTCGTGCGTGGAAAGCAGGATGTGTTGGCATTGATGGGGGCGAATTCCACTGGCGCCTGGGGATTTTTGACGCATGCGTTCCTGCATCCCCTGGTGTTGTTGATGATGAGTGTCGGGGTAGTGCTCGCCTGGCTGTGCTATATCAAGAAACCGGGACTGCCGGCGCGTCTGGTTGCACATCTGCCGTTGCCGTATCGCATACTACAGAGCAAATACGGCTTTGATTCCTTCAATCAGGCGGTTTTTGCAGGTGGTAGCCGGATACTTGGTTATCTGCTGTGGCGATTTGTCGATGTCAGGGCCATAGATGGTACGCTGGCGCAGGATTCTGCACGCCTGGTTCAGGGCATGGCCATCAGGCTCAAACGCATGCAGTCCGGGTATCTGTATCATTATGCGTTCACGATGATCATCGGGCTGTTGTTTCTGTTACTGGTATTCGTCGTCTGGACCTGATGGCTGAACTGCCGTTGTTAAGCCTGCTGGTGTGGCTCCCTGTGCTGGGTGGTGTGGGGGTGTTGGCGATGCACGGATTCGGGCCGGTGCCGATACGTTGGTTCGCGCTGTTGGTTACACTGCTGGTTTTTTTGTTGTCGGTGCAGTGTCTGATGCTGTTCGACAGCAGCACGCCGGTCATGCAGTTTTCTGAACAGCGTTCGTGGATACCCAGCCTGGGCATCAGCTACCAGTTGGGGGTAGATGGTGTGGCATTGGCACTGGTGCTGCTCAGCAGTTTCATGGGGGTACTGGTGGTGATCGGTAGCTGGGACTCGATCCATTCGCGGTTGGCGGAATACCTTGCGGCCTTCCTCATCCTGGAGGGTTTGATGCATGGCGTGTTTGTGGCAATGGATGCGATCCTGTTCTACCTGTTCTGGGAGGCAATGCTGATACCGATGTTCCTGATTATCGGTATGTGGGGCGGCCCCAGGCGTGTCTATGCGGCATTCAAGCTGTTTTTGTTTACCTTTGTTGGTTCGGTGTGCATGTTGGTGGCATTGTTGTATCTGTACGTCCATGCGGGTAGCTTTGCCATTCTGGTGTTGCATGAATTACCGCTGAGCATGGAGGTACAGCAATGGCTGTTCATCGCCTTTCTGTTGGCTTTTGCTGTCAAGATACCGATGTGGCCAGTGCATACTTGGTTGCCGGATGCGCATGTTGAAGCCCCGACCGGGGGGTCCGTGATCCTGGCTGCGATCATGTTGAAGATGGGAGGCTATGGTTTCTACCGTTTCTGTCTGCCGGTTACCCCGGATGCCAGTCTGTACTTCAGCCCGTTGCTTATCATACTGTCGCTCATTGCCATCGTCTATATTGGTCTGGTTGCCCTGGTGCAGACCGATATGAAAAAGTTGATCGCCTATTCCTCGATATCGCACATGGGTTTTGCCACGCTGGGTTTGTTTGTGGTGTTCGATTGTTTTGCCTCTACCGGGGCCACTTTGGGGGGGAGTTTGGCGTTGCAGGGGGCGATGATGCAGATGATCTCCCACGGCTTTATCTCTGCAGCCCTGTTTTTTTGCGTGGGTGTGCTGTATGAACGTATGCACAGTCGCGATATCGGCAGCTATGGTGGCGTGGCGAACACGATGCCACGCTTCGCTGCTTTTATGATGCTGTTTGCGATGGCAAATGCGGGTCTGCCGGGCACGTCCGGCTTTGTGGGCGAGTTTCTGGTTATCCTGGGAAGTTTCCAGGCAAACGTCTGGATCGCGTTTTTTGCGGGTCTTACCCTGGTGCTGGGGGCTGCGTATACGCTGTGGATGTATAAGCGGGTGATGTTTGGTGAGGTGGGCAATAGCAAGGTGGAAGCATTGACGGACATCAATGCCAGGGAAACCCTGATCTTTTCCCTGTTGGCGGGGATGGTGCTGTTGCTGGGTGTATGGCCGGCACCGGTATTTGAACTGATGCAGGCTTCCATCGAGCATCTGCAGCAGCAGATGCTGGCGGGGAAATTTTAGGCGCGGATGAAATGAGTACAGACCTGTTACTGATCCTGCCGGAACTCACGCTGTTTTCCCTGGCCTGCCTGACACTGTTGTTTGGCAGCTTTTTTGCGCATCCTGGTGGCGGCATCTGCCCGGTGCGTTCGTATTATCTGAGCCAGTGCAGCCTCGCTGGTGTGCTGCTGTTGCTGTTTCTGGGCTTTGAGCATATGGTCGGGCAGCTTGCCTTTGGTGGCAGTTATATCCATGATCCGGTGGCCGGTATACTGAAGATAGCGATCTGTCTGCTCACCATGCTGGTCTTTGTATATAGCAGGGACTATTTCAGCAAGCATGGGCAGGTCAGGGGAGAGTACTATGTACTGTCGCTTTTCTCAGTGTTGGGGATGCTGATCATGGTCTCTGCCAACAGTCTGTTGACAGTCTATCTGGGGCTTGAACTGATGTCGTTGTCGCTATATGCGATGGTGGCGATGCATCGTGAATCAGCGGTGGCTACCGAGGCAGCGATGAAGTATTTTGTGCTTGGGGCGATCGCTTCAGGTATGCTGTTGTACGGGATGTCCATGTTGTATGGTGCCAGTGCAACCCTGAATCTTGATGGTATACGGATGGTTGCGATGTTTGGCGGTGCCGGAGATAGCGACTGGTTATTCTATGGCACGATTTTTATCATTGTAGGTATCTGCTTCAAGTTGGGTGCGGTACCTTTCCATATGTGGTTGCCTGACATCTACCAGGGTTCGCCCTCGGCAGTGACTGCGTTTATTGCTGGTGCGCCGAAGATCGCGGCGTTTGCAATGTTGTTGCGGTTGTTGTTTGACGCCCTTTGGCCGCTGGTCTACGACTGGCAGCAGGTGTTGATGAGTTTGTCGGTGTTGTCGATGCTGATCGGGAATATTGTTGCCATTGCCCAGAGCAATATGAAACGTATGCTGGCGTGGTCTGGCATAGCCCATAGCGGCTTTGTGCTGCTGGGGGTCGCCTCGGGGGAGGTTGGTGGCTTTGCGGCGTCCATGTTCTATGTCATTGTGTATGCGCTGATGAGCACCTGCGTGTTCGGCATGTTAATCTTGTTGGGTGTGCGGGGAGAGCCCGAGTTTTCCGCCATTGATGGATGCCGGGGGCTTTCCGTGCGCAGCCCCTGGTTTGCGTTGCTGCTGCTGTTTTTGATGTTCTCGATGGCGGGGGTACCGCCATTCGTCGGGTTCTGGGCAAAGTGGTTCGTGCTTTCCGAAGCGGTGCGCGGAGGTCATGTGCCATTGGCAGTGGTCGCTGTTGTGGCCTCTGTCATTGGCGCCTTTTATTATCTGCGTATCGTCAGATTGATGTATTTCGAGACCGATGGCGATGCTGACCATGCGCTTGATGGCTCCAGGCTGATGCGCTGGGCATTGAGTATCCAGGGACTTGCGATCCTGCTGCTTGGCCTTGCCCCGGGCCTGTTACTGGGGTTGTGTTCACAAACCCTGATGCGCTGAGGAGCAATGTGGGCTGAGTTGCCCCGTGTTGGCATCTCCTTGACGCGAGGCTGTGGGTTGGCCGGGCATGACCATGTGACTACCCCGCCATGAGTTTGCAGCTACAGAGCATTGTGCTGATCATCGTGGCGCTGGCATTGGCGAATTTGCCGTGGTTCAGTTCCAGGTTTTTGTGTTGCTGGAGTCTGTCGCGAGGGATGAAGCCGCTGTGGATGCGCATTCTGGAATGGTTCCTGTACTATCTGTTGGTGGCCTTGCTGAGTGTGTATATCGAGATACAGTCACTTGGTGAGGTATATGACAAGGGATGGGAGTTTTACTGCGTCGTCTCGTTCATGTATCTGATCTTGGCGTTTCCCGGCATTTGCTATCGTCATCTGTACCGGAGAGAGGAATGAAGGCTGCACAAGGAGTACAAACTTTTCGAAACCCCGCGCAATGGTGTATAATCCATAGCTTTGGTCAACACTATACCGATGTCTTCATCATCCAAATATCTTCACATTCTGAGGGAGAGTCAATGAATCCGCTGAAATCCGTGCCGTATACTATCGCCCTGGGTTTTCTGCTGGCACTTATTATCGCCTTGGCAGTGGGTGACGCCAATCCGGCCATGCCGTCCCAGGGTTTCAATGTCTGGTCGTTTGCTGTCTGGTTGCATGTGTTTTTCGGGGTAATCTGGATAGGGTTGCTGTATTATTTCAATTTCGTGCAGGTTCCGGCTGTCGCTACGGCAACGGCGGACGAGGGTGGGCCTGGTCCGGCCGCGATCAATAAGTATGTCGCGCCGAGGGCCTTGTGGTGGTTCCGCTGGGCCGCCCTGCTGACTTGGTTGACCGGTGCTGCCAGCCTGCATGCCATGGGTGTGGGCATGAAAAGCGCCTTTCTACTCGAGCAGGGTGCGGTAATCATCGGTATTGGTGCCTGGCTTGGCACGATCATGCTGTTCAATGTCTGGGTACTGATCTGGCCTAACCAGAAAAAGGTATTGGGCCTGGTTCCGGCGGAGGCGGAGCAGATTGCAAAAGCGAAGATGACCGCGCTGATGGCGTCCCGTACGAATACCCTGCTGTCTATTCCGATGCTGATGTGCATGGTTGGACATGGTCATGGTCTGTTTCTTTGAATGATGAGGTCTGTCGTCCGGCACTATTCAGTACAAAATCCAGCCTGTATTTGCAGATCAGAGGACGCGGTGCCGATGCAGATGTTATTCCATCGCCACCGGCTTGTCGGGAGTGCCGAACAATTCTGTTTGCGTTTCCATGTCTGTTCTGATGCCAGAGGAATCCCTGCCTGAAGTTTTGATGCCGACCTATGCGCGGCTGCCAGTAAGCTTTGTGCGCGGTGAGGGGTGCTGGTTGTATGATACGGATGGCAATGCGTTCCTTGATGCGCTGTCGGGTATTTCGGTATGCAATCTGGGACACGCACATCCAGTCGTTGCGGAATGCATCAATAGGCAGGCTGGAAAACTGCTGCATACATCGAATCTCTATGGGATTCCGAGTCAGGAGGCGTTGGCTGCCAGGTTGTTGTCGCTGGCTGATATGGAGCGGGCGTTTTTCTGCAATTCGGGGGCTGAGGCCAATGAGGCGGCACTCAAGCTGGCACGTTTGCATGCATATAAACGGGGCCTGGAGCAGGCGCAGATCATTGTAATGGAAGGGGCCTTTCATGGGCGTACCATAGCGACCCTGTCCGCTAGCGGACAGGCGGTAGCCACTGCGCACTGGTCTCCGTTGCTACCGGGTTTCAGACGCGTGCCGTTCGCTGATGTTGATAGCCTGCGCGAGGTGTTTCAGGGTCCGCATGCGGTGGGGGCGGTGATAATGGAGGCGGTGCAGGGAGAGGGAGGTATCCGGCTTGCCACGGATGCTGAATTGCAGGCGATCCGTGCATTGTGCGATGCGCATGATGCGTTGTTGATCATGGATGAGGTGCAAAGCGGAATGTGTCGGACCGGGGAATGGTTCGCCTTTCAACATGCGGGAATATTGCCGGACGTTGTCACGTTGGCAAAGGCGCTGGGAAATGGTATCCCGATTGGTGCTTGTCTTGCTCGTGGTGATAGTGCGGAGTTGTTTTCTCCGGGTATGCATGGTTCGACCTTTGGCGGTAGCCCATTTGCCAGCACAGTCGCACTGGAGGTGGTACGACTGATGGATCAGCAGCGGCTTGCGGAACGTGCCCGCAAGCTGGGCGAGAGTCTACTTTCAGGTTTGCGTGAGGAATTGAAAGACCGCAGTGCAATAAAGGCTATTCGTGGTCGCGGCCTGATGATCGGGATTGAGTTGGATCGTGAGGCCACGGTCCTGCCTGCGCTGGCATTGGAGCATGGCCTGCTCGTCAATGTTACCGCGGGTTGTGTGGTGCGTTTATTACCGCCTCTGGTCATTAGCGAACAGGAAATAAAACAGTTACAGACCCGTCTTGTCTCGAGTCTGGATGATTTTTTCAGCCGGGAGATTGCGGCATGAAAAAGCGCGACTTTCTCAGCCTGAATGACCTGTCATCGGATGAGCTATGGGCCATTGTGCGGCGCGGTATGGAGTTGAAGCAGTTGTGTCGACGTGGCGCCACGCCGCAGACTTTGCAGGGCAAGGTGTTGGCGATGATATTTCACAAATCCTCCACACGTACCCGGATGTCATTCGCGGTGGGCATGGCGCAACTGGGTGGGCACGCGGTAGAGCTTCCTGCGGGGGAGACCCAGCTTGATCGTGGAGAGTCACTGATGGATACGGCTCGGGTCCTGTCGGAGATGGTGGATGTGATGATGATCCGCACTGCGTCGCACAGGCAGCTTGAAACCCTGGCTGAGGCGACCAGTATCCCGGTCATCAATGGATTGTCGGACAGTTATCATCCTTGCCAGTTGTTGGCGGACATTCAGACCTGGGTGGAGCAGCGTGATACGGTGCGGGATGGTTTGGTGGCCTGGGTTGGAGATGGTAATAATGTTTGCCAGTCCTGGATCAATGCTGCCAGATTGTGTGATTTCAGGTTGCATATTGCCTGTCCGGAGGGATGCGAACCGAATGCGGCCTTGCTCAACAGTAGTGGTGAGCGTGTCCGTGTTTATCATGTGGCGGAGGCTGCGGTCAGAGATGCAGATGTTGTGGTAACGGATGTTTGGGTCAGCATGGGGCAGCAGCGTGACATTGGAGAATGGGCCCGAAAGTTTGCTGCTTTCCAGGTTAATGCGGCACTTATGGCGGAGGCGAAGCCGGATGCGTTGTTCATGCACTGTCTGCCTGCGCACCGGGGAGAGGAAGTCAGTGCCGAGGTGATAGATGGGCCACAAAGTATGGTATGGGAAGAGGCTGGCAACCGTCTGCATGTGCAGAAAGCGTTGCTGGAATTTTTGTTGACAGACGGTTGATACTGTTAGTTCGGAGGCCCTTGTGAGGATACTGTTAAGCAATGACGATGGCTATCAGGCGCCAGGTCTTGAGGTATTGGCCAATGCCATGTGTGAGTTTGGCGAGAGCGATGTGGTTGCTCCGGATCGTGATTGTAGCGGTGCGAGCCATTCGCTGACGCTGGACCGTCCACTGCGTGTCAATCAGGATCGGCGTGGCTTTTATTATGTTAATGGTACTCCTACCGACTGTGTGCATCTGGCGATTACCGGGTTGCTGGACTATGACCCGGATTTGGTTATCAGTGGCATTAACGCAGGGGCCAATATGGGCGATGATGTGCTGTATTCAGGCACTGTGGCTGCTGCGATAGAGGCGCGTTTTCTGGGACGACCTGCGCTCGCCCTGTCGTTGGCTGCTACCGAGGATCCGCCGGAACATTATGACGATGCTGTCAGTGTTGTGTCATCACTTATCAGGCATTTGTTGATGTATTGGCCAAAGGAACCCTGGTTGTTGAATATCAATATACCGGACGTGAGGAAGGAAGAGATCGATGGCTTTGAGGTGACGCGCCTGGGCAATCGCCATCGGGCGGAGCCGGTGGAACGAGTCTATGATCCCAAAGGTCGCTTGACCTATTGGGTGGGAGCAGCGGGTTCGGAGCAGGATGCCGGGGTCGGCACGGATTTTTATGCCGTCAATCATAATCGAGTTTCTATCACCCCGTTGCAGATAGATTTTACCGCACACGCCAGATTGCAGGCTCTCAAGGATGTGTTGCAGGGGATGGCGTTGGATCGCTGAATGCGCTAAGCCGATGCGTATATTGGTGCCATTGGCAATGTGGGGGGTGGTTCGGATGCCTGTTGTTGGTGCGCTGGTCGGTGTTGGCCCCGTGGGTTGATTGTTTATGCGTCGCCAGCTACCAGCCGATCAGGCACAGAGTACCCCGAACCCGGGTACCGGGATGAACTCGGAGCGTTCGCGTAGCCGTTTGGTCCAGGAACTGGGCAAGATGGGCATCAAGAATACAGAGGTGTTGGAAGCCATGTATCAGGTGCCACGTCATCTATTTGTTGAGGAAGCGTTGGCTAGTCGCGCCTGGGAGAATACCGCCTTACCGATCGGTTATGGACAGACCATTTCACAGCCATATATCGTTGCCAGGATGGTGCAGGCGATACTGCGAGATGATCGGGTCCCGTTACGCAGGGTGCTTGAGATTGGTACCGGATGTGGCTATCAGTCGGTAATCATCTCCCGTTTTTGTGAGCAGGTGTATACCATAGATCGCATCGGGGCAATGGTGAGCCGTGCGCGCGAACGTTTTTATTCGCTACGCTACAACAACATCCGTGCCATGTGTGGTGATGGGAGTGGTGGTTGGGAGCAGTATGCTCCCTATGATGCGATCCTGGTCTCTGCGGCGGCCCCTGTGGTGTCGCACAGCCTGCTTGAGCAGTTGGATGAATCCGGGCGGCTCGTGGCGCCGGTTGGTGAAAATGGTGTGGCGCAGCGACTGATGTGTTTTACCCGCACCGCCAGGACCTGGCGAGAGGAGTATCTGGAGATGGTCAGTTTTGTTCCTCTGCTTGGTGGAGTGCAGGCATGAGCCGGGTCTGGTGCCGTTCTGTTTGTCTGTTGTTCTGTGTGTTGTGCTGTTTTTCCTGTACCCGGCCCGACCCGGCACCGGTATATGCCCCGGGGCATGGTCAACCGACTGTCGCCAAGCCACAGGCAGCAGCGGCGGGTGGTCAGACCATGCAAAAAAATCGGCTTGAGAGCACCGAAGCCAGCCGGCGTAATTATCATGTGATCGTCAAGGGTGATACCTTGTATTCGATCGCCTGGCGCTATGATTTGGACTACCTTGAGTTGGCAGACTGGAATGAACTGCAGCCGCCGTATTTGATCTATCAGGGACGGGTACTGCGTTTGATCCCTCCACCATCAGCACGGTATGCTCCTGCGCTGCCTGTTCCAGCCCCATCATCGCATGGCCCGAAACAGTTGCCTGCGCCAGCCATGGTGCAGGGCCGGGATGAGGAGCAGAAACGTGATGACAAGGTCGAGAAGCGTGGCGAGGCTGATACCGAAACTGCCTCCAGCCCCCGGGCCGGGGCGAAGGATGATTTGATATGGCGATGGCCGACACCGGGGAAACTGGTCAAGCTGGATACCCCTACCGGGAAAAAGGGCATCAATCTGGCGGGTAGTATCGGTCAGGCGGTAATGGCTGCCGCGGATGGCCAGGTGGTGTACAGTGGCAGTGGGCTGAATGTCTATGGGAAACTCATCATTATTCGGCATAGTGACACCTATTTGAGTGCTTATGCCTACAATCGTGAACTTATGGTCAAGGAAGGTGAACAAGTCGATGCCGGGGATCAGATATCAACGATGGGTGAGGCACCGGCTGGCAGTGGGGCACTGTTGCATTTCGAGATCCGCAAGCGAGGGAAGCCAGTCGATCCGCTGCGTCTTTTGCCGAAAAAGAATTCAGCCTGAGTTTATTCCACATTCGGCAGTAGCAATCCAGTGCATACCCGTCTCCCTTCTTCCAGCAACAGATTGTGGCAGCGGCATGCAGCGCCGCTATCCATGATTTCAATGCCTATACTGTAGCGCAGTGCGATAGACAGCAGTTTGTCGTCCAGTGGATGGATTTTTTTCCCGGTGCCGATCAATATGAGTTCTGGCTGGGCATCAACAAATACCTGGATATGCTGCTCTGCAATATCGGCGTAGTGTTCTATTTCCCAGTGTTGCACCGTTTGCTCCGGAACAATAGCGATGCTCGAGTGCCAGTCTTGTCCATCGATGACAAAACCACGTTCCGAATACAGGCGGATCATTTTGGAGATGTCGCCGGGAGTGCTGAGTTCTATTTTCATGTGGCGGCTAGTATAGAGGTGTTGTTCTGATACAATACCACCCGCTTGGTACTTTCACTATAGCCGGTTCGGTTCTGTACTGAATCGCCTGGCTTGAGACAATTGATGTTGCCTGTGTCCTGTTTGGTTTGGCAATGTTGTTTTATTACTACTGAAGGAGGATGCGATGCGTATGATCATGTTGGGTCCGCCAGGTGCGGGAAAGGGGACTCAGGCCCAGGAGATTGCAAAGGAATACGCCATCCCTCAGATATCTACCGGGGATATGTTGCGTCAGTCTGTGGAGTCGGGGTCTGACAGAGGGAGGAGACTCAAGGCGATTATGGATGCCGGTGAACTGATACCAGACGATACGATCATTTCAATGGTGTGTGATCGGTTGCTTGAGGACGACTGCCGCAATGGTTACCTGTTGGACGGATTTCCACGTACCATGGAGCAAGCGGATGGCTTGAAGCGTGGTGGTGTGGAGATCGATTATGTGATTGAGCTGCATTCGAGTGATGAGGAGATCGTCAGGCGTCTTGACGGGCGCAGGGTGCATCCTGAATCTGGCAGGGTTTATCATATTGAGTTTAATCCCCCACGTGTTGCGGGAAAGGACGATGAAACTGGAGACCCATTGGTAAAGCGTGATGATGATAACGAGGATACGGTGAAAAAACGGTTGGATGTTTATCATTCCCAGACTAAGCCGTTGATTCAGTTTTATCTGAATGAAGAGAAAAAAGGCAACTTGCGTTGCCTCAAGGTAGAAGGAATACAAGGTGTCGAGGAGGTTCGTAAACACCTTCTTCAATTGTTGTCATCGATGGAATCAGACAAACAGTAATTTGGTGGCTTGTGCAAGGGACTCTGCGCCACACATTTTTTTGTTTGCGAAGTGTAAAAAATTATTTATAATAATTGTAATTGTCGATGACAGGTGTACAATAACCGTCAATTTTTATGTCGTCATACCACTATCCATTTGCTACCTAGGGGGAGCGTAGTTATGTCAAAGAAAACTGCGAAGAAGCGGGTGACAAAGAAAAAAGTCGCTAGACCTGCAGTTCGCCGCAACAAAAAGATCGCAAAGAAAACCAAGAAGGTCACTAAGAAGGTAGCCAAGAAAAAGGTCGCCAAGAAGGCCACGAAGAAGAAAGCCACCAAGAAGAAAGCCACCAAGAAGAAAGCCACCAAGAAGAAAGCCACCAAGAAGAAAGCCACCAAGAAAAAGGCCACGAAGAAAAAGGCTACCAAAAAGAAGGCTACCAAAAAGAAGGCTACCAAAAAGAAGGTAACCAAGAAAAAGGTAGCCAAGAAGAAGGTCGCCAAGAAAAAGGCGACTGCGAAAAAGAAAAAGAAGGTGGCCAAGAAAGCAAGGGTATCGACAAAAAAAAAATAAGTCGGCGACAGACAGCCAAAAAATAAGAAAACTGGATTTCAGTTTTCTGGACCGGCGCAGGCAGGAAGCGAAAAAGGTCCGAGAGAATCGGAATATCCGATTGCAAAGATTGCGTACGCTGTCCGACAAGGATCGGTGGTGACTCCTCCGTCCGTATTTTTTACTGCCAGTGAAAACCGCTGCAACCCGAGGTTGCAGCGGTTTTTTTGTCTGTCTTATCTGGTGGTTGTTTGATTACATGGATTTTTACCCCGGATGCGGCGGTAGTTCCCATTGTGTTTATGTCCCTCTGGTTCGTCTTCCGGGTCGGGGACGTGGCCTGCGAACGTTCAGGAGATTGAACCCCATCGAATAGTGAGACTGGTTCTGTCTCGAGTGTCGGTGTGAAGCGGGTTGGTGTGATGCGGTGGTCGTTGCGGCGACTTCCCTGTCGCTGTCTTTATGGTTGCTGGACTGCATCGGAGTATGGAATATGGCATGAGTCAAGGTGACTTCTAGTGGCTGGCGATATACAGAGACAGATTTGGCAGCACGATAAAGTGGTTTCCGCCTTGGACGGAAACGACAAGTGGGTGACATGGGGTGGCATTGACCAACCCTGTTGGTGTGGCGACAATTGGTGCGGGGGGACGGAGTTGCGCGCCATTGCCTGTACACTGGTGGCAAACCATGCAAAGAAACGGCATCATTGATCAGACAGTGCGTGCAGGCACGAACCGTATGACAAGTTGCAGGGGCATGTTGCGTGGATACGATTACCTTCCAGATGGGTGGAAGTGTGGTACTGGTGCCATGAACTGCCAGAGAGATTAACCGAGCGTAGCCTCGTGTCCAGGCGACACAGACACAAGGGACGGGATGCTGCCGGGTCCCGGCGCAAGACTGAGCAGGCGAAGCGCAGTTCACCGTCCGGGTTGGGTCACAATACCGGCAGAGCGGAAGGAGGCAAACCGGTGCGTACGGTAGATCGTGTCGCAACGGGGGGCAGCCGTTTGATGCATTGGAAGGCGTTTGCCCTTATCGGCCTCGCGCTGCTGGCGGTCGTGGGCTATTTGCCGACGCTGCAGGCTGGATTTGTCTGGGATGATGTCATCTTTACCGAGGCCGAGCCAGTGCGTGAGTTCTCCGGACTGTGGCACATCTGGTTCGAACCGACGACGCTTGACCCCGAGTCTCACTATTGGCCAATCACCTACAGCAGTTTCTGGCTTGAGCACAAGCTTTGGGGGTTTGCACCGGCCGGCTATCACGCGACGAACATCGTGTTGCATCTGCTCAACAGTCTGCTGCTATTGATGTTGCTGCGCCGTTTTGCGTTGCCTGGTGCCTGGCTGGCGGCGGCGATATTCGCGGTCCATCCGGTGCATGTGGAACCGGTCGCCTGGGTGATGGGGCGCAAGGACCTGCTGGCCACACTGTTTACGCTTACGGCGTTCCTGGTGTGGCTGCGTTTTGTGGAGACGGCGTGCGCGGGACGGCCGCGGTGGCGGTTGTGGGTCTGTGCGTTGTTGCTGTATGTGGTGGCCCTGTTCAGCAAATCGGTAGCCATTACGTTGCCGGTGGCGTTTTTGCTATGGTACTGGTGGAGACAGGGTCGGGTGCACCGGCATGACGTGCTGCGCCTGTTGCCGTTTCTGCTGGTGGGTTTGATCTACACTGTCGCCGATACCGCCTACTATGCCTCCAGGGAGCCGCTCTCGCTGGGGTATTCCCTACCTGAACGCCTGCTGATCGCCTGTCGGGCCCTGGTGTTTTATGTTACCAAGCTGGTTTGGCCGACGGAACTGGCCGTGATCTATCCGATATGGGATGTGGGTGTAGTTGACCCGCTGGGATGGCTGTGTGTTGCGGGCGTTGTGGCGGTGCCCGTTGTGTTGTGGTGTCTGCGCGCACGGCTGGGTCGCGGGCCGTTGGCGGCGGTGCTGTTTTTTATCGTGACCTTATCGCCGGTGCTGTGTTTTGTAGACTATGGCTACATGCAGTTTTCCCTGGTGGCGGATCGTTACCAGTATCTGGCAAGCGCCAGTATGATTGCGTTGTTTGCGTTCGGTGTGGACAGGCTCTGTGGTGGCCTGCGGGGTGTACGTCTGCGTGCGGCACGAGCAGGGCTTGCCATGCTGCTGCTTGTGATGGTGGCGCTGACGTGGCGTCAGGCAAGTGTTTATCACGACGGCATTAGCCTTTTTACTCATGTCCTCGCGTTCAATCCGGAGGCACGTGGGGCGCATAGGAATCTGGCGATCAGACTGATAGAAGCGAAACGTTACGAGGAGGCACTTGCCATGAGTCTGGCTGCCGTCGAGCGTTGGCCGGAAGGCCCTTATATGTACGATAAGGCAGGTGCCGCGCTGAATGCGCTTGGCAGGCCGGAGGAAGCGGAAGAAATATTGCGCGAGGGTGTCCGTCATAAACCCAAGGACTGGCATGCGCGATTCCATCTGGCCGAGTCGTTGCGATTGCAGGCGCGTTATCAGGAGTCGGTATCTTATTATTATGCCGCGATTGGACTGGACAAGAAAGAAGAGAATGCCTATATTGCCTTGGGCGCGACCTTGCTTGGGCTTTCGCGTCCTGAAGAGGCCGGTGTTATTCTGAAGCAGGCCCTGCGTTTATTGCGCTCGAATGCACCACCCAAGGTCAGGTCGAACATCCTGTTTCAATTGGGCGAATCACATCGCTTGCAGGCACAGTATGAGGAGGCAGTATCTTATTATCGTGCCACTATTGCATTGGAAAAAGATAGAGTAGATGTGTATAGCGCTCTGGTTAAAACCTTGCTTGAGCTTGCACGTCCTGAAGAGGCCAGGGTTATGCTGGAGCAGGCCCTGCGTTTGAATGTGTCGCCTGAGGACAGAGTGCGACTGCGCACCCTGCTTGAAGCAACCCTGCGACAGACGGGATAGCATGCAGCCGTGGGAGAGTACCGTCTGTGTAGATACCTTGGAAGTGGAGGGAACTGCTATAGCAGCGTCGGGTGCGGGTGTGTCCCTGTAGTACTTGAGGTCGACCCGAAGGGCACAGACAGGGTAGCGATGCAGTCAATCACTGGTATCCCGTTCCGCTAATCGTCTCGTGCCTGATTGGACTGTGAAGACCATGCGGGGAAACAGTGGTATCGATCGGACGAGTATGTACCAAACCGGATTGCCAGTGAAACGCTGTGCCACACGGATATGGTCACCGTCCTGGTCAACACTGAAGTATGAGGGCATTGGAGCCGGTCTGGTCTGCCGGATGGCTTAGCCGGGTGTAGCCTCATGTCCAGGCGCCACAGACACAGGGGACGGGACGCCGGGTCCCGGCGCAAGCCTGCGCAGACAAAGGGTAGCTTGGCAGCCGGGTTTGAAAGTACCGGTACAGAGGAAGGGGGAAAATCAGCGCGTGCGGTAGAGTGTGTCGTAACGGAGGATGGAGTTCGTTTGGTACATTGGAGGGTGTTCGCCCTCATCGGTCTCACGCTGCTGGCGGTGGTGGGCTATTTGCCGACGCTGCAGGCCGGATTCGTCTGGGATGATATCAGCATCCTTGTCGAGGCCGAGCCAGTGCGTGAGATCTCCGGGCTGTGGCACATCTGGTTTGAACCGACAGCGCTTGACCGCGAAGCCCATTACTGGCCAATCACCTACAGCAGTTTCTGGCTTGAGCACAAACTTTGGGGGTTTGCACCGGCCGGCTATCATGCGACGAACATCGTGTTGCATCTGCTCAACAGTCTGCTGTTTTTGATGTTGCTGCGCCGTTTTGCGTTGCCTGGTGCCTGGCTGGCGGCGGCGATATTCGCGGTCCATCCGGTGCATGTGGAACCGGTCGCCTGGGTGATGGGGCGTAAGGACCTGTTGGCCACATTGTTTACGCTCACGTCCTTTCTCGTGTGGCTGCGTTTTGTGGAGACGGCGTGCGCGGGACGGCCGCTGTGGCGGCTGTGGGTATGTGCGCTGTTGCTGTATGTGGCGGCCCTGTTCAGCAAATCGATTGCCATTACGCTGCCGGTGGCGTTTCTGCTATGGCACTGGTGGCGACAGGGCCGGGTGCACTGGCACGATGTGCTGCGTCTGCTGCCGTTTCTGCTGGTGGGTTTGATCTACGCTGTCGCCGATACTGTCTACTACGTTTCCTCCATGGGGCCGCTCTCGTTCGGGTATTCCCTGCCAGAACGCCTGCTGATCGCCTGCCGGGCGTTGGTGTTCTATGTTACCAAGCTGATTTGGCCGACGGAACTGGCCGTGATCTATCCGATATGGGATGTGAATGTGGGTGACCCATTGGGATGGCTGTATGTCGCAGTCGTTGTGACGGTGCTCGGTGTATTGTGGTGTCTGCGTGCACGGCTGGGTCGCGGGCCGTTGGCGGCGGTGCTGTTTTTTATCGTGACGCTATCGCCGGTACTGTGTTTTGTGGATTATGGCTACATGCAGTTTTCCCTGGTGGCGGATCGCTACCAGTATCTGGCAAGCGCCAGTATGATGGCGTTGTTCGCGTTCGGTGTACACAGGTTTTGTGATGGCCTGCGGGGTATACGTCTGCGTGTGGTGCGAGCAGGGCTTGCCGTGCTGCTGCTTGTGATGGTGGCGCTGACGTGGCGTCAGGCGCGTGTCTATCACGACATGATCAGTCTGTTCAGTCACGTCGTTGCGCTCAATCCGGAGGCACGCGATGCGCATGCGAATCTGGCGCTCGGGCTTATGATAGAGGAACGTTACGAGGAGGCGCTTGTCATGAGCCTGGCCGCCATCGAACGTTGGCCGGAAGGCCCTTATATGTATCACAATGCGGGAGAGAGCCTGAATGCGCTTGGCAGGCCCCAGGAGGCGGAAGCCGTACTGCGCGAGGGGGTCCGCCATAGACCGAAGGATTGGTATACCCTGTTTCATCTGGCCGAGTCACTGCGGTTGCAGGCGCGTTACGCGGAGGCCGTGCCTTACTACCGTGCCGGGATTCAGCAGGACGAGAGGGAAGAGAATCTCTATATTGGCCTGGGCGCGAGCTTGCTTGAGCTTGCGCGTCCTGCAGAGGCCAGGGCCATGCTGGAGCGGGCCTTGCATTTGAATATGCAGCCTCAGGTCAGGGCGGGGATCCACAGGCTGCTCGGGGACGCGCTGGCGCGGCTGGAACAGCATGAAGCGGCAGCACGGCATTTGCAACAGGTTCTCCATCTGCAACCTGGGAACAAGGAAGTTTTGGCATCCCTGGCAAACCTGCGGTTGGTACAGGGACGCTATGAGGCGGCGTTGTCTCTGTTGCAAAGACTGGCCGAGCTTGAACCCGGCAATGCATCGGTCTGTGCTGGGCTGGGCAGTGCCTTGTTGCGTCTTGGACGTTATGAGCAAGCCCGTGGCTGGCTGGAGCGCGGTTTGTCCCTGGGGCCTTCGAGCGAGCTTGAGGCCCATCTGCACAGCCTGCTTGGAGAAACCCTGCGACAGTCGGGACAGTCGGCGGCTGCGGACGAAGCGCCTGCACGTATGCTGGAAGCGGAGGAAGCTTCGATGGAGGTGGAGGGTTCGAGTGTATCCCCTTAGCGCATCGCGACAGCCAACCGGCAGAGGACAGCGAGTGCTCATCTCCCGGAATTGGCGATCTTCATCGACCTGGGCCGGTCTTGTGCAGACCACACAGCGGAGTGGCGCTATGATCAGATGGTGGAGCAGGGCTCAGGTCGAACATTTTGCCACACGGATACGGTTATCTTCCCGGTCAACGGTAGTGTATCAGGGCATCGGAGCGGTCCTGGTCTGCCGGATGGTCTGACCGGGCGTAGCCTCATGTCCAGGCGCCACAGACACAGGGGACGGGACGCCGGGTCCCGGCGCAAGCCTGCACAGGCAAAGGGCAGCTTGGTGTCCGGGTCGGGTCAAAACACTGGTAGAGCGGAAGCAGGCAAACCGGCGCGTGCGGTAGACCGTGTCGCAACAGGGCTCGGATCCCGTTTGCTGCATCGGAGGGCGTTCGCCCTCATCGGTCTCGCGCTGCTGGCGGTCGTGTGCTATCTGCCGACACTGCAGGCGGATTTTGTCTGGGACGATATCATCTTCACCAAGGCCGAGCCGGTGCGTGAGTTTTCCGGGCTGTGGCATATCTGGTTCGAACCGACATCGCTTGACCCCGAGGTCCACTACTGGCCTCTCACCTACAGCAGTTTCTGGCTTGAGCACAAGCTTTGGGGGTTTGCACCGGCCGGTTATCATGCGACAAACATCGTGCTGCATCTGCTCAACAGTCTGCTACTGTTGCTGCTGCTGCGCCGTTTTGCGTTGCCCGGTGCCTGGCTGGCGGCGGCGATATTCGCGGTTCATCCGGTGCATGTGGAACCGGTCGCCTGGGTGATGGGACGCAAGGATCTGCTGGCCACATTGTTTACGTTCACGGCCTTCCTGGTGTGGCTGCGTTTTGTGGAGACGGCGTGCGCGGGGCGGCCGCCGTGGCGGCTGTGGAGCTGTGCGCTGTTGCTGTATGTGGCTGCCCTGTTCAGCAAATCGATTGCCATTACGCTACCGGTGGCGTTTCTGATATGGCACTGGTGGCGGCAGGGCCGGGTGCACCGGCATGATGTGCTGCGTCTGCTGCCGTTTCTGCTGGTGGGTTTGATCTACGCTGTCGCCGATACTGTCTACCACTATGTCTCCATGGGGCCACTCTCGCTGGAATACTCTTTTCCCGAACGCCTGCTGATCGCCTGTCGGGCGTTGGTGTTCTATGTGACCAAGCTGGTTTGGCCGACGGAACTGGCCGTGATCTATCCGATATGGGATGTGGGTGTGGTTGATCCGCTGGGATGGTTGTATGTTGCGGGCGTTGTGGCGGTGCCCGCTGTGTTGTGGTGTCTGCGCGCACGGCTGGGTCGCGGGCCGTTGGCGGCGGTGCTGTTTTTTGTCGTGACGCTATCGCCAGTGCTGTGTTTTGTGGACCAGACCTACATGCAGTTTTCCCTGGTGGCGGATCGCTACCAATATCTGGCAAGCGCCAGTATGATTGCGTTATTTGCGTTCGGTGTGCACAGGTTTTGTGATGCGCTGCAGGGTGTACGTCTGCTCCTGGTGCGAGCAGGGCTTGCCGTGCTGCTGTTTGTGATGGTGGCACTGACGTGGCGGCAGGTGGGCGTCTATAATAACCCCATCAGTCTGTTCAGTCACGTCCTTGCGCTCAATCCGGAGGCACATGGTGCGCATGGGAATCTGGCGGCCGGACTGATGGAAGCGGAACGTTATGAGGAGGCACTTGCCATGAGCCTGGCCGCCATCGAAAGTTGGCCGGAAGGCCCTTATATGTACGACAAGGCGGGTGCTGTGCTGATTGCGCTTGGCAGGCTGGAGGAAGCGGAAAAGATACTGCGTGAAGGTACCCGCCATAAACCGAATCACCAGGATACGCTGTCTCTTCTGGCAAACTCGTTGCGGTTGCAGACACGTTACGAGGAGGCGCTTGCCATGAGCCGGGTTGCCATCGAACGTAGGCCGAAAGGCATTTATCTATATCACGAAGCGGGTGCCGCGCTGAACGCACTTGGCAGGTTGGAGGAAGCGGAAGCGGTACTGCGCGAGGGTATCCGTCATAAACCGCGGCACTGGGATAGCCTGCTTCACCTGGCCGAGTCGTTGCGCTTGCAGGCGCGTTACGAAGAGGCGGTGTCTTACTATCGTGCCGCGATTGAGCTGGACAGGGAAAAAGAGAATGCCTATATTGCCCTGGGTGCGACGCTGCTTGAGCTTGCGCGTCCTGCGGAGGCCAGTGTTATTTTGGAGCAGGCCCTGCATTTTTTGCGCTCGCGTGCATCGCCCCGGGTCAGATCGAACATTCTGTTTCAACTGGGTGAATCATACCGCTTGCGCTCGCGTTATGAGGAGGCGGTGTCTCACTATCGTGCCGCGATTGCGCTGCAAAAAGCAAAGGTGGATGCGTATATCGCCCTGGCGAAAACGCTGCTTGAGCTTGCGCGTCCTGCAGAGGCCAGGGTTATGTTGGAGCAGGCACTGCGTTTGAATGTGTCGCCTGGGGACAGGGTGCGCTTGCGCACCCTGCTCGAAGAAACCCTGTGACAGACGGGATAGCATGCAGCCGTGGTGATGAAACGTCTGTGCACGGTACCGTGGAGGTAGAGGAAATTACTACGGCAATGCAGTTTCCGGTGTATCCCCGTAGTGCTTGCGGCCGATCCGAAGAGGACAAGGTAGCGATGCAGTCACACTGGTATCTTCGTTCCGCTAATCGTCTCATGCCAGACCGGACCGTGAAGACCATACGGGGAACCGTGGCATCGATCGGACGGGCACGTACCGAACCGGGTTGCCAGTGGAACGCTGTGCCACACGGATACGGTCGTCTTCCAGGTCAACGGCAGTGTATCAGGGCACTGGAGTGGCCCTGGTCTGCCGGATGGCCTGGCCGGGAGTAGCCGGATGTCCAGGCGACACAGATCCAGGGGACGGGACGCCGGGTCCCGGCGCAAGACTGGGCAGACACAGGGCGGGTTGCCGTCCGGGTCCGGACAAAACACCGGCAGAGCGAAAGCAGGCAAACCGGCGCGTGTGATAGACCGTGTCGTAACGGGGAGCGGAGCCCGTTTGATGCATTGGAAGGTGTTCGCCCTCGCGGGTCTCGCGCTGCTGGCGGTGGTGGGCTATCTGCCGACGCTGCAGGCCGAGTTCGTCTGGGACGATATCATCTTCACCGAGGCCGAGCCGGTGCGTGAGTTCTCCGGACTTTGGCACATCTGGTTTGCGCCAAAAGCGCTTAGTGCGGAGGCCCATTACTGGCCAATCACCTACAGCAGTTTCTGGCTTGAGCACAAGTTTTGGGGGTTTGAACCCGCCGGCTATCATGCGACGAACATCGTACTGCATCTGCTCAACAGTCTGCTGCTGTTGCTACTGCTGCGCCGTTTTGCGTTGCCCGGTGCCTGGCTGGCAGCGGCGATATTCGCGGTTCATCCGGTGCATGTGGAACCGGTCGCCTGGGTGATGGGGCGCAAGGACCTGCTGGCCACACTGTTTACGCTCACGGCCTTCCTGGTGTGGCTGCGTTTTGTGGAGACGGCGTGTGCGGGACGGCCGCGGTGGCGGTTGTGGGTCTGTGCGTTGTTGCTGTATGTGGCGGCCCTGTTCAGCAAATCGGTAGCCATTACGTTGCCGGCGGCGTTTCTGCTATGGCACTGGTGGCGACAGGGCCGGGTGTACCGGCACGATGTGCTGCGCCTGTTGCCGTTTCTGCTGGTGGGTTTGATCTACGCTGTCGCCGATACCGCCTACTATACCTCCAGGGAGCCGCTCTCGCTGGGGTATTCCCCACCTGAACGCCTGCTGATCGCCTGTCGGGCCCTGGTGTTTTATGTTACCAAGCTGGTTTGGCCGACGGAACTGGCCGTGATCTATCCGATATGGGATGTGGGTGTGGTCGACCCGCTGGGATGGCTGTGTGTTGCGGGCGTTGTGGCGGTGCCCGCTGTGTTGTGGTGTCTGCGCGCACGGCTGGGTCGCGGGCCGTTGGCGGCGGTACTGTTTTTTATCGTGACCTTATCGCCGGTGCTGTGTTTTGTGGATTATGGTTTCATGCAGTTTTCCCTGGTGGCGGACCGCTACCAGTATCTGGCAAGCGCCAGTATGATTGCGTTGTTTGCGTTCGGTGTGGACAGGTTCTGTGGTGGCCTGCGAGGTATACGTCTGCGCGTGGTTCGAGGCGGTCTTGCCATGCTGCTGCTTGTGATGGTGGCGCTGACGTGGCGTCAGGCGAGTGTCTATCACGACACCATCAGTCTGTTCAGTCATGTCCTCGCGCTCAATCCGGAGGCACGCGGTGCGCGTGCGAATCTGGCGGCCGGATTGATGGAAGCGCAACGTTATGAAGAGGTACTTGCCATGAGTCGCACTGTCAAACCCTGGCCGGAAATGTATGCTATGGCGGGTGATGCATTGAATATGCTTGGCAGGCCCGAGGAGGCGGAAGAGATACTGCGTGAGGGTACCCGCCGTAATAAACCGAAGACCCTGTTCTATCTGGGCGAGTCATTGCGGTTGCAGGCGCGTTACGAGGAGGCGGTGCCTTACTACCGCGACGCGATTGAGCAGGACGAGAGGAAGGAGAACGCCTATATTGCGCTGGGCGCAAGCTTGCTTGAGTTTGCGCGTCCTGCAGAGGCCAGGGTCGCGCTGGAGCAGGCCTTGCGCTTGAATACGGAGCCTCTGGTCAGGGCGGGGATCCACAAGCTGCTCGGAGACGCACTGGGGAGGCTGGAACAGCGTGAAGCGGCGGCACGGCATTTGCAACAGGCTCTCCGTCTGCTACCTGGAAACAAGGAAGTTTTGGCGTCCCTGGCGAACCTGCGGTTGATACAGGAGCGCTATGAGGCGGCGCTGCCTCTGTTGCAAAGACTGGCCGAGCTTGATCCCGGCAATGCATCGGTCTGTGTTGGGCTGGGCAGTGCCTTGTTGCGTCTTGGACGCTATGAGCAAGCCCGTAGTTGGCTGGAGCACGGCTTGTCCCTGGGGCCTTCGGGCGAGCTGGCGGCTCGCTTGCACAGCCTGCTTGGGGAGACCCTGCGGCAGTTGGGACAGCAGGCGGCTGCGGACGCATCGGCTACACGTGCGCTGGAAGCGGGAGAAGCGCCGACGGAGGCGGGTTCGAATGTATCTCCGTAGCGCACCGCGACAGCCAGTTTTCATATCCCGGCTTTGGCGACCCTCCGGGCCTGAACGGGTTTGTGCAGACTACACACTGGAGTAGCGCCATGATTCGGACGATGGAGCGGGACTTGGGTTGAACGCTGTGCCACACGGATACGGTTATCTTTCGGGTCAACCGCAGTGTATCAGGGCATTGGAGCAGGTTTGGTCTGCCGGATGGCCTGGCCGGGTATAGCCTGATGTCCAGACGACCCAGACACAAGGGACGGGACGCCGGGTCCCGGCGCAAGACTGAGCAGGCAAAGGGCAGCTTAGTGTCCGGGTCGGATCAAAACACCGGCAGAGCGGATGGGGCCGGGGCCATACCGGCGCGTACGGCAAACCGTGTCGCAACGGGGGATGGAGCCCGGTTGCTGTATTGGAGGGCGTTTGCCCTCGTTGGTCTGGCGCTGCTGGCGGTGGTGGGTTATCTGCCGACGCTGCAGGCCGAATTTGTCTGGGATGACGCCATCCTTATCGATGCCGAGCCGGTGCGTGAGTTCTCCGGATTGTGGCGTATCTGGTTCGAAGCGACGGCGCTTGAACGCGAGGCCCATTACTGGCCAATCACCTACAGCAGTTTCTGGCTTGAGCACAAGTTTTGGGGGTTTGCACCGGCCGGCTATCATGCGACGAACGTCGTGTTGCATCTGCTCAACAGTTTGCTGCTGTTGCTGCTGCTGCACCGTTTTGCGTTGCCCGGTGCCTGGCTGGCGGCGGCGATATTCGCGGTCCATCCGGTACATGTGGAAGTGGTCGCCTGGGTGATGGGGCGCAAGGATCTGCTGGCCACATTGTTTACGCTCACGTCCTCTCTCGTGTGGCTGCGTTTTGTGGAGACGGCGTGTGCGGGACGGCCGCGGTGGCGGTTGTGGAGTTGTGCGCTGTTGCTGTATGTGGCGGCCCTGTTCAGCAAATCGATTGCCATTACGTTGCCGGTGGCGTTTCTGCTATGGCACTGGTGGCGACAGGGCCGGGTGTACCGGCACGATGTACTGCGTCTGCTGCCATTTCTGCTGGTGGGTTTGATCTACGCTGTCGCCGATACTGCCTACTATGCCTCCAGGGAGCCGCTCGTGCTGGAGTATTCCCCGTTCGATCGCCTGCTGATCGCCTGTCGGGCGTTGGTGTTCTATGTGACCAAGCTGGTTTGGCCGACGGAACTGGCCGTGATCTATCCGATATGGGATGTGGATGTGGGTGACCCGTTGGGATGGCTGTGTGTCGCAGTCGTTGTGGCGGTGCTCGGTGTATTGTGGTGTTTGCGTGCACGGCTGGGTCGCGGGCCGTTGGCGGCGGTGCTGTTTTTTATCGTGACGCTGTCGCCGGTGCTGTGTTTTGTGGATTATGGCTACATGCAGTTTTCCCTGGTGGCGGATCGTTATCAGTATTTGGCAAGCGCCAGTATGATGGCGTTGTTCGCGTTCGGTGTGCACAGGTTTTGTGGTGGGCTGCGGGGTTTGGGTCTGCGCGTGGCGCGAGGTGGGCTTGCTGTGCTGTTGCTTGTGATGGTGGCGCTGACGTGGCGTCAGGCGAGTGTCTATCACGACATGATCAGTCTGTTCAGTCACGTCCTTGAGCTCAATCCGGAGGCACGTAGTGCGCATGCGAATCTGGCGGTCGGTCTTATGATAGAGGAACGTTACGAGGAGGCACTGGCCATGAGTCGGGTTGCCATCGAACGTTGGCCGAACGGCCCTTATATGCACGACAAAGCGGGTATCGCGCTGAATATGCTTGGCAGGCCCGAGGAGGCGGAAGCGATACTGCGCGAAGGTATTCGCCATAAACCGAAACACCGGAGTACGCTGCGCCATTTGGGCGAGTCGCTGCGCTTGCAGGAACGTCACCTGCGCGAAGGTGACGACGATAAACCGCGGGACTGGGATACCCTGTTTCTTCGGGCCGAGTCGCTGCGCTTGCAGGAGCGTTATGAGGTGGCGGTGTCCTATTATTATGCCGCGATTGAATTGGACGAGGAAAAAGAGAATGCCTATATCGCACTGGGTGCAACGCTGCTTGAACTTGAACGTCCTGAAGAGGCCGGTGTCATTTTGGAGCAGGCCCTGCATTTGTTGCGCTCGAGTGTGCCGCCGGCAGTCAGATCGAATATTCTGTTTCAACTGGGCGAATCATATCGATTGCAGGCGCGTTACCAGGAGGCGATGTCTCACTATCGTACCGCGATTGCACTGGAAAAAGAAAAAGTGGATGCGTATATCGCACTGGCTGAAACACTGCTTGAACTTGAACGTGGTGAAGAGGCCAGAGTCATGCTGGAGCAGGCCCTGCGTTTGAATGTGTCGCCCAGGGACAGGGCGCGCCTGCGTACGCAGCTTGAAGAAACCCTATAGTTCTGCCATTGCCCGCAGGGTGGTTTCTTCAAGCAGCGTGTGCAAGCGGGCTGCAAGCTCGCCTGAGGGTTCAAAAAAGCAGGACCATGTCACACTGATCCTGCGTCGCAAAAGTCGACCTTGGTAGCGGGGGCAGGATTTGAACCTGCGACCTTCGGGTTATGAGCCCGACGAGCTACCGGACTGCTCCACCCCGCAATTGCCGTTGTCATGGAAGTGACATGAGTATGCCGATATGTTCGGCCTTTCGAGAGTATCACGTGGCATTACATACACGTTGGCCTCCGTGGATCCTCCCTCGCTACCGGATTCCGTACCTGTCCATACAGCCACATTAGCCCTGGGGTCTTGTGGCAGGGACGGAATAGTACTGTTGCATGGAGCAATGATCAAGTGCCTGTTCCCCCGCTATTCTTCCACTGCCTTCATGCTGAGCCGAACCCTGCCCTGTTTGTCTATCTCCAGCACTTTGACCCGCACCGATTCCCCCTCCGTCAGTTTGTCACTGACGTTTTCCACACGCTCCTGACAGATCTGTGAGATATGTACCAGACCGTCCTTTCCTGGCAGGATAGTGACAAAGGCTCCGAAATCCATCAGTTTGGCGACGCGGCCATCGTAGATTTTCCCGACCTGGACATCTTCCGTGATCTGTTCCACCCGGCGGCGTGCTGCGTCACCGGCTGCTTTGTCCACAGCGGCGATCTTGACGTTACCGTTATCGTCTATATCGATTGTTGCGCCGGTGGTCTCGGTAATGTTGCGTATGGTGACCCCACCCTTACCGATCACGTCGCGAATTTTGTCGGGATTGATCTGGATGGTGGTGATACGTGGGGCGTAGGCGGATATATCATCGCGTGTTTTGGAGAGGACCGCGTCCATTTTGTCCAGGATATGCATACGTCCGGCTTTTGCCTGTTGCAGCGCGGTTTGCATGATCTCGCTGGTAATACCATCTATCTTGATGTCCATCTGCAAGGCAGTGACCCCATCCCGGCTGCCAGCGACCTTGAAGTCCATATCGCCAAGGTGGTCTTCATCGCCCATGATATCCGACAACACGATATAGTTGTCCCCTTCCTTGATCAGGCCCATGGCGATTCCGGCGACCGCGGCCTTGATGGGTACCCCGGCGTCCATCAAGGCCAGGCTGCTGCCGCACACGGACGCCATGGAACTGGAGCCGTTGGACTCGGTGATCTCGGATACCACGCGGATGGAATAGGGATATTCCGCCATGTCCGGCATGACCCCGGCGATGCCACGTTTGGCGAGTCGGCCATGCCCGATCTCACGCCGCTTCGGGGTGCCGATACGGCCGGTTTCTCCAACGCAGAAAGGTGGGAAATTATAGTGGAACATAAAAGGTTCTCTACGTTCACCCTCGATCGCATCGATGATCTGGGAATCGCGTTCGGTACCCAGTGTGGCAATGACAAGCGCCTGGGTTTCGCCACGGGTAAACAGTGCCGAGCCGTGCGTTCTGGGCAGGACATTCACTTCCACGGATATGTCACGGACACATTCCGGGCTTCGGCCATCTATACGGGACTGTCCCTGCAGGATGTTACCGCGCACCACATCGCTTTCCACGGCGGCGATCAGGGACTGAACCGCATTCGGATCCGCTGTGCTATGCTGTTCCTCGACGCACAGCGTGTTCAGGGTCTGCTTGCGGAGTTCCGCCAGCCGTTCCCGCCGGCGTAGTTTGTCTTGTATCGTATAGGCTTCCCGGATCGACTGGCGGCACAGTGCATCAACCTTTGTTTGCAACTCCGCGGGGTCGTTTCGGGAACCCGTCGGCCAGTCCCAGGCCTGAACCCCGTACTCGGCAGCCAGTGATTCTATGTTGTCCAGTACCACCCGAAACTGCTCATGTCCAAACATGACTGCGCCAAGCATGCGTTCTTCGGAAAGTTCTTTGGCTTCGGATTCCACCATCAGGACCGAAGAACGGGTACCGGCGACCACCAGATCCAGTTCGGACTTTGCCAATATGGAGCGTGTTGGATTGAGCAGGTATTCGCCATCCTGGTAGCCCACGCGTGCGGCACCTATAGGTCCGGAAAAAGGCACGCCGCTTAGTGTGACCGCTGCGGAAGCACCGATCAGAGCAGGGATGTCCGGATCGATTTCCGGGTCCAGCGACACTACGGTTGCGATGATCTGCACCTCATTGGTCATCCCCTTTGGGAATAGCGGGCGCAACGGGCGGTCGATCAGCCTGCAGGTGAGAGTCTCTTTTTCCGACGGCCGTCCTTCACGTTTGAAAAAACCGCCGGGGATCTTGCCAGCGGCATAGGTTTTTTCCTGATAGTCCACGGTCAGTGGAAAAAAATCCCGCCCTGGCAGTGTTTCCTTGCAGGCAACGCAAGTGACCAGGACAACGGTATCGCCGATGCTGACAAAAACGGCACCATCTGCCTGACGGGCGATCCGCCCGGTTTCCAGGGTGACATTGTGATTGCCGTACTGAAATGTTTTCTTAACAACGTTCATGCTTGACTCTCTGATGGATTATTAAGTGGGTATGCCGACTGGGTTCAAACACCAGGTTTTGTGGTGCACCGAGGGCGACGGTGGTATTGCCTGAAGTCTCCGGTTGACACAGATGTTCTGTCCGGGAAGTGGAGAAGTGTGCTGTTGGTATTTCCCTGTCTGTCATGGATGACGGTAGTGAACGACATGGCTGACGGACGAATGCCGGATTAGCGCCGCAGACCCAGGCGCTCGATGAGTGTACGATAGCGTTGGGCGTCTTTGCGTTTCAGAAAATCCAGCAGTTTCCGTCGTCTGTTTACCATACGCAGGAGGCCGCGGCGCGAGTGATGATCTTTGCCATGTGTCTTGAAATGGCTGCTCAGGCCCGTTATACGAGCGGTCAGCAGTGCGACCTGGGCCTCGGGCGAGCCGGTATCGTTTGCCGAGCGTTGATAGTCTTTCAGAACAGTTTCTTTTTGCGGGCGGCTTAAAGCCATTGCGTTATCTCTTCAGTCGGGTTTGTGTGATTCGGTGTCAGTACGCGGTGGTCCATGTCCTGGCCTTCGGGCCGCGCTCGGACGGCGTACAATGGCGGCCGTCCGGGCTTCCGGCAGTGTGATCAGGTCACGCAGGCCAATTTGCCAGATTAAGTCCTGGCGCAACAGGACAGTTTGGCCTGGCTGCTGGAAGCGGCATTATAGGCACATATTCCGGTACAGGCAAGCGATGCATGATAAGTCGAATTCTGTACAGGCGGAAACAGGGCCAGGTGGTGTCAGCCAGGGTCCGTGTCAACTGGCCGAGCCAATGTATGGTAACAGTCGAGGCCGGCTTCGTTGGAGATATCAGGATCCAGGCTGGCATAACAGGCGTTGTGGGGCCAGCATGCCGTCATCACGGACCCGGGCCAGTGCGATGATCTCGCCCTGTTGGTTATGTACCCGTAGCAGGCCGGGTACGGCACAGGCCTTTGGCACCATTACCGCCTGTCCCATGCACAGGTGGGTGCTGACTGCCGGACCAAGGGTCAGCGAGGGCAGGTCTGGCAGTGCGCTTTCTATGGGCAGTAGCAGTGCATCGAGGGCCTCCAGTCCCCGGGCGGCGCATTCGGTGATGCTTTCCATACTGCTGAGTTGTGTGCTGTCGAATGGGCCACTGGCGGTGCGCCGGAGTTGGTTGAGGTGTGCCCCGCACCCCAGATGTTCCCCGATGTCCTGCGCCAGCACACGGATGTAGGTGCCCTTGGAACAGGATATTTCCACGTTGAGATGTTCAGTATCCCACTGTAGCAACCGGATACTGTATATCTGTACCGTACGTGACGAGCGCTTTACCACCTTGTTTTTGCGCGCCAGCGTATGCAGACGTACCCCGTTGTGATGTATGGCGGAATACATCGGAGGCAACTGCGGGATCTTGCCGTGAAACTGTTGCAGTACCGTGTGGATCCTCGCTTCATCCAGTACGGGCACCGGGCATCTGTGCGTTACCGTTCCAGTGGCGTCGCCGGTGTCGGTCTGTAGCCCCAGCCGGATTTTTGCCAGATAGCGTTTATCCGAATCAAGCAGGAAGGACGCACATTTTGTCGCGTGTCCGAAACAGATTGGCAACACACCGGTGGCGGCCATGTCGAGTATGCCGGTATGCCCGGCCCGTTTGGCCTGATAGAGCCGCTTGAGCCGCTGCAGTACCTGGTTTGATGTGAGCCCGGCAGGCTTGTCGACTACCAGTATGCCGCTGATTGCTCTGCCTGTATGGCGGCGTCCCATCAGGCCTTGTTTTGGCCCTTTATACCGGAGAGCAGCGCGTCAATGCGATTTGCCCGCGCCAGCGATTGGTCATAGATAAAATGCAGTTCCGGCACGGTACGTGCGTGGATGGACCGTGCCAGCCCGCTGCGCAGCGTGGGGCTGAGGGTGTTCAGCAGGGCGATAAGCTGTTCGTGAATATTGTCCTGCAGACAGGTGACAAAAACCCGTGCATTGTGCATGTCCGGGCTCAGGTCGACCGCTGAAACGGTAATCAGTGCAAACTCCCGGGTATCCAATCGCATTGGGATAAGCTGTGCGAGTTCGTTTTTTATCAGCACAGCCATACGCCGATGACGGGTGTATTCTTTCGGCATGGGATGGACTTTTTTGTTCTGTATCTATACTACGGCATTGACCGGATCGACACTAACGCGTTCAAACACCTCAATCTGATCGCCGGCACGCACGTCGTTGTAATTTTTTACCCCGATACCACATTCGGTACCAGATTTCACTTCCTTGACATCATCACGAAAACGGCGCAGTGATTCCAATTCGCCTTCATAGATGACCACGTTTTCACGCAGCACCCGAATGGGATAGTTGTGTTTGACTGTGCCACTGATCACCAGACAGCCTGCGATATTCCCGATGGTGGGAGAATTGAATACCTGCTGCACTTCTGCCAGGCCGGTTATGCGTTCATGCACCTCGGGCGCTCTCATGCCGCTGATGAGTCGGTTCACATCATCGATCACATCATAGATGATACTGAAGTAGCGGACATCCAGGCCTACCGCATCCGCATGTTTACGGGCCACGGTATCCATGCGTACGTTGAAACCGATGATGATCGCTTTGGTGGTGATTGCAAGATTGGTGTCGGATTCAGTGATCCCGCCAATGCCGCTGCTGACGATGTTGATCTTCACGTCATCATTTCCCAGCCCCTGCAGCGATGTCAGCATGGCCTCTACGGAGCCTTGTACATCTGCCTTTATCAGCAGGTTCAGGCTGGCACTTTCGTCTCCTGTCATTTGTGACAGTGCCTCCTGCCGACTGATGGTCTGGCGGCTGGCGATACGGTTTTCCCGGGATTTCTGTTCCCGTAGTGCGGCCAGTTCACGGGCCTTTTTCTCGCTGCTTACCGTCAGCAGTTCGCTGCCTGCGGCCGGGGTGCCGGACAGCCCCTGTATCTCGACCGGACAGGAGGGTTTGGCCAGTTCCACATTGTTGCCATGGTCGTCCACCATGGAACGGATGCGCCCAAAGTGATGGCCAACCAGAACGGTGTCCCCCTGTTTCAGTTCACCGCTCTGAACCAGCACAGAGGCTACCGCGCCTTTGCCACGGTCCAGTCGGGATTCCAGCACCGTGCCGGAAGCGGGTCCGCTGTCGGCCGCCTGCAGTTCCAGTATCTCGGCCTGAAGCAGGATTCCCTCCAGTAGTTCATCCACCCCCTGTCCGGTCTTCGCGGATATGGGGAGAAACTGTACATCTCCACCCCATTCCTCCGGCACGACTTCAAGCTTGCCCAGTTCCTGTTTGACGCGGTCCGGGTCGATGTCTTCACGGTCTATTTTGTTCAGGGCGATGAGGAATGGCACATTTGCCGCCCGGGAAAGCTTGATCGCCTCCTCAGTCTGCGGTTTGACACCGTCGTCTGCTGCCACCACGATGACAACAATGTCCGTTATCCGGGTGCCGCGGGCACGCATCGCGCTAAACGCCTCGTGTCCGGGAGTGTCCAGAAAACACAGCTTGCCTCTGGGGGTGGTTACCCGGTAGGCCCCGATATGTTGCGTGATCCCGCCGACTTCATTGGCGGCGACGCTGGCCTTCCTGATGTGATCGAGCAGTGTGGTCTTGCCGTGGTCCACATGCCCCATGACGGTTACCACCGGGGGGCGAGGTACCTGCTTTCCTTGCTGATGGTTGCTGGATTGGGCGAGTTCTTCCTCCAATGCGTTCTCATTGACCAGTTTGACCTTATGTCCCATCTCGTGCACCAGTATCTCAGCAGTGCCCTGATCAATGATTTCGTTAATGGTTGCCATATTTCCCAGTTCGATCAGCATTTTGATCAGTTCCGACGCTTTTACCGACATCCGTTGCGCCAGGTCGGCGACTGTGATGCTGGCGGGAATTTCCACCTCGCGAACAATCGGGGCGCTGGGCTTTTCAAATACGTGTTGCCGCACCACTTTGGTGGCGACGGTGCGTATGCGCCGGTTTTTGCGCCGCCGCCCCGATTTGTTGGTTGCCACATGTAACTCGGTACGCTGTGCGGCAGATCTTTTAGTGCGCCGTTCTGCCGGCGGCTTCGTGGTTTCAGGCGGTGCTTTTTCAGTCCTGTCATCCACATCGACCGCCTCCGGTTTTGCCTCAGCCACAGCCGGTGGTGTCTGTGTCTCTTTGGCCGGTGTCTGTGCCGTCTGCTGTGGCGTCAGTGTTTCCTGTGGCTGCTGCGTATCGGATTGTGCCTCAGGCTGCTTTTGTTCAGCCTCTTCCGGTTTTTTCTTTTGCGTCTCATGCAGGACGGCGCCGCGTTTCGCATAGATACGGCGCTTTCGCGTCTCCACGTTGATGGTGCGCGAGCGTGCCTTGCTGCGTCCCCCGGAAGACAGGTTGCTGACAGGGACTTTCAGTTCACTGTTGATTTTGCGCCGTAGTACGACCTTGTCCGGCTCAACATTGTCCTGGTCTTTGTACTTTTTCAGAAAACGCAGAAAACGAGCCTTTTCCTTGTCGCTGATCAGATGTTGATCCGATTCGATCCGGATGCCGGCCTCCGCCAACTGGCTGCGTAGTGTATCCAGTGGCAGGCCCACATCTTCGGCAAACTGGTTGATGGTAACCTGGGTCATGATCGTTTTTGGTCGTTCACCCTGATTCTGCCGATTGTTCCTGCTGTTCAAACATCGGCTGTCTGGCCGTCATGATCAGTTTGGCAGCCAGTGCTTCGTTCATGCCATCGATCTCCATCAATTCACCAACGGACTGATCCGCCAGTTCCTCTACCGTCAGGATGCCATGAGAAATCAGTTTGTTTGCAAGCGCGGTATCCATGCCTTCCATGTTGAGCAACTCTTCGGATACCTGCCGGTCACTAAGCTGTACCTCGGAGGCAATCGCCTGGGTGATCAGGATATCGTTGGCACGACCACGCAACTCGGTTACCAGGGTATGGTCGAACTCATCGATCTCCAGCATCTCCTTTTCCGGCACGTAGGCCACTTCCTCAATACTGGAGAAACCTTCCTGGATGAGAATGTTGGCAATTTCATCATCCACCCCCAGCTTTTCCTTGAACAGTTCGCGCAATTGTTCAGCCTCGGCTTCGTTTTTTTCCTCCGCCTGTTCCTCGGACAGCACATTCAGCGTCCAGTCGCACAGTTGACTGGCGAGCCGTACATTTTGTCCGTTGCGTCCGATCGCCATGGACAGATTCTCCTCGCTTACCGCAACATCCATGGAATGTGTATCTTCATCGACCAGAATGGACACTACTTCGGCAGGAGCCAGGGCATTGATGACATACTGTGCCGGGTTTTCATCCCACAGGATGATGTCCACTCGTTCGCCGGCCAGTTCATTGGAGACCGCCTGGACACGGGAGCCGCGCATGCCCACACAGGCCCCGATCGGGTCTATACGTGAATCCAGTTTGTATACCGCGATCTTGGCGCGGACACCAGGGTCGCGGGTGGCGTTGACGATCTTGATCATGCCCTCGTTGATCTCCGGCACCTCAACGCGAAACAGTTCGATCAGCAGTTCCGAGGCGGTGCGGCTCAAATACAGCATCGGTCCACGGGCTTCCGGTTCCAACTTGTACAGCAGTGCGCGGATCCGATCTCCGGGTCGGATCGGGTCGCGTGGTATTTGTTGTTCCCGGGGGACGAAACCCTCAACGTTGTTGCCCAGATCCAGGGTAATGCCAGAACGCTCGCTGCGTTTGATTACCCCGCTGATCATTTCTCCCACCCGGTTCTGATAGGTGTCCAGTATCTGTTCGCGTTCCGCTTCACGCACTTTCTGGAAGATGACGTGGCGGGCGTGTTGTGCGGAAATGCGTCCCAGTTCCACCGATTTCATCGGTTCTTCGATAAAATCGCCAACCGTGATATCCGCGTCGCGTTCCTGTGCGACGCTTAACAACAACTGTCTGGAAGGTGCTTCAAGCAGTTCGTGATCTTCATCCGCGATGACCTCCCAGCGGCGGAAGGCCTGGTAGCTGCCGCTGTTACGGTCGATGGCAATGCGTACCTCGATGTCCTCGCGGCTGTGCTTTTTGGTGGCGGTGGCCAACGCGAGTTCAATGGCCTGGAAGATGAGTTCCTTGTTTACGCCCTTTTCGGCGGACACGATATCCACCACCATCAGTATGTCGCTGTTTTTCATGCTGTCTCTTTTATCTCTGCGATGTCCTTAGTAGCGTTTTCCGCCGTTGCCTGGCGCTGGAAAACCTGCTGCCAATCCGGTACCAGCCGTGCCGAGTCCACCATGGCCCAGGCGATCTCCAGGGTCTGCCTGGTCTCCCGGCTCCGGATACGGAAGCCGTTTCCCGAGACCGTCAGCAGTTTCCCCTGTAGATTCCGGCATCCGTCCACCTTCTCACGCAGCCTGACACGTACACCGTGGTTACACCATTGTCCCATTTGCTCCAGTGAGAACAGGGGGCGATCCAGACCCGGAGAGGAAACCTCCAACTCATAGTGCCCGGGGATTGGATTTTCCACATCCAACAGCGCCGAGACCTGTTCGTTCACCCGCGTACAGTCCGCCACATTCACGCCGGTGTCCGAATCGATATACAGCCTCAGGGTGCGTTGCCTGCCCCCGCCAACCCATTCTGTGCCCAGCAACTCGCACCCGCCGGCGATCACGGCGGGCTGTAGCAAATCAAACAATTTTTGGTCCTGTCTGCGCATATGCCAAGTCCCCGCAGCACGCAGGCAAGGCCGATAAGCCCGTACTTCCCGTTCGCCAGTTTTGTCCGCTGTGGACCTGCCGAAAAAGCTGCGAAAAGCGTGCAACGGACTGGACAGTTTAGCAAAATGTGGCGCCGTTATTCAATGCTGCAGGTACACTTTTGTCGCCTGTTCCCGGTGCGGGGCCGGTGCGGTTTCCGTCCACACAAGGGCGGTACCAACAAAGCACCAGGCACGTGGATGGCATTTTGTTATCGACTTGGCGTGTGCGCCAGCGCGTCTGGTTCCAGGTGTTTGGCAGCGCGGGGCGGGTGGCGAGACTGGCCCTGCCGTGCCGATGGAAAACGCGGCGTCGAGCCGGTTTCCCGCTTGCAAAATCGTCTGGTCCCCAGTATCATCGCCGCTGTGCTGCCACAGCGAATGCCCATGCGAAATGCCGTGAGAATCCTGTTCCTGTTACCTGTCCTGTCCGGCTGTGGATACCGTGGTGACCTGTATCATCCTGATGCGCTGTCATTGCCACCTTACACCGCTGGCGGCATCCAGGCCCAGTCGGGTTCTTTGTGATGGGCTGACCCGACTTCGGCGGGCTTGCCCACCAAAGATTGGGACTGTTGTGTCCATGGCACTGACAAGGTGGCGGTTCCGGGCGAGCGGGAAGGCGGTTGGCAAGGTTCCGCATGAATAACAAACGCAATGGCCCCGGGCGTGTGGGGAAGGCGGAGGGTGTGTTCGTCCGGCATAACGGAGAGTTGTTTATGGAAGAGGTCCCTTTGGGCAGGGTGGCCGAGCGTTATGGGACGCCATGCTATGTCTATTCCCGCGCTGCCATAGAGGCGGCGTGGCACGCCTATGATAGGGTGCTGGATTCGCAGTCCAGCCTGATCTGCTACTCGGTCAAGGCGAACCCGAATATCGCCATTCTCAGCCTGCTGGCCTCGCTGGGTTCCGGTTTTGATATTGTGTCGGTAGGGGAACTGGAACGGGTGCTGCATGCGGGAGGTGCGGCCGACAAGGTCGTGTTCTCCGGTGTGGGAAAGACCGTTGCGGAGATAGAACGTTGTCTGGAGGTGGGTATCAAATGTTTCAATGTAGAGTCGATCGCTGAACTGGAACGACTGGAAAGCTGTGCCCGCAAGCGGAAGACACCCGCCCCTGTAGCCATCCGTGTCAATCCGGATGTGGATGCGGATACTCACCCCTATATTGCTACTGGCCTGCGTGAAAGCAAGTTCGGCATCGCTTTGGATCAGGCGCGGGAGATATACAAGATAGCCCTGGATCTGGAGTATATCGATGTGCGTGGCATTGACTGCCATATTGGTTCGCAGATTACCCAGTTGGAGCCGTTTCAGGAGGCGGTTTCCCAGATAAGTTCGTTGGCGCACGTGCTGCGCAGCATGGGGATCAGTATCCAGCATATTGATATGGGTGGGGGACTCGGGATTGCTTATGGCAAGGAACCGGTGCCGGCGATCGAAAGCTATATCAAACTGATAAGGGATACCCTGGCCGCCGCTGGTTTCGGTGACTGCGAACTGATCCTGGAACCGGGCCGTTCCATCATGGGACAGGCGGGCATGCTGATTACCAGGGTGGAATACATCAAGCATACCCCGGTGCGCAGCTTTGCCATCATGGATGCCGCGATGAATGACTTCATGCGTCCGGCCATGTACGATGGCTGGCATGAGGTGCACTGTGTGTACCAGCACGACGCGGTGGAGCCATACCGCTATGATCTGGTCGGAGCCATATGCGAATCCGGCGATTTTCTGGCCAAGGACCGCCATCTGCCACTGATACAGGGCGACCTGCTGGCGATCGACCATGCCGGGGCCTATGGCTTCAGCATGAGCAGCAACTACAATTCCCGTCCGCGTTGCGCCGAACTCATGGTGGATGGCCGTGAAATACATCTGATCCGCAAGCGCGAGAGCATCAGTAGCCTCTATGCCGCGGAGTCGTTTCTTCCGTCTTAGTCCGGGCCGATGGAGCGTGTGCCGGAACCGGAACTGATGGCGGATGAGGCGCAGGCCCGGGCCTATGCCGAGGCGGATTTTTCCGAGGCGCACGACATGTTCGTGCGCCTGTTGGCGGATAAACATCCCGGGCTGGCGGATACTGGTCTGGCACTGGATCTGGGTTGTGGTGCGGCTGACATCAGCATCCGGTTCCTGCGCCGTTTCCCGGGCTGGCGGGTCTGGGCGGTGGACGGGGCCAGGGCCATGCTGGCCGAGGCGGAACAGGCCCTGGCGCGGGAGGGCTGCCAGCACAAGGTGCGCTTGCTGCAGATGGATATCCGGGAAACCCTCGGTTTGGCAACACGCTTTGACTGTCTGTTCAGCAACAGTTTGCTGCATCACCTGCATCAGCCAGAGGCCCTGTGGAGTTGTGTCAGGGGGCATGTCGATGGCGCTGTGGCGGTGTTTCTGATGGATCTGTTGCGTCCCCGGTCGCTGGCACAGGTGGACGAGCTGGTGGCGTGTTATGCCGGGGACGCGCCAGCGCTGTTGCAGCGTGACTTCCGCCATTCCCTGATGGCGGCTTTCAGCCTGGAGGAGATCCGGGCGCAACTGTCCGCTGCGGGTCTGCATGGGTTGGTGGCGGAGCAGGTGTCGGACCGGCATGTGATCATTCACAGCACATACCGCGTGGTTTGATAGTACGTTCATTATTGTGTGGTGGTGAAATGGACGATAATGGTGCGTGGGCGCACTTTTTTGGGCGGTGTCCGAGGGGTGTGAGACCGGGTTTGTCGCTGGGGGGCCGTACCAGGCGCGATTTCCAGTGTGGTACGGCGTTTGCTTGCAATAAAATGGGCGACGGTGGGCTGCGGTGTGTGCGCGTGCGCAATCAAGATATAGATATAGAAGCTACGGGGGATTTCCAAGATGTCTGAAGAGCAAGTGAAGCAGTTGATTAAAGAGCATGAGATACGCTTTGTGGACCTGCGTTTTTGTGATACGCGGGGCAAGGAACAGCATGTGACGATACCGGTGTCCGCGGTGGACGAGAATTTTTTCGAAAACGGGAAGATGTTTGATGGCTCGTCCATTGCCGGTTGGAAGGGCATCAATGAGTCCGACATGGTGCTGATGCCGGATCTGGCCAGTGCGGTAAAAGACCCGTTCTTTGACGACCCCACCCTGATCATACGTTGCGATGTGCTGGAACCTTCCACGATGGAAGGCTACGGTCGCGACCCGCGTTCCATTGCTCGCCGTGCCGAAACCTATATGAAATCCACCGGCATTGCCGACACCGCGTTGTTTGGTCCGGAGCCCGAGTTCTTTATTTTTGACGAGGTTCGCTGGGGGGATGAGTTGAATGCCG
Source organism: Gammaproteobacteria bacterium (assembly GCA_965115915.1). Classification (GTDB taxonomy): domain Bacteria; phylum Pseudomonadota; class Gammaproteobacteria; order Eutrophobiales; family Eutrophobiaceae. The sequence goes on along the minus strand of OZ220483.1, from coordinate 1,437,248 downwards.
CTTTTTACGAGGTGGATTCCAACGAGGGCATCTGGAACAGTGATCGCGTCTCGGACGAACTCAATATCGGGCACCGGCCTGGAGTGAAAGGTGGCTACTTCCCGGTGCCGCCAGTTGATTCCATGCAAAATCTGCGCTCGGCAATGTGTACCTTACTGGAGGAGATGGGCATTGTTGTCGAGGTGCATCATCATGAGGTTGCCACTGCCGGGCAGGCCGAGATCGGTACACGCTGCAACACGCTGGTACGCAAGGCGGACGAACTGTTGATACTCAAATATATTGCGCAGAATGTCGCTGACGGCTTTGGCAAGACCGTGACATTCATGCCCAAGCCCCTGGTTGGGGACAATGGCAACGGCATGCATGTGCACCAGTCGCTTTCCAAGAACGGGGAAAACCTGTTTGCAGGCGACAAGTACGGCGGTTTGTCCGAACTGGCGCTGCATTACATCGCCGGCATATTCAAGCACGCCCGTGCCATCAATGCCTTCACCAATGCCAGCACCAACAGTTACAAACGTCTGATCCCGGGATTTGAGGCGCCAGTGTTGCTGGCCTACTCGTCGCGTAACCGTTCCGCCTCATGCCGTGTGCCGGTAGTGTTCAATCCCAAAAGCAGGCGTGTTGAGATACGCTTTCCGGATTCCTGTGGCAATTCGTATTTCACTTTTACCGCGATGCTGATGGCTGGCCTGGACGGCATCCAGAACAAGCTGGACCCAGGCGCGCCCATGGAGCGTGACCTGTATGACCTGACCGTGGAAGAGGAGCGTGCCATCCCCAGCGTTGCCTCTTCGCTGGAGATGGCGCTGGACGCACTGGATCAGGACAGGGAGTTCCTCAAGGCGGGTGGTGTGTTTTCGGATGACGCGATTGATGGCTACATCGAGTTGAAGCGTTCCGAAGTGAGCCGACTGAACATGAGCACGCATCCGGTCGAATTCGACATGTATTACAGTCTGTAGAAACCAGTCCGCGTGTGCGCGGCCGGGCCGGATTGCGCTTCAGTCGTATTGCAACAGGCTGTGTACCGGCTGCCCGTTCAGTCGTTTGCGACCATTCAGGAAGCGCAGCTCGATCACGAACGCGCAGGCGGCCAGTGTTGCGCCGGAGCGCTGGATCAGCGCGTGCGCGGCAGCCGCAGTGCCGCCGGTGGCGATCAGGTCGTCAATCAGCAGTATCTGGTCTGTTGCATCCAGCGCGTCCTGATGCACCTCCAGCCTGGCCAGGCTGTATTCTGTTTCATAGCTGACGCTGTGCGTGTCAGCAGGGAGCTTGCCCGGTTTGCGCAGTGGTATGAAACCGATACCGAGTTCCCGTGCCACCAGACTGCCAAACACGAACCCGCGCGCCTCGCAGGCAACGACCGCGGTCAGTTTTTGGCCCCGGTATGGGGTGGCCAGTTCACGCACGGCCAGATCCAGCATGTTTGGCTCGCGTAGTAGTGGGGTGATGTCCTTGAACAGGATGCCCGGTTTCGGGAAATCGGGGATGTCGCGGATATAGTCTTGTAGTCGCATGGCATTCGGTGTCTCTGGTTTGGAGCAAAGCGCCAGCATAGCATATCCGGTAATCTGTGGGTGTGTGTCCGTGGGGAGGCGCAGCGGCCGAGCCGCAAGGCGCTGGCTGCGGCGGTGGGGAAAAGTTCGGGCCCTCGCGGTTTCGCTGTCGTGAACCGGACTTGCCACGGTACTGGAAAAAAATCCCGCCAAGGAGTACATTTGCAGTCGTGTTTGTATGGATGCCGGGTGTGCCCGAACCGGTGCACGGGGTGTGTCCGGCGCAGATGCGGATAGTGTCAATGGAATGATACGGAGAGATGAAATGAAAAAACCACCGAGCCAGCATCTGGACACGATATTGGAGGTTGTGTTTGTGGCGTTGTTGTTGTTCTGGGGCTGGGAAGTATTTGCCTGGCTGTGAGGTGATTTAACATGGAGAGAGCCAGGCGGCCTGCCATTCTGGCTTGCGACGAAAAACAGGCTGAACCTGAACATGAGTATATCGGTCAACAGCGGTATATGCGTGAATTAAACGACTTGATGTGATGGATAACAGGTTTTTGGAGAGCTACACAATGATCCGGCTGCTTACACTGCTTTTGCTTGTCGTGCCGTTTTCAGCATCGGCCGAGACGACGATATATCGGGAGACGGACCCATCCGGGGCGGTCTCTTTCAGCGATTCCCCGATGTCGGAGGATGCCGAGGCGATCACGGTGCAACAGCCGCAGGCTGTGCACAACCCCAATCCGGCGTCCGCTGCGCCACCACAGCAGAAAGTGCAGAAGAAGCCGGTCAAACGCCAGGTCCGTATCGTTTCGCCGAGCGAGGACCAGGCTATCAGCCACGGTGGCGGCCAGGTGACGGTCACCGTGGACGCCAGCCCCAAAAAGGCCAATCTGCGCCTCAGTCTGAATGGCAACACGGTCTATCAGGGCGCGTTTCGGGACAGTATCGATTTGGAGAATATCAGTCGTGGTACCCATACCCTTCGGGCCACATTGGAAAGCAAGTCGGGCAAGGCGCTTGCCCAGTCCGGCCCGGTGGTCTTTCACATGATACGCCCGATCGTACGCAACAGGCCGTGAGGGAAGCCCGGTTATGTGCCAGGCGCAAGGGGGCGGATAGTATCGGGGATACGGCCGTGCAGTTTCATCCCGATCAGCTCTCCACGGCGGTACTGCTGTTCGATGGTGAACTGCGTCTGTGTCATATCAATCTGGCGGGGGAAGACCTGTTGCTGCTCAGCCGCCGCCATGTGCTGGGTTTACATATGGACGAGTTGCGCGTCTTTCCCGCGGCGATGCGCCAGGCGGTACTGCGGGTACTCGCGGATGGACGGGTGTGCCAGCAGCATGAGATGGAACTCGGCCAGGATATCGCCCACCGTATGGTCGATTGCGTGATTACCCCGGTGTTTGTCCATGGCGGTGTGGACGGAGTGGTGATCGAGTTGCATGATGTGGGCGAGTTCCTGAGGATTTCGAACGAGGAAAACCTGCGTGCCACCAGTGCCGCGGTGACGGAATCGCTGCGTGGCATTGCCCACGAGATCCGCAATCCCCTGGGGGGAATACGCGGGGCCGCGCAGTTGCTGGATCGGAAACTGCGGCCTGAGCAGACGTGGTCCGAATATACCGGCATCATCATGGCCGAGGTGGACCGTCTGCGGGAGTTTGTTGATCATCTGCTGAGTGCGGAACGGCCGATCCGGCGGCAGATGGTGAATATCCACGAGCTGTTGCAGTATGTGATAAGCCTGGTCAGTGTGGAGGGCACCGGTTTGAAGGCGATTCAGCGTGATTACGACCCCAGTCTGCCGGAGGCCCATCTGGATCGGGGGCTGATGGTACAGGTCTTGCTGAACCTGTTGCGCAATGCCCGCCAGGCCGCCGGGGACGAGGGCAACATCCATGTGCGTACCCGGATAAGACACCAGCAGGGTATGGCGGTGTGTATAGAGATCAGAGATGACGGGCCGGGCATTGCGCCGGAGATGTGCATGCGTGTGTTTTATCCACTGGTGACGCGCAGCGAGGGCACCGGTCTGGGTCTTGCCATCGCGCAGAAACTGGTGCACATGCATGAGGGGACCATCGAATATGAACGCGTGGACGGACTGAGTTGCTTTCGCATCCTGCTGCCGCTGGCGGGGAACGCTGTGGAGACGGGGGAGTACGCGGCCAATGGCTAGCCGGCATCGCAAAGGTCGGGTCTGGGTGGTGGATGACGACAAGTCCATACGCTGGGTGTTGGACAAGGCGCTGAGCGATGTCGGTTACCAGACCCACTGTTTTTCCACACCAGGGCAGGCGTTGCAGCGGCTCGAGGAAGAACCGCCGGATTTGCTGTTTTCGGATATCCGGATGCCGGGGGTGGATGGCATTGAATTGCTGCGCAGGGTACGCCAGGCCATGCCGTCGCTGCCGGTTATCATAATGACCGCGTACACGGACCTGCAGCAGACGGTGTCCGCGTTTGAAGGCGGCGCGTATGACTATATCTCCAAACCGTTCGATATTGAGGAGGTACTGGCTTTGGCACGGCGCGTGCTGCCCGCACCAACACCAGATGGCGCAGACGGGGAGGCTGTGGCGAGGGAGGCGGAGAGCGTGTCGCCGGAACTGCATTCGCTGATCGGCACGTCTCCGGCCATGCAGGAGGTGTTCAGCGTTATCGGCAAGCTGTCACGCACCTCGCTGACCGTGCTGATTTCCGGGGAATCCGGTACCGGCAAGGAACTGATCGCGCATGCCTTGCATGAGCATAGCCCGCGTGCCGGCAAGCCGATGATCGCGATCAATGCCGCCGCCATCCCGGCGGAACTGCTGGAAGCGGAATTGTTCGGTCACGAAAAAGGGGCTTTTACCGGAGCCAATATGCGCCGCCTGGGTTATTTTGAACAGGTCGATGGTGGCACGCTGTTTCTGGATGAAATCGGTGATATGCCAATGCAGTTGCAAAGCAGGTTGCTGCGCATCCTGGCGGAGGGTGAGTTTTATCGGGTCGGTGGCCAGCAGTTGGTACGGGTGGATGTGCGTATCATCGCCGCCACCCATCAGGATTTGGAACGGCGTGTTGCCGAGGGTTTGTTCCGTGAAGATTTGCTGCACCGGTTGAACGTCATTCGCTTGCAGGTGCCTGCGTTGCGCGAGCGCAGCGAGGATATTCCCGCGCTGTGCCAGTATTTTTTGCAGGCCTGCGCACGCGAGCTCAACTGCAGACCCAAGCGTTTGTTGCCGGAAACACTCGATTGCCTGATGCAACTGCCATGGCCCGGCAATATCCGCCAACTGGAAAACGTCTGTCGCCACCTGACAGTGATGACGGTTGGCGAAGCGGTGCATGTCGATCACTTGCCGATGCGATTGCTGTGTGTGGACCAGGCCCAGGATGCGGAGACGGAGCTTTCCTGGCAGCACGCACTGGCATCATGGGCGCGTCAGCGGCTGCGCCGGGGAGAGAGCGGGCTGCTGGACACCGCGGTCGAGGGTTTTGAGACGACACTGATCGGTGTTGCGATGGAACATTCCAAAGGTTCCTTCCAGGATGCCGCCAAACTACTCGGTTGGGGGCGTAATACGCTGCGCAGAAAGATGAAGAAATACGACCGGGAGGCAGACTGAGCGGCATCACCTGCCGGCGACAAACCGCTGATAATGTGCCAGGGCCGCGGCGCGGGTGCTGGCATGATCAAACACCGGCGCGGGATAATCGTGTCCCGGGCCCGAGCTTGATGACGCATTCGGGGCCTCCCAGGGCGCATGGACATAAGCTGCCGGGAGGTCTTTCAACTCCGGTACCCAGTGCCTTATGTAATGTCCGTCCGGATCGAAGCGGCGCGCCTGCAAGGTGGGATTGAAGATGCGGAAATACGGGGACGCATCCGCGCCGCACCCGGCCACCCATTGCCAGCCGCCGGCGTTATTCCCCATGTCCGCATCGACCAGGGTGTCCCAGAACCAGGCTTCTCCCCGTTGCCACGGGATCATCAGGTTCTTGACCAGTACCGATGCGCACACCATGCGTACCCGATTATGCATCCAGCCGCATTCCCAGAGTTGCCGCATGCCGGCATCCACCAGCGGATAGCCGGTCATGCCCTGCTGCCATGCCTTGAGCATGGGCGGGTCATCGTGCCACGGAAAGGCCGAGAAATGCTCGCGCAGCGGCGCCTGGGACATATGCGGCCAGTGAAACAGCAGGTGCCAGCAGAAGTCTCGCCATGCCAGTTGGCGTAGCAAGGCGGTACCGGGCCCATGCAGTTGCGGCTCACTGGCAGCGGCTGTGTGCACCTGCTGCCATACCCGGGCTGGACTCAACTCACCGAAATGCAGATGCGGGGAGAGTTCCGATGTGGCCGCCCGATCCGGTCTGTCGCGCAGGGCGGGGTAGTCTGCCAGCCGTTCCTGGATGAAGCCGTGTAATTTGCTCCGGGCGGCTTGTTCTCCGGGTTGCCAGTGCCGCCGGAGTCCTGCCGACCAGTCGGGCCGCCTTGGCAGCAGTTGCCAGTCGGCCAGCGCTTCACTGGCCAGTCCCGGTGCCGGGTCGAAGCGTACCGTGGCAGGGTCAACGCCTGCCGTGTGCGGCGCCGGCAGCGATTGGCAGGTGCGCCAGAACGGGGTGAAGACCTTATAGGGGGCCTGCTTCCCCTTGCGGTACAGGCTCTCCGGTTCAAACAGCAGATAGCCCGGGATGGCGCGAAAACCCGGGAGTTGTTGCCGCAGCCGGGTTTCCTGCTCGCATCCGGCGGGGCTGTAATGCCGGGTGCAACAGACCTCGGTGCTACCAAGCTCGTCACACAGTTCGCTGATGATCCTGACCGGGTCGCCGCGTCGCAGCAGCAGTCGGCCGTTGTATCCCGCCAGTGCCTGTTGCAGTGCATCCAGGCTGTGGTGTAGCCACCAGCGGCTGGCTCCGCCCAGTGGCCGTTCGGTTTCGTCCAGAATGTAGAGGGTGACCACCGGGCCGCCACGCTGCTGTGCTGCCAGCAGGGCGGGGTTGTCCAGCAGGCGCAGATCGTGTCGAAACCAGCATATCATCGGTCAGCGGTACAACGTGTGATTCGCCGTCCCGCCGCATGCCGGCGCGGCAGGTACCCGGGTTTTGTCAGCGCTACTGACTCTGGGATACCATGTAGTCGACGGCGGCCTGCACCTCGGCATCGCTGAAGTTGCCTCCGCCCCGGGCCGGCATCATGTAGCCTTCCGGACCCACATAGCCATTGATGGCGTTCTGATACAGCATATCCATGCCCTGGGCGATACGCGGCGCCCAGCTTTCCACGTTGCCCATTACCGGCGCCCCGATGCCCTCTATGCCGTGGCAGGCGACGCAAAGCTGGTCATAGATCTGCTTGCCGTCCAGTTCCCCCGCCATGGCAGTTTCGGCAGCGGAGTCCGCAGGCTGGTCCGTTGCTTCGGGTTCCTCTCCCAGCAGCGCCACGTCGCCTACCGGGCGCGTGCGTTCCGCCACTACCGCCTCGCGCTGTTGTATCTGTTCCTGGCTGGGCTTGTTGGAGCCTAACGTGCGTGCAGCGACCAAAAACAGCACCATCATCACCGCCAGCAGGACGACTATGATGGAAAAATTTCTGACAAACAGCCGATCTTCTTCTTTGCTCATGGCACTCCTCGTCTATAGGGCGTTGCGCAGCGTTAGCTGGAGAATTTCAGAACGCACAGGGCGGTATTTTGCCCGGAACTGTGCCCGAGCGCAAATCCCCCGACCATGATGCGCCGCCAGGGGCGCCGCATGGCTGGCGCAGATCGCTCTGACGGCGGTCTTGCCTGAATGCGCAGCCATCGACCACGTCCGGCTGAGGCTTGGCGCGAACCCCTCCACACATAATCAAGCCTGTGCGCCCAAAAGCTGCTGGCAACGACCCGCAATCGCCGACACACCAACCGGACGGCATCCCCGAAGCCGGTGTGCGCCTGGTTTCATCACTGCCAACAGCCTCTGCTTTGCCCGTCGGCAGCCAACGCTCGCCCGGGCGGGTGTCGGGCGAGTTCCCCACCGCGCTTATCCGATTATCGCTTCGTGATCTTCGGCCCGGCGTACACAACATGGATCGGTTTCCCGGCCTCGGGCCATGAAAAATGCAAGCGGAGGGTCAAATGGCGAACCTTCGCGTGCCACGGGCAAAACAGCGGACCCTCAGGATGAGCGAAGGTCAGTTCCTGGCGGAATCTGTGTTTTTCGTCATCCGATGAATCGGAAAACAGCGCGTGCGTCCCCGTGAAGTAGTCTTGATAGATGTGGTGACCCTCCGCATTGCGTTTGCCGTCATCATCGAAAGCTCTCGCGAAACGATCCAGCACATCGAGTAAGGACATAAGTCGATCAGCGGCGCTTCTCGCGAACGGAACCCCCGCAAGCGGTGTAAAACAGTCCTCCGCGAACACGAGGCTTGCGAACCTGCTGCTCGATGCTTCGCATAGATCGTCCCACGACCTGAAGGGTGGCGTATGGTGCCGTAATGACTCCTCAAGTGTTTTGGCGCACCACCAGTTTTCGACCTTGGCGTTGTTGCGCTTGTCCAACCTCTTGGCCTCACGAACCCAGGTCACATCGAGCGGGGAGCGGCACCACCTGGACGGTGTCAGGCTGACCAGACCGCATTTTACACCGTGCAGGCTTTTGAAGGCAGCCTCGCCGATGGCTGTGTCCGTGACGACCTCATCGTTACATTCCAGCCAGTCGTCTTCGCTGTGTCTCCGCACATCGTCCCAAAACGGGCCGGATCGGGACAGCCAGCTCATCACGGCACGGGACTGCTCCCTATGAAGCTTCCCGATCACAAGTGGCAACGGCATGTCCGGTATGGGTTTGGTGTTACAAAACGCCCTGTGGCATTGGACTTCATGGCCGAAGTGTCTCGCTGTTTCGCGCAAGACCATGAGTCGAGACAATGCATCCCGAAATTCTGTCAAATCATGGAACTGCTCATGCACCGACAGGTCATTGACCAGCAACTCCATGTCAACTCCAGCCGGCGAAGTGGTTCATGTCATGATCGAACTGATCGAAGAAGCCATCCGGCCAGGTGTCGATGTTGCCGTTGCTATCGATCGCCGGACTCTCTACCTGCGGTTTGATACCATCTGTTTCCGCCCGCGGCCGGAAGAAATGCAGCACAACATTCTCGTGGGACAACACATCCGCCTTTACCGCACGGCGAATGCCGTTCAGGACATGGTCGCTATGTGTTTCGATCATCACCTGCACGTCGGTGGCAGCCACCTCTGCCAGAAACTGACCCATCGCGGCCTGCCCGGCCGGGTGCAAATGCACTTCAGGGTTCTCGATCAACAGCAAATCGCCCGCCTTCGCTGACAGTGCCGCGACCACGATCGGAAACACCTGGGTAAGTCCGAATCCAGTATGCATCGGGCGATGGAAATCCGTGCCGGTGGACGTTCGGATCGCCAGGGTGACGGCGTTGGCACGGGCGACTTTCTCGACGACCAGCCCGCATCCTGGAAAAAACCGTGCCATTCTTTGCTCGACCTGGCGCAGCAATGTAGGCGGCACATCGGGCAGCACAAGCCCTCCGGTCAGGGGCTCATGCCCCTTTGAAAAAAGCACGCTGACCGCGTGTTCGCCGCTGGGGCCCACCACCTGTGCATTTTGGGGATCCTTCAGCACATAGGTCTCTCTGGGTCCCAACCGTTCTGCCGACAGGTATGTCAGCCGTCTCAGACTTTGTGCCAAAGGGCCGCGTCCGTGCGGGCGAGGCAGCAGGTTTTGGAGTGCACCGGGACCTGATCTCTCCTTTCCATCGACCGAAACATGCGTCACATCCATGGCCATGTCCTCACGTTCCCCGGAAAACTCCCAGCGGTAGGCTCTGTCCCCGTGCACCAATTCGATCCCGAAGTCTCGGCGGCCATGCTCCTGGTCGATGATATCCGCTGCCGTGCCGAGGCGTATCGTTTCCCCGTTGAGCATCAGGTGCGAGGACCACTCGTGCTCGCACGTGGTTTGATGCAACAGTACCAGCACCTGCATGACCGATGATTTTCCCGAGGCGTTGCCGCCGGACAGCAGCGTCAGTGGCCGCAACGGCAGTTTCAGTGTCTCGAAACACTTGAAATGTCGCAGGTCAATCCGGGTAATCACCGAATATCTCCTGAAGCGCTTTCCGGGACATTGCGAAGCGTGTTTTTACCCTTTTGGTATTGTTTGTCCCGGACGTGATCGCGTTATTGAATTTTTCATCTTCCAAGAGTTGGTAGACTTTCTTTCTAACAGACTCTGCCGATGCGGTAACACGACTTTCGTCATAGCGGGAAAGCCCTGTGGACATGACATCCCAGAAAGACGCATTCAATGGTGCCCGCTTTTCCTGACCTTGCCTGTGTTTCCTGAAGGCATGACAACCGAACAAATTCCAGTTGTTGGCAAGACCGCGCCGGAACTCGTCGGAAATACTCGACAACCGAGTCTGGTCCATTTGGTTCATATCGCGCAGGCAGGTAGCAAGGAATTGATCCATGTCTCCACGGTAGTCGTCCAGGCTCAGGAGTCGAAACGCACAAAAGCGATTGACGAACTCCCGGTCCCGCATGGTCTCGGGATTCAGGCTGCCTCCGGTCGCCTGCCGGAAAACCTCGGTTTGCGCCTCAGCCTTGAGGAAGCGCGTTCCCGCGCCCATGAACAAGGAGTTCCGCATCTGTTGACGGGTCAATGGGATACCCCCATTGACCCTTTCGAAGATATCCAGCCGAGCACGCTCCGGCACCTTCGAGTCGATGATGTAGAAGATGAGGTTGCAATCCTCGACACGGTTCTTGATCTTGGGCGGCAGGTCCGAAAATCGTCGACCGTTGAGTTCCTCTCTGTCACGAAGTTTCAGCTTCAACTTATCCTTGATGAAGTGATGGAACGTGGAAAGGCGCTGCAAGCCGTCCACCACCACCATGCGTCCCTGGTCGTCTTCCGCCACGTAGAAGACGGGCAGCGGGATGCGCATGATCACCGACTCGATGAGCTTGCTCTGCTTGTCTTCCGGCCAGATGAAGTCGCGCTGAAACTCCGGGTCCATGACATAGTTGGATTGGTCGATACGCCGGATGATGTCATGGATCGTCCGGTTTTCGTTGCGGATCAGGAGGTCGTCGATCGGATAGTCGCCCCACGATGCGCCCTCTTGATCCAGACCCTCCGGTTCCTCGGCATCAATGGGCTGATAAAGTGCTTCCTTGCTCATCGTGTTGCCGTTTCTTATGTCATTCATGGCGTTACTGTTGCCACTTCAGCTCCGTCAGCAGAGTCCGCAGCGCGGTCAATACCTGGCGCGGGTTCTTGCGGTGCACGGTGACGTGGTCCAGCTTTTTTGGACACTCAGTTAAGCGGCATTTTGCCATTCATGGAATTGCCTCTCATAGGCATTCCGGCTGACATAGTTCAGCGTCGAATGCATTCGGTATCCGTTATAGAAAACGGCAATGTATTGCAGAATATCCTGCTGGGCTTCCCAGCGAGTTTGATAGCTTTGCCATTGAACCCGCTCCTGCTTCAGACTGTTGTGGTCCCATGTGATCCGCAGTTTATGGGTTGGCTCCAGTGCCGTGTTTGGTCAGCATGAACTTGACCTTGGCAATGCGTTTTGCGCAGGTCCGATTCATATAACAATCATACCGCCTTCACTTACATAGTCAACTACCGACCATGGTGCGCCAACCAGGGGCGCCGCATGGCTGGCAGGGAATCACTCTGACGGCCTTCTTGCCCCGCATGCGTGCCACCGACCGCTTGCTGCACAGCACACTGCACTGGTGGTGTGAGGCGCACAAGCGGCGGGCAAACATGGCCAGGATGATGCTTCTATTATACTTACCTCTTTGGGAGGGAGTCGCAGCAGCCGCCCCGAGCATCATTTTCCCCGAGGGGAGGGCTAAAGTCTGACACCTTTAACGGAGCGGTCTCCCCACTGCTATCCTGGTCCCACATTACCCCGGACACTGTTCTCTGGCTCGGAAAGTGGACTGGGAAGGGTTGACACGATGGCTACGGTTTCCACGCTTACATGCACGATGCGACGGAACACCGCGATCAGATCGTGCGGGTCGTCGAACCAGCCGTTCGGGTCGTTGACAATCCCGCTTTTCTTGTCCCGTATGATCCGGTAGCGGTCGATGAGCCATTCAATGGGTGTTCGCCCGTTGACCTGGTATTCGTGCGCCTCTGGAGGGATGCCCACAAGTTGTATATGGTCGTTGATCGCAAGGACCGACCGGCTGTCGTCCTGGAACCGCATTGTTCGTGCCCCGATCCTGAAGTGTTCGGGTTTTGGTTCGCCCGGCGACAGGAACTCGACATCGAGCGGATATTCCGGGCAGATCTCGTAGCCGAGATGCAGTGCCGTCAGGCGTCGGCCCGCTTCGGCAAAGGCATGGAAATCTGCCGCGAACGGGATGCGTGGCAGCTCTTTCGCCAGGTCGTTGGCGAAACGTTCGCGGTACTCGGGTGCATGCAGCACACCGTAGACGTAGTCGAAGATCGCATCCTTCGTAATCCTGTTGTTGCCGTAGCGTACCTGGAACGTGCGGAGCGCGGTGTCGGAAATGTTGTCGCTGCGCTCGGGTGGTGGTCCCATGCCGGGAAGCCTCTGCTGATCGCTCCGGCGCTGGTAGCGATAGCGTGGGAAGCATTGTCCCTTCGAGATCAATTCCAGATCCGGCATCGTGTTCACGACGAGCACCGAAAAAGGCTTGGTCGAACCGACCCCGGGGACGCAGATCGCACGGTTCTCGGTGTCGGCGGCGGGGAAGATGCTGTCCTGCTGGGATTTTCGTTGAGCGAAGAGTCGTTCGACATAGCAATACTGCTTCACGAATGGACGATATTGTGTCGCCCAGATATTATCTCGCGAATAAACTGCTTCCTTCTGTCGCCTCAGGTTGTTCTTGAGTTGTGGGTCCCAGTGAACATGCGCGGAATGGCGATTTGCTGCATCCTCGACGGTGTATCCGGGGTGTTGCTCCCGCGCAGCCAGAGCACTGCGATATCCGTTCACCATCCGGAGTGCGTTTTCAGCGCAGGCCTCGTGCGAGAAGTTGTAGATGTAGGCGTCGCGACCGGTCTTGTAGCCGTTGCTGAAAAGCTGGAATACCGTTTCATCCGTCTCCCCCGATTTCCCCGCCTTCGATCCCAGGGGGTAGAGTGTCTGGAACGCTTCGGCGCGCTTTCCGATCCAGTCGTGGTGCCGGTCCGGGGCGATCTCTTCCCAGTCTTCGATACCGGCGATCGAACCCCATTTGCGCAGCATCCCGAGCTTGTCCTCGCGGGAGAGATAGTCGCCGATGTCACGGTACAGGATGCGGCAGCCCTTGTGCGCCGCGTTCGGGTTCTTCGCGAGTATCGCGATCGCGACTGGCGCCCGGGAACCTTGGCCGAAAGCATTGTCGCCTTCCGAGCGTCTGCGCTCACCCGATGTCCGGGCATTACCGCGTAGATTCACCACATGGATCGATGAAAACTCCTCCACCAGACAGGCCCGTACGCCGGAGTCGACATTGCCGTCTATCCAGGAACCGTTGGTGACGAAGGCGACAACGCCGCAGTCGTCGATACGGTCCGACGCCCAGCGGATCGCCATCTTGTAGCTGTCGTAGAGGCTGTTCTTCAGCGTCGCCGCCGACTGGTCAGCGTAGGTCTCGGCGATGCGTCGTTCGATCTCGGGATAGTCCACATTCGGGTTGTCGTCGGCTGCACTCCTTTGCCCTGCCGACCAGGGTGGATTGCCGATGATCACCTGGATCGGCAGCTTCTGCTGGCGCTCGGCGCGTTCGCTGTTGTCCGGTAGCCAGTTCCTCGGGAATCCCGCCCGTCCGATATGCAGGTTGAAGGTGTCGGTGAGCACGATCCCGCCGAAAGGCTCGTAAGCGCCGTCGTTGCCAACTCGGCCGTGGTATGCCTCTTCGATGTGGATGGCCGCAATGTAGTAGGCGAGCAGAACCAGTTCGTTGGCGTGAAGTTCCTCCCGGTACTTCCGGGCGAGATCGGCATCGCGTAGCAGTTCCGACTGCAACAGCCGGACCAGGAAAATGCCGGTCCCGGTGAAGGGGTCAAGCACGTGGACGTTCTCGTCACTCAGACCTCGCCCGAACTCGTCGCGTACCACATAGTCGGCGCTTGCCAGAATGAAGTCCACGATCTCTACCGGTGTGTAAACGATGCCGAGCCGGTCCGCGTCCTTTTTCATCGCGGTCGCAAAGAACTTCTCGTAGAGTTCCATCAACACCCGTTGCCGTGCGGCCGGGTTGTCGAGTCCGCACGCTCGCAGCCTGACGCTTTCGTAGAAGCTTTCAAGGTCGCGGGTTTCATTCTCCAGCCCGAACTCTCCGAAGTCGTGCCGCAAGGCGTCCAGTGCACGGGCCACCGGATTGCCGCCGGCGAAGTCGTAGCCATCGAACAGTGCCTCGAATACCGGGCGGGTCAGAATATGCTGCGCCATCATATCCATGGTGCTGTCGGTCGTGAGCGATTCGTTTATCGAAACCTGCAACTCTTTGTGGAACGCCTCGAACCATTCGCTCAGGGTCTTATTGTGGGGATCGGCGAGCAGGCCGCCGATCCGCGTCACCAGCCGTGTGAAGATATCCGCGACATCCTTCGCCCAGCTTTCCCAGTACTTCCGGTCGCCGCACTTCTCAACGATCTTCGCGTAGATCGCGCCGGGAGGCAGGTCGATCGGTGGAAACGCAAGCTCTGTCGCGCCGGGCGGGGATTCACCCTCGTCGCCGTCCCAACTGAAGATAATCCGGTCCGTCGGCTGGTTGTTGAGATCGATTTGGTTGATTTCAGCATCAAGGCGATCGTCGTGCGAGCGGAGCGCACGCAACACGTTCCACACGACATCGAACTCCTTGCCGCTGTCGAGTACCTGGGCCGGATCCCGCCCCTCCGCCACCGCGACCGGCAGCACGATGTATCCATAGGTCTTGTCGTCAGCCTTGCGCATCACACGGCCTACGGCCTGGACGATATCGACGACGCTCTTGCGCTCGGTCATGAAAATTACCGCGTCGAGCGCCGGCACGTCGATCCCTTCCGACAGGCAGCGGGCATTCGAGAGGATGCGGCATGCGCCTTCGGTCGTGCCTTTCAGCCACTCGATACGCGCCTTGCGCTCGAGCGCGTGGTGCTGTCCATCCACATGCCGGGTTTCGCACTGGAATGCCGTACCTCGTTCCATCTCGGGCAATAGCGCCGCAGTTTGCTGTTCGACGAGGTTACCCCAATGCTTTGCCAGTAGTTCTGATGACTTGATCCGGTCGGTGAACGCGATCGCACGCCGTAAAGGTTGGATGGGTCCGTCCTCGGTTCGCCGGTTCTCCGGGTTTTGCAGAGCTTGCCAGCAGCCGACGATCCGGGCGGCGTCGCTCAGATTGATCGCGCCACTGGATGAGGCCAGATGCGACTGCAATGCCTTGTCAGCATGGCTCTCGGACACGGCGAGAACAGAGACCTTGTAATCTGACAGCAAGCCCTGCTCGACGGCTCGGGAGAACGGTAGGCGATGGAACTCCGGCCCGTAAGTCGCCTCGTCATCCATCGAGAACACGTCGACACCGTGGGTTGCCGCCCGCGTTTTCGCCCCCTCGGTATAAAGGCGTGGCGTCGCCGTCATGTAGAGGCGCCGTGTGGCACGGATACGCTTGGCGTCATGCACGAGAACGAACGGTGAAGTCTTGTCGTCAGGCCGATCGATACCTGTTGTCCGATGGGCCTCGTCACAGAGAATCAGATCGAACGGTGGTGCACTTTCGTCCTGTGCCCGCTCGACGAGACCGAGCGAGTGATAGGTGCAGAACACCACGGTCATTGTCTTCGATGATACCAACCGCAACGCCTTGCCGATCGTACCTGGATCGGTCGTGACAGGGATTTCCAACTCCAGAAACGAGGCGTCCTCATCGGTGCGTCCCGCACGGGTATCCGAGCAGATGCCGACGTAGCGATGCGCCAGCTCGCGCTGCTCCGCCCACTCGCGCATCGATTGTTGGAACAGCGAGATCGATGGCACGAGATAGAGCACTCGGCCGCCGTCGCCGGCGATCGCCTCGGCGATGCGTAATGCTGTGAAGGTTTTGCCTGTGCCGCAGGCCATAACCAGTTTGCCGCGGTCGCAATCCGTAAATCCCTTCAACACGTCGTCGAACGCCCGCTTCTGATGTGGCTGTAGACTGAACAGCTCACGGCGAAAGGTCAAATCTTCGGGTGTCTCTCGAACCAGGTCAGGCCAATCGAAGGGACGACTCGCGAGGTCACCGAACCGGAGTACCGAACAGGCGGGTTTCAACCCGGTGATGGTTTTGACTGCGTTTGTTCCCCATTCGTCTCCGGTATCGACAACGATTCGAGCGGTAAACGGTTCGCGTGCCGACGCCGCGATGAAGGAGTCGAGTTCGGCCTTTGAAATCCTCGTTTCCGGCGCATAGCACTTGCACTGGATAGTGCAAAAACCGCCGTCCCGCTCCTCGGCAACGAGATCGATGCCGGTATCGGCACCGTCGAAATCATGTCGGCCAGCAGCCCATTCGGACCATAGCTGCACTTGCGAGAACCGATCTCGGTACAGTGGGTCCTGCTCGAAATATGTCTTCATCAGCCGCTCGAACAGTAGACCTTTCCTGGCTTCCGTTCCCGCGATCGATCGGATATGGTCAAGCACGCGTTGGAATCCGTCACTCATATACCCGGAATCCTGACAGCGAACCGACCCCAATGCCGTAGCGGCGTTCGATGTTTATCCTGACCTGAGCTTGCTGTTTCCATTTGCCCCGGTCTCGGCGAGTGCTTTGTCGATCAGACGTGCGCGTTCCTTCAGTTTCTTTTTCCCGACGTTGGTACCTGGTTCACTGGGCTTCCCGGACCGCCATGCCTTGACCCAATCCGGATGCAGCGTCAACACAGCGCGTGCGAAGGTCTGGCGTTCGGCGGCTTCGGTCAAGGGTTCTTTTTCGAGATGGTGCCGCACCCGATCGAGGACTTCGTTTTCCGATTTGCCTTCGAGTTTCAATCGCCAGCGCCCCTCCGGGGTTTTGCGCGCCTCCTCCCGTTCCATCTCGTCTTTGAATTTCTGGGTTTGCTCTACATCATGGCCAAACCGGCCATAGCCGACCGCTGTCTTGGCACCACCGCCGGCCCATTCGAGGGCGGCACACAGCCACGCCCAAACGTCATCGAGATAGCCATCATCCATCTGCCGACACGGCGCAAAGCCAAACAGAAACGGTGTCTTTTCCTGTGTGACCAGAAAGGGGATCGGGATCGGGGAACGCCAGTCGCCGGGTGGTTCCTCAGGGGTCCAGCCGGCATAGTGCGGGGTCATGACATCCGCTTCCAGCGTCACCTGCTTTATGGGAACGGCATCGAAGAAACAAATGCCGCCCGCCCGGTTTTGCTCGCCGAACACCTGTGTCGGTTTCCGGGAGGCCAGATCCGGGTCCTGCCTTGTCCAGGCGTGCAACAGACCCTTGAGCGAACTGCCTGCCAGGTAGGGTGTGCCCAGGGTCGGATGCCAGGCGAAACCGTTCTCGACGGGATGGCTGCGGCCAAGGCCGGTCACGAACCGCGATTCGGTCTTGAATACCGCGAAGCGGCCACCCAGTCTCCGAACCATGCGCACCTGCCGCAGGGCATACTTCTGGATTTGCTCCCGGTCGCCGACCGGTTCATTGGTGACGGTCTTGATCCAGCACAATTTTCTCTCCGCTGTCATAACTGGGTTGCCAGATTTACTCTCCCACGTGTTGCAGAACTTGTCGAACCAGAGGCCGTTGTGTGCACGACAGCCCTTCGGTTTTGTCGGTTTTGTGTCGGCCGGTACCCTGTAAAGCGGGCGCATCACTCTGTATCCCCTTCGGAGTCCGGGAACGCCGCACGGCAGAACTTCTTGTGCCATTCGAGCCACGCCAGCGCTTCGACCTGGGCGCGGAGGTAATGCGACTGGTCATGCTCCGTGATTGCACACAGCAGATCGTTGTCCGGCGGATAGACACCATCCTCGCTACAGAGCCAGCTATTCAGGCTGTCGTAGATTGCTGTGTGCGCATCCTTCGAGTCGTTACCGTTACCCGCCGTGGCACGTTCCGTCGCCAATGCCTGCCCCAGGCCGTTCATGACAATGGCCGGGCCCAGACGATCCACATAGGTGCGATACAGTCTTCGAGCGTCTTGTCTGTTGAACGTGTTTTCGATTTCGCCGACTCGCTTGTGCGCGTGGGCCGCACGCCGCTGTGCGAGCGTCTTCACGACACGCCTCCGTTACCAGCACCGTATGGGCGCACGGCGAACCAGCCTTGCCCTACCGTCTCGTTGCCGCCGACCTGCAGATAGGGATCGTCTTCGGGAAACAGCACACCGAGCGTCTCGTGCGCTTTGCCACCACGACCCGAGATCAGCGTATACATCACGGTATCCGGCGGCAAGGTCTCCTCATACCATAGATTCTTGCTCTTCTTGGTGCCATCCTCGAGGACGTTGCGCGCCTGTATGGCCAAGCCGTAACGTGCGAACCAGGCAAAATCCTCGTCGTTCAGAATGGCGAGTTGTGCGTCCAGACGGTCCTGCGTTTCCTGATGCAGAAGCAGCGGTTTGATGGTGTCCACGATTGCCTGCGGCGGCTTCTCGGCGATATGGAACTGCCGCTCTTCCAGAAACAGCGTCCCATCACCCGTGGCGAGAACGTGTTCCTGGTCGATGGATGGCAGTTCCGGCGGCGGTTCAAGGTCGGCGCGTGCGAGGTTGGCGCGAGCGAGGTCGCGGCGGAAACGCTCGATCAGGTGCCGACACGTCGCCCAGCGATAGGTTCCGGTCAGGCTGCGCACCGGCAATAGCAGCAGCCGCCCATCGGAAACGCGCAACTCGCCCGCCTGGTCGGGTTTGCCGAAGTAGTGGTCGGCGTCTTTCGCATTCGCCTTGTCACGCAGTGCGCCTTTCAGGCTCGATCCCACCAGCACCGGATAATTGGTCGCCGCCTCACGGGCGACCGGCAGGTCAACGACCCCCATGCTGCGGCCGCTGCCGGGGTGAATGGGGCTTTCGGCCAGCAGGCCGAGCATAGTTGCGTTCATGTTGGTGTCTCCTGTCTTCCCGGCCAGCAGCCGAGCATGGTTGCATTCATGGTTACACTTCCGACCAGCCGCCGCATGCGACGAGGCCGAATCCCCAGGCCTGCCGTGCACCGATGCGCAGCAGGTTACCGGAGGTGACGGCTTTCATCCCCGCTTCCGGCACCTCGCAGAACAGCACGTTGCCTGGGGCCAGTACGCTGCGTAGCGGCAAGGGGCGGCGTGTCAGAGAATCCCAGCCGCCGATGCGTTGCGGACGGTCGATGCAGGCCGACACCACCCGGGCGCCGCCCAAAGAATCGATCAGCTGTTCCCCGCGAATGACGTCTGGTTCCAGGTCGATCGGCGACAGAGCGATCAATGTTACCCGCCCGGCTGAACCGGGTTTTGCCGTAAGGGTATCGAGGGCCGGGCCGTCCTGCCATTCCCGGCATTCCGCCAGCCGACTCTCGCCGCCCAATGGGACCAACTGTCCGAACGGCACGGTCCAGTCCGCAGGTAACCCGGCGACGCGCAGGCCAAGGGAAACATCACGCGCCGGGCGCACATGCCGGGTGCTGTACAGCATGCCTTCTTTTGCGCTGCGCGTGTCCCTGTCGCGCTCGAGACCGATACGGTCCTCGACCGACCACAGTGTGTTTTGCGGCACGACCTCGGCTGGATCCGGGAGCTTACCGTGCAGCACGGCGGTCAATCCCTCCAGGGTCAACCATTCCTCGTCGCCGGTCGTCGGTTTGGTGGTGTGGTCGTGATCTTGCGGTTGTTCGGGAAGGCGCACCGCTGTGCCCAGATCGCACTGGACCGGTGGCCCCGGTTGCAGCAACGCGCACGGTTGCCATCCATCCGCCTTCTTGACGCCAAGCAGGTGACGAGGTGCGCGGAACAGCGGTTTGCCGCACTGCAGCAGGAACGGGCCGTCAAAGCAAAGTCTGCCCGGGTCTTCGGGACCATTGCCGAGCACCTGGTCGAACGCTTCGGGCCAGCGCCCGTGGCCGTCCCAGCCGCGGGCCTGCGCCAGTGCCGCCCGCAGTGCGCCGGTCACCGTTGCCGGGTGCGGCGGGAACAGGCTCTCGACAGCTTCCTGCGGCGTGTCTCCGCGTGCGAACGGCGTGCCACCGCGAAAGAACCACGTGTCCAGCGGTTCAAGACGGATCGCGATCATGATTCGTCCTCGCCTTGCCCGTCCCTGGCGAGAAAGCGGGCGAGGAGCAGCACATCTACCCCGATCTGTGCTGTGTCCTCGGCATTCGTGTTATCGCCGAGCGTAGACACACGCCGCCGCAGCAAACCCTGGACCAGGTCCGCTGTCTTCCGGGTTCGCTCTTCGGCATTCTTGTCTCCACTCACGCTGAGGCTGTGGCCGATTTCGGCACGCAGCAGTTCATGGAAACCTTCCGGCACGGAGCCCCAGGTGCCGGGACACCACGAACCCCATACACCAAGTCCGACCAGCAATTCACGGATGCGGTAAAGCAGCGCGGACGACAGGCCCGGCCCCGACGTGTCGGTCCTGGAACCGTCTACCAGTGCTTTGATCAGTGCGTTAATATGTTCGACAGACGACCCGCAGGTGCCGTCCGGCCCCGGTCGCTCCCACGTCGTGACCCACTGTGCGTTCAGCCCGCCGGGTTTTAGGACTCCCACCGCCAGTGAGTCGCGGCCGTTCTCCTCCTTTGCGACATCGTCAAGCAGGCAGTGGGCTTCCCGGATCGCGGCGCCGAGCGGGTAACGGATATGGGTGAAAACCACCGCGGCCGAAAGTGTGGCTTTGGGCACATTGTTGAATGCGTCCCTGTAACATTTGGCAAGTCGCTCCGCACTGCGCAGCGCGTCCGACACGGGCAGCATGGCGAGCACATCGTCACCGCCGGCGTAGACCGTCTCGCCATCGTATTCGCGGACGACCCCGGGAACCTTTTGCGTGAAGTCCGCCAGTGCCTGGCTGACGCATTCGACGCTGCGTTCGCCTGCCAGCTTTCCCAGCCGGTCGCCATCGGCGAGCAGCAGCGCATAGAACGAGGCAGGCCCGCCGAGAGGGCGCCCATTCTGGTCTTTGGTGTCGTAGACCGCTTCCAGTAGCTTGCCAAGTGTGTCTCGCACGGCATCCTCGGTGTTGGCCTTGAGCGGACATAACCGCGCATTTCCCACTGCGTCGCGGTGAAACCAGTTGGCGTCGAGTCGATGGAACTCCCTTGTGGTACTGTCGCCCGTGTCCAGACTTGGCGGAGAATACTCGGACAGGACACCGGTTGGCGCAAACCGGTTGATCTGTTCGGCGTAGTTGTGCGCTGCCTGCGGCGCAGCGGTTTCCACCCGGCGGAGCCATGGCCGTGCGGCGACATGTACCGTCGAGGGCCAGCGCGACTGCCCCACTTGCCATCCGAGCGCCTCCTCGGAGACCAGCGGGAACAGGCGCTTGACCATGGCGACGGCGCACAACCGTTCATTGTCCCGCAGGTTCAATTCGCCGATTCCTTCACGTTCGCGCACATGCGCCCAAAAATCATCTTGCGCTTTTCGTTCGGTGCTACCCGTTGCGCGTACATGGCCCGAAAGTTCCTGCAAGTCATGCATGACGGTGCATTTGTCACCCGGTTCCTCGGGTGGCCAGTGCAGGCGCCAGTGCTTGCGCCGGGCGAGCAGCCCGTCTCCGGCAGGGCCGGCGGTCCACGCCACTTCCCAGAACGCGCCAACCTGGCGTTCCCAGATTGCTCGCGTGCCGTCGCCATGTTCGCAGGCGTCTGCCACGAACTTGTCCCATACGGTGTCGCAGGCCCGCGTCCAGGCGGCTTCGAGGTTTTCCTGAGCGGTGTCAGCGACCGCCGCTGCGTCACCATCGACATCGACCGCAAAGCGGTTCGGCAGCGAGCCGATCCTTGGTGGTTCGCCATCGCGCTTGCCGCTGATCCATTGGTATAGCACATCTTTATCCACCACGGGCTGGACGATACGGCCACCGGCCTGCTTCGCTCCGTGCATCGCATGGCCGGCGAGGAAGGAGAGCAGATACGAACTGCCCCACAGATCGCGTGTGCGCCGTGACTGCGCCACGAACCCCTGGACCGGGCCGACCGTGATGTCGAGGCGCAGCGTCATGCTGGTACCTTGCTCTTGTTCTCTATCACTCTATCGAACGGCTCCTTGTGCTGATCTTTATCGAGCAGGCGGTCGAGGAATGCGTGGATCGGGCGGTAGAGTTCCACCTCGGGCACCATCGGTATGTTTGTCTTGTCGACCGAAATCTGCGGTTTCTTTTGCGGCAGGAATCGTGCAGGCAGGAACGACACAACCGCGATGGGTGCGCCGCCGCACTCGTGGATGTGAATGAACAGCGGGCTGGCGCGTCGGTCCTTGTCGGCAGGCACAATCTCTTTTTTGCCGTAATTGTGTGGCAACCCGAAGGCGATGCGGCGTGGATGGTGTTTCTTAGGTCGATTGTCTGTCATCAGGTCGTGGTCGTCTTTGAATTTTTTTTCCGAATCGATCCCATTCAAGACTTTCCCGTTCTGGCCCCAGCTTCGGTATCGCACCATCTCCCGGCCCACTCGATCGAGCAGTTCCAGCGGTACTTTGCCGCCGGACAGCAGAATGTGGCGGGTGCCGGACGAAAACGCCGTGTATTCGGGAAAACCGTCTGCCTCCCGGTCGCACTGCAGCCGTCCAATCGCTGCGCTCAGCTCGTCGATGGACTCCGGTGCGTCCCAGCATTGTTTCTCGTT
Source organism: Gammaproteobacteria bacterium (assembly GCA_965115915.1). GTDB lineage: Bacteria > Pseudomonadota > Gammaproteobacteria > Eutrophobiales > Eutrophobiaceae. Next base: position 1,414,940 of record OZ220483.1, on the reverse strand, counting down.
CTCGATCAGCGATCGCAGTACCAGCGAACCGTATCCCTTGCGGCTCTTCGCACCCATGCCGCCGAGGGTGCCGAGCGCAATCAGCGCGTTCCGCAGCAGCGCGAGGTCTTCCTCGCTCAGGTCGCGGCAGCGCAGTTGAACGGTGAATTCGAACGGTGCCAGGCAGGCGCACGTCAGGCGTGCCTTCGTGTCCATGACGCCATAACCCAGGTAGCGGGCCCCGTTACCGACGGGTTTTGATTGCCGACCGCCGTGAGCTTGAGCCACGGTCAGCAATTTCCCCTTTTTTTTTATTTTTTTCTCCGGTGGTGTGCTCCGGCACGCCAAGCGCAGCAGCACACGCGACTGACCGCCATCCGCACTGCCGAACAGTTTGTCTTCCAGTCCCTGGATTTTGGCGAGGTCGCCGCTGTATCGCGGCCACGCCAGCGCACGCCACCAGAAGCGCAGTACCCCTTTGAAGCTCGGCAGGCGAAGTTCCGGGTGTGCGCTATCGGCGCCGGCGCAGAACAACGGCGTCACGACGCTGTATGTCGCTTCAATCGTTGTCGGTTTTGCCACCCCCGTCCTCCTTGTCGATCCAGAACGGCTCTCCGGCCTGCCAGGGGTCTTTCTCCTGTTCCGCCGTCGGCCTGCGGTCGATCAGTCCGAAGCGCCGAACCGGGCAGGCGAGGCGGTGTGCCGCGCTGGCAACTGCTTCCGCGACAAGGCCCATCAGTGTCGTTCCACCAGTGACGTTGACAAAGACCTCGCCGGCGCCCACGAAGTGGGTGCGCACCGCCTTTGCTTGTTGCCTGATCTCGCGTACACCGCCATACGGGTCTTCCAGCAGGATCGTCTTGATGGCACCTGCGAAGTCGGCCGCATGCGCCGCGTCCTGGACGGTGGCTTCGGTGTCGTGCGAACAGATGGCCAGACACAGATCGGGTTCTCCGGCTTCGTCTTTGCACGCCCGCAACGCGCTGAAGAGTACCCCGGGACGCATGCCGACAGGACTGACCAGTACCCGCCGACCCGGCTGCTTGCCAAACGCCAGACATACATGCGGACGATAGCGAAGCGTGTCGCGCCAGTACTCTCGAACCTCGCAAAGCCTGTTTTTGACGTCGGTATCGCCGACAAGGTCCTGTTTACGCATCCCGTGATGGGCGTATCCGTTGCGCAGTCCCTTGAGCTTGCCCCAGTATTCCCCCAGTTGTCGCTGCTCGTCGCTCAGCCGATCTTTGAAATCCCGGTCTCTGCCGCAAGCCTCTATCGCGTCCAGAAGATTGCCCGCGCCGCGCCTTGCCTTGTTGTAGTCGAGCCATTCCTGCGTCTGTTCCTGTGCCCACAGGACCCAGGAAACGGTCCATTCGTTCATCAGGCCGAGCGCGGTGGCGATATGCCCGCGCTCCAGCAGGTCGTCGATGTGGCAGGCCTGCGTTTTCAGCAGGTGTTCTGTCAGCGGAATTTTCCCTTTCCACCCGTCTCCAGACACGCAGTCAAGCACGAAAGGCGCAAGAAAATTGTCGATCCGATTGACCAACGCGTCGCCTCGTGGCAGACGGTAGCCGTCCCAGATCAGGTTGCGCATGGGCTTGATGCGTTGCTCACGAATGATGCCTGCCTGTCGGCCCAGTTCAAGTGGGAGCCCCGCCAGATACGCTTCCGAGACCTCGGTCAGTTCACGCGCCATATCCTGCGCGACTTCCATATGCTTATCAGCCAGCTTCGGTGCGTCGTTGCCAAGGATTTCGGCTATCGGTCTTGCGTTGCCGGTCTTGTTCAACGCCTGCAACGCATGGAGCCAGCGCGGCAGTTCCAGGAGCGGGCGTAGATCGAAGAACGGGCTGGGTACGTCCCTGCGAAACATTCCGTACCACGCGCCTCGTACCCGTATGCCGTGCAGTGCAGAGACATAGAGCGCGACCATATAGGTCAGGAACGAGATGTGTCGAAAGCCGTGGGTCACATCGACGGTGATGTCGGCGTTGTTGCCGATGGCTTTGGCGGCCTGTTCCATATACGCATCGACCGATGCCAGGGCTTCGCCCGTGGGCACGCAGACCCGTTCTGTCTTGCATCGACCGTCCAGTGTTGTCTCCAGTAACGGCCAGCTTTCGTGTTTCGCTTTCGACGTGCAGAGCGCCACAACGCGATCAGGAACGCAATCGGGCTGGTCGGACTGCGCAAGCAGTTCGTAGAGCGCAAGGGGTGCGAGCTTGGCCTCGGCCTGGCGGCCCCCGAGACGGTAGCACGCAGGTTGCGGCGCCCTGCCGAGCACCGTCAGCAGCACATGTTGCCGCGTCGGCTTGTTCGCCTTGTCGGCGACTACTCGGTCGTCCCCGGTTTTGCGGTCATCGCCCATCATCCGGGCTCTCCGGCGCGTTCCGCGCCTGCGCCACGCGAGGCTGCGAACAGGCCGCCACCCTTGTGCGCGGTGTGGCCGATGACGAGCGGTCCTGCCTGGGCCATGGCGAAGCTGAGCCGCAGGCGGCCCGAAAGCCCGCCTCGTGGTCCGCACCGCACCGACAGCACTTCAACGGCGAGCGGTGTCGGCCAGCCGATGCGCCGGAGTTCTGCCAGCACATCGGTGCTCAGCGCGTCTTCGTTTGATAGCCTGCGGTGGTGCCGGGTCACGCGATAGTCGATCACGCTCTCCCATCCCCGCGAGGGCGCGAACAATGGGTCGCTGTTGGTATCCGGTACCGAGGGCGAGAGGGTCAGACGACCCGCCCGGCCTGCCCGCAGTGTGCGCATGCCTTCAAGCGCACGCTCGAATCGAGCGTGATCGCCAGCGATCTCTCCCCACTGCACATGGCCGCGTTGCAACAGGCTTGGTGCGACAAAGAGCAGACGTCGGCGCGGCAGATCGGAGACGACGGCGATATGCCGGTGAGCGCCTCTGCGAACTGGCCTGCCGTCGTCCTCATGGCCGCTTACATACGGTGGAGGACGTTGGCTACGTGGCAGGGTTGCCTGTACCCGTGCCAGCATGGCGCGGCGTGCGGCGCGAGCCACGAGGGCAGGGTCCGCATCGTCCGCGAGTCCCGCATCGATCTTGAACGCCAGCACACCCGGAATCGGGTTGGTTGCCTCTGTGGCTTCCTCTTTTGCACGCTTGGGACCGATGCGCTGACGCGCAGCCGTGAGCGCCAGCCGAGTTACACTGTGACAGCATCGTTCATTGTGCTCATAGTGTTCTGTCATGGTGTCGTCTTCCATGGGCTGCAATTCGCTCAGTATCATGCCGTTCTACGGAACGGTTGGTCATTCAAAGGAAGGCGACAGTCGCTGCATCGTTGATTACGACGGTGGTTTGTCATTTTTCCAAGCGGAGAGGACTTGGTGTAGTTGGGAGTTGTCATTCGGACTTGTTTTGCCTATTGACGCCAAAATAGGTTACTCTGCTGCTCTGGTGTGGTCAACCTCAAGTCTTCCACTGACGGTCGGATTGCTGGTGCGTCCCGCATTGAAGGTAAGGAAGTCTTGGTGCTGAGAGGTTCATGCGATTTGCACCGCTTTACCCCGGGTCACCGAAGTTCCGGCCCCTTTGAGCGGCGTGTACCTTAAAGCTGTTGGCGTCACGCACGACAGCGGTTGAACCGGGATGCGTGCCTATGACGCACAGACAACTCGAACTTTATCTCCCCGCTCCAGCGGCGACTGGCGAGGCCCCGCTGGTTCCGGCGCGGATGGTGAACGAGTTCGTCTATTGCCCGCGCCTTGCTTATCTCATGTGGGGTCAGGCCGAATGGGTAGAGACTAGTGACACCGTGGACGGGCGGCGGGTGCATACCCGGGTCGACCGTGCCAACAAGCCATTGCCCGAGCCCGAGACCCTGGAAGCTGACGATGCCAAAGTGGTCAGCCGCTCCCTGACCCTCTCGTCGGAAACGCTCGGCGTGATCGCGAAGATCGACATCGCCGAGGCCGAGGACGGCGTGGTCACACCGGTCGATTACAAACGCGGCAAGCGACCCCATGTGGCGAAGGGTGCCTACGAGCCGGAGCGTATCCAGGTCTGCCTCCAGGCGCTGCTGCTTGAAGAGCACGGCTACAAGGTCGAGGAAGGTGCCATCTGGTATGCCCAGAGCCGCGAGCGCATCCGGGTAGTCCTCGACGATGAACTGCGGCTTGCTGCCTTGGAGGCGGTGAGCCGCCTGCGTCTGACCGTCGCCCACGAGCGTATCCCGCCGCCGTTGAGGGACAGCCCGAAGTGTCCGCGATGCGCCCTTGTGTCCATTTGCCTTCCCGACGAGATGCGCTCGCTTGGGGGTTCAAACCTGGCGCCCCGTCCGATCGCGGTGGGAACAGACGAGGCCCTGCCGTTGGTCGTCCAGTCACAGCGGGCGCGCATTACCAAGGAGGGCGAGACCCTCAAGGTCGCCGACGAGGAGCAGGGTGATACCACTGTGCGGTTGAACGAGGTGTCCGACGTGGCCCTGTTCGGCAACGTCTCGATCACCACGCCCGCACTCGCCACACTGATGGAGCGCGAAATCCCGGTTGCCTTCCACAGCCATGGCGGCTGGTTTCGCGGCATCGCCCACGGGGTTGGTCACCGCAATGTTGAAGTCCGCACCGCGCAGTACCGGCACAGCTTCGACGCGAGCTATTGCCTGGGCTTTTCCCGTGATCTGGTTGCCGCCAAAGTCGTGAATCAGCGAACCATTGTACGCCGTAACTGGCGCGGTGACCGTGATAAGCGCAAGGTCGTTTTGGACCGACTCAATGCCGCCCGGCGGTCGACGACGGTCGCAAGCTCGGTCAGCATATTGCTGGGGATTGAAGGAGACTCCGCAGCGACCTACTTTCGGGCGTTCGCAGACCTGTTGGTGCCACCTGGCACCCGGGATGCTGCGGGAGATGCGGAAGGACTCGCGCCCTTCCGCTTCGACACCCGCAACCGTCGTCCTCCGACCGACCCCGTGAACACCATGCTGTCGCTTGCCTACGCCATGCTGACACGCCACTGCACCGTTGCGCTCGCCACCGTCGGGCTCGATCCCTATCGGGGCTTCTTTCATGCATCAGGTTACGGCAAGCCCGCCCTGGCCCTCGACGTCATGGAGCCGTTTCGCCCGATCATCGCGGACTCGGTGGTCTTGTCAGCGGTCAACACCGGCGAAGTCTCGCCGGGGGATTTCGTGAGTGCTCCTACCGGTACGGCGCTGACACCGACTGGTCGCCGCCGTTTCGTTGGCGCGTTCGAACGGCGCCTCTCTCAGGAGACCACCCACCCGCTGTTCGGCTACCGTCTCAGCATGCGCCGACTGCTGCTATTGCAGGCGCGTCTGTTGTGCCGCCATCTACTCGGCGAACTGCCCCGTTATCCGCACTATCTCCCCAGATGAGCGGTGGCACACAATGAGCGACGAGCACACCTACATTGTTACTTATGACATCTCCGACAGCCGGCGTTGGCGGCGCGTCTTCAAGACCCTGCACGGATTCGGGGAATGGCTCCAGCTTTCGGTGTTCCAGTGCCGTCTGTCACGCCGGCGCCACGCCGAATTGGAAACCAAGCTGCGCGAACTCATCAAGGCGGGTGAGGACCACGTTCTGGTGATCGACATCGGACCAGCGGACAAGACTGATATCGCCGTCATGAGCATCGGCAAGACCTTTTCAGTGATCGAGCGCCAAGCTGTCGTTGTATAATATGCAGTCCACTGAAGATTCCACAGACCAATGCCTGGCTTCAAAAATGACGTATGCCACTCCTGCCGAATAGTTTCGAGCGGTGAGGTGGTGCGGGAAAACACTGGGAACCGTTCGAGTCTGCACATCCGGTTGATATTTTGGTGTTTTGCCCGATGATCAGACTGTACGGAGAACTGATTGCACACCATGCGGCGAAGAAATTTTCCAACCGCTCGAAAGCGACAGGATTTTGTCTTGACCGCCAAGGGGTTGTATAGTGACTGATAATCCGGGGCACGTGCCCCGGCCTCATTGAAGCATGAAGATGAGGGTGATTTGATGGCATCTGATCGAGAGATAATCCGGGGCACGTGCCCCGGCCTCATTGAAGCCAATTTTTGCATCTTTTTTCCACTCATCTATCAATCGGATAATCCGGGGCACGTGCCCCGGCCTCATTGAAGCGTGGCATTGATGGGCTGGTCTTGGCGGGTTGCGATGGATAATCCGGGGCACGTGCCCCGGCCTCATTGAAGCCGTTGATGGGTTAGAGTCGTTGTTGGAGGTTGCGCCGATAATCCGGGGCACGTGCCCCGGCCTCATTGAAGCATATCAATTTCGCAAAACAGCAATTCTTTAGGCGAGGATAATCCGGGGCACGTGCCCCGGCCTCATTGAAGCATTCCACAGCAGCATAGAATCCACGCGGCTAATAGGATAATCCGGGGCACGTGCCCCGGCCTCATTGAAGCATCATCCAGCGGCCAATCCTTTTCATCCATCTCGCAGGGATAATCCGGGGCACGTGCCCCGGCCTCATTGAAGCAATTGCGTCTTCGAATCCGGCGTAACGAAAATCCGCGGATAATCCGGGGCACGTGCCCCGGCCTCATTGAAGCGGACGTAACGCTTACGTCAGCAAAAAATACAACCTGATAATCCGGGGCACGTGCCCCGGCCTCATTGAAGCGTCGACATCAAACGTCCGCATGTGGATGTTAATATGAGATAATCCGGGGCACGTGCCCTGGCCTCATCGTATGCAGAAGCGGTAACCGGAAGGAGGGGTAGTTTCACAGGTCGTCAGGAAGGTTCCCAAAACGACGATAGCAAATAAGGGAAATGTTGCTCATTGCTCAATTTTTTCTTTTTGTAATGTGCTCGAAGCTTCTTTCATTTCTCCGAGTTTGGTGGATCTCCTATCATTCATCCGGGGCAAATAGCCCAAGACCGAAGTGGCTGCCGAATCCAATGGCGAGCGGGCCGGGGAATGGTTTCGGGAAAGTGATTCGCAGGAAGGTGCCTGCAGTGTCGGGCTGTTTTTCACCGCTGCGGGAACGGAACCGATGGAAACGCAAGGCGTGCCGCTCGGTTCCACCAATGGCGATACGCTTCAACTCCTCGACCTCCACTCCGTTCGCATTCAGACCCCGGCGCTTCAGCAGGCGGCGAACCTCGCCTGGGTAACCGGTTGCTTTCAGATGCCCGGCCGCCAGGAACGGAGTCACACTTCGCCAACGGGTCGCGGTACCGAATATCCGCGCACTCCCGGCAAAGTCGGTCGTGGAGCCGAATCCCTCCAGCGCGAGCCGCCATTCCTTCAGCGAAGCAGGCTCGGGTTCGTCGCCGGTCGATCGTTGTTTCGGTGCGAGCCAGAGACGGGTGAGTCGGTCGAGACGAGCGCGGACATCATTGTCGATGCCAGTCTTGATGTAGACCGAGATGTGGTCGACCCAGCCGTCCGAATCCGCATCTTCCGGTAGCCAGAAGGCATGGGTATGCTGAGAGTCTGCCAGCGGTTGGCCATCGGTACCCCGTCCAGAGATCTGCCATGGTGCGCATGGAATTGAGCGTCCCTTCGCCTCGTCCTTTTTCCAGCCGAACTGCGCAAGTGTAGCGAGGCGCATGAGTTCCCCAATCTTGACGGCATCTTCAATGCGGGGAAGAGGCCGTCCGGCTACCAGAAAGCGGGCGATTGTGGGTCTGTTTTCACGGTGGACGTCGCGGCGACGCCTGACGAAGCTACGGGGGATGACGCCAAGGCTGGCATCCGCAGGGTGCATGTAGACTACTTCGTGCGCCGCCGGCGGACGACTCCACCCGCGATCCTGATAATCGGCGGTGTCGAGCACCAATGCATCGACAAGTCGTTCCGGCAGCGTGTCCACACCCGTCGTCTTGCTCCGAAACATTGTCTCGATTCGGGTGCTACGTTGCTTCGACGAACGCTGCTGTCGGGACCTTATATCCACCATATCCTGCTCAGCATTCGCGATCAAGCGTTTTCGTTCATCCGCATATGTTGCCGGCGAGCGTGGCGTGAGCACACGCACAGCAGTTCCGGTATCCTCGTCCCCCGCAGGTCGACAGTTTGCCTCGTCGACCCAGTTATCCATGGCCTGACATTCGGTCCAACTCTCTGCCCGACCCAGATAGCCGATGGATTCAGCAAGGTCGGTTGCCAGATCGAACAAACTCTTACTCAGATTCAGCGCGGGCCAGGCTGCAACGATTTCAGCCCCCTTTGGCAGGTGGACGAAGCCGTCGAAGACGAGCGTCGTCTTCTCTTTCCCTTGATTCAGCTTCCCCTGCGGCATGTAGTGTCGGGTGTGGGCATGGATTACGCCTTCGGGCAGACGGTAGACAGGTGGCTCTTCAGCCAGCGCGTCAATGAGGGCGGCGAGATCGTCTTTCGACCAACGCTCGCGGTTGCCTTTTCGCCACCACACAGCAATAATCGTACGCAAAAGCCGCCAAGGCTCCGGCGGCCAAGCGACATCCGCCTCGTTGACGTTGCGGCCCCAGGGTGTCGCGTGGTAGCGACTAGCGGGAAAGCGAAAGCTCAGAGCAAACATTTTCCCTACGTTTGATAAGTGACGGTCAACTCGGGATGTTCCCCGAAGAGCCCTTTTTTCTGGACGGCTTCGATCAAAGAGGGTAGTTCGGCTTCAATATCGCCGAGGCTCGGCAACACGAAACCGTTGGGGCGGGTGACCTCGACCTGTTCAACATCAAGGTCGCAGGCGGTGCGCAGCCGTAGACCCTCGCTGAGAAGGCGCTGAATCTTGAAAAGGGCAATCGCGATGAGCATTCGTTCGACCGATTCGTCCAGGCCGAACGCTCGGATCTGGCGAAGGTCGAGGTTGAAAAAGGCCTTGATCTGATCGGATACCCACTCTTCCCGTGCAAAGGGGACATTGCCGAAGCCCTTTCCCGTGTCCCCGCTCGGGTCGACACTGTCGTTCTTGACGCCACCGCTCGCCGCCACATTCGCATTCGTAGCTTCGATGAAGGCGGAGAGAGATCTCGGAAGACGCAACCGGCCTCCGGCGAGCTCCTTCTTGGCAAGGAAAATGCCATGAAGCAAAGCATTGGTGTCGAGTTCCAGCAGCACCCGCGCAAGCTCTCGCAGATCGACGCGACCGACTTCTTCCATTGATGCGAGGCGTTGCTTCAGCACATCCACGACCGATTTATCCTTGCCTTCCAGAATATACGGTGAGTTGAGGCGATGGGCTTCAAGTAGTGAGTTGGTGAGCGGATTTTTCTTCTCGTCCACTACTTTCACGACCGGAAGTCCCCTGAGGGGCTTGACCCAGTCGTCAGCGTTTTCGTCCCAGCACACCGCTTCCAGACGGTTCGCCATGGACTGCGCACTTTCCACCAGCACGATTCGTCCCTGACCGTCCGGCGATTCGTAGACAGCATGGCCGAGATTGGGGAACCCGGTGGGTTGGAATCGGCTGCCCTGGACAGGCTTTAGTGTTGCTTCCATGAGCAGGCGCGGTGCGCCATCAAGTAGGGTCAGATCAAGCGGCATCGGTTATCTCCTTCGTTCGAAAGTTATCATCGGGTGGCACATCAGGCCAGACACGTGCGAATAGCTTCTTCAAATCATGGTTGCTGATCGGGATCAGCAACGAGGCAGCCAGACGGTCGGCCCGGACGCCGACACCAATTCGACTGGCGGTGCGGCGGTGCGAGCCCGCCGGATTGAAAGGGGAGGCGAGGCCCGACGCACGAGCACGGGTCAGTGCAATACGGACCGCCTCGTTGATAGCACCTCCGTCCCGGTAGTCGCCACCTGTGCGCAGGCGAGCCAGCAACCCGGGTGGCAACGGCAGGTGGGCTTCGGCGTCTAGCGCTCCGATGCGCCGAAGGGCCGCATCCGGGGAAAAAAGCGGCTTCAGGGCAGCATAGGCAAAGGGCAGTCCCATGGCGGGTGCACCATCACCAAGTGGTTTCCGGTACGGCAACCGCACTGGGGTTGCCCATACCAGGCCGGCAAGCAGCGACGCACATCTTGCGTCGTCGAAGTCGCCTTCTATGAACGCGGCCACATCTGCGGCCCTTGCAAAGGCAGCGCCTGCGAGCGGTTTGTCTGGCAACCTGTGCATCGTCGCTTCGACTATTCTCCGCTCCAAGACAGCGATCATGTTCGAGACGAGGCTTCCGGCTCCCCAGACGACGGTGGGCAAGGTGTCTTTCTTCGCCCATTTCCGCAGTCTGCGAAGGTGCGTTCCGCTGAAAAAGCCTTCCTCGTCGATCGGAACAAAATGGGCTGCCATCGGCAGCGTGGGCACAACAGAAGATCGGGATGCTTCCGCCTGCGTCCCGTCGGACGATTCGGACACTGAATCCAATGCCGAGCTGCCATCTCCCACCGCAGACACGGATCTGTCGGAGGTTCCCAATGATGGCAGGCCGAGGCTGGCGAGAGCGACTGCGACCCGAAATTCAGGTGTGCCGTCATCCGCTTGGTGTATCCAGTCCCGTGACAATCTCGGTGGAGGATTCAGTTCCTCACGGATCTTCCGATTCGTGGCCAGCCAGTCGACGAAGTTGCCGAGGGCCACCAGTGCATTGCGAGTCCCTTCAGGTGCTCGAGCTACATCTGTCATCTGGAACAGTGAATCCTCCAGTCGGCGCATTGCCTGCCGAGACCGACTTGGCATTGTTTTCCTGTTTCCGGTAAGTTTCCGTGCTTGCTTCAACCAGCCGCCACTTTCCACATCAAGGGTTAAGTCTCGGCGTGGGTGGTCGGGTGTGACAATTCGGCCGAGAGGGGTCGCCTGATACGGCATCTTGCTGTCGGGTTGAATGAGGGAATAACGTTCGAAGCTATTGATTCCCCTAGCGATTCCGATCTGTGCGATAGCACATGCGGCATCAAGGCCAGTTCGTACGGTGCGGTCTCCCAAGGTAAGTCTGCCTTCCGAGAAGATGGTCATGACCTCGATAAAAGTGGCGGGTTTTTTCCATAGTGGTGCCCAGACTTCACCGCGAGGACGGTTCGGGTCTTCAGGTGAGAAGTTCCCGGCAGCAGCCTCGGTGGCGTCAAAAGTGAACGGGAAGGAGGCTCGGCTCCCGCTCGTTGCCTCCCAACTTCGGGTCAGGGCACCAGCGAATGCAATGGTTCCCTCCATTGCCAGCACGACATCCCACGGGTTCAAAGGATTCGAGCCATCGAAGCCATTCGTGGCATTGCTTCCACCCTGGCCGGGACTGAACTGGCCCATTGTTCCGCGAGTATCCAAGCGGCCTCCGCCGAGGAGTGCACTATCAAGCGAAGACTTTCCGAACTCGGTAGCAAAACCGTTTTCTACCCCGAACAGCTTACACAGTGCATCCGCAAAGTTGACTCCTAATTCGCGGCTGCCATCATTGCCGCCGGACCCGAGTAAAGGCATGGGAGTTTCCTCGGTTGAGAGAACATAGCAGGCGTCGATATACGTCACATGCTCCGGCTCCGTCGCTGATCGTAGAGACGGAAGTAGTAGCTGCTTGGACCGCTTTTCTTCCTTCTCTATCCTTTTCTTTTCCTCCTCTAGGGACTTTTTCTCCTCCCCCGCAGTGACTTTAATCTCTTTCTCGAGATCCTTTTTTTTCGCACGAAGCTGGTCGAGTCTGACAAGCTCATTGTTGCCACGCAAGTGTTCGATAGTCCGACGTATGTTCGCAAAACGAGGGGCCGGGCTTGTTTCGAACTTGCGCATGAGATCGGCACCAGTTCGATTCGAAATCTCTTGCATCTCTCCCTCAAGAAAACCGGCACGGCCATTCCATGGCGCAATGATCGGGCTTGGTGCATAGTCCTCCAGGAAGAAACGAAGCATATCGTCGCGTGTGAGTGTTGTTCCCAGATGAAAATGCTCTTTATTCCACCAGCCCCGCACGCAAGGGTCGGCGGCCTTGCCAGTGACATTGTTGGTGGGTGATGATAACAGGCGTAAGATGCCGAGTGCTTTCAGGTAGGACGCCAGCGGCGTGGGGGTGCATCCGTCGAGCACTATTGGTTCAGGCATTGTCATAGCTGTGCCCTCGCTCTTTGGCCGAAGCTCGCCAGTCGGCAATGCGGACGACGGTCTCCATCCAGGCAAGCCGGAAGGGGCCGAATCTCTCCAGCAGATCGCGTGTACGCTCAGTCCAGCTCTCGTGCGTTTCTTTGTCCCAGCCAAGCTCCATGATCGACAGGGTGAGAGAGCCACCAGCATAGCTTTCGTCGGCACCCAGGTCGACGCTGGGGAGTTCATCGCCTTCCCATACCCCACGGGCAAAACGAGCACCTGATTGTTTGCCCGTTGGTTCCCGTTCGCGGGGCAAGGAACGTAGATTCATTCGAACCTTCCCGTGATGGGCAGCGATCAGATAGGCCACGAGATCGGCATCGCGCGACCATCGCTCGTGGTGAAGGAACGCAAGTGCAGACGCAAGCTCGTGCCTGAAAAAGGCGCGGCTGTGACGAAGACTTTTTTCCACCGTTTTCGCTAACAATATATCCTTGTTGGCGTCCGACCGAGGGAGCCCTTGACGCATGGTGTCCTGGAAGACAGCATGTGCCTTCCCAAGGTCGTGCCACCGGGCCGCTTGTATGATGGCCTTGCGGGTCTCAGCGTCGACCGTGAGGACGCGGCATAGCTTCTCGGCCTCCTCAGCGACATGATTGAGATGATCGCTGAGTGCCACTGGCACGCCGGCCTCGCTAAGCGGGTCTTCATCGTACCCCTCCTCGTCCATGTTCGTAGGAGAAGCGTCAGTGGAGGAAATATTCGGGGGACCGTCGATCGGTGCTGGAACGTTCACGGGATTACCTGTGAACCCGATGGATTCATCGTACCCACCAGCCTTTATATCGACGAGCAAGGACATCCCCGGCCAAGGATCAGCCCGAAAGGGTTTCCAGCCGGGCGGTGCCTTGCTTGCCAGTCCCTCTGCTCTCCGCCACTGCGGGTCGCGCACGAAAATGAAATCACCGATATTCTTATTCTTCCGTTGCACCTTCTTTAGCCACTCTTTGGCTTGGTCAAAAGGAGCAGCACACAGTTCACCCGCATGGGGTCGGAGTGGCAACTGGTCGATCTCTATGGATCCATCGCGCAGATTGCGCCAGAAAATGCGGATATCGGTGTCGTCTGCATCGCGGATGTAGGGAGAGACATCAACATCAAAGCCAGTCAGGTCCGGGTCCGTATCGAAGAGATCATCCAGATCTTTCCGGCGGATGACCCGCGATGGCGGTTCTACTTCACCCGGCGGGGGGAGATTCGCGGGGGCTGCATCGGTCAGCTTCGCGAGTTGTTCCCGCGCCGCCCGCAACTCCTCGACCGTGTAGGGTAGCGCCAGCTTGCTCTCGGTTTTTTCTTCGTTCACTTCACCGAGCAGGTCGATCCAGTAAATGTCGGCACCGTCGTCAAGTTCTGCGTACCGGTTTGCACGACCGAAGCGCTGCACCAGGGACGGCCAGGGTGCGAGCTCGGTAAACAGTACGGCGGCAGAGATATCGATACCAGCTTCGACGGCTTGCGTAGCGACCACGATAATATCCTTTGATTTGCCGTTGAGCACCTTGTTCATCTCGCGCTCACGCTCGGCTGGACGAAAGCGCGAGTGAACGAGGGCAAGCATTGGTGGTGGGGAGTCCCACTCTCGCAGCAATCGATCGACCGCTTTATGGAGGTCTTGCGCCCGTGCCACCCGATTGACGATTACGATGGTCATGTGCCCGGCGCGGTGTTTTTTCAGGATCGATTCCGCAAATTCTGCGACGTAGCGCTTTTGATCATCGGACTTCGAAGACGCTGGTACGATGTTGGAACGGTGAAGTGTCTTCTTGGCCCTCACGAGACGTGCGAGCCGCTTGTCTGCCGCGGCTTTTGTATCGACTCGCATCACGGATCGGGGCGGCGGCTTGGCATGATCCACGGTCTCGAGCCAGACCGGATCAAGGGTGGCGGAAATCCATAGGCTACGGGCGGAATGATCCTTCGGACGATCCGCATGTGTGGCCTCATGTCGACGAAAGGCTTCGAGCTGCGCCGAGGTGGCGCGACCTGCCCCCATGAGTTGGACTTCATCGAAAACCCACTGAGCGTCGTTGTGAAGCAGCGCGAACTCCATCGGCCATCGGGCTCGCGAGGCGGCGTAGCCGCGCATTAGCGCACGGCTGAGAAGCATGTCCTGGGTGCCGACGAGCACTGCTGAGCGTTCTGGATTCTCAACCCATTTGCCTGCCTCAACGCCGCCCATAAGGACATGAACATCCTCTGGCCCGGGCAGCCTGGAAACGCTGTTTGCCTCTGCCGCCAGCTTTGTGAACCAATCTCTGACGGCTTCTGCAGTCTGATCGACCAGGGTTCGCATGGGAAGACACCACACCAGACGGCGCGGTGTCGTGTCGGGTGATCGTAGTCGGTGTGCAGCCCATCCAAGCGTGACGGCAGCAGTCTTTCCCGAACCGGTAGGTGCGACCAAAACCTGCGGCCACTCGTTTTTCATGAGTTCTTGCTGCCATGGGTCTGGCCGCTTCATCTCGCCCAGCGCGGACCGATAGATTGCGGCTTCGTCCACATTATTCGTCGAAGGAGACTTGGTTGTCGAGCATACTGACAAAGATTTGTTTCCTTACTTACAGGAATTTCCAGTCAAGATAACCTGACCTGGATATTGCATGAAAGGTGCCTTATTTTTTCGATATTATTAGTTAATTAAACTAATATCGAAAGATACCCTAGCCCACGACGAATTGTAACCATAACTCCATCCATTTTCCACGCTGTCACGATGCACCAAGGCTAATCTGATGACAATCGATGCGAATGCCTTGCAATCTCTACTGTGTGAGCGCCTCTGTGAGGATGTGCGAGTCGAACAGCGCCCCAACGGTGCGTTGCTGCTGCGGACACACTTTGCGTTTCCTGATGGAGATCGGTATCCGATCTATCTCTCGGAGGCACCAGCAGGAGGGCTTCGCCTGTCCGACCGCGGGCACACGCTGATGCGTATCAGCTACGACCACGATATCGACTCCTTCATGGATGGAACGCAGAGGATGAGTCTTGAGCGTATCATGGGCGAGACGGGGTTGCGATGGGACGGAGAGCGCGGAGTGTTGTGTGTCGATACCGTGCCGGAACGATTGCCGGAGGCCCTGTTTGTCTTCGGGCAGGCATTGACCCGGGTCTACGACCTCACGTTGCTCTCGCGTTCCAACATCGGCTCCACGTTCTATGACGATCTGGCCGACCTTCTCTTCCGCTATGTGAACGATGCCAGGATCGAACGGGACTTCCGGCCGGAGGTGCCCAATGCCGATATCTATCCAGTGGACTACCGCATTGACGGCAAGAACGAAGTCCCACTGTTTCTCTATGGTGTGCCGAACCGTGACAAGGCGCGCCTGACCACGATCATGCTGGCGCATTTCCACCGGCACGGTCTCTGCTTCGAGTCCATTCTCGTCTTCGAAGACCAAACCGCGATCCCGAGGACCGAGCTCGCAAGGCTGTCCGATGTTGGTGGCGGGATGATCTCGTCACTGGCATCGCATGCAGACTTCAACCGGAAGCTGCTTCAGCGTGTTGCCGCGTGACAAGCCACAACGCTTGCTTCCGGGTGGAGCTGCCGAAGGGGTCGGGAGTGGAGCCGCACTATTATTCTGGATATTGCACGAGCAGGCTGGTTCGGGTAGGACGAGGACAGCGGCTGCCGTACGTGCCGAGTGTTGCGCAACACGACAGTGCCGATCTTGAGCAGTTTCAGCCGGAGTGTGCCGACATAAGCGTGTGCCAGTTCGCTGCCTACCAGACCGATCTGGAGAATCGCATCCAGCAGCACACAGGCCATAGAGGACAACAGTATCCGGTACCGGTTGGGCCACCACTCGCTGCAACTGGTGCAATCGGTGAACAGGTCCATTTGCTGTTGCTTGATCCAGTTCTCCATGTTGCCGAGAGCGCAATACATCTTGTCGTACAACTGTCGCGGTGTGCCTTTGAGGTTGGTGACGATGTAGCGCGGGTTGGCCCCCCGCGCCGCCTGCTCGGTCAATCCCAGGGCCCGACCTGCTTGGCACAGCAGCATCACGCCGCCGTTGGAGGTGGCGTCGCTGTCAGCTAAGAAGGCTTCCACCAAACGTCCTTTGCAGCGTGGGAAATGGATGGCGTTTATGGTTACAATCTGTCATGGGCAGGGTGCCCTCCGACATGGGTTTAACTAACTAAATTATATCGAAAAACAGGACACCTTCCCGCCTTTTCATGCAATATCCGAGCTAACCACTGCCGGTACATCTGACTTTCCACGGTAATGTCTGCCAACGCTTGTGCCACAGATACAACAAGGGCTTCTCGTGAGGGCCACTGGTTTCACGAGGCATGGACAGCGCGCAAGGCCATGCAACTGCTACTACCAAGGGACAAGCTAATCGGTATCGCCGTTGAAGGACTTTCGGAAGAAGATCAGTCGCATGCTTCGAAAGGAACTATCGAGATCGCCGATCTGACGGTTTACTATGGTGAGGATGCCAACTTTCGTGATGCCGACAGGGTTGAGACACTCCAATTCAAGTATGCTCCAAAGCGTGCCGAAAAGCCGTTCCGTGCGAGTGACGCGAAGAAGACGCTGGAGAAATTCGTAGAGTCCTACCGTGATTACAAGAAGAACCATGGTGCAGCAGCGGTTAGCAAGAAGCTGTTCTTCCAATTGATTACCAACAGGCCGATCTTTGTTCCCCTGCAACGGGCAATCGATGGCATTGCCAAGGGTAAGGAGTTGACTGGTGAAGCCAAAGCTCAGGCGAAGCAGTTCGAAAAAGCGACCGGTCTGGGTGGCGCCGAGCTTGCAGAGTTTGCTGGCAAGGTCTGTATCAGAGGTCTCATCGGGACGCTGGACGACATAACGACAGATCTGCATGAAATCCTTGTGGATTGGTCCGCAGCTTATGACGCAATGGCACGTGCACGCCTCGGCGATATGAGAGCAATGGTAGCCAAAAAGGCTGGATATGATGCCAAGGACAAGAAAGTCATTCGTCAGGTTGATGTGCTTGCCGCACTCGGCCTTTCGGACGTTTCGGAGCTTCTGCCTTGCCCGGAGAGTCTCGTAAACATCGAATCGCTTGTTGAGCGTGAACAACTGCAAGAGGCAGCGTCACTAATACCGTCGCTTACCCAGCCCCTGCTTATTCATGCGGAAGGTGGTGTCGGAAAGACGGTTTTCCTAAAAAACCTGGAGTCACTGCTCTCACACCGGTATGAAGTGGTTTTTTTCGACTGTTTTGGTGGCGGTGCCTACCGCGCACCTGAAGACCAACGCCATCGTCCCAACCGTGGGCTTGTGCATATCGCCAATGTGCTTGCATGCCGGGGACTTTGCGATCCGATCCTGCCGGATAGTGAGAATACCGAAAAACTATTTCGCACATTCCGCAGCAGGTTGGCGCAATGCGTTCGAACACTGGCTGAGGCATCGCCCGCCAGAGAACTGGTTCTATTCATTGATGCAATCGACAACGCCGAAGCGTATGCCAGGGAACAGGAGCCGGGGAAATCCGCGTTTGTGACGCGGTTGTTGGAGAGTATCGAGTTAGATTCAATCCCAGGCGTAAGGATTGTCGCGTCTAGTCGTACACACCGCATGAAGCAGTATCTGGACAATATCGATTTCTGTGAATTCAAGTTGCACACCTTCACTATCGCTGAAACCAATTTATATCTTAGGAAGTGCCTAGCAGATATCACCTCGATCAAGATCGAGGTTGCGCAGTCGCTATCCAATGGCAATGCACGCATTCTCGCGCACCTTGCCAGCGACAAGGGACGGCTCGCTGGGTCTGAAATTGATAGCCCAATCATGCTTGATGATCTGTTGCAAGAGCGTATCGATACAGCCCTGCGGGAGGCCAAAAAACGCTACAAGAAGCAGGAAATCGACGCATTCCTTGCAGGGCTTGCGGTCTTGCCGCCTCCCGTGCCGCTGGATGAGTATGCAGGTGCAAATGATATGGACATTGGGGCCATCCGGAGCTTTGCTGCCGATCTTGCGTCGTTGCTTGACCAGACCCCACAGGGAATGATCTTCAGAGATGAGCCGACTGAGACATTTTTTCGCCAAAACTATGGAACTGATATGGATGCACTGCAACGAGTTGCCAGCAACCTGTTTGCCAGACAAGCCGACTCTGTCTATGCTGCGCAGGCCTTGCCGGGTTTGTTGCTGAAGCTGAAGGACGGCGAGGGGCTATTCAAACTCGCATTTGACAGGCGTTTCCCGCCGAAAATCATCAGTACGGTCGGGCAGCGAAGGATTCGCTATGCGCGACTTAAGGCTGCCATCCTGCATGCGGCTAATACTCAAGATAATAATCGCCTTGTCCAGTTACTCGTTGAGTTTTCCAGCATTGTATCAAGCGACCAGAGAGACACCGACTACATTGTTGATAACCCGGATTTGGTCGCAAACGCAGAAGATGTCTATGCAATGCGCAGGCTGTTCGAGGCACGCACAAGCTGGGCCGGATCCAGGTATGCACGCCTGACGATAGCCAGTTTGCTCTCAGGTGATCGCGATGACGCCTCCCGTCATTTTACACATGCGTACAACAGGGTGTGCCATGATTTAGAGAATATTGATGACAACGACTACAACCAGGCAAGGCCGGAGCATATCGACCATGCCGCCATCCCACTCTTTCACCTGGCAATGGGACAGTACGACCAAGCCATCCGTTTCATGCAATGGTGGCAACCCTGGTATGCGTTCGAGATTGGCAGGCTGTTTTACGGTCTTTCGTATCAGGTGCTCCGGCATGACGGCAAGATCCGTCGACAGATCGATGCGTTCTTGGACAATCTGACCAACGAGATTGGTCCACTTGCCGGTGCGTTGTCGTTTTTGCGCCAAAGCAATCGGAGCCAGCGAGAATTATTGCTAAAGAAATTGGGAAGTGCATGCAACCGCGCAAGGGAAATCCAAATCGTTAGAGAACACGGTAATGAAAGTGCCTATGAACTACCGGACGGATTGCGGAAGGCTGCCTCGATCGCAGTCTCATACGGCATGAATAAAGTGGCCTTGAGGATAGCCCGTCGTGCACCGCACCAGCGCCCTACCATCCGGTTGATGGTCAATCGTCACTCGGACTGGGGTCTTTTCCCATATATCTTCCATGTCGGACTTTGCGCGGTTGCCAAGGGTGGTGAGGTGCACGAGCGCGACATTCTCCCGATGGAATTGGCCCAGCTAGCGAAGGGGCTGCGTAAATCTCTGACATGTGACCAACTTCAGAAGCATTTGAAGTACAGAGTTCAGGCACGAACGAAAGCAAAAAGCAAGCGCGAACATCAGGCCCGAGAAAATCATGCTGAATTTGAGCGTGCCACCGATCATTTTTTCAAGCATAGGTGTGTTCCATTGCTCGAATTGACTCGTGCGTTGGCTTCGTTTCTCGAGGCTCCTCTGAAATGTGCAGACAAGCCTTTCAGAGAATTGGTTCTAGTATGGGTGAAAATTCGATCCGGCCGAGAGAATTGTTACCACGAGACGCGGTTCAACAATTTCTTTCAACTACTCGGGATGAGAACTGTCATTTTCGCTTTATGGGTACGCGATGATCTTAATGCGACCTCCGTAACGTTTTTATTGAAACATCTTTCTCAACAGGAAGATCTGTCTCCTGCAACACTGATAGAAGTCATTGAGATTATTGCTGGTAGACCCAGATTCGATCGTATCGCCGGTAAACAGGCCGTTCGGGCACGATCGCTGATCGAAAAAGAAAGCTACATCCCTACTCGCTCAGGGAACTTTGCCGAACTGGCGCGGGCTATACTCCCGGCAAGCGCGAGGGAAGCAAAAGAATACTTCCTAGCGGGACTGAAACAAATGGATGCGATTGGGGCCGGTGACTGTGAGTTCACGAACGCGCTTCTTGACTTCGCTTCTTCCATCAAAGGTGATGAACTTTCCGAAAAAGATTTCCATATGTTCACAAATATCTGTGAACTCAATATGCCCCATGAAGCGGAGAAATTCCCATGGGCCAAATTCGCAACGGCCATGTCCAGGATCGCAGGCACACGTGGGCTCGCAAAGCTTTGCCGCTGGCACAACCGGGGAGTGGTGGACCTCACATACACGCTACTTCCCTATTTGACGGCGCTGATTCGGGACGGAAAAATCAACCCTGCGGATGCTCTCGCGCTAAATCGTCTTGCCAATCCCGCTGAACTGTGGACATGTAATTCTGAAACATTGACGACCGCCATACATGAAAAGCAATGTTCCGACGTCAAGACGGTGACCGAAGAATTGATAGCGCAATACGAACAGAAAAATCCAGGGGTTCTATCAGAAGGCATGGTTAAACGGCTTGCCGAGCTCGCTGGTGATGTCTTCGGAAGACGGCATCCAACGACAAAATATCTATCTATTATGTCCCGTCATCTTGGGCGAAAAAACCGCGATCTGAATGAACAGGAAAACTACCATCGAATGGACAATGCGGGTATCAAAAAATTACCGAGGGAGGTCCAGGTTGAGATGCGCAAAGTGCGAGAGATCGCTGCGGAAACGGATCCCTTGAGTGAAGATTCCCTGTGTAGGGCGATGGATCGGTTGAAGGACTTGGTGAAAGACTTGATGTTTTCGCGTGAGCAAGAGCGGGAATTTTTCCGTAAGGTTCGTAGAAAAGTGCATCTTGCAGATCGCGAGACATACGTAAAGCTTGTTGCTCGATCTGGAGAGTTGGATTATTACGCCAAATTTACAGAGTTGACGGAGTGTAAGACGGCATGGGAAACCAGTTCCGCCAATTTGGACGCATTCTACCAGGCACTCGCCACACCCATACTGGATATTCATGCTGAAGATTTTTTGAGTTTCGGTATGCTATCCACTTATCAATTCAGAGAGGTCTCGGACCTTACAGGTGTGCCTGAGTCTGCGCTTGCTCAACATCTGATAAAGCTATTCTTTGAGCGTGACCAGGCGATCCCAGCGTCGATATGGTTGGGTTTGGCCACCATCATTTGTCATAAGGTGGATGAGAAACAAGGGAAGGAAGCCTTGGAGGCGCTTTTGAAAAGCGATACGACAAGGCTGATATCGACTGTTGTCGACGGCGCATGCGAACGTGGCTTATATCCCCCTGCGGAAATAGGTGCTATTGCTTCAGGATTTGTCTGGCATTTGCTCGGTTCTCCCCGAGCGACTGATCGGTGGCGTGCTGCACACAGCGTCCGATGTTTCGCAAGGCTGGGGCGTTGGGACGTTATTCATGCGCTGGCCGGCAAGTTGCATTTGCACGAGTCGCAGGCGTTCGATGCACCGGAACTTCCGTTCTATTATCTCCATGCTCGGCTATGGCTGCTTATGGCATTTGCGAGGATTGCCATCGACTTCCCATGCGAAATCGCGAAGCATCAGGCGTTGCTCCTGAAGCTTGCCCTCGAATCTTCTCATCCTCATGTGGTAATCCAACACTTTGCCGCACAGGCGCTTCTTGCATGTGACAACGTTGGTATGCTTTCGCTTTCTGAGGCGCATCGAAAAAGGTTGCAAAGTGTAAATGAATCTCCCTTTCCGCATGGGAGCGGTAGCAAGCGGTGGTACGGGGACGACTATTCCTGCATGGAGCGTCCAAAAAATGCTCCGGTTCCAGTGCATGATGTCACGCTGGATTACGATTTTGAAAAGCATGAAGTGCGTGGACTTGCCAATGTCTTCGCGCAGCCAAGGTGGGAGGTAGGCCACCGCATCATGGATGAGATACACAGGATCGACCCATCGGTGACCAGCATGTGCGATCAGGCCGGACGTGAGGTACCGTACCACCATCGCGGTGTCAGATTGACTCCTGACTTCCATCTCTACGGACAGTATCTCGGTTGGCATGCGCTTCGTTTCGTGGCTGGGAGCTTTCTTTCAAGGCATCCCATCGCGGCAGATGCGAAATATGGCGAGTGCTGGACGAACTGGCTCTCGAGAAGGCTGCTTGCGCGCACCGATGGATTATGGCTTTCGGACGGAATGGACCGACCGCCGCTACATACGAAAGCGAATCTTCTTGAGAGAGGGAAAGAAGGGTCAGTTTTGACTGGTAACAGGGATAAGCTACTGGGACTTGTGGATATTAATGGTCGTAAGGTTGGTGATCAAATCGTTGTTCATGGTAACTGGAAGTCTCCCGATGGCATTGATGTCCATATTTGTTCCGCATTAATAGTAGATGCCACAAGGGGGAAGGATCTCGTCAGGAAACTATTTGAGAAGGATGCGTTTTATATCGATTTTCCCACGTTGGATGACGATGAGGAAGAAGAGTTTTGTCGCTCCGGAACGGAGGTGTGTGAGTACGAGCCCTGGATTGTTTCCCCATATGCCGAATGCGGGGAGCTTGAGCGATATGACCCGCTCAGCACGCCATTTGTTGAACAGCGTCCACGGTTCGTGGCATCGGTTGCCAATCATTTTTCACTCAAACCGGGTGATCCGTTTCAACGGTCCTGGCGCATGCGTGGAACGAGGATTGCTGCAACTACAGATGTCTGGGGTTCTGGTGTACCGGATGATGATCGAGATATGGGTACGCGGCTTGTGTGCAGGACGAGGTTTCTCAGCGATGTACTGGAGTGGAAGCAAGCCGCTCTTTTGTTATTGATAAAAATAATGCGTTGTGAAAACCAGGATGGATTTGGCAGGCAGTATTCAACTACTGTTACCGTTCTACGAGTCAAGGCGGATCTAAAGTTTGACTACTTCACTGGACCAGTGGATTAAGTTCACAAATTGGGATTTTGAAGCACACCAACTCTAACAGGCAATCGTTTTTTGCATGCCCCCGTACCCAGCACAGCACCACTCAGCGCATACCCTCACGCCTTGTGTCCGCCGGCATTGCGCATACCTGCTCCAGGCGCTTGCACAGGGCCTTGAAGTGCTCCGTGAACTCGGTCTGGTAATGGCGCGTGCGTGTGCCGCCGATGATGACCCGTGTCTGCCGCTGTTCCGGCTGAAGCACTATCCAGATGCGTTGGTGCGACAGGAAGAACTGGCACATCAGGCCGCATAGCAGCAGGAAGAAGCCCAGATAGACCCAGCGTGCCCCCGGCGTGCGATTGATTTGCAGACCGGAAGCCTCGCGGTGCTGGTAATCGCTGACCTCGATGAAGACCGGCGCCGCGTAATTCGGCAGTGTGGCCAGTGCCTCCATCGCCGCGATGAAAAACCCCCGTTCGGCGTCGCCGTCGTCAGCGAGTGGCGCGGTGTCCTGCATGGCCCGCTGGTATATTCCCAGCAGCAGGGCCTGCAGCAGTCGGACGTAGATGCGCAGGTTTTGCTGCTGCTGCGCTTCGGTCTGTGCCCGCTGTGACACAAAGGCCTCGATCGGCTCCAAGCCTTGATCGCGGAACTGGATGAGGAAGCGGGTCATCGCGTCGGCAATGTCCATGTCCCCCCAGCGTATCCACAGTTCCGGGTCGGTACTGTTCACCATCGTGTCGGCGACTTCGCGCACGAGTGCGTCATCGTATAACGCACGGTGAAAGCGCATGAAGCGTTGCAGCGAATAGTCCTCGTCTGCCGGCAGGTACAGGTAGTGGAACTCGGCGTTGGCCACACGGCGCATGCCACTGAGGAACCAGCTTCTGCCCCGGGTTTCGACCGGGTACAGGTAGTTGTCGAATTCGATGGCACTGCCGTCTGCGCCGCGCAGCTTGAATTGCAGGCTGGGCCCGCGGTCGCTGAAGCCACCGGGCCGGCTGTCGTCTGGCACCACATTGTGCGGTCTGAAGTCGTCCAGTTCCAGTTGCCATGTGCCCTCTGCGGTGTTCAGCGCAATGTGGTCATCGATGTTTCCGCTCAGCGCGTATGCCTCGTCGGCTGCATCCGTCAGAGCATGGACACGCATTTGCATCTCCGAACCGCCATCGCCGAAACTGGACTGGTAGATGGTGTATCCCCGGTAGTGCATCGGGCGATTGACAGCGATGGTCTGGTTGACGACGGCGTTGTTGCTCGGGTCGCGTATGCTGAGGTCGCTTTCGAAGGACTTCGGCTGGCCGCTGTTGTAGTAGGCTATTCTGAAATCCCGCAGTTCCACCACGAAGGGCAGTGATTGCAGCAGATACCCGCTGCTGATGTTGATGAAGGAAAAGTTGCTGGCCTTGCCTTCCGGGATCAGTACCGAGGAGCGGAACGCACGATGGCTGTCCGGCAGACGACTTATGGCCGGTATGCTGGCCACCGGCAGCTCGCGGGTTTCGGCGACCAGTTCTCCCCGCATCAGCTTGAACTTCAGCAGCGCGTTGCTATCGAGAAAGCCGCCGATGCAGATGAGCAGGATGGAGGTGTGGGTAAACACATAGCCCAGCCGATTGCCGCGGCCTTTCATCGCGGTGATCCGGGCCGGTTGCAGGCGGGTGCGGTAGCCGTGTCGCCGCAGCTCGGCCTGCAGCAGTGCCCGGGTGTGGTCGAGTGCTCCCGGCAGCAGGCAGGTGTGTCGATTGGCGAGTCGGCGCAGTGCGGCTTCCGGCATCTGCTCGCGGTAATCCAGCGCCTGACGCAGCACCGTCGGGACATGCCGTGTCAGACAGGTCCCGACCGACACCAGCAGAAAGGCGATGATCAGCAGGAACCAGGCGGCGGAGTAGATGTCATACAGGCCTAGGTTCAGGAACACCTGGTGCCAGAGGGGGCCGAATTTCAGCAGATAGTCTGTCAGTGGCTGGTTTTGCTGCAGCACGGTGCCGATGACAGAGGCGATGGCCAGTGCCAGCAGCAGCGCGATGGCGAGCCGCATGGAGCCTAGAAAACGCAATAGTGGGGCGGCCGGGCCAGGCATCGGGATTGGGGCAGCGCGGCGCTGCTACCGTGTCCGGGCACACATGCGTGTGCGTTGGTTCTGGCCCCGCGGGGGAAAATCAGGGCCAATCAGGGCCAGTGCAATCCTTGCAGGTACTCCGAAACGGCCTCGATCTGGGCGTTGGTCATACGTGCGGCAATATGGCGCATCACTGCGTTCTCGTCGTTGTGGCGTATTTCCTGTTTGAAGTTTTTCAGTTGCAGGGCGGTGTACTCGGCATGTTGTCCGGCCAGCGCCGGATAGTTGGCATAGGGGTTGCCACTGCCACTGGGATTGTGGCAACTCATGCAGGCGGGTATGCCATTGGCCGAGTCGCCCGCACGGAACAGGCGTTCGCCCAGGGCCACCATCTCCGGCTTTGCCTGTCCCCGGCTGATGGTCTGGCTGGCGTACCAGGCGGCGAGGTCTGCCATGTCCTGTTCGTCCAACTGTGCCACCAGGCCGGCCATCTGTGGATTCTGCAGTCGCCCGGCCTTCATGTCCTGCAACTGTTTGATGATATAGTCCGCGTGTTGCCCGGCGAGCTTCGGCCAGATGGGATTGCTGCTGTTGCCGTCGGTGCCATGACAGGCGACACAGGTGCCGGAGAGTTCCTTGCCACGCGCTGGGTCGCCGGCCGCGACCGCTGGCAGGTTGCAGTGCAGGGCGGGCAGGAGCAGGCAGGCATATAGCACCCGCCACCGTCGCCGCGACCCCGCCTGGCGTGGATACGAAAAAAGGCCCCTGGAATACGGTTTCATGGTATTTTCTGTCGGTAGTGCATTTTGTGGCTGGCAACGGGGTTGCCATTGTAAACGAAATGCGCTGCCAGACCAAAGCCGAGCCAATGTGTACCGATGCGCCGTTCCGACCCGCAAGCCTGCCCTGAGGCAGACTGGTATCGTAGTTTCCGTTTTCTCAGGCAGGCGGTTTCCCTCGGCGGCTTGCCCGCCGATCGTCTGCATGAGATCGCCTTTGTCGGGCGTTCCAACTCGGGTAAATCCAGTGTAATCAATGCGTTGACAGCAAGGCGCGGGCTTGCCCGCAGCAGCAGGACGCCGGGGCGCACACGTGGTTTGAATGTGTTTGTGGATGCGCATGAGCGGCGCCTGGTGGATACCCCGGGTTACGGTTTTGCCCGGGTCAGTCGGGCGCTGCGGCATCAATGGGGGGACATGTTGCAGGGCTATTTTGCCGGGCGCGCCTCGCTGCGTGGCGTCGTGCTGGTCATGGATGTCCGGCATACGCTGCGGGAACAGGATGCGTGCTTGCTGGAGTTGGTGCGCGGGTTTCCGCTCCACGTCGTGCTCAACAAGGCGGACAAGCTCTCGCGTAGTGCGGGGCTTTGCGTATTGCGCGAGGTGTCCCGCGGATTGCAGGCTGATCAGGTCTCGGTGCAACTGTTCTCGGCGAGCAAGGGTACCGGGGTAGCCGAGTTGCGCCAGGTATCCTGCGGCTGGCTCTACCCCGATGCCTGGCCGGAAAGGCGGCCTGGGTGTGCGAACGCGAGGGGCGAGGCCGGGGTTGACCCTGGGTGATTAGTGGCTCTCCGAACCCATCCCTTACACCAAATTGTCGGGTTTGACTACTGTGCATCCTGTCCGGACAGCGTGTATGGCGTCCGTGATGCGGCGTTTTTGGCAACCCGGGCATGCCCAAACCGGTTGGTCGGGCCCCTGAGAAAATAGAAAGTGGCTCCGGCATTCAAACGAAGGGGAGAGATACCGGAGCCGTCCCGGCTGAGGGACCGCCGGGAATCTGACCCGCCAAGGAGGGAAGACGGGATCAGATACAGGTTAGAGCGTGAAACTTGCCATTTGTTCATGCGCGGGGAGTTTTTTTTGTCGCCGGGGAATGCGGCGGGATGGTGGTAAACGCACCAAATCCGGCGGGGCGATCGGATTTTATTAACAATTACACAGAATTACTCCTTTCCGGTGAAGATTTGCGACAAACAGCCTAGTAGAAATCTTGAAACGATAAATAAGCAATTGTTTTACAATGGAAAAAATAGAATGTCTAAAACTTGATCGGTGATGGACAAACACCACGGAAGCAGGGTGTTTTCCTGTGCCGCGTTGTTTTTATCCACAGAGTTATGCACAGAATATGTGAATAACTTGTAACTTCCGATTTTGGTAAATGCTTGACTGGGCAATTTATGGATTGAGGTGATGTCTGTCCGGGTCCGGACGCGCTGTTTGCCGCCGCTGCGTCCCCCAAATATGCAATGGGGCCAAATCGGCTGTGCAGACCTGATAGAATCTCCCTCGGTGGGTTGTGTCGGCCTGCCGGGGGCGCGTACTGGAGAGATACCATGCTGAAGATCATTGCCATTGCCAACCAGAAGGGCGGGGTTGGCAAGACCACGACCAGTGTCAATCTGGCCGCCTCGCTGGCGGCGGCCAACCGCCGTGTGTTGCTGGTCGATCTGGACCCACAGGGTAACGCCACGATGGGCAGCGGTGTGAACAAGCAGGAACTGCGGAGCTCTGCGTGTGATCTGTTGCTTGGTGAAAAGGCGTTCCCCGAGGTGTGCATCAACGCGCCCGGACCGGCGTATGATCTGGTACCGGCCAATGCCGATTTGACCGGGGCCGAGGTCAGCCTGCTTGAGGAGATAGGGCGCGAACTGCGGCTGCAGGAGGCACTGAAACCGGCACAGCAGGACTATGACTACATATTCATCGATTGTCCCCCGTCCCTGAACATGCTGACAGTCAATGCCCTGGTGGCCTGTCATTCGGTGATGATCCCGATGCAGTGTGAATACTATGCCTTGGAGGGTTTGTCCTCATTGCTCGGCACGATAGACAAGATCCGCCACTACCTGAACCCGCAGTTGCGTATCGAGGGCCTGCTGCGCACGATGTATGATGGGCGCAACAACCTGTCCATCGAGGTCTCCGGACAACTGTTGAAACACTTCGGTGACCAGGTCTATCGCACGATAATCCCGCGTAACGTGCGACTGGCCGAGGCCCCCAGCCACGGTCTGGCCGCACTGCAATACGACAGCAAATCTCCGGGCGCGATCGCGTACATTACCCTTGCCGGGGAGATGCTGCGCCGCCAGGGTGATAGTGTGGCCGAGGCGCGGCACTGAGTATGGCGAAGACGGGCAAACGGCGCGGTCTGGGGCGTGGTCTGGACGCGTTGCTGGATATCCCCGATACGGTCGGCCAGATGGCTACCGCCACTGTACAGGGGGAAGGAGCGCCTGCGGAGCTGGCGATTGAGCGGATCCGGCGCGGCAGATATCAGCCACGCACGCATTTTTCGGAGGACAGTCTGCAGGAGTTGGCCGCCTCCATCCGTGAGCACGGTGTGGTACAGCCGATCATAGTGCGTTGTGTTGCCGGTGGGGAGTATGAGATTGTCGCCGGAGAGCGCCGCTGGCGGGCAGCGCAACGTGCGGGTTTGCATAC
Organism: Gammaproteobacteria bacterium; assembly: GCA_965115915.1. GTDB lineage: Bacteria > Pseudomonadota > Gammaproteobacteria > Eutrophobiales > Eutrophobiaceae. Next base: position 1,386,770 of record OZ220483.1, on the reverse strand, counting down.
GGTGCCGGTAGTGCTGAGAGAGATGGATGAGCAGGCCGCGATGTGTATCGCATTGGTTGAGAACATGCAGCGTGAAGACCTGAACCCATTGGAGCAGGCGCAGGGGATGGCGCGTCTGAGTCAGGAGTTTTGCATGACCCACGAACAGATAGCCGGACTGATGGGTTGTTCGCGTTCGGTCGTGAGTAATCTTTTGCGCCTGCTGTCGTTGCGACCGGAACTCAAGACCTTGTTGGAGCAGGGTCGGCTGGAGATGGGACATGCCCGTGCCCTGCTCGCGTTGCCGGGCGAGCTGCAGGTCCAGGCTGCCCACAAGGTGTGCTCTGGCGGACTGACCGTGCGGGCCACGGAGGCACTGGTCAAATCGTTGCTGGCGCAACGCGAGGGCGGATCTGGCCCGAAGCAGGGCAAGCGGGGTGGACGGACGGACCCCAACATCGGTCGTTTGCAGACCCGGCTCGGTACGTACCTGGGTGCACCGGTTGTGGTGCGCAATAGTCGTGGTGGCAGGGGCAGCATACATATCCAGTACCATTCCCTGGATGAGTTGCAGGGCATACTGGAGAAGATGGGTTTGGCAGGAGAGGAGGACTGAGGCATGCCCGGTGCTCGCCCGCACGGTGGATTAAGATAACGGACCGGCGGTGTCTTGCGTCTGCTGTTGTTGCAGCAATGTGCCGTTGCCCTTGCCTGATGTGCGGGGGAGGATTACAATGACAGTCGCTGGTTGAACGAGGTGGGAGCAGTCGACCCCTGCGGCAATGCGTTAATGCGTTATGGTTGGGATGCTGGCTTCTGCTATCACTGCCAGGGCTGCGGGTATTTCAGGTAAGTGAGAGCAATGAAAAGTCTACGCAATACGCTGTTGGTGTCGCTGCTGTTGTCGTTGGCCGCGTGTGACGGAGGGTCGGGGCCGTCTTCTGGCACGGCGGGAGGGCGTATCACTTTGGGGCAGGACCAGTATTCCCACGATTTCGGCACCCACGTGGTGTATGTGAACGCCCTTACCACCGATTTGTTGCCACAGGATGTCGCAAAAGACTACGGGCTCTCCCGCAGCAGTAACCGGGTCATGCTCAACGTGTCTGTCCACCGGCGTTTGGAACAGGGTACGGAAGCGGTTTTGGCCACGGTCCAGGTGGTGGCAAAGAACCTGAGTAACCAGGTCAAGGGCATCGATATCCGCGAGTTCCGTGATGGTGTGGAGGGCATCTACTATATCGGCGAGGTACCGGTGGGTCATGGCGAGACGCTGGTGTTTGATATTGATGTTACCCCGGCTGGTCTGAACGAGCCGTTTCTGTTGAGTTTCAGAAAGCAGTTTGTTACGCAACAATAGGCGTTGCTGATAGCCGGCATGCGCGTCCCTTGACTAATGCATGAACTGCTTACCGAGCTGGAACGACGTTGCGTCGAAATCGCTTATATCGCTGACGCGGGCCTGTTGACCGCTGTTGCACTGATGCAAAAACTGCAGCGCCCGCTGTTGGTGGAGGGCGAGGCGGGCACTGGCAAGACGGAACTGGCCCGTGCGTTGGCACAGATCCGGCAGTGTACGCTTATTCGCCTGCAGTGCTATGAGGGGTTGGACAGCAATGCGGCCATGTACGAATGGAACTATGCACGCCAGCTCCTGAGTATCAAGCAATGGGAGGGGTCCGGTGACGGCCGGGGCTGGCAGGCGGATATCTTCAGCGAAGAGTTTCTGCTGGAACGCCCGCTGCTACAGGCCATACGTCAGGAATCTCCGAGCGTTTTACTGATCGATGAGATCGATCGTGCCGATGAGGCTTTTGAGGCCTACCTGCTCGAATTGCTGTCGGATTTCCAGATTACCATCCCTGAGATAGGCACTCTGCGGGCCAGGGTCACGCCACTGGTGATACTGACTTCCAACGCCAGCCGGGAACTGAGTGATGCGCTCAGGCGCCGGTGTTTGTATCATCACATGGATTACCCGGAACCGAAGCGGGAGCTGGAGATTATCCATGCCCGTCTGCCGGGATTGGACCGCATGCTGGCGGTTCAGGTGGTACAGTTCGTACACCGGGTGCGTGCGCTGGATCTGGCCAAGTGCCCGGGTATCGCCGAGACACTGGACTGGGCCCAGGCGCTGCTCGGGCTCGGGCTTGCTGAACTGAACGCTTCGCCGTTGGTACGGGAGAGTATGCGTAGCTGTTTGCTGAAGACCCAGGACGATCAGCGGGCATTGGATGATGCGCGGCTTGATGGCATGGTTGCCGAGAGCCTGTCCGCTTCTGCCGCGACATGATTCAAGCTGTGCGGGCGGCTGAGAATCTGGTGGGGTTTTCCCACTTTTTGCGCCGGCATGGCTTCTGTTCCGGGGTGGACGAGGTGCTCTGCGGGATGCGGGCCATGGCCTGTTGGCCGACGCTGGATTTCGATCAGGCACACCGGGTTCTGCGTAGCCTGAGTTGCCATACGCCGCATGAGTGGGAGAGCTTCCCGGAATTGTTCAGACGTTACTGGGTCGCTGATCGCGTGCTGCGCGTACGCGCCGACACCGCGATGCAGTCGGCCAGGACCCGGGCAGGCACGGCACAGTACCGGCTTAGCGGCATGGGCGGAGGCAGTCTGGAGGCACCTGAGTTGTCGAATCCGCTCAATGCCCGGCTCAGGGCCGGCTCCGGCAGGCAACGGCTGGCTTCCAAGGCGGATTTTCGCTTTCTGGGAGACCGCCGTGCCATGCGTCAGGTGGAATTGCTGGCGGAACGACTGGCCAGAAGGATGCGTTATCGTCTGCAGCGCCGATACCGGGTGATGCGCCAGGGCAGATGCCTGGATTTGCGTCGGACGATACGCCGCAATCTGTGTCATGGCGGGGAACCTTCGCGACTGTATTACCGTCAGTGGCGGATGCTGCCGTTGCGCCTGGTCATCCTGCATGATGTATCGCACTCGATGAGCTGGAACAACCCGCTGCTATTCCGTTTTGCACGCGGTTTGGTGCGCTGCTTCGAAGACAGCGAGGCGTTTGCCTTCCATACCCAGCTGTTCAAGGTCAGCTCCATATACCGGGAACGTTCTCTCACCACGATGCGTACCCGGCTGGAACAGCAGAACCAGATAGGCATGGGGGGGACCTGTATCGCCGATTCACTGGCGATGTTTGCACGCAGGTATGCGGGCCAGACATTGTCATCCAGCAGCATAGTGCTGATCATCAGTGATGGTTTTGATACCAATCGGCCGGAGGAGGTGGCGGAACAGTTGAAGGGTCTGCGCCGTGCCTGTCGGCGTTTGATCTGGCTGAATCCGATGATCGGGCGTAACGGTTACCAGCCGGACAGGGACAGTCTGCTCTTTTCCTCGCCCTGGATCGATCGGATGTTTTCCGCCAACAATCTGGAAGCCTTGCGCCAGACCACAGATTACATTGTACGCACCGCTGTGTAAGGCGCGGTCGTTCAGATTGCGGTTTTTCCGCGCGTCAGTGAGCAATACAGCGCCGGCACGCACAGGCTGGCGGCGATCAGATAACAGATACGGATGGCCCGTTCCAGTTCCGGGTAATTTGCCGGACCGATCTCGGCCCTGCCAAGCAGCAGCGCGAACAGGCAGGTGACAACGGCCATACTGCCAAGCTGGCCGAGCAGACGCACGATGGATATGCAGGCCGCGGCGACCCCCAGGTGTTGTCGGCTCACTGAACCCATGATGGCATTGCTGTTGGGTGAGGTGAACAGGCCGACCCCGATGCCGGTGACAATCAGTGCCAGCGTGATATGCCAGCTCGGTTCATCGGCTCCGGTCTGGCCAAGCAGCAGCAGGCCGCTGCTGCACAGTATCAGCCCGACCGAACACAGCGTGCGTGGCTGTGCCAGCCGGTCGGAAAGGTGCCCGCTGAATAGCGATACCACACTCTGGCTGATCGGTTGTGACATCATGATCAGACCCGCCGTGGTGGCTGACAGGCCCTGCAGGTACTGCAGGAACAAGGCTGCCAGCACTACGTTTGAATAGATCGATACATACACGAACCAGGCGGCCATATTGGACAGCGCGAACAGGCGGTTGGAAAAGAACAGGCGCACGTCCAGCAGGGGGTTGGCATGACGGTGTTCGTACAGTAGAAAGCCGATGCCGCACCCGAGCCCGGCCAACAGCAGTGGCCAGGCCCATACGGATGGTAACCCACCCAGACCGCAACTGAAGCTGGCGATGCCCAGCATGTACAGCAGCGTGCCGGGAATGTCATAGCTGCCGCGCTGTGCGGCTTTCCATTCCCCGGATACTCGCAGTATTCCGATCAGCAGCACTGCGACGGCCAGCGGGAGATGTACCAGAAACGCCGCACGCCAGCCAAACCGATCGGTGGCGAAACCGCCGAGCAATGGTCCGATGCTGAGACCCAGATAGATCATGGCGGTTGCCATGCCGATGAAATGGCCGCGCCGCTGCGGCGGGGCGACGGCACTGATCAGCGCCATCTGTGTGGCATACAGCATGGCCACGCTGATACCCTGCAGGAAACGGGCCAGCAGCAGTATGCCGCCGCTGTTGGCACTGGCGGCATAGATGGAACTGGCGACCACCAGCAGCGTACCGCACAGGAATATGCGTTTGCGTCCATACATGTCCGCCAGGCGACCGAATATCAGTACGAACATCGCGCTGCCGCTCAGGTAGGCCATGGGTATCCAGCTCAGGACCACGGCATCCAGGTGCAGTGCCCTGCCAATGTGGGGCAGGGCGACATTGCTGGCCGACAGGGTAATCGGGACGGCGAAGGCGCTTACCAGCACCATCCCCAGCACCGCTTTGTACTGGGGTTCGGCCGCGTCCTGTCCGGTGTGTTCGGATTTCTCCGGCATCTGTTCACTCAAACGCCGTGCTGGCTGCCGTCGGATCCGTGCAGCCGTATCACGGTCGGGTTATGGGCATGTGTGGTGCCGGAACCTGGAAACTTTGGTCAGTTGGCCCGAACCAGACGCAGCAATAGCCCGTTGCGTTCGTCAGTCAGCAGATACAGGCCGCCGCCGGGGCCTTGCCGTACATCGCGGATCCTGCCGAGACGATTGTTCAGCAGGCGTTCCTCGTGCACGACCCGGTCGTCTTTCAGCTCCAGTCTTACCAGTTGCCCGAACTTCAGGGAGCCGATGAACAGATGGCCTTGCCATTCCGGGAACTCGTCTCCGGTATAGAAGACCATACCGGATGGCGCAATCGATGGGACCCAGTGATGCAGCGGCTGTTGCATACCGGCCTTGCTGGTGCCCTTGCCTATGGCGGTGCCGGAGACGTAGTTCACGCCGTAGGTGATAACCGGCCAGCCGTAGTTGACGCCAGGCAGCATCCGGTTCAGTTCGTCGCCACCCTGGGGGCCATGTTCGTGTGTATAAATGGCTCGGGTCTGCGGGTGTATCGCGATCCCCTGCATGTTGCGGTTGCCCCAGGTATAGACCCCGGGCAGCGCGTCGCCGGAATGGAAGGGATTGTCCGCCGGGATGCCGCCGTCGGGCAGGATGCGGATCAGTGAACCCGCATGGTCCATCCGATCCTGTGCCCGCGGCCGCTCACCGCGGTCGCCCAGCGTGATGAACAGTGTGCCATCATCGGCAAACAGCAGGCGGGAACCGAAATGGTAGGGCTTTGTGGTCTTTTTCGATAGCCGGAATATCACCTTTTGGTTGCGCAGCACGGTTTTGTCCAGACGCGCCCGCAGTACCTCAGTGCCGTATTTCCCTCGGTCGTTGGCGGCATAGGAGAGATAGATGATATTGTTGTCGGTGTAGCCCGGATCCAGAATCACGTCGAGCAATCCGCCCTGGCCGAATTCTTCAATGGGTGGCAGTTGTGATACCACATCGCGTTTTGAGCCGTCTGCGGCCAGTCGTAGCAGTTGTCCCCCGCGTTCTGTGACCAGGATGTCGCCATCCGGAAGAAAGGCCATGGACCAGGGGTGTACCAGCTTGTCTGCGACCACCTCCGTCTGGAAATCAACCAACTCCGAGTTGAAGGTTATCTCCGCGTGGACAGGCAACTGCCAGCACACCAGCAGGCAGGCCAGTGCGATGTGGCGGCATGTTCGTACTGTCATGGCAGGTATCGGGGCCAATGGATGGGCTTTGAGATGGTCCATGTACCGCGCCGATGCTGACGCGGCAAACCGCCATCATATTAGCATCAAGTGGCGGTATAATAAACCTGCCGTGCGGGTTTGCGACAGTTGAGACTGCGGGGTTTGGCATCCCCCCACCGCAGCAGCCGTCGCCTTGCCGCTCGGCTGCCGCGTACTCCCCCTCAACGGGGGGCGATGGATTGTGCAACGGCTCGGTGGTTTGTTGGCTGGGCGGAGGGCACCGCATACGCTCGAGGCCTTGGCTTTTGCCCCCCACCGGCGCGCCTGCGGGCTGGCGCCCTTGGCTTGCCGGCTCCCCCTCGAGGGGGGAGCGATTTGGAGGCGTCATTCAAGACACGTTTGCCAGCGGTCTGTGTGCCTCAATCTAACAGTGCAGTGAGGCTACCAGTGCAGCGTGCCGTGCAGCAGCAAACTGTGATATGCCGGCTGTGTGGCCGCCTGCTGGCGCTGCCCTTCCAGCTTCAGGCTCAGCCCCGGGCCCAGTCGCAGCCGGCCACCGACCCGGTAGGCGCGGCGTGTCCGGTCCAGCGTGGTGGCGACAAAGGGCGCCAGCACGCCGCGGTGTGCGGCCAGCCCATAGCCGTAGCCGAGCTCCGCCTCCAGACCGAGTTGCCCCGGCGCCGGCGCGGCCGTCGGTGTGACACTCGGGTCAAGCCGGTGGTCGAGCGCCATGCGCCGGGCCGGGCCGTGACGCGGCGCCAGACTGAGCGCGAGCCCGCGCTGTTCGGTGCCCGGGTCCAGGCGCAGCAGGCCGCTGACGCCCCATTCCTCGCGCTCCGCCTCACGGTGGGTGGCGAGCACCCAGCCACGGCCTTCCAGCGTCAGGCCCAGCGCCGGGTCGCTATAGCGCAGCGCGCCACCGACCTCCACGCCGTTGCCCTCGGTCGCGTCGCTGTGGTCATGGCGCAGCGCGAGTTCCACCGACGGGCTGAGCAGCGCCCCGCCGGCCAGCGTGTGCCGGTGCTGCCCCTCCAGTGCCAGGCGCAGTTGCCGGGCGATAGCGCTCAGGGCCTGGGCGGTGGCGTTTCCATCGGCAGTGAACTCGGCCAATGCGCCCTGCGCCTTGATACGCAATCGGCTGCTGCCACCGGGCAGCAGCCGGTCGCTGCCAAGCAGCGTGGCGTTGCCGCCGAGCGCGACCGATGCCAGGTTGCTGTCACGCCGGGCGCCGGGCGTGTCCTGCCCGGGGCGCAGTTCACCCCAGCCGTAGCCCGCGCTCAGCCACAGTTGGCCACGGCCAGCGGCGGTGTTCCAACTCAAATAAGGATGTACCCCGAACAGCCGGCTGTCCTGGTCGAGGTCGGTCCGTCCGGTGCTGAACGGCGCCTGGGACCAGGACAGCGCCAGCCCGGTCAGCCATTGGCGGTGCGGGCGCATATCGGCGCCGACCCAGGCGCTGGTGACACTGCCCTCCCAATCCAGTGTGGTGGCCGGGTCATCGGGGTCTTGCAGCTTGCCGGAAAGCTGGCGGTAGTCGCCGCTGCCCCACAGGGCCAGACTGTGCAGTGCCGTGCCGCTGCCGCCGGCAACTGCGGACAATGGCAACACGAAGGCGGAACGCCCGAGCAGCGGCGCCGCTCGCAGTGTGCCGCTCTGCAGGGCCGGTTGCAGCGCCCGCAGCGCCGCGTGCAGGCTGGACTGTCCGCCCAGGCGCAATGTGCTGGCGGGTGATGCGCCACCACTGGCCGCATCGATGCGGCTGGAAAGCACAGTGACACTGCCCGCCAGCAATGTGTCCGCGACCCGTGCCAGCACGCGCTGCTCGGCCTGGCGCCGGCGCTGGGCCGCGCCGGGCTCGGACACCGCCGCAGCGTCATCGTCCGTTACCGTGAGCACCACATCGGCAATGTTCAGCGCGGACCCATAGCCGGTGGCGCCACTCGCGCTGTGCGTCAGCGTCACGCTGTCGTCGCTGCTGTCCGCGTCCTGCCCGGCCGTCACCGTCACCGTCTGCACCGTGTCCCAGGCGTCGGTGGCAAAGGTCAGGGTCGCCGGGTCGGCCCGCACATCGCTGCCCGTGAACCCGGCCACCGTCACCGTCACCATCGCGCTCGGCGCGCTGTCCAGCACCACCGTGTAGCGGCCTGTTGTACCCTCGGCCAGCGTCAGCGTGGCCGTGCTCAGCATGACCCCCGCCAGCCGGTCGTCGTCCGTGACCCGCACCGCCACATTGTCTATGGCCAGCGCGGGCCCGTAGTCGGTGGCACCGCTCGCGCTGTGCGTCAGCGTCACGCTGTCGTCTGCGGTGTCGCGGTCCTGCCTGGCCGTCACCCTCACCGTCTGCGCGGTGTCCCAGGCGTTGGCGGCAAAGGTCAGTGTCGCCGGGGTGGGCCTCACATCGCTGCCCGCGAACCCGGCCACACTGACGGTGACTTCGGCGTCCGGACGGGTCGCCAGCACCACGGTGTAGCTGCCGGCCGTACCCCCCTCGCGCAGCGCCAGCCGGGTCGCGCTCAGACTGACCCCCGGGGTGTCGCTGTCCGTCACCGTCACCATGACGCCGCTGATCACCACCGCGTTGTAGTCGTTGTCGCCGCTGCTCGCGCTGTGTGTCAGCGTCACGCTGTCGTCCGCGCCATCGTCATCCGCCCCGGCCGTCACCGTTACCGTCTGCGCCGTGTCCCAGGCGTTGGGGGCAAAGCTCAGTGTCGCCGGGTCTACCCGCACATCGCTGCCCGCGAAGCCCGCCACCGTCACCCTCACCGCCGCGCTCGGCCGGGTGTTGAGCCGCACCGTGTAGTTCCCGCTCGCGCCCTCGTTCACCGGCAGCGAGGCACGGCTCAGCGTCACGCCCGGGGTCGGGGGTGGCGTGTTGTCCGTCACCCGCACCGTGTCGCTGCTGTCGCTGCCCACCGTGACCCCGCTCGGCGGCGCGTCCAGCGTCACCGTCGCCGTGTAACTGCGTGCTGCGTTGTACGCGCCATCGCCGCTACTTGCGGTCTGCGGCGCAAAGCTCGCGCTCGCACGCCGCTGGCCGACCATGATACGGAAGCTCGCTTCCACCGCGGCAAAATCGTCCTGCGGCATGCCACCGCTCAGTGTCACCTTGCCGTTCACCACCGCGTCCACCGCCGCGCTCAGCGTCACCGGCACCGTCAGCGTCTGGCCCTCGATCACCGTCAGCGTGGTGCTGCCCAGCGTCACCTCGGCACTGTCGTTGTCGTTCACCGTGCCATCCGCGTTCGCATCGCCGCCCACCACATAGCCGCTGCCGGCGTTCAGTGTGATACGGTAGGTTTCCGTCCCCTCCACGATGGCATCGTCCAGTGTCGGGAGCGACACCGTCCCCGTCGTGCCGCCGCCAAAATCGCTGGTGGTAAAGGTCTGCGTCAGCGCGCCCTGGATATCCGCCGCGCCGAAGCCGCTCGCGCCCCGGTCGGCCAGCGTCAGGCGCACCGACAGCGTACCCGTCACATTTTTGTCCGAACTGAGTGTCAGGCTGATGTTGCCGCCTTCGGTCACCGCGGCCGGGTCGGTGGCCAGCGTCAATATCGGGGTGGTGTCGGTAACCCGCACCATCACACTGTCTATGGTCAGCGCGGACCCGTAGCCGGTGGCGCCGCTCGCGCTGTGCGTCAGCGTCACGCGCTCGTCCGTGGTGTCGGCGTCCGCCCCGGCCTTGACGGTCACGGACTGCGCCCGGTTCCAGTTGCTGGTGGAGAAGGTCAGTGCCGCCGGCTCGGCCGTCACCGTGGTGCCGGTGAAGCCGGCCACGCTGACCGTGACTGCGGCGTCCGGACGGGTAGCGAGCCGCACCGTGTAACTGCCGCCGGTGGGGTCGCCCTCGGCCACCGTCAGCGGCGACCCGGACACCGTGACGCCGGGCGCCATCGGTGTTGTGGCCGTGGCCTCGGCGGAGGCGGGGCTGTTGCCGTTGGTGTTGACTGCGCGGATGCGGAAGGTGTAGGCGGTGCTGGGGTTCAGGTTTGTCACCGTGTGGCGGGTGGTGGTAGCGCCGGCACCGGAGATCGTGATCCAGTTGCCGTAGTTGCCGGAGCCGGCCTTCTGCCGATACTGCCAGCCAGTGATGGTGGCGTCATTGGGGTCGGTCCAGCTCAAGACGACCTGCGCGTTGCCGGCGGTGGCGCCGAGCCCGGTGGGCTGGGCGGGCACACCGTCGTCGTTGACGATGGTGAAGGTGAGGGTGTTGGCGACGGACCAGCCGCTAGTGACGCTAAAGCTGCTCGGGGAGAATATATAGGTTTCATCCGGTTCGATGGTGGTGTCGCCGCGGATGCTGAAAGTAAAGCTTGCCATCATTACGCCGTCAGCAGGTGTTATAAAAGCACTACTCGTGTGGCAAACATCGGCGTCCGCCGGCGACGGATCGCTGCATGAAGTGGATGTATGGACACTGTTACCGGTTGCGGTACCTGAAGTGCTGCGGATTGCAATGAAAGTAATGCCGCTCTGCGCTGGCTCGCCGAATGTGAAGGTGAGGGTGACGTCGGTCGTGCCGGAATCGCCCTCGGTGATGCGGGTGCTGTCCGCCGAGAGGGTGATGGTCTTCTGTGCCATCGCCTGGCCGGAGACGGTGAGTAAGCCGATACCAAGGCAGGCCGTGAGCAGCAGCAGCACGGCCGTGCGCCCCCGTGCGTGTGGCACGGCGAGCGTTCGGCATCCGCTGTTTAATCGCTCAAATTGGGGGGGGGGGGGGGGGGGGGTAGGAAAAACCTCTCTGCTGTCAACCATTTGCCTGCGCACACGCAGGCAAACGGCCCGCGCCGCGTTACAAAGAATAGTATAGGTCACCGTTGTGTTCCTGTTGTCTTGGATACTGTGATGATCGCACCGCATGCAGCGCTGCGGACTGTGCCAGCCTGCCGTGTGACAACAATGTATAGTCATGCGCCACCCGTGTCAACGGGGGGCGATGGATTGTGCAACGGCTCGGTGGTTTGTTGGCTGGGCGGAGGGCACCGCATACGCTCGAGGCCTTGGCTTTTGCCCCCCGCCTGCGGGCTGGCGCCCTTGGCTTGCCGGCTCCCCCTCGAGGGGGGAGCGATTGATGGCGGCGTTGTGCGGGTTCACGACAGTGAGACTGTGTGGGCACAGTCATACGGTGAGTTGGCCATTGCCCGGTGTCATCACCCTCCCTTGAGGGAGGGGCCAAAGGCGCCAGCCTTTAGCGGAGGGGTTGCGCTGCGCAGGCAGGTGAGCCGAGCTACCAGGCTACCAGTGCAGCGTGTCGTGCATCCGCGCACATCGATGCAAAACTGCGGTATGATCCGATGCGTGAGGATTCAATCCGCATGGCTCGGCCTCCTTTTGCGTTTATGAAGCAGACAATAGACTTGACCGAGCCCGCACCCCGGCACTCGCCGGCACGACAGGGCCGGGTAGTGCGCCCGGGCAAAGGGTTTTGGCGGCGTTCCCTGCTGCGTTGTCGGGAAAGCTGCGTGGCCCTGTGGCTTTGTCTGTCGGTCCAGGTACTGTTGTCGGGTCCGGTGCCGTCCGTGTGCGCTGAGGAGATGGCCGGGACAGGGTTGGCGTCGCGTACCGTGATCGACTGGCATGTACATGTTGCGGGTCTGGGTTACGGCGGCTCGGGCGCATTTATCAACCAGGCGATGCGCGACAACATCCGCTTTGGCTTTTTTCTCAAGTGGATGGGGGTGACGCTGGAGGAGCTTGAGGCGCATGGTGATCAACTGGTGGTTCAGCGTCTGGACGAGAAGCTGGCGGGTTCGAGTCTGGTGGACGCGGCAGTGGTGCTGGCCATGGATGGTGTGATCGATCAGCGGAGCGGAGAACTGGATCGGGAGAGCACGCAGATCTATGTCCCCAACGACTATGTGATGCGTGAGACGGCGCGTTATCCTCGGTTGCTGTTTGGCGCCAGCGTCAACCCGAACCGTGCGGATGCCATTGAACGTCTGGAGCGGGTGCATCGCCAGGGGGCCTGGGTGATCAAGTGGCTTCCCTCCATCATGTACATCGATCCGGCGGACAGGCGTTTCATCCCGTTCTACGATCGGATGGCGGAACTGGACATCCCGTTGTTGAGCCACGCGGGGAAGGAAGACGCTTTTGCCAGTGCCCGCGATGAACTGTCCGACCCCAGGCGGCTGGAGCTTCCGCTGCGGCGTGGGGTGACGGTCATTGCCGCCCACATTGCCACCACTGGCCGTTCCGAGGGGGAAGACAACTTCGAGCGTATCCTGCCGATGTTCCAGGAGTATCCCAATCTCTATACCGATGTCTCCAGTCTTACCCTGATCAACAAGCGCGGTTATCTGGCCAGGGCACTGCGTGTGCCCGGATTGAGCCAGCGCATGTTGTATGGAACGGACTGGCCACTGCAGTACTGGCCGATGGTCTCGCCGTGGTATCACCTGCGCCATATCGGCCTGGGGAACGCCTGGCGCTTGAGTCGCATTGCCAATGTCTGGGATCTGGATGTGCGGCTGAAGCAGCATATCGGCTTGCCGGAGGCGGTCTTTACTCGCAGGCTCGGTGGCAATGCGCGGCACTATCCGGTTGAATAGCCGCTGAGCGCACTGCAATGCGCAGGGATGGTGCAATGGAACCGAGCGCAGCGCGGTGTTTCGGGTCCTGACCGGTATGTTTCGGTATGTTTGCCGCCAGTCTGGCGCGGGTCAAAATTCACCATTGGCGGGTATTGGACGCAGGTGTTCCGGCCATTAGCATCTACGCCCATGGAACAACATGGGACTATGGATGGCACTGGCCACAGTGCGCAGCGCCAGCAGGCTCACGGTGTGCAGCTTGTGCTGGAACGCAACTATTTTTACCGGGACCGCTATCGCCTGCAGCTACGCCTCAGCGCGGCCCTGACACTGCTATGTCTGTTGCTGGCAGGCATCCTGCTGTGGGTGTTGCGCTACCCGGATGAGCCGGTGTATTTTGCCACCAGTCGGGACGGCAGGATCGTCCCGTTGGCTCCGCTGGAACAACCGAACCAGAGCAACGAGGCCATTATGCAGTGGGCTGCCGATATCGTCCGGCGTGCTTACAGCTTTGACTTCGTGCATTGGCGCACGCAGCTTGCCGGGCTGGAACCGCACTTCACCGAGGGTGGCTATCATCAATTTCTGGCCGCGTTGAAAAAAAGCGGCAATGTCGATGCGGTGCGCAGTCGGCGTCTGGTTGGCTCGGCGATTGTTTCCCCCCCGGTGATTACCTCGGAGGGTGTGCTGAACGGGACCTACACCTGGGAGCTTGAGGTGCCGTTGCAGGTTGCCTATGTGTCTTCCGAACAGACTATTCAGCAGTCGCTGCTGGTCACTCTGACGGTGCGGCGTAGCAGCACGTTGGATAGCGAGCACGGTTTGGCGGTCGACCGTTTTCTGACGCTTGTGCAGTGACGGGAGTGGGAGCACGACGGGAGGTGGCATCGTTGCGTGGGATACGGTTTCTGGGTCTGGTACTGTGCGGCTGGATATCGGTGGCCATGCCACAGCAAGCGCGTGAGCCGGAGGGGGCGGATGCCTTTTCCGCCGCGGTGGATGGCATCATGCCGCTGAGCCCGGTCGAGATCCGTCGTCTACGTGAGGTGGTGGAGACCAAGCAGCGTGCGATCCACGATGTGGTACCGCCTTCCAGTACTACGCTGAAGACGCTCTCGGTGTCGTTGCAGGCCGGGGCGCTCACTCCGCTGATCACGTTGTTGTCTGGCCATGCGGTGGGGATTGAGATTGTGGATCGGTATGCGGCACCCTGGCCCGTGGTGAGTTACACGGTGGGGGACCCACAGCGTTATCACGTCACGGTTCCGGATGTTGCGGATGTGAATGTGTTGACCATCACCCCGCAGACCAGTTTTGGTCGTAGCAACCTGGTGCTGCAGCTTCAGGGAGAGAGTACCCCGATCAGTCTGACGCTGAACGCAAGTACCCGGGTGGAGCATTTCCATGATCGAGTCAGCGTGCTGGTGGATGCCGTGGGACCGAATGCCGAGCTGCCGCCCGGCGATATGACGGTGGCGGTGGAGGATAGCACGCTGCTCGGTGTGCTGGATGGTGTTCCGCCACAGTCGAGCATCCGGTTACAGCCTTCGAATGCGTTGGTGCGTGGCGCATGGCGCCATCAGGATACGCTGTGGCTGCGCGGGAGGTTCGAGCTGCTCTCTCCGGCATTCCGTTCACAGGTGGCCGGGGCGGGCGAGATGATGGCCTATGAACTGTCGTGGACGCCTTCGGTCATTGCGCTGGACCGTCAGGGGAACAGCCACAACGTGAAACTGGAGACGGAGTCGCTGTTGCAATGAGTGGTTCCCATCAGGCCGATGCCCAGAAACGCATGGTGTTGTTTCTGTGTGTGCTGTTTTTTGCCATTGTCGCAACGCTCAGTGTGTTGTTGATGACCGGTGCGGGGCAGACCGACGCGGATGCCAGACTGGCAGCTACCCCCGCCATCAAGTCTGCCCCCGCGGGTGACAATGAGACCGAGGCCTATCGTCAGTTGCTGGACGAACAGAACCTGTCGATTTATCAGCAGGCCAGTGAGCAGGGCGAATCCATGGTGGCCACCTTGTCCGCGAGTCCATTTGCCCAGCGTACCGTGGAGACGGTGCGGCAGGAACGGATAGCCGATGTGGTCGAACCCGGATACCGGCAGGTGCAGCCGGAGTATTCGTCCGGTTTGCACAGGGCCGGCATGCTGGAGGAGATGCGGGCTGTCATGGCGAACTGGAAACCCATGCCGCATGCTGTGGTACTGACCCGTCTTGCTCGGCCAGTTGTTCCCCAGCCGGCGGATACCGGGCCTTCGGTGCCGGAACCCGATCAGCAGAGGCGGATACTGATCGAAGGTGGGAGTGTGATGTACGCCCGGTTGGAGACCGCTATCAACAGCGACTATCCCGGCACTGTCAGCGCGGTGATCCGGGGTGGCCACTATGACGGGGCACGTCTGCTGGGAGGGTTTCGGCAAATTCGGGAGCGGGTGGTGCTGGAGTTCAACCGGATGAATCCGGGTCGTGGTGAGGCGTTGTATGCGATCCGTGCGGTCGGGGTCGATCCGGATGCGAGCCTGCCGTCGCTGGCTGGCAACGTGGATCATCATATCCTGCGGAACTATATCTTGCCGGCGGCGGCGCGTTTTGCCGTTGGTCTGGGCCGGGTGGCGAGTCAGGAGCAGCGTTCCGTGATCCACAGCCCGCTCGGCGGCGCTACAGTGGTCCATGGAGACAGCAGTTTGCAGCGGGAATTGAAGGTTGCCGCCGCCGAGGTGGGGACCGGGATCGTCAGCGACATCGCCGACACACGTCGTCCCCCCACCGTGCGGGTGCCTGCGGGACAGGACTTCGCCGTGCTGTTCCTGGAGGATGTGTATCGTACCGCGGTGGTGGCCGGTGAGGCGCCGAGCGCCGGCGGGCGTGGCCAGGTATCGGTGCAGGATGCGCCGGATATGCCATGAAGTTGTCTCACTGGCAGCGACGGCCTCTGAGGAGCAGGTGGTGCATATGATATTTCCGGCCACACGGCGTGATCGTCATCTGGCCTGGACATCGCTGGGCCTGTGCGTCTTCATTGCGTTGGTATTGGTTTGTGGCCTGTTCCTGCGTACCGGGAAGGCCGAGAAAAACGCGCATGCCGAAGTACAGCGGCTGAATCCGGCCAATGTGGTGGATGATGCACAGCATGCGCCTGGCGGGATAGACGCACAGGTGCGGTCGCCGGAGCCGGTATTGGCCCGGGAGGTGCGGACCGCGGTGCCGGCACCGGGGGTTGCGGCCATGCCCGGGTCGATGCCGGGACAGGATTTTGCCGCCGAGATGCGTGATTTGCGCCATGAGTTCGATAATCTGCGCGATGAACTGATGTTGCTGTCGGAATCTGTGGCGGAGCTGGGCAGGAAACGATCGTCCAGCAGAGCGGAGCGGCCCGTGGTGGGTGCGGGCGAGCGTTCCATGTCGTCTGCGCCGCAGGCGGTGGATGGTGTGCACATCGTCGCGGCGGGAGAGACGCTGGGCGTTATCGCCGGCCGTTATGGATTGGACGCCGGCTGCCTGTCCGTGTGGAATCGGTTGCGTGACCCACACCTGATATATCCTGGCGACCGGTTGCGCCTGTCCGGTGCGGAATCTTGTGGCGGGGATAGCGGATCGATCGGATTTGTCCCGGGTGGTCGGACATATGCGCCGCCGCACCGGACACAGTCTGACTGGAGGATTATCGGCATGGGGAATGCTCAGGTGGCGCTACGGCGTGGCGCTGACCGACCGCGATTGTTTCGGGTCGGTGAGGAGGTGCCCGGTGCTGGCCGTATACTACATATAGACCCGCACACCGGCCAGGTGCGGACTACCCAGCGTCGCTTCATGCAGACACATTGAGTGCAATGGACGCAGCCACTCCCACTGCCATGCTGGTCAATCTTAGCCGTTCGTTCCCGGCCCTGCAGCAACTGATCTTCGTATGTGCCTACCTCAGTGGTCTGTTGCTGCTTGGGCTGGGCCTGTTGCGCTTGCTGCGTTGCGCCGCAAAGCGGGCCGCCGGGGGCTCGGCCTGTCTGGCCCTGTTGTGCGGTTCGTTGTTACTGGCTTTGCCCGGGACGATGGAAGCCCTGACCGCCAGCTTGTTTCTGGAGACTGACCCGAGACGCATCCTGTCCGCCATTGACCCGGGCCGGCATGTGCCCGAGCGTGTGTTGCTGCTGGCGGTGATTGACTTTATGGCCTTGATCGGTTGGATAGCCGGGGGGCGTGGCCTGTATCTGATCTCGCAGGCCGGGGTGGGGTCGCAGCATGGTGCGTTGGCGCGTGGCCTGTCCCATCTGCTGGGAGGGGTTTGTCTGGTTAATCTGCAGGCCTTTGCTCATGCCATCGGTTTGCAGCTCGGCATCGATACCCGGTTGAGTCGGATCGTCGGGGTTTGATGTCACGCAGGTATCACACTGGATTACGAGTTGGAGTGCAAAACATGAATTCTGAAAACACGCAGGATACGACCGGGGGACGCGAGCGACGGCCGGACAGTCGCACAGCGGGGATGCGATCATATCGTGGGGCTTGGTTGTCACATGTTGTTGGATATGCGGCGCGCTGCTGGTCGGCGTCCGGTTGTGCCGTGTTTGCGCTGATGGTCTCGTTGCCGGTCCAGGCCAACGACCTGAAAAGTGTGTTTGAGCGCTGGACAGCAAATTTGAAGGGGGCCGGCCCCTTGTTGCTGATTGTCTTTTCCGTGCTGGGCCTTGTCTGCGTTGGCGTTGGCTTGTACAAGTTCACGATTGCGCACAAGCGTCAAGCCTCCATTGCCGAGGGTTTGATCTATATAGTGGTAGGTAGTCTGCTGCTATCACTGATCGCGTTTTCCGGCGTGCTGTCCGGCACCAGTTTCGGCAGCAATGAGGCGAATATGGGCCTTAACGCGCTCGGGGTCGATTGATGCGGGCCTGTATTGGTACGGCCATGGACAGGGGGGTGGCCCGCAATGTTGGGATTGGCTGATCGGCTGCTGTTCAATCTGGATTATCTGTGTTGGTCGCTGGCGCGTTCATTGGGACTGAGCGTGGACAGTTACTGTGATTTGGAGAGCGTTGATGGCGGTACGATCCTGGTCGCCAGCGATGGCTCGCTGGCGAGTCTGCTGCATGTGATGGGTTCCCGGAGCATGATCGGGGAACAGGAGTTCGTGGTCCTGAAACAGCGCCTTGCCGGTTTTCTCGGGGCCCAGATGGACAGTGGTCAGCATAGTGTCCAGTTCGTCTTTATGCGTGACCCGGATCCACAGGGTATCCGCAGCGAGATACAAAGCGCCTGCAAGGGCGCCTTTGTGGCCATGCAGCGACTGGAACTGGAGCTTGGCGAGTTGTATCAGCGCAAGATGGATATGCTTGCTGAACATTACTGTAGCCAGGAAACACTGCTGGTTGCGCTGTGGACAAGTCCTGCCTGCCTGACCCGGGTGGAGAGGAGACAGTTCAGGCAGGAACGTGGAAAACAGGCCGCAATGTGCCCCAATGCGGCTTTTGCCCCCGACCTGCGTGAGGCGGGGAGCGCGATACGTGATGTGCACCACTCCTTTGTGTTGTCCATGTTGCAGGAGTTGCAGGAGGGTGGTATTGCCGCTGAACTGTTGGATGTGCACGCGGCGTTGTGTGCCAGTCGCCTGTTACTTGCCCCGGAGAGTACCGGGAATGGTTGGATGCCGTGTCTGCCTGGCGACCCGCTGCCGGTGCGGGTGACGCAATGCGATCATGCGGGTGATTTGTCCGCACTGTTATGGCCGACTATTGCCAGCCAGCTCTTTGCGCAGGACATGGAGTTGGTTGATGCGCGCACAGTGAAGATCGGCGAGCGTGTTTATTGTGGTCTATCGATGGAGCTTGGGCCACGTAGCGTGGTGCCATTCAATGTTTTCTTCCGGCGGCTGCTGAATGAGAAGATGCCCTGGTTGCTGTCGCTGCGTCTGAGCGCGGATGGCTATGGTCAGGTGGCACACAAGATGCTGGTTGCCAGTCTGCTGTCTTTCATGCGTACCCCGCGTCTGGTCAGGCGTTCACTGGAGATGTTGCAGGCCGAGATGGAGCGCGGTGGGGTTTGCGTGGGTTTGCAGATGCAGTTTTGTACCTGGGCGCGGCCCGATGCGATGCGGCAGTTGCGCGAGCGTGTTGCCAAACTGAGTCGTGCGGTGCAGAGCTGGGGCGGGATCGAGCCGCGTTTCCACGAGGGCAATCCCGCTGCCGCGCTGGCTGCGTCGATGCCGCTGTTGCGCCTGCGTTCGTCCGCCAACCCGAGTGCTGCGCCGATTTCCGATGTGGTGGGTCTGTTGCCGGTGACACGGCCGGCTTCTCCCTGGCGGTGCGGTTCATTTCTGCTGCGCACACCGGATGGAAAGCTCTATCCCTACGAGCCGTGTTCTTCGGCGCAGAAGGCGTGGGTGTCGCTGATATTCGCGCCTATGGGCAGTGGCAAGTCGGTGTTGATGAACAGTCTTAACACAGCGCTGGTACTGGCCGCGGACAATCGTGAATTGCCGCGTATCGGCATCCTGGATATTGGCATGTCCAGTGTGGGGATGATTTCCCTGATCCGGGAGGCGTTGCCGTCGCACCGGCGTAGCGAGGTGACCTGTGTGCGTCTGCAGAATGTCCGCAGTTTTGCCATCAACCCGTTTGACACTCCACTGGGTTGCCGTTTCCCGCTGCCGTCACACAAGGCGTTTCTGGGCAATTTTCTGACGCTGCTGGCCACCCCGACGGGAGAGGAGCATCCCTACGAGGCGGTCCCGAACATCGCCGTGATGGTGATCGAGGAGGCCTACCGTGCGATGGCGGACGACGGCAGGATGCCAAAGCCGTATCAGGCCGGCATGGACCCGGCGGTGGATGCGCTGCTTGATGTGCACGGTTACCAGTGCGATAGCCAGAGCATCTGGTGGGAGGTGGTGGATTTCCTGTTCGGTCGTGGCGAATGCCATGGCGCGGCCATGGCGCAAAGGTACGCGGTTCCCAACCTTGCCGAGGTGGCTGCGCTTGCACGGGACAGTGCCGTCAGCGCATTCTACACCGGGACGGTGCCGATGGGCCGGGAGCCGGTGGCGGAGTATTTTTATCGTGCCATCAGTGACGCCATCCGCAAATACCCAATCCTGGGTGGGGCGAGCAGTTTTTCTACCGACGCACGTATCATCAGCCTGGATCTGGAAGAGGTTGCACCCCGTGGCGGGCCGGATGCCGACAGGCAGACCGCTGTCATGTACATGCTGGGACGCCATGTCATCTGTGGCGACATCTATCTGCGCAAACAGCATCTGTGTGAGATGCCGGAACGCTATCGTGACTGGCACCGGCAGCGTATCGAGGCGATTGAGAATACCACCAAGCGGCTGTGTTTCGACGAGTTTCACCGTACCGAAACGGTGGCGTCGGTGCGCAGACAGATCATGCTGGACATACGCGAGGGCAGAAAATGGAAGGTGGAGATCATCCTTGCGTCGCAGCGTCTGCAGGATTTTGACGAGGCGATGATCGATTTGGCGACCACGGTGTTTATCCTGGGCTGTGGCACCCAGAGTTTGCAGCAGACTGTGGACACCTTCCGTCTGCCTGACGCGGCGCGTCAAATGCTGGAGCACCTCGGCAATCCCGGCAGGGAGGGGTCGCGGTTGATCGCCTGGTTTGACACCGCGGCAGGAAAGTTCAGCCATCTGCTGAGCAATACCCTGAGTGCCGAGGAGATATGGGCCTATTCGACGACGCGTGAGGACATCTCGGTACGCGAATGGTTGTATGCGCGCATGTTGCCGGCTACTGCCAGACATCTGTTGGCACTCAGGTATCCGGCAGGCACGATCAAGCCGGAATACGAACGCCGCCTGGCCCTGCTTCGGGAACAGCAGGAAACCCTGAGCGAGCGGGCGGACGCCGATTTGATCCGGTGTATCGCACAGGAGGTGTTGGATATGGCGCCAGCCGCCGGGACGGGGTCGTCTATCGCACGGTTGCAGGACGGGTGTTGAAGGCGCACGAGTACATACAGCAGTTGGATCGTGTCTGTCTGCTGTTTGGTGATGATGGGGAGGGGCGCGTGGTGGATGCCGTGGAACTGCGCACGGCGAGTTTCAGGTTGGACGATTGTGCTGATGCCGCCCCGCGGTATGTGCTGCGGATGTTTTCTGTCAATGGTCTGGAACTGATGCGCTGGAGTTTTTCCAGTCGTCAGCGGGCTGAGGAGTTGCGTGATCTGTTTCGGGCCATGCGTGGGGGCATGGGGCAGCGGGTGCGAAGGCTGTCCGGCAAGGTTTTGCGCGGGCTGGGATATGTGTTGTTGGCCTATGTGGTGTTGGTCGGATTGTCATCGATCCTGCTGGATCTGCCACTCCGGTCCCGTCCCGACGCGCAGTTGCCGTCTGCGGCCGGTACGGTGCCGCCGTCGGGTGCCGCGGGGGACTCTGCTGTGGCACCTGCGGTGGGTGGCGCGGTGGTTCCGTTTTCCCATCCGCCCATGTCTGCGGTGGCGTCCGAGGGGGAAGATTTTTCCTACAGTTGCGACGAGTAGTCATCCGATTCGCCGTGGGCAGTATCGGCGTATCGGTCCGGTTCCTTGTCCGGGTACGGACACCGGTGACACCGGGACAGGCGTTACGGGGTCGTTGTTTCCGCCCGGTTGGGGTAGAGGCCGAGACCTCACAGATTCACTGTCGTGAACCCGTTGACCCTCGGGTTTTCTCTTCAGGTATTTGCTATACTGCGTTTGCCGCACCATGTCTCCGTCATTATTTCCTGAGTTGCAGATATATCTGGCTTCCACCTCTCCGCGCCGAAGCGAACTGCTGTATCAGATAGGGGTGGAACATACCCTGTTGTCGGTTGATGTCGATGAGTGTTGGGACGGTATCGAGGCGTGTCCGGAGTATGTGCAACGCCTGGCCCTTGCCAAGGCGCGGGCCGGTCTCGGGGTGCGTGAACGGCCGCTGGCGGTGCTTGGCGGTGACACCTGTGTGGCGTTGGATGGGGAGATCCTTGGCAAGGCGCAAACTCTGTCCGAGGCCGCTGTGATGCTGGGACGGCTTTCCGGGCGCACACACCAGGTTTATTCGGCGGTGGCGTTGTGTGATCAGGATGCGCATACGCGGGTATCTTTCAGTGCGGTCCGTTTCCGGGAGTTGAGTGCGGCTGACATTGATGCATACTGCGCGACCGGGGAGCCGCTCGGCAAGGCGGGCGGTTATGCGATACAGGGTTTTGCGGCCACCTTTGTCAGCCATATTGAGGGCAGCTATAGCGGCGTGGTGGGTTTGCCACTGTTTGAGACAGCGCAATTGCTCCAGCGGTTGGTGACTGTTCCGTGCACGCGCTGAGTGCGATGGATTGTCGTGCGTATCTGGTCCGGATGAGTGGTTGCGTGGGTCATGCTCGATCAGTGGGGATGGCATGCGTGTTTCGGTGATTATCCCGGTACTGAATGAGGAAGCGCTGATCGGCGGACAACTGGATACGTTGGCCGGGTTGCGCGAGGCGGGGCACGAACTGGTCGTGGTCGATGGTGGCAGCCACGACGCCACGCTGCGTCATGCGCACGAGAAATGTGACCAATTACTCAGCAGTCCGGCCGGACGTGCCGTGCAGATGCATCACGGGGCCTTGCAGGCGCATGGGGAAATGTTGCTGTTTCTGCATGTGGATACGCTGTTGCCGGAATCGGCGTTGGCATTGTTTGCGGAGTTTCCAGTGTATGCGCCTTGCTGGGGACGCTTTGACGTGCGTCTGTCGGGTGGCCGGTTTCTATTTCGGGTCATTGAAACCCTGATGAACTGGCGTTCGCGCATTACCGGGATCGCCACCGGTGATCAGGCTATCTTTGTGCATCGGGAACTGTATTTGAAGGTGGGTGGCTTCCCACAGATCGCGTTGATGGAGGACATCGCCCTTAGCAGACGACTGCGTGCGGTGATGCCGCCACGGTGTCTTGATGTGCGGGTGTGCAGTTCCAGTCGCCGGTGGGAGAAAAACGGCATTTTGCGCACGATACTGCTGATGTGGTTGCTGCGCGTCCTGTACTGGCTGGGGTGTTCCCCGGAACGGCTGGTGCGGCTGTATGACTGAAAGGAATGGCAGTGTGTTGTTGGTATTTGCCCGGGTGCCGGTGCCTGGACGGGTGAAGACACGCCTGATCGCCACCCTCGGAGAAGAGGGCGCCTGTGCATTGCATATCCGTCTGGTTGAGCGGGTCCTCGCACGGTGTGCGGGTGCGGCGTATGATCAGGTGCAGGTATGGCTGGATGCGGATGCGGGAGACAATCCTGTCTGTCGGCGGTGGCGTGTGGACTGGCCATATGCGTACCACGTGCAGCAGGGGGGCGATTTGGGGGAGCGCATGTATCATGCCTTTGATCGGGCCCTGCGGCGTTTCCGGAGTGCGGTATTGATCGGCTGTGATTGTCCGGAACTGTGCCTTGATGACCTGCTCCGTGCCCGGCGGATGCTGGCAGTGCCTGACAGGGCGTGTGCGGTACTTGGTGGCAGTGAAGACGGCGGCTACTATCTTATCGGCCTGAACAGGTCATGCCCGCAGGCCTTTGACGGGATTCCCTGGGGAGAGGACGGAGTCGCCGCACTGACCCGCAGGCGGCTTCGGCAGCAGGGCTTGCGGCTGGGAGCACTGCCGCTGCGCTGGGATCTGGACCGTCCCGCCGAGCTGCCTCGCTATGCCATGCTGGTCGATACCGAATGATGTCGGAGTCGGGAGGTGCCATTTGACCACAGGGCGCGTGTTTCGGGAACTTTCCTGGTGTGGGAGCAGTCATTTTTTAGCACAGACAAGGCATGGTATGCTTGATAACACATAGTTCAGGTGTGTGTTGCACAGGCCGATTGGCCGGATGGAATGGAGACTTGCGCATGAAAATCGATGTTCGGAGTGTTTGCGTCTGTCTGCTTGCACTCCTGCTTGGGGCCTGCACTGCGGCGACGAAGCCGCCGCAGCCTGCGTCGCCGGAACCGGTTGAGGAGATGCCGGTTGAGGAGATGCCGGTGGTGGATGCTGATGTGGCCGAGGACGAGACTGCCGAACTGTGCACACCGCCTGCGCTGTATTTCCGCTTGTATCAGGATCGTCCCCACATCGATCTGGGAGCGGACATGCTGCATGATTTTCTGGTTGCCGAGATGGCGGGCCGCCGCGGTGATCTGGAGACCAGTGTCGGCCTGTACACGCGTTTGGCCGAGCAGACCAGAGACCCTCTGGTGGTGGAATATGCGGCCGATATCGCGATGTTTGCCACTGACTATCAGGCGGCCGAGCGGCTGGCCCGTCTATGGGTGCGCTTGGTTTCAGAGGACCCTGAACCGTATCAGATACTTGCGGTTACTGCGCTGCGTCGGGAGGATGAGGATGAGGCCCTCAGGTATCTGCGTCTGGTCATGGAACGGTTGTTCGGGTCGACCACGCAGAAACTGCGGTTGGTTGTCCGACTGATCGAACAGGAAAAGGATCGCCAGACCACGATGCGGGTACTGGAACGACTGATGGTCGAACACATGAATGATCCGGAGGTGCTGTATGGATTCTTTTCCAATACCTTCAACCGTCTGGGTCATGCGGACAAGGCCCTGTCTCTGTTGGAACGGGTGATGGAACTGAACCCGCGACATGTGTATGCCCCACTCAGTTATATGGCGGTGCTGCTGCAGAGCCGACGTGTGGCCGAGGCGCTGGACTGGGCTGAATCAGTGCTGGAGCAGGAACAGTACGAGCATGACGAATTGCGCTACCGCTATGCCGGGATACTGGTGCAGGAGGATCGTTATCAGCGGGCTCTGGAGCAGTTTCAGATACTGGAGCGGAAGCGTCCGGACGATTTTCGTTTGCTGTACTCGATCGGACTGTTACTGGTACAGTTGAAGGAACTGGACCGGGCGGAGTCTTATTTTGACCGTTTGTATCTAATCGACCGCAACAACAGCGACATCAGTTTTTTCCTCGGCAAGATCGCCGAAGGCAAGAAACAGTGGGACAAGGCCTTGTCCTGGTATCAGAAGGTGCATGATGGCAGTCATCTGACAAATGCGCATATGCGCGTGAGTATAGTGCTGTCCATGCAGGGAAAGGAAGATAAGGCGCTTGCCCATCTCAAGGCGATGCGCGAACGCGAGCAGGGAGACCCTGTCGCGTTGATCCAGCATCAGGCACAGATCCTTAAAAATGCGGGTCGACTGAATGAGAGTCTGGTTGTGCTGACTGAGGGGATAGAGCAGGGAGGCTATAGCGAGCAGCAGAATTTCTACCTGCTTTACGATCGTGCGCTGCTGGCGGCGGAAGAATTGGGGGATATGGAGATGGCGGAGCGCGATCTGCGTACCATATTGGCTGATTTTCCGGACAACTCCGCCGCTTTGAACGCGCTGGGTTACACGCTGGCGACGCATACCAAACGTTATGACGAGGCCTATGCGTTGATCCGGGAAGCGTTGGAGAAGCGTCCGGATGATGTTTACATTCTGGACAGCATGGGGTGGGTGCTGTATCTGATGGGCAGGCATGAGGAGGCGTTGGACTACCTGACACGGGCGCTGTCGAGGCGGCATGATCCGGCCATTGCCGCACACCTTGGCGAGGTATTGTGGGTAATGGGCAGGCAGCGGAAGGCGGCCGCGATCTGGGATGCGGCACTGGAAGAACATCCGGAACATAAAGATCTTCTGAAGACCATACAGCAATTCAGCCCGTGAAGGTTTTGCAAAGGCTGTCACCGATGCTGACAGCGCTACTGTTGCCGCTGTTGACTTCGTGTACCGCGCTTTCACCGCCCCGGCAATCCGTGTCGCTGGCCCCGCTGTGGCAGCGCCATCAGCAGGCGGTGTCCGATATGCAACTGTGGGAATTGCGTGGGCGGGTGTCTTTTTCCGGCCCGGGGCGGAATTGGTCTGCCGCGCTGGATTGGATGCAGGACAGGGACACGTTTCGTATCCGACTGCGTGCCCCGTTGGGCCAGGGTTCGGTGGAACTGCGCGGGGATCCGCACCAAGTCAGTCTGCGTGGCAGGGATGGCCAAAGCTGGAGTGCCAACAGTGCGGAGGAGTTGCTGCGCCTGCATCTGGGATGGGAGATGCGTGTGCGTGGTCTGGACTATTGGATACGGGGTTTGCCCGACCCCGGCATGGCGATCCAGTCGCATGAGATCGATAGGCAGGGCAGACTCGCCCGGTTGCGGCAAGACGATGTGGATATCCGTTTTCTCGACTATGACGGTACTGCGGGTAACGCCATCATTCTGCCGACCAGGCTCTCGCTGCATAGTGAAAAGCATGGGTTCAGGATGCACGTCGTGATCAGTAGCTGGGAGACATAAGGCACGTGTCGGACTGGCTTGCGCCCGCCAAGCTGAATCTGTTTCTGCATGTGACTGGCCGTCGAGAGGATGGTTATCATCTGCTGCAGACCCTGTTCCAGTTTGTTGATCTGTGCGATACGATGCGTTTCGATGTGAGTGCAGATAGCGGGATCACACTGCGTGATGACCTGCCAGGGGTGGCGATGGAGGACAATCTGTGTGTGCGTGCGGCGCGGCGCTTGCAGGCTTATAGTGGTTGCCGTCAGGGTGTGCGCATGCGGTTGGAGAAGCGCATACCGATGGGGGGAGGGCTGGGGGGTGGCAGTTCGGATGCGGCGACCACGTTACTGGCCCTGAATCGGCTTTGGGGTTTGCATCTGGAGCGCGATATATTGCTGGAAATCGCATTGAGCCTGGGAGCGGACGTCCCGTTCTTTGTCGGTGGGCAGGCGGCATGGGCCGAAGGTGTGGGCGAGGTTCTGTGTCCGGTGACGTTGTCGGAGCCCTGGTATCTGATCGTTTTTCCAGGCTGTGTGTCCAATACGCAGGCAGTGTTTGCGCAACCCGAGTTGACACGCAATTGCGCTCCCATCACAATAGAAGACTATCTGAGTGGTGTGGGAAGCAATGTCTGTGAGCCGGTTGCCCGGCGATTGTACCCGGAGGTGGCAGAATGCCTGGCCTGGCTCAGGCGGCATGTCGATGCGCGCCTGAGTGGGACCGGTTCCTGTGCTTTTGCGGCATTCCCCGGGGCGGCGCAGGCGGGTGAGCTATGTGCCAAACTGCCTCCGCGCTGGCAGGGCATGGTCTGTCGAGCCTGCAATCGTTCACCTGTGTGGCAGGCGCTGGATCGATCGCCCTGAGTCGGCAGGGACATGGGGACGGAGGAGGACATTACATTGGGGTGTAGCCAAGCGGTAAGGCACCGGGTTTTGATCCCGGCATTCCCAGGTTCGAATCCTGGCACCCCAGTCAACTTGAATATACTGTATCCGGTATAACGGGAAGCATGGCATTTGACAACATCAGGCTGTTCAGTGGGAACGCCAATCCGCGTCTGGCGCTGGCGATCGCCAACTGTTTGAACGTGTCATTGGGGAAGGTCTCGGTTGGCCGCTTCAGTGACGGTGAGATCATGGTTGAACTGCTGGAGAATATCCGGGGCAAGGATGTCTACATCATTCAATCACTGTGTGCGCCGGTCAATGACAACCTGATGGAACTGACGATCATGGCGGATGCTTTTCGTCGCGCATCGGCGGCGCGTATGGTCGCGGTGATCCCTTATCTGGGCTACGCACGCCAGGATCGCCGTATACGCTCTTCCCGGGTACCGATTACTGCCAAGGTGGTGGCCAATTTTATCGCCTGTTGCGGAATTTCCCATGTGTTGACCGTGGATCTGCACGCGGATCAGATACAGGGCTTCTTTGACATGCCGCTGGACAATGTTTACGCTTCCCCGGTGCTGCTTGGGGATATCTGGCGCCTGGCCTATCCCAACCCGGTGGTGGTATCCCCGGATGTTGGTGGTGTGGTGCGTGCCCGGGCACTGGCGAAGCGTATGGATGACACCGAATTGGTCGTGATAGACAAGCGCCGTCCGCAGCCGAATGAATCTGATGTCATGAACATCATCGGTGAGGTCAGCGGGCGTAGTTGCGTGATCATCGACGATCTGGTGGACACTGCGGGGACTCTGTGCCATGCGGCGAAGGCGCTCAAGGAGCGGGGTGCTGAAAAGGTGGTGGCCTATTGCACCCATGCGATACTTTCAGGGAATGCGACCAATAACATTATGCATTCCGAGTTGGATGAGCTGGTGGTTACCGATACCATCCCGCTGAACTCCGATACCGCCACCTGTTCGCGTATCCGTCAACTCAGTGTGGCTGGGATGTTGGCCGAGAGTGTGCGCCGCATCGCTGAGCGGGAGTCACTCAGTTCGATGTTCCTGGACTGAGTCGGGGCTGTTGTCGTTCGGATGGCAGCGGGAGGTTTTGCGGCACGGGTGCGGTATAGTGACAGGCTGTACCAGTGTCTGAGCGAGTAGAGACGTGCGTATAGAATATGAGACAGGAGAAATACAATGGAAAGCTTTGAACTGACTGCAAGTCGCAGAACCGAGACCGGCAAAGGGGCAAACCGCCGCCTGCGTCGTGCTGGAAAGGTTCCAGGGATCGTGTATGGCTTTGGCAAAGAGCCGGTGGCGTTCACCATGGATCACGAGGCCCTGCTGCATCATCTGGAGAATGAGGCCTTCTATTCCCACATTCTGGTGCTGAATATCGGTAACAGTAAGGAGAAGGTGGTGCTCAAGGACCTGCAGCGCCATCCGTGGCGGCCCGTGGTGCTGCATCTGGACCTGCTACGCATTGATGAGGCGAAAAGCATTGTGATGCATGTACCGTTGCACTTTCTCAATGAAGACAGGTGCACCGGCGTGAAAAACAGTGGTGGCATGATCAGCCATACCATGACAAATGTGGAGGTGCGTTGTTTGCCGAAGGACTTGCCTGAATACATAGAGGTGGACATGCTGGAGATCGATATCGGGCAGACTATCCATCTGGGCGAGTTGTCACTGCCGGAAGGGGTGGAAAATTACACGCTGCTGCATGGTGGAGACCCGATGTTGCCGGTAGTGAGTGTGCATATGCCGCGCACGGGCGGCACGGAAGCGGAGGAAGAAGCGGAGCAGCAGGAGCAGGAGATGACAGGGACGGGTGAGGGCGAGGTCGCACCGGACAACTAGCCGGGCGGCCGGAACCGGCACAGGTCGTTGTAGTGCCCAATCCCTTGCGGCTGATCGTCGGCCTGGGCAATACGGGCAGGGAGTATGTCGGGACCCGGCATAACATCGGTTTCTGGTTTGTTGAGGCACTGGCCTTGCGTCATCGGTTGGAGTTTTGCACGGAGAAGCGTTTTCGGGCGGCGTTGTGTCGGTTGGATAGCGATTTTGGTCGCTGCCTGCTGGTGAAACCGTCGGAGTTTGTGAATCACAGTGGTGCCTGTGTCCGCAGGCTGCTGGATTTCTACAAGCTGGAGGCGGATGTGGTGATGATTGTACACGATGATCTGGATTTGCCTCCGGGATGCATACGGGCCAGGGCCGGCGGCGGACATGGTGGACATAACGGGTTGCGGGATATTGTGGGACAGCTTGGTGGCGGTGGTTTTGCCAGACTGCGGATCGGGATTGGGCATCCGGGTTCGCGTGCTCAGGTGGTCCCTTATGTGCTGAGCAAACCATCGTCTGATGAGCAGCAGCAGATAGAACAGGCGATAGCGCGTGGCCTGGCCTGTGAGGAGCATATACTGCGCGGCGATATTGATCAGTTGATGAACCGGCTCAACGGGCCTGTCTGAGTATGGCTTGCAAATGTGGCATCGTGGGCCTGCCCAATGTTGGAAAGTCCACACTGTACAATGCCCTGACCCGTTCTGCTGTTGCGGCGGAGAACTATCCTTTCTGTACCATCGAACCGAATATCGGTGTGGTTGCGGTGCCGGACCCTCGCCTGCAACAGCTTGCCGCGTTGCTTGAGCCGAAGCGGGTGCTGTCTGCCACGGTGGAGTTCGTGGACATCGCGGGATTGGTAGAGGGAGCCTCCAAGGGGGAGGGGCTGGGCAATCAGTTTCTTGCGCACATCCGCGAGACGCAGGCTATCATTCAGACGGTACGTTGTTTTGAGGATGAAAACGTCGCGCACGTCGCGGGTCGGGTCGACCCGGTGTCCGATCTGGAGACCATTGCCACTGAACTGTGTCTGGCGGACCAGGAGACGGTGGATCGGGCTTTGCAGAAGGCCAGCAAGCAGGCAAAATCCGGTGACCAGGATGCTGGCAAGCGGGTGGAATTGCTACAGGGTCTGGAGGCGCACCTGGATCAGGGCTTGCCGGTGCGTTTGCTGCCACTGTCCGGAGGGCAGCAGACGCAGGTGTTGCAGGAGTTGCAACTGCTAAGCGCCAAGCCGATGCTGTATCTGGCCAATGTGGCTGAGGCCGATATCAATTCGGACAGTCCTGCACTGCGGCGGCTGTGTCTGCGGGCGGAGCAGGAAGGTGTTACGGTGCTGCCAATCTGTGCCGCGCTGGAGATGGAGCTGGCGCAATTGGAGGAGGCTGAGCAACGCGAGTTTCTGCAGGATTCCGGTATGGCCGAGCCGGGGTTGAACCGGGTTATTCGAGCGGTGTACGCCTTGCTCGGTCTACAAACCTTTTTTACTGCCGGAGAACGCGAGGTGCGGGCATGGACGATCCGTCAGGGCGATTCCGCGGTGACCGCGGCGGGGGTCATACACAGCGATTTTGAGCGTGGCTTCATCCGTGCCGAGGTGGTGTCGTTTGCCGACTACGTCGCCTGTGGTGGCGAGCAGGGCGCAAAGGCAAAGGGCAAGTGGCGTTCCGAAGGGAGGGACTACATTGTTGCCGACGGTGATGTGGTGCTGTTCCGGTTCAATGTGTGATATTTGCACCAACTCGCGGCACGCATTGGTGGCAAGTGGGCCGTTGCTTACAGGCTGTTCAGGATGGCGACCAGCAGACAGACCAGACCGAGAAAGGTACCGGTCATGCCGCCGATCCGCATCAGCGGGCTGCGGATGCTCAGAAAACAGAGCAGTACGCCATGCAGTATCCGTCCGAGTACAAAGAGTCCTCCGGACAGATGCAGTAGCCATGCCGAGGCATTGTTGAGTTCTGCCAGCAGCATCAGGATCAGGAACATCGGGGTGTATTCGCTGAAGTTGCCATGTCCCCGGACCGCACGTTGCAGTATCTCGTCATTGACCTGTGTCCCGAGACGCAGGAAGCGGAATATCGGATTGCCCCGCAGTGCAATTACCCGCCACGAAAAGAGCAGTAGCAGACAGCCGAGTGTCACTGCGTACAGCAGAGTGATTTCAACGTGCATGTTTTTTCCAGCGGGAGAAGCGTATTCCCCTATTTGCTTTCAGCCAGTTATCGCAGGTTTTGCGGTATGGTATGGTACATGGAGTTTTGCCAGATTGTCTTGCGGATGAAGCGGCTTTCCTAGAATACAGTGGGTGTCCGGATGATAGCATGTGGCATGGTATTTCGCAGCAGGATATTTGAGACTTGCGTTGATGAGGTGAATTCGCTGGCACCGTGTTTCCACGAGAGGCGGATGGCCTCTTTGTTGTGATGGCTCCCGGAGTTCGAATCGATGCGGGTGAGGCAGTTTCCACGCCGTCTTCAGCCGGCATTTTCCAGATCCTGCCGCGTTGCTTCAGAGCAGGTGGCTTTTCAGGATAGCGATAATCCGTTCGGCAGCCTTACCATCACCATAGGGTGAGACACCTTTTGCCATCTTTGCATACTCATCATCCGAATGCAGCAACTTCTCCGCTTCGGTGATGATGCGTTTCCCATCGGTACCGACCAAGCTTATCAACCGTAAGTCACGTAGCTTCTGACATTATTTCGAAGATATTGAGGGCAAAGTTTCACATCCTGCTTCGCAGGGAGAGTCATGCAACCTGCGCATTCGCAGAGATAAGCGGACAACCATTACAGCGTGTTTATTTCAGCCATCCGGTATGCCACCCCAACAGTCGTTCGGTATCTCTGATTATGCATTTGAACAGGGAATAAAGACGTTCCCTCATGGTGTCACTTATTGGTTCGCCATACTTGCGCATGTGCCTTTGCGAACCATCTATTTTGGGAAGCGCTACTGTCCTTATCCCCAGGAATTCGCAGACCTTGGCGTATGTCTTCTCCGGGGAGGCCCTGAAATTATCGCTGTTCAGTATCAGAACCTGATCCGTGCGGAAAAAATGCCAGATCCGTTCGATCTGTGTTGGGTAGTTGCCTCTATCCAGGTAGGAGTAGACAAGGTGCTGCGCCTGGTCAGGGAGTTTGAAACACCCGCGTTCGATTTCTTTCTCAATGGCCAAGTCAAACGGCAGGGTTTCTGCGCCTCTGAAGTACTCCATTGCCCAATGTGAATAAGCGCGATCTACCGGGTTGCGAAGCAGCAGTATCAGTTTCATGCGCGGATTGTATTTCCGGATGCGTTTCATTGCAGGACGCCAGTACGAATAAGCCGGCGTTATCTCGCCAATCTGCATTGAAGAAGTGTGTTTCCTTGCGATCCGCCATGCAGATATCAGGATGCAACCTCAAGTAGTTATACATTGCGGTAGTGCCTGCTTTCTGGACGCCGCAGACAATGAAATTCACTCGGCCTGGCAGGGAGGGCTTATGCACTGAGAATATCCGCTACATTCCTGCCGATTCTGTCGGCGTTTGCCATTATCGTCAATGTATGTGGTTTCTCGGTCAGAGTGGACAGACAGGCGCCATCGACCACATGGACATGGGAGAGCCCTGCCAACTCACCATTGGTATCGGATTGCCCTTTAATGGGTGAAACACGCATGGGCAGTGTTGAGGCATAATGTACATCACTGCCAGGAACAGATGCCACAATACGCCTTGGCAACAGTAAAGCACCCGACTTCCAGAAACATCGCCTGAGACGCTTGACTGCCTCGGTAGTCAGGTCGGGTACAGAAGGGCTGTGTTTTCCCTGGATTAGCAGGGTACCATCCTTACCCAGTGACGCGGTAGACTCTGACAGTTCCCCGGGCAGAAACAGGTTTCCTACCAGGCATGAACTGAGTAATGTTGACAGAAGATCCACACCGTATCGCCTGCTAAAAGGCAAGAATCTGACAAACTCAGAGACAGGGATTCCAGTAGTGGGAAATGTTGAGCCGAAAACGTTCATGCCACCGCGCAGTTTCAGGGTGAAAGACAATTGCCCGAGTCCGAAGCTTCCCGTCCGTTTTGTCCCAATCATGTCAGGCAACCATAACAGAAATGTCGCCATTGGAGAGGTCATCACTCTCACTGGATACTCCAGTTGTAATGCCCTCAGAGCCATTCGTGTAGTTGCCAGTGTTCCCATCGCCAAAAGCACTCTGTCAGCGTTGAAGATAGTAGATTCGGTACCATAATCGCCTTCGACGACAGCGCCAGCTTTACGACTGTCAACGCGTGTTACGATAACCCCGCTTAAATAAGTAAAGTTCGGGTATGCCATGAGACGAGGGATTTCATACGCCGCAGTGTACAAAGATCGGTTATGACATCCATATAAACAGTTTCCACTGAGATCACATGCACTACGTTCCCCCATGCCGG
This sequence comes from Gammaproteobacteria bacterium, assembly GCA_965115915.1. GTDB lineage: Bacteria > Pseudomonadota > Gammaproteobacteria > Eutrophobiales > Eutrophobiaceae. The sequence continues at coordinate 1,353,755 of OZ220483.1, read as the reverse complement.
TACTGAGTGCAGCGATACGTATGTGCCCCAACCGAAAATCATCCATTACGTGCCCACGCCGCTTGCTCGCTAGATATCGTGTAGCAAGACGGGCATGCAGCGCATTCATCGGTACAGGCGGTTGAGACCAGTCATCCAACCCGAAATACCCGGACAGCTCATCATCAACAGCACCACTGACACCTATTCTCTCCGTTACGGCTTTGTACGAGGGGTCGATATCAGATTCATCGAACGGATATTTGGACAGCTCCTCAGTGGACAGTTTTGCGACACCACAGCCCCAGGCATTGGATAGCCCGCCCCTTGCAAGGGAGCCTGCAACGATGAAGTTACGTGACTCTATGGGATTGGCATCCAGAAAGCCGTCAAAAACATACTGTTTCATGGGAACCCGGAACTTTGGTGATGTATTCCCTTGACTACTACGCAATGCGCTGTAGTCCTCACCAATTATCCATCTCCATTGCGCATCATTCCCATGTCTTTCCGACAGATATGGATTACGCAACGCATCAACCGCAGTTGTTTTGCCAGCATCCAGCATCAGCACCCTGAGTCCTTTCTGTACCAAGGGGATAGCCGCGGAGACACCCGCAGGACCACTACCGATAATAATGACGTCATATGAGGAGGGCACGTGTCAACGGCCTGAGCGTATACGTATTAACGCGGCGGGCACCAGCAGGCGAACAATGCGCACTACCGCCTCGGACGCAATCGCCCTGACTAGTCGGAAGACCACCATCAGCTTCAAATCGGATTCGCCATACCCGAGAAATCGTTGTGCACCTTGTCGGCTTGCTTCACAAACCAGTGTCGCTGAATGTAGACGCCACTCGAACTCTTGCTGCAACGAGTCATCCGCTGTTTTTCGGCCTTCACAAAGTGCCAGTAATGCTGGCCAACGGACCGCAGCATCTGGTAGTCTCAATGGTACCCCCTCTCTGAGCGTTTCTATCATCCGGACATATCTTTTTACCGGACCAAGCCCAGGTTGTTTCCTGCTGATGTATATTAACAATACATGGCCTTCGCGTATCAGCATGCGTCTACGACTGTCTGCTGACACCTGCATACCGGTGTTCAGACCACGCAAAGTGAGCCCAAGCGAAGCCACGTCCCTGGCTGTGTCCATAATCGGAATATTGAACAGGGAATCCAGTCGGCGGAGCCCCAGCCTGGTAGCAAGTCGTTGCCCCGATACAGCCGATATGAACTGGACGACTACTACCGGAACAGGCACGAACAACCGGAATCGATGCAGTCGTTCACGGGCTATGGTCTTCAGGAACACAGTGAAAGACACACTATCGGATTGGGCGATGCGGTACACCCTGGAATCGTAGTCGTCGGATGATGCCAACTGAATGATCGACGCCACGGCATCGTCTATGTGGACAGGTTGCAGCATTGGAGATGGAATGAATGCAGGCAATACCGGGCTCTTGCGGACCAGATCTACAAGCATGCCGAATAGACCATTTTCAGCCCCTCCATACACTTGGCCCAGTCTGACCACCAGACCGCCGTTCGACAACACAAGCTGTTCAATTTGCCACTTTATCCTGCCGTACAGTGTAGGTGCATCCGCTCTGGCCGTTTGACTGGAGATAAAAATTATTCGGGCATCAACTATCCCTGCCGCATCGACCAGCATGTTGGCAGATGCGATCTCGGCCGTTTCATCGATCTCCGCCAATCGTGATACCGCTGCCATATGCACTACCAGATCGATATCACCCTGAAGTGACAATTTGTTCTGTGAATACAGGTCGAAAGGGACCCATGCGCCAGTCAGCCGAGGATCTCGACGTGAAGCGCATACCACGTGATGGCCAAGACACATGGCCCGCTTCACAAAACTGGACCCGATGTATCCTGATGCCCCTGTGACGAGTATTTTCACGATATGCTCAGCATTTGCTCATTCCGTTGTAATCAAGTGACAACAGAACGGTATCCATTATTCGCATAGAAGGTCCCGACTGAGCCATCCTCAAAAGGCATACTCTAAGCATCGACCACGAAATAAGCTCAGGGTCATGGACGATATCCGTTGCCAGTACCTCAGGATAAGAGTCTCTGACAGGTGCCATACCGCACCCAACTCTATACGTTTGCCGCATGAGTTGAAATACGCCGCGTCGATACGATGGAATAGATCGTGGAACTCTTTGCAATGCTTCACGCAACATCGGTTTTTGACTCAGTATGTTGCGATGAGCCACGAGTCGTGCAGAGTCATCGGTGTCCTTTTCGAACTCAGTGATACGCAGCAGATCCAGCAGGGATTTCATGCACATTAGTCCAAGATATTTCTGTGTAGAGGAGAGGCCTGTCTGACAGCGGGGGTGGCGTTACCACTCAAGAGTGAAAGCAGCATATGAACCTCCACGACCACTGCTAATGTTGCCAGCATCACGGCACATGCAGGCACGGAGAGCGCGGACTTGTACAAAAACAGTTTCCCATTGCCACGTCCGGTGGCATATATGCCAATGACGCAACTGGGCACCGGTCTCCAGGAACAAAGTGTTGCCAAATCTCATGCCAGGAAGCGTGTTATACATCAGCACCAATATCGGATATTCTGGTATTTCAAGTACAGGAATCGGCAGAAACCGAATCAGTCTTTGACTGTATCAGCGATGCTTGTCAGTGTCTTCTGTACTTCATCCCAGGTCGCCCAACCCCTCTTTTCGTAGTACAAGTCACCTTCATGTGGTCGTTGCCTTGTCCGTGACGGATCGACACACTGTAACGATTGTACACCACCGAAAAGATACGATATGGCCACGAATGGGAACAGGCCGATCCATGTCTTGTACTGGGAAGGGTAACGCAGGCAGAGAAAGATATATTGGAGCCGTTTTAGTATAGGGATGCTGAAAGTTTCCACGGGTCCGTTACCTGCCAGAGGCCGTATTGTATTGAACAAAGGGTATCGCTTGCCATTCGAATGGTACAGCGAAAACTGTCTGACGCGATCGGTCAACGATAATTGCTCAGTCACGCTTACTGTTATCGCATGTAATATATCATGATCAGGGTGCCCACCTTCCCATGCTGGCACGTAGATGTGCGATATGTTTTCATGTTTGTCCAGATAACGTTTCAACCACCTGCAAACACATGCGGCCTTTTCCAACAGTTTCCCGTCGTCTACCCCAAGAACTTGACCCTGAAATACGATATTGTTCTCGGAGACACCCAATGCAGACAATACGGATCGGGATTCCAGATTTCTCCTTACTGACCCAACCCCGCGAACTGCGCCAGATGTCAGGTAAACGCATTTTACCACGGACTTACGTGCACAGGCTCTGGATATCATGTGAAACACACCAAGTTCATCATCCTGATGTGCGAAAAGGAATATTTCTGTACTGTCCGACACGCCACAGGGACTCAATGCCTGAGATACTTCCAATATTCAGGATTCAGGAACAGCAATGCAGGACAGAAGAAAGAGGAGAGGGTTCCTCTGATATCGGACACGTTCCATTCCTCGGCCGTGCCGGGCAATCCACGCAGGAACTCACGAATGGATTCACGCTCATCTTCCGCCTGGCCAAGGTAGCGCAATATTTCGCCCGGGAATAGCCAGCGGCACAATTTGCCCAGTTCGTATGATTCGACCTTCGATACATCGGCACCCGACGCAAGTCGTGTGTAGAGAGAGGGGAAATCCACCCCGGATCGTATTGAGAGTTCGAGACTTCCCCAGAATCTGGGGTTGATCTCAAGTAGATAGGGCTTCTCAGTATCAGGATGGATCTTCCATTCGACCATGGCAACACCTTTCCATTGCAGACACTCCAGCAGACGCCTGGACATCGCCACCAGTTCAGTGTCTTCGATACTTATACGAGCGGTACTTGGTCCTCCTGAATTGGGATACTGTTGTAATCGTTCATGGGTAAAATGCGCCATATATTCACCTGCCCTGTCGTAGAGGAGTGAAACACCGATACTCCTGCCGGCCGATGGTATCCGTTCCTGAATCATCAGTGCACCATGCTTGTTCCAATGTGCATGCCAATCGATTTCCTTTGCTGTGGGAAGATAGATGACTCCGAAAGAACCACTGCCTGTGACAGGCTTGATGACATATCCCGGTTCATTGCAATTGTTGACCAGACCCCCCAGTACCGATTCGAACTCATGCACATCGTCCGGAACAATGCTTTGCGGTACCGGAAGCCCGATCTCCATTGCCACTGCGCCAGTTCGTGTCTTACTTTGTGCGGTTTCGATTGACTCTACAGAAGGGATCAACATATCCACCAGACCAGCAAGCTTTTCCCTGTTTGATGACATCCAGTTCAGCGTTGCGTCCTCCATTGGCAACAGCACAGGTGTCCCGTTGAATATCCCCGATTCGAGAACCGACAGCAGTTGCCTGCCGAACTTTTCGCTATCGTCTGAAGCATTAACACAAGTCACTTTCTTCCAGGTATATCGACTCCAGAACGCGGTTGTCAGCAACGAATCACCGCAGACAGCGACCCGGAATCCGGCTTTCCCCAGAGACCTGACTGCACTCAAGCTCTTTCTCCAGAAACCGTCAGTGACGATCACATCAACCATATCCATCCTTCAAGTGGAATTACTGTGAAACGACCCACAGGCGTATTTGTAATATGGGTATCACCACGGCTGTCACGTCATGCATATTCTCCGATTCATACCTGCTGCATTTATCAGGGATGCCATCGATCAGGTGTAGTGGTCCCGTCGTCAGCAATATGAAAAGCGGTTGCTTTCTGTAAAAGCGGTTGCTTTCTGTACGTCGTTGCTAATCAGCTTCAGCAGACGTGCGAGCATCGGCGGACTTTTTATATACCGCTATCAAATTGCTCCCCATCGGGAAAGGGAACAGATTCATGACTTTGTAGAATATGGAGTTCCTGAGTTTCAGCCCGAGCAGAAATGAAAAAACATAATTGACGGAATCGCATTCAAGCTCAAGAAGCTCACCGAGTGTTTGTAACGACGCTGGCGTGTATGGCCGGATATGAGTCGGGTCATCCCAGAAATGTGAGCCCGGGGTCGGAGCCGATACCAGCATTATACCACCGGGATTCAGATGGGTTGACAGTTTCTGGAGCAAACGCAATGGCTCAGATGTATGCTCGATAACGGACTGGAGGACTATAACGTCGAACCTCATGCCTGACAGTGCGTTACTATGCCCAGGATGACTGCAAGTCCCCGCGTCTTCGCCAGTTGTACCGCTCGGGGGCAGTTGTCCACACCGATGGCTTCCAGACCCGCGTCACGTGCTTTCAGCAGCAAATCTCCCGGACCACAACCATAATCAAGCAGTTTGCCACCTGGGTCCAAGTGATAATCATTCGGCAACCTCGAAAAATATCGCTTTCTGAAATAGTTGAGTACACCGGAATATACAAGATACATCAGACGCCGCCGACTTCGGAGGGCACAGATTCCATAACGACGACAGTCCAAAACACAGTCATAAATGCGTAAACATTAAGGCATCATATCTCTAGGAATCCATGCTCCTGACCTATCTGCCTGGCATCTTTACCCCTATTTCAATCGTGAGTGTGATGGATGGATTGTCTTCTTCGGAACCGAAGTGATATCGTGGCCCAAAAATGCCAGTATGAATTGCAGGCCCATCAAAGCCGGTAGTGCTGCCAGCATTACGGTACCTGCAGACGTCAATGTGCCAGCCTGTGTCGAGCTGTACCAATGACTTCCACCGAACAGAATTCCGAATGTTAGCATTACCACACCTAGTGGCAACTCGATAGAGGCGATCGACATATCACGCAGGTAATAATTGTAGAATATTCTTTTGGACAGATTGCGCGTATGCCTGAACAGGAACATGGTCACGATCCGTGAGATTCTCAGATTGCTGATCTCGTCTCCATACTTCCCATAGATGGGTATGTCCACGACAACAGCCCGCAAGATATTGAGACGAAAAAGGATATCACTCTCGAAGAAATAGTCTTTACTGATCTTGTCCAGAGGCAGGTGTTTTGCTACATCGGAATGTATGGCGGTATATCCATTCGTGGGATCGAAGATATCCCAGTACCCGGATGACAGTTTTGTTATCAGTGACAGGACAGCATTGCCGAACAGACGAATACCAGGCATCTTCTTCAGATCCTCCAAATTGTGGAACCGGTTGCCTTTAGTGTAATCAGCAGTACCGGACATGATCGGTTCAATGAAATGTGGTATCAAGCGAGTATCCATCTGTCCATCACCGTCAATTTTGACGATGATGTCCGTACCGTCTTCGATCGCCGCATTGTAACCCGTTATCACGGCACCACCCACACCCTGGTTTGCTTTGTGATAGATAACACGGATGCGCGGATCATTGATACTATCTTCCACAAATCTGCCGGTATGTTCAGGACAGGCATCGTCTACCACATAGATTCGCTCCACACACGCAGGTATGCCAGAGAGCACATGCCCGATATAACGCTTGACCTTGAATGACGGTATCACAACCGCAGTCTTCCAGCCTGTATCGGTACTGTCTGTCACGGTCGCTTCTTTAGTGAAATCGTGTTGATAATGATATCTCCAGTATAACCGATTGCGTGTACCACGGCACTTGTGGCTGTTGCGGGTGCCGCGAGTCTTTTTGAATAGGAGCGCGATCCGGTTGCGCAATCGAAGATTCGGACGTCTCCCTTTATGAACCGGGCCCTCGCATCTTGCCAGTTTATATGAATCCAACCTTGCCCCCAACGATTATCGAGGCATCTGGCTGTCACTGTCAGTTTATATAGTCTTCCGCCCGACATGGATACCTGTTGCGAGACTCCGGATGTCTGGTTGACGATGACCCCATCAGCGACCACATGGGCTCCATCGTGCAATATCCAGCTATCCTGGTCCTGGAACCCCACATCTTCCAACAGTTCTTCGTTGAACAGCAGGTCATCTCTGATAAGCCGGACCGATATATGATCCGTGTGTGGATACCGTATCGGTGATAGAACGCAACAGTGCTCTTGTGGATGGATCTTCATATGTTTCATCCAGTACCAGGTATCTTGCAGAGGTCAACGCAAGCATATCGAGTGCATCGTCGGCGTTCTGCGAACGAAGTAATAACTTATTAAACTTTTGATTATACCAGTTGAAATAGATGGCGTCGTATTTGAGCCCTGCCATCATGGTCGGTGCATAAACCACTACAGGTTGACCGGTGACATTGAGTGAATTAAGCAGGGCCACCGCGTTTCTTGTTGGAGACCGCCGTTCGAGGAACGTTTCTCGACCCGACTCACTCAACATTGCCTTGTGATCGAAATTACTCTGGTATGTTACAGTTGTGAAGTACATGAGATTGAGCGATACACCAGCCAGGAACATCATGCTCACTATGTATCTTGCAGCGACACGACCACGGAGCATTACCGACAGTGCTACCCCCATCAGCACATCAAACATGGCGTATGACGGGAAGACATAACGCAGATATGCGGTTACCATGAATGTTATGACGAAAGCGGTGACTGCCACTGTGGCAAGAACGAGCGCACGCCGCTTCCGGGTGAACAGGATCAACGCGAGAGAGGGTAACAGCAGCAACAGCAGATGAAAACCTGACCCACCTGGCCAACTTTTCCAGATAGCGGCCTGTTTCGAAGGTCATCCGGTAAAGCGTATCCCACGTCAACCTCTCATGGTATCTGCTCCTGAAATTCTCCGCAGGGAAAAATTCCGACTGGAAGATCGCGTTATAGAAAGGGAACACCGGATTCTCTGTGTGGATCCAGGCGGTCAGATACAGTTATGCCACCTATCAACAGGAACAGCAGGATACCTGGGGTCAGATAGCTAGCATGTCCCATCCGGAACAGCTTTTTATGATATACAACGACAAGGATCAGGAGCGGGATGATCACGGTTACCGTAAGCACTTTTGTGGCCATCGCGGACCCGAGCAAGATGGCTGCCAAAGGGATACTGCCGCGATCAACATCGCTATCGAGCAGGAATTTCAAAAACTCGAACACACCGGCCAACAGCAAAGCAGTCCAGACGGATTCAATGAACAGAGTGCTGCTCTCGAGATATGTCAACGGCGTTGCCAGATACAGTATCACAGCTATCCCGCCACCAACCCGGTCACCACCTGCCCATTCGACCAGCTTGTGGATGATGGAGCCGATGATGAGGAGCATTGTCACGTTGACAAGACGTGCAGCCTTCTCACCACCGATCATGTTCAGGATCGTGTATACCCAGTTACCCCTGCATGGGCATGACCGCCCAGACATAAGTACTCGCATCAAAGCCCCATTGATGTCGATGTGACATGTGTTCGGGGATGAACAGGTGCATCGCCAGGGCGTCATGCCCGAGTTCAGGCATCAGTGCGATGCCGAGATGCATTATGGCCAGGAAGGCCACGGCAGTGTCAAGATAAGGTATGTGACGGTATAGAGTTCACCGTCTTCCGAAACGATGATATCGTTGCCGCGGCCACATTGCGCCATGCCAGCAACGGGAGCAACAACAGGGCAAGATAAATACCTGGGTAGTTGATGGGAAAGTGTGCCATTAGCCCTATAAGCGTAGCGTACATGAAAACACCGACCAGACAGACAGATTCGCACAACACATGGTTTACCGACACCCGGACGGCGCGCAGGAAGATATGACCAACAACATAGGAGGATAGCAGAAACAGCAGTATCGCAAGCACAGGCCAGAGAGTGTCGGTGGTGATGAATATGTCTGCCAGGATGACCAGGGCGATATCGACACTTCTGAAGCGGCACTTGCCAGCAACGAGTTCTGCTACTACGACAAAGGCCAGCATGACCAGCAGCCTTTTGACATCCGGCGGATTAAATTCACTGAGCCCGGAGAGTCCAAAGGCAGTCAGCATTGCAGTTGCAAGCATCAACACCGATACAATGACCTGCTTGCTATCGGACAGGGATGTGTCCATGATCCGGCTCATATCGGGAGTCCCGATCCACTCGGACTTTTGATGATCAAGCCAGTGTTTCTAAACAAGGAAGCTTGAACTTCGACAAACGTGGCGCAAGCGACACAAGGTACGTTCTGATTCATTGTCCCACGGTGTTCCTTTTGTGGTACGGTCAGCCGGGTAGCAGCGTCATCCTCGGCCACACAGTCGGTTGTATGGGAAGACTTTCTTTTCTGACTCCTGTGCCTGCAAGGGAGAACGTGTGTCAATGCGTATGCAGAATGGCGTAAGAAATTATGGTGGAGTGCCTCTGTCGAAACGGAACACAATCACGACCCATGCACCGGATTTTTACTGTGTATCGTTTCTTTATCCTGGCGTTTTTTGATAAATGCCGCACCACGATATATCGTCATGCTTTCAAACTTGGAATCCCGCCGGCTCATGTTGCGCGGCAATTTCCCAGCCATTTCATGGAGGGCTATATCACTGTATCCCACTTCATCGATCAATTGCTTGATAAAACCCACCATGCCATGCATATGTGAGGTCAGTACAGGAGACGTCCGATCATGTGTCTTGAGGTCCACGGTTTTTCCGTCTTCGTAGCTGTCCCAATAGCCGGTCCCCCAATCTTCTATCACATAGACCCCACCGGACTTCAGGTGGTTATCAAACAGGTGCCAAAAAGAAAGCTTGGTGGGATAGCCCAGATGGCAAGCATCGTCAATGATGATGTCAAACTCGGAATTCGGGGCAATTTTATCCGCAACCATGGTCAGAAAGGCGGTATCGGTTTGATCCCCTTTGAACATATGCACGCGGTCACGGGACAATCTTTCAGGGATTACTCGTGGCAATGCCAAGTCAATACCGGCAATAGTCGCCAACGGCATGTAATCTTGCCAAAACAACAAAGAACCGCCTTTATGGATACCGAGTTCGAGTAAAAAAGCAGGTTGCTGTCGAATTGGCTCTATAAATGGTTGATAATATTTGAAATAGCTGGAAATCTTATCACTATCATACTGCGCATAGGCAATGCCGGTTGGTGATCTTGTGTTTTCAGTGGAGGCCCGAGTCTTATGTTGCGGTGGAGGTGGCGCAGCGTGCGTTGGTGATCTTGTGTTCTCAGTGGAGGGCCGAGTCTGGTGGATCGAGAGATATTGGGGCAAAGACGGGAAAACGCGGAGGATGGCTTTTCTGAGTTTTGCCTTGAACCAAAAGGGTAATGGCACTTTACAATAGACTCTCCGTGCCAACCGAGACAAAAAAAACACCGGTGAATAATGTTCCGACATCACCCGTATTTATGGGGTTTCCACTTTCCCCACTTCGACTCATATGCCGTCTTGTTTTCTTCGAACAGCCGCTGTTTCTCCATAAGACCCAGGTTATTCAAAGATGCGGACAGGTGGTGATGCACGAATATGGAGTAACCGGCATGGCTCGCCCCTTTTGCAGTAGTTATCATCTTCGAAGAAAGCCTTGCCGAACGTCTCATCCAGCAGACCGATATCCTCGATCACGGCCCGCCGTAGCCAAGTGCTCAACGCCATCCTATATGTTGTTGAGCATGGTTGCAAATGGCGTGGGTTACCGGCACGGTTTGGTAATTGGCACACCATCTACACCCGGATGAACCGCTGGTCGAAAAACGGTGTGATCGACCCGGGTCTTCGAGCATCTGTAACGAGTATGGATCGTACGCATCAAGCTTGAAGCGATGTCGATAGATAGCACCATCGTGAAGGTCCATCCCGATGGGACGAGGGCGCTAAAAAAACGGTCCCCGATCCATATGGTCGGTCCCGAGGCGGCTGGACCACCAAGATTCATATGGTTACCGCGGATGCTCTAACCGCCATCGCTTTCTCGTTCTCGCCGGGCCAGGACCACGCTGCACCAGAGGGCCGTAAGTTACCGAATCGTGTTGGTCCAACACGATAGTCCCTCGCTCATCATGTACCGGGTGTATGAAGAAGACAAGACCCGGTAGCTGGGCTTTGGCGCTACCCGTATCCGGGTTAAATACCCCGAACGCTGGATATATCTATGGCTTTGGCATCGGCATATTGATCTGCCTGATACGTATTCCTGGCAGCTTTCCCAACGGGGTTGTTTTGCAGTAGTCTGCATGAACTGTCTGGCCCTACTGATCGACCACTGCTGCAAACCCAAACGGGCCCTGCAATGCCATCACGACTACCGGAAGTAACTGTATCGCCAGGTTGGATCGGGAAGCGGAGCCTGGCCGTTCCGGCAATATTATTAGGTTGCAGTTATGCAGTATTTGAATAAACTGTCAACTTGATGCGTATGCATGGCAAACACGCTGCCCTTCTGAAATTATATATCGCCGCTGCCATGAGAGGCTCTGCCTACATATGACTCAACAGAAATCCAGCGGTTGGTACTATCTGTGTCAATTCTATCCGCAGCAAACGTTGATTGATGATGGTTTGACCGCATAGGCGATAGTGCCGGATGTTGAAGTATGACGGTATAGCGATGAACATTTATCCATTATCTGCAACCGGGCCTTCCAGTTTCAGTGATTTCCATCAACATCTGAGTCGACTGGAATTGTCGATATGAACCAAGTAGTGGACACACCCCTGGCTGCCAGCAAGCAGACGATCATAGTGGTGTTGATGCTGGCTACTGCGGCACTGACCGCCTTTGGGCTCTCCGGGGTGGATGAATGGGCTCGGCAACATGATGTCAGAAGGCTGCTGATTATTCTGGTTTTTGTCATCGTTGCAGAACTCGTGACTGGCAAGAGCCGCTTCAGGAGTGTCGATATCGCGCTGGTCATTCTGGCAGGTATGTTCATCGCCACCGGTGCACTCTGGCCTGTGCTTGCAATACTGCTGTTCCTGCTCTCTTCCTATGTCGTTGGTTATGTTTTCCTGCGTGCCATCCGAGTATCGGTGGACCATGCGTTATGCGAATCGACCTGTCTGGTTGGCGTTTCACTTTTTGCTACGCTTGTGGGGCTAATGGCACATTTCCCCATCAACTACCCGGGTGTTTATCTCTTCCTGCTATTGCTCCCGTTGCTGGCATGGCGCGATGTGGCCTCGGCAGCGATAGCATCGTTGCGGAAGACGATGCACTCTTACCGTCATATTCCTTATCTTGATACTACCGTGGTTTGCCTGGCCATCGTGCATCTCAGTATCGCACTGATGCCCGAAATCTGGAATGACGCCCTGGCGATGCATCTGTTCGTCCCCGAGCACATGGCACACCGGCATCAATGGGGCTTTGATGCAAGCACTTATGTCTGGGCGGTTATGCCCATGCAGGGCAACTGGGTATATACGATCCTGAACATGCTGGGTGGTGAAACGGCTGCGCGTCTCACCAACGTGACGATGCTCCTCATCATCGGCTCCATCATCCACAAGCTGGTCGAATGGGCTGGTGGCGACCGGGTTGGTGGCAGGATGGCCATGATACTGTATCTGGCAACACCCTTGACATATCTCGAGAGTGGTACTCTCCTCATTGAATCCGTCTGGACTGCCTTGCTATTAGCCGGAGTATTCGAGTGTTTGAGGTTCCTTCTCGATAGCGATATGGACCGCGGTAGTATACCTTTGGCAGCCATCTTGCTCGGGTCTGCGATGGCGACAAAAGTGATCGCGGCAACCGTGATCATCCCGCTCCTGATCCTGATCCTTGTATGTCATCAAAAGGTGTTCAGGACAGGACATGCCAGCTATCTGATGTCAGGTGTCCTGCTGTTCCTGTTGATAGGTGGCATACCGTATCTGACTGCCTGGATCCTCACAGGTAATCCGGTGTTTCCTGACTATAACGCAATTTTCCAGTCGGAGTTCTATCCGGTGGTAAATAGAAAGGATCCTAATATCCAAATGGGGCTTGTGTGGGATACGCTGTACCGGATGACGTTCGAGCCAGGTATAGGTTATCTGTCAGGGCCGGGTTCTGCAGGTTTCCATTTACTGTTGCTGTTGTTTCCCGCTCTAGTGCTGAGCCTGTTAACCCGGAATCGGCGTGCACTTGTTCTTGCCATAGTCGCAGTTGTCGGTCTCGCTATAACATTCGTTACCATAGCAACACACTTGCGTTATGTTTTTCCGTCATACGCTATGTTCGATGTGCTGATCGGGGTGGCACTGTCGGTGATGCTTCGTGGTCGTGTTGCTGCCCGATACGTTGCGACTATGATATTCCTGGCTGGTGTATCGCTCAATCTCATGTTCTTTTCAAAACCCGTATCCCATGGCTATGTCGACTCCAGGGCAGTGCTAAGCGAGTCAGGTCGGGAAGCATTCCTGGAGTCGCGAAGGTCGATACGAAACGCTGTGTCTTTACTTAATGCACTCGATGTGAGCGATCAGGCTGTGGCGGTTTATGCACATCCGATGATGGCGGGTCTGAAATATGATGCCATCTATATCGGCAGTTACAATTATCTATTATCGAGATTATTGCATAGCGCACAAAACGCCGATGACGTGATCGAAGTATTTTCCCGGAACGCTATGCGATACCTGGTACTGGATGAGACCTGGGGAGACTCATCCTTAAGAGCGCTGTTGCGTTCTGTCACCGATGTGGTATCCACACATGGATCATCCATATCGGTCCGGGTTATCAAAGACGATCTGTTGTTTCGCGAAGAACTGTTGGAAGATGTCGGATTCCATAGTGAGGATAACTGGGTGTTGCATGGTGAAGCCCATATGATCGCCGATGGGGTCATTGTCAACGAAGTATCTCCAGTCATGCAATGGGTATCTCTGTCGGATGCAAGAAAGTTTTATAAGCTGACAGTGAAAACCAGATGCCTCGATGCACCGGCGCAGGGCCGGTTTCAGATAGACTGGCATGATACAGATGGGTTAATGAAGGCGGAGTCACGAATTTTTGATTGCGCGACTGCGCATCCCTATTCAACAGTGCTCTTGGCACCAAATGCAGCGACACATGCTGTTGTATATGCATTAGGTTATACTGGAGATATCATTATCAACGAGATTTCACTAAAGAAGTGACTGTGACAGACAACCGATACGGAATGGAAGACCGTGGTTGACGTGGTTCAATAGATTTGAATAACAACAGATCGAATGAATATCAGAGGCATTCCATGACGCTAAATGTCACTTAGCTGAGTATCCAAAAAAGCTGGACCACTTCATGACCCGTGGACAGGTTGTCATACACCACTGGTACAAATCCTGCGACAGCAAGTGCCTTGCAAACATGGCTGCCAATATAACCGGCTCCCCCGGTAACAAGCACATTGTCGGACACCGCGATAAAACCTTCGCTCAAGTCACCGGCCAGGGCAAACTAAGGTAGCCGTCCCACCACTGTCTTCTTTGGAAGACGGCGACGGACCCCGCCAAGTCCCTCACGTCTCAGCACCAACCAGCCACGCCAAAGAATGGCCTTGCCAAATGTCCTCGGGGCCAACAGACAGGACCAAAGCAGCTTGAACACACCCCGTTTGTCGAGTTGCATCTGCCCGCCACGCCAGCCTGGGCCATGTCCGCAGGCCAACGTGCCCAACTTCTCTGCCACCGTACCAGAACCAAACAACCCGGGAAACTCTACCAGACCCTGTGTCCTGCACCAAGCCAGATAGCCTTGCGCATCAAACGGATCCGGATAGATCTGCTGCAGGTCAACACGCATCCGATACAGTATCCGCTCGGCCTGCCCGATCGGCGTCCCATCCGAATAGCTACCAAACGCAAACGCCCACGGCATCGCTGCCTCCCGTACGCCGCCTCCCGTCTCCCTGGCATACCAGTCGATCAATCTCTTTGCTATAGACAGTGATCTCCCAGCGTATTTGGTCACCATTAACGAGTGCGCTCCACTGTCAAACCCGGTAAAGTGGTAGAAACCGAGACGCTCCCCAGCGACCCGATAATGCCCCTCCCGATCCCTGTACAGCTTGCGCTGCGAGAGGTTCCACGGCGCCACATTGAGTCTGGGAGAACGCAGGACCGCGACATCCTCAAATAACCCCGGTACCAGATCAATCCAGCGCTGATCTACCCAAAAACCCCGGGCTGTATCCCCTATGCAAAAATGGTACAGGCGTTCACGCCACCAGTCTGCAAACCTGTGCCCTGTGCCGGTGTTGGACACACCCAGAAAACCCAGATTGTACGCACCGTGCTGCAAAGCGGATATTTCATTGTCCACTACCGCCTCCAACTCACATTCCGGTTCGCTCAGATGCGGGGTCAGCACCACAGATGCATTCTCCAGGGCATCCAGTACATCATCCAGCCGGGAAAAAAGCACTATGTCCGGGTCCAGGTAGAGCACCCTGGAAACATCATCACGCCGCAACAGGCGACGCAGCAAAAACGCCTTGATCGCAGTCGACAGCTCCACAACGTCATGGCAAAAGGCCCAGCCGCGCCAACCCGGGATACCCAGATCCTCCAGTGGATGGATCTCGGCCGGCAACTCAACATCTGCTACCAATCTGTCCGCTAACGCCAGATGCAACTGCCATTCCGGGTGGTAGCGCCGCAGGGAAGCAAACAACACCCGAACCTTGGGAAGATAGTTCAGTGCCGCACTGCTAAATACATGCACCCGCTCCAACGCGTCCCTCCTCGGTAGATAGATAGCACCGATGATGCAAGGCTGTCAATTCCTCCAGTATCACCGCCGGTTCCATTGAACTCAGGATATGCCCCTGCCGATACTCACGCACCACCTCTGCCTGGGCGCCGAGGTCAAAACAGGCCAGCGGCAGACCCAGCGCCACACATTCATGGCATACAAAAGAATAGGTTTCAGGACATATCGTCGGAAACAACACGACATTTACCCCCGACTCCTCTATGTGCCGGGGCAGTTCATGGCGCCGATAGGGCCCCGTCTGCCTGATCCGTTTCCGGCAGTCATCCGCCGGGGCCTCCAACATACCGATGACGACTATCCCGATATCCTGTCCTTGTCTTTCGAGCTCCTGGGCGAGCGCATTCACGATATCCGCCCCCTTGATAATGGAAATCGATCCGATAACCCCGATGCGCAGCGTTTCCCGATACCGGGGAATCAGCTTGCGCACTGGAAAATCATGCCCCAGACCATGCGGACGAACTCGCACCTTGTGCGAGACATGCGGGTATGCCTTGAGCAATATTCGCATGGAAGACGGGGAAAAACAGCGTATCTCGTCCGCGATGGCAAGGAGTTCCCCCCAATCACTTCGCCACTGGCCGATATCCCTCCCCACGGCAGACAGGCCAATCAGCCACCGGTTTCTGGGAAGACACGCCCGGCATTGTTCGAGGTCCTCGGGCACACCACAATATTTCCCGTCCGTATCGAGCAGGTGAAAGGACGGGCATATCACAAAAAAATCATGCACCATAATCACCAGTGGTACAGCAAAGGCCCGCTTCATCCTGCCGATAAGGGACACGGTCTGTTCCGGGAATGGGAAGGATACCAGATTGTTATAAATCAACTTCTCCGGTCGGAACCCGTCCTGTGTCAGAATCTGCTCCAACTGGGACATGTCGGAAATCTGGTAAACCTGTCTACCCTGGCCACTGCGCAACTCAAGCAGGTGCTGGAGCCGGGATACGTTCCAGAGTATCAGCAATACTCCGATGCCCTTTGCGTCCATCTCCTCAATGAGTTGTTCCCGACAGTAGTTCGCTCCCCCTCCCATATCCTGGTCGAAGAGCACTGCCACACGGTCTTTTTCACCGAGTCTCAACTCCCGCCCATCAACGCTCCCCTGGGCTCGCCATAACGATCTCAGATACCAGACGAGTCTGCTGGCCAGATAGCCAAACCGGCCAGCTTTCAGCAATGAAACCGCTTTCCTGGCGCGGTACAAAAATCTGTGGCGGAATAAACCCTGAATTCCCTTCTCCACAATCCAGTCTTGCGGGACCGGCAGGGAGATACACCTCCCATCCGCAAACCGGGCCGACAGGACCAGCCGGGAACCCCTGCCATAGTCACAGAGTATTCCCATACTATGGAAGCCGGAATGCTGAGCATGCGGGATACTTGGATATGCGGCAGCGATATCCTTCCGATATAGCAAACAACGCAGTGGCCACGCGTCAATCAACTGCTTTCCACGATAGTGTTGCAGATCAAGCCCCTCGAGCACTGTCCCCCGATGAAGAAGCCAGCCATGTAGATTGAAACTACTATCCTGTATCAAACACTGGTCCATTTGCCAAAGCACTTCGTTTGCTTCAGCCATGCCTGGTTTTACAGGATGCCGAGGCTGCCGCCATATGGACCGAAACCTCTGCACCAGCCTCCAACTCCTGCTTGAATGGAGCTCCGCGAGTTCAGCCTGTGTCTGTTTCAAATCCTGCCGAGTCTGCCGCAAAGCACTCTCCGAGTCGCTTAGCATGGTCTCCAGTATGGTCTCGGTATTGGCATCGAAGGAAGCCCGGATGTGATCCAATACGGTGATATCTTCCTTGCACACCTCCCCTTTCGCCCATCGGGTCAGGATGGTATAGACCTCACCAAGCCAACTGGCGGCCAGTGCCGGTTTGGAAGCGAACTCCTCGTCACTGTTCCAGTGATGGCACTGTGAAGTAGACAGGAAATCATCCAGTGCTGCCTGCGCACTGGCCTGGCCAGCCTTCGGCCAGACGACCCCCAGGGTACCGGCGATCCGCTCCATCACCACACCCGGTCGGAGCAGCAGCTCTTCATAGCAGGAATAGACGCGCCTTAGCCCACGCGAGGCAAACTCCGCATCCAGCATATATCGCAGCCATATCAAATAACCGGCAGACACAGGTATTCGGTCACGCTCCCACAGCGATGCGGCCACATTCAACGGATTGCGCAATGCGACCAGCACCCTCGGCTCCGTACCAATACTCCGCATGGCATCGACCCACAGTGGCAACAAACGGGATATGCGCGGGTCCTTCAACGCAAACAACGGACTGGAACCATCAAACTCGTTTTGCAACAGTGCCCGGGCCTGCTTTCGGTAGGGAACAGCGGCGGCGGAATCAAACCAATCCATATCCTGCATACTCCAGCAATCCCAGGTTGTGCCGCATGCAGCAAACACCGCATCATTCAATACCTGCACCGGCTCCGATTCCCAGAATCCGGACGGATTGTCAGGCATCGGCTGCATCAGGGTTCGCGGTCCATCACAACCCATCAGATACAGCGCACGAGTAGTCGCCGATGTGCCGCTGCGATGCATGCCGAACACCAATATCCCGATCCTGCGATTCTGACTATGCATTATTCGACCGTTGCGATTGTTCCAAATGTGTAACGCTGACAACCGGTATCGCCTGTCTCAAGCGGTCATGCACAGTGGTTTTTCACATTCACGACTTGCCGAAACAATCCGACTGGCACTGCCCGATTATGGTATATGAGTCAGGGGCCAGCGGTTGGGAAACTCATGCTGATGGGGTGTGCAGGGATCGAACCTGCGACCACCTGATTAAAAGTCAGATGCTCTACCAACTGAGCTAATAACCCCCGAGATTGCCTGAGCATTTACCCGGACTGGCTGTAACACAACGGTATGATACCTGAATTGCCACAGCCGTTGTAGTATGGATGCAGGAACATCATTATAGTCACTTAAGCGTGCGAGCCGGGTTTGTCGCAGTGTACCTGCGGTCCGGGCATGAACTCACACGGAGTGTTCCCCAGCCTATCCAAATGCTGCAAGATAGCAACCCGGATGCCGTCGCAACGGTGCTGTGCCTGGCGTGCTGGCCACGACCTTTAAGGATACAGTTTTTCCCGGTGGTCGCGATGGAATTGCAGGGCCTTTCTGGCGCCATCCAGCACCGCACGTGAGGTGATGGTGGCGCCGCTGAGGTGGTCGAAATCTCCTCCCTGTTCGCGCCATTCCCACTGGGCGTTATCCAGCGACTTGCCGTTGAAACCAAGCATCCAGTCCGAGCGGCGGATGTCTATGCCATCGCCCAGTCCCGGGGTTTCCTGCTGGCTGGTGGCTCGCAGCCCGGTAATCCGGCCGTCGGAGCGGATGCCGATCAGCAGAGAGATTGGCCCCTTGTAGCCGCGTACGGTGATCGGCGTGATGGCCACGCCATGTTGCACACCATCCTGTATGAAGGGGAAGAGATGCAGTTCCTCGGTTTTTTCCTGCCCTATGGAACCGTGCATTGTGAGTATATCGGGGAGGTTTTCCATCTTGAGCCCTGATGGCAGTACCGAGGCGACGTCTGCAAACAGACTGTATTGCCGGTTCAGCGTGCGTCTCTCACTGGTATACAGGGACAGCAGGCTCAGGCTGATGACGATGGCCACCAGCAGCACAAACAGTGGCAATCCTTCGCTCAGCGGATGCGTGGTGTCAGACATCAGGAGGCTGTGCCCGCTGCGGTTTGCAGCAGTGGTCGATCAAGGGGGCCAGGCAGTTCATGCAGACCACCGCAAAAGCGACTCCGTCGGGAAAGCTGCCGAGTATGCGTATCAGGCAGATCAATACGCCGATGCCCAGACCATAGGCATAGCCGGCGTTCGGGGTGCTTACCCCGGATACCGGCTCAGTGGCGATGAAGAAGGCGCACAGGATGGTACCGCCGCTCGCCAGATGGAATAGCGGTGAGGCGTGGCGTTCGTTGTCAATCATCCAGAACAGGCCTGAACACAGCAGCACGCCGGTCAGTACAGCGATCGGGATGCGCCAGTGGATAGTGCGAACGAAGACCAGGTACAGGCCGCCACACAGGAAGGCCATATTGACCCATTCCAGGTGGCGGCCACCGAATTGACCGAACAGCGGTGCGCTGCGGATCTCGCGCAGCATCGACATCTGCGCAAGTTGCGCCTGCATATAGGCCAGTACGGTGGCACCGCTGAGGCCGTCCGCCTTGGGTCCGCTCCCGAAGATGGTGGCCAGTGTGCCGATCAGCCCGAGTTCCCTGGCCCCGTCCGATATTGGCCAGTGCGTGAAGTGTAGCGGGAAGCACAGCAGCAGGAAGATATAAGCAGTCATGGCCGGGTTGAACAGATTACAACCGAGCCCGCCATAGAGTTGCCTGACGATCAGGATGGCGAACGCGCTGCCAAGGCAGACCAGCCACCACGGAGCCAGTGGTGGCATCGCCAATGCAAGCAGTGTTACGGCAACCATGCCGCTGTAGTTGCCCGGGAACGGTGGTCCATGATCGCACCGCCTCAGGACCAGGGTCTCGCAGAGTGCGGCGGTGCCAATGGCCAGCAGGATCTGGATCAGTACCCCCCATCCGTAGCACAGGGCATACAGGGCGGTGCCAGGGATCAGCGCGATCAGTACAGAACGCATCATTCCCGACACTGAACTGTGGTTGTGGATGTGCGGAGAGTGTGAGGATGGATAGTGCGACTGCACCTGTTCCTGTGCTTTCACGATGTTTCAACCAGGCTGATGCAGTCGACCGGGCAGGGTGGCAGACAGCGTTGGCAGCCGGTGCACAACTCCGGGATGACGCTGTGCAGTTGTTTGCGGGCACCGATGATCGCATCCACCGGGCAGGCATCGATGCACTTCACGCAACCGATGCACTGTTGTTCGTCGATGCGGGCGACCTGGCCTGGCGGTTCATGGTGGATCAGCGGTGTGGGATATTTCCCGGTCAGGTGTGCCAGTGCTCGCAGTGTATGCTCCCCTCCGGGCGGACAGCGATTGATGTCGGCCCGGCCCAGTGCAATGGCCTGGGCGTAGGGACGGCAGGCGGCAAAACCGCAGTCTCCGCACTGTGTCTGGGGCAGCAACTGGTCGATCTGATCGGTCAATTCCGTGTGCCGCTCCCGCTGGGTGGTGGGTCTGTGTGCGTTGGTGCGTAGCCAGACCAGTAGCAGCGTACAGCAGAGCAGT
The DNA here is from genome assembly GCA_965115915.1 of Gammaproteobacteria bacterium. GTDB lineage: Bacteria > Pseudomonadota > Gammaproteobacteria > Eutrophobiales > Eutrophobiaceae. Next base: position 1,332,951 of record OZ220483.1, on the reverse strand, counting down.
ATGGTCACAATCATGCGGCGATGCCACTGAATGCCATTGCAATCAGTCCCAGACTGAGCAGCAGGATCGGTAGTCCCCGGAACAACGCGGGCACCTGTTCCATCTGTAGCCGCTGCTGCAGGAAGCAGAACAGAACGAATGCCAGTCCGGTGCCGAGGCCAGCGCCCAGCCCGGAGCAGATCGCCGCTGCGAGCCCGTTATTCTGTCCGAGATGAATGTTGAGTGCGCCTACCAGCACCGGGTTCATCAGCAGCAGCGGTGTGCATGCGGACAGGATGTCGGTGTGCTGAGGGTAATGGCGTTGGCATAGCCACTGCAGCAATTGTACCGAGAGCAGGCTGATCAAGGCATAGAAGACCAGTGACAGGTACTCAAGCTGGAGTGGCAGGATGCATAGACGGTACACCAGTGCGCCCAGTGGCACGGCCAGGCTGAGCGTGAGCAGGAAGGCGAAGCCGACGACAAGGCTTACATCGGTGCGCCGCGAGCACAGCATCAATTCCGGTACTCCCAGCAGGTGTATCAGCACCAGGTTGTTGAACAGTGCCGCCCCTGCGATCAGCCCGAACAGTTCAGACATGTGGCTTATCGTATGCGCATGCCAGCCTGTGCGCCTGGGTCGGGTGCCAGCAGGAATAATTCCTTGTCCCCCGGTCCTGCCGCAAGCACCATGCCTTCGGATATGCCAAAGCGCATCTTGCGCGGTTTCAGGTTGACCAGTGCGATGATCATGCGATCACGCAGTTCCTCCGGTGAGTAGGCGGAGCGCACACCGGCCAGGATATGGCGCGGCTTGTCTTCGCCGATATCCAGTACCAGACGCAGCAGGCGGTCCGCTCCGTCCACGGCAACGGCATCGATAATCCGTGCCACACGTATGTCGAGGCGGGAGAAATCTTTCAGTTCGACCAGCGGCATTGCCGCGTCCTGTGGTGAGGCGTCATCTGTCTCAGGTTCTTTGCGCTCCGGTGCCTCTGCCAGGTCGGCCTGGCTGCTTCGCAGCATCGCGTCCACCTGTTTCCTGTCGACGCGCCGCAGCAGTGGTTCGAACGGTTGGATCTGCTGTCCGAGGATGGGTTGCCGGAGATTTTCCCAGGTCCACGCAGGGCTGTTGAACAGTGTTTCGGCCCTGGCTGCCAGCGCTGGCATGACGGGTTTGAGCCAGATGCACAGGATGCGAAACAGGTTCAGTCCCATGCTGCATACCTCTTGCAGCGTCTGCTGCGAGGGGTTCTGTTTGGCCAGGACCCAGGGCTGGTGTCGGCTGATGTACTGGTTTGCCCTGTCCGCAGCGGCCATGATGGAACGCATGGCCCGTGCATAGTCACGGGCCTCGTAGGCCGCGGCAACCTGGTCTGCGGTTGTCAGAAAATCCTGGTGCAGTTCATTGTCATGCAGTGTATCGGACAGTCTGCCAGCGAAGTGCTTGTGGATGAAGCCGCAGCAGCGACTGGCAATGTTGACCACCTTGCCGACCAGATCGGAATTGATCCGCTGTACGAAGTCGTCCAGATTCAGATCGATATCCTCGGTGCTGGCGTTCAGCCGCATTGCAAAGTAGTAGCGGAGGTACTCCGGAGGCAGGTGTTTCAACCAGATGGCTGCGCGGATGAAGGTGCCCCGGGTCTTGGACATTTTTTTGCCGTCGACCGTCAGGAAACCGTGGACGAACACCGCGTCGGGGACGCGCAGGCCTGCCCCGTGCAGTATGGCTGGCCAGAACAGGCAATGAAAATACATGATGTCTTTGCCGATGAAGTGGTACAGTTCGTGCGGGCTGTCCGGGCGAAAGTAGTCCTGGAAGTCGAGTTCCTGTCGTGCGCAGAGATTCTTCAGGCTGGCCATGTAGCCCACCGGGGCGTCCAGCCAGACATAGAAATACTTGTCGGTCTCGCCGGGTATCGGAAATCCGAAATAGGGCGGGTCGCGTGATATGTCCCACTCCTGCAGGCCGGCCGTGAACCATTCGTCCAGCTTGTTGGCCACCTCCGGTTGCAGTCTGTTGCCATGGACCCATGCCTTGAGCATGTCCGTGAACTCAGGTAGCCGGAAGAACAGGTGTTCCGTTTCCCGTTCGACCGGAATGGCCCCGCTGAGCACGGATACCGGGTTTTCCAGCTCTGCCGGATGGTAGATACTGTTGCAGGCCTCGCAGTTGTCCCCATACTGATCCGGGGCGTGACAGCGGGGACAGTTGCCCCGGATGTAGCGGTCCGGTAGAAACAGATTCTTTTGGGGGTCGTACAGATGCCGGATCGTGCGTCTGGAGATGTGTCCGGCTGTCATCAATGTTTGAAAGATCTGCGCGGATAGTTCCTGATTTTCTGGGGAGTGCGTGCTATAGTAATTATCGAATTCGATAAAAAAGCCAGCAAAGTCACGCTCATGTTCCTGCTGCATTCGGGCGATCAGTTGTTCCGGGGATATGCCCTCTTGCTCGGCGCGCAGCATGACAGGTGTGCCGTGGGTGTCATCCGCGCAGACGTAGATACACTGATGGCCACGCATTTTTTGGAAACGTACCCAGATATCGGTCTGGATATATTCCACCAGATGACCGATATGGATGGAGCCGTTGGCGTAAGGCAGGGCACTGGTGACCAGGATGCTGCGTTTGGGGGAACTCATTTTCTATAAGCGGACCGACTTGACGCCGGTGGATTGGCTTTGGTTCTCACCGGTACGCCAGTAGTATACACTTTTGAACTGGCGACTGCCGGAGTTGCAAACGCGGCTTACACTATTCAGATTATGACGGAGATCACGACAGAAGTGCTTGAGCAGGCCATTGCGGGCATTGTGGATCCGCATACCGGTCAGCCATTGGACGGTGCCCGGACGCTGCGCGATTTCTCAATCGCTGAACGGACACTGCGGGTCAACCTGGCCTTGTCTTATCCGGCGTTGTCCTGGCATTCGGAATTGACCAATATGTTGTGCGCCGCTTTGGCGCAGGGCTTTGATGGCGAGATTGCCGTGGATGTGCGATGCGAGGTGTCTTCCCGCAGTGTGCAAAAGGGGGTGGCTTTACTCCCGGAGGTAAAGAACACCATTGCTGTTGCCTCTGGCAAGGGTGGGGTTGGCAAATCCACCACCGCGGTCAATCTGGCGCTGGCGTTGCAGGCGGAAGGTGCCTGTGTGGGGGTACTGGATGCCGATATCTATGGTCCCAGCCAGCCGCGTATGCTGGGTTGCCAGGGTCAGCCGGATTCCCCGGATGGCAAGGCCATCGTGCCGAAATCCGGTTACGGGATGCAGAACATGTCCATCGGTTATCTGATCGAGGAGGACACCCCGATGATCTGGCGTGGGCCGATGGTGACCTCGGCACTGGAACAGATGTTGCGCGATACCCGCTGGGAGGCCTTGGATTATCTGGTGATTGATCTGCCGCCGGGTACCGGAGACATCCAACTGACCTTGTGTCAGAAGATCCCGCTGAGTGGAGCGCTGATAGTGACTACGCCGCAGGACATCGCCTTGATTGACGCGAAGAAGGCGTACAAGATGTTTGACAAGGTGTCGGTGGCCACGTTGGGAATCGTCGAGAACATGAGCGGTTATGTCTGTAGCCAGTGTGGGCATCAGGAGGCGATCTTCGGCAGCGGTGGGGGCGATGCGATGGCTGAGGAGTATGGGCTTGAATTGCTGGGGAGCCTGCCACTTGACCCGGCCATACGCAGTGGAGCGGACAGTGGCAGACCGACCGTGGCCGCCGATCCGGATTCCGAGGTTGCCCGTATCTATCGTACCATTGCCCGTCGTGCCGCGGGCCGCTTGGCGTTGCGTACACGGGACTATTCCTCACGTTTCCCCCGCATCGTGGTGGAAAACAGCTAGCGAGGCATGGCGGGTCCCGGTGGCCGTGAAAAGTGACAAATGGATCCGGCGTATGGCCAGAGAGCATGGCATGATCGTGCCGTTTGAGGATTCCCAGATCAGCCGCAACGGGGGTCGGCGGTTGATCTCCTATGGAGTTTCCAGCTATGGCTATGATGTGCGTTGCTCTGATCAGTTCAAGATTTTTACCAATGTGCATTCGGCGACTGTAGACCCAAAAAATTTTGACCCGGATAGTTTGGTGGATGTCAGCGGCGACTATTGCGTGATTCCCCCCAATGCCTTTGCGCTGGCCAGTACCGTCGAGTATTTTCGCATCCCGCGCAATGTGCTGACCATCTGCCTGGGGAAATCGACCTATGCGCGTTGTGGGATCATCGTCAATGTCACACCACTGGAGCCGGAGTGGGAGGGGCATGTCACGCTGGAGTTTTCCAACACGACCAATCTGCCAGCCAGGATCTATGCCAATGAAGGGGTCGCACAGGTGATATTCATCGAGGCCGATGAGGAATGCGAAGTGTCATATCGGGACCGTCAGGGGAAATATCAGGGGCAGACCGGGGTGACGCTGCCCAGGGCCTGAGGTGTTTGCGGAGTCCGTTGTGTGTCCTGTCTGCCAATCGCGCTGAATGTCTCGGGTCATCCCTGTCTGGTGGTTGGCGGGGGAGCGGTGGCGGCCCGCAAGGTGGATATGCTCAGGCAGTTCGCCGCAGACATTACCGTGGTGGCCCCGGAATTGCATCCGCCCCTTCAGCGATTGGTCGCAGAAGGGGCGATTCGGCATATTGCGGCGCGTTTTGAGCCAGGGCATCTGCGGCGTCCCCGGCTGGTGATTGCCGCGACCGGGGAGCGTGCGGTGAATCGCACGGTTGCCGAGTTGGCGCAGAGTGCCGGCATCCCGGTGAATGTGGTGGATGATCCGGAGCTCTGTACCTTTATCACGCCTTCACTGCTGAACCGGGATCCGTTGTTCATTGCCGTATCCAGCGGCGGTGTGTCGCCGGTGCTGGTACGGTTGTTGCGTGCCCGTCTGGAGACGTTGATCCCTGCCGGATACGGTAGATTGGCCCGTCTGCTGGCAGACTTCCGCGAGTCGATCCGACAGCGTTATCCGGATGCTGGAGACCGGCGCCGATTTCTGGAGAGCATATTGCAGGGCAGGGTGGAAAGCCTGGTGCTTTCTGGTCGTGATGAAGCGGCGGCCAGGATGTTGGAGGCGCATCTGCGGGATGCCGATTTCCCGGTGGAACGACGAGGTGAGGTGTATTTGGTGGGCGGTGGCCCTGGCGACCCCGATTTGCTGACTTTCAAGGCCTTGCGTTTGATGCAGCAGGCGGACGTGGTGCTGTATGACCGTCTGGTGGCCAAATCGTTGCTGGAGTTGGTCAGGCGTGATGCCGAACGCATCTATGTCGGGAAGCGGCGAGACCAGCATACGATCCCGCAGCAGGAGATCAATCAGTTGCTGGTGGATTTGGCCAGACAGGGGAAGCGGGTGTTACGCCTGAAGGGTGGCGACCCGTTCATCTTTGGTCGTGGTGGCGAAGAGATCGAGAGCCTGGCAGCCGCCGGAGTGTCCTGGCAGATTGTCCCGGGTATTACTGCGGCCAGCGGCTGTGCCAGCTATGCGGGAATTCCGCTGACGCATCGTGAGCATGCGCAGTCCTGTCTGTTGCTTACAGGTCATCTGAAGGATAATCGGCTCGATCTGAACTGGCAGTCCTTGCTGCAACCCCGTCAGACGGTGGTGATCTACATGGGAACGCACGGTCTCGGTGTACTGTGCGGTGAATTGCTGTCCCGGGGCATGGCCCCGGATCTGCCTGCCGCCATCGTCGAACAAGGTACTACCGAGCGGCAGCGGGTGCATATCAGTGATGTGCAAGGGCTGCCGGCGCTGGTGGAGCGGGCGCACATCAAGCCTCCCAGCCTGATTATTCTCGGCACGGTGGTGCGTCTGCATGGCCGGTTAGCCTGGTACCGGCCCGGCTGAGCGATTTCTGCCGGTCACTCGGTTTTGGCGTTAGCGAGGGGCTTTCATAGGGGATTACCGGGGTCGGGTTCCCGTCGATGTGTCGCTGGCGGATATTCCGCCAGAAGCTGCTGCTGAGCAGGTCACTGTGATAGTGCAAAAAGGTCTCGCGCAGGGAAGCGCGTAGCGACAGAAAGCGGAGGAATTCTTCGGGGAAGATGTCGTTGTCGTTGACGTACCAGGTGCTGGTATGCAATTCGTGTTCAATGGCGCGCTGTTTTGGTATTTCGCGGAAGTTGCAGTCGGTCACCAATGACACTTCATCATAATCGTAGAACACCACGCGCTTGTGTGGGGTGACGCCGAAGTTCTTCAGCAACAGGTCTCCGGGAAAGATGTTGGTGTTTGCCAGGTCTTTTATCGCCTGTCCATAATCGATGATGGAAAGCTGGGCGTCCTCCTCGGTGGCTTCGTTGATGAACAGGTTCAGCGGACGCACACGGCGTTCTATATAAACGTGCCGGAACAGCAGTTTTTCTCCGTCTATTTGCACGTTTATCGCGGCCTCCTGTAGTAGCGATTCGAGCAGATCTTCCGCAAAACGGCACAGTGGAAATTCAAGATTCAGAAATGCCTGGGTATCGATCAACCGGCCAGCACGGTCGTGCTGGGAGACGAGCTGATATTTCCCATGTACCTCCTTGTGGCTGAGATCTTTGGGATAGCCGGGGTTGTCGCGGATAATCTTGAAGACCAGGTTGTAGCTTGGCAGCGTAAAAACGATCATTACCAGTCCCCGGGTACCCTCCGCATGGACGAAGCTGTCGTTTGTCTGGTGCAGATGTTTGGTGAAAATGCGATAGCGTTCTGTTTTCCCCTGACGCAGGCGTCCAAGTACTGTGTACAGTTCATCTATAGGCTTGTGTTTCAGCAATGAGTGCAGAAAGTGTACGGTACCGATAACGGAGTTGGGATTGACAAAATAATAGGATCGGGTATAGCCAAACAGGATGCTGAGTTCCTGTTGAGACAACAGCACAGTGTCAACCTCAATGCCGGAACCCGAATTTTTGAATGCGATTACCAATGGCAGCATCTCCTCCCGCATGATGATGCGGCCTACCAGGTAAGCTCGTGCCGTTTGATAGAAAAACGAATCGATAAATTCGAACCGTACGCAACCGATCTGCATGGATTCCTCTTGCTGGAAATGCTCTTTCAGGGCATCGGAAATATACACTGCGTTTTGCTCCAGATCGGTCCATGGTACGCGGAAGGAAAAATCATCCAGCACGGTCAGAAATGTCAGTTTGAAGGAATGCCAATAGGGATAGCGGTGGATGTTCAGAGAGAGGATCGCCTCCTGGTCGTCTTCGGTAATGTCCGTCGGCAGGAATTCCAGTTTCGGGTCACTGCCAAGGATGCCGAAGATACGGCGCACGACTGAATTGAAGAATGTGCGTATGAAGTCCGCATCGGGCAGTTTCAACAGACGTTCGCCGAAATACCTGCGTATGTGGTGCCATAGTTCTCGCTCGGAGACCTGCTCGTGCATGGTACTGCGCAGTTGCTTCACCACCTGTTGTGCCGAGCGTTCATAGAGCTGTATGCGCTTGACAATATCCTCCTGGTGTCCCTTCCAGTCGCGGTTCTCAAAGCGAACCTGGGCCCGGCGTGTGATGCGATGAAAGCGGTTGTTGTAGCGGATGAATCCGTCGTAGATGATCTGGGAGCAGATCGCCTTCAGATCGCTTTGCCCGGATGGTGTGCCCCCTTTAGCCGGTGTTATTGCCGGGGATGTGCGTTCGTCCATTCGCGCCTGGTCTTTGGGTGTTGGTGGCCTGCGACAATCCAGCCTGGTCTCGGACGGTCTATCCTCTGCGTGTCAGCACAGACAGGCATTTCCGCGCCACCTTGAACAGGATGGGGAAGCGGGCCAGTAGCCCAATCAGCCGGAAGGGCATCAATATCTTGCTGATGAGTATGCCGAGCAGGGCGCGTCCCATGAACCGGGCGAGGAAGCGGCGGATCATCGTGCCAGTTCCTGCTGCCCCTCCGGCAGGGTATGCGGTGGATGACACGCACTACAGGTTTTCGATGATCGCATCAGCGAACTCGCTGCATTTGATTTCCGTGGCGTTTTCCATGAGCCGGGCGAAATCGTAGGTTACCGTTTTGGCGGCAATGGTCCTGTCCATTGCCGCCAGGATGGCGTCGGCTGCCTCAAACCAGCCTAGATAGCGTAGCATCATTTCTCCCGACAACAGTAGTGAGCCAGGGTTCACCTTGTCCAGGCCGGCGTATTTCGGGGCGGTGCCGTGAGTGGCCTCAAACACCGCATGGCCGGTTTCGTAGTTGATGTTGCCACCGGGGGCGATGCCGATGCCGCCTACCTGGGCAGCCAGCGCGTCTGACAGGTAGTCGCCATTCAGGTTTGTGGTGGCGATGACATCGAACTCGTCCGGACGGGTCAGCACCTGCTGCAAGGTGATATCGGCGATGGCGTCCTTGACCAGCAGTTTGCCTGCTTCCAGTGCCGCTTGCTGCTGTGCATCTGCCGCTTCGCTGCCCTGCTCGGCATTGACTTGTTCCCACTGTTCCCAGGACCAGACCTGTTCGGCGAACTCCTGTCCGGCCAGCGTATAGGCCCAGTTCCGGAATGCGCCTTCGGTGAATTTCATGATATTGCCCTTGTGTACCAGCGTCACACTGTTGCGCTTGTTTTCGATGGCATAGTGAAAGGCGGCACGGACCAGCCGGAGCGTGCCTTCCTGCGAGACCGGCTTGATACCGATGCCGGAGGAAATCGGGAAACGTATCTTGCGGTACTGGTTCGGGAAATGTTCTTTCAGCAGTTCCAGAAACCGGGTGTTGTCTTCCGAACCTGCCGCAAACTCTATGCCGGCGTAGATGTCCTCGGTGTTTTCCCGGAATATCACCATATCCACTTTTTCCGGGTGGCGGACTGGCGAGGGCACGCCCCTGAACCAGCGCACGGGACGTTGACACACGTAGAGATCCAGAATTTGTCGCAGCGAGACATTCAGGGAGCGGATGCCGCCCCCGATGGGGGTGGTTAGTGGCCCCTTGATCGAGACCAGGTATTCCCGGCAGGCATCAAGTGTTTGCTGAGGCAGCCATTCCCCGGTCTCCTGATGTGCCCGTTCTCCGGCAAGCACTTCCATCCATGCGATACGCCGCTCCCCGCGGTATGCCTTGGCTACGGCGGCATCCAGCACCCGGCTGGCAGCCTGCCAGATGTCGGCGCCGATGCCGTCGCCGACAATGAACGGGATAACGGGTTGATCGGGCACATCAAGCCGGGTGTCCTTGAGGCGGATTTTCTGCTGTTTACTGGGATAGTCGTTCAATTTTACGCTCCTGTTTCATGTGTCCACCTGAAGATCCGGATGATTCAGCCACGCCACATTGCGTGACCCGTCCAGGTCTGGATTAGCAGACGTGGCTGAGGCACAATGGGACATTATACCTTGGCTGGCGTGTTTCGTCCGCCATCACGGTGCGGACTGGGTTGGTTGTGGCACGGCGCATTCAGTTACATGGAAAACGCCTTTCATACAATGACTTGATTGGCGCGTGTTTACGGATTGTCCGGAAATTGTCCGGCGGAATTACCCCGGAAAGAAAGTCAGGATATTAGGTGTTTAGGTGTTATGCGTATGTGTCCGAGCCCGGCGTGTGTCTGTTGCAAGGTCCGGGTCGGTGTGGTGGCGGGGCATGGGCCTGTACAATCCGCCTGCGCTGGTCGCGTCAATCAGTCTGGTGGCGGTTTACTTCAAAACCGATGCTTGACACAAGGCGGCTGATTGGTTACAGTGCAAGGCTATTTTGGGGAGGGGTACCCAAGCGGTCAACGGGGGCAGACTGTAAATCTGTTGGCTCAGCCTTCGTAGGTTCGAATCCTACCCCCTCCACAGTGAGAGTCCGGTTAAAGCTAATTGAGTCCAGTGCGCATCAGTCTTGGTTTTTGGTTTCTTTGTTTGCCTACGGGGAGGCGGGCGTAGTTCAATGGTAGAACCTCAGCCTTCCAAGCTGATGACGTGGGTTCGATTCCCATCGCCCGCTCCATACCGTATTGTCCTGTTCGGTATGAAGAAGCGTGGGCCTGTTTCCTGAATTTATTCATGAATGATCCGGCACTGGGCATATTGGGCGCGAATGTTGCCCCGGGTTTTGCTACCACAGGAGGTGTGGAATCAGGCGCGGCGTTGGTTTGTTGGTCTGTACCCGGCATGAGCGCCCATATAGCTCAGATGGTAGAGCACTTCCTTGGTAAGGAAGAGGTCACCGGTTCAAGTCCGGTTATGGGCTCCAGTTCTGCCAGTTCATCCTGGGGCGGGCAGGGCCTTGGGTGCCATTTCAGGACTGTAGGCCAGTAGCTCAATCGGTAGAGCAGCGGTCTCCAAAACCGCAGGTTGGGGGTTCGATCCCCTCCTGGCCTGCCAAACGGCGATTGGTGGGTCCGCATCGGACTTGGTGGGATATTCAGGGTTGTTGCATCCGGTCGGATTCGGATTTCAGTCTGGCGCGGCTGGACGGTGTGTTGTGGACGTGAATGATGCAGATGACAATTGACACAATGGACACCTTCAAGTTGTGTATAGCGGTGTTGGTGCTGCTGAGCGGGGTTGCTGGATTTTATTATTTCGAAGAGGCCCGATTACTACGGACCCTGGGATTGGCGGCAGCGGTTCTGGTGGCGTTGGTGTTTGTATTGCAGACCGAGAAGGGCCGTATGGCGAAAGCGTTTTTTGTCTCCTCGCAGGTAGAGGTGCGCAGGGTGGTATGGCCAAGCCGTCAGGAGACCTTACATACCACTTTGATGATTGTGGTTATGGTGGTACTGGTTGCCTTGTTGTTGTGGGGACTGGATTCCATGTTCGGCTGGTTGACCAGAAAAATACTGAGTTAGGGGCGGACGGGATATTATGGCACAGCATTGGTATGTGGTGCAGGCTTGGTCTGGCTATGAGAATCAGGTGATGCGAGCTTTGCAGGAGCGCATTGGTCGGAGTGATCTGCAAGATATGTTTGGCCGTATCATGGTGCCCACCGAAGATGTGGTGGAGATGCGGGATGGGAAGAAATGCCGTAGTGACCGCAAATTCTTCCCGGGTTACGTGTTGGTGCAAATGGAAATGAATGAATCGACCTGGCATTTGGTCAAGAGCGCGCCGAAAGTGCTTGGTTTCATTGGTGGTACTGGCGTACATCCGACGCCGATCACGAATGAGGAGGCCGAGGCTATCCTGCAACGGGTGGAGGATGGTGTCAACAAGCCGAAACCCAAAGTGCTGTATGAGGTTGGCGAGGTGGTACGTATCAAGGATGGGCCGTTCACCGATTTCAATGGCGTGGTGGAAGAAATGAATTTGGAGAAAAACAAACTGCGGATATCGGTACTCATCTTTGGTCGTTCCACGCCTGTTGAACTGGACTTCAGTCAGGTGGAGAAGGAATAGTGCTGTTCCATCCAATCACAAAGACGGGTTCTCACGGGTGGATGCATCCAATCTGCCGTTTTGTCGGTGGCATGCGGTGTGGCGTTTGTGGTGCCGGCCATGTGTCTGCAGGTGTCATTCGGGGGGTGTGAGATGGCGAAGAAGATAGCTGGCTACATCAAACTGCATGTTGCGGCAGCTCAGGCCAATCCGAGTCCACCGGTGGGGCCGGCTTTGGGTCAGCATGGCCTCAACATCATGGAGTTTTGCAAGGCGTTCAATGCGCAGACACAGGATCAGGACCCGGGCGCCCCGGTTCCAGTGTTGATCACGGTGTATTCGGACAAGAGTTTCAGTTTTGTTACCCGCAACGTTACCGTTGCGCATCTGCTGCGCAAAATGGCCGGTATCAGCAAGGGTAGTGGCACACCGAATTCCGTGAAGGTTGGTACGTTGAAACGTGCACAGCTTGAGGAGATTGCCCGTTTCAAGCAACCGGATTTGACTGCGGCGGATATGGAAGCGGCGGTTCGCACTATCGCAGGCAGTGCCCACAGTATGGGCATACGGACGGAGGGTGTGTGAGTATGGGCAGGTTGTCAAAACGCATCCGCGCTATCCACGAATTGGTGGATGTGCGACGGGCATACTCGTTGCGTGAGGGCATAGAGTTGCTCAGGAGTTTTCCGCGGGCGAAATTCGATGAATCCGTGGATGTGGCTATCAATCTGGGAGTGGATGCGCGCAAATCCGACCAGCAGATACGCGGTGCGGTAAATCTGCCCCGGGGCACCGGAAGGGTGGTGCGTGTGGCGGTGTTTGCGGAGGGAGACAGGGCGGGTGCGGCGACCGAGGCGGGCGCAGATGTGGTCGGTTATCAGGATCTGCTGGAGCGTATGCAGGGAGGAGAACTGGATTACGATGTGGTTATTGCCACTCCCGAGGCGATGCCGATGCTTGGCAAACTGGGCAAAATACTCGGTCCGCGCGGCTTGATGCCGAATCCAAAAGTGGGGACCGTGAGCAGTGATGTTGCCCAGGCCGTAGCCAATGCCAAGGCAGGTCAAGTGCGTTATCGGACTGACAAGAATGGCATCGTGCACTGTGCAGTAGGCAAGGTGTCTTTTGAGACGGATGCCCTGGTCGAGAATATCCAGGAGTTGGTGAATGAATTGAAACGGGTGAAACCGGCTGTGGCAAAGGGGGTTTATCTGCGCCGCATGAGTTTGTCAACGACGATGGGCACTGGTGTGCAGATTGACTTGGCGACTGTCTGAGGTAGTTGCTATGACACTTTCATTGGAAGGCAAAAAACGCATAGTTGAGGAGGTCAGTGGTCTTGCTCACCGGACGTCTTCGATCATTGCGGCGGAATATAAAGGTCTCTCGGTGGCGGATATGACGGTGCTTCGTCGGACTACGCGCGAGGCAGGGGTGTGTCTCAAGATTGTGCGTAATACGCTGGCCAGACGGGCCTTTGAAGGCTCGGAGTTCGCATTCTTGTCGACCCGTTTGACGGGTCCGTTGTTGCTGGCGTTCGGCAGTGACAATCCGGCCAGCGCTGCCCGGATCATCCGGGATTTTTCCAAAGAGAATGCGTGCCTCAAAGTCCGGCTGATCGCTTTTGAGGGCAAGTTGCTCGAGCCTTCCGAGTTGGACAGCCTGGCCAGCATGCCTTCGCTGGATGAGGCCCGTGCGATGTTTCTCGGGTTGCTGCAGGCGCCGCATTCTCGTTTTGTCGGTACCCTGGCCAAGGTGCCAGAGGGTGTTGTTCGTTTGCTTGTTGCCCGGCGCGACCAGCAGGGGGACTGAACATCAGATTTTGAAGTGACCCAGAATATTGATTCAAAATTGGAGATATAACAATGGCAATTTCACGCGATGAGATCAAACAGGCACTGGGACAGATGCCTGTGTTGGAAATGGTTGAGTTGATCAAGGAACTGGAGGAAGAATGGGGCGTGTCTGCTGCCGCTCCAGTGGTGGTTGGTTCCGCTCCTGGTACAGCGGCTGGCGCTGACGGAGCTGAACAGGCGGAGGAAAAGACCGAGTTCAATGTGGTATTGAACAGTTTTGGCGATAACAAGATCGCTGTCATCAAGGCGGTGCGTGCGGTTACTGGTTTGGGCCTGAAGGAGGCTAAGGAACTGGTCGAGTCTGTGCCGTCGACCGTTAAGGAGGGTGTTAACAAGGAAGATTCCGAGGCGTTAAAACAGCAGTTCGAGGAGGCCGGAGCCAAAGTGGAAATCCAGTAGACCGTGTTGTTACTGGCCAATTTTAATTTCGATAGCGAAGCAAGTGTTCGGCGTGCTGGTGTGCTTGCTGGCATGCGGTATTGCTGCCTTTGCGCTGTTTCAACTTTGCCGTATCTGTCTACGATGAGGAATCATTAATGGCTGCCCTATCCTATACCCGGAAAAAGCGTCTGCGCAAGGATTTTCGCAAGCAGACCGAGATACTGGAGGCCCCCAATCTGATCGCCATTCAAAGCGATTCGTACCACGAATTTCTACAAACAGGGGTGGCTGTTGAAGAACGTGCCAGCAAAGGCTTGCATGCCGCCTTCCAGTCTGTCTTTCCTATTGCCGCAACGTATGGCAATGCGGAATTGCAGTATGTCAGTTATCGGTTGGAAAAACCGGTTTTTGATGTCAAGGAATGTCAGATCCGTGGCATGAGTTACACCTCCTCTCTGCGCGTGGTATTTCGTCTGGTGGTGTTTGATCGAGACGCGGGGCTGAACAAGAAAGTGGTCAAAGATGTTCGCGAACAGGAAGTCTATATGGGAGAGATCCCGCTGATGACCGATACCGGAGCTTTTGTGATCAATGGCACGGAGCGTGTAATTGTGTCGCAGTTGCATCGCTCTCCTGGCATTTTCTTTGAGCATGATAAAGGCAAGACGCATTCCTCCGGGAAGTTTCTGTATTCTGCGCGCATCATCCCCTATCGGGGCTCCTGGCTGGATTTTGAATTTGATCCCAAGGACATACTGTTTTGTCGCATTGACCGACGGCGCAAGCTACATGCCAGCATTCTGCTACGGGCACTGGGTCTTTCGGTACAGGAGATATTGGGCATTTTCTATAGCACGGATCGGATTAGTATTTCTGCCAAGGGAGGCATCAGTATGGGCTTGATCCCGGAACGCTGGCTTGGTGAGGTCGCGGCTTTTGACATCAAGGGGCGTAAAGGCAAGGTGTTGGTTGAGAAGGACCGCAGGATCACTGCTCGCCATGTCAGGGAACTGGAGAAATCAAACCTGAGGACCTTGGCTGTGCCAAAGGAATTTTTGCTGGGTCGTATATTGGCACACGATATCCCCGGGGATACAGTGGATGAAAGCACTGGTGAAATACTTCCATTAGCCTATGCCAATGCCGAGATCACTGAAAAGCTCCTCGAGTCGTTGGTTGGTGGCGGGGCCAGAAAATTCGATATTCTCTATGTGAATGATATGGAGAACGGATCGTGGGTGTCGGATACATTGCGAGACGATCCGATACGTGACGACATAGGGTTGCCTGTGGAAGATGTCAGGGTTGAGGCAAGGATGGAGATATACCGGATGATGCGTCCAGGTGAGCCGCCAACGAAAGAAGGTGCGGACAATCTGTTTGAAAGTCTGTTCTTTCGTCAGGAACGATATGATCTGTCGAAGGTCGGGCGCATGAAATTCAATTCCCGGGTCGGACGCCAGGAAATCGAAGGAGAAAGCATTCTTTCGCAGCAGGATATCATTGATGCGTTGCAGGTACTGATTTCAATCCGTGCGGGCAAGGATTCGGTGGACGATATTGACCATTTGGGGAATCGTCGTGTGCGCAGTGTCGGAGAGATGACGGAAAACCAGTTTCGAATGGGCCTGACACGCATTGAGCGGAGTGTGCGAGAGCGTCTTGCTCAGGCGGAATCCGATAATTTGATGCCACAGGATATTGTCAATGCCAAGCCGGTGTATGCGGTGATCAAGGAATTTTTTGGTTCCAGTCAGCTTTCACAGTTCATGGATCAGAATAATCCGTTGTCCGAGATTACGCACAAGCGGCGCATTTCCGCATTGGGTCCGGGAGGCCCGCTGCGTGAACGAGCCGGATTTGAAATACGCGATGTGCATCCCACGCATTATGGCCGTTTATGCCCGATTGAAACGCCTGAGGGTGCCAATATCGGGCTTATCAACTCATTGGCGGTCTATTCGCGTACCAATCAGTACGGTTTTCTTGAGACACCGTATCGCAAGGTGGAAAAGGCTCGTGTCACGGACAAGATAGTGTATCTCTCCGCGATAGAGGAGAGCGAGTATGTTATTGCACAGGCGAATGCCACCCAAAACAAAAGAGGCGAGTTGGTGGATGAGATGGTTTCCTGCAGGCACATGAATGAATTCACGATAGTGCCGCCGGATGTTGTGCAGTTTATGGATGTGTCGCCACGCCAGATCGTGTCGGTGGCGGCTTCGCTGATCCCTTTTCTTGAGCATGATGATGCGAACCGTGCGTTGATGGGATCCAATATGCAGCGTCAGGCTGTGCCGACCCTGTGCAGTGAAAAACCCCTGGTCGGGACGGGGATGGAACGCGTCGTAGCGGTGGATTCTGGTGTCGCGCTAATATCCAGGCGCGGTGGAACCATAGACTCTGTGGATGCGGGCCGCATTGTGGTGCGGGTCAATGAGAATGAGATTGAGAAAAACGATCCTGGGGTGGACATCTATAATCTGACGAAATATTCCCGCTCCAATCAGAACACCTGCATTAACCAGCGGCCATTGGTAAAGCCTGGGGACAAAATCGCGAAAGGAGATGTGCTGGCAGATGGTTCCGCCACTGATCTTGGGGAGTTGGCTCTGGGGCAGAATGTGCTGGTGGCGTTTATGTCGTGGAATGGTTATAACTTCGAGGATTCCATACTGCTATCTGAAAAGCTGGTAAAGGAGGATCGTTACACCTCAATACATATTGAGGAACTGACCTGCATGGCGCGTGATACCAAACTGGGTCCGGAAGAAATTACTGCGGATATTCCGAATGTCAGTGAAAATGCCCTGAACAAGCTTGATGAAACGGGTGTCGTGTATATCGGCGCGGAAGTGGTGGCGAACGATATCCTGGTTGGCAAGGTTACGCCAAAGGGGGAAACTCAGCTTACGCCAGAGGAGAAGCTGTTGCGCGCCATCTTTGGTGAGAAGGCCTTCGATGTCAAGGATACCTCGCTGCGGGTTCCTTCCGGCATGGGTGGGACGGTGATTGATGTGCAGATATTTACTCGCGATCGGGTGGAAAAGGATGTCCGTGCACAGCAGATTGAGGAACAGGAACTGGATCGGGTACGCAAGGATATCAATGATCAGTTCCGTATTATGGAGGAGGGTATTTATCAACGTTTGCGAAAACTGTTGCGAGGGAAGACCCTGGCTAAGGCAGTGTCCGATGTCAAGGCAGGGACGGTACTTATGGCAAAGGATGTGGATGCCATTGATCGTGAGTTGTGGTTGTCACTGAAACTGAAGGAGGCCAATGCCCAGGAGCAGCTTAAGCAGCAGGTGAAACAGCTCGCCGAGTTGAAAAAGGAGTTTGACCAACTGTTTGAGGAGAAACGCAAGAAGCTGACGGCGGGTGATGAGCTTTCTGCCGGGGTGCAGAAGATGGTGAAGGTGTATCTGGCGATAAAGCGTCGGGTGCAACCGGGGGACAAGATGGCCGGACGTCATGGTAACAAGGGTGTGATTTCCGCAATAATGCCGGTAGAAGACATGCCGTTTATGGCTGATGGCACGCCGGTAGATATTGTGCTCAATCCGCTGGGCGTTCCTTCCCGCATGAATATCGGCCAAGTTCTGGAGACGCATCTGGGGTGGGCGGCAAAAGGTCTGGGTGACCGCATTGGTCGCATGCTGGATGAACAGAGGAAATGTGGCGAACTACGTTTGTTTCTGAATGAGATATATGAGAGCGGGAGCGGCGATCTGGATGCAATGAGTGACAAGGATATTCTTTCGTTGGCGGATAATCTGCGTGCAGGTGTTCCGATGGCCACTCCGGTGTTTAATGGTGCCAGCGAGGACGAGATACAACAACTTCTGAAACTGGCAGGTTTGCCGGCGAATGGACAGACGACGCTATATGATGGTCGTACGGGCGAGCCTTTTGAGCGTCCTGTTACAGTGGGTTATATGTATATTCTCAAGCTCAATCATCTGGTGGATGACAAGATGCATGCGCGCTCTACGGGGCCTTACAGTCTGGTTACCCAACAGCCTCTCAAGGGCAAGGCGCATTTTGGTGGGCAGCGTTTTGGCGAGATGGAAGTCTGGGCGCTTGAGGCTTATGGTGCTGCTTACACTTTGCGGGAAATGCTGACGGTGAAATCGGATGATGTCGGAGGTCGTGCGCAGGCATACAAGAATATTGTTGATGGTGTGCATGTTACCGATGCCGGCATACCGGAGTCATTCAATGTGCTGATCAAGGAAATACGCTCGTTGGGTATTGATATAGATATGGAACAGGATTGAACCGGCCGTTTATGGACCCTTTTGTTACACTAAGAGAACTGGAACGGTGTCTGGCTCATGCGAGCTTTGATTTGGATAATGCGCTTCTATTAAAAGATAAAGGCAACATCGCTGAAGCGCAAGCCAGATACGATCAAGTCAAGGAGCAACGGGACTATTTGGCAAGACATCCAGAGCATCTCTGTATGGGTGAATTTATGTTGAACCGGGAGAATATGATTTGAAAGATCTGCTTAATCTGCTGAAACAGTCGAATCAGTTTAGTGAGTTTGACGTCATATCGATAGGTTTGGCTTCTCCTGAAAAGATCCGATCCTGGTCTTTTGGTGAGGTGAAAAAACCGGAGACGATAAACTACCGTACATTCAAGCCGGAGCGTGATGGGCTTTTCTGTGCCAAGACCTTTGGCCCGGTGAAGGATTACGAGTGCCAGTGCGGGAAATACAAGCGTCTGAAACATCGTGGTGTGGTTTGCGAGAAATGTGGTGTGGAGGTTACTCTTTCCCGTGTCCGGCGCGAACGTATGGGGCATATCGAGCTGGCAAGCCCGGTTGCACATATCTGGTATCTGAAATCCCTGCCTTCACGTATAGGGTTGTTGCTGGACATGAGCTTGCGAGAGATAGAGCGCGTACTCTATTTTGAAGCCTATGTGGTTGTGGACCCGGGAATGACCGATCTTTCCCGAGGCCAGCTATTGACGGAAGAAGGATATATAGAGGCCTCCAAAACCTGGGGAGGGCATGGTGAGTTTGATGCCGCGATGGGGGCGGAGGCGATCCGTGCATTGCTGGAAGGCATTGATCTGGAAGAGGAGGCCGCGGAATTGCGCAGGCAGTTGCCGGAAACCCGGTCGGATATCCGGTTGCGCAAGCTCACCAAGCGACTCAAGCTGCTGGAGGCGTTTCATAATTCAGGCAACCGTCCGGAGTGGATGATCCTGAAGGTTTTGCCTGTTCTACCGCCGGATCTGCGTCCATTGGTGGCGTTGGAGGGAGGACGTTTTGCCAATTCGGATCTGAATGATCTATACCGCAGGGTGATCAATCGTAACAATCGTCTGAAGCGGTTGTTGGATCTGAATGCGCCGGACATTATTGTGCGCAATGAGAAGAGAATGTTGCAGGAGTCGGTAGATTCGTTGCTTGATAATGGCAGAAGAGGACGTGTCATTACCGGTAGCAACAAGGCGCCGCTGCGTTCGTTGGCGGATGTGATAAAGGGCAAGCGGGGGCGCTTTCGTCAGAATCTGTTGGGTAAGCGGGTTGATTATTCAGGTCGCTCGGTCATCGTGGTTGGCCCCACGTTGAAATTGCATCAATGTGGTTTGCCGAAAAAAATGGCGTTGGAACTGTTCAAGCCGTTTATTTTCAACAAGCTGGAGGTGCGCGGGCTGGCTACCACTATTAAAGCGGCGAAGAAGCTGGTGGAGCGCGAAGGCCCCGAGGTCTGGGACATACTTGCTGAGGTGATACGGGAACATCCGGTATTGCTTAACCGTGCGCCTACCCTGCACCGTTTGGGGATACAGTCGTTTGAGCCGGTGCTGGTTGAAGGCAAGGCCATACAGCTACATCCACTGGTTTGTACCGCTTTCAATGCGGATTTTGACGGTGATCAGATGGCGGTGCATGTCCCGTTGTCACTGGAGGCGCAGTTGGAGTCGCGCACATTGATGATGTCCACCAACAACATCCTTTCTCCGGCCAATGGTGAACCGATTGTGGTGCCGACTCAGGATGTGGTGCTTGGTCTGTATTACCTTACCCTCGAATCAGCCGATGCAAATGGGAGTGGGATGATATTTTCCGATGTTGATGAGGCGCACCGTGCCTGGGAAACCGGTGTGGTCGACCTGCAGGCGAAGGTGACTGTGCGAATACAGGAACAGGCACTGGGTGAGGATGGGCAGTATCAGGATGTCTGCAACCGATATGAAACGACGGTTGGGCGCGTCTTGCTGTCCCGGATATTGCCTGCGAGGATGCCATTTTCTTCGATTAATCAGGTGCTGAAAAAGAAGACCATTTCCACACTGGTCAACCTGTGTTTCCGCAAGCTGGCTTTGAAGGAGACGGTAATCTTTTTTGATCATCTCATGTACCTCGGTTTTTGGGCCTCTACCCGTGCGGGGATATCGATTGGCAAGGATGACATGATTGTTCCGGAGGAGAAAAATGCCATTATTCGTGAGGCGGAGCAGCAGGTGAAAAGTTTCGAGGAACAGTATAGTTCCGGACTGATCACGAATGGTGAACGCTACAATAAGGTTGTGGACATTTGGTCGAGCGCAAATGATCGCGTGGCGACGGCAATGATGGGCAAATTGAGTAAGGAGACCTTGAATCCTGGTATCGGGGAGAAGAGCAAATCGTCGCTGAATTCCATCTTCATGATGGCAGACTCGGGTGCGCGTGGCTCGGCTGCGCAGATCCGGCAGCTTGCCGGGATGCGTGGACTGATGAGTAAACCGGACGGTTCGATTATCGAGACCCCCATCACGGCGAATTTCCGTGATGGGCTGAATATGTTGCAATATTTTATTTCGACTCATGGCGCTCGGAAGGGGCTTGCGGACACTGCACTGCGTACGGCCAACGCCGGTTATCTGACACGGCGCATCGTTGATGTGGCTCAGGATCTGGTTATCAGTCAGCAGGATTGTGGTACGAACCATGGCCTGGAGATGCATTCGGTTATCGAGGGGGGTGATGTGATCGAGCCTTTGCGCGAACGTATTCTGGGCAGGGTGCTTGCACTTGACGCCAGACAGCCGGATGGCACTGTGGTTGTGCCTTCGAACACGTTGTTGGATGAGAATCTGGTGCAGCAACTGGATGAAAATGGCATAGACAACGTCACTGTGCGTTCGGCGATCACCTGTGAGAACCATTACGGCATTTGTGCCCGTTGCTATGGACGTGATCTATCCCGTGGTTTTCTGGTCAATATCGGTGAGGCGGTCGGGGTGATTGCCGCCCAGTCCATTGGGGAACCTGGCACACAGTTGACCATGCGGACTTTCCATATCGGTGGCGCCGCCTCACGTGCGGTGGCGATCAGCAGTATTGAAGTGAGGTATGGTGGTGAGATCCGTTTTCACAATATCAAGGCGCTGGAGCAGGAATCGGGCGATCAGTTGGTTGTGGTTTCGCGTTCCGGAGAGCTGGCTGTGTTGGATGATATGGGCCGTGAACAGGAGCGTTACAAGGTTCCGTATGGGGCACTGCTGGTGGTTCGAGAAGGGGACAAGACCACCCCGGGCATGTCGGTGGCCTCCTGGGACCCGCATACCAATCCGATTATCTCCGAGGTGGATGGCCGAGTGCGATTTTCCGATATCATTGAAGGTGATACGGTGATGCGTCATACGGATGAGATTACCGGGCTGAGCAGTATGGTCATTACCAATCCCCAGACCCGGCATAGTGAGGCCAAGACCTTGCGACCGATGCTGAAACTGGTGGATGGACGGGGCAGGGGTCTGAAGTTGCCCGGTACCGACATTTTGGCTCACTATCCACTGCCGGCCGGGGCGATTATCAGTATCAGTGATGGGACGGAGGTGAAGCGTGGTGACATCATTGCCCGTCTGCCTCAGGAGTCCCTGAAAACCCGGGACATCACTGGCGGTCTGCCTCGGGTTGCCGATTTGTTTGAGGCCAGAAAGCCGAAGGAGTCGGCCATTCTTGCAGAGATTACCGGCACGGTCAGTTTCGGGAAGCCAACCAAGGGCAAACAGCGACTGCTTATTACTGGCAATGATGGTTCCGAGCACGAGGAACTCATCCCGAAGTGGCGACATATCATTGTTTTTGAAGGAGCGCATGTGGAGAAGGGCGAGGTGATTGTCGATGGTCCTCCTGCCCCGCATGATATTCTGCGACTCAAGGGAGTGCAGGCATTGGCCCACTACATCCTGAGTGAGGTGCAGGAGGTTTATCGTCTGCAGGGAGTAAAGATAAACGACAAGCACATCGAGATCATCGTCAGGCAGATGCTGAGGCGGGTCGAGATCGCCGAGCCTAATGACACGCTTTTCCTCAAGGGCGAGCAGGTGGATCGTGTACGTGTTGTCAAGGAGAATGAAAAGGTGCTTGAGGAGGGCGGGAAGCCGGCAGAGTTCGTCCCGGTGCTGCTGGGGATAACCAAGGCTTCGGTGACTACCGAATCGTTTATTTCTGCCGCCTCTTTCCAGGAGACGACCCGTGTACTCACCGAAGCCAGCGTTAACGGGAAACGCGACATGTTGCGTGGACTCAAGGAGAATGTGATCGTCGGTCGTTTGATCCCCGCAGGTACAGGTTTTGCGAAGCGCCAGGAGTGGTTGCAGGAAAAGCGTACACTGGAGGAGTCGCAATTGACCGCTTTGATGGATGAGGAGGTGGCCGGGCAGGAGGTAGAGGCAGCGGTAGCCGGTGAGGATGTGGGGGATGCACTGGAAGAGGAGGGACTCGGACCCGCAGAGCTTGGTGGGCAGAAGGCTAGCAGTGGTGGTGAGTTTTGAGTCCCGGTAGAGAATTGAATTTACAGAGGAATGAGACCCCGAGCCCGGGGGTGGGTGTGTTTGTCAGCGTTGCGGTAGCGTGTCTGTGCCACTGAAGGTCGTTCCCTCGTGCGTTGCACGAGGAACTGGTGGGAGTGGTTTGCCTTGGTAAATTAAATGCTTGCTCACCGTCCACTGAGCAGGTAGAATGAATACCCTTTGCAGGTTGATGCCCTGCGGGAATAACGCTGGCTTCTCAGGCTGTCCCGGCCGTTCGCTTGTGGGACAGTGATCGATGTACCGATCCTGAAATGCTGTTTTGCAAAACCTCGGATATAGCCCAGGTGCAAACTGATAGTGTCGTCTGTTGGTCAAGTTGAGTACAGACCCGAACAGACGAACGGAATGCTAAGACATGACTACAATCAATCAATTGGTTAGAAAGCCGAGGTATCGTCAGCGCTGCAAAAGTGCTGTGCCGGCACTCGAAGCTTGCCCGCAGAAGCGGGGGGTATGTACACGTGTATATACGACGAAGCCGAAGAAACCGAATTCGGCCTTGCGCAAGGTTGCTCGTGTGCGCTTGACCAATGGTCAGGAAGTGACTACCTATATCGGTGGTGAGGGGCATAATCTGCAAGAGCATTCCGTGATCTTGATACGCGGTGGCCGAGTAAAGGACCTGCCGGGTGTGCGTTATCATACAGTGCGTGGAAAGCTGGACACCTCGGGGGTCAAGGAAAGGCGTCAGAGGCGGTCCAAATATGGCGCCAAGCGCCCCAAGTTCTGATTGGAATAGCCTGGGGAAATCTGCAAATGTCACGTCGTAGAGTCGCGGAGAAACGCGAGAGGCTGCCCGATCCGAAGTGGGAAAGTGTCATGCTCGCCAAATTCATCAACATCGTCATGTCTAATGGAAAGAAGTCCATAGCGGAGGGCATTGTGTATGGGGCACTGGATCAGATTGCAGAGAGAAAAAGCGTGGCGGATCCGCTGGAAGTGTTTGCTCAGGCATTGAAGAATGTTAGTCCGTTGGTGGAAGTGAAATCTCGTCGGGTGGGTGGAGCAACGTATCAGATACCGGTTGAAGTACGGCCCGAGCGTCGAGAGACGCTGGCAATGCGATGGTTGGTTGAAGCGGCGCGCAAACGCGGTGAAAAGAATATGGGGCGGCGTCTTGCAGGTGAGTTGATGGATGCTTTCGAAGAGCGTGGGACGGCAGTCAAGAAACGTGAGGACACCCATCGGATGGCGGAAGCCAACAAAGCGTTTTCGCATTTCCGCTGGTAATTGCAATTGTACCCGAATAGATGGGAGACCCACGATGCCTCGCACTACCGACATTCGGCGCTATCGAAATATTGGAATCATGGCGCATATTGATGCCGGAAAAACCACGACGACCGAGCGCATACTGTACTATACCGGCATTTCGCACAAGATAGGGGAGGTGCATGACGGTGCTGCAACCATGGACTGGATGGAGCAGGAACAGGAACGTGGCATTACCATCACCTCGGCCGCGACCACCTGTTTCTGGAAAGGGATGGCACAACAGTTTCCCGAACATCGGATAAATATTATTGACACGCCGGGACACGTTGATTTTACGATCGAGGTAGAGCGTTCTCTGCGGGTGCTGGATGGGGCAATCTCGGTATTCTGTGCGGTGGGTGGCGTGGAGCCGCAATCGGAAACGGTATGGCGGCAGGCCAACCGGTATCGGGTTCCCAGGATCGCATTTGTCAATAAGATGGATCGTGCGGGTGCTGATTTTCTTCGTGTGGTTGAGCAGATTCGCACACGGTTGTCCAGTGTCCCGGTTCCATTGCAACTACCAATAGGGGCGGAGGATGGTTTTGTCGGTGTGGTGGACCTGATTTCCTGCAAGGCGATTTATTGGGATGAGGCGACAAAAGGACTGAAGTTTGAGTTGGGTGAGGTGCCGTCCGACATGGACGAGGATGTCGCACATTGGCGCGGGAAGTTGATGGAATCGGTTGCCGAGGCGGATGAGGAATTGATGGAATGTTATCTGGATCAAGATGAACTGAATGAAGAACAGCTTCAGAAAGGTGTCCGTACCCTTACCCTGGCCAATGCGGTTGTTCCGGTATTATGTGGTTCGGCTTTCAAGAACAAGGGTGTTCAGGCGGTGCTGGACGCGGTGATAAAATACTTGCCGGCACCGACAGATGTGCCACCGGTCCGAGGCACTCTGGATGATGAGGGTCATACCGAGATTGAACGAAAGTCTTCCGACGAAGCACCGTTCTCTGCGTTGGCGTTCAAGATTGCCACTGACCCCTTTGTGGGCAATCTGACGTTTTTCCGGGTGTATTCCGGTGTGCTCCAGTCGGGTAGTAGTGTCTATAATCCGATCAAGGCGAACAAGGAACGTATCGGTCGCATTCTGCAGATGCACGCCAATAGCCGTGAGGAGATCAAGGAAGTGAGAGCGGGTGATATTGCCGCCGCTGTTGGGCTGAAGGACGTGACAACGGGAGATACCCTGTGTGATGTGTCTCAAGTGGTCACGCTGGAGCGCATGGAGTTTCCGGACCCGGTGATATCGGTGGCGGTGGAGCCGAAGACCAAGGTGGATCAAGAGAAGATGGGTTTGTCGCTGGGTAAGCTGGCGCGTGAGGATCCGTCTTTCAAGGTACATACCGATCAGGAATCGGGTCAAACCATCATTTCCGGGATGGGCGAGCTCCACCTTGAGATTATCGTTGATCGAATGAAGCGCGAATTCAAGGTCGATGCGAATATCGGCAAGCCGCAGGTTGCTTACCGGGAGACCATACGCAAGGTGAATGAAAAGGCCGAGGGCCGTTTTGTACGTCAGACCGGGGGGCGCGGACAGTATGGCCATGTGGTAATGAAGATAGAGCCTTTGGAGGCAGGTGAAGGCTTTGAATTTGTCAGCCGGATCGTGGGAGGAGCCATTCCCAAGGAGTACATACCGGCGGTAGAGCAGGGAGTGAAGGAACAGTTGGCGAATGGCATTTTGGCTGGTTATCCGGTAGTGGATATTCGGGTTACGCTATATGACGGTTCTTTCCATGAGGTTGATTCCAGCGAGATGGCGTTCAAGATTGCCGGTTC
Source organism: Gammaproteobacteria bacterium (assembly GCA_965115915.1). Lineage (GTDB taxonomy): Bacteria > Pseudomonadota > Gammaproteobacteria > Eutrophobiales > Eutrophobiaceae. The sequence continues at coordinate 1,307,563 of OZ220483.1, read as the reverse complement.
GATCGGATTCAGGGATGGTGCAACCAAGGCGAAGCCGGTTTTGCTGGAGCCGGTTATGTGTGTGGAGGTGGTTACCCCGGAAGAATATATGGGGACGGTTAATGGCGATCTGAACCGACGGCGCGGGGTGTTGCTTGGTACCGAAAATTCCCCTGCCGGCAGGATCGTGCGGGCGGAGGTTCCATTAAGCGAAATGTTTGGTTACGCGACTGATTTGCGTTCTGCGACTCAGGGCCGTGCCAGTTATGCCATGGAGTTTGGCAAATACATGGAGGTTCCCAGGAATATCGCTGAAGGCATAATAAATCGCAATCAGTAAATACTATATTGGTTTAGGGGGTTTGAATCATGTCGAAGGAGAAATTTGAGCGGACAAAGCCGCATGTCAATGTCGGTACGATTGGACATGTTGATCATGGAAAGACTACATTGACCGCGGCTATTACCAAAATTATGGCTGAGGAATTCGGTGGCGAGTCACGCGGATACGAACAAATTGACAATGCCCCGGAAGAGCGCGAGCGTGGTATCACCATCGCTACGGCCCATGTGGAATACCAAAGTGACGCACGTCATTACGCGCATGTGGATTGCCCGGGACACGCGGATTATGTGAAGAACATGATCACTGGTGCGGCACAGATGGATGGTGCCGTGTTGGTGGTGAGTGCAGCCGATGGCCCGATGCCGCAGACGCGCGAGCACATCCTGCTGGCCCGGCAGGTGGGTGTGCCCCGCATCGTTGTTTATATGAACAAGGCCGATCAGGTGGATGATCAGGAACTGATCGAACTGGTTGAGATGGAGGTGCGGGAATTACTGGAGAGCTATGAATTTCCAGGTGAGGACACACCGGTTGTCAAAGGGAGTGCGCTGAAGGCACTGGAGGGTGATACCAGTGACATAGGTATTGCTTCTGTGAAGGCGTTGGTTAGTGCGATGGACGAGTATTTCCCGGTGCCGGAACGTCCGGTAGACCAACCGTTCCTGTTGCCGATAGAGGATGTATTCAGCATCTCTGGCCGTGGTACTGTGGTGACTGGCCGTGTGGAGCGTGGGATTGTCAAGGTGGGTGATGAGATAGAAATCGTCGGCATCAAGGAGACTCGGAAGACCACCTGTACTGGTGTGGAGATGTTTCGCAAACTACTGGACGAGGGCCGTGCGGGAGATAATGTAGGTGTGCTGTTGCGTGGCACCAAGCGCGAAGAGGTGGAACGTGGCCAAGTTCTTTGTGTACCCGGTTCCATTACTCCGCATACCCATTTCGAAGCGGAAGTGTATGTGCTGAGTAAGGATGAGGGTGGACGACACACGCCATTTTTTAACAACTATCGTCCGCAGTTCTATTTCCGTACCACTGATGTGACTGGCGCGGTTGAACTGCCTTCCGGTACGGAGATGGTAATGCCGGGAGACAACGTAAAGATCACCGTCAAGTTGATTGGTCCTATTGCGATGGAAGAGGGCCTGCGTTTTGCGATCCGCGAAGGTGGTCGTACGGTAGGCGCTGGTGTCGTATCAAAGGTGATTGAGTAGCCTGGGCTCGGAGGCGACGGACAACAGTCATGGCAAAACGTCAAAGCATACGCATCAGGCTTAAATCTTTCGATTACCGGTTGATAGATCAGTCTACCCGGGAGATCGTGGATGCCGCACGCAGGACTGGTGCTCAGATACGTGGACCAGTTCCGTTGCCTACAAGGAAAGAACGCTACACAGTGCTGATCTCTCCGCATGTTAACAAGGATGCACGTGACCAGTATGAGATTCGCACACACAAGCGTCTGCTGGACGTGATTGAGCCGACCGAAAAGACTGTTGATGCGCTGATGAAGCTGGATTTGGCTGCCGGCGTTGACGTGCAGATAAAAGTTAACTGAATGCTCCGAGTTTGATGATGAATCTAGGTATTGTAGGAAGAAAGCGCGGGATGACCCGGATTTTTATCGAGTCCGGCACATCAATTCCGGTGACTGTTATAGAGGTGGTCCCGAACCGGGTGACTCGTGTTATGAGTGAGGGTCCCGATGGGGTTCGGGCCCTGCAGATCGCCTGGGGTAGCAAGCCGCACCGGCGTTTACGCAAATCCGATAGTGGTTTGTACATAAAAGTGGGGATTGAACCTGCAGAGGGGGTATTTGAATGTCGCATGACAACGGGTGAAGGTATGAATTTGGAGCCGGGTTCCGAGCTTGGTGTGGGTATTTTTTCACCGGAACAGAAGGTAGATGTGACTGGGACAACGCGGGGCAAGGGATTTGCGGGAGTTATCAAGCGGCACCATTTCAGTGCACAGCGGGCCACTCACGGGAACTCCCTGTCGCACAGGGCTCCGGGGTCGATAGGTCAGTGCCAGTTTCCTGGCAAGGTGTTCAAGGGCAAGAAAATGGCTGGACACATGGGTAACAAGCGGCGTACGGTGCAAAACCTGGAGGTGGTGCGCGTCGATGTGGAACGTAATCTGTTACTGGTCAAAGGAGCTGTTCCAGGTAGCGTGGGTGACAGGCTAATGGTCAGACATGCGGTCAAGTCAGTGGCTCATTGAGGGTGGAGACGTGGAATTGCCAGTTATCAACGGCCAGGCTGGAACCGAAGAGATCAGTATTAATGTCGCTGATGAGGTGTTTGCTGTCACATTTAATGAAGCCCTGGTGCATCAGGTGGTGACGGCCTGGATGGCAGGTGCGCGTGCTGGTACCCGTGCACATAAAAAGCGTTCCCGGGTCAGAGGGGGCGGGCGTAAGCCGTGGCGGCAGAAAGGTACTGGACGTGCCAGAGCGGGTACATCGCGTAGTCCGATCTGGCGTGGTGGCGGGGTAAGTTTTGCCGCACGTCCTCAGTGTCATGCGCAGAAGGTCAATCGCAAGATGTATCGCTGTGCAATGCGCAGCATTCTCTCGGAATTGGTTCGGCAGCAGCGTCTGCTGTGTGTCGATGAGTTTCAGGTTGCTGAGCCACGGACTCGGCTTGCGGTCGAGGCATTGGAGCGATTTGGTCTTAAGCTGGAGGAGGTGCTGATCGTGGTTGATGAGCCGGGCCCGAATCTTTGTTTGGCCACGCGCAATCTTCCCCGGGTACAGGTGCGGGGTAGTGGGGAGTTGAATCCCTGGTTACTGGTGGCCATGGACCGTATGCTGATTACTCAGTCTGCACTGGAGAAAGTCGAGGCAAACCTGCGATGAACCGGACTCGTTTAATGACACTGCTGTATTCTCCTTGTATGACGGAGAAATCATCAAGGCTTTCCAGTGATCGTCAATATATGTTCAGGGTGCGGAAGGATGCCCGGAAAGCCGATATAAAACAGGCGGTGGAATTGATGTTTTCAGTCAAGGTTGAAAAAGTTCGGGTGTGCAATGTGCAGGGAAAGCGTAAGATGTTCAAGCGTATCCGGGGTCGTCGGCCATCATGGAAAAAGGCCTGGGTTACGCTCGATCCCGGTCATACTATTGACTTTGGTGGTGTGTAGGCATGGCGTTACGCAAATTCAGGCCTACCTCGGCAGGATGTCGTTCTCGCATTGATGTGGTCAACACTGATCTGCATAAAGGGAAACCCTTTGCTCCATTGATGGAAAAGCAGAGTAAACATGCCGGGCGCAATAACAATGGCAGGATCACTGTGCGTCATCGAGGTGGTGGTGCCAGACAACGTTACCGCAGAATGGATTTCAGGCGGGACAAGGATAATATACCGGCCAGGGTTGAGCGCATAGAGTATGATCCCAATCGCAGTGCGCATATAGCCTTGTTGTTATATGCCGATGGTGAGCGCCGTTATATCATTGCTCCGGACAAGGTGCAGGTGGGGGATATACTGATATCCGGGGAGTCGGTTGATATTCGGAGCGGCAATTGCATGCCGTTGCGCAATATTCCTTTGGGTAGTGTTGTCCATTGTGTGGAGTTGAAACCGGGCAAGGGCGGCCAGATTATTCGGAGTGCGGGATGTTCTGCCCAGCTTGTGGCAAAGGAGGGGGCGCATGTCAGTTTGCGCTTGCGTTCCGGTGAGATGCGTAAGGTGTTGGCAGCCTGCCGGGCGACCATTGGAACGGTGAGTAATACAGAGCATTCGTTGCGTTCTCTGGGAAAGGCTGGTGCAAAGCGTTGGCGTGGCATTCGGCCAACAGTACGCGGTGTGGCCATGAATCCGGTGGATCATCCGCACGGAGGTGGTGAGGGCAGATCTTCGGGTGGGCGTCATCCGGTGTCTCCGTGGGGAATGCCGACGAAGGGCTACCGGACGCGCAGGAACAAGCGTACAAACAATATGATAATCAGAAGAAAAAAGAGGGGATAAGGTGAGGGGAGCATGCCACGATCAGTGAGAAAGGGTCCCTTTGTGGACCATCACCTTGCCAGGAAGGTTGAGATTGCCAGGAAGAGTAACGACAGGCGTCCGATAAAGACATGGTCCAGACGTTCTTTGATCGTGCCTGAGATGGTAGGTCTTACCATCGCGGTACATAATGGGCGTAGCCATGTGCCAGTCTACGTCACTGAAAACATGGTGGGACATAAACTGGGTGAGTTTTCCCAAACTCGCACGTTTCACGGTCATACGGCGGATCGAAAGGGCAAATAGGGCGGGATGGTTGATGGCTGCGTACGCAATGTTGAAATATATACATGCTTCTCCCCGGAAGCTGCGGCTGCAGGCGGATCAGATCCGTGGGCTTGCAGTGGACAGGGCATTGGATACACTGCGTTTCAGTGATCGTGGTTCTGCCCCGATCCTGAAGAAGGTTTTGGAGTCGGCGATTGCCAATGCCGAGAATAATCAGGGGGCGGACATCGATAGTCTGTATGTCTCGGAGATAGAAATCAATCAGGGTCCGACAGGAAAGCGTTTGCGTGTCAGGGCCCGTGGCCGTGCCGACCGTGTTCTGAAAAGAACGAGCCGTATTGTTGTTACGGTTGAAGAGAGAGAGTAAGCGATGGGGCAGAAGACAAACCCGATAGGATTGCGGCTTGGTATAGTCAAACAGTGGAATTCCACGTGGTATGCGAACAAGAAGGATTATGCCAGATTTCTTGAAAGTGATTCCGAGGTTCGAAAATACCTGCGTAAAAAACTGACCAATGCCTCGGTCAGCCGTATCCAGATAGAGCGTCCCACGGGGACGGCTCGAGTGATTATCCACACGGCCCGTCCAGGCATAGTTATTGGCAAGAAAGGTGGAGACATTGAGCGTTTACGCAATGAGGTATCAAAAATGATGGGCATGAATGTCCATCTTAGTGTGGAGGAGATCCGCAAGCCGGAATTGGATGCGCTGTTGGTTGCAGAGAGTGTAGCGCAGCAGATCGAGCGTCGCGTCATGTTTCGCAGGGCGATGAAGCGGGCGATTACCAACACCATGAGGCTGGGCGCCGGGGGCATAAAGATCACTGTCAGTGGGAGGTTGAATGGTGCGGAGATCGCTCGGACAGAGTGGTATCGTGAGGGGCGTGTTCCATTGCACACGCTGCGTGCCGACATTGATTATGGTGTTGCTGGTGCATATACCACCTATGGTGTTGTTGGAGTTAAGGTTTGGATATTCAAGGGCGAGATATTCAGCAAGGAGCAAGCGGCAAAAGACAAGAATGCTGTAGCTGCGACAACCAGACCTCCGGAAGCGACAAGACCGGTGCCGGAGTCGGAGAGCACGGAGAAGGCTACAGCCGAGGCACCGTCAGCAGAAAGTGCCGCGGTGCAAGATGATGGTGCAGGCGACAATGAAGAGAGATAACTGGTTGGAGATTGAACGGGAGAACATGCATGCTACAGCCTAAAAAAACGAAATTCCGCAAGCAGTCAAAGGGACGTAACCGTGGCATGGCCCAGGTTTCGAATCGTGTCAGTTTTGGGGAGTACGGTCTTAAGGCGACGGGGTGGCAACGTATTACTGCTCGTCAGATCGAGGCTGCACGGCGTGCACTTACGCGCAAGGTGAAGCGTGGTGCCAAGGTATGGATACGCATTTTCCCGGATAAGCCGATTACCGGGAAGCCGGTAGAGGTGCGCCAGGGCAAGGGCAAGGGTTCGGTAGAGTACTGGGTGGCCCAGGTTCAGCCAGGCCGTATACTGTATGAGATGGAGGGAGTGCCTGAGCCCCTGGCGCGTGAGGCCTTTCGTCTGGCGGCTGCGAAACTGCCGGTGAAAACCCGTTTTGTCAGCAGGTCGGTAATGTGATGAAAGCGCAGAAACTCAGAGATCAGTCCACCGAAGAATTGCATCAGCTTCTGGAACAGGAGTTGCGTGAGCAGTTTAATTTGCGGATGCAGAAAGGTTCCGGGCAGGAACCGAAGATGACCGAATTCCCCAAACTTAGACGCAATATCGCCAGGATAAAGACGATATTGAGAGAACGCAGCATGAATGCTGTCCAAGGATCATGAGCGAAAAACGATCCAGCCAGCGTACATTGATCGGTCGGGTTGCCGGTACCGCAATGGAAAAGACCATGGTGGTGGTAGTGGAACGCAAAGAAAAGCATCCATTGTATGGGAAATATGTCAGGCGCAGGACACGCTTGTTGGTACATGATGAAGACAATCGGTGTAAGAGTGGTGACACCGTATTGATTGAGGCGAGTCGTCCGTTATCCAAGCGCAAGGCCTGGCGTTTGCGGGAAATCCTTTCGAGCGCCGAGCAATTGAGTGGAGCATGAGGCGATGATACAGATGCAGACCGTTTTGGACGCTACCGATAACAGTGGGGCACGCAGGCTTATGTGCATCAAGGTTCTGGGAGGTTCTCGGCGTCGCTATGCAGGCATTGGTGATATTATCAAGGTCAGCGTCAAGGAATCCATACCCCGGGGCAAGGTCAAGAAGGGTGAGGTATATAATGCGGTCGTGGTCAGGACAAAGAAGGGAGTGCGCCGTCCGGACGGTTCTGTCATCCGCTTTGATTCCAATGCGGCGGTACTGTTGAACAATCAATTTCAGCCACTGGGGACTCGTATCTTTGGCCCGGTTACCCGGGAGTTGCGTGGTGAAAGATTCATGAAGATAATTTCTTTGGCACCAGAGGTGTTATAGCCATGCAGCGCATCAGGAAAGGCGATCAGGTTATCGTATTGGCTGGCAAGGACAAAGGCAGGCAGGGTGTGGTACTGAAGGTGTTTCCGGATCAGGGCAGGTTGATAGTGGAGGGCGTCAATATAGTTTGCTGCCATGTGAAGCCGCAACCTGGCAGTGGCAAGCCCGGTGGCATACAGAAACAGGAAAGAAGCATACATGTTTCCAATGTGGCGCTATACAACTCGGTGAGTGGCAGGGGTGAGCGGCTTGGTGTGCGTACCCTCGAGGATGGTCGAAAGGTGCGTTATTTCAAGTCGGACAACGAAGTGGTGGATACGGTCTGAGTGTATGGTTATGGCAAGACTGGCTGAATATTACAAGAATACTGTGGTCCCGGAGCTGCGTGCACAGTTCGGCTATCGTTCAGTGATGGAGGTGCCTCGTATCAGCAAGATAGTTCTGAACATGGGGGTAGGCAAGGCGGTGGTGGACAAGAAGGCGATGGAGCATGCGATGGATGATATGAAAAGGATTACAGGTCAGTATCCGATGGTGATACGTGCCAGGAAATCCGTTTCCAATTTCAAGCTGCGCGAGGGTTGGCCGGTGGGATGTAAGGTTACTCTGCGTCGTGTGCGGATGTACGAATTTCTGGACCGGCTTATTACCGTTGCGATACCGCGCATTCGGGATTTTCGTGGTCTTGGTGCACGGTCATTTGATGGCCGTGGCAATTACAGTTTTGGTATTCAGGAGCAGATTATCTTTGCCGAGATCGATTATGACAAGATAGATGTGGTGCGTGGTATGGATATCTGTATTGCCACTACCGCTCCTACAGATGCCGAGGCCAAGGCCTTGCTATTGGCATTCCAGTTTCCATTGCGTGTTCAAGGATAGTGGTATGGCAAAACTTTCCATGGTAAATAGAGAAAGGAAGCGTATCAAGCTGGTGAGGCGGTATGCTGAAAAGCGTTCGCTGCTGCGCTCCAGGGTCAAGAATATGAACCTGAGCGAGGAAGAACGGCTGGCTGCACGTATCGCGCTGAACAAAATGCCGCGCGATTCCAGTTATGTGCGCCAGAGAAATCGCTGTAGCGAAACGGGACGCCCGCATGGTTATTATAGGAAATTTGGTCTGTCCAGGAATAAGCTGCGTGAGGCAGCGATGTCTGGTCATGTTCCTGGTCTGGTCAAGGCGAGTTGGTGATGTTGGGGGGAGGTGAACACAGATGAGCATGAGTGACCCGGTATCCGATATGTTGACTCGTATCCGCAATGCACAGATGTGTATGAAATCGGATGTGCTGATGCCTGCCAGCGGGCTCAAGCAGGCTATTGCTGGCATACTGGAGCAGGAAGGCTATATATCCGGGTTTGCACTCAGTGGTGAGGGAGCGAACAAAAAGTTGGCAATCACATTGAAATACTACCAGGGGAAACCGGTGATAGATCGCATACAGCGCGTTAGCAAACCCGGGCTGCGCTGTTATCGCAAAGCCAATGAGTTGCCGCGGATTATGGGTGGGCTGGGTATTGCCATTGTGTCCACATCTCAAGGTTTGATGACTGATCGCCGTGCCCGCAGCGAGGGTATTGGTGGTGAGGTGTTGTGCGTTGTCGCCTGAGTTTAGGTGGAGAGCTGGATGTCCAGAATAGCGAATAACCCGATCACTGTACCAAGTGGTGTCGATCTCAGCATCGTTGGCAGGGATTTTACTGCCAGTGGCAGGCATGGTGAACTTCGTCACAGAGTGCATGATCAGGTTAATCTGGTGCGCGAGGGTGATGTGATAAAAACTTCTCCGGTGGATGGCAGTCGCCGGGCCAAGGCGTTGGCTGGTACTACCCGGATGCTGATACAGAACATTATTACTGGAGTCAATCAGGGATTTGAGCGCAAGCTTGAGATAGAGGGGGTTGGGTATCGTGCACAGATGCAGGGCAAAGATCTGCATCTGCTCCTGGGCTTTTCCCATCCGGTGATTTTCAAGGTGCCGTCGGGCATTGTGGTCGACACCCCGAGCCAGACAGAGATTGTGGTCAGAGGAGCTGACAAACAGCAGGTTGGCCAGGTGGCAGCCGAGATACACGCATGGCGTCCACCGGAGCCATACAAGGGTAAAGGTATACGTTATGTGGGTGAGCGAGTGGTGCGCAAAGAAGCGAAGAAGGGTTGATGCGATGCATTCCAAGAAACGATCAAGATTGCGCCGTTCGCGCAGAGCGAAGATGAAGATCAGGCAGTTGGGTGTTGATCGTTTGTGCGTACACAGGACTCCCCGGCACATCTATGCGCAGATAATCTCGGGTGTTGATGACAGGGTTTTACTTGGTGTTTCCAGCTTGGACCGGGAATTGAGAGGAAAGATGAAATATGGAGGCAATGTTGATTCGGCGATTCAGGTTGGGCGCATATTGGGTGAGCGGGCAATGAAGATTGGGCTCAAGAAAGTGGCCCTGGATCGTTCTGGATTTAAATATCATGGCAGGATAAAAGCTCTGGCTGATTCTGCCCGTGAGCAGGGCATGGAGTTCTAATGATGGTAATAGCAAGCGAATCGATCACTGGAAACGATAACTTGATGGAGAAGCTGATCGCTGTCAATCGCGTGTCCAAGGTGGTTAAAGGAGGAAGGCAATTTGGTTTCTCCGCACTTACCGTGGTGGGGGATGGCAATGGGCGCGTTGGTGTAGGTCAGGGTAAGGCCCGTGAGGTGCCTGTTGCCATCCAGAAGGCCATGGAATATGCCCGACGCAATATGGTGGATATGGCACTGAAGGGAAACACGCTGCATTATGCTCTGACTTGGAATTTTGGTGCGGCAAAGGTGTATATGCAGCCTGCTTCCGAAGGTACTGGCATTATTGCCGGGGGTGCCATGCGTGCCGTGTTCGAGGTTGTTGGGGTGCATAACGTGTTGGCCAAGTCTCTGGGCAGCACAAACCCGATCAATGTAGTACGGGCTACGGTGCAGGGCTTGCAATCCATGTCGTCTCCGGAACATATCGCTGCCAAGCGTGGTATCCCACTGTCTGAATTGGGCATCGATTGATGGGGGTTGCGGACCGAAAGATGATCAAGCTTACCTTGGTCAAAAGTCTGTCAGGACGTTTGCGAAGGCACAGGGCGTGTGTTGCGGGACTGGGCCTGCGGCGCATTGGCCATAGTGTGAATGTACAGGATACCCCGGAGAATCGAGGCATGATCAGACGGGTCGCGTATCTTCTCTCGGTCGAGGAGTGCTGATGCGTCTTCATGCATTGAGACCGCATCCCGCGTCGATAAGAAAGCCGCGTCGGGTTGGACGTGGTATTGGTTCCGGTTATGGGAAGACCGCTGGCCGTGGTCACAAGGGGCAGAAGTCCCGTTCTGGTGGCTATCATAAGGTAGGTTTTGAGGGTGGCCAGATGCCATTGCAGCGGCGTTTGCCAAAGCTCGGTTTTCGTTCTCGCATAGGGAAAAAAACTGCCGAGGTGCGTTTGTTTGAACTGGACAGGCTGAAAGAAACAGTCATCGATCTGGCCGTGTTGAAAAAAGCGGGTCTGGTGGCTCGCAATATCGAGCGTGCCAGCATCATCCTGAAGGGTGGTATAGGGCGCAGTGTGACGATTGAAGGACTGCGGGTCAGCCGTGGTGCTCGCCAGGCCATCGAAGCGCTTGGCGGCAAGGTCGTGGAATCGGGCACAGTCTGAGGGGGGGTATGGCTGCCAACTCCACAGTACCGTTTGATCTGACCAGTATTGGCAAACTCCAGGAGTTGCGTCAGCGTTTGCTGTTCGTGCTTATTGCTTTGGTGGTCTATCGGTTTACGGCGTTTGTTCCGGTGCCCGGGATCAATCCTGTCGCTTTGGCTGAGATGTTCAATCAGCAACGTGGCACGATACTGGATATGCTGAATATGTTTTCCGGTGGGGCACTGGAACGTTTCTCTATTGTGACTTTGGGTCTGATGCCATACATCACTGCCGCTATTGTGGTGCAGGTCTTCTCGATGGTGGATCCGAGACTGAAGCAGTTGCGCAAGGAAGGTGAAATGGGGAGACGCAAACTTACCCAGTACACGCGCTATGCCACATTGGGGCTGGCAAGTTTTCAGTCTTTTGTCGCAGCGGTTACCCTGGAAGGGCAGCAGGTTGCTGCGGGTTCGGTGGTTATGGATCCAGGTATCGGTTTTCGTATGGTTACCGTAGTGACTCTGGTTACCGGGACCATGTTCATGATGTGGCTGGGTGAGCAGATTACCGAGAGAGGGATAGGGAATGGCATCTCTCTGCTGATTTTTGCCGGGATCGTTGCCAATCTGCCAAGTGCGATTGGTGGCACGATAGAACTTGCACGCACAGGTGAACTGCATGTGCTTGGCTTGTTTGCGCTATTGGCCCTGGCCATTGGAGTAACCGCTTTTGTGGTATATGTAGAGCGTGGGCAGCGGCGCATTACGGTCAATTATGCGCGTCGGCAGATGGGGCGACGGGCGATGGCGGCGCAAACCAGCCATCTGCCTTTGAAATTGAATATGGCCGGTGTAATCCCACCAATTTTTGCGTCCAGTATTATTCTGTTTCCTGCGTCAATGGGGCGTTGGTTCGGCCAGGGCAGTGGTGGAACCGGTATCTCATCCTGGTTGCAGGGCCTGGTGAACAGTATGTCTCCCGGACAGCCACTTTATGTGATACTCTATGCGACCTTTATTGTATTTTTCTGTTTTTTCTATACTGCGCTGGTTTTTGATCCGCGCGAGACAGCGGAAAACCTGAAGAAATCCGGAGGATTTGTGCCAGGTTTGCGGCCGGGTGAACAGACTGCGCGTTATCTGGACCAGGTGTTGAGCAGGCTAACTCTGGCAGGTGCCATTTATATTACCGGAGTGTGTCTGCTGCCGGAGTTCCTGGTACTGGAGTTCAATGTGCCATTCTATTTTGGTGGTACATCACTGTTGATCATCGTGGTTGTGGTGATGGATTTTATGGCACAGGTACAGGCGCATTTGATGTCGCACCAGTATGAAGGCTTGATGAAGAAGGCGAATTTGAAATCGCATGGTCGATTGCGCAGGGGTTAACAATGAAGGTAAGGGCATCGGTGAAAAAGATGTGTAGAAATTGCCGGATCGTGCTGCGGCATGGGACGGTGCGTGTGATCTGCAGCGATCCCAGACACAAGCAGAGACAAGGCTGAACCACCAGGGAGAGATATTACATGGCGCGTATTGCTGGAATTAATATACCGGACAAAAAGCATTTGACGCTCTCGTTAAGGCACATTTACGGGATCGGTCGGGTGCGTGCCGACGCGATCTGTCAGCAGGCAGGGATTGAGCCGGGCTTACGGGTCAGTGATTTGGACGAGGCGGCTCTGGACAAGGTCCGTGCAGAGGTGGCCAAATATGTGGTGGAAGGCGATCTGCGCCGTGAGGTCAATATGAATATCAAGCGTCTGAAGGATCTGGGGACCAATCGTGGCATTCGACATCGGCGTGGTCTGCCAGTGAGAGGGCAGCGTACTCGTACCAATGCCCGCACCCGCAAGGGTCCGAAGCGGTTGGTAAAGAAATAGGCGAGCGAAGAAGCGAAATCAAGATGGCGGCAAAATCCGGGAAATCTCGCAAAAAGGTGAAACGGACTGTGGTTGATGGTCTGGCACACATTCATGCGTCTTTTAACAATACCATTATTACGATAACGGACAGACAGGGGAATACGTTATCTTGGCAGACGGCTGGTGGCAGTGGTTTTCGCGGTTCCAGAAAGAGCACACCGTTTGCTGCGCAGGTTGCTTCTACCAAGGCCGGGGAGATGGCCAGGGAGTACGGCATGGAGAACCTGGAGGTTTTTGTCAGGGGACCTGGGCCAGGGCGGGATTCGGCTGTTCGTGCGTTGAATGCCTTGGGCTTTCGGATCACGAACATTACGGATATTACGCCCATACCCCACAACGGCTGTCGTCCGCCAAAGCGGCGCCGAGTGTAGTGGGACGGTTACCGGAGCAGAGACATGGCAAGATATTTGGGTCCAAAGTGCAAACTAAGCAGGAGGGAAGGCACTGATCTGATGCATAAAAGCAGGGCACGGAAGCTGGAAAGCAAGTGTCAGTTGGATAAGCCCCCCGGCATGCATGGGATGGCTCGGAAGCGTCCGTCGGATTATGCCATGCAGTTGCGCGAAAAGCAGAAATTGAAGCGGATATACGGCGTGTTGGAGAAACAGTTCCGGCTGTATTACAGGGAAGCGGCAAGACGCAAAGGGTCAACCGGTGAGAATCTGCTGCAACTGCTGGAGTGTAGACTGGATAATGTGGTTTACCGCATGGGTTTTGGCTGTACCCGCAACGAGGCGCGGCAGTTGGTTAGCCATCGCGCAATTGCTGTGAATGGCAGGCGACTCAACATCCCTTCAGCGCAGTTAAAGCCAGGTGATGTAGTCAGTGTGTGTGAGAAATCTCGAGGCCAGTTTCGCATTCAGCACGCATTATCAATCGTTGAACAGTTGGGTCAGCCGGAATGGCTCAGTGTGAGCCCGGAAAAATTCGAAGGGGTATTCAAATCGGCACCGGAGCGGGCGGATCTCCCGCAGGAAATCAATGAACAATTGGTTGTTGAACTGTACTCCAAGTAATACGAAAGAGGAATCAATTATGGCATCTGCTTCTACAGAGCTTTTGAAACCGCGTCAGGTTGAGGTCAGGAACCTGAGTGACACCTGTTCCAAAATTGTTATTGAGCCTCTGGGCAGGGGTTTTGGTTACACCCTGGGTAATGCGCTCAGACGGGTGTTGCTCTCCTCGATGTCGGGCTGTGCTGTTACGGAGGTAGCGATCGATGGGGTATTGCATGAATACACCACGATCGATGGCGTACAAGAAGATGTTATAGATATTCTGCTAAATATCAAAGGGTTGTCTGTGGCACTACACAGTAGGGACGAGGCGGAACTGCGGTTGTACAAGAAGACCCCGGGACCTGTTCTGGCCTCGGACATTAGCCGGGACCACGATGTGGAGATCTGCAATCCGGATCATGTGATAGCGAACTTGACCAAGTCGGGTGAGCTGCAGATGGTGCTGAAGGTTGAACGGGGTTTGGGCTATCGTCCTGCCCTGATAGAGGACAGCCATGGAAGTTCCCAGGTGGTAGGCCGACTTCGACTCGATGCCAGTTTCAGTCCCATCCGCAGGGTGACCTATCAAGTGGAGAGTGCGCGTGTTGAACAGCAGACAGATCTTGACAGGCTTATTGTTGAAGTTGAAACCGATGGAACCATCGACCCCGAAAGTGCTGTGCGCAAGGCTGCGGGTTTGTTGCATTCGCAGTTGTCGGTTTTTGCGGACCTGGAGGCTGAGCAGCCACCGGCGGATGCCGAGGTGGGGTCGCAGGAGTCGTATATTGTGCCATTTTTACTTTCCACAGTGGATGATCTCGATTTGACGGTTCGTTCTGCGAATTGTCTGAAGGCCGAAAATATCTACTATGTCGGGGATTTGGTGCAGCGTACCGAGCAGGAACTGATGAAGACGCCAAACCTGGGAAAAAAATCCCTCACCGAGATCAAGACCGTGTTGGCCACGCGCAACCTTTCGCTCGGGATGGTACTGGAAAACTGGCCTCCGGAGAACTTGTATATGGGTAGCGAAAGGCAGGGAAAAGCGGGAGGAGAAGGGTCTATCTGATGCGTCACCGAAAATCGGGCAGGCACCTTAACCGTAACAGTGCCCATCGCAAGGCAATGTTTCGAAACATGACGGTTTCCCTGCTGCGGCATGAATTGATTCGCACTACCGTACCCAGGGCCAAGGAACTGCGGCGGGTTGCTGAGCCATTGATTACCATGGCCAAACGAGATACTGTGGCCAGGCGGCGGCAGGCGTTTTCCCGTCTGCGTGACCAGCAAATCGTCGGCAAGCTATTCGATGAGCTTGGGGTACGCTACAAATCCCGGCCAGGAGGTTATCTGCGTATCTTGAAATGTGGCTCGCGAACGGGAGACAAGGCCCCGATGGCATGGGTTGAGTTGATGGATCGCCCAGATGCGGAGGCGTCTGCGGAGCAAGACCAGGAGTAGTTTCCGACCGTTAATTCAGTTCGCGCAGCACGCGAATGCCGATATTGTCGTACCCGCGGGTGGCGCGGAATTTGTTGCGTTTACTTACCCGCATGGAATCTGAGGGGTCATCATAGGCTCCCCCTTTGACGACCCGATAGTTGCAGTCTCCTCCCTCCCAGACCTCGGCATAACTGGGGGCGTCGATGAAATTGGGATGCCAGCAGTCGTGTACCCACTCACTGACGTTTCCGGAGGTATCGAATAGACCGAAGGGATTGGCTTTGAAGAACCCGACCTGGGTTGGTCTTCTGGGGTCGAGGCCTGTTTCACAGCCCATGCAGTGGGCCAGCTTCGGGACAAAGGTGGTACCCCACCAGAACAGTGTGTCGGTGCCTCCGGTAGCTGCATATTCCCATTCGGCTTCGCTGGGAAGCCGGTATCTGTGCCCGGTCTGTTCGCTGAGCCAGCGCACATAGCTATATGCGTTATCCCAGCTCACGTGGGTTACAGGGTATGTCTCGGGGTCCACACCAGGCGGAATCTTTGGTAGTTTCTTTTTGGCATTGTTGGCAAACAATGCGTATTCGCTAATAGTGATCTCGCGTTCGCTAACGGCAAAACTTCGGGTAACCTTGACCTCGCGTCTGGGGCGTTCTGTACTGATGGAGCGGGAGCCAGGCACCCCCATTTTGAAGTTGCCTGTGGGGATTACAATCATCCTGGGGGCTTTTCCACCGGATTTCAATTCGTCCTGAAGGACGCTGCTGGGGGGGGGCTGGGTCGGGGCAACCGGTTCCGGTTTGGCCGGGGCCGGTACCACGGGTGCTTCCGGTTTGGCTGGGGCCAATGCGACGGCCGGTTCCGGTTTGGCTGGAGCCGGTGCGACGGCCGGTTCCGGTTTGGCTGGAGCCGGTGCGACGGCCGGTTCCGGTTTGGCTGGAGCCGGTGCGACGGCCGGTTCCGGTTTGGCTGGAGCCGGTGCGACGGCCGGTTCCGGTTTTGTCTCTGGTACCGGGGCTTTCTTTTTGGCATCGGCCTCAGCGACCAGAGAGCCGAGCTCATCGCCGTCATCCGGTTTGGCCTTGTCTCCTCCCGGCATTGCGAACCAGATGCCTGCGACGATCAGCACGGTTGCGGCGATTGCCAGCTTGACCAGCTTTGCTTTGCCTGCGGTTGCTTCGGTTTCCTCGGCTGATTCCTCAGACACCTCCCGATCAACAGTCCGGAAGGCAATATCCAACTCTGGCACGGATGGCGTGTCTGCGGGGTGTGGGGGTATGGATTTATCCTTATTCAGGGCAGCCAGACCTTCTGGCTCGGTGATGTCTTCTTCCTCTTCCCCTTCCATATCCGCTGCGTCTGCGGCGGCTTCCGAGCCTTTTATCACCACGAGCACTGCTGTGGTGTTGTCCTGTTTCGGGAGGTTTGCTTCTTCTACGGCTTCCAGCAGTGCGGCAACACATTCCTTGGGAGAATCCGACCAGTTGCTGAACTGGATTATTTTCCCGAGACTCAGGGTGTCCATCCCGTCGCTACACAGTAATACCCGGTCCCCGGGTTCCAGTATATGGGGTGTTTCTGGCACATCGATCTCGCTGATTTCCTCACCGGTCAAGGCGCTCATCAGCATGTTCCTGGAGTATCCAGGCTGTGGTTCCACTGGTGTGCCCTGGGCCTCCATGCGATCCAGGTAGCCACCGTAACTGTGGTCCTCGTTTTTTTTGTTCAGTTCGTTTTCGTGAACCAGATAGAGATGACTGTCGCCTACGCTGGCCCACCAGAGATGTCTTTTTTCCAGCAGGCCGGCGATCATGGTGCAGCCCATACCGGCGAGGGCTTCAGTTTCACCGATCGTCTCCTGGATAGCGAGGTTCGCCTTGATGACAGCTTCCCGCAGTACGGCCGCGATATTGTCTGAAGGATAGTTTGCCGAGACATGCTTGTTGAATGCCTGCACGGCCATGTTGCTGGCGACATTTCCTGCGGCATGGCCACCCATTCCGTCGGCAATGACGACTAGCGCACTGGGGTTGCCGTCCTCATCATCAATGTGTGTGATGAGGAAGGCGTCTTCTTGATAGTCTCTGGCCCCATCGATCTGGGCACCTGCCAGTTCAAATTGCAGCGACATCGGTGTTCAGATCTCCTGGTGTTCCAAGTGCTGTAGCCACAGCTTGGATCGAGTGCTGGTTCAGCTTTCTATCTCCCAAAAAAAATCGTACAACAGCGAACAGGGCGCCTGGTTCGAACAACCGTACAAACGCCTGATACACAGGCCTGGAGCTTGCTGGTCTGCAAACAAAATACGGACCCGAAAAATCACCCGACCGAACCGGGCTCAGAGACACGATTCAGCTTGAATTGTCTGTGAGATTGTTTCAGAAAAACGCCAACAATTCAAATAATTTGTGGAAGGTTGTGCCGGATATGGGGTTGTGGTGGCAGGAAAATCGCAAAAGGCGGGGCTATCGTGGTGATTGCCAGTGGCGCGTTACGAGAGTGGTCAGGACCGTTTACGCTGGATCGGGTCCGGCCGGCTTGCATCGTGTACGCGGGTATCCACAGGCTTTGATTCACAATGATTTGGTGTTGTGTTGTCGAAAGCAGATGCACAGGAGGGTTCGGGTAGCGTTACTTCCCGTGCAATAGTTATCCACTGTACCTGTCTGGTAGTGTGAGTGGGTTACAACGGGAGGCCGACTCCTCATTCAAGGCGCAGCCTGTTTGCCTGGGCCACCAGTTGTTTGCGCAGGCTTGTGTCAGCATCGGGGCCAAAGCGGTAATGGTAGTGCAGATCCAGGCATGCCAGCCAATCCGGTAGCAAATCTACAGGGACGGTTCGGCGCATCCAGTGACTCAGTGGTTCATCCGGTTTGTTCCGACCATAGCGCTTGACCAGGTTTGCGAGTAGCGGGTACAGAGGTGAATCCGCTCCTTGGCGGGAGGCAGTATGGTTGCCCGATTCCGTAGTGGGAGACAGGCGTTGGTAGCGTAGTCGACGCAGACGCCATGCCGCCAGTCCCAGAAGCGGGATCAATAGCCAGGGCAAATATTTTCTGTACGGGTTTTGCCGTTTTGTGCCGTAGTCTTCTTCGGCCGCATAGAGATAGCGTATCCAGGCCAATGCATCATAGATGGTGGTAAAAAAGGATTGACGCGACTGTTGTCGTATCCATATGGCTGGAGTGGTATCCAGTACATGCCACTGACCGTCAAGGTAGTATTGTACCCAGGAGTGCGCATGGCTGTTGCGTACGATCCACGCTTTTCCCAGAGGATGTGATTCGAACAACGCATACCCTGTTGTGTAACGAGCGGGGATGCCTATGGTGCGCAACAGCAGGGTAGTTGCGGTTGCAAAATACTCACAGTGTCCGCTTTTGTCGTGGTGCAGGAATTGTTCCAGGATATTCGCCGTTCTATGGCGATGACCGCGCCGCAAACTGTAGCGGAAATTTTCGCTGAAGTACCGTTTTATTCGTTCAACAGCCGCCGCATGATCCAGTTCCCGCAGTTGCAATTCGGTAGCCAATTCCTCAAACAGTGGCTTTTGCCTGTCCACGAGCGACAGATACTGCACGTCCGGTACGGCACTGTCTGTGCCATCTGCGCCGATATGGGTCTGGTATTCCAGCCAGCCCGGATTGATATCAACGCGTGTTTGTCCCAGGTTACTGCGTTCCAGTGAGAGAATGTTTTTTGCGTAAACCGTTGTCGTTCGCAGGGGTAGCGCCAGAATGGAACGTGGATGATACAAACGGGTGCCGATATGCAGCCGTAAATTTGACTGTTTCGATGGACGCAGCAGCCATCCCTGTAGTTGGATATCCTTGTCAACCACGCTGAAAGTCTCTTCTGTATTTGTCCACCGGGCATATTTGTAGTGGTTATAACTGGCTTCCTTGAGTAGTATTGGCATCTCCGCCTGTTGCATGTCTCTGGCCCGGACCCAGAGCACGATGCGATCAGAAATTTTCGCTCTGCCGATATTGCCGATAGTACTGCTGTCGGCTAACGGGTCCCGTGGCAGCCAAAGGAATCGTTGTATTAGTTCATACAGGAGTTGGGAATGGAAAGGATAATAGTGTCTGGCGGAGAATTGTAAGCCAATCCCAAGCAGGCTGACTGCGCAGATGGCAAGGATTTTCTTGTACCACGGTGGTTTTATGCGCGGTGCGATATATGGCAGCAGTAGCAGCAGTAGCAGCAGGCATAGTATGCCAAACAACTCTGGCTCTCCCGGGTTGATAGTCGCTGCCAGCAGGCTTAGCAAGAAATAGGGCAGTCGTATATCGATGGGATGATCGTATTCGGTACGGGTTGCTTGGTCCAGGTAGCGCAGGCTCACAAAGAATACACTCAACCGCATCTGCGATTCGGTATTGAAGCATTGTGCGAGCAATAGTGGGAAACTCAGCAGTGGCAGGAGTTGCAACAGCCTGATTATTGTGTTCGCCCCGTGTTTTTCTGTGAGATACAACATGAGGATGAGAATGACTACCGCAGTTACATTGGCCAGCAGACAGAAATCGCGGTGACCCAACCGCACTCGCCAGTGACAGTGATCGGGGACAGCCAGTAGCATGGACATTGGTACCGCCAGTATCAGCAGTTCGCTACGCCAGCCCCAGAGCAGCAGCACTGCCGCCAGACACGGGAACGGGATGGCGGGGAGAGATTCGCTGAATGGACGCAAGGGCATCGCCGTGGTTTTCGTCTGGCTGGGCGCCATCTGTGGTCTGCTCTCAGGCATTGACTTCACTGCGCACGTCAGCCTCGGGTGGATAGTGGCGGCACAGTTCGTTTTCTACCTGATCAGGATGTATGCCGACACAAGACATGGAACGGGTTTGGAATGATCTCAGGGTGTTGCTGTCGGGTGGAGGGTCGGCGATGATGAAGCAGACCACAAAGCTGTTCAAACGACTTAGTTGATGCAACAGAGAGAGGCGTTCGGCATCCAGTCCAGCCAGCAGGCAAATGGTGTTGAGCCCGGAATCGGATTGGTATGCGATGGTTTGGCACACTGTGTCTTGCAGTTTTGCGGTGCGCATTTTCATGTGTGCCAAATGGCACAGGATTTCTCCTGAAACACCGTTTTTTGACTCGCCATCCAACTCGAGCAGACACACACTGGTATGTTCAACCGGCAGGGCTTGCAGCAGCGAAGCGGCCGCTGACAGCAGGCGCTCAAAACATTCCGGTCGTGCGGTTTCCAGATTGTCTACCACCAGCAGGCAATTGCGAATGCTCTCGGTCTCGTATTCGCGTACCAGCAGATTGCCATGACGAGCGTAACTGCGCCAGTGTATTGCCCTCATGGGGTCGCCATGACGGTAGTCACGCAGGGTCAGAAATTCGCCGTCATTGAGAATGTTTGCCCAGGCTGCGTCAGGCAGATACTGGCCTCGATGCATGGTGTTGTTATCAGGCAGTTCCAGCTTACCGAGAGGGTATTGTCTGGGTAGTACCAATAAGGAGTCACCAAGTGGTATGTCGGTAAAATGGCGCAGCAGTCCGAATGGATCGCAGCGGGCAATTCGCAGGCGGACGAATTCCAGGTATCCCCGGCGTTGTGGATACAGCCTCAGGTCAAGCTGTGTCTGACTCTTGGCAGGTAGTGTGTCGATCCACCCGGGTTCGGCAAAACCGCCGCGTCGTTGCCGGATCAGTGCAAGCAGTTTTGGGTAGGCTGTGAATCGGTCAAAGAAATTATATTTTGTGTGATCGCTTTGACTGGCTTCGAGAAAGGTGTCGAAATCCGGGAAGCTCAAATGTAATTCATCCAGCACGAATAGATTATGCAGTGTTTTCGGAGAGTGGCTGAGTAACAGACAATGATAAGTCAAAATTTCGCCATTGTTTGCTGTATCAGGCAGCATACGTATTGCATTCAGTGCCAGCTTGTTACGGGGGAGACTCAGGCCCGCGATCAAAAACAGTGACAGCAGCAGACAGGCCAACTGATAGGCTTGAGTCTCATGGGTGTTGATGGCGAATATCAGGCTACAGACAAGCAATACTGCAAGTAGTCGTCCACTGGCAGTCAGACGGTATCTGTAGGGATGTCCGATCCGGTATGTCCACCGAAAGATCAGGAATAGCAGATGCCGGGCCCGGTTGAGCATGTTTTACCTTTGCGCAGGCATGTTGACTTGTCTATTCTGGTACGGGTATCTGATTCAAGATCCGGGTTATCAGATGTTGCGCATGCTTTCCTGCCTGTTGCCGATCAGTCAGTAACAGCCGGTGTGCCAGTACCGGAATAGCCAATTGCTGCACCTGTTCGGGTGTTACAAAGTCTTGTCCCGAACACCATGCCAGTGCCTGGCAGCAGCGTATCAGGTTCAGTGTGGCGCGGATACTGGCTCCGAGCCGTACCCCGGGCAGTTCACGAGTGGCGCGCACCACATCGACAGCGTAGTGACGCACCTCATCACTCAGGTATATCTTGCGCACTGTCTCCATGGCCAATATCACCTGAGTCTTGTCCATACAGGCACTTAGGTTATCCAGTGGACTGTGTCGCTGCTGTTCCATAGCGATAGCAAATTCGGTATCCCGATCAACATGGCCAGGTCGTAGACACAGGCTGAAACGATCCATTTGTGACTCGGGCAGTGGCCACGTGCCGTGGCATTCCACGGGGTTTTGTGTGGCGATAACGAAAAATGGCGCGGGCAGTGGATGAGTTTCCCGATCCAGGCTGATCTGGTGCTCCTCCATGGCTTCCAGCAGTGCTGACTGGGTTCTGGGGGAGGCTCGATTGATTTCGTCTGCCAGCAGAATGTTTGTGAAGATCGGTCCGGGCTGGAACGAAAAGTCTTGTTCTTTCTGATTGAAGATATTCACTCCGCTAATGTCTCCCGGTAGCAGATCGGGGGTGAATTGTACACGCTGGAATTCGATGTCGATGGATTTCGCCAGCGCCTTTGCCAGTGTGGTCTTCCCGGTACCTGGCATGTCTTCCAGCAATATGTGGCCACCGCTGAAAAATCCTGCCAGCAGCAGTTTCAGCGTTGCCGTTTGTCCCTTGATGACGGTTTCAATGTTGTCAAGCAGGGAATCAAACACAGGGTTCATGGTGAGATTTTACTTCGAGTCAAGGGTGGCTTTTCAGGTCTGCGACAGGCGGGACATTGCCCGGATGTTGTCGCTGGGCGTGCTGGTGGTTTGCTGGCCCTGCCTCCTTATGATGGGCGAAGATGTGGTATTCTTACCAATCCGACCGGTGCTTTCAAGTCGTTGTTGTGGTTTCATGTCGGAAGATGAATTTTTTTACCAGGGCCGCAAGCCCGTTTTATGGAGTTGCTTGATGTGGTCCTCATGTTTTCTGTCGGTTGACGGCTGGTCTGTCAGCGGCTGGAGCCCACAGCGGCATTAACATAGACCTGCATCGCAATGCGTGAAAAAAAAGCCCACACGGCGGTTCCTATCCATGAGCTCCTTGCCCGGCGCTGGAGTTCCCGGGCCATCGATCCCGAGCGTTCATTACAGCACGAACAGATAATTGCATTGCTGGAGGCGGCCCGTTGGGCGCCTTCCTGCTTTGGTGCACAGCCCTGGCATTGGCTGGTATGCCACCGTTTGCACCATGCTGAGGCGTGGAGGGCGGTAGAGGCCTGTTTAAGTGAAGGCAATCGGGGGTGGGCACAGGCGCCACTGCTGCTGGTGGCCACTGCGGACACCCTGTTTGAACATAATCAGCAACCGAATCGCTGGGGTGAGTATGATACTGGCGCGGCTGCCGAGAATTTGTGTCTGCAGTCCGCTTCGATGGGGCTTGTCGCTCACCAGATGGGTGGTTTTGATGTACAGCGGCTGCGGGAATCACTGGCGATCCCGGAGCGCTATACGCCTATGGCGGTGATTGCGGTTGGTCATCAACTGCCGTTGTCCGATTTGGACGCGCAACTCAGGGAACGTGAGCAGGCACCTCGGCAACGCAAGGAACTGGGGCACAATATATATGCCGGGGAGTGGGGGGTGCCGGTGACAAAGTTTGTGGGAACAGCCGGATGAGCAAGACGGAAAGGCAGTTCAAACCGCTGAACATTTTATTGATTACGGTCTCGGATACGCGCAATGAGGAGAGCGACCATGCCGGCCGGCTATTGCAGGAACGTGCATCTGATGCGGGTCATGTGGTACTGGAAAAGCGGATCGTCATAGACGATGTCTACCGCATCCGTGCGCAGGTATCGTTGGCTGTTGTTGACGCGAAAATCGATGTGGTGATCCTCAGCGGAGGCACAGGTGTAACTGGCCGAGATGGCACACCGGAGGCGGTTCGGGTGTTGTTTGACAAAACACTGGATGGTTTTGGGGAGATATTCCGTCAGCGTTCCTGGGAACAGATAGGAACTTCTACCATACAGTCCAGGGCGATAGCCGGAGTCGCGAATGGCACCTACATTTTTGCGTTACCAGGCTCGTCTTCCGCCTGCAGGTTTGCCTGGGATGAACTGTTGGTGAAGCAGTTGGATTATCGTACTCGGCCATGCAATCTGGTTGAGTTGATGCCGCGACTCAAGGAATGAGTTTGCCAGGGCTGTTCATCGGGTAATGATGCGCTTGTTTTGCTGTAGACGGCGAGTGGTTTGTTACTCGCCGGGTGCCATTTCCTCAATGCGGTGTTGCCATGGTGCTGACAGCTTTGTTGGCATCAAGTGGTGTGAGCACTTTCCAGTGTTACTGCTGTGCGGCCTGGTTTCGGCTGTGTGCGCCGCGCAGCCTCCTCCAGCGGCCATGGTCGAGGTGCGGACGGTACAGGAGATCCATATCAGGCAGGGAGTGCTGTTTCCCGCTACGGTAATCAGTCGGGATGATTCCCGCCTGTCTTCCGAAGTCAGTGGCAGGATAAACAGTATCAGGGATGTTGGAGATATGGTGAAGCAGGGGGAGCTGCTGGTGGAAATTGATACCACACGCTATAGATTGGAACTGGCCGAGTCGGAAGCGGCGTTGTTACCGTTGCAGTCACAGCTTGAATTTCAGCGTCAGGAACGGCAGCGTATGGAAATGCTGGCCAGTGGCAATCATGCTGCCAGGAATCGTGTGGAAGAGATTCAGGCCAGCTATCAGATGACCAAGGGTGAGATCGCTCTTGCCGAAGTGCGTATCGACAAGGCGCGTGATCGCTTGCAGCGAAGTCGCATTCACGCGCCATTCGACGGTGTGGTGGCCGAACGTTTCAGCAGTTTGGGAGAGTGGGTGGAGCCAGGCAATCAGGTATTGCGGTTGGTGAGTCTGGCGAATACCGAGATCCAGTCGCACATTCCTACACATGGTATTGCCTGGCTGGAAGACAGACAGATGCTGAATGTTGTTGATGGTGAGGATGTGGTGCAACAGCGTATCCGTACCCTGGTACCGGTAGCCGACCCGGTGTCTCGTTTATACGAGTTGCGTCTGGAAACCGCTGGACAGGGCTGGTTGCCAGGGCATTCCGTGCAGGTGGAACTACCGATGAGTTCGGGGAAACAGGTGCTGGCGATAGAGCATGATGCGATAGTGACGCGGCGGGACATGGTTGCTGTATATCGTGTCAATTCCGAGAACATTGCCGAGATGGTGCCGGTTTCCACTGGTATTTCCAACCACGACCATGTGGAGATAATCGGTGATGTGAGTGTGGGAGATCGTCTGGTTATTCGTGGTAATGAACGTCTGCGTCCCGGATTGCCAGTGATTGTTCGGGAGTAGCCTGGCAGGCCTCTCCTATCCATGTTTCTGACCCGACTTTCTCTGTCGAATCCAAGCGCGGTGGTGGCGGGCTTCCTGCTGCTGCTGATCTTCGGCGTACTCTGTTTGTTGCGTATGCCTGTGCAGTTGACTCCGGAGATTGTGGAGCCGGAGATCAGCATCACTACGGTCTGGCGCGGTGCCGCGCCAAACGAGATCGAGTCCGACATCATTGAGCCGCAGGAAGATGCGCTCAGGGGTGTGCCTGGTATGACGGAACTGCTGTCTGTGGCACAACAGGGGCGTGCTGAACTGAATCTGAGATTTACTGTGGATATGGATATGCGCAGGGCATTGATTGAGGTGATCAACCGCATGAATCAGATATCGGATTATCCTTCCGATGTCGATGAACCGATCATTAGCTCCGTAGGCGCGGATGTACGTGCGATCGCCTGGTTTATCGTCAAGACGGTTCCAGGCAACGACCGTCCCATCAGCAGCTATCAGGACTTTCTGGAGGAGGTCGTACAGTCACGCTTTGAACAGGTCAGAGGGGTGGCGCGTTCCAATGTGTACGGAGGCAACAAAAATGAACTGCGCATTACGTTTGACCCATACAAGGTTGCCGATCTGGGCCTGGATATCGGAGTTGTCAACCGTCTTGCCGGATCGTCCAGGGATACTTCGGCGGGTTTTCAGGACATCGGCAAGCGGGAATACAATCTACGCTATATCGGCGAATATGATGCCGCGCAATTGGGGGAGATGATCCTGCAGTGGCGTGACTCACGTCCGGTATATCTGCGTGATGTGGCCAGCATAGCCGTGCAGATGAGAGATAGAGATGGCTTTGTCATCACCAAGGGCACACCTGCCATTGCCATCAATGCACAGCGTGAGAGTGGTATCAACGTACTGCAGGTAATGGACCGGCTCAGGCAGGCGGCCAAAGAGTTGTCCGAAGGGCCACTCAAGCGTGCCGGTCTGACCATTGAGCAAGTCTATGACGAGACCGAGTACATTGATCGTTCGATAACCATGCTCGGTGGCAATATCGCCGTTGGAATTTTTCTTTCCACCGTGGTGCTGTTTGTATTTTTTCTGTCTTTGCATACGACGCTACTGGTCACGGTCGCCATTCCCTGTTGCCTGCTGGGCAGCTTTTGTTGCATGTATTTGTTTGACCGAACCCTGAATGTCATCTCACTGGCAGGTCTGGCACTGTCCGTGGGGATGGTGTTGGATGCTTCGTTGATCGTGTTGGAGAATATCGTGCGATTGCGCGGGCAGGGCATGGACCTGAAACAGGCGGCAAAGACAGGAACCGACCAGGTCTGGGGGGCGTTGCTGGCATCTACCGCTACCACTGTGGCGCTTTTTTTACCGGTGCTGTTTCTGCGGGAGGAGGTGGGCCAGCTATTTGCCGATCTTGCCCTGGCTATCGTGGTGGCCATTAGTTTGTCACTGCTGGTCGCGGTTACGATAATCCCGTCGCTGTCCAGTGTGTTGTTGGGCAAGAGCCGTTCCCGGGACCATCTGTCACGTTTTTGGGAGGCCGGGACCCGGGTGGTGATGTATTTGACGGATTCGCGCTCACGGCGTGGCATCTGGATTGCCTTGTTGACTGCCGCACCGTTGTTTTTGGTATGGCACTATCGGCCCGAGGCGGACTACTTGCCGAGTGGCAACCGTAATCTGGTGTTTGCCTATATACTACCGCCGCCCGGAGTCAATGTGGATGAACTGGAACGTGCCATGGGAGGTGTGATACAGCGGCATCTACAGCCTTATCTGGAAGGTGGCGGGATGGAACCGGAGATAAAGCACTATTTTTTTGTGACTTTCCCCCGTGGTGTGTTTCTGGGTGCCAGAGCCAGAGATGAAACCCGGGTTCGTGAATTGGTAGGGGTAATCAATGAGGCGGTGCGAGGTATCCCGGATACCCTGGCTTTTGCCCGGCAGACCTCGTTGTTTCAGGGAGCGCGTGCCGGCCGCACTATCAATGTGAATATACAGTCTCAGGATATGAATAGTTTGCTGGATTCCGCCCGCGAAGGTTTTTTGGCTATCTCGCAGCGTTTCGAAGGCATGAATGTCCGTCCCCGGCCTGGCCTGGAGCTGGCGCAGCCAGAACTGCGCATCATCCCGGATGAGAGGCGTATCGCCGAGGCGGGCTGGGACCGTGCTGTACTGGCCCAGATATTGCGTACCCTTGGTGATGGTTTGTATGTGGGAGACTATTTCGATGGTGAGAAAAGCATCGATATCGTTGTCCGCTCCGAGCCATGGGAGACGGTAGGGGAGTTGGCTGCGATACCGGTGGTGACACCGGATTCGGGGATACTGCCACTTTCCGAGCTGGCGACTATTGAACACACGGTCGGACCGGAGGAGATCAGGCGAATCGACCGCAGGCGCACGGTGACCCTGGAGGTGACTCCATCCGATGATATGTCGCTGGAGCAGGCGTTAAGCGAGCTTGAGGATACGATTGAGCCGATCATTCTGACGCGGTTGCCTGAAGATGGTGATGTTCGGTATGCAGGTGTGGCAGACAAGCTGGAAAGTGCCCTGAAGAGCATGTCAGGGACGTTTGTTCTGGCACTGATTATATTGTACTTGTTATTGAGTGCGCTGTTCCAATCGTTTTCCAGGAGTCTGCTGGTCATGTGGAGTTTGCCACTTGCCACGGTAGGTGGCATCATGGGCCTGCATTTTCTCAATTATGCTGTGCCTCAGAATATGGATCTGTTGACCATGATCGGTTTTGTCATTTTGCTGGGAGTGGTGGTCAACAATGCCATTCTGCTGGTGTATTATGCCGAGCAGGAACAAGGCATGGGGGTCGAGCGCAGACAGGCGGTGCGAAATGCGATTCGGAACCGGTTCAGGCCGATAGTAATGAGCACGATGACCAGTGTTTGTGGTATGTTGCCTTTACTACTGATACCGGGGACCGGTACTGAACTGTATCGTGGTCTGGCCGCGGTGATGGTCGGTGGCATGTCGGTGAGTACGCTGTTCACACTGATCCTGTTGCCCAGCATGTTGCGCATGGGGGAGCAGGCCCGGCCTGTTGGGGAGGTAGGCACGTGAACAGGTTTTTTGTCTGGCTGTTTCTGTTCGTTGGCGGTATGTGTTCTGGTGGGATAATGGCCAGCGATTTCGAGCTGGCGGAGCCGCATCATACCTTGATCGGAGAGCTTACTCGGGTTCGGGCGCGCCACGAAGACACCTTGCTGGATATTGGCCGCCGTCATGGACTGGGTGTGGAGGAGATCTCGCTGGCCAATCCGGAGCTGGATCGATGGTTGCCGGGTGCGGATGCTGTTGTGTTGATACCGGGTCAGTTTTTGCTTCCGCAGGCGCCGCGTTCAGGGATCGTTTTGAATGTCCCGGAGATGCGCCTGTATTATTTCCCACCGGACCAGCCAAATGTCGTGAGCAGCTACCCCCTGGGTGTTGGCAGGCAGGGTTGGAGGACCCCGTATATACGGACCCGGATCATCGGCAAAAAGGCGTTTCCGAACTGGTATCCACCGGAATCCATACGCGAGGAACACGAGGCGGCCGGGGACCCTTTGCCCCGGGTGGTCAAGGCAGGTCCGGACAATCCCCTGGGTGACTATGCCTTGCGCCTGGGTCAGCCGGACTATTTGATCCATGGAACCAACCGTCCCTGGGGAGTCGGCATGCGGGTCAGCCATGGCTGTATTCGTCTTTATCCGGAGGATATTGAGTCGTTGTTTGCCAAGGTAGAGTTGAACACCCCGGTCAATATCATCAATCAACCTTACAAGGTGGGTGTGCATGAAGGAGTGATCTATCTCGAGGCCCATACCTGGCTGCAAGAAGATGACCACAGATTCCGCAACAATGTTGCTGTGGTGTTGGAGCAGTTGGAGGCGGTGTCTGGTAACCGGGAATATGAACTGGACTGGTCTTTGGTTGAGGAGATGATAAGCAGACCGAATGGTTATCCAGGGGTGGTGGGATTCCTGCTGCCTTGAGATACTACAAAAGCGTTGTCATCCCGCATACGCCATGCCCGTGGCCCTCAGCCACAAGCCAGGAGCAGGCGGCGAGGGTGGCACAGGCTGACCTCCGGGGAAGGATGCCCTGGAGTGGTTTATTTCATCATGGTCTTTTCAAACATCCGGTCTATCTTCATGGAATTGTTATTACAGCACTGCAATGCGGAGTTTGCCGTCTCCTGTGCCTGTTGTGCATTGTAACTGGCTTCCGAAGCAATGGTGCGTGCCGTTTGGGCCGAGCGCTCGGCAGCCTTGGCCGCCTCAAGGGCCTGCATGGCGAGGTTTCTGTTCTCTTCATGCATCATCATGGAATTATGGTGCCCGCATCCACTGAGGCCGATCACAGTGAAGAGGACAACTAATGGTTTGGCGTAATTGGTATGCATTAACTCTATCTCCGGTTAATTGAAACACTGACACCCGCTGCCAGGGATGTATCCGACAGCGGCTATCATAAACAGCAAATCGCAGATTTACAAACGGGCGTCTGTTCCGCTCCACTGACTCTGACCCGTGCCATGAAGCCAGACAGGCAGCAACGGCAAGATGCCATGCCCGCTGTCTCCACACTCCTTCCATGTACGGGTGCTTTCTTCCTTCTATTGTTTGAGGATGGCCACACTCCCTACCACTGTCTGCCGGGACGGCGCAGGCGTTGCGCATGATGCTCGGCAAGAAACTGATTGATGGCGTCTTCAAACGCGGACATCTGGTGTTCGTCACAGTACTCGTCCAGCCACGCCAGTATTTCCTTCAGTGTCATGTTCCCGGAAATACTGTAGGTCTGTTCCATAAAGACATTGGTCGCACTCAGATAGCCCATCAGAAAATGCCTGTATTGCTCGGACTGTTCCGTGGTCCGTGCCCGCTGGTAGGAAATACAGGCTTTTGAGCCGGCGCCCCAGACGGCATAATTGCCTTCTTCGTCCGCGGCATGCACACAGGGCAGGATGCCGGAGATTACGAGCAGCATGATGGCAGTCGACTTCCCGGGCAGTAGTGTCATAAGCCAGCGTTGCTTCGGGGGGAGTATGGCAGGCAGCCTCAGTGTAATGTGTGTAGGGGGGAAGTATGCACGCACATTAGCTGGGACGGAAATGGGCTGTTCGTGCGGAGAAGCGGGTCTTCAGAAATTCCATCTGGTCTGCCAGTATGCGCCGGTTGGACAGTGCCAGATATTCCGCCCAGTTGGGTACGTATGGCACCGCCAGCAGGGGCATACGGGCGGAATCCGGTGTGCGGTTGCCTTTTTGCATATTGCAGCCTTTGCACGCGGTCACCACGTTGGACCAGCGATCCTTGCCCCCCCGTGAAAGTGGCAGCACATGATCCCGGGTCAGCTCGGCATCGCTGAACTCCCGGCCACAGTACATGCATATGTTGGCATCCCGCAGAAACAGTTCGCGGTTGGTCAGTGGCGGGATGGAACGTTCGCACGGCTGGTGGCGGCTGGCGCGTTTTATGGCGATGATGGAATTGACCATAACCCGGGAACGTTGCCCGGTAACGCGGGAGATGCCACCATGGAAAGTAAAAACGTGCTCTCCCACAGACCAGCCTACCATGTCTCGTGTATACAGTGATACGGCATGTTGCCACGGTATCCAGCGCATCGGGGCGCCGGAGATGTCCAGCCGCAATATGAGTGCATTCATGTTTGTCGTCTTGTGTCGGCCATGATTTTTCGTATTGGCATCTCATACAAGGCGTGACTGGCAGGATTATCCAGTTATGGTATGTCGAACCGCTGTGCGGAAAGCCATCGCCTTGATGTTGCGGTCTGTCATACGGCCCGGGCAGCAGATTATCGCCGCTTTGCGAGACCAAATCAAAATTTTTTTTGCACAGGGTGTTGCGATAACCGCGGCTTTGCGTCTTCGCGCCACCAGCGATCCGTGTTCATGCTGTCCCATGGCGAGAGCCAAGCTGTGTAGGGGGAGTGGCAAAGCATACCGGTTGACCCCGCAAGTCCGTCAGTGCAGGTTCCCGGGCAGGTTTCTATGTTACACTGCCGAACGCACAGCAGATACCTTCGCGCCCGACTTTTTACCGGGGTCCGTGGATTGGCAGTGCTGAATCTTCCTGGCAGGCCACAGGCGGTTATCGTGGGTAGCAATAGAAAAAACAGTCGCAAATGGCGTACCGATGCTGTCCGCGCAGGTACTCGGCGAGGTACCGAGGGCGAGCATTCCGATGCTTTGTTTCTTACTTCCAGCTTTGTATTTGGCAGTGCCGGGGAGGCGGCCGGGCGTTTTTCCGGAGAGCTTCCAGGTAACATCTATTCGCGCTTTACCAACCCTACAGTGCGCGCCTTCGAAGAGCGTTTGGCGGCCATGGAGGGAGGGGAACGCTGTATTGCCACTGCCTCGGGAATGAGCGCGATAATGAGCACTTTTCTGGCGCTGCTCCGGAGTGGTGATCATATCGTTTCGTCGCGCTCGGTGTTTGGTACTACAGTGGCTTTGTTTGACAGAATATTCAGCAAGCTGGGCATTGAGACATCCTGGGTGCCGTTGGTGGATTACCAGGCATGGGATCAGGCGATCAACTCGCGGACACGGATGTTTTATCTGGAGACACCGTCCAATCCGCTGATGGAGATTGCCGATATCACCAGGCTGGCGGCACTGGCCCATGATAATGACTGCCTGCTGGTTGTGGACAACTGCTTTTGTACACCGGCTTTGCAAACCCCGCTGAACCTGGGGGCGGACCTGGTGATTCATTCGGCAACCAAATATCTGGATGGCCAGGGACGCTGTGTGGGAGGGGCGGTTGTTGGTAGCGAGGCCTTGCTTGGAGAGGATATTTTTGCTTTTTTGCGTACTGCCGGGCCGTGCATGAGTCCGTTCAATGCCTGGGTGTTTCTCAAGGGGATCGAGACCCTGGATATCCGGATGCGGGCGCATTGTGAAAACGCGTTGCGTGTCGCACAGTGGTTGGAACAGCATGAACGGGTTGAGCGGGTATATTACCCTGGGTTGGAGACGCATCCACACCATAGCCTGGCTCGGCGGCAGCAGTCGGGAAACGGCGGCATCGTGAGTTTTGTTGTGTCGGGTGGCAAGGCGGCTGCATGGCGGTTGATCGATCGCACACGTCTGTTTTCCATTACTGCCAACCTGGGGGACTCCCGTAGTACGATTACGCATCCGGCCAGCACGACGCATCATCGTTTGAGTGAGCAACAACGGGAGCAGGCGGGCATCATGCCAGGCCTGGTGCGTCTGGCAATCGGTTTTGAAGATACGCAAGACCTGATACAGGACCTGGAACGTGGTCTGTGAGGCGGGACCCCGAGAACCTGCCCAGGGTCCTCGGCATTTCCAGCGAGTGCAGGTCGGTAGCACATGCCTCAGGCGCAGATCATAATGCAATAAATGAGGTTAATCTTTTATGTCATCAAAATACAATGGATATTTTTTGAATGAAGACCTCCTGATCCTGATGCGCTGTTGCCTGTATGGGGTCTTTCCCGCTTTGCCCGGTGCTGTCCCCTTTTCGGGTTTGCATTTCAGGACTTGCATTTTATATATTTTGTAGTAGTATACCCGCCCACTGTTACACAACTAATCTAGTTAATGCATGGATCAGAGTTTCAGGTTTTCCAGTTTTTCGTTGGTTCAAGCCCTGTCACAATGGGTACCTGCAGTGGATGGGTCTGTATGCAGTTTCAGGACGGCGCGGTTGTAGGAAGACACGGAGTTCTTGAGTAAATGAGTTAATCACGTCGATGATTAAACGAGGAGGAATCATAATCATGAATATATCTGTAAAGAAATGGCTCTGTGCCATATTGGCATTAGGGCTTTCTGCCCCAGCTTTGGCAAACAAAGAAGTGCAGAAGCTGACGGAAAACCCGAATTACTGGGCTTTCCCGGGCGGCAACTACTGGAATTGGCGTCACACAAAGCTGAATCAGATCAACAACCGGAATGCCAAAGACCTGATTACGGCGTGGACCTTTTCCACCGGTCGGTTGCAAGGGCATGAGGGTGGCCCTCTGGTACTCCCCTCAAGTGCTACGGGTCTTCCGAATGACACGCTGTATATCCATTCGTCCTTTCCCAACGATGTTTTTGCAATCAACTTGGATACGCTGGAGATTACGTGGTACCACGAACCCCAGCAGGATGAGGAAGAGACTGTTCCGGTCATGTGTTGCGACATAGTGAACCGGGGTCTGGGTTACAGCATGGGTCAGATTTATCTGCAGCAGGCGGATACCACGCTGATTGCGTTGGATGCCAAGACGGGCAAGGTGATGTGGAGTGCGGAAAATGGCCGTGATGTGCCCGGCCGTGGTGGTGGTGGCCCGGCTTCCGGGAACACTGCGACGAATGCACCGCATCCGATGAAGGACAAGGTGATTACCGGTTGTTCCGGTGCCGAGTTCGGTGTCCGTTGCTGGCTCGCTGCGTACCATGCCAAGAGTGGGAAATTGGCTTGGCGTGCCTTCAGCATGGGTCCTGACGATGACATCCTGTTTGATCCGAAGAAAACCACTTCACTGGGCAAGCCGGTGGGGAAAGATTCTTCGTTGAAGACTTGGTGTTCGAACAGTGATTGGAAAGCACCTGCGACCGCTCCCAACTCATGTAAGGGCCTGAGCGACGCCTGGAGGACTGGCGGCGGTTCGACCTGGGGCTGGTGGCCTGCGGACTTCAAGGAGAACCTGCTGTACTATGGTTCGGGTAATCCGTCTACTTGGAACCCTGTGGTCCGTCCGGGTGATAATAAATGGTCAATGACCATGTTTGCCCGTGACATTGATACCGGCATGGCTCGCTGGGCTTATCAGATGACCCCTCACGATGAGTGGGACTATGATGGTGTCAACGAGATGATCCTGGTGGATATGAAGGTCAAGGGAAAAATGCGCAAGGCTCTGGTGCATTTTGACCGGAATGGTTTTGCCTACACCATGGATCGCATTAGCGGTGAACTGCTGGTCGCTGAAAAATTCGACCCGGCGGTCAACTGGGCGACCCATGTTGACATGAAGACCGGTTATCCGCAGACGGTCAACAAGTACAGCACACACTACAATGGTGAGGATGTCGTTTCGAAGGACATTTGTCCTGCCGCGTTGGGCACCAAGGACCAGCAGCCTGCTGCCTATAGCCCGCGTACCGGGCTGTTCTATGTGCCTACCAACCATGTGTGCATGACCTATGAGCCGGTGTCGTATGCCGCGGGTGGCAACGAATATGTTGCTGGCCAGGCCTATGTCAATGCCAATCTGACCATGTATCCTGCCGGTGCCGTATGCCCGGAATGTCCGAACAACAATGCGGACAAGGACAATATGGGCAACATGATTGCCTGGGATGCCGACAAGGGCAAGATCGTCTGGTCGATCC
Organism: Gammaproteobacteria bacterium; assembly: GCA_965115915.1. Taxonomy (GTDB): domain Bacteria; phylum Pseudomonadota; class Gammaproteobacteria; order Eutrophobiales; family Eutrophobiaceae. Next base: position 1,273,423 of record OZ220483.1, on the reverse strand, counting down.
CGGAACAGTGGTCGGTATGGTCCGGTGTCCTCAGCACTGAGGGTGACGTTGTTTTCTACGGCACTCTGGATGCCTATGCCAAGGCGGTAGATGCCAGAAATGGCAAGTTGCTGTGGAAGTTCAAGGCACCGTCCGGCATCATCGGCAATTTCCATTCCTGGATGCACAAGGGCAAGCAGTATGTCGGTGTGCTTTCCGGTATTGGTGGTTGGGCTGGTGCGGTAGTGTCCATCGAAGGCCTTGCGGCAGCGCCTGATGCGGCTGCGCTGGGTGCGGTCGGTGGCTATCGCAAGTTGCTGAACTCATCTCGGAATGCAGGCATTCTGATGGTGTTCAGCCTGCCGTAACAGGCCGGGGAAGTATCGCGGGAGTTTTTCCTCGCGGAAGGTAGTACAGAACCGGCACCTGTTTTTTCAGGTGCCGGTTTTTTTGTGTGTGGTTTCCCCTCGGTGCTTCGTATCTGTTTTGTTGATGCCAGGATGGTGTTATTGGTCAAACAAGCCGCCTGGGATAGTCCAGGCTACTGTGCCAGGGTGGTTGTGGTATCATCAAAAGCTTGAAGGCGTTGGATTTCGCAATATTTTTTGGAGTGTTTTGGAATGATGAAAATTGTAAGCAATATTTTGTTCGCTACGACCATGGTATTGGCTTCCTTGTCGACAGCCACCGCTGATTCGCACATCATCAAGGCGTCTGCCCGTGCGTTCGAACCTGCCATCATTTATACGGCACCGGGGGATAGCGTCAAGTTCACCAAGATGGTATCGCACAATGCAGTATCGGTTGAAGGGCTGATCCCGGAAGGAGCGGAACACTGGAGCGGGAAGATGGGAGAGGACATTGTCGTGAATCTCGAGATGCCGGGCATCTATGCGTACGTTTGTGTCCCACATATTGGTTTTGGCATGGTTGGCCTGATTGTGGTCGGCGACATATCGGCCGATACTATCGCCGCGTATAAGCAGAAGGCCATGGAGGTATTGAAGGGGCCATATCGGCGTTTGCTTGGCAAGATCAATAAGCTGAAACCGACAGCATGAACGGACTGGGTTGTTGTATGAGGCGCCTGATTGCCTGCCTGTGGTATCTGCCTTTGCTGCTGCTTTTCGCGGTTGGGGCACAGGCTGAGCAGCCGGCGTCACTCAAAGTCTGTGCGGACCCCCACATGTTGCCGTTTTCCAATATCGGGAAACAAGGGTATGAGAACAAGATAGCCGAACTGTTCGGGCAGGAACTCGGCATGGAGGTGCAGTACAGTTTTTTCCCGCAGCGTATGGGCTTCATACGCAATACCCTGCGTGCCCAGTTGGAGGAGGGTACAGGATATAAATGTGATCTTGTGATCACGGTTCCGGACGGATTTGAATTGGCTTCCACCACGATCCCTTATTATGCCTCGACCTGGGTGCTGGTTTATGCCAGGGGCAGGGGCTACGATGAGTTGAAGGATGCCGAACAGTTGAGTGAGCTGGTGTCGCGCAAGCAGCTTGCGCCGCGTATCGGTGCGACGGATCGTGGCCCGGGGCAACTGTGGGTTTTTTACCAGGACATGATGGGTTTCGTGGTGCCTTACCAGGGCCATACGGGCGACGTAAAAAAGAGCCCTGCGTATGTCATGCTCAAGGACATTATGGATGGAAAATTGGACATGGCAGTGGTTTGGGGGCCATTTGCCGGCTATTATGCCCAGCAGTATCGGGACCAGCAGGAATTGGTGATATTGCCGCTGGAAGATGATGTCAAGACAAACCGTCAGATGATTTTCTCCTACAATCTTTCCATGGCAGTGCGTCACGGGGAGGAACAATGGAAGCAGGTAATCAATGAGCTGATAGAGAAAAACCGTGACAAGATTCACAAGATACTTGCGCAGTACAATATCCCCATGGTGCCACTGAGGAAGACGATCAGGCAGGATGATGATGACTAGACTATTGCCGGTTCAGGTGGAGGTTGGCAGTCGGCAGAGGACCGGGTTCCGATTCGCGTGGCGCTGCATTTTACTGGCCTGTGTGTTCTGCATCGGGTTCGGCGGACCGGCGCTTTCGCAGGAAGAGGCGGCGCAGGGTACTGATGGGGAAACAAAGCATTCTGGTGGAGTGCCGTTGTCCGAGGAGCAGATCCAGGCCCATATCGGGGCCATGGGCGAAGTCGAGGAGATCCCGGAAGGGTTCCAATTCAGTCAGGCGGAAGAGTTGTTATGGTTGTCCGATCATCTGCAGAATATTGTTCAACCCACGCAACTGTATTATGAGTTTGTCAAGACCGGCACGGTAGAAGAGGGGTTTTCCGATGCCGTGTATCTCAGCGTATATCAACTCAATGATGATGGCACCAAGACTGCCCGGCTGGATTTTTTCACGGGCAGTCGGAAGCAGCAGGTAAACCCCGCTAATGTTACCGACATCATGGGCAATCCAGTACTCGGCATTTACTTTCAGGGTGATGTGTACGAAATGAGTCGGTTGACCAAAGGCAACTGGCGGCATTTCCATAAGCGGATCAAGATGGCCTTGCGGGAAGCCACTACCGTGGAGCCGGTCATGGTGGAATTTGCCGGAGAGACGGTGCCTGCCAGCAAGATAAGTTTCAATCCCTATGTCGATGACCCTTACCGGAGCCGTTTCGAGAAATATTCCGGCAAGCTGTACGAGATTATCCTTTCCGAACACATTCCTGGCGGTCTTTACAGTATCCGGACCCTGATCGTCTCCGACTCCGATAATACCCCATTGATGGAGGAGAGTTTGAGCCTGGTCAGTACCAAGGCCCTGGATAACTGAATACTGAATGGTTTATCTATTCCCGTGTTGTATAATGCGGGCTGGTACGTATTGTCTCGGACGTTGGAGATCGTCAAGTACTGTGACCCGTTGTGGTTTGTTGCTGCCTTGTGGGTTTTGATGCTTCGGTGGTGGCGGTGCAGCCAGGAAAATTTCAGTAGGCGCGTAGCTCAGTTGGTTAGAGCATCACCTTGACATGGTGGGGGTCGTTGGTTCGAATCCAATCGCGCCTACCATCATCTTTGTGTTAGCGGAGTATTAAGATATTGCCCGATATTGAACATGGCTGCTAGTCTGTTTGTTTCTCCTCCCGCATGCGGGATACTTTTGGGGCTGTCCGCAAACAAGCGCGTGCTTGAATCTGTTTACCTGTTTTCTTTGCCGTTGTGCTGTAATTTTGGCAGGAGGCGAATATGCCCGTGATCACGCTCCCTGATGGCAATAGCAGGGACTATACGCAGGCACTCAGCATCATGGATATCGCTCGGGATATCGGTGATGGCCTTGCCAGGGCGACTCTTGCGGGAGAGGTCGATGGCAAACTGGTTGATGCCAGTTTTGTGGTTTCCACCGATGCCAGCTTGCGCATCATCACGGATCGTGACCCGGAGGGCCTTGAACTTATTCGTCATTCCTGTGCGCATCTTATGGCACAGGCGGTGAAGCAGCTTTATCCGCAGGCGCAGGTTACCATAGGCCCGGTCATCAGTGATGGATTTTATTATGATTATGCCTATCACCGTCCCTTTACCATGGAGGATCTTGCCAGCATAGAGGAACGCATGAGGGAACTGGTCGCCCAGGACATCCCGGTTTCCCGGTCGGAGATGTCACGTGACGATGCGATCGATTTTTTCCGGGATCAGGGTGAGGAGTTCAAGGCGCGGATCATTGAGTCCATTCCAGAAGGAGAGCCGCTTTCACTATATAGCCAGGGTGATTTTACTGATCTGTGTCGGGGGCCGCATGTCCCGAGTACGGGCAGGTTGCGGGCATTCAAGTTGACCAAGTTGGCTGCCGCCTATTGGCGAGGTGATGCGCGTAATGAGAGACTACAGCGAATATACGGTACCGCATGGCCAGATCAAAAGTCTCTGGGCGATTGGTTGGAGCGTCTGGCGGAGGCGGAAAAGCGCGATCATCGAAAACTGGCGGGAAAGCTCGATCTGTTTCATTTTCAGGAGGTGTCACCAGGCATGGTATTTTGGCACCCCCGAGGCTGGACACTGTATTCTGTTGTCAAATCCTATATACGCCGGTTGATGTTGCGTGGCGGATATCAGGAAGTTTGTACTCCGCAACTGGTGGATCGCTCCCTGTGGGAGCGTTCCGGACATTGGGATAAATTTCAGGATGACATGTTTATCACACAGTCGGAAAACCGATCTTATGCCATCAAGCCGATGAACTGTCCCTGCCATGTGGAAATTTTCAATCAGGGTTTGAAGAGTTACCGCGATCTTCCGCTACGGCTGGCGGAGTTTGGTTCCTGTCATCGGAATGAGCTTTCGGGGGCGCTGCATGGGTTGATGCGGGCGCGTCATTTTACCCAGGACGATGCCCACATATTTTGCACTGAAGCGCAAATCCAGTCAGAAGTGGCCACGTTTATTGATATGCTGTATGCGGCCTATGCGGATTTTGGTTTTGATGAAGTGCTGGTCAGCCTCTCCACCCGTCCCGAACAGCGCGTGGGTGAGGATGCGGTTTGGGACAAGGCGGAGGAGGCACTGCGTCAGGCACTGGAATCCAGGGAGATGGATTGGCGATTGCAGCCTGGGGAAGGGGCTTTCTACGGGCCGAAGATCGAATTTTCCCTGCGGGACTGTATAGGCAGGGTCTGGCAGTGTGGGACGATACAGGTGGATTTTTCCATGCCGGCCAAGCTGGGGGCCACATATGTTGATGAAAACAGTAGCAGGCAAACACCAGTTATGCTGCATCGTGCCATCCTGGGTTCACTGGAGCGTTTTATCGGTATATTGCTGGAACATTTTGCAGGTAGTCTGCCGGGATGGCTGAGTCCGGTGCAGATAGTCGTGCTTTCGATCACGGGAAAGCAGGCAGCTTATGCCGGCCAGATAAAAGCGGCCTTGGATTCTCGGGGCTTGCGTGTCTTGTCAGACTTGAGAAATGAAACGATTGGACTTAAAATCCGTGAGCACAGCATGCAGCGTGTACCTTACCTGCTGATAGTGGGGCCCCGTGAAGAGAAGGAAGCCTTGGTTGCGGTGCGTAGCCGTGAAGGCGATGATTTGGGAGCAATGAGCCTGGAACAGTTTCTTTCCCGGTCGCATAAGCAGTTTGAGGTGCCGGGTTTTTGACATGATATTTCCTGACGGAGGATAGATTGATATATGAATATGGGAGGATGGACACATTACCGTAGATAGGCAGTTGCGCCTTAATGAGGATATTGATTCGCAAACAGTGCGATTGATAGGTGTGCAGGGCAAGCAAGTAGGGATAATGCCTGTGGAGGAGGCACAGAGATATGCTGACGAGTCGGAGCTTGATCTGGTGGAGATCGCGCCGGATTCCGAGCCACCGGTTTGCAGATTGATGGATTATGGCAAGTATCAGTTCGAACAAAGCAAGAAGCGTCACGCTGCCAAGCGCAAGCAGAAACAATTTCATGTAAAGGAGATAAAGTTCAGACCCGGAACCGACGAAGGTGACTATCGGATAAAACTGAGGAATTTGATCCGGTTCCTGAGTAGCGGCAACAAGACCAAGGTGACATTGTGTTTTCGTGGACGCGAGATGATGCATCAGGAGTTGGGTCTGAAGATGCTGGAACGTATTCAGGAAGACTTGCTTGCACATGGTGTGGTTGAGCAGTTTCCCAAACTGGAAGGCAGGCAGATGGTGATGGTCCTGACCCCCAAGAAATAGCAAATGGCCAGGGAATTGCCGTGTATTTCCCTGGAGACAGTGACTTGTTCATGGCCTGTCCCAGGTATTTTTATATCGCGTAACCGGTTTTGTGGTACTGGGCGGATTGCACGGTTTTTGTGACTGGTTGCAATCCATCAATCTGGAGAGAAAAATGCCAAAGATGAAGACCAATCGAGGCGCGGCCAAGCGTTTCTCACGCACGGCGTCAGGGAAGTTTCGCCATCGCCAGTCGCACCGCAACCATATACTGACCAAAAAGAGTAGCAAGCGGAAGCGCCAGTTGCGTGGTATGCAGGAGGTGGCCGCCCAGGACCAACGACTGGTCGCCAGAATGGTGCCATATCTGTGAGCCAGGTGTTTCATCAGTACAGGGTATGAATAGAAAGTAGCGAGCACGAGGAGTCAGTGGTATGCCCAGAATAAAACGCGGTGTCGTTGCACATGCCAGACACAAAAAGATTATTGCCCAGGCCAAGGGTTACCGTGGCCGGAGGAAAAATGTGTTTCGTGTTGCCAAGCAGGCTGTTATCAAGGCAGGGCAGTATGCTTACCGGGACCGTAGACAACGCAAGCGCCAGTTTCGTGCGCTATGGATTGTGCGTATCAATGCCGCTGCCCGTGTCCATGGACTGTCCTATAGTCGATTGATTAACGGGTTGAAAAAGGCATCTATCGAAATGGATCGGAAGATACTGGCGGATATTGCAGTATCTGACAAGCCCGCTTTTGCTTTGCTCGCCGCCAAGGCAAGGCAAGCCCTGGACTGATACCGGTCTATCGGATTTCGGAATGCTACCAGCTTGACCGGGTTTCCTGGCTATTGACTGCTTGAGCCATGGTCTGGTGGGAAAGCTGAAGAGAGTATCGCTTTGCGGAAACGATCATCGCCGAGCGCGGGTTCCCTGGATGCGTTGAATGCACTGCAGTTGCAGTTGTTGGAAAAGATTGCTTGTTGCGACACTCTGGAGGAACTGGAGGCGCTACGCATAACCAGCCTTGGGAAGAAGGGCAGCCTGACCCGGTTTCTGAGAGGGTTGGGGGATATCCCTGCTGCTGAGCGCCCGGCAGCGGGGAAGGCGGTTAATCATGCCAAGGGCGAGGTCAGCCGTTCCATTGAGGAGAGAAAGCGGACGTTGGAAGAAGCCTCTCTGGCCGCCCGTCTGCAGCAGGAGCATGTCGATATCTCCTTGCCGGGTAGAGGGATGCGGGCCGGAGGTCTGCATCCTGTTACTCAGATACAGGAGCGTATTCAGAACCTTTTTATAGCGCTTGGTTTTCAGGTGGTTGAAGGCCCTGAAGTGGAGGATGAGTATCACAACTTCGAGGCGCTGAACATACCCACCCATCATCCGGCACGTGCCATGCATGACACGTTTTATTTCTCTGGGGACAGGCTGTTGCGTACCCACACGTCGTCGGTGCAAATACGAGTCATGGAAAATGGCGGTCCGCCGTTTCGTTTCATTGCCCCGGGGCGAGTGTATCGCCGTGATTTTGATATGACGCATACCCCGATGTTTCATCAAGTGGAGGGTTTGTTGGTGGACGAGAATCTGAGTTTTGCGGACCTGAAGGGTTTGCTCGGCAAGTTTCTGGAGGATTTTTTTGCGCATGGACTGGAGCTTCGTTTCCGGCCTTCCTATTTCCCGTTCACGGAACCATCGGCCGAGGTGGATATTCGTGGAGAGCAGGGTTGGTTGGAGGTGTTGGGTTGTGGCATGGTACATCCCAACGTGTTGCGGCAGGTGGGTGTCGATGTGCAACGCTATAACGCATTGGCATTCGGTATGGGAGTGGAACGTCTCGCGATGTTGTATTTCGGCATTGATGACCTCAGACTGTTTTTTGAGAATGATCTGCGTTTTTTGCGTCAATTCCACTGAATGTTTCACGACCTGACTTGCGATGAAAACCAGTGAAAAGTTGCTGCGCACGTTGCTTTGTTTGCAGCATGATGTGGCAGAGCTTGGTTCGCAGTTGACTATGGTTGGATTGGAGGTGGAAAAGATTAGCCGCGCCTGTTATGAGACCCCGGGTGTCATCGCCGCCTGTGTGGTATCGGTACATGAACATCCGAATGCCGAGCGGCTTAAGTGCTGCCAGGTGGAATATGGCGGACAGATGGTGGCAAATGTGATTTGTGGTGCTGACAATGTCCGTTCCGGCCTGATCACTGCCTGGGCTCCACCAGGGACGGTGCTGACAGATGGGCGCCGGATAGAAAGTCGCAGTATCCGCGGTGTGGCCTCGGAGGGGATGCTATGCTCTGAGCAGGAATTGGGCTTTTCGGACGATGCCGATCACATCATTGAATTTGATGATGATACACAGCTCGGCATTGCGACTGACTCTCTGTTGCCGGTGGATGATCACCTGATGGATATTGCTGTGACTCCGAATCGGGGTGATTGTCTGAGTGTATTGGGCATTGCCAGGGAACTGGCCGCGGTGAACCGCTGTGCGCCACCAAAGATTGAGATGGCCAGCAACGCGACAGAGAATGTAGGAGAAAGGGAGGTGGTACTGGATAGCCCTGCCTGTGCACGTTATTGTGGCCGAATCATCGAAGGGGTCGATGCGGGCTGCAGGACGCCGTTTTGGATACGGCGATATCTGCAGGGTGCTGGCATACGGTCGAATAATGCCGTGGTGGATATCACCAATTACGTTATGCTGGAACTGGGACAACCGTTGCATGCCTTTGATGATGGATGTTTACAGGGAAGTATCCGGGTGCGCAAGGCTGCCGGTGGAGAGAAACTGGTATTGCTGGACGGTAGTCTTTGCGAGGTGCGGCCGGATACCCTGTTGATTACGGATGATAGTGGGCCGTTGGCGCTTGCCGGGATTATGGGAGGGAAGGGCAGCGCTGTACAGACGGATACTCGCCGTATCTTTCTCGAATGCGCGTGGTTTGTGCCGGAAAACATTGCGGGTAAGGCTCGGCAGCATGGCTTGGATACGGAATCGGCCTATCGCTTTGAGCGCGGTGTTGATCCGGGTTTGCAGACACTGGCGGTGGAGCGGGCGACGGAACTGATCCTGGATATTTGTGGGGGCAGGGCCGGACCGTTGGTGTGCAGGGAATGCCTACAAAGTCTGCCTCGGATTTCCGCAGTGTCTTTGCGACGGGAGCGTATAGCGGTGCTGTTGGGAACGCGGATTGCAGATGAGGAAGTGGAGGATATTCTTGACCGTTTGGGGATGCGACTGAAAGGTATCCGGAGTGGTTGGGAAGTGACTCCCCCCAGCCATCGTTTTGACATCGGCATCGAAGAGGATTTGATAGAGGAACTGGCGAGGATCCGTGGATATCAGAGCATTCCCAGTACGTTACCTGCCGTGCGCATGGCAGGGGATGGTCGCGCTGCGGAATCGGCAAAAGACCGCCTTTCGGTAATGCGTCAGGTGCTGGTACAGCGAGGTTATCAGGAGGTGATGACCTGGAGTTTTGTGGATCCCGAAACACAGCAGGCCGTGTTGCCGGACTGTGGCAGCCTGCGCTTACTTAATCCGATCGCGCCGGAGATGTCGGTGATGCGCAGTAGTCTCTGGCCAGGACTGCTGCAGGCGGCGCACTATAATCTGCATCGACAGCATGAACGGGTGCGTCTGTTCGAATCCGGTCTGGTTTTTGACGAAAGCCCGGTGGTGGGATTACGACAGCGATTTGCGCTGGGTGGCGTTGTCTGTGGAGAAAATTGCAATACTCAGTGGGGGATGGAGAAACGCAACAGTGATTTTTATGATGTCAAAGGAGACCTGGAGGTGCTGATGGGTGCCTTGGGCCTGCATGCGACTGATGTCCTGGTGTGCCAGGCTGTTCGGCATCCGTTTCTGCATCCGGGACAGGCGGCGGGTTTTTTTCAGCATGAACGGCAGATTGCCACATTCGGGCGTTTGCATCCGTCCCAGTACTGGAATAATGCCGGTTCTCCGATATATCTTTTTGAAATTCAAATGGAATCTGTGGATATGCCCAGGCCGGTGATGGGTTTTGTGCCATCCCGTTTCCCTTCCATGCGGCGCGATTTGTCGTTGTCGGTGCCGGAGTCTGTGCCCGTGGGAGAATTGTTTTGTTTCATCAGGGATTTTTTGGGTGCGGAACTGGTGGAAATGGAGCTGTTTGATGTATATCATGGGGGGCAGATTGGCCCGGGGACTAAAGGTGTGACATTTTCCTTGATTTTTCAAAGTTTTTCCGGCACTCTGCAACGGTCTGATATTGAGGCTCGATTGGCAGTGTTGCTATCGGAGTTAGAAGTGGCGTTTTTTGCAAAGTTGAGAGAAGACTAACGATGTCTGCGGTTACCAAAGCGGATCTGGCGGAGCGGCTGAATGCGGAGCTTGGACTGAACAAGCGTGAAGCAAAAGAGTTGATCAAGTTGTTCTTTGAAGAAATGAGCGGTGTCCTGGAATCGGGAGAGCCAGTCAAGCTGTCTGGCTTTGGAAATTTTCTCCTGCGCGACAAATCCGAGCGTCCGGGGCGCAACCCTAAAACGAATGAGGAGATCCCGATTAGCGCCCGGCGTGTGGTTACCTTTCGCTGTGGGCAAAAACTCAAAACACGGGTAGAGACTTATGCTGGACGGATCACGCCAGATTGATTTGCCCCCGATCCCCGGGAAGCGGTATTTCACCATCGGAGAGGCCAGCAAGTTGTGTGCTGTCAAGTCTCATGTGTTGCGCTACTGGGAGAGGGAGTTCCCGCAGTTAAATCCGGTCAAGCGCCGGGGGAACCGGCGCTATTATCAGCGCAAGGACGTCATTCTCATCAGACACATCCGTTTTCTTCTCTATGAGCAAGGCTATACTATCGGTGGTGCCAGGCAGTGCCTGGAGAGCGATGAGGTGAAGGATGATGCCAGTCAGAGAAAGCTGCTTATTCGGCAGTTGCGCAGTGAACTGACAGAGTTACTGGGCATACTCCAGCGCTGATTTGGAGTGACGGAGTGAATGCCTTTCTGCGGCTCCGGCATACAGGCAACTGAAGGGTGGGGTGAACGCTTGGGAGTTGCGTGTACCCTTGCTGGGGGGAGTATTGAATCGGGGCGTGGCGCAGTCTGGTAGCGCACTGCAATGGGGTTGCAGGGGTCGGAGGTTCAAATCCTCTCGCCCCGACCAGTCGTGTCTTTTGCTGTGGTATTCCAGCGCACCCGCAAACGACATTTCGATTTCGAGACGGTCTGCACACTGTCTCGGATAGCCATGTCGGTACCAGACGATACTGGCACAGATGTGTCAGCCAGTATGTCCCATCTACAGATAGTGCCAGGATAGTGAATAGATCCTGGACGCTAGTGTTCTTTTGCTGTATCACTATGCTGGCGTGTACCGGGGAGGCTGAAGAGGATCCGTTCCAGGCATTTTCTTCAGGAGACTACCAGCGTTCCTATCAGTCCTGGTTGCCGGCGGCAAGGGCGGGAGATGCTGAGGCGCAATATTATATTGCCGTTCACTACCAGATGGGCTTGAGCAGGCCGCGAGATATGCAGAAGGCCGCGGCCTGGTATGTCAAGTCTGCAAAACAGGGTTATCCCGGGGCACAGCGCAATTATGGTGTCATGCTGTATGATGGTACCGGGGTCAAGCAGGACTATCTGGATGCCTTTACCTGGTTGTTTGCGGCCTCACAACAGGGCCATCAGGGGGCCAAACGGCAGGTGGATTCTATCGCGGGACAAAACAAACTATCGCCTAACCAGATGTTGCATGCCAAACTTAAAGCAAATCAGTTTATTGTTGATCCGGTGAATCGTTTCCATAGTCGCAAACTGCATCAGCAGTATCTGGAGTAGAAAATGTGTGGCATTGTTGGTGCGGTTGTACGGCAGGATGCACTTTCTCCGCTGCTGGAGGGTTTGCACAGGCTGGAATATCGAGGTTACGACTCTGCCGGGGTCGCTACTGTTGATCCGGTACAGGGCTTGCAGTGTGTCCGGGTTGCAGGCAAGGTTCGCCAGTTGGAGGATATGCTGCTGAATGGCGGCGCAAGAAAACCAACAGGGGGTACGGGTCTTGCCCATACTCGATGGGCAACGCATGGCAAGCCCAATGTCAGCAATGCGCATCCGCATGTATGCGACAACAATCTTGCCTTGGTGCATAACGGCATTATTGAGAACTACCAGGAATTGCGTGAACAGTTGCTGGCCCAGGGCCATGAGTTTGCTTCGGATACGGATAGCGAGGTCATCGTCAAGCTCATCCATTCATTTTGTGAGGCGGGTGCAAGTCTTCTGGAAGCACTGCGTTCCTGTGTTGGTCGTTTGTCCGGTTCCTATGCACTGGGAGTGATTAGCCAGAAAGAACCTGGGCGTTTGCTGGCGGTGCGTTGTGGTAGTCCGCTGATTGTGGGAATTGGTGATGAGGGAAATTATATTGCGTCGGATATCTTTTGTCTGCTGCCGTATACCCGCAAGTTCGTCATTCTGGAGGAGGGAGACATCGCCGATATCCGCATTGCTTCCCATGTCATTTATAACCATGCCGGGGAAGCTGTGCAGCGTACCGAGACGGTATCGGATCAGGACGTACAGGCCAGGGATAAGGGAAATTATCGTCATTTCATGCTTAAGGAGATATTTGCCCAACCACAGGTGTTGCATGCCGCCTTGGATCGATGTTTGTTGGACGATTTTGTTGTTATCGACATATTTGGCAGTGCCGCACGGGAGATCTTCCCCCGTGTGCGTAGTGTCACCATGGTGGCATGTGGCACGAGCTATCACGCTGGCCTGGTGGCAAGATACTGGTTGCAGGAAATCGCCGGTGTTCCTTGTTCGGTGGAGATAGCCAGTGAATTTCGATATACGAAACCGATAGTGCCGGAGGATTGCCTGCTGATTGCGATATCACAATCCGGAGAGACCGCGGACACACTTGGAGCCATACGTAAGGCGAAGGAGTGTGGATACGCTGCCACCCTGGCGATCTGCAATGTTCCCGAGAGTTCTTTGATACGTGAAGCGGACCTGGTGTTTTTGACTCGTGCGGGCGTTGAGATCGGCGTGGCGTCTACCAAGGCGTTTACTACCCAGTTGATGGGATTGTTCCTGTTTGTGCTGGCTATGGCGCAGCATCGGGGGATACCTGCGGAAGCACGCAAGGCGCTGGGCTGTGCCTTGTCCAAAGTGCCACAGCAGATACAGCGGATTCTGGAGCAGTACGAAAAAATCAATGCGCTTGCGGAAGATTTTTCCCACGTGGAACATGTGTTGTATCTGGGCAGGAACCTGTTGTTTCCAGTGGCGATGGAAGGTGCGCTGAAACTCAAGGAGGTGTCTTATATTCATGCGGAAGCCTATGCCGCAGGCGAACTGAAACATGGTCCGTTGGCATTGATTGAGGAAGATGTGTTGGTTGTTGGATTACTGTCGAATAACACACTGAAAGACAAAATGTTGCCAAACCTGGCGGAGGTGAAGGCGCGTGGAGGCAAGATCTGCCTGTTTGCTGACGACAGCATTGAAACAGACAGGAGGCGCTGGACAGGCTTGTTCCGTGTCCCGACGGCGGAGGATCCGTTTTTATCCCCGTTGTTGCACACGGTCCCACTGCAAATTCTCGCCTACTGTATCGCTGTGCTCAAAGGGGCGGATGTGGATCAGCCGCGCAATCTTGCCAAATCCGTCACCGTGGAATAGGTGTGATTGGACTATGGTTTCCAGAAAGCGCGTATGCGAAAGACGGGCTTTTTGTCACATCATCAACCACCGGTCACCGGCACAAAATCCAACCGGAGTACTGGACCCTTCCCTTTAACGGATAGGGAGGATTTCCCCTCACTGCATTAGTCGTCGCCTTGTGGCGCGGCTTCTGCGATTCCCGGGCGGGAGTTTTGATAGGAGGTGTCATTCCACAGGCCACACGTTTTGCCAGCGGCCCGGTGGTGTGCCTCGATCTACCAGTGCAATGTGCCGTGCAGCAGGATGTTGTGGCGTATCGGCTGTTGTTCCGGTTCTTCCCGCTGCCCTTCCAGGTTCAGGCTGAGCCCGGGGCCGAATTGCAGCCGGCTGCCGAATCGGTAGGCATGGCGTGTCCCATCCAGCGTGGTACCGACAAAGGGCACCAGCACGCCGCGGCGTTCGGCCAGCCCATAGCCGTAGCCCAACTCGGCTTCCAGGCCCAGTTGCCCCGGTGCCGCCGGGTTGGCGGTCGGTGTGGTACCCGGGTCAAGCAGGCGGTCGAGGTCTGTGCGCTGGGCCGGGCCGTGCCGCGGGGCCAGGCTGAGTGCAAGCCCGCGCTGGTCGGTACCCGGGTCGATGGACAGCAGGCCGCTGACACCCCATTCCCTGCGGTCTTCGTCACGGTGGGTGGCGAGCACCCAGCCGCGGCTTTCCAGGGTCAGGCCCAGTGCCGGGTTGACATAGCGCAACGCGCCGCCGACTTCCATGCCGCTGCCTTCGGTGGCATCGTTATGTTCATGGCGCAGTGCGAGTTCCACCGAGGGGCTGAGCCGGGCCCCGCTGGACAGCGTGTGTTGATGCTGTCCTTCCAGCGCGAGGCGCAACTGCCGGGCAATGACGCTCAGCGCACGGCTAGTGGCGTTGCCATCGACATCGAACTCGGCCAGTGCGCCCTGCGCCTTGATGCGCAGTTGGCTGTTGCCGCCGTGCAGCAGCCGGTTGCTGCTGAGCAGTGTGGCGTTACCCCCGAGTGCGACCGATGCCATGTGGCTGTCACGTCGTGCATCAGGTATGTCCTTCTCGGGGCGCAGTTCGCCCCAGCCATAGCCCGCACTGAGCCACAATTGGCCACGGCCGTTGGCGGTGTTCCAACTCAGATAAGGGTGCACCCCGAACAGGTGGCTGTCCTGGTTGAGGTTGGCCTGCCCGGTGCTGAACGGTGCCTGGGACCAGGACAAGGCCAAACCGGTCAGCCACTGGCGGTGCGGTCGCAGGTCGGCGCCGATCCAGGCGCTGGTGACACTGCCCTCCCAATCCAGTGTGGTATCCGGGTCATTGGGATTCTGCAACTTGCCGGAAAGTTGGCGGTAGTCGCCGCTGCCCCACAGGGCCAGACTTTCCAGTGCTGTGCCACTGCCGCCGGCGGCTGCCAGTGGCAGCACGAAAGCGGATTGCCCTAGCAGTTGTGCCGGTTGCAGTGTGCCGCTCTGCGAGGCCGTTTGCAGGGTTTGCAGCGCCGCGTGCAGGCTGGATTGTCCGCCGAGGCGCAGTGTGGTGGCGGGTGGTGCATCGCTATTGGTCGCATCGATGCGGCTGGAGATGATGGTGACACTGCCAGCCAGCAGGGTGTCGGCGACCCGGGCCAGGATCTGCTGTTCGGCCTGGCGCCGGCGCTGATCCTCGCTTGGCCCGTCCGCGTCATCGTCTGTTACCGTGACTGCCACATCGGCAATGCTGAGCGCGGACGTGTAGCCGGTGGCGCCGCTCGCGCTGTGTGTCAGTGTCACGCTGTCGTCCGTGATGTCAGCGTCCTGCCCGGCCGTCACCGTCACCGTCTGCACCGTGTCCCAGCCGGTGGTGGCAAAACTCAGGGTCGCCGGGCTGACCGTCACATCGCTGCCCGCGAACCCGGCTACCGTCACCGTTACCGTCGCGCTCGGCTGGGTATTGAGCCGCACCGTGTAGTTGCCGGTGCCGCCCTCGTCCACCGTCAGTGTGGCCACGCTCAAACTGACCCCTGCCGGGCGGTCGTCGTCGCTGACCCGCACCGCCACCTCGGCGATGTTGAGCGCAGACCCGTAGCCGGTGGCGCCGCTCGCGCTGTGTGTCAATGTCACGTTTTCGTCCATGGTGTCGACATCTTGCCCGGCCGTCACCATCACCGTCTGCGCCGTGTCCCAGACGTTGGCGGCAAAGCTCAGGGTCGCCGGATTGGCCATCACCGACGTACCCGAGAACCCGGCCACTGTCACCGTCACCTCGGCGCTCGGTTTACTGTTCAGCACCACCGTGTAACTGCCGGCAGTGCCACCCTCACGCAGTGCCAGTCGGGTCTCGCTCAGCGTTACCCCCGGCGTGTCGCTGTCTGTCACCATTACCGTGACGCTGTTGATCACCGCCCCGTTGTAGTTGTTGTCGCTGCTGCTCGCCGTGTGTGTCAGTGTCACGCTCTCGTTTTCGCTATCGTCATCCGCCGCCGCCGTCACCGTCACCGTCTGTGCCATGTTCCAGGTATCGGTGGTAAAACTCAGGGTCGCCGGATTGGCCATCACCGACGTACCCGAGAACCCGGCCACCGTCACCATCACCGCCGCACTCGGCTGGGTATTAAGCCGCACCGTGTAGTTCCCGTTCGCGCCCTCATTCACTGGCAGCGAGGAACGGCTCAGCGTCACGCCCGGGTCGGAACCGGGGGTGTTGTCGTTGACCCGCACCGTGTCGGTGTTGTCGCCGCCCACCGTGACCCCGGTCGGCGGGGTCTCCAGCGTCACCGTCGCGGTGTAACTGCGCACCGCCTGGTAGCTGCCATCGCCGGTGGTCGCGCTCTTCGGCATGAAGACCGCGTTCGCATGCATCTGACCCACCGCGATACGGAAACTCGCCTCCACCGCGGCAAAATCATCTGTCGGCGTTCCACCGCTCAGCGTTACCTTACCGTTGACCACCGTGTCCGCCGCGCTGCTCATCGTCACTGGTACTGTCAACGACTGACCCTCGGTCACGTTAATGGTCGTGCTGCCCAGTGTCACCTGCGCACTGTCGTTGTCGTTCAACGTGCCATCCGCATCCGCATCGCCACCCACCACATAGCCGGTGCCGGCATTCAGCGTGATGCGATAGCTCTCTGTCCCTTCCACGATGCTATCGTCACGCGTCGGGATCGACACCGTCGCTGTCGTGCCTCCGCCAAAATCACTCGTAGTCAGCGTCTGCGTCAGCGCGCCCGGGATGTCTGTCGCGCCGAAGCCGCTTGTGTCACGGTCAGACAGCGTCAGCCGTACCCGCAGCGTCCCGGTCACATTTTTGTCCGAACTGAGCGTCAGACTGATGTTGTTGCCCTCGGTCACCGCAGACGGGTCTGTGGCCAGTGTCAGCGTCGGGGTGGAGTCGGCCACCGTTACCGCCACATTGGCAATGGACAGCGCGGACGTGTAGCCGGTGGCGCCGCTCGCGCTGTGCGTCAGTGTCACGCGCTCGTCCATGGTGTTGGCGTCTTGCCTGGCTGTGACGGTCACGGTCTGTGCCGTGTCCCAGGCGTTGGCGGCGAAGGTCAGTGTCGCCGGGCTGACTGTCACCGCTGTGCCCGCGAACCCGGCCACGCTGACGGTGACATCGGCTGGTTGTGGCACCCCGCCATTCCAGGAGGTTCCTCGTGTAGTGAGCACCACGGTGTATGTGCTACCTGTGGGGTCGCCTTCGGACACCGTCAGCGGGGAGCCCGAGACCGTGACGCCGGGCGCCATTGGTGTCGCGGTGACCTCGTGGTGGACAGTCCTTGTGTGGATACCGATTCTCATGGGGAGGAGGAGTGCCACACGGAACGTGTGTTCCACGCCGTTTGTCAGTCCATCCAAGTAGGTCCCGGGAACGTTACTGCCATCTCTCAACTCGACGATGCCTCCGAGTAGTGCGTTTGGATCATAGTCGTTACTGCCAAACTTGTACTGCACATAAGCACGAGTAGTACGGGTGGTCCAGCGCAATAAGATGATGCCGTCGCCTATTGGTGTGGCGGTTAGCCCTATGGGATCGCTCACCGGATTGCTCACCGACTGCGCCTGCGCGGTCGGTGGGATGAATACAGCGCTCAGTGTCAGCAGCAGAAGGGCGGCGGTGAGTGCCGCTTTCAGGTGGTGGCGTGTACTATTTGTGTTGTGCGGGTCGTGTTCATTGGGAAAATATTGCCATCTGGCATTTGGCACCTGCAAACCGCCGGAACTGTACAATGAAGAGTTGGTCATTAGTATGTGTTTCATCATTAGTAGTGCTCTTTGTGATTATTAAAGTACTGCGCCGCTATCCAGCTTTGGTGCATAGCAAGCTGATGACAGAATTATTTCCTCAATATCTTAATCGGTTCGAGAAATTTTTTGAATTATACCTTAAAATATTAGCGTATTGCATTATTTATGGTAAAAATTGTTGGAAGAGGGCTTGTCCCTAACGTTCCTACCGCAGCAGCCGTCGCCTGATGGCTCGGCTGTCGCGCCTCCGGGGGGACTGATTAGGGCTGTACCCAGGCCACGAGGGGTATATGCTATATAGTCAACATGCTGCAATTGTAGAAGCGGTGTTATTGTATGGTGCCGGGACAGCGTGGTCGGACGAGGCGTGAGAGTACCCAAAACCTGATGGTAACAGGGAAGACCGGAGCGTTCAATATGTCAATTTCAGACCGACCAGCACAAACAACTGCTCCCAGTGCTCGTGGTCATCCGCGCTGAAGTCGCGGGTCTGGCCCCACTTGCGTTCATGGTGCAGCCCGATATAGGGGGCAATGTCACGATGGATCTCGTAGCGCAAGCGTAATCCCAGCTTGGTCAATACGATGCCCGTGCCGATATCGATGTCCTGGTCCTCGTTGGCATAGGCATCCACCTCCAGCCTTGGCTGCATTACCAGTCGTTGCGTTAGCAGGATATCCGTATTGCTTTCCAGGCGTGCCGATACCCCGCCGGTCTTGGATACGAACAGGCTCAGTGTGGTGTCGATAAAATAGGGCGCCAGTCCATCCACGCCGAAAACGGCGTAGGTGCGTTCCGGGCGAGGATGGACATTGTGCCGGACACCAACATAGACATCCCAGAAATCGGACACCGGGATGGAAAGCCTGGGTTGCAGTTCCATGATCTCCCAGATGCCGTCTGCATGCATCTGTTCGAATTCGAAACGACCGGACAACTCCCAGTCATCTGTGCCCAGGGCAAGTTCCCCTTCGGTCTGGACCACATCCGCCGTGTCAAGACCAAAACGGTATTCCAGTCGTTCCAGTTCGGCACTGAAAAACGGTTCTTTGGCGAAGGTCGGCAGGGAGAACACACCGGCAAGCAGTACCGACAGCAGCAGGCCTGGGCCCGATGTGTTAGCGTAGCGTGGCAAGATTTTCCTGTCCCTGAGGGTCGGCAGGTTCAACTATCACCCGGCGCATCATGCCTCCGTGCATATGGTAGAGCAGATGACAGTGAAATGGCCAATGTCCGGCCGCATCGATTTCCACCTCTGCCGTGACGGTCATGGCCGGGGCCACCAGGATTACGTGCTTTGCGGGTCGATATCTGCCGTGCCCATTGTCCAGGATCATCCACATCCCATGCAGATGCATCGGATGGATCATCATGGTGTCGTTGATAAAGCGGAAGCGTACCCGTTCACCTTGCCGGAAGCGCAAAGGTTCCGCGTCAGCGAAGGTCTGGCCGTTGATTGACCAGATATAGCGTTCCATGTTGCCAGTCAGGCGCAGCGTGAGCTCCCGATCTACCGGACGTTCCGGGTAGATCGGCCGCAGCGCCTTCAGATCGCTGTAGGAAAGGAATTTGCCACCGTTATATGCGACCGGCACCAGCCCGCTGCCGACCCTGTAAAATGTGTCTGTCGGTCGGACGTCGTTGGATGCTGTATCGTGCCCCATTGCGGCATGGTCCACGCCGTGCTGCATGGCATGTCCCGCGTGCCCTGGAGACATGGGCATGTCGGCCATGGTCAGTTGTGGACGGGGGCGTACCGGGGGCACTTGCGCGGACATGTCCCTGTGTGGTGTCAGCGTGGCCCTGGCATATCCGGTACGTCCGATGGGTTCCGCCATCAGCGTATAGGCACGGTTTTCCGGTTCGATGAGTACATCATAAGTCTCTGCCACGGCGATGCGCAATTCGTCCACGGTCACCGGATGTATGTTGTTACCATCGGCTTGTACCACGGTCATACTGAGGCCCGGGATGTAAATATCCATCAGACTCATCGCGGAGGCATTTACCAGGCGAAGGCGGATGCGTTCGCCTGGCTGGAAGAGCGCGGTCCAGTTCTGTTTCGGGTCCATGCCATTGATGAGATAAGCATAGCCGGACACATCCGCAATGTCCGTTTTCATCATTCGCATCTTTCCCCATGCCAGGCGTTCTTTTATCGCGTTGCCAAGGCTTTCGCCGGTGCGACGGTGCAGCAGATCGAACAGGGTCTGCTGATGGAAATTGTAGTAGTCGGATTGGCGTTTCAGTTTGGCGAATATGCGTTTTGGCCAAGTGTCATGCCAATCGGACAGAACGACGGCATACTCCCGGTCGTAGTGGAATGGATCCGGCGCCTTTGGCTCGATGATGATCGCGCCATACAGGCCACGTTGTTCCTGCATCGCCGAGTGGCTGTGATACCAGTAAGTGCCGGCCTGCCGTGCCGGGAAGCGGTACGTAAATGTCTCACCGGGCTGAATGCCGGTATACGAAAAGCCCGGGACGCCGTCTTGTGTATAGGGCAGGATCAGTCCATGCCAGTGGATCGAACTCAATTCATCCAGTGTATTGCTGACCCGGATTATCAGCTCCTCTCCCTCCCTGAAACGCAGCGTGGGGGCTGGCAGGGTGCCGTTGATGGTCAGTGCCTGTCTGGTACCGTCGCTGAACTGAACGGGGGTTTGCCCGATCTCCAACGCATAGGTTCCGGCAAGCGCCATTTCGCATGAAATGGCCAGCAGCATTGCCACGATGCCCGGCTTTGGCGATACCATGTAAACTGCTGTCGACAATCTGGTCTTTTCCATCGCGTATATTGTAACATCGGCCCGTCCCATACGGATGGCGGTCGGGGGCCTTGAGGTTGATAGTATGCACTGTTTCGACCCGCAGTATGATCATGAGTTCAAGCAGTGGGCAAACAGCCTCAGCGAAGATAACTGTGTAGTACGGGGTGCATCATAGCTATTGAACAAGGGCGAAGAAAAATCGGGTGTTGGACAGCGGGTACCGCCGAGGCGCTCTTTCATTTTGACCGTGGAGGAAGATGGCAGGGACGCGTCGGAGGCCGCCGGACATTTCAGCTTTGCCGCCTGTGCGGAGCGTTTTGACGAACACATCAACCGTTCCATTCGTGGTTACGCCTGGTTGCGCGATGATATCGTATCGCTGAGCCGCTATTTTGTGGAGAATGAAACCCGGGTCGTTGATATTGGATGCAGCCAGGGCACACTGATCAGACGTATCAGGGATATTAATGTTCAGGCGGGCAATGCCCGCTATTTTGGTATTGATATTGATCCCGCGTTCAGCGGGCACTGGCAGGATGCCGAGGGGCTGGAATACCAAGTCTCGGATGTGCGTGGTTGGGATGGGTTGCACAACCTGTCCTTTGTGACGGCCTTGTTCACACTCCAGTTTATTCCGCAGCAGGATCGTCTGGGGCTACTGAGACGGATCCACGAGCAGTTGATCGAAGGTGGCGGGCTGGTGCTTTCCGAGAAGGTTTTTTCCGATAGCAGCAGGATACAGAATATGATGGAATTTCTGTATTATGACTACAAGCGCCAGTTTTTCTCCGAAAAGCACATACTCGACAAGGAGCGGGAATTACGGCACCTGGCAAAATTGGGCACTGAAGCTTGGCTTTTTGAGCAGTTGCGTACGGTCGGCTTTCGGGACATTCAGGCCTTCTGGCGGAATTTCAATTTCATCGGTGTGGTCGCCATCAAGTAGCGTTGGTCGCTGTTCCGAGCGCTGTCAACAATGCCCCACATCAGGAGGACGGCTCTGGCCGCAGCCCGCACAACGAAACAAGTTTGCAGGCAGGCCTCGGCGACCGCCAGCACTTTTCAGGGGAGGCGCATGAATTTCAGTGTCATGCGGTCACTTTCGCCAATGGCAAGATACTTTTCACGGTCCTGAGCTCCCAGCCTGAGTGAGGGGGGCAGGGTCCACACCCCCTCCGGGTGTTCCCGGGTATCCTTTGGGTTGGCGTTCAATTCCGTCTTCTCGACCAGTTCAAAACCCGTGTCTTCCAGCAATCGAATCAGCCAACTCTCCGGCACGTAGCCTTGTTTGGCGCTGTTTTCAGGGTCTGCGCCCGCCTTTGCCCGGTGTTGGATCACCCCGAGGATGCCACCCGGTTTCAATACGCGATACATCGCCTGATACGCCGCTTCTATGCCGCCGAAGCGGATCCAGTTATGTGTGTTGCGGAAATTGAGCACCATGTCTTGTGACGCATCAGGGACTTCGGACAGGTAGGTCTGCCTGTCCCGGAACGGGGTGACAACCGCCTTGTCATAAAGCTCGGGACGTGCTTGCAGGTGCTGTACAAAAGTGTCATGCATGTTGCGCAGGTAATCCGAACGGTTTTTCGCCCCGTGACTGGCCAGGATCAGTGTGCCGTTTTCGCGCAGTATCGGTGCCAGGAGCTCGGTATACCAGCCGCGTCCAGGCAGGATCTCGACCACCTTCATATCTGGTTGCAGGCCAAAAAATTCCAGGGTTTCGCGCGGATGGCGGTAGATATCACGGGCACGATTCTTCGCGCTGCGGTGGTCACCGTTCAGGGCGGTGTTCAGCAGAGAGGTGAGCGACGCCGCTTCCACAGCACGTGCAATGGCACCTGGCTGTGCATGTTGAGCTTCCAGCGTATGGATAATCGCTTCTTCCACGATAGCGGCCTGTGCCACCGTCGTCAGGCAGCCTGCCAGAGACAGTGTGCACAGAGTACGCCAAAAGGATATGAGACTTTTTTGCATGGTGAGGATCTGTTTCCGAGTTGATGGATAAAGGGGAAAACGCTAACGGTATGATACATTGGTTGGCATATGGATGACAAGAAAACGGAACAGAAAATACCCGTCCGGTTGCTGTTGCATCCGGTGCATTGCCTTGCGCTTGGATTTGGTAGTGGTCTGTCGCCGGTGGCCCCAGGTACGCTGGGGACATTGGCAGGTGTTGCGCTGTATGTGCCATTGTGCACACTGCCTGCGGCACAGTATCTGGCCGTGGTCGCGATCCTGTTTCTGGCGGGTATCGGCATCTGTCACTACACCAGCCAGCGTTTGGGTTGCCATGACCATCGTGCGATCGTCTGGGACGAGGTCGTGGGATATCTGGCGGGCATGAGTCTGGTCCCGACGGGTTGGCAATGGATACTCGCGGGTTTCGTCATTTTCCGAGTGCTGGATATCGTCAAGCCCTGGCCTATCCGGCTGGTCGATAAAAAGGTGGCGGGCGGCTTTGGCATCATGCTGGATGATTTGCTGGCGGGCCTTGTTACCGCGGCCGCGTTGCATCTGTTTGCTCGAGGATTAGGTTGAAATATATCTGTTATAATAATGATTCCAAATGTTTTTATTTATTTATAAAGGGATCATGGTCTTAAGGAAGAAGTGCTATGTCCGAGTGTGGGTGTCCGGTTATAATATCGGCCATGAAGGGGATAGGGACATTACTGTTGTGGTTTGTTTGGCTGTCGGCGGTCAGTGCGGCGGAGGTGTATCTGCATGAGGATAAATATGGCAGAAAATCCTTTTCCGATCGGCCGCTCGGGAATAACGCCTCGAAGATGTATCTGACTGGCTCCAGGGGTTGGGTGGAGCATAACCCGATAAGGAAGCGACCTTCAGCTTCGGGCAAGGCCTTCGACTGGCGTGCAAATCAGAAACGTTTTGATCAGGAGATACGCCGCCTGGCACGGCAGTTTAATATCCCGCATACCCTGGTACATGCGGTGATTACTGCCGAGTCATCGTATGATCCGAATGCGGTTTCCAGTGCTGGTGCCATGGGTTTGATGCAACTGATGCCGGAGACAGCACGTAATTATGGTGTCAGCAACCGCCGTGACCCGTCGCAGAATATGCGAGCCGGGGTGCGCTATCTGAGTTATTTGCTGGGTCTGTTCGACAACGACCTGAGACTTGCACTGGCCGCATACAATGCCGGTGAAAACGCTGTCAAGTCCTATGGCAATCGTATCCCGCCATATCGGGAGACACAGCGTTATGTACGCAAGGTGCTGAATTTTTATCAGCGGTACAGAAAGACCATGGGTTAGGGAAGCGGCAGGGTTGCGGGCGGGGCACGGGAGCGGTGCTTTGCCACACCACGCTCATGCGTCAGTGATACAGCCTTCGTTGGCGGGTCGGACAGTATTGATATAACGGCGCAGTGTGCCACAGGTGGCCTTTGGTGGTGGTGCCTGCCATGCCGCCCTGCGCCGTGCCAGTTCGTCTTCGTCTATATCGATATCGATGCGGTTTGTATGCGCATCCAGCCTGATCGTATCCCCATCGCGCACCAGCGCGATGGGGCCGCCTTCCTGTGCTTCAGGCACCACATGGCCAACGATGAAGCCATGCGAACCGCCAGAGAAACGGCCATCTGTGATCATGGCCACGTGTTCGCCCAGGCCAGCCCCTACTATGGCGGAGGTAGGGGTCAGCATCTCCGGCATACCGGGGCCGCCTTTGGGTCCCTCATAACGGATGATGATTACCTCGCCACGCTGGATTTTGCCTGCCTCCAGCGCTTCGAGCATGGCTTCTTCGGAGTCGAAGCAGCGGGCGGGCCCATGGAAACGCTCGCCTTCTTTGCCAGTGATCTTTGCCACCGCACCCTCGGGGGCCAGGTTGCCTCTGAGTATGCGTATATGGCCGGTAGGCTTCAGCGGCTTTTCCAGCGAATGGATAATATGCTGTCCGGGGTCAAGTCCGTCGGCCGCCTCCAGATTTTCACCGAGTGTACTGCCAGTTACGGTCAGACAGTCACCATGGATCAGTTTGTGTTCGAGTAGCAGTTTCAATACTGCCGGAGTGCCACCGACCTTGTGCAGGTCTTCCATGACATACTGGCCGCTGGGTTTGAGGTCGGCCAGATAGGGAGTGCGATCACTGATACGTTGAAAATCGTCCAACTCAAGTGGCACATCCACGGATTTCGCCATCGCGATCAGATGCAGCACGGCATTGGTTGAACCGCCAAGTACCGTTACCAATGTCATGGCGTTTTCAAATGCCTCGCGGGTCATGATATCGTGCGGTTTGATATCCTGTTCCAGCAGGTTCCGCAACGCAGCGCCAGCACGCAGGCATTCTTCCTGTTTGCCTGTGTCTACTGCCGGCGTGGATGAACTGTATGGCAGGCTCATTCCCATCGCCTCGATCGCCGCAGCCATGGTGTTTGCAGTATACATGCCACCACAGGCACCAGCTCCGGGGCAGGCGTTTTTCACTATTTCGACCCGGGTCGCGTCATCAATATTGCCGGCAATGTATTCCCCGTAACTTTGAAATGCCGAGATAATGTCGAGCTTTTCCCCGTGTCTGAATCCCGGTTTTATGGTGCCGCCGTAGATCATCAGAGCGGGCCGATTGACTCTGCCCATAGCCATCAGGCAGCCTGGCATATTTTTGTCGCAGCCAGGCAGAGATATGTTTCCGTCGTACCATTGGCTGTGCATCACCGTTTCTATCGAGTCTGCGATCAGATCGCGAGACTGCAGCGAGTAGCTCATTCCCTGGGTACCCATCGCGATGCCATCACTCACCCCAATCGTATTGAAGCGCATTCCGATCATGCCGGCCCGGTGTACCCCTTCCTTGACTTTTTCCGCCAGTTTCAGCAGATGCATGTTGCAGGTATTCCCTTCATACCACACGCTGGAAATCCCGATCTGTGGCTTGTCCATGTCCTCGGGTTGCAGTCCGGTACCGTACAGCATGGCCTGAGACGCCCCTTGTGATCGGGGTTGTGTGATTTGCGCACTGTAGCGGTTGAGTTTTCGCTTCACTTGAAGGTGGTTTCGCAAGGTGTCCAGGCGTTAATCGGCCAGTGCGTCCATGTGGGTGTCTACCGTCAACTCGTCATCGGCGACATCCACAATGACACGCCCACCTTTGCCCAGTTTGTCGGATAACAGTTGATTGGCAAGCACCTGGCGGATCTTGTCCTGGATCAGTCGATGCATCGGTCGTGCGCCCATAACCGGATTGTAGCCATGTTCACACAGCCAGTGTTTTGCCGTGTCACTGACCTCCAGGCTTATCTTCTTGCGGGTCAACTGTTCTTCCAGTTCGAGCAGGAACTTGTTTGCCACGCTGAGGATAGTGCGTTTGTCAAGGTGGTTGAATTCGATGATACCACCCAAGCGGTTGCGGAATTCCGGCAAGAAGACCCGATTAATCTCATGTATCGCATCCCCCTGATGGTCTTGCACAGCAAAGCCCATGGAGTTCCGGCTGAGGTGTTCCGCTCCTGCATTGGTTGTCATAATGATGATGACGTGGCGGAAGTTTATCTTTCGCCCGTTGGTATCGGTCAGGGTACCGTGGTCCATTACCTGTAACAGAAGATTGAACACATCCGGATGTGCCTTTTCCATTTCATCAAGCAGTAGTACCGAGTGCGGATTGCGGTTTATCTCCTCGGTCAATAATCCTCCCTGGTTATAGCCTACGTATCCTGGTGGTGCGCCAATCAGGCGGGAAACAGTATGCCGTTCCATGTATTCCGACATGTCAAAACGCACCAGTGCTATGCCCAATAGATAGGCAAGCTGTTTTGCCAGTTCGGTTTTGCCTACGCCGGTCGGACCGGCAAACAGAAAGGCACCAACGGGTTGATGTTTTTCCCCCAGGCCGGAGCGTTCCAGGCGAATGGAAGTTGCCAGGGCGTCAATGGCGTGATCCTGCCCGAAAACAAGCAGTTTGAGATTTCGATCCAGATTGCGCAGCACTTTCTTTTCTGAAACGTTGATTGCAGCTACCGGTATGTGCGCCATCCTCGCGATAGTGCGTTCGATATCGGAGATGCGGATCACTTTTTTGCGCCGTGATGCAGGTGACAGGTGCTGCATGGCGCCTGCTTCATCGACAACGTCTATGGCTTTGTCTGGCAGAAAGCAGTCGTTTATGTGGCGCGAGGCCAGCTCGGCTGCCATGCGTAACGCGGAATGAGTATATCTAACCCCGTGGTGCTCCTCGAAACGCGGCTTGAGGCCGTTGAGGATACGGGTGGTTTCATTAATATCGGGTTCACTGACGTCAATTTTTTGGAAGCGGCGTGCCAGTGCCCGGTCTTTTTCAAATATGCCGCGATATTCCTGGTAAGTGGTTGAGCCGATGCAGCGAATATCACCGTCCACAAGCAGGGGCTTGATGATGTTTGAGGCGTCCATTACTCCGCCAGAGGTGGCCCCCGCACCGATAATGGTATGAATCTCATCGATGAACAGTATGGGTTTCCCTTGCTGGGCGTGTAACTCGGTGATGACCCCTTTCAGGCGTTTCTCGAAATCTCCCCGATATTTTGTTCCGGCCAGTAATGCACCGAGATCCATGGCAAAAATAGTCACGTCACCCAGCATTTCGGGCACTCTTTTTTCCACGATACGTCGGGCAAGTCCTTCGGCGAGAGCGGTTTTCCCCACACCGGGTTCCCCGACATAGATGGGATTGTTTTTTCTCCGCCGGCACAGTATGTGCATGGTACGTTCCAGTTCGTGCTCACGGCCAAACAGGGGGTCAACCTTGTCCTGAAGTGCCATATCGTTGAGGTTGGTGGCGAATTCCTTCAGGTAGCTGTGCTTTGCAGCGGTTTTTTTGCCATATGCGTGTTCCGATTCCTCGTCAACGGGGCCGGTTTCTTCCTCGGTCCTGATAGTTGTCCCATGCGATAGAAAATTGACCACATCAAGACGGGTAATATGTCGTTGATTAAGAAAGTAGGCGGCATAGGATTCTTTTTCTCCGAAGATGGCAACCAGAACGTTGGCCCCGGTGACTTCCTTGTAACCGGAGGATTTTACATGCAGGATGGCACGTTGCAGGACACGCTGGAAACCCAGTGTTGTTTCCATGTTGGCGCGTTCTTTTTGCTCTGGAATGGTGGGAAAGTTCTGATCAATGAAATTTTCCAACTCAGTGCGAAGAATATCCATGTCGGCGCCACAGGCCTCCAGTATCATGCTCACACTGCGATTATCAAGCAGGGCCAGAAGCAGGTGCTCAACAGTGACAAATTCATGATGGCGTCGCTGTGCGTTTCTGCAGGCGAGGCTCAGACTATGCTCCAGTTCATCATCAAACATCAGGTATCTCTCCAGTTCATGCTTTTTCCATCACACACAGTAATGGATGTTCGTGAGAACGTGAATACTGGTTGACCTGATTGACCTTGGTTTCTGCAATCTCGTGGGTGAACACGCCACATACGCCTTTCCCGTTCTGGTGGACTTCCAGCATGATTTGGGTTGCTGTTGGTTGTGACAGGTTGAAAAATTTTTCCAGCAGGCGAACAACAAACTCCATTGGCGTGTAATCATCGTTGATGAGTATTACTTTATACAACGGAGGTCGTTTCAGTTTGGGACGTTCCTCCTCGATGATTATGGCCACGAATTCATCATGTCCATTTCCGGAGGTCGATTTTTCTGACATGTTCAACTCCACTCTGATGCTATGGTACGATTGTTCTGGTTCCGGTATTGGGGAAGCGGGTTTGCAGCAGGACATCCGGCGAGCAATATGATGGTTTTCATTTTCATGTGTGACAGGTAATTGCCGGAAAGTAGCCGCTATCGTTCCGTAGTCGATGTCTGTTGATAAAGTGTGTTCTGCCGGCAACTATCCGGAGAGGATGATACCTTTACGGTGCGGACGGGCTCATCCCGGTCATGGTTTGGCCTGGTCGTCTTGCACCTGCAAGATACCGGACAGTTACCATGGTGGCAGCACGGACTCACTACAAGCCGAATGCTGGCATATTTTGCAAGCAATGTGAATACCATTTATGATGGAATCCCTGCCGCCCTGCGGGACTTAAGCTGCCTGCGGTCCGGGTTTGCTGTACTGTTTCCGGGTCTGCTGTGGCAGATGGACTGTGGAGGGGGGAGGTGTAAGTGATTGACCCGATTCGGTTTGTTGGAAGTCACACGACACTTTTCCAGCATGTCTGCGGATAATTTTTCCGGACCAGGTCGGTTGGGGATGCGCATGAGTCTGTTCGCGTGCCTGCTGGCATTGGGCATATTGACCTGGCTGTTTGATGCGTATCTGGAGAGGCGCAACCATCCGAACCGGCATGTTGTGAAAATGGGGCCGGGGGAGCTTTCCCCGGTTGTACTCAAGCGCAACAGGGCAGGCCAGTATATGGTCCCGGTACTGATCAATGGCAGGCAGCTGGCGGGTCTGGTAGATACCGGGGCCAATAGCATGGCCTTGTCGGCACGCTTGGCGGAGCGATTGGGTCTCGCTTTTGGTCCTCGCATGCTGGCGGAGACTGCGGGTGGGACGGTTGAGGGTTTCTCTACCGCACTGGATAGTGTACAGGTGGGCAATATCCGGATACGGGATATTCGCGCCGTTGTCATGCCCGGGATGAGTGATGATTTTGTCCTGATAGGAATGAATTTTCTCAGACATGTGGATTGGGAAAAGAGAGGAGATACACTGGTGCTGCAACTGGAGGGGCGTGGCGCAGGTCCGGAGTTGCCTGTCCCATGAATCATCGGGTCGGTATATCCGGACGAACCCTTGTGTATGGTCGTTTTTCAGTACGACGTGAGCCCCGGGATATGCGTCCGTCGTATCCTGGCTTTGGCGAAGCGTTGCGTGTGCCGTTAGCGGGTTTGATATCCGATAGCAATGCGTTTTTCAGGCATCCGCTGACTTTCCGGTCAGGCTAGAACAGGGAGATCAATGGAAGTACTACTGGAACGGATCGCCACACTGATCTGGGGGCCATATCTGCTCATCCCGTTATTGAGCTTTGTCGGTGTTTTTCTCACCCTGCGTTTGCGCGCCTTGCCATGGCGTTATCTGTCCAAATCGGTCGCTTTGTTTTGTACGTCCCGTTCATCAGACACTGATGAAGGAGACATTCCCCCAAGGCATGCCCTGATGGCGGCATTGGCCTCCGCGCTTGGCACAGGCAACATTGCTGGTGTGGCTACGGCCATTCATCTCGGTGGGGTTGGAGCAATATTCTGGATGTGGTGTATCGCCCTGTTTGGAATGGCCACACAATACACCGAGGCAGTGCTTGCGGTACGCTTCCGTGAGAAAGACGCCAATGGGAACTACGTTGGTGGACCAATGTATTATATCAGCAAGGGTCTTGGCAGGCACTGGCATTGGCTGGGAACGAGTTTTGCGTTGTTTGGCACAGTGGCGGCCTTTGGCATTGGCAATATGGTTCAAGCCAATTCTGTTGCCAGCGTTCTGCAGGATAATTTTGATGTCCCGGATATCGCCAGTGGCGCGGTGTTGGCCATGCTGACCGCTGTTGTCATTATTGGTGGCATACGGCGTATTGGTGTTGTTGCCGCTCGCATGGTGCCATTCATTTCGTTGCTGTATATATTTTCTGCAACGGTGGTGATTGTGCTGCATATAGGGAAAGTGCCTGCCGCGTTTGCACTGATAATCCATGATGCCTTCAATGGCAGTGCGGCAACGGGAGGCTTTGTTGGCGCAACGGTGGCCCAGGCCATTCGTTTTGGTTTGGCTCGAGGTATTTTTTCAAATGAGGCGGGTTTGGGGAGCATGGCCATAGTTCATGCCGCCGCCAAAACCCGTGAACCGGTGCAACAGGGCATGATTGCAATGCTGGGGACTTTTATAGACACATTGATTGTATGCACCATGACGGCGATGGTTATTATCCTCACCAATAGCTGGGAGAGCGGGGCGAATGGAGCGGTGTTGACCTCGGTCGCGTTTTCCAGTGTTCTTGGTGAGACGGGTGATATGATTGTCAGTATTTGCATGTGCCTGTTCGCACTGACCACATTGTTGGGTTGGAGTTATTATGGTGAACGCTGTGCCCAGTTTTTGTTTGGCACACTGGTTATAAAACCGTACCGTCTTTTATGGGTGTTGGTGGTACTGGTTGGTGCTACAAGCGATGTCAAAGCGGTATGGCTCGCTGCGGATATAATGAATGGCCTGATGGCGTTGCCAAATCTGATTGCGCTGTTGTTACTTAGTCCACTGGTTGTAAGCCTCAGCAAAAAATATCTGTCGGGTTCCTCGTGCGGGATGCCATGAACGTTACCGGGTTACCATCGTCGGAACAGATTCAAGCGGATGTTTCCAAAGCCTTGAAGGAAGATATTGGCAGTGGTGATGTTGCCTCCACGCTGTTGCCAGAGGATGCATGCGGCACAGCGAGCTTGATATGTCGAGAATCTGCGATATTGTGTGGGCAAGCGTGGTTTTCCGCCTGTTTTCGGACATTGGATCCGGATTGTCAGATACATTGGCGGGTCAAGGATGCGGATGCCGTCGCTGCGGACCAGTTGGTTTGTCGCCTGAGTGGCTTGACCAGAGCATTGTTGAGTGCGGAACGGACCGCGCTGAATTTTCTGCAGACGCTGTCGGGGACTGCTACCGCGGTGGCAGCCTGGATGCAGCAGCTTCCTGGAAACAGTGGGCTACGTTTGACTGATACCCGAAAGACCCTCCCGGGTTTGCGTCTTGCCCAAAAATATGCGGTACGCTGTGGTGGCGCGGAGAATCATCGCATGGGCCTGTATGATCTGTGTCTGATCAAGGAAAACCATATTCGTGCCTGGGGTGGGGTCGAACCCGGCTTGAGTCTGGCAAAAGACTGCCAGGTGCCAGTGCAGATCGAGGTGGAAAATCTGTCACAACTTCAGCAGGCGCTGGATTCAGGCGCGGTTCACATCATGTTGGATAACATGTCGGAGGATGCCTTGCGTGAAGCGGTCAGGATCAATGCTGGAAAGGCAAGGCTGGAGGTTTCAGGCAATGTCTGTCAGCAGGATTTGGCGCGGCTTGCCAGCATTGGAATAGACGAGGTCTCTGTTGGCGCGCTCACCAAGCATATCCGGGCCATAGATTTTTCTCTGCGATTGGATTGAGCATTCCGGACGGTCTGTGCCTATCCGGAGACCCGCTATACGCCGGTTTGGCTGAATGCCGGTGGCACATGCTCAGAGGCGACTTTGGGTGGTAGTGTAAACCGAATCAAGCAGTGCGTCTGCTCCATTCAGCAATTTCGCCATGGTTTGTTGTCGCTGATTGACAAAGGTCGTATCTTTGATACTGCCGATATTTATTTGCACATTCAGGACTGCGCTTTTCAGTCCCGCATAGGCGGATGCCACAGCGACACCGACGTCGCTGATTACCGCCTTGCTGCCTTTTTCGGCGGAAGGCTGGCAAAGCTCCATGGTTTCTCGACATAAGCGGGCACATTCCATAGGGGTGTCAGTGGCCTGTTTTAATGCTCGCTGTATCGCGTCTGTTCTTTGTTCCTGTTCGACAGCACTGCCTTTTGGCAATCGATAGGCGTTCATCACTTGATTGAACGCATCAATGTCATCCTGTATTCCCTGTTGCATGGCTTCTCGCAACGCTTCTGCGCGTTTCAGGATCTGCGCGAATTCGTCTTGTACCGCCTCGTAGCCTTTTTTCCCCAGCGTATAGTGAGCCACCATGCCAAGCAGTGCGGCCCCCATGGCACCGCAAATTGCAGCGGTACTACCTCCCCCAGGGGTTGATTTTTTGGCGCCCAGGTCATCAAGGTACTGTTCTAATGTAAGCTGTTTGATCATCAGGAATCCCCCCTTAAATCCAAATTGTATTCGAGATGCTGCCAGCATGGCGATTGCGTTGGCAACCAAACTCCGGGCTGAGCCAGGGCCATACACGGATCGCCGTCTGGGGCTGTCATCATATTATAATAAATGGTGACGGATAGTTCGGGTATGGTGTTGAATACTATTGGTCTGCTTGTTTGGTCTGCCATATGCAGCTACAATCCGTTATGGACCGCCGTCCCGTCCGATAATTACGCATGAAAGCACTGTTTGACTATTTTCCGATTGTCGCTTTTTTTCTCGCCTACTATATCCCGGAGGTAGACGCAGGACAGCGGTTATTGTTTGCTACGGCAGTCGCCATGGTGGCTGTGTGCATGCAGGTTTTTTTGTGGTGGCTGATTTATCGGCGTTTCGAGTCCATGCATTTAATCAGTCTGGTCGCTATCCTGATTTTGGGTGGGGCAACGCTGCTGACCGAAGACAAACGATTTTTCTTGTGGAAACCCACCGTGGTTTACTGGTTGTTTTCCCTGATTTTCCTGGCCAGCGAATGGATTGGCAATAAACCGTTGATACAACGTTTTATGGAGGGGAGCATCTCACTATCGCAAACATTCTGGCTCCGTCTCAGCCGTGCCTGGGTACTGTTCTTCGTGTTCATGGGGATATTGAATCTACTGGTGGCATTTAATTTCCCGGAAGCAGTCTGGGTCAATTTCAAATTGTTCGGGACATTGGTTTTGACCGTCATTTTCGCCCTGTTACAGGCCGTGTTTATCAGCAGGCACATGATTGTTCAGGACGATGATCCTTGAGAGTAGTTGACAAGCCGTGCCGGGTGTCAGGAATGTTGGTTGCTCGGGCAGGGGCCGGAGCGATACTCATGTGGTGTTTAATCGGAGAAATGTCTGATGTTCTACGCTATCATGGCGGTTGATCGGGAGAACAGCCTGGAATTGCGTAAGCGGGTTCGATCACAGCATATTGCGAGACTGCAGGCATTGCAGCACAGAGGGCAACTGTTTACCGCTGGCCCTCATCCGGCCATGGATATGGAGGACCCGGGGCCTGCTGGATTTACTGGAAGCCTGGTCATTGCGGAGTTTGCGTCCCTGGAAGAAGCCAGAAAATGGGCCGATGAGGACCCGTATACGATCGCTGGTGTTTATGCCAGCGTCGAGGTGAAGCCCTTCAAAAAGGTGTTCCCCTGATGCCTGACCGGATTGAACTGATCCGCAAACGCCTGGAGGGAAAATTGGCCCCATTGGTGATCGAAATCGATGATCAATCGGCACTACATGCAGGACATCCGGGTGCCAGTGCCGGAGGTGGGCATTTCTCCCTGCGCATTGTGTCCGACAAGTTTCATGGACGTTCTCTGCTTCAGCGACACCGGTTGGTTTATGATGCGCTGGGTGATTTGATGCACGGTGAAATTCATGCGGTGCGGATACAGGCTCATACACCAGAGGAACAATAAAAATTCTCTCCGGAAGCAGGGTTGGATGAAAATACGCATGGTGAAAAGCATGTTTGGGGACAATATGCAGGAATGCACAGGGCTTGATCTTGCGCTTGGCCATTGTGTTATGTATACCGAGCAGGCGCCGAACAAGACCACTGGTAATGAAGATTCGGTTGCCGTGGTATCGGTTAGTGAGAAGATGACGGTGTTGATTGTTGCGGATGGTATGGGTGGCTATGCCAATGGTGCGGAGGCGTCGCGTATTACTGTGGAGTCTATTGTTGAAAGCCTGTATGCAAACCCGGCCGAAGAAATTCGTGCCGCACTGATTGAGGGAATCAGGAAAGCAGGCTCGGTCATTCATCGTGATTATCCCCACGCGGGATCAACAGTGGCCATCAGCGTTATCAGCAATGCCACTGTGACTACCTGTCATGCTGGAGACTCGGAAATTATGGTTGCCGGGCAGAGAGGCAAACTGAAATACGGCATTGTTCCTCATTCACCGGTCGGAAAAGCTGAGTCGGAAGGATTTTTGACCGAGGAACAGGCAATGTTTCACAGCAAGCGCAGTGTGATATACAACGCTGTCGGTCTGACCAATATGACGCTTGAGTTTGGCAAATCGTTCCAGTTGGGTCTTTATGACACATTGATACTGGGCAGTGACGGGTTGTTCGACAATCTCTACAAGAAAGAGATTTCTCAACTGGTCTGTGCCGGGAAATTGATGGACAATTGCAAGAGACTAAGGAGCAAATGTCGGAACCGCATGCAGCGTACCGAGCCCGGGATGCCGCACAAGCCGGACGACACTACGGTGATCTTGTTTCGCCTTGCTGATGCCAGGGATTCACGGCTGGAGGAGACACTAAGGCTGGAGAAGACAATACTCTGAGATTGATGCCATCTCTGGTTGAGCTTTTACAGGATCTGATCAGCCGTCCTTCCATTACTCCTCGTGATGAAGGCTGTCAGCAGATCATAAGCCAGCGGTTGCAGCCGCTGGGATTCCATGCTGAGCGACTGTGTTTTTCCGACACGGAAAATTGCTGGCTGCGCCGAGGCAATGTTCCGCCACTGCTGGTATTTGCCGGCCACACGGATGTTGTACCACCGGGACCATCCGATGCCTGGACATCGTTGCCGTTTGTTCCAGCATTGCGCGATGGCATGATCTATGGTCGTGGAGCGGCTGACATGAAGGGAAGCCTGGCGGCGATGGTCATTGCCATGGAACGTTTTATTCAGCGTAACCCGGCGCATCGGGGTTCCATTGCGCTGTTGCTGACAAGTGATGAAGAAGGGACCGGGGAAAATGGTACCCGTCGGGTCATGCAATGGTTGAAAGAACGGCAGGTTGTAATGGACTGGTGTTTGCTGGGAGAGCCTTCCAGCGTGGAGACAGTTGGAGATCAGATACGTATTGGCAGACGTGGTTCGTTGACTGGCAGGTTGCGGGTGAATGGAAAGCAGGGCCATGTCGCCTATCCTTCTAAGGTGGAAAATCCGATCCATTGTGCTGGTGCTGCATTAGTTGAGCTTGTTCGTACACATTGGGACAATGGCAATTCCGACTATCCGCCCACGTCATTTCAGATTGTCGATATTCATGCCGGTGATGGGGTGGATAATATAACTCCTGCCACACTCAGGGCGACATTCAATTTCCGTTTTTGCACCGAATCCAGTGTAGATAGCCTGTGTGCCGGTGTCAGTGCCATTCTGTTGGAACATGGACTGGATTATGAATTGGACTGGCATCTATCGGGAGAGCCGTTTCTCTCCGAGGCTGGAGAACTCCGCAAGGCGGTGAGTTGCGCCATTGCTGACAACACTGGGCTCAAAACAGCGTTTTCTACCGGTGGCGGGACCTCTGATGGCCGTTTTATCGCCCCTGCGGGAGTTGAGGTGATCGAGCTTGGTCCTGTGAATGCCACTATCCATCAGGTAGATGAGTGTGTGGCAATCAGTGAACTGGAGACACTGTGCAGGATATACCAGGCAGTGCTTGAGCGGTTGCTCAGTCCGCATCCAGCGGCGGCGACACCAAGTGCCTAGCCACTGTTGGTGGCAAACTGTGCTTCTTCTGTTGAACCTGTGAGTGCTGTCACCGATGATGTTCCGCCCTGGATCACCGTGGTGACATCGTCGAAGTAGCCAGCACCAACCTCCTGTTGATGACTGGAGAAAGTATAGCCTTTTCCAGCAGCGGCGAATTCCGGTTCCTGCACCTTTTCAACATAAGCGGACATGCCTCGTTGCATATAGTCCAGGCTCAGATCAAACATGTTGTACCACATACTATGGATCCCGGCGAGGGTGATGAACTGGTATTTATAGCCCATGGCACCGAGTTCGCGCTGGAAGCGACCAATGGTGACGTCATCGAGATTTTTCTTCCAGTTGAACGATGGGGAGCAATTGTAGGCCAGTAATTGTTCGGGGAACTCTTTTCGTATGGCTTCAGCAAAGCGCTTTGCCTCATCAAGGTCTGGTACTGCAGTTTCACACCAGAGCAGATCAGCATAAGGTGCATATGCCAGACCGCGGGCAATGGCCTGATCCAGCCCGGCACGGGTTATGTAGAACCCTTCTTCAGTACGTTCTCCAGTGACAAAGTCCGCATCACGTTCATCGTGGTCAGAGGTCAACAGACCAGCCGCGTTGGCGTCGGTACGTGCAAGCACGATGGAGGGGACCCCCATGGTGTCTGCAGCCAGTCGGGCAGCGGTCAGTTTTTGAATGGCCTCCTGCGTAGGCACGAGTACTTTGCCGCCCATGTGTCCGCATTTCTTTACAGAAGCCAACTGATCCTCGAAATGTACACCAGCGGCTCCTGCCTCGATCATCGCTTTCATCAATTCAAAGGCGTTGAGCACACCGCCAAACCCTGCTTCCGCGTCCGCAACGATGGGAACAAAGTAGTCAATATCACTTTTGCCCCGTGCCCATTGAATTTCATCTGCACGGCGGAAACTGTTATTCATGCGTCGTACCATCGAGGGCACAGAATTGTAGGCATACAGGGATTGATCCGGATACATGGTTTCCGAAGTATTGCCATCGGCAGCAACTTGCCACCCGGAAAGATAGATCGCCTTGAGCCCGCCTTTCACCTGTTGCAGAGCTTGACCGGCGCTAATGGCTCCCATGCAGTTGACATACGAGCTTTCATCGTTGACCAGTTTCCAAAGTTTTTCCGCTCCAAGACTGGCAACAGTGTATGCTTCCTGCACAGACCCGCGCAGACGTACAACATCGGCTGCTGAGTAGTCACGGCGTACGTTTTTCCAACGTGGATTGTGATTCCAGTCTTTTTCCAGTGCTGCTATTTGCTCTTGTCTTGTCACGGTTACCTCCGCCCGTTCTTTGATTATGAAAATACGGGTTTTCCCTCCGCGGGAACATTTGTTCTGCCTCAGGGCATGCCACTGCATAGTTTGTTGTGCGGCGCACAAAATGTCAACAGCTACTACTTGCAGGTGTGGCCAAGACAGGATCGTGCTCGACAGCCTTCAGATCCCAAACAACAAAGTCATGGAGTCGCACACTGAGAATAAGATGGCGCAGTGTAGCATAAGAGGTCAGCGGAATGCAAAATGACGGATGCGGGCAGGTGCGCTAAAATCGTTCCGGTAGGGAGTTGCCTGGGGAAACAGGTTTTTGTATGACAAACGATCTGTATATCGATCAACACTCTCAGTGGTTCCATGGAGTACGCAGGGAGTTGTCGCCAAACTGTGACGCAAGGCCTGAGACATCGGACATTGATCTGCTGGTGATTCATGGGATCAGTTTGCCCTCGGGTGTGTTCGGGGGCACGCATGTGACACAGTTATTCTGTAATACGCTGGACACCACGGCGCATCCGGATTTTGCCAGCTTGTCCGAGGTGCGGGTATCGGCACATATGTTTGTTGATCGCATGGGTTCGGTTACCCAGTTTGTTCCGTTGCAGGCACGTGCATGGCATGCAGGTGAGTCCACCTTTCAGGGGAGGGAGAACTGTAATGATTTTTCTATCGGGATTGAACTGGAAGGAGCCGACACGATACCCTATACTGTTATCCAGTACCGGGTTTTGGCCGGGATCACCGACTGTCTGATGGAGCGTTGGCCAGCGATCTGTCGTAGTCGTGTTGTCGGCCACAGGGACGTTGCTCCAGGTCGGAAAACGGATCCGGGGGAGTCTTTTTCCTGGGATTTTTATTTTTCTTTGTGTGGCCGATTGTGATGAGGAATTGATTTTCATATACTGAATTGCATGTGGGCCGTGTACATTTTGAATGAGGCAGTCGGCATACCGTGAATGCGATACTTATTATTCAAATATTTCTAGCATGCTGCATGGAGCGTTGTCTGGTGATACCGCTATCCTTGCGGGATCATGGCTGGATCAAGCTCGGTTTTAATTTTGTGGAGCGCAAGCTGTGTGCACAACCGTGGTGGAATGGTCCCTGGGGTGTCCTGGTTTGTCTGGTCCCGGTTGCACTGGTTTATTGGTTCATATGGTATTTACTATTTCGGGTTCATACGCTGGCTGCTGAACTGTTCGCTTTGTTGGTTTTGTTGTGGTCTCTGGGTCCTGTCGATCTGTTCCGGCAATTGCGGGATCACATTCAGGCACTGCGGCTTGAAGACAAGGAGTTGGCGGACAGCACCGGTGAGGCGATCATCGCCTGCTCTTTCCCATCTCGTCATGGACAGGCGATAAGTATCTCGTTGTTGTCGGGTGAGGCTATCAGGCGAATGTTCGCCCCGATATTCTGGTTTATTGCGCTTGGTGGTGTGGGTGTTATCTGGTACCGCGTTGTATTGGAACTGTGTCGCGACACGGATGATGTGGAGGGTGGTTTTCATACTTCCTTGCGCGAACTGCAAGAATTGTTCAACTGGATACCTGCGCGTTTGATGGTAGTGATGCTGGCTTTGGTAGGTGATATGCAGAATCTGCTGAATGTCTGGAATCCGGTAGCTTTCTGGAAGCGGTCGGTTCCACTGCGGCAGGTCTTGTTTTCCAGTGACCGGCTGCTTTCGGACTGTATGGCGGCGGCACTGCAGTTTACAGGTTCTCAGGCAACGGTTACCGAACTGGATCCTGGCTCCCTGAAGAGTTCCCTGGATAGATTGGTCCCGGTCTATACGATACTACAGCGGGTTTTCATACTCTGGCTTTGTGTTATCGCGATGATCTTTCTGTTTTAGCGAAAGCGGGAAATTACAGCACGGGAAAATTCTTTGGTGCCAACGGTCCCTCCGAGGTCGTGGGTCAGTATCCGGTCAGTCCTCAAAGTCTGTTTTATCGCGTTGCGCAGACATTGCGCCATTTCCTGCTCGGCCACATGTTCAAGCATCATGGCCGCGGCGAGCATGAGCGCAGTTGGATTGGCGATATTTTTTCCAGCAATGTCCGCGGCTGATCCGTGTACGGCTTCAAAAATGGCTGCATCATTGCCGATATTTGCACCTGGAGCCAGGCCCAGTCCTCCTACAAGCCCAGCGATTTGATCCGACAGAATGTCGCCGAACATATTGGTTGTCAGGATTACATCAAATTGATGTGGGTTAGTGACCAATTGCATGGCGGTGTTGTCTACGATCCGTTCCTCGATTTCAAGCTTGTCAGTGTAATCGTTGCCGACTTCCAGCGCGGTTTCCAGAAACAGGCCGGTAAGTGCTTTGAGGATATTGGCTTTATGCACGATGGTGACTTTCCTACGGCCTTGGTCGGAGGCCAGTTTGAAAGCGAATTCCGCGATACGGCGGCAACCTGAACGGGTGATGATGCCAACTGCCTCAGCGACCGCCTTGGGGTCCCCGTCGATGGGTATGAAATGCTCTACCCCCACATAAAGCCCTTCGGTATTTTCACGTATCAGGATCAGATCGATATTGTCATATCGTCTGCGA
Source organism: Gammaproteobacteria bacterium (assembly GCA_965115915.1). Lineage (GTDB taxonomy): Bacteria > Pseudomonadota > Gammaproteobacteria > Eutrophobiales > Eutrophobiaceae. The sequence continues at coordinate 1,233,929 of OZ220483.1, read as the reverse complement.
TCATGGGTATAGCTTTTGGCGGGTCGCACATTGGCGTAAAGCTGGAATGCTTCCCTTAGTCGGACGTTTGCAGAACGAAATCCGGAGCTTAGCGGTGTCGTCAAGGGGGACTTCAGGGCAATTCGGGTTTGCCGGATGTCATCCAGCATTGCGGTGGGAAGTGGGTCACCGTGTTCTTTCCAGGCTTGTTCGCCCGCCCGGAATCGATGCCAATCAAATTTGGCGCCCAGCGCGTCAAGCACTTCAAGCGTGGCATCCAGTATTTCCTCGCCTATACCATCACCTTCGATCAGGGTGGCAGGGATTGTATCCATTATCGAGGTCCGAGAAGTGAAAGTTCGGATTTTTGCTTTATCAAGGCGAAGGGTTCAACGATCCTGCTTATGCCGGATGTTTCCTCTGTAGACTGCGACGAACCGTGTCCGATGGATGATAGATCAGGTCGTTGAGGATCAATGATGCCTCTTTCAATATGGCATCAAGTTTTTCTTCCTCGCGCCGTCGTTGCTCTGCGCTGATATCTTCGTCGTCCGAATCCTCGGCCAGAGCTGGCAGATCCACCAGCAGGCGCATCTTGTTGAGAATGGTTTTTCTGGCCTCCTCGAAGGCTTCTTTGTTGGCCTTGCGCTTGGATTCCATCAGACTGATCTCGGTGCGATTTGCGTTTTCATGCAGCAATTCCATCTGCTCCAGATAAAGCTGGAACAATTCATCCTCCAGGATCCGCTGTTGATGTATTTTGCGTACCAGCGTAAATTTTTCTACCGGGGCACCAGCAAGAACGTACTTGGCGGCCTGTACCTGATCCCAGGGAATGGCATTGTCCAGAGCGCGTTCCCCGTGTTTTTCTACTCCGGGGCCAGCAGGCAGAATGATGTCCGGAATTATCCCCTTGTGCTGGGTGCTACCGCCGCTGATACGGTAAAACTGGGCGATGGTGGTTTTTAGTTTGCCAAAGTCATCACCGTCACTGCTTGAGATAAAACGGTTGATGTCGATAATATTCTGCACAGTCCCTTTGCCGTATGTGGGTTCTCCAATGATGACGCCTCGCTGGTAGTCTTGTATGGCTCCGGCAAATATCTCCGATGCCGAGGCACTGTGTCTGTTCACCAGTACCGCGAGTGGTTTGTAATAGGTAACGCCAGGTTCGGGATCGATATTTATCTCCACACGTCCGGTGGAGTCGCGTGTCTGCACCACTGGGCCCTGGTCAATGAACAATCCGGTCAGCGATAGTGCTTCGCTCAGTGAACCGCCACCATTATTGCGTAGATCCATGATGAGCCCATCGATGTTTTGCTGTTCAAGTTCCAGAATGAGTTTTTTTACGTCACGAGTCGAGCTTCTGTAGTTGATTTCACCCCGTGACTGGCCGGCAAAATCAATGTAGAACGCGGGTATCGATATCACTCCGATACGGCTGTTTCCAGCATCAAGCACTGTGGAGTACGCCGCCTGATCCTCCAGTTTGATTTCATCACGAACCAGTTGAATGACGGTACTGGGGGAGGAGTATCCGGATTTTTTAGTGAGAACATCCAGACGGATAATGGTCCCCTTGGGACCTCGAATCAGGTCAACGACGTCGTCCAGTCGCCAGCCGATTACATCTTCTATTTTGCCATGGGTGTCTTGTCCAACTCCGATGATTCGATCCTCGGGTCCCAGTAGATTGCTGCGATCCGCGGGTCCTCCAGGAATGATCCTGACGATCTGGGTATAGTCGTTTTCTGCACGCAGCACGGCCCCGATCCCCTCCAGAGAGAGGCGCATGCTGATGTCGAAATTTTCAGAATGCCGCGGTGAAAAATAGGAAGTATGTGGTTCTATTGCCGTGGTGTAGGCATTGACAAAGAGTTGAAAAACGTCGTCGTTATTAAGCTGTTGAGTGCTGTTCAGCAAACGCCGATAACGTTTCTGCAGGGTATCGCGGATATCCGGTGTGGTTTTCCCCGCAAGTCGCAGACTGAGAAAATCATTTTTGACCCGTTTTCTCCACAGACTGTCCAGGGCTCCCCGATCCGTTTCCCATGTGGTGTTCTTTCGGTCAAACGGATAGTTTTCCTCCCGGGTGAAGTCGAAGTCCTGTTTCAGCAGGTCGAGCGCATATGCTATGCGTTCTTCCAATCGCTCTCGATAAGTGAGAAATATGTCGAAAGCGGGAGCGAGTTCGCCCTGTTTAATCATGTCATCAAGCTGATACTGATAACGCATGAAATATTCAATGTCTGCACCGGAGAACCAGTATCGGCCAGGGTCGAGGCTTTCCAGATAGTTCTGCAAGATGGTGTCGGAGGTCTCGTCGTCCAGTTCAAATTTGAGATAGTGATAATTGCGCATGATTTTGTGGACGACGCCGAGGATGCTTTGATGCTTCTCTGTCTGGCGCAGGTCTGCGGGGTCCACATAGGGCACAATGCCGTAGGCGGACCCTGTGCAGAGCAACAGCGCCAATACAAGGCCCCGGCAGGTATGCGGCAAGGCGGTTTTCCAGTGTTGTGACAATTGCTTGTTTTGCCGTTGTATTTCCATATTGTTTGGGCATCTGGCCACGCTGGGATACTGGATGCAAAAAATCGATAGCATGTCCCACCGTCTGACAATTGCCAGTTGTCAGAGGTCCATCGACCCCGACCACGGTGCTTCTAATGGCGGAACGCGATATTCAGCAGTCTAGCATATTATGGACAGTGCTTCTGTCTGCCGAGGCTGAGCGATGTTTTTCGCGTTTTGCCAGGGTCTTACCGGCTTGTACCGAGGCGCCGGTGTGGGCATGTGCAGGGTCTCAGTCTTCCGGATAGGCGGAGGGATTCTGTGCCGAGGACACGGCCGATATGGGTTTTTTCAGTTCCATCAACCGCTTATGCAGAAATTTTGCACGTTCCGCATTGCCTCCGGCAATGCCCGGGGCGCGTTGATGGAAATCAATCAGGTCGGCAAGGGCCTGTATTTTGTTGGCGTCCAGTGCTACCGCACGTTCCAGGGCGTGTCCGGTTTTGCGGGCCAGAGGTAGTGCGGTGAACCAACTGGCCTGTTCTGCCAGTCTCCCGTAGCTTTTCCCGAGGAGATGATAGTAGTCAGCCTGTTCCGGTGCCAGGGTAATGGCTTCTTCCAGCAGTGACACGGCTTTTTCATACTGCTTCTGTTCGTAGAAATCCAGTGCCTGGACGTACAGTGTCCCGGGGTCCGGCATGGCATGCGCCGCCGCTGCGAGTAGACAGCCACACAATATGCCCCGCAGGATGCTAGAATTGACAGCCATTGAGTGCTACCGCTTGTTCAAGGGAGGGTGGTCATGGTTTCCGTGAGGCAAGATTCCGCAGGGATACCGTTTGTCCCATAAGCTGGCAGTCCGGATGGTGGCTTGGTCTGCGGTGTCATCTATGTATATCCTTGGAGAATGCGTGCCCGTGAGGATTTTGTAGTGCCGCCGTGCTGCAATACTATCAGAAAGCCGAATAATATGCATCCGCTTTGGTCGCATGTGGTGCTTGAGGCAGGTCCGGGCACCGATGATTGAGCCGTGGTTTCTCGTTTGCTGGTCGCTGCAGGCTGTTTTTGCGGTTGCCGAACTTACCGACTATGCGTAACGGGCTGCCGGGTTTGGAGATTTTATATTGATAACAACCTACCTATTATCCTATTACAACTATTGGATGGTGGTGGTGCTGATGATGACAGGCCTGTATGTTGTCATCACTCACGACAATCTGATAAAAAAACTCATTGGCCTGAACCTGTTCCAGGCATCCATATATATCCTGTTCATTTCTCTGGGTAATCAGTCTGGTGGCACCGCTCCCATTCTGTCTCCGGCATACAGCGTGTATTCCAGTCCATTGCCGCATGTGTTGATACTCACTGCGATCGTTGTTGGTGTTGCCATTACTGCTTTGGGTTTGGCCATGGTGATTCGCATACATAAATCGTTCGGAGTTATGGAGGAGAGTCGTATCGATGAATTGAGCAAGCAGGAAGAAGCATGAGTCAGTTGCCGATTTTGCAGGTCATGATTCCACTGATCTGTGCGCCACTGTGTGTCCTTGTTCGGCATGGCAGATGGGTGTGGTTGCTCGCCTGCGTTGGTAGCCTGTCCGGTTTTTTGATTGCCGGCATGTTGTTTTTCCAGGTCATCGATCAGGGGAGGGTTTCTCATCTATTGGGTGGGTGGCCGGTACCTTTGGGCATAGAACTTCGAGTGGATCGGTTGGGCGTTTTGATGTTGTTGCTGGTTACGGCCCTGGCATCGCTGATCCTGGGTACTGGTCGCGCCTTGATTGAAAAGGAGATCGCTCAGGATCGGGTCTATCTGTTTTACACCTGTTTCCTGTTGAATCTGGCTGGTATCAGTGGTGTTCTGGTTACTGGCGATGTGTTCAATTTGTATGTCTTTATCGAGATCGCGTCCTTGTCTTCGTATGCGATGATCAGTATTGGAAGAAAGCGAAGGGCATTATTTTCCGCTTACCAATACTTGATATATGGCACCATTGGAGCCAGTTTTATCCTGATTGCCGTTGGCTTGTTGTATGCACTTACCGGGACCCTGAACATGTCGGATCTGGCCACGAAGCTGGCAACATCGAAAGACAGTTCGGTAATCAAGACGGCGCTGGCGTTTTTTTCCCTGGGAATAATGCTGAAGTGTGCAATATTCCCGTTTCATATCTGGCTTCCGGGTGCCTATGGCCAGTCGCCGACGGCGATTGCCGCTTTCTTTGCAGGCACTACCACCAAAGTGTTTTTGTATGTGCTGATACGCTTCTTGTATTCCCTGTTTGGCGTCGAGTTTTCTTTTCAGGAGATGCGTATGGACTGGATATTCATGACATTGGCGGTATGTGCGATGTTTTATGGGGGGTGTGTGGCCATGCGTCAGGACAATATCCGTTATCTGCTGGCGTGGTCGAGCATTTCCCAGATAGGTTATATGCTGTTGGCAGTCAGCCTGGGGAGTCCTGCCGGTTTGGCCGCGGCCCTTGTGTTCATGTGCAATCACGCATTGACCAAGACGGGTTTGTTCATGACGGTGGCGGTGATCGAATATCGACATGGTACAGCGTCGCTACGGGGCCTTCGAGGCATGGCGCGGCATTCTCCCTGGCTGGCTGCGTGTTTCGTGACCCTCGGGTTATCACTGGTGGGCATGCCACTGACTGCTGGTTTTATCAGTAAGTGGTTGCTGTTTTTTGCGGCCGTTGAGCAAGGTATATGGGTTCTGCTTCCTGTGATTTTGTTCAGCTCGTTGTTGGCCCTGGTTTATGTATGGAAGGCGGTCGAGGTCTTGTATGACAGGTCTGCGTTGGTGGCCAGGGACAGCGCTGGCGCCTCGGCGGAGGCAATTGTGGTTCCACACGCTTTGTGTATGTCACTGCCTGTCTTCGTGCTGGCCGTTCTGATTTTAGGGGTGGGCAGTGCGCCTTTGCAGGGGTTTGCCGATGCTGTTGCACACCAGTTGCTGTATGCGGGTTGATGTCTGGCGGTTGGTTTACTCGGCCTTTGCGGATTTTCCTGATAGGGGAATGTAATGATTGATCCCTGGATGATATTTGCGATTCTGCTATGTCCGATGTTGGTGGCAACCGCTGTTTTATTGCTGCATCGTCATCCGGATGTGCGTGAGCTGACGACGCTGTTGGGTGGTGGGGCCCTGCTGGTATTGGTGCTGCAACTCTGGACCCCGGTGATGCGGGGGTTCCGTCCCGAGTTGTCCATGATTGAACCGATCATTGGCTTGCCTATCCATTTTGTGATAGAGCCACTGGGTTTGCTGTTTGCGCTGCTGGTATCGGTATTGTGGGTTATCAGTTCACTCTATACCATCGGCTATATGCGTAGTAACCGGATACCGCATCAGACCCGGTTCTACTGTTTTTTCGCGCTCGCCATTTTCTTCGCGATCGGCATTGCCATGGCTGGGAACTTGTTGACGCTGTTCATTTTCTACGAAGGACTGACACTGTCGACCTTTCCCCTGGTAAGCCATAAGGGAGACAGCGCGGCAAAAAAAGCTGGCAGGATATACCTTGGCTTTCTGTTATCCAGTTCGATAGTGTTGTTACTGCCGGCGATTATTCTGTGCCATTACCTTGCTGGAACACTCGAATTTACCGCAGGGGGGATTTTGAGCGGTAAAGTGGCGGCGGTGTATGTACTGCCACTGTTGCTGCTATTTGCGTGGGGTACGGCCAAGGCGGCTTTGCTCCCGGTGCATCAATGGCTTCCTGTCGCGATGGTTGCGCCTACACCGGTCAGTGCCTTATTGCACGCTGTGGCTGTGGTCAAGGCGGGTGTTTTTGTGATGCTGAAAGTTATAGTGTATGTGTTTGGCGTGGATTTCCTTGCATCGAGTATGGATTTCAATGCACTGCTCTATATTGCCGGGACAACGATAATCTTCAGTTCCGTCGTGGCTTTGTATGCGGACAATCTCAAGCGCCGGCTGGCGTATTCAACGATTAGTCAGTTGTCCTATGTGATCTTGAGCGCGGTTTTGCTGTTACCCCTGTCGGTGGCGGGTGCGGCTATGCATATTGTGTCTCATGCGCTGGGCAAGATCACACTGTTTTTTGCCGCTGGCGCGATCTATACCGCCAGCGGCAAAACCAGGGTCAGTGAGATGAACGGGATCGGCCGTGCGTTGCCGATAACCATGCTGAGTTTTACTATAGGCAGCCTTTCCATGATAGGTCTGCCGCCAACTGCGGGCTTTGTCAGCAAGTGGTTTATCCTGTTGGCCGCGTGGGATGCGCAACAGTGGTTTGCAATGTTGATTATCGTGTTGAGCACACTGCTCAATGCGGCGTACTTCGTGCCTGTAATCTATCGTGGTTTTTTCTGCGCCGCACCGGAGGGAGAAACGGCGCGTCCACTCCCGAGAACCATGCTGCTGGCGATGGGTACAACAGCTATTCTGAGTTTGCTGGTGTTCCTGTTGCCGGAGAGTCTGCTGGATTTATGCCTGTCCATAATCAAGGTGTGATTATGCGAGCGGAACACCTGCGTGGCCTGATAAGTATGAAAGCTCTGCGCGGGACAGGCTGTTTTCTGCTGCTTATGAGTGTTTGTGCGGAAGCGTTGATAGAGTTGCATGCGCATTTTGGCATTGCGGATTTTTTGGGCTTCAACGCGGTCTTCGGGTTTTTCTGCTGTGTGCTGATTATTGCGTTGACAAGACTTTTGGGGAGTGTCATCAAACGCAAACAGGATTATTACGATGCTCGATAACATGCATCCGGGGTTGTTACTGATATTGGCGGGGGCACTGTTGCCATTCTTTCAGCAACGGCTGCGGATGTGGCTAAGCCTTGTCGTTCCGATAGCGGTGCTGCTGTTGATTTTGTCTGTTAACAAAACTGAAGGGATGCAGATTGACTGGTTGGGCATGACACTGGTTCTGTTCAGGGTCGATGCGCTCAGTAGACTGTTTCTGATTTTTTTTGCTCTGATATTGTCGGCAACAATGATTTTCTGTTACCGACAAATTCGGTCGTTGGAATTGTCGGTCAGTTTTATTTATGCCGGGTCCGCAATGGGAGTTGTGTTGGCGGCTGACATACTCAGTCTGTTTATATTCTGGGAACTCATGGCGATTGCCTCGACTCTGGTGATCTGGTCGCAGGGGTCGGCAAGGGCCAGTGCTGCCGGGATGCGTTACCTGCTGATACATATATTTGGTGGTGTGTTGCTGATGGTCGGATTGGCAGGGTATTACCACGCGCAACAGAGCCTGCTGTTTGACTATTTTGGTATGGAATATTACTACTGTTGGCTGATACTCGCAGGTTTCCTGATCAATGCGGGAGCGCCCCCACTGTCGGCCTGGATTGCAGATGCCTACCCGGAGTCGTCGTTCAGTGGCATGGTACTGCTTTCGACTTTTACCACAAAAGCGGCAGTATATGCCTTGGTGCGCGCTTTCCCCGGGACCGAGATCCTGATAGCTGTCGGTCTTTGGATGATTTTTTATGGCATTGTCTACGCATTGCTGGAGAACGATATGCGGCGTCTCCTCGCCTACGGCATCGTCAATCAGGTGGGATTCATGGTTTGTGGTGTGGGCATAGGTACTGCGATGGCGTTGAATGGTGTGGTGGCTCATGTATTCAATCCAACTATTGCGTTGTTGATTATGTCGGCGGGTGCGGTATTGTATATGACAGGACGGAGAAGGCTGAGCGAACTGGGCGGACTGATACGATCCATGCCATTTACCGCCGCCTGTTGCGTCATTGGCGCATTGTCCATATCCTCTTTTCCTCTCACATCGGGATTTGTCAGTAAATCCATGGTGGTGAAGGCGTCCGCGGATGAGCATCTGCTATACACATGGCTGTTGTTGCAGGCGGGGTCTGTGGGTGTGTTTTTGTATGCCGGGCTCAAGTTTCCGTGGTTTGTCTTTGTCCAGAAGGCGTCCGGTCCGGGATGTACCGATCCGCCTGCCAACATGTGTGTGGCGATGCTGTTGCTGTCCGGGCTTTGTCTGCTGCTGGGGCTTGCTCCCGATGGTCTGTATGCGATGTTGCCGTATCCGGTGGACTATGTGCCCTATACCGCAGACCATGTTTTGGCACAGTTGCAGTTGTTGATGTTTTCCGGATGCGCGTTTTTCCTGTTGTTACGCTGGATGCAGGGCACATCGACCATCAGCCTGGATTTTGACTGGTTTTATCGTTGCCTGTTCCCTGCCGCCTGGCGTTCATTGATACCCTGGCTGGGGCGCATGGATAACGACTTCAGGCGGTTTACAGCCGGCGCCTTCAGCAATGGCAAACACTTGGTGAAGAGTTTGCCGCAGTACGGTTCTGTGGGCCTGGTCCTGTTGCTGGCCCTGTGTATGTTGATGGTCTGTCTGTTCTGGTACTTGTGACACGGGGCAATGGATGCGGTGGGCGGAGCGGGATCGCATCTTGTCGCATACTGTTGTGGGGAGCCCGGGCAGATCAGATGGCCCTGCGACTCGCATCACCCCGTTAATTGTCAATCTGTATCGGTTGTGACGGGTCGATGCTTGCCTGAGGGCCGTATTTTTCGATGAATTCCTGGCCCAGTTTCTCTGCGGCAGCGGCTTCTTCCACAGACAGTACCGATTGTGCCTTGCCAATCTCTTCCATGGACTGCTGGTGTTGATGCTTGGTGGCGGTCAGCAGCCAGGCATAAGCGAGTTCATTGTCTTTCGGGACTCCGCGCCCCTTCATATAGAGCTTGCCGAGCTTATACTGCGCCTGTGAGATACGGTTTTTCGCCGCCCGCCGGAACCACTTGCCTGCACTGGCATCACTCTGTTCCGCCCCTTGTCCTCTCAGATACATCATCCCCAGATAGTATTGGGCATAGCCATGTTCGGTTGATTCGGCCAGAGACTGCATTACGGTAAACGCCTTGTCGTAGTCGCCCATCAGGTAGGCGACGACCCCGTCGTTGAAGTCGGCATGTGCAGTGGGCAAGTGCAGGAGCAGGAGCGCGAGCGCCAGCGTCAGTCTCACTGTCTGCCTGAGGTGCCTTATACGCATTTGGTTTTGCCTTATAACCGGATAAAATACCAATAAAATACCATGCCCGAGTGTGTGACCCGGCCCAGTGCTGCTTCCCTGAGGTAGCGGCTGCCGGGGATTCCGATGGTGGCCGGATCGGAAGTTGGCCGCCGGATATGGGACGCTATTGTTGCATGCTTGTCTATATTTGTAAAACCTGGGAGTTGTCGCGCAGCCGCGAACCGAACTGAGAGTGAAGATGGAGAAAGATTTTACAGCATTGCGAGTCTCCAGGCAGGGGGACGTGGTGTCTGCCACGGTGCAGAAGATGCCGTTTGACAGCCTCCCTGGAGGGGAAGTTTTGATCCGGGTCAGCCATTCCAGTGTGAATTACAAGGATGCGCTGGCGTCTACCGGCAAGGCAAAGATCGTGCGCTCCATGCCGTTGACTACCGGCATAGATCTGGCGGGAGAGGTGCTCGAGTCTTCAGTATCGGATTTGCAGCCGGGTGCTGCGGTACTGGTTACGGGCTACGATCTGGGCGTGTCCCATGATGGAGGCTATGCGGAATATGCCCGGGTGCCTGCCGAATGGGTGGTCCGGTTGCCGGAGGGCTTGACACCGTATACCGCTATGGCACTTGGCACGGCCGGGTTCACTGTGGCCTTGTGTGTCCATCGCATGCAGCAGAATGGCCAGCGACCGGAGCATGGAGAAATTCTGGTTACCGGGGCCTCGGGTGGGGTGGGATGTATTGCGGTCAGCCTGTTGTGCCGACTTGGCTATAAGGTGGTTTGTGTCAGTGGGAAGCGCGATGTGGCAGAATGGTTATGCGCTCTGGGTGCCGAACGTGTTATCTCTGCCAGCGACATTGATTTTGAACATGGTCCACTGCAAAAAGGCAAATGGGGTGGAGGCATTGATAATGTGGGGGGAAAAATGCTCGCCTGGTTGCTTGGCACCACTCGTCCCTGGGGCAATGTCGTGTCGGTGGGATTGGCGGAAAGCAGCGAACTCCGGACTACAGTCATGCCATTCATTCTTCGTGGCGTGTCTTTGCTGGGGGTCAGTTCAGCCAATTGTCCTACCGCCTTGCGGCGACAGTTGTGGCAGCAACTGGCAACGGTATGGAGACCCGATGTGGATGCCGTGGTGACAGGGAAAGTGGGTCTGAGTGAACTCCCGGCAGTGTTTGACAATATGCTCGCTGGTCGGACCCGGGGACGTACAGTATTGGATATGGCGTTGGACTGATTGCAAATGGCGGGATTGGAGACAGTGTCATCGGGACAGACCTTGTATGACAAATTGTGGCAGGCGCATCTGGTGCAGGAAAATGCCGACGGTTCGTCTCTGATATACATCGATCGCCACCTGTTGCACGAGGTGACCTCGCCCCAGGCGTTTTCCGGTTTGGCACAGGCGGGACGCGAGCTTTGGCGAACGTCTGCCAACCTGGCTGTGGAGGACCATAATGTCCCCACTATTGGTGGGCGTGCCGACATCGATGACTCTGTCACGCGGCTGTCTTTGGACACCCTGGAACGCAATTGTCGGCAGGCGGGGATCGTGCGTTTTGCCATGGGAGATCCGAGACAGGGCATAGTCCATGTGGTGGGGCCGGAACAGGGGGCTTGTCTGCCAGGCATGAGTATAGTCTGTGGAGATTCTCACACCTCGACCAATGGGGCCCTGGGTGCACTGGCGTTTGGTATTGGCACTTCCGAGGTGGAACATGTGTTGGCTACCCAGTGCCTGGTCCTGAAAAAGGCGCGTAATATGCGCATCAGGGTTGATAATCGTCTCGGATCGGGTCTGTATGCCAAGGACATTATTCTGAAGATTATTGGTCAAATCGGTACTGCCGGGGCGACGGGTTATGCGATCGAATTTTCCGGGGAGGCGATCCGTGCATTGTCCCTGGAAGGACGCATGACGGTATGCAATATGAGCATTGAGGCGGGTGCCCGTTATGGCATGGTGGCGGTGGACGATGAGACGCTTCGCTATGTGCGTGGCAGGCCATTCACGCCGGATGGGGAATTGTGGGAACAGGCGGTATCTCACTGGCGTGAGTTGCATAGCGATGATAATGCCGTGTTTGATAGTGCGATTGAACTGGATGCGGCAGCCATTGTGCCGCAGGTTACCTGGGGGACATCCCCGGAGATGGTGCTGGACATAGATGGAAGCGTCCCGGACCCGCAGCAGGAGCCGGATGTCGTCAGGCGGGAGGGGATGTTGAAGGCGCTGGAGTACATGGATTTGCAGCCTGGCATGGCGCTCACCGGGATTCGGCCGGACAAGGTTTTTCTGGGTTCCTGTACCAATTCCCGGATCGAAGATCTGCGTGTCGCGGCGGCTGTGGTCAAGGGCAGACGTATAGCGGGGTCGATTCGTCAGGCACTGGTCGTGCCGGGCTCGGGTCTGGTCAAACAGCAGGCAGAGGCGGAAGGTCTGGCGCAGGTCTTCGTGGACGCGGGTTTTGAGTGGCGCAATCCCGGATGTTCCATGTGTCTGGCAATGAACGCGGACCGTTTGTTACCGGGGGAACGCTGTGTGTCGACCTCAAACCGTAATTTTGAGGGGAGACAGGGGCAGGGTGGACGTACACATCTGGCAAGCCCGGCGATGGCGGCGGCTGCCGCCATCGCCGGACATCTGGTCGATGTCCGCGAACTGTCTTCGGTTGCCTGATCAGTGCGGGTATTCCAATCTCTCAATGCCCGGGTTTTGCCACTTGACCGGGCGAATATCGATACTGACAGCATTATTCCCAAGCAGTATCTTAAATCCATCGAACGTGCGGGTTATGGGGCCTTTTTGTTTGATAATTGGCGATATCTGGACCCTGGCAGTCTGACTGTCGCACCTGCGGACAGGCGCTTGAATCCCGACTTTATCCTTAATCGGCCAGGCCGACAGGAGGCGGCCATCTTATTGGCGCGGCAGAACTTTGGCTGTGGTTCATCACGGGAACATGCGGTCTGGGCCTTGTTGGATTATGGCATTCAGGTTGTTATAGCCGCTTCCTTCAGTGATATCTTCTCCAGCAATGCGGCCAAAAACGGATTGTTGCTGATCTGTCTGGAGGATGTGCCACTGGATCGTCTGTTTGCATGCAGTCTGGCTGATCCGGCCTGGCGTCTTGGAGTGGATTTGCAGCGGCAGGAACTGTATCCACAAGGGGAGTCTGCCATCAATTTTGCTATTGCGGCAGAACTGAAGGAGCGGCTGTTGAATGGCTGGGACGAGATTGCTTTGACCCTGCGCGATGCCGAGGCGATACGGGCTTATGAAAGCAGGCGTGCCAGCGAGGTGCCCTGGCTCTTTCCGAAACGGACACAGGACAAATGATGGTGACGGTAAGGACCCGTTTTGCTCCAAGTCCGACGGGTTTTTTGCATATAGGCGGCGTGCGCACCGCACTGTTTTCCTGGCTGTATGCAAAGCATCACGGTGGGAAATTCATGTTGCGTATCGAAGATACCGATGTGGAGCGTAACAGTGAGGATGCGGTGAAAGGCATACTGGACGCCATGGACTGGCTTGGCCTTGACCATACGGGTGCCATTTTCCAATCCAAACGGCTTTCACTGTATCAGGAGGCGGTTGGCCGGTTGCTGGAATCGGGTTGTGCCTATCACTGTTATTGCAGCCGGGAGGAACTGGATCAGATGCGTCAAGCGGCCTTGAGAGAAGGGAAGAAGCCACGCTATGACGGGCGTTGTCGTGAACGCGGGCGGCCCGCTGACAGGAATTCGAACCCGGTGATCCGTTTTCGGAACCCGCAGCGGGGGATGGTGGTTCTGGACGATCTGGTTCAGGGTTCCGTGGTGTTCGACAATCAGGAACTGGACGATCTGGTATTGATGCGTTCCAATGGTCTGCCGACGTACAATCTGACCGCGGTGGTTGATGACCATGCGATGGGTATCACGCATGTCATTCGTGGTGATGATCACCTGAATAATACGCCTCGACAGCTCAATATATACCAGGCCTTTGCCTGGGACCCCCCGGCATATGCGCACATCCCGTTGATTTTGGATGCACAAGGGGGGAAACTGTCCAAACGTTCGGGTGACAGCAATGTATTGCACTACTGGCAGCAGGGATTTTTGCCTGATGCGTTGTTGAACTATCTGCTGCGTTTGGGTTGGTCGCATGGAGACGAAGAGTTGTTTGATCGTACGCGCATGATCGAGCTGTTCGATCTATCGGCACTGAGCAAGTCTGCTGCCAGACTGAATCCCGACAAGTTGCTATGGCTCAATCAGCATTATCTGCGTGCTGCCGATGATGCCAGGCTTGCCAGCTTGTTGCGTGGCTATCTGTTTGAGTACGGGGTTGAAAATACCGAGGATGGTCCGGATTTGGAGGCCCTGGTGGGGGTGCAGAAACATCGGACCAATACGCTGCGTGCGATGGCGGAGCAGAGTGTGTGTTTCTATCTGCGGGAGCAGAAATGTGTGAACAGGCAGGCGCTCAAACAGTATCTGCCTCCGGCTTTGTTGAGGCCGCTCAGAGATTTTCGCAATGCCTGCGAGGGCTTGCAGACATGGGATCAACAGGCATTATTGCAGTGTGTAAAAGACTGTGCCAGCAGGCATCAATTGAAACTGGGCAAGTTGGCGCAGCCGATTCGTGTTGCGGTTACCGGTGAAGATGTTTCACCGGGTATCGGAGATACCTTGTATTTGTTGGGGAAATCTCGTACCCTCCAAAGACTGGATCAGGCCATCGAGCATATCTGCCATTACGGGGATTGACAGAACGGTGGCTGATAGCGGATTTCGGTATTCCGGCATACTTGCCGGGATGTCTTCCCCGGCAAGTATGCGGGATGTGGTGTGATTTTGGCCCGACTCTTCATACCACCCACCTTAGGGTTGAGGCTCGTGTGTTGTAACGGGTTTGAATGGGCCGCGGTTGGCAGTTGGGTCTGCGAGCGAAAAGTGATAACAGTGCAATGATGAAACCTTCGGTAATACGGCGCCAGACAGGTCTGACGTTTATGGGATTTTGCATCTCCCTGGCCATTGGGGCCATTTTTGCAGGTTTTCTACTGATGGCCTTTCCGCTGTATAACGGGTACTTCAAGGCAAAGACCATCATGGTGGGTGTGGCACAGTTACCACTTGCGGAGGTTTCCACATACTCAAAAGTGGTGGAGGCGATAGATCGCCGGGCACAGATCAACCTGTTTCCTGCGCTGGAAGCAAGTGCAATCCGGGAGAACAAGGGGCGCGTACGGCTCATCAAAAAAAAGGATAAACGTGTATTGGTCGTTGACTATACGCAGGAAAATCACCTTGCTTACAACCTCTATCTGAAGATTCATGTGAAGGAGGCGATCACGCTGGGGGAGAACAGTAGAGAGACTGTGCGGCTGCTTGATGATGAGAAGTAGGGGGGCAGGCAGTTTTCTTTGGGAGCGGTTTTTGGCCGGGGTGTGGCCCGGATGACAGATTGTCTGGTGCGTCCCGCACCGGTTTATCGTAGCGGCCATGTGGTGGTGGCCGGTCGGCCCAATACGGGCAAATCCACGTTGGTCAATGCCGTTCTTGGTCGCAAGCTCAGCATCGTTTCGGCCAAGCCGCAGACAACGCGGTGGAGTATGCTCGGGATCAAATCGTCCAGTCAGTACCAGCTTGCGTTGATTGATACACCCGGATTTCAGAAGTTGCCAAGGTTTGCCTTGAACCGGTATATGAACCGGGAGCTTGACAAGGTCCTTGGTGGGGCTGAGCTGGCACTATTGGTGATAGAGGCTGGACGCTGGGATCGGTTGGACGCATTGGTGCTGGATCGGCTGCGTCGCTATGCCTTTTGCCCGATAGTCCTGGTGATCAACAAGATTGACCTGTTGGCTCGGCGAGACGCCTTGCTGGAACAGATGGCGGCATGTGCCCGCATATACGATTTTTCGGAGATTGTCCCGGTATCCGCGCTGAGACGGATCAGCCTGTCGCGCCTGGAGAGTGTGGTGAGCACCTGTCTCCCCTGCGCGGAACCCCGGTATCCTCCGCGCCAGTTCAGTGATCGGGATGAATCTTTTTTGGCCGCCGAGCTAATCAGGGAAAAACTCATGCGCAGGCTAGGTGATGAATTGCCTTATCGGCTGACCATTACCGTGGAGGTTTTTTGCCGACAGCAAGACCTGTTGCGTGTGTCGGCGACTATCTGGGTGGATAACGAACGGCATAAAGCGATGATAATTGGTAAGGGAGGCAGTGTGCTCAGAGCGGTGGGCAAAGCGGGGAGGGAGGATATGCAGGCCATTTTTCACTCTCGGGTACATCTGAACACATGGGTGAAGGTGCGCAAGGGATGGTTCGATTCGATATCAATGCTGCGGGAACTTGGCTATGCCGCGGATTGACTCGGGTAAAATCATGCGCCAGAGTGCCTACTGCCGGACTGCGCGTGTGGGCAACCCCCAGCAGTCCCCGCAATTACTGCGCCAGGGATTGATGTCCAGTCCGCCGCGTCGCAGGTAGCGGCAGCAGACATGCAGCCTCTGTGGCCCGCATTGCTGCAGGATGTCCAGAAAGATATGTTCGGTACAATGCTCCGCAAAACCACTGTGATTGCGCCAGGAAACAATATAGCGCAGCAGAGCGGCATGATCGATCGCCTTGCCACGATAACCTATGTATACACTCGCCCAGTCCGGTTGGCCAGTCAGCGGACAGTGGCTTCTCAGCAGGTGACTGCATAGAGACTCTTCCACAACCCGGGTATCGCAGAGCTGCAGCAGCGCGGGATCCCGATCATAGATATGCGTTGCTATATCCTGTTTATCCAGACAAATGGCAGCGGTGGTGGGACAGGGCCCCGGGGCTTCATCCACATCATACAGTGTGATCCCCACTGGCATGTGCACCGATTTCCCGAGTGCGGTACCCACCGTATGGATGAGTTCTTCCCGGCTGCAAAAGTGCTGGTGGTTCAGGCTGCACAGATAGTATTTCAGTGATTTGGATTCAATCAGGTATGGCGTCTCGCCGGGGAATTGCAGTTCTGCTACCGCCACCTGTGGCAATCCCTGCGGATTAAGCCAGGACAGCTCCCAGGCGAACCATACATCCATACCGTGTGTGAAAGGGCTGGTCTGGCAGCCATACGCTTTCCACAGCGGTGTGCGGGGTAATGGACGCAGCAGGCCGGGCTCATGTTGTTCGGGATCCTGCCATTTGCTCGCGGAAGGCTTCATCGGCAATCAGGACTGCAAGACGGTTTTTCACATGCTTTGGCAGCCACTGGGTGCCGCGAAGTATATACCATTTTTGTATGGTCTCGTGCCGTTGTCAATTATGCCCCCGGGAGTCGCACGGCAGATAGCGCAGGGCGCTGACTGTTGCGGCGGGGGGACTTGCGCCCCCGACAGTTTCACTGTCGTGGACCCGCACAACGCCGCCATCAATCGCTCCCCCCTCGAGGGGGAGCCGGCAAGCCAAGGGCGCCAGCCCGCAGGCGCGCCGGTGGGGGGCAAAAGCCAAGGCCTCGAGCGTATGCGGTGCCCTCCGCCCAGCCAACAAACCACCGAGCCGTTGCACAATCCATCGCCCCCCTTTGAGGGGGAGTACGCAGCAGCCGAGCCGAAAGGGGACGGCGGTTGCGATGGGGGAGACCATGCCCCTGCAGTCACATTGTTGTGGCCACGCACAATGCCGCTATCCATCACTCCCCCCGGGAGTCGCAGTAGCCGGGGCGCAGGGCGCTGACTGTTGCGGCGGGGGGATGCCCCGAAGAGGAGTGTGATGACCTGAGGCGGTCTTGAACCCGTACAGGACTGTCCCGGTTGTCCATGTGGGAAAGGCATGGACGCAAATGCCGGGAATACAGTAAGATGACAGGATGCCCACAGAGTTTCCCGGGGAGTGGTCAGGATGATGGCTACTCCTTTTTTAATGTACAGAGAAAATTATCCATGACCTCTGATGTTGCCGCGATGCTGGCACTGGAGGATGGCAGTGTGTTTCATGGAAACGCGCTGGGCAGCATTCAATCCCGGATCCTGGGAGAGGTGGTCTTCAACACCGCGATGAGTGGATACCAGGAGATACTTACCGATCCATCCTACAGTGGTCAAATGATCGTGCTGACCAATCCCCATATCGGGAATGTCGGGGTGAATGTCGATGATGACGAATCCGGGCATGTTCATGCATTGGCCCTGATCATGCGCAGTGACCCTTTGCAGTACAGCAACTGGCGCGCCGAACAGGGATTGGTACGTTGGCTTGAACAGCGTGACAGCATGGCTGTGGCATCCATTGATACCCGCCGTCTGACACACCGGTTGCGTGAGAAGGGCGCCATGCGTGGCTGTATCATGAGTGCCGTGGATGGCCAGAAGCTTGATCCTGCCGCCGCTGTCGGCGCGGCCCGTGACTGTCCTGGTCTGTCGGGAGTGGACATGGTAAGCAGAGTGACTGTTTCCCGGCCATATCAGTGGAACGCGGGCTGTTGGGGTGGTGCTAACGGCAGGCAGGGACAGACCCGGCCTGAACGGCGGGTCACGGTGTATGATTTCGGGGTCAAGCGCAACATCCTTCGCCTGTTGGTCGATCAGGGATGCCATATAAAGGTCGTGCCGGCCACGACCCCGATTGCCGAGGTGTTGGCTGAACAGCCGGACGGGATTGTGCTGTCCAATGGCCCGGGTGACCCGAGTGCTTGTGCAGCGGCCATCACGGCTGCCCGCGGCTGTCTCGATTCAGGGCTTCCGGTGCTGGGCGTTTGCCTGGGTTATCAGTTGCTGGCGCTGGCCTGTGGCGCACATATCTTCAAGATGAAATTTGGTCACCACGGGGCGAATCATCCGGTACGTGAGCTGGCGCATGGACGAGTGTATATTACCAGTCAGAATCATTGCTTTGCGGTAGACCCGGGGTCCATCCCCGCGGAACTGGAGATTACGCATATCTCCCTGTTTGATGGTTCTGTGCAGGGCATTCGCCACCGGCACAGGCCCATCCTGGGTTTCCAGGGACACCCCGAGGCCAGCCCGGGCCCGGACGATATCAAGAGCCTGTTCAGCGATTTTGTCGCGCTGATGCAATAGTTCAGTCATGCCGAAACGCACGGATATTGACAGCATACTCATTATAGGTGCAGGGCCGATCATTATCGGTCAGGCTTGCGAGTTTGATTATTCCGGGGTGCAGGCCTGCAGGGCGCTGCGTGCGGAGGGCTACCGCATTATTTTGGTCAATTCCAATCCCGCGACCATTATGACCGATCCGGATATGGCGGATGCCACGTATATTGAACCGCTCAATAGCAGTACGCTGGAGAAGATCATGGAACGTGAGCGTCCACAGGCGTTATTGCCAACCATGGGAGGACAGACCGCCTTGAATTGTGCCCTGGACCTCGCTGCCGCAGGGGTGCTGGAAGCCCATGGTGTGGAACTGATCGGTGCCAGTCGGGAGGCAATAGACAAGGCGGAGGATCGGGAGAAGTTTCGTGACGCAATGCAGGGTATCGGCCTGTCCATGCCATGTTCCGTCATGGTTGACAATCTGCAGCAGCTTGGAGAAGCGGAGGAGAAGACAGGTTTCCCCGTTATTATCCGGCCTTCGTTTACCCTGGGTGGCAGCGGCGGTGGTATCGCCTGGAACCGTGAGCAGCTAATGGAATTATGTCGGCGCGGGCTGGATGTCTCCCCGGTACACCGTGTTTTGCTGGAGCAGTCGGTATTGGGCTGGAAGGAATTCGAGATGGAAGTGGTACGTGACCGTAAAGATAACTGTATTATCGTGTGTACCATTGAAAATCTCGATCCGATGGGTGTACATACCGGTGATTCCATCACTGTGGCTCCGGCACAGACCCTGACTGACAGGGAATATCAGCGTATGCGAAGCGCCGCCATCGCAGTGCTCAGGGAGATCGGGGTGGATACTGGTGGTTCCAACGTACAATTTGCATTACACCCGGATACGGGTGAAATGGTTGTCATTGAGATGAATCCTCGTGTGTCACGTTCATCGGCTCTTGCTTCCAAGGCGACCGGGTTCCCGATTGCCAAGGTGGCTGCCCGGTTGGCGGTGGGTTATACCCTGGATGAATTGGGTAACGAGATATTGGGGAATGCCATCCCCGCGTCTTTTGAACCCAGCATAGACTATGTTGTTACCAAGATGCCGCGTTTTGCCTTTGAAAAATTCCCGATGACGGATTCCCGCCTTGGCACTCAAATGAAGTCGGTGGGTGAGGTAATGGCTATAGGCAGCAATTTTCAGCAGTCTCTGCAAAAGGCCCTTCGTGGACTGGAGACGCGGCTTTCCGGCCTGGATGAAATTTGCCTGCCCGATCCGAAGCAGGATATGGATCGGATACGCAATGAATTACGTGAGCCGCGCGCTGAGCGTTTGCGCTACGTGGCGGACGCATTGAGAGCGGGCATGTCTATCGAGGAGGTCCATGCCCTGAGTGCCATTGATCCATGGTTTTTGGTACAGATTGCCGATCTGATCGCGACCGAGGAGACGTTGCGTGAGCGGGGGGAGGACATGCTTGACGGTTTGACCCTGCGTATGCTCAAGCGCAAAGGTTTTTCCGATGCTCGCATCGCGACCTTGGTCGGTACGGAGGAGAGCTCTGTACGCACGCTGCGCTGGTTGCTGGGTGTTCGTCCGGTCTACAGGCGGGTGGATTCCTGCGCGGCCGAGTTCCCGGCAACTACTGCTTATATGTATTCATGCTATGAGGAGGAGTGTGAGGCAAGACCCGAAACCGCCAGCAAGATCGTTGTATTGGGGAGCGGTCCTAACCGTATCGGTCAAGGGATCGAGTTTGATTACTGCTGTGTGCAGGCGGCCATGGCCATGCGGGAATCCGGCTATCAGACGATTATGATCAACTGCAACCCGGAAACTGTCTCTACCGACTATGATATTGCGGACCGTCTGTATTTTGAGCCCTTGTGTCTGGAGGATGTCCTTGAGGTCGTCTCGCTGGAAAAGCCAGAGGGGGTTATCGTGCAGTATGGAGGGCAGACACCGTTGGCTTTGGCGAAGGCGCTGGCGGCCTGCGAGGTGCCGATAATCGGTACCTCGCCCGATTCCATTGATTTGGCCGAGGATCGGGATCGATTTCAGGCCCTGGTCAAGGCGTTGGGTATACGACAGCCGGACAACCAGATCGCGTATTGCAAGGAGCAGGCACTGGAGAGTGCCGCCAGCATAAATTGGCCTTTGGTGGTGCGTCCATCGTATGTCCTGGGCGGGCGTTCCATGGAGATCGTCTATGACGAAGAACAACTGGCTGCCTGGATTGATTCTTCCACCATGGTGTTTGAACGTACCGCGGTGTTGCTGGATCATTTTCTGAGCGAAGCGGTCGAGGTCGATGTAGATATTGTCTGTGATGGAAAGGAAGTCTTTGTTGCGGGCATTATGGAACACATAGAGCAGGCGGGAGTACACTCCGGAGACTCCGCGTGCAGCTTGCCTCCGTTTAGCCTGTCTTCAGAGATTGTTGAACGTCTGGCCGAACAGGCGTGCAGACTGGCTTTGGGCCTCAAGGTGTCTGGCCTGATGAACGTGCAGTTTGCTGTCAAGGAGGGAGAAATATATGTGCTGGAGGCAAATCCGCGGGCATCCAGGACCATACCGTTTGTTTCCAAGGCGATCGGTATCCCATTGGCAAAGGTGGGGGCGCGGTGCATGTCTGGGCAAAGCCTGCATGAGCAGGGAATTTCCGGCAAACCGCAGCCGCCTTTTTACGCGGTCAAAGAGTCGGTGTTCCCGTTTGCCAAATTTCCGGGAACCGATCCTTTGCTTGGTCCCGAGATGAAATCCACGGGTGAGGTGATGGGTGTTGGCAGACGTTTTGATATCGCCTTTGCCAAGAGCCAGGAAGCCGCTGGACAGATCTTGCCAATGGAGGGACGCGCCTTCATCAGTGTCAGGGACAGTGATAAGCCGGCGGCTGTAGCGTTGGCCAGAGAACTCGTCGGACTGGGTTTTACTCTGTGTGCCACGCATGGTACCGCCGCTGCTATCCGTGCTGCGGGCATAGAATGTGAGAGGGTGAATAAAGTACGCGAAGGACAGCCGCATATTGTTGATCGGTTGAAGAATGCTCAGATCAGCCTTATCGTTAACACCACAGAAGGAAAGAAAGCGATTGCCGACTCGTTTTCGATCAGAAGCACCGCGCTTCAATACCGGGTATGCTATACCACTACTATGGCGGGAGCACGGGCGACAGTTGCGGCCATAGGTCAACGGGAGCAGGTTTTGCCACATATGCTCCAGTCTTTGCATGAGGAAATGAGACAGTGAGTAAAAAACCAATAACCAGCGCAGGCGCCGAGATGCTCAGGGAGCAGTTGCGTGTTCTCAAGACTGTTGAACGCCAGAAGATCATAAACGCCGTTTCCGAGGCCCGTGCACACGGGGACCTCAGTGAAAATGCGGAGTATCATGCCGCACGCGAACAGCAGAGTCTGCTGGAAGGCCGAATCGCGGCGTTGGAGGCGGGTTTGGCAGAGGCCCAGGTGGTGGATATCAGCAAACTGGATGTTGGCGATAGTGTGGTATTCGGGGCCAACGTTGAATTGCTGGGGGTTGCTGATGGCAAAGTGGTCAGTTATCAGATTGTTGGTGAACTCGAGGCGGATATTGATGCGAGACTGATCTCGGTGCATTCACCCATTGCTCGTGCATTGATCGGCAAACATGTAGGGGATACCGTCGAGGTGACTGCGCCCAAGGGACCTGTTGAGTACGAGATCATCAAGATTTGTTATGCGGGATAGTCCGACTCTGGTGGCTCGTGGTGTTGGCTGTTAGTTTGGAACGGAACGTCTCGCGACGTGGAGCAACGTGATTGTGGTGAAGCGCCGTTGTTCCAACTGGTTGCAGAGTTGGCATCGAGATCCGTGGGTGCAACAGGCAAAATCTACCCATTATCGGTCAAGGGCCGTATTCAAGTTGCGAGAAATTGATGTCCGGGACGGCTTATTCCGGCGTGTGAGGGTTGCCGTGGATATTGGTGCGGCGCCCGGGAGCTGGTCCCAGTATGCCATTGAACGCATGGGCAGAGAGGCTTGTCTGCTGGCGATAGACAGATTGGCAATGCCCCCGATTGACAATGTACATTTTGTGCAGGGGGATTTTAAGGAGGAAAATGTGCAGCTTCGGTGTGGAAGGTTGCTGGGGGCCAGGCATGCAGACCTTGTTTTGTCCGATATTGCCCCCAATATGACAGGTATACTGGATGTTGATCAGGCGCAAAGCATGGAACTGGCCGGGCAGGTGGCTGATTTCTGCCGAAAAGTGCTCAGACCTGGAGGTGATTTGCTGGTCAAGGTCTTTACCGGGGCAGGCATCGAGGAATATACTGCGTACCTACGTGGATGTTTTCGTCGTGTGCTGGTGCGCAAGCCAACTGCCTCCAGACGAAAGTCCAGGGAATATTATTTGCTGTCGCGTGGCTATCGATGCAATACCGGGACATGGGAAAGGAAATAAGGAAGCGCCGTTCTGGCGCGTTGGTGAACGGATACGTGTGGGGCTTGTCGAACGGTTTTTGTCGCGGTGTTGGTAGTTGCCTTGGATGCGCAAGAATGCAGGGAGACCAATGAACGAAATGATTAAAAATATCTTTATCACGCTGGCTGTCATTGGTCTGTTGGCAATGTTGACGAAAAACTTTGGCGGCGTTGGCATGTCCAGGCAGATTTCTTATTCCCAATTCATTTCCGATGTCAAGACCGGGCAGTTAAGGCGGGTCGAGATAGAGGGGAACGCTATTACCGGCGAATTGGCAGATGGCAGTATGGTCACGGTGTATAACCCGGAGGATGACAATGGGGCTCTGATAGGCCTGTTGCTGGAGCATGACATAGAGGTGGTGGGTCAAGAGCCGAACCGCAATTCCATCTGGGCGCATATCTTTATTTCATGGTTCCCGCTGTTACTGTTGGTTGGTATCTGGGTTTATTTCATGCGTCAGATGCAGGGTGGTGGCAGTGGCCGCGGTGCACTTTCTTTCGGGAAGAGCCGTGCGCGCATGATCAGCGAAGATCAGGTTCGCGTTACCTTCAAAGACGTTGCCGGTGTCGAAGAGGCCAAGGAGGAGGTTTCAGAACTGGTCGAATTTTTGCGTGACCCCGCACGTTTCCAGAATCTGGGTGGGCGTATCCCCAGAGGGGTGCTGATGGTGGGGTCTCCGGGGACCGGAAAGACACTGTTGGCGAAGGCTATAGCGGGTGAGGCCCAGGTGCCGTTTTTTGCGATATCCGGCTCGGATTTTGTTGAGATGTTTGTCGGAGTTGGTGCGTCCCGGGTGCGTGACATGTTTGAGCAGGCAAAGCAGCATTCTCCCTGCATCATATTCATAGATGAGATTGATGCCGTTGGACGGCATCGTGGTGCGGGCCTTGGTGGTGGGCATGATGAGCGCGAGCAGACATTGAATCAGCTTCTGGTGGAGATGGACGGTTTCGAAGGCAATGAGGGTGTCATTGTGATTGCGGCATCGAACCGCCCGGATGTGCTGGACCCGGCCCTGTTGCGCCCGGGCCGTTTTGACCGCCAGGTGGTGGTTCCATTGCCGGATATTCGCGGTCGTGAGCAGATCCTGCGTGTGCATATGCGCAAGGTGGTCAAGAGTGATGATGTCAGGCCTGTGATTATTGCGCGTGGCACGCCGGGTTTTTCCGGGGCCGATCTCTCCAATCTGGTTAATGAAGCTGCCTTGCTGGCTGCTCGTGCGAACAAGAAGGAAGTGGAGATGGCGGACTTTGAACGTGCCAAGGATAAGGTGATGATGGGTGCGGAACGCCGTTCCATGGTGATGAGTGAAGATGAAAAGAAACTGACCGCCTACCATGAAGCCGGTCATGCAATCGTTGGTCGTCTGGTGCCGGCGCATGACCCTGTTTACAAGGTGACCATAATCCCGCGTGGACGGGCCCTGGGTGTGACCATGTTTTTGCCTGAAGAAGACCGTCTGAGTATGAGCAAGGAGCATCTGGAGAGCAAGTTGAGCAGTTTGTTTGGTGGCCGTATCGCTGAAGAGATGATATTTGGTGTCGACAAGGTCACTACTGGTGCCAGTAATGATATTGAGGTTGCCACCCAGATTGCCCGTAATATGGTAAGCAAATGGGGACTGTCGGATGTGCTTGGGCCATTGGCGTACTCTGATGAGAATGATGAAGTGTTTTTAGGCCATTCGGTGACTCGCCACAAATCGATATCGGAGAAGACAGCCGGTGATATTGATCGCGAGATACGCTTGCTGATTGATAGGAACTATGAGCGTGCCAGTAAACTGTTGCATGAAAATGAGTCAAAGCTGCATTGTATGGCGGAGGCTCTGATTAAATATGAGACCCTGGATTCGGGTCAGATTGACGACATCATGAATAACAGACCAGTGCGTGCGCCTGCTGGTTGGAATGATGATGACTCGAACTCTTCGGGAGATGATGGCATGGTTTATTCGGATACTGAGGGGAAAGAGCATGGGAATGTGGCTTCTTCGGGTAAGGCGCATCCGGCAAAGCCGGTCTGAAGGTTGGACCGCAAGGTTCTTCTCAGTTGGCAGATAAAGGCAGGCGATATTTTGGTACCGATGGGATCCGGGGAGAGGTAGGCAAGGAACCGATCACCCCGGATTTTTTTATGCGCCTGGGTTGGGCGGCGGGGAAGGTTTTGAGTCGGGATGGTGCGTGTCTGGTATTGATAGGCAAGGATACGCGCATATCCGGATATATGTTTGAGTCGGCACTGGAGGCAGGTCTGTCTGCCGCAGGAGCGGATATTCGTCTACTTGGTCCCATGCCTACCCCGGGTGTTGCTTATCTTGCACGCAATACCCGGGCTACGGCCGGCATTGTCATCAGTGCTTCACATAATCCGTTTGGTGACAACGGGATTAAATTTTTTTCCGGGGATGGCACCAAGCTGTCAGAGCAAAAGGAAATCGAAATCGAGAACCAGTTGGCCAATACAATGCGGACAGTCTCTTCGCATCAGTTGGGCAAAGTCAGACGCATCAATGACGCCCCGCGCCGCTATATTGAATTTTGCAAGTCCAGGGTTCCGGGTCGAACCGATCTCAGGGAACTGAATGTGGTGCTGGATTGTGCCAATGGTGCGACGTATCATATCGCCCCCAAGGTCCTGGAGGAGCTGGGGGCCAGTGTTCATTGTGTTGGCAATGTTCCAAACGGGTTGAACATCAACGAAAGCTGTGGCGCCTGTTCCCCGGCGGAATTATGCAGACTGGTCAGGGAGACTCGCGTCGATGTCGGTATCGCTCTGGATGGTGATGGTGATCGTCTGGTGATGACTGATAGTAGCGGTTATCTGGTGGACGGCGATGAGTTGCTGTTTATTATTGCGAAATGCTGCAAGGATGAGCTTGGAGGTGGTGTGGTCGGTACTATCATGAGTAATTTGGGACTTGAGCGCGCATTGTCCGATATGGGTATTGAGTTCCTGCGTGCCCAGGTGGGCGATCGTTTTGTCTTCGATAAGTTGCGCACACATGATCTTGTGTTGGGTGGTGAGAGTTCCGGCCACATTGTACATCTGGGCAAGGCGACTACCGGAGATGGCATTATCGCTGCGTTGCTGGTGCTTCAGTACATGGTCAGCACAGGCAAAAGCCTGCATGAACTCAGGCAGGGGATGTGCAAAGTGCCTCAGCGTGTGCATAACGTGCAACTGTTCAGTGAAGTTGATATTAACGAAATTCCAGCGGTTCGTGACGCCTTTGAGGAGGCAAAGTCTGCATTGGGTGCTCAAGGACGGGTAGTGTTACGTAACTCAGGCACTGAGCCGCTGGTACGTATCATGGTAGAGAGCGAAGACGTTGATCGTCTGGAGACTGTCATGCAGCAGCTTGTCCGGACGGTGGAGTCCGTTGCATTGAAACAACTTCAGGACGGCTCGAGAGTATAAATCCAACTGGACTTTCATCCGGGGATGCGTGATTCGGGTCGACATTCTCTTGATTTTGTCTGGCGCTTCATTCTTTTGGTTGGCACTGTGCCAGGATTGTCCAGTCTGGGCTGATGGCAGGTGACGGTGTGTTAGTATTTATTATTCGCGCTTTGATTGTAGTGGGTGTTACAAGTGAAAGAGAAAGAGAAAGAGAAAGAGATAGCCGATCTGATCGATCAATATTATGCGCAGCGTGAGCAGTGGAGGGGCAAACAGGCACCTGAAGAGTTCCGGTGTGCGGTGGAGCAGGCCATCGAAGGATTGGATGCCGGGAGCCTGCGGGTCGCTGAAAAGCGGGATGGTGTCTGGGTGGTGCACGAATGGCTCAAGAAAGCGGTGCTGCTTTCGTTTTTAATGGAGAAAAATGTTGTTGTTCAAGGAGGATACACAAGTTATTTTGATAAAATACCCAGTAAATTCTACGCTGCCAGCAAGGGTCATTTTATTGACGCCGGGGTGCGTGTGGTGCCCCCCGCTTATGTGCGCCGCGGCGGCCATCTTGCCAGTAACGTGGTATTGATGCCGAGTTTTGTGAATATTGGCGCCTATGTGGATTCTGGCACCATGGTTGATACCTGGGCCACGGTCGGTTCCTGTGCCCAGATTGGGAAGAATGTGCATCTCTCGGGAGGGGTTGGCATTGGTGGTGTGCTGGAGCCATTGCAGGCCCGTCCCACGATCATAGAGGACAACTGTTTCATTGGTGCACGTTCGGAGATCGTCGAGGGTGTGGTGGTTGGTGAGGGATCTGTTATTTCCATGGGGGTGTACATTGGTCAAAGTACCCGTATCTATGATCGCCGTAGCCGGGAAATCAGTTATGGTCATGTGCCGCCCGGTTCGGTGGTGGTCCCTGGAAACCTGCCATCGGAGGACGGTTGCTATAGTCTGTATTGTGCGGTGATCGTCAAGCAGGTTGATATCAAGACACGCTCCAAAGTCGGTTTGACCGAATTGCTGCGTGACTTCTGAGCACAGGCGTATCCTGCTGTTACCTGGTGATGGTATCGGCCAGGAGATCATGGCGCAGGCGGAAAAAATACTGTGTTATCTGCGTGATGATTGCGGTTTGACACTTGACTGGCAGTCTGCCTTGATCGGTGGCAGTGCTTACGATGTGACCGGAGTTCCACTGCCGGAAGAGACCGTGCGTTTGGCGCAGGAGTCCGATGCGGTGCTGCTTGGTGCGATCGGTGGCGTGAAATGGAACCATTTGGACAGGGAGTTGCGTCCGGAACGTGGCTTGCTTGCTATCCGCCAGCAACTGGGTTTGTTTGCCAATCTACGACCAGCAGTCATGTATGAGGCTCTGGTCAATGTTTCCAGTCTGCGTCCGGAAAAGGTATCCGGACTGGACATCGTGATCGTCAGGGAACTGACGGGAGGCATCTATTTTGGGCAACCACGAGGCATTAGACGATTGCCGGATAATACTCGGCAAGGCTTTAATACGCTGGTCTACAGCGAACAGGAGATAGAGCGTATTGCCCGGACGGCGTTTGAAGTGGCAGTTCGGCGCAATGGACATCTGTGTTCGGTGGACAAGGCGAATGTATTGGAGGTCAGTGAATTGTGGCGTGAGGTGGTAAGCCATGTGGCTGTTGACTATCCAGGTGTGGCGTTGCAGCATATGTATGTGGACAATGCCGCCATGCAGTTGGTTCGGGAGCCTCGACAGTTCGATGTCATTCTTACCAGCAACCTGTTTGGTGATATCCTGTCCGATCTTGCCGCCATGCTGACGGGCTCGATAGGTATGTTGCCCTCGGCTTCGTTGCACGGTGATTTTGGCCTGTATGAGCCAGTGCATGGTTCTGCTCCTGATATTGCCGGGCAGGACAAGGCCAATCCCTTGTCCATGATACTGTCACTGTCGCTGCTGCTGCGTTACAGCTTGAATGAAGAGGAGCTTGCGGCCCGGATAGAGAATGCCGTGTCGAAAGTACTCGTTAGCGGTGTACGTACGGCGGATATCTGTGTACGGGGACAGTCGCCGGTGGGCACCGCAGCGATGGGAGACGCAGTGCTTGACGCATTGCGTCTCCCATGAGGCCAGAAGCCGGTTTTGTGGGTCTGACAGGCATGCAGAGAAAATTTGACGTAGCAGTACTGGGTGCCACGGGCGCGGTCGGTGAGACCATGCTGTCAATCCTGGAAGAGCGCAGCTTTCCGGTGGGCAGCCTTTATGCATTGGCAAGCCAGCGTTCTGCGGGGAAGCGTCTGAGATTTCGGGATGCTGAAATCGTGGTTCAGGCAGTGGACGCCTTTGATTTTTCCAGGGTGCGGATTGGGCTGTTTTCTGCGGGTGCTGAAGTTTCCAGGGTCTATGCTCCCAAGGCGGTTGCCAGCGGCTGTGTGGTCATTGATAACACATCGCAGTTTCGTTATCAGAAGGATATCCCGCTGATAGTACCGGAGGTTAATCCACATGCCATCCCGTCTGTGCCGGCTGGTGCGATAATCTCCAATCCAAACTGTTCCACGATACAGATGCTGCTGGTGCTTAAGCCACTGCACGATGCGGTTGGTATTGCTCGCGTTAATGTGTGTACCTATCAAGCGGTATCTGGTACCGGGAAGCAGGCTGTTGAGGAACTCAGGATGCAAAGCCGCAGGCTGTTGGATGGCGATCCGATAGAAGCACGGGTTTATCCGCGGCAGATTGCCTTTAATGTTTTGCCATGCATTGATCAATTTCAGAGTAATGCCTATACCAGGGAAGAGATGAAGATGGTATGGGAAACACGCAAGATACTGGAAGATGACACCATACAGGTGAATCCAACGGCAGTTCGGGTGCCGGTCCTGTATGGACATTCCGAGGCACTACATGTGGAAACCCGGCAGCGCATCGCCGCTGCCGATGCACGGGCCGTGCTTGAACAGGCACCGGGCGTCATGGTATTGGACGATTGCGAATCAGGGCTTTATCCGGATGCTGCCACCACGGCGGCGTTTAGCGATCCGGTCTATGTAGGGCGGATTCGCGAGGACATTTCACATCCCAAGGGATTGAATATGTGGGTAGTTGCGGACAATGTGCGCAAAGGGGCCGCCCTGAACAGTGTGCAGATTGCCGAGGTATTGGTAAAAAAGCATTTATAGGATATAGTTTACAACGCATTTGTAAAAATGGTTAACAAGTTGTTATCATTATGCGGAGCTAATTTGCTGTTTTACCAAGCTAAGCCGGTGCCAAAAGGATATGTTTGGCGCAGGATCAGCTTCGTATGCTCTTTCAACGATGGACCATAACTGAAACAGGTTGAAGAAGATGGACGGTTTTGCAAGAAAAGTGTTTCATATTCCATTGCTGGGATTTGTCTTCCTGCTACTGGTATCGGCGCAGTCCCACGCCATCGGGTTTGCTGAAGCGGAGGTTTTGTCTTCTATAAACCAGCCTTTGGACTGTAGAATACAGATCATTTCTGCAACTCGGGAAACCCTGGACGACACGGATGTCCAGGTGCGGTTTGTCGGAGGGTCCACAAGGTTGGCGGTAGCGGGTTTGCAGTATGAGTGGGTCGAGGAAAGCAATGCGATGTATTTGCGATTGACAACGAGAAAGGATATACGCGAGCCGGTGGTGCTGATTGCGGTTGAATTATCGTGGTCTGATGGCAGGTTGCAAAGGGAATATCAACTCCTTCTCAACCCGCCGAAGTCTGTCAGGTAAGGCATATGGGAATGGTTCAATAATTATTCTTTTATCTTGGGAAACTCGAACCTTGTAGCCATGCATGAGGATATCTTTTCAGCGGGATTCAAACGCAGCGTAGCCGGTCTGTTGGTAGTCGCCTGTGCAGGGCTTGTATTGGTGGCATCGTGGTTGGTTTCCAGGAACGCTTACGCCCTGGGTCTTGGCCAACTGGAAGTGGATTCCATGCTCAACCAGACATTTTCTGGTCGTATAACGCTGATTTCCCCGCAGGCTGGCGAACTCGACAGCCTGCGTGTGTATCTGGCTGACCATGCATCGTTCCGCCGTGCCGGGATAGAGCGGGGTCTCGATCTTTCCAGATTGCGTTTTGAATTGATAAGACCGGAAACGACGGAAGCGGGCCCGGACCATATCAAGGTATCGAGCACCAGGCCGATCCAGGAACCGGTTCTGAACTTCGTACTGGAGGTCTCCTGGGAACAAGGGAGAATACAGCGCGAGTACAGTGTTTTGCTGGATCCACCGGTAAAATTGCGCCCCTCTGAACCCCGTTCAGCGCGTGTCCAGGAAGCGGCTGATTGGGCAACACGGAAGGTGGTGGCTGACACGGATGTGATGGAGGAAGATTATGGCCCGGTGCAGCGAGGTGAAACCTTATGGGGTATCGCTGAACGTATGCGCCCTCAGGGGGTTTCGGTTGGTCAGATGATGATGGCCCTTCTGCGTGTGAATCCGGATGCCTTTGCTGACGCCAATATCAACAATCTCAAACGCGGAGCTATCTTGCGTATGCCGTCCCGTTCCGAGATGGAGCAAATCAATTCCATGCAGGCCCAGACTGCGGTTCGGCAACAGAATATGGATTGGGGTGGCGTGACGCCCATGCCCTCCCGGCCAGAGTCGGTAGTCGTTCCGGACACTGCCAGGGCCGAAGATATGCAGAAGCGGGCACCTGCTCCCAGGCCAACAGAGACGGAGGCGGAATTGCGGGTGGTTGCTCCGACCGACGAGACCCCCGGGTCCGCTATTGGTGCGCAAGGCGGTGTCAGTGGGACGCAGTCTGTGGCGGAGATGGAAAAGCGCTTGACCCTGGCCCTGGAAACGATGGAGGCTGTCAAGCAGGAGAACAATGAACTCAGGGAGCGTTTGCTGGAGGCAGAGCAATTGTCACAGGACCAGCATGCCTTGATTGAACTCAAGGATCAGAATCTGGCTGCTTTACAGGAGATGCTGGCTGCTCAGGGAGATGGAAAAGAGATGCCGACTGAAGACATGCCGGAGATGATGGAGGAGGCCGCCATGGAGCCGGAGATGATGGAGGAGGCCGCCATGGAGCCGGAGATGATGGAGGAGGCCGCCATGGAGCCGGAGATGATGGAGGAGGCCGCCGTAGAGCCGGAGATGATGGAGGAGGCTGCCGTAGAGCCGGAGATGATGGAGGAGGCTGCCGTAGAGCCGGAGATGATGGAGGAGGCTGCCGTAGAGCCGGAGATGATGGAGGAGGCCGCCGTGGGGCTGGAAGAGGACTCGGGTGTGTCAGGTCTGCTGATGTCATGGCTTGACCAGGCGAAGACCTTTTTGCTGTCGTTCCGGGAGTCCGGACTGTTGTGGCCTGTAGTGGGAGGGTTGGCCGTGTTGCTAATCGGGCTTTCCGTTGTCTACTGGGTCCGTAACCGTCCTCGCCGGTTGCATTTTGAAGAGGATGACATGGAGGGTCTGCTGTCTCCTACTACTGCTTCAGTGCAACAGGAAACGGTTGACATGGGAGATGCGGCGTGGGCGGAAGATGAAACGCAGATGCCAGGCACTGGTGATACTGCTGAAATGGCGGCAGCCAGTGTCCCGGTTGCAGATAGCCACGTATTGGAGATGACACCGGAACCTGATTTTGGAGAGGAAGAGGCAGATGACGACGACGAAGACGAAGCCCTCCGTGATGTGGATACGTATTTGGCATTTGAACAGTATGACCAGGCGGAACAGGCGGTACGCGGTGCCATAGAGCAACAGCCGGAGCAGTTGGATTTCCATGTCAAATTGTTGGAGGTTTTCTTTACCGCGGGTGAGAGGAGGAAATATGAAGAAGAAGCCCGGGTGCTGAATGACTTGGTTGATGGACAGGGAGAGCATTGGGATATGGCTTTGGCAATGTGGTCGGAGATGTCCAGCACACCGCTATTTGAAGGCGGTGGTGAAGAGGAGGAGCAGGGAGAAGTCGCCAGTGCGGCATCTGGGGGCATGGTTGACCTGACCGCTGCGGTGGAGGGTGAAGAGGCGGAAGGTTTGGATATCGATTTCAGTAGTGCTGGGGAAGTGGTCGATATCAGTGGAAGCGATGAGGGGGTAAGTGACGAGGGAGCAAGTGATGAGGGGCTGGATTTTGATCTTGGGGATGTGGGCGTGGAGGGGGAAGCGGAAGATGCGGTGGAAGGGGAGGCTGCGTTAGAGTTAGAGGTGGCGGTAGAGGGAGAAGGAGAGGAGGGAGAGGACGAGGGGCTGGATTTTGATCTTGGGGATGTGGGCATGGAGGGGGAAGCGGAAGATGCGGTGGAAGGGGAGGCCGCGTTAGAGTTAGAGGTGGCGGTAGAGGGAGAAGGAGAGGAGGGAGAGGACGAGGGGCTGGATTTTGATCTTGGGGATGTGGGCGTGGAGGGGGAAGCGGAAGATGCGGTGGAAGGGGAGGCTGCGTTAGAGGTAGCGGTAGAGGGAGAAGGAGAGGAGGGAGAGGACGAGGAGCTGGATTTTGATCTTGGGGACCTGGGTCTGGAGGGAGATTCGGCTGCGGTGAAGGAGGAAGAAGATGAGTCATCAATGGAAGGTGCTGCGGATATACTTGAGTTGGGTGGAGGCGATGAAGAAGACTCGACAACCGAGGGTGGTGGTATCACGCTTTTGGATGGTGCTGATTATGAGACAGATGGAGAGGAGAACTTGTTGGATATTACCGCGGTAGGTGATGCGGACGAGTTCGGGAAGGCATTGGAAGAACCGGAAACGGCGGAAGATGCGTTTTCCGCCGAAGGCATGGAGCAGGAGGCGCTGGATACCGGTGCCACTGTGATTGATTTTGACCAGGGTGCGAAACCGGAGCAGGAAATATCCGATACCACGGTAGAAGAAGAACAGGACATCCAGGAGGAGGAGTTGGTGGGAGCGGAAACAACTGCTGATGGTGTCTGGGATGATGATAATACCTTGAAAATCTCTGCGGGAGGTCCGAGTGTGTCAGAGGTGTTTGAGGAAGAGGTAGAGGAAGAGGCAGACGTAGACGCGGAAGTAGAGGCATTGGTTGGCGACACCCTGAATATGATGGCTGAACCTGAGGAGGATACATTGGATGATGGCGATGAAGAGGGTCTGTCCCTCCTCGACGATGAGGGCATGGAAGATGATGCAAAACAGGAAGGGGAGCAGGAAAAGACCTGGATGATGGCCACAACAGACGATGAGATGGAATCTGTGGAAGATGAAATAGCAACAAAACTTGATCTGGCCAGGGCGTATGTAGAACTTGGTGAAGAGGAGAGTGCCCGCGTTTCCCTGGAGGAAATTATACGGGATGGCAATGAGGAGCAGAAGAAACGGGCCGAGGAGTTGCTGGCAAAACTCTGAGACGGAACAGGCCGGTGTCGGGTCCTGATGGCTGGAAATTTCCATGTTGAAGACCGGCACTGCTTGACGGGACGAGGGGATTTGGGGAGTCGAACGGGATTATATGAAGGTTGCTCTGGGCATTGAGTATAATGGCCAGAGTTTTTCTGGTTGGCAGCGCCAGGGTCACGCACGTTCCGTACAGGAAAGCTGTGAGGGTGCCTTGTCACGGGTGGCGGACCATGCGGTGTACCTGAGTTGTGCTGGTAGAACGGATGCGGGTGTTCACGCCGTAAAGCAGGTGGCGCATTTTTCCACATCCAGTACGCGCGAACCTTACTGCTGGGTATTGGGGGCCAACACCTATCTACCTCGTGCTATCAGTGTGTTGTGGGCGAGTGTTGTGGATGAAGGTTTTCATGCACGTTTTTCTGCAAGCACAAGGACTTACCGCTATTATATTAAAAATGGTCCAGCGCGACCCGCCATTCATGCCGGGCAGTTGGCCTGGGAGCGTCATGCCTTGGAACTGACGCCTATGAGGCAAGCTGCCAGTTTCCTTGCAGGAGAGCATGATTTCAGTTCTTTTCGATCGAGTTCCTGTCAGGCGAAAAGCGCAGTGAGACGTATCGATGTTTTGGATATAGTATGTTCAGGTCCATTCATTGTTGTGACAGTCACTGCCAATGCGTTTCTTCATCATATGGTGCGCAATATTGTCGGGGTACTCCTCAGTGTTGGCATGGGTCGGCATAAGCCTGCCTGGGCGGCAGAGGTCCTGCAGGCCAGGGACCGGACAGTGGCTGGTGTCACCGCCTGCGCAGACGGTCTGTATCTGTACGATGTCAGTTATCCTGCCCCGTATCGTTTCCCTCCCCCGGAGGAGTCGTGTTTGCTGTCGTCAGTCTGTGTCGCAGGGCCGCACAGGGATGAGCATGAACGCCTTTGCCAGGCCGAGCCTTGATCTGCCGTAGAAAGACCCGGGTTGTGGGTAGTGGACAGTCCGCTTCGGCCGGATTTGCTCGCTGTGGGTGAGGCATGCGTTCCGGACAGCAACGCACTCGAGTCAAGATCTGTGGTATAGGCAGCGTTGAGGAGGCTGTGCGTGCTGTACAGGCCGGGGCTGATGCGCTAGGGCTGGTATTTTTCAATTCTAGCAGTCGTTGTGTCAGTATCTCGCAGGCGCAAGAGATCCTTGCCGCTGTGCCGCCATTTATTGGCCGGGTTGCGTTGACCGTGGATGCCGAAAGCCATTTTATTTGTACCCTGCTCAGAGAACTGGATATCGACTGGTTGCAATTTCATGGTAATGAAACCGGACAATTTTGTCGTGGTTTTGGCTTCCCGTGGATCAAGGCGGTAGCCATGTCTGAGGGCATTGACTTGAAAGCGCAGGCTGTGCGCTATACTGGCGCCGGAGCCCTGCTGCTTGATGCGCATGTCCCTGGTAAACCAGGTGGTACCGGACAGTGTTTTGACTGGACGACACCGGTGGATGCGATTTCCTGCCCGTTGATACTCGCGGGTGGTTTGCATGCCGGGAACGTCGCTACAGCAATCCGTGCCGTGCGGCCTTATGCGGTGGATGTCAGTAGTGGCGTGGAGGGTTCGTCAGGCAACAAGGATTTTGCTAGAATGAAAGAGTTCATTATGGCAGTGCGAAATACTGATAAAGACAAATGAGCACCCTCGCACTTGATATGTCCGCTAAAGAAGCCGCAGTACCGGATGAGGCGGGTTATTTCGGCGACTGGGGTGGACGTTTTGTCCCGGAGACCCTGATAGCACCGCTGGAGCAGTTGACCCAGGCATGGCAATCCTGCATTCGTGACGAAGCGTTTTTGTCCCTTCTCGATGAGCAACTGAAACAGTATGTTGGCCGTCCTTCTCCACTGTATTACGCTGAGCGTCTTAGTCATCGGCTTGGTGGTGCGCGTGTCTGGCTCAAGCGGGAAGATCTGAACCATACAGGCGCACACAAGATCAATAATACAGTGGGTCAAGCCCTGTTGGCGCAGCGTATGGGGAAAGGGCGTGTGATTGCTGAAACAGGTGCCGGGCAGCATGGGGTGGCTTCGGCTACTGTGGCTGCCCGTTTGGGTATGGAGTGTGTGGTGTACATGGGTGCTGATGATATTCAGCGACAGGCGGCCAATGTGTACAGGATGAAGCTGTTGGGTGCGCAGGTGGTATCGGTGGAATCAGGCTCTCGTACGCTGAAGGATGCACTGAATGAGGCTATGCGTGACTGGGTCGCTGGGGTGGACGACACCTTTTACATTATCGGCACGGTTGCCGGGCCGCATCCTTATCCGGCCATGGTGCGTGACTTTCAGGTGGTAATAGGGCGTGAGACTCGCATGCAATGTCTGCAGCAGTTTGGATGTCTGCCGGATGCGTTGGTGGCCTGTGTTGGTGGTGGTTCCAACGCTATCGGGATGTTTTCTCCATTTATCGAGGATCATGGAGTACGGTTCTATGGGGTCGAGGCGGGTGGAGAAGGCATCCAGTCGGACCGGCATGCGGCCTCTCTGTGCCGTGGCCGTCCCGGGGTATTGCACGGTAATCGCACCTACCTTCTGGAAGATGCGGATGGACAGATTGTTGATACCCATTCTATCTCTGCAGGCTTGGATTATCCCGGGGTGGGACCGGAGCATGCGTGGTTGAAAGATACAGGTCGCGCTGAATATGTTGCCGTTACCGATGAAGAGGCCTTGACAGCATTTGATGTTCTGTGTCGAAGCGAGGGGATTATCCCGGCGCTCGAATCCTGTCATGCGCTTGCCTGGGCGATGCGTATGGCACCGGATATGGGTACCGACCGGAACCTGGTAGTGAACTTGTCAGGACGCGGCGATAAGGACATTCCCACCATTGCCCGCTTGCGTGGGGTTTCCCTGGCTTAAGGCCGGGCGAGTGCCATCTTTGTTCGGTTTTGACGCAAGCCGCAAAACGCAGGCAGGGCTTGGTCGTCGCTGCCAACGCGGGTCGGGAAAGAGTCTGCCGAAATATCTGTGATTCGTGGTGAGCATCAGTTTTCCCTGTGAATAGGATAGACGCCTGCTTTTCCGGTTTGGCTCGGTCTGGCCGTACAGGTTTGATCCCCTATGTCACTGCGGGTGATCCTGCACCGGAGTATACCGTCTCCATTCTACATCGTTTGGTTGCAAGCGGTGCTGATCTGTTGGAACTCGGGGTACCTTTTTCCGACCCCATGGCGGATGGGCCAGTGATACAGCATGCGCATGAACGGGCGTTGAGTCACCATACCAGTTTGCATCGGGTGTTCTCGCTGGTGGAGGAGTTTCGCAGGGAAGATTTGCGTACTCCGGTGGTATTGATGGGATATCTTAATCCGGTCGAGGCCATGGGGCATGAGTGTTTCGCTGAACGTGCGGCACAGGCTGGTATAGATGGTGTTTTGTGGGTGGATCTACCCCCGGAAGAGTCCGAGGGCTATAATGCTATTCTGCGAGACCATGGACTGGATCAGATATTTTTATTGTCACCAACAACGTCCAAGGCGCGTGCCGAGCACATTGCAGCGATGGCCAGTGGGTATGTTTACTATATTTCCCTGAAGGGCGTGACTGGCAGTAATGCTTTGGACATTTCTGCGATGGCACAGCATTTGCACCATATAAGTGAGCATATCTGTTTGCCTGTGAGCGTTGGCTTTGGTATACGCACTGCGGAGGAGGCTGTTGCGGTGGGCAAGGATTGTGATGCTGTGGTGATCGGGAGTTCTCTGGTAGAGCGTATTGCCCGGTTTGCGGATGATGAGCAAGCGTTATTGCACTCTGTGGGTGATTACATGTGCACTATGCGTACTGCCCTGGATACGGAATTGGTCGGCGCATGAATTGGATAACGAAGTTGTTTCCGGATCGACTGCGTATCAGGACGGGAAGACGTTCCGTTCCGGAAGGTCTGTGGGCCAAATGCCAAAGCTGTAACGCAGTGCTCTATCGTGCTGAATTGGACCGCAACCAGCAGGTATGTGTCAAATGTGGTCATCATATGTCGATCGGCGCACGTAGCCGGCTGGAGCATTTTCTGGATGCCGACACGATGAATGAAATCGGGTCCGAACTCAGGCCGGTGGATAAATTCAAGTTCCGGGATGCCAAACGCTACCG
Organism: Gammaproteobacteria bacterium; assembly: GCA_965115915.1. Taxonomy (GTDB): domain Bacteria; phylum Pseudomonadota; class Gammaproteobacteria; order Eutrophobiales; family Eutrophobiaceae. The sequence goes on along the minus strand of OZ220483.1, from coordinate 1,196,079 downwards.
GGACCGCATCAGTCAGGCGCAGAAAAAGACCGGAGAGTCGGATTCTTTGTTGATGGTGAGCGGAGAGCTCAAGGGGAGGCCAGTGGTTGCTGGTGCCTTCGATTTTGATTTCATGGGAGGCTCTTTGGGGTCTGTTTCCGGCGAGCGTTTTGCGCAGGGGGCTGAGGTGGCTTGTGCTCAACGCGTTCCGATGATTTGTTTTTCCACCAGTGGCGGCGCCCGTATGCAGGAGGCTTTGTTTTCATTGTTGCAGATGGCAAAAACAAGTGCCGCCTGTGCCTGTATGAGACAGCAGAGTATTGCGTATATCTCGGTACTGTGTAATCCGACGATGGGTGGGGTATCGGCCAGTTTTGCTTCCCTGGGAGACATCAATATTGCCGAACCCGGTGCCCTGATAGGCTTTGCTGGCCCGCGGGTCATCGAGCAGACTGTTCGCCAGGCACTGCCTGAAGGATTTCAGCGCAGTCAGTTTTTGCTGGAACATGGGGATATTGACACTATCATTGATCGCCGGGCACTGCGTGATCGCATCGCGGTGATACTCGATCTGCTGATGCCCAGGTGAACTGCCGAAGCACCATGGACATGGTTTGGAGGTGACCTGATGACTGACAAGCGTTCGAGCCAGGAAGCAGGAAAGCGCGGTAACAATCTTCACTTCATTGCGCTGGATGACTGGTTACGTTGGCAGGAACGCCTGCATTTCACTGCCATTGAGCTCGGGTTGGAGCGCTGTCGCCAGGTGGCTGATAACATGGGACTGTTAAGTCCGGCGTTTCATATAATCAGTGTTGGCGGGACCAATGGCAAAGGTTCCAGTGTGGAACTGCTGCGCCTGATTCTGTGCCACGCGGGATACCGTGTAGGCTGTTACACATCCCCACATCTGATTCGTTACAATGAGCGTATCACAATCGATGGCATACAGGTTGGTGACGCAGCACTGTGTGATTCGTTTTCCCGCATTGACAATGCCCGTGCGGGAATTTCCCTGACTTATTTCGAATTTGGTACCCTCGCGGCCCTGGATATTTTCCGTCGGGAGCAGATAGATATCGCTGTCCTTGAAGTAGGCATGGGTGGACGCCTGGACGCGGTGAATGTGCTGGATGCCGATGTCACCCTGATCAGCAGCATCGATCTCGATCATCAGCAGTGGCTGGGGATGGACCGAGAGAGTATAGGGAGGGAAAAGGCAGGGATATTCCGTTTTCGCTCCCCGGCGATTTGTGCTGATCCGGATCCTCCGGACAGTCTTATTGCCTGTGCCAGGGCGTTGGGTACTCCATTGTATGTAAACGGTGTTGATTTTGGTTTTCAGATCGTTGAGGATACCTGGTATTGGCATGGGGTCGGGCATCGAATGAACAACTTGCCAAGACCAACCCGGTACTGTGATTATCAAATACAGAATGCGTCTGGCGTGCTGATGGTGTTATCCATGATATTTGAACGGTATCGGGTCGGTAATGAGGACATTATCCATGGTCTGCGCAGTTTTCATCTGCCTGGCCGTTTCCAGATTATCCCTGGCATAAATCGCATTGTGCTGGATGTTGCGCATAACCGCCGGGCGGCGCATATGTTGGCATCCAATTTGCGGCGACTATTGGGACATGAGGGTGGAAAAATTCACCTTGTCATCGGTTTGCTGCAGGACAAGGATCGTCACGCCGTCTATCAGGAGTTGTCAACGTTTGCAGATACCTGGCATCCGGTTAGTATGGAGTCCGATCGTGCCTGTACTGCGGAAGAATTGGCCGATGAGATACAGGCATTTGGTTGTGCCGAAGTGTTTCCTCATTCGGATGTGTCTGACGCTCTTGTCCAGGTGCGTCGAATCGCTGATCCGGGTGATACGATTGTGGTTACCGGTTCTTTTCTGGCAGTTGGTGGATGTCTGAGGCATTTGTCCTGAGTGTCGACCATGCAGAGGCATTTGAAGGAGCGTTTGCTGGGGGTTTCCGTGTTGGTGGCCATCGTGGTGATCGTTGTGCCGATGGTTTTTGATGGTGAGTCTTTGCCCGCACGCAGCGGCCTGGATCGCTCATACAGTTCCTCCATGCCGTCCTCGCGACTGGTTTTGATGGATGACTCGTCAATACAACCAATTGCCCCTGTTTCGTCGGACAGAAACAGGTCCCAGGCGGCGAAGCTGCCAGCTTTGGAGGCTGTACCGCCAGAACCAGTCGCCGTTGCGGAAAAGCCGGAGCGCATTAGCGTCACTGCTCAGGATGAAGTGACGGAAGAGATGGAGGATAATCCGATGTTTCCCATCGATTATTCACCCGCTGGCCCGGAGGCGGGTTTGCATACTGCGCCGTACCATGCGGCAGACCGAATATCCGGACTGCAGACGGCTGTGGTTTCTCCGCCGGATGAAACAGACGCTGTGTCCTCCCCGCCGGATGAAACTGAAACACACGGGGAGCTAAGCGTTCCCACGGTCGAGAAAAAGGGAAACTGGGTAGTACAAGTGGGTAGCTTTGCCAAACGTTCGAATGCCGAATTGTTGAACCGGCAACTGCTGCAACTTGGATATTCGGCCTTTGTGGAACAGACGGAGGAGGGAGAGAGAGGACTCTGGAGGGTGCGTGTTGGCCCGCACGTGTCCAGACTGGATGCCGAGGCACTGTTGAGTCGGCTGAAACAGCAAAAAGGTGTGCAGGACGATGCAATCGTGCTGGGCTATCCCTGAGAGGCAATTTTTTTAATGTTGCGGTCGCCGGTAATCACCGCAATTGCAGACTAAGGTGTAGAGAGGCATGTGTGGAGTCATTGGTATCGTCGCGAAATCGCCGGTGAACCAGATGTTGTATGAGGGCTTGACCTTGTTACAGCATCGTGGTCAGGATGCAGCAGGCATTATGAGTTGCGAGCATGACCGTTTTTTCCTTTACAAAAATAATGGAATGGTCCGGGATGTATTTCATTCCACCCGGCATATGATCAATCTGCGCGGTAACATGGGGATAGGACATGTGCGTTATCCAACGGCAGGCTGTTCTTCCACAGCCGAAGCACAGCCGTTGTATGTCAATTCTCCGTATGGGATTTGCCTTGCCCACAATGGTAACCTGACCAATAGCGAGGCCTTGCGCAATGACCTGATGAGTGTGGATCTACGCCATTTGAATACTTCATCGGATTCAGAGGTCTTGCTCAATATTTTCGCGCATGCTATTGGCCAGGGTCATAGGCCACGCACTGAAATTACTGCCGAGCATGTGTTTGCCTCGGTTGCAAATGTTCATAATCGCTGCAGAGGTGGCTATGCTGTGGTAGTCATGATCTCCGGGGTCGGCTTGCTGGGATTTCGCGATCCGAATGGTATCCGTCCCATCATTTTTGGCAGGCGGGACACACGGGCCGGGGTGGAGTACATCATTGCTTCCGAGAGTGTCGCGATTAAGGGGCTGGGATTTGAAGTGGTGCGTGATCTCTGTCCCGGTGAGGCCATTTTTGTTGGAGTTGATGGTGTTTTGCATCATCAGCAGTGTGCGCAGACACAGCGGCATACGCCGTGCATCTTTGAATATGTGTATCTGGCAAGGCCCGATTCAATGATCGATGGTATATCGGTTTATCATGCGCGGATGCGTATGGGCGAGACGTTGGCGGATCGGATACTGGGACTTCATCCGGATCATGATATCGATGTGGTCATTCCCATCCCGGATTCCAGCCGTCCGGCGGCATTGCCGCTGGCTAACCGGCTTGAGGTCAAATACCGCGAAGGCTTTATCAAGAACCGTTATATCCCGCGCACCTTTATCATGCCCAGACAGGATGTGCGTCAGCGCTCGGTACGCCAGAAGCTCAGCGCTATCGAGCTTGAGTTCAAGAATAAAAATGTCCTGCTGGTGGACGATTCCATCGTGCGTGGCACGACTTCCCGGGAGATTGTGCAAATGGCTCGTGATGCCGGCGCACGGCGGGTCTACTTTGCTTCTGCTGCCCCGCCGGTTCGTTTTCAGAATGTCTATGGCATAGATATGCCGGTGGTAGAGGAATTGATTGCCTATAACCGCACGCCAGAAAAGGTGGCGGCCGAGATCGGTGCGGATTGGCTTGTTTATCAGGATATGGCGGATCTGGTGAGTGCGGTGAGGCAGGGCAGTCCCGATATAACGGAGTTTGATACCTCTTGTTTTACTGGTGAATATGTAACTGGTGATGTGGATAGTGATTACCTGCACTCATTGGAACTCCAGCGTAGCCGAGAGGAACGGTCAGACAATAACCTGGATCTGACAGACCTGAGTGGTGGTAACTACATCGCTTCCAGCTAGCCGGCAGTTTGCAAGCCTGGCCAGGGCGAGATAGGCAAGGCCCTGGAGGACAGCGGAGGAGGAAAGAAAAGCTCTCCAGGGCCTTGTTTTCAACAACTACTACTCTAACTTACTAACTTAGGCAGCCGATTTTTTCAAGGGTACCACAGCGGCACTGGCTGCTTTCGCGATATTCTGCTCCATCCAGGTATCGACCTCCCGCTTGGATTCAGTGAAGGTATCCAGCGTACTGCGCAGAATAACTTCGGCGTTTTCTGACAATTCCTGTATCGCCTTGCTTTCTGCACTGAGCAGGTCTTTGTAGTTGCGGGTGCTTGCCAGAAGCTCCAACTGAACGCAGCCAAAATCCATCATCAGTTTGCCAAATGCTATCTGCTGTTCCATTGTCTGCAAGGCGACATTGGTATTGATGTTGCTGATAGCTTCCAGCGACTCATATGCGGTCTTCCCTATGGACTGCAGATTTTCATTAAGCGTTTGTTTTTCAGAAACCTTGGTCATTGTTTGTGTCTCCTGTGTTTTCGGTTGAAACAGCCATGATGACTGTTATATTGCGGTGCACAATAAACAATTCAAGGGGAAAATGCAAATGCCGCCGTACACCGCATTAGCCGGGACGGGAAGAGAGATGAAGTTATTGAATTAAAAAGGTTTTTAGTTTTTGTGCGTGAGGGGCGGTCATGCCGAAGCATCCGAGGTGCTGGGCTTCACGTGCCATTTTCGTGTTTTTTGTCCTGTTTGCGTACAGCCGCCAGAAAATTGTTTTGCATATCTTCCCATAGTTGCATGTTTTTTTCCGCCATCTGCTTGAAGGTGTACAGTGGATGGCTACTGTTGACCGCGTCACTGATTTGTTGCTGCACTTCCCGTTGTTGTTGAAGCAGCAACGCGATGTTTTGTTCCATCAGTCGGGTGGTGGCTGTCTGTATGGACTCGCTATAAAAGCGTACCAGATCCGACAAGGCATTGATTGACAGCAAAGAACTGTCATCCTCATCCTGTTCCTGTTTACTGATGATTTGTAGCAGGATACTGCGGGTCAGGTCTTTGCCGGTTTTGACCTCAAGCACAACAAAATCTTCCTCATCAAGCACCAACTGCCGGACATTATCCAGGGTGATATATCTACTGAGGCTGGTATCGTATAACCTGCGGTTCGGATATTTTTTTATTACCCTGCGTTTCTGTGTGTTCATTACAGGCAAGTCTTACATATATTGTCCGCCGTTGATGCTGAGATTGGCTCCAGTGATAAAAGCGGCTTTCTCCGTGCATAAAAAACCGGTCAGGGCAGCCACTTCCTCCGGTTTCCCCAGTCGCTTCAAGGGAATTTGAGAGATGATAGCCTGCCTGATTTTTTCAGGTATTGCCGTGACCATATCCGTTGCGATATAGCCAGGTGATATGGTATTGACAGTTACTCCCTTGTTTGCCAGTTCCTGTGCCAGGGACATGGTAAATCCGTGTACGCCAGCCTTGGCGGCGGAATAATTGGCTTGGCCAAATTGGCCTTTTTGTGCGTTAATGGAAGAGATATTGACTACTCGTCCCCAGCCCCCACTGCATAGATCATGGATGAGTTGATGGGTAACATTGAAGATACCGTTGAGATTGATGTCAATGACATGCTTCCACTGTTCTCGCCCCATCTTGCGCAGGCTGGAATCATTGGTGACACCGGCATTGTTGATCAGGATGTTGACTGTTCCCAACGTGTCATGGATGCCGTCTATCATTGTGCTGCAGGCGTCGTAGTCGGTCACATCGGCTTGATAATAGTGTATATCCAGCCCCATGTCCTGCACTTCCGCACGCCATTTTCGTGCCTTTTCCTCGTTTCGATAGTTGGTCGCCACCGTGATCCCGGCATTAGCCAATTCAAGGCAGATGGCGGCGCCGATGCCGCTGGTGCCTCCAGTGACAAGGGCGATTTTTTTTGCGGGGGGGGTCATGGTCTCTCCACACATAGCGCGGTTCCCTGTCCACCACCGATGCAAAGGGTTGCAAGGCCTTTTTTGCTACCCCGTTTGTGCATCTCATGGAGCAGCGTGACCAGGATTCGACAGCCGGAGGCACCGATCGGATGCCCCAGTGCGATGGCGCCGCCATTGACGTTGACCTTGTTTGTGTCCCAGTCCATGGTCTGATTCACGGATATTGCCTGGGCGGCAAAAGCCTCGTTGGATTCGATCAAATCAAGCTCTGCCAGTTCCCAGTTGGCCTTCTTCAGACAGTTCCGGGAGGCCGGGATGGGACCGGTGCCCATGATTTCCGGCTTGACTCCGGCACTGGCCCAGGCCGTGATGCGTGCCAGTGGGTCGGTGATGCCCAGGGCCTCTGCTCGCTCGGTCGACATCAACAGCACGGCGGCTGCCCCGTCATTCAGCCCCGAAGCATTACCCGCGGTGACTGTACCATCCTGCTTGAATGCGGGGCGCAGCTTTTGCAGATCGGCTGCAGAAAGGTTACTGCGCGGAAATTCATCCTGATCCACACATATGGGTTCGCCTCTGCGCTGTGGGATCATTATCGGGATTATCTCATCTCGGAACACGCCATTGGCGATGGCGGCCTGCGCCTTATGCTGAGATGCCAGGGCAAATTCATCCTGCTGTTCACGTGATATGGAGAACTGTTCTGCAATGTTTTCTGCAGTGATCCCCATGTGGATGGATTCAAAGGCATCCATCAGTCCATCGATGATCATCGAGTCCAGCATGTGCCAGTCTCCCATACGGGTACCGGTGCGTGATTTGGGCAGCAGGTGAGGAGCAAGACTCATATTCTCCTGGCCGCCGGCAACGACGATATCCGCATCACCACAGAGAATGGCTTGAGCCCCGAGTTGTACACTTTTAAGCCCACTGCCACAGACCTTGTTGATCGTCATGCTTGGGGTTTGCTCCGTTAACCCGGCAAGCATGGCTGCCTGCCGAGCAGGGTTTTGCCCGCACCCGGCGGTCAATACCTGGCCAAAGATCAGTTCATCTACCTGCCCGGCTTCGATCCCGGCATGTTTCAGTACGTCGGTAATTACCGCGGCCCCGAGGACATGCGCTGGAGTGGTGGCAAAGCTGCCGCCGAAGCTGCCGATTGCGGTACGTTTTGCTGTCACGATAGTGACGCTGCGAGCTTGCTGTGTCATTTTCTCTATTGCATTCTATGGATTGTTGGTTATGGCACAGGATTAGTAGTAGAACCGATAACACCAATAAAATCAAATTGGCCTCCGGTCTTCGGTTTTTCCAGGTTGCTGTCTGTTGTGGCCTGGGCCACAGACATACGGACAGACAGGGAAAAGCCGGAGGCCCGCTTCAGAAATGCAGACTGCGGTTTTCCACAGCGAGTGCCGCTTCATGCAGGGCCTCAGCCAGGGTGGGATGTGCATGTATGGTACGCGCCAGATCCTCGCTGCTGCCTTCAAACGCCATTGCCAGTGTCGCTTCGGCAATCAACTCGGAGGCATTAGCGCCAAAGATGTGTATGCCAAGAATGGTATCTGTGGCCGCCTCGCTGAGGATTTTCACCATACCGGCAGTTTCTCCACTGGCATGGGCTCGGCCGGAGGCGAGAAAAGGGAAGGTACCACTACGGTATTCTATGCCTATGTCTTTCAGCTCCTGCTCTGTGCGTCCTGCCCAGGCGATCTCCGGCCATGTGTAGATCACCCAGGGTATGTACTCGAATTCGCAGTGGGTGGTATGACCGGCAATACGTTCGGCAACCGCGACCCCTTCTTCCGAGGCCTTGTGAGCAAGCATTGGTCCTCGCACCACATCACCGATGGCGTATACCCCGGGCAAATTGGTGCGGCAGTCCTGATCTACCTGTATGAACCCGCGTTCATCCAGTTCCAGACCACATTCTTCAGCATTCAGCCCGTCGGTATTCGGACTGCGTCCGACCGCAACAATCAATTTATCTACAATGATCTGCTTGCGTTCTCCGTTCTGTTCATAGCTGACGCTGACCTGTTGATTGTTGCTGCCAGTGCCAGTCACCCTGGCACCAAGCTCGATCTCCAACCCCTGGCCACGCAGGCTTTTCTCCGCTTCGTTGGCGATCTGACGGTCTACCGAAGGCAAGAACTCGTCCATTGCTTCAAGGATGAACACCTTGCTGCCCAGCCGTCGCCAGACACTGCCCAGCTCCAGGCCAATGACTCCCGCACCAATAATACCCAGTTGGCGCGGGATGCCGTTGAAGGAAAGGGCACCGGACGAATCCACGATGACCTGATTGTCCACCGGTGCGGTTGGCAGTCGGGCAGGTATCGAACCAGTAGCAATGATGATGTTTTTGGCTTGCAGCGTACAGTTCTGATCATGTTTCTCATGTTGCTGAATGACTTGCACCGTAGTGTTTGAAATCATCCGGGCACGGCCCTTGAACCATTGCACCTTGTTCTTGCGGAACAGCCCGTTGATGCCCTGGGTGAGTGTGCGTACCAGATCGTCCTTGCGTTTCATCATCCGGTGCAGATCAATACTGATCCCGGAACAGCAAATGCCATGCCGGACAGCGTTATGTTGGAGATGATGATAATGATGGGATGAGTCCAGCAGCGCCTTGGAGGGAATGCAGCCCACGTTCAGGCAGGTGCCACCCAGAACGGGTTGATCCTCCGGACTGATCCAGCATTCTACACAGGCGGTATTCAGTCCCAACTGGGCGCAACGCAATGCGGCCACATAACCACCCGGCCCGGCGCCGATGACTACTACGTCATAATCAGCCACTGTTTTTTATGCCCTCGCAGTTATATTTGTAACAGAAGACGTGAAGGTTCTTCTATCTGTTTTTTTATCGCCACCAAAAACTGTACCGCGTCACTGCCATCAATGATACGGTGATCGTAGGACAATGCCAGATACATCATTGGTCGGATCACTACCTTCCCCTGTTCGGCGATGGGACGTTCCTGTATTTTGTGCATGCCGAGAATGGCGCTTTGTGGGGGATTGATGATTGGGGTGGATACCAGTGAACCGAACACCCCGCCATTTGTGATGGTGAATGTGCCTCCAGTGAGATCATCCAGAGACAGTTTGCCATCTCTGGCTTTTCCTCCAAGCTCCCGGATGCGTTTTTCTATGTCGGCCAGGGAGAGCTGATCCGCGTCTCGTACGATCGGAACAACCAGCCCACGCGGAGAACTGACCGCGATGCCGATATCAAAGAAGCCATGATAGAGGATATCGTCACCGTCAACCGAGGCGTTGATAATCGGGAACTGTTTCAATGCCTCGACTACCGCCTGGGTAAAGAATGACATGAAACCCAGTTTCACTCCATGGCTCTTTTCAAATTCTTCACGATAGCTGTTGCGCAGTTTCATTACCGCCTGCATGTTCACCTCATTGAAGGTGGTCAATATCGCATTCTCATGCTGGGCACCAAGCAGCCGCTCGGCTGCACGGCGGCGTAGACGGGTCATTGGCACTCGCTTTTGCATACGTTCGTCCGCACTGCCTGTGGTTGCCATGCCACTGGGTGCGGTGGGCTCTGTTTTGCTTGCCACAGCGGGTTTTGGCTTTGTCACGGCTGTCTCCTTGGACGGGCTTGCCGACGCCGGTGTTGGTGTGCTCGCTTCGGCAGGCTGGGGAGATGGTGGCGGCGTTGTTTTCGCTGGTGCCGAGGGCGGTGCTGCTGCCGGGGATGGCGTTGCTGCCGGTGCTGTTTGCGGCTTTTGCAGATGGTCTACGATATCCGTCTTGGTGATACGTCCGGGCAAGGTGTGTGCGACGATGTCCGCTTCGTTGATTTGCTGTTGCGCCATCATGTTGCGTACTGCGGGACTGGTTTTCAACTTGCCAGCGTCAGCAGCTACCGCGGGTGGTTCTCCGCTGGTGTCTGTCTCCGCGGGTTCCTGCTGTGCTACCGAGGTTTCGGGAAACAAGTCATGGACTGAAGCCGTTTTATCCGCAGTGGTCTCTCCCGCCTGCATCGGGGGAGCGGTTTCGATACGGGCGATGACCTCATCGCTGCTTACGGTTGCACCGCTTTGCTGGAGGATTTCACTGAGGACACCATCCTGTAGCGCGGACACTTCCAGCGTGACCTTGTCAGTTTCAATATCGATCAGATTGTCACCGCGTTGTACCGGGTCGCCGACCTTCTTTTGCCATTCCAGCAAAGTTGCCTCGGAAACCGATTCCGCGAGTACAGGGACTTTCACGTCTACCAGCACGGTTGGCACCTCCATCTATTTCTTGCAATCATTAACATGAGCCTCACGTAGAATCGAATCGCATCGCCTGCTGTTATCCTAGCCCAATCGGAACAGGTGGGCAATCGGAACGGAGTGTCTGTCGGTTTTTGGCACGGTTGTATCAGGCGCCAATATCCAATGCCTGCTCAACAATCTGCCGTTGTTGCTGCAAGTGCAGGGACATGTAACCACATGCCGGGGAAGCGGAATAAAATCGCCCCACATAGTCCAGACTTTTGCCCTGAAGACAACCAAGCATGGTGCCACGCGATTGCATATAGTACCAGCTTCCCTGGTTTTTGGGTTCTTCCTGTACCCAGACGATCTCGTTCAGATTGCGATAACTGGCAACTATCTCACGCACTTCATCGCGCGGGAAAGGGAATAGCTGTTCGATACGAATGAGTGCGATGTCCTGAATGTCCTGTTTTCGGCGTTGTTCGAGCAGTTCGTAGTAGATCTTTCCACTGCATGCCAACAAGCGGCGGACACGATCCTTGTCCAGCGCATCGATTTCATCAATGACATTCTGAAATCCCCCCTCGCTCAGTTCCGCGATAGTGGAAGTTGCCAGTTTATGGCGTAGCAGGCTTTTAGGGCTCATCACAATCAAAGGCTTTCGATAGGCTCTCAGCATCTGTCTTCTCAGCAAATGAAATATTTGTGCCGGAGTGCTGGGGAAACAAACCTGCATGTTTTCTTTTGCACAGAGTTGAAGATAGCGCTCAAGCCGTGCGGAAGAATGTTCCGGGCCCTGGCCATCATAACCGTGTGGCAGTAGTACCACCAGACCGCAGTAGCGTCGCCATTTCGCTTCGCAGGAACTGATGAACTGGTCAAACACCACCTGTGCCCCATTGGCAAAATCCCCGAATTGCGCCTCCCAGACAGTCAGCACATCGGGTGATGAACCACTATAGCCATATTCGAATGCCAGCACCGCCTCTTCGGAGAGTGTCGAGTTGATCACCAGAAAAGGGGCCTGATCCGGACTCAGATGCTGTAGCGGGAGCCAGGTATTGCCATTGTTCTGATCATGCAGAACAGCGTGTCTATGGAAGAAGGTGCCTCGACCACTGTCTTGGCCGGAGATGCGCACAGGGGTCCCGTTTTCCAGTAGACTGGCGTAAGCAAGGGTCTCGGCAAACCCCCAGTCTATTGGCAGTTCTCCGCCTCCCATCTTCCTTCTTGTCGTCAGGATGCGTTCAACGGCGGGGTGCAATTGAAATCCATCCGGTGTCGAACAAAAATTACGCGCCAGTCTGTCAATGGCGTTCGCATTGATACGGGTGTCAACCGGAGTGGTCCAATGGGTGTCGGTAAAACGCGAATAGTCGATAAGAAAGGTCGGGTCCGCATGCTCCGCATGGGTGCCGGCAACGCCACGGTTGCTCTCCAGCGAGTCTATGTAGTCTTTTTCGATGTCCTCTGCGTCTTCCGTCGTGATCACCGCCTCATCGATCAGTTTTTGTGTATAGATCGTCCTGCTCCCCGGGTGTTGCTTGATTTTCTTGTACATGACCGGTTGTGTGGCAACCGGTTCGTCGGCTTCGCTATGTCCGTGTTTGCGGAAACAGACCATATCGATCACCACATCTTTTTTGAAGGTCATCCGGAAATCCAGCGCCAGTTTGGCGATATAGGTCAGGGCCTCCGGATCGTCGCCGTTGACGTGGAAGATCGGTGCCTGGACCATTTTCGCTACGTCGGTGCAGTGCAGAGATGAGCGGGAATCCAGTGGATCGCTGGTAGTAAAGCCAATCTGATTGTTGATGATCACATGCACAGTGCCCCCGGTGGTATAGCCGCGAGTCTGTGAAAGGTTGAAGGTTTCCATTATAACGCCCTGGCCAGCGAATGCGGCATCACCATGAATCAGTACAGGCAGTATGGTATGACGCTGGCTGTCGCCCCTGCGATCCTGTCGTGCCCTGACCGAGCCTTCCACCACCGGGTCTATGATCTCCAGATGAGAAGGGTTGAAGGCCAACGCCAGATGCACACTGCCTCCCCGGGTGTGAATGTCGGAGGAATAGCCCATGTGGTACTTGACATCTCCGGAGTAGCGTTCGATCTGGTCAATATCTTCAAAGTCCATTGTTGCCACGTTGCCCTCGAATTCATCGAACAGTTCGTCGGGTTTTTTCCCGACGATGTTGACCAGGACATTAAGGCGGCCGCGATGCGCCATGCCGATCACGATCTCCTTGACGGACAGTATTCCAGCCTGCTGCACAAGTTCATCCAGTAGCGGGATCAGACCTTCCCCACCTTCCAGGGAGAAGCGTTTTTGCCCGACATAGCGTTGGTGGAGATATTGCTCCAGCGTATTGGCGGCGATCAGGCGCTTCAGGATGTGGCGTTTTTTCTTCCTGTCGAAGCCGAAGTCACCGCAGCTTTGCTCAAGACGTTTCTGTATCCAGCGCTTCTGCTCGGTTTCGTTGATATGCATATATTCCGCACCGATGGTGCGGCAGTAGGTTTGCTGGACGATCAGCAGGATCTCGCTCAGTGGCAGTTCATCCGGGGCAAACAGTGAGCCGGTGTTGAAGCTGCTGTCCATGTCTTTTGCACCAAGCCCGTGGAATTCCGGTTCCAATTCGGCAACCGCGGGGCGTTGGTATTGCCGCAACGGATCCAGATCCGCCTGGCCGTGCCCGCGGAAGCGGTAGGCATTTACCAGACGTGACACCGCGGATTGTTGTTGATGGGCGAGTGCGTCATGGCTTGAGTGGTGAGATGATGAGTTTGTTCCGCGGCGACGCATGGTGTCACGGTATGTTTGCTGTATTGGTGTGTGCGGGATGTCCTTCTGCTGGCCGTCAGTCTGCAGGGAATCGAAATATGTCCGCCAGGCGGCTTCGATGGAACTTGGATCTTCCAGGTATTGTTCATACAGGGATTCGACGAACCAGGCATTGCCGCTATACAGGTGACTGGGCGCTTCAATGGGCATGATGGTTATCCGGTAATGGGCGAGGGTGAGGGTATGGTATCGTCATTAGGTGCCGATTATGCCCGGCTGTTTGCCGGATGGACAATTGCTGCCCATTATATAAAATCTGTCGCATAAGGGAACAACCGTCTTTTTGTCGGAATCATCGGCTTGTTGCGGGACGTGTCCAGGGTCTTGCCGGTTTGCGCCGATGGACGCAGCGGGCAGGGCAAGCGGATTTACCTGATGTGGATACTGCGGTAGAATCAAAGCCTCAGTTGGTGGCCTGTGGCATCGTGGATTCGGACTCGCGGGTGATGGTGGACGGACCGGCTGGCTGGAATCATGCAATTCTTCATACAAGACAGACAGGAGGTTTGAGATGGCGCAATGGCGTAAAAAAAGCAGCGATGAATGCTATACGGAGGACGAGATCAAGGCCAGACTGGCCGAGGAGCTTCCGCATTGGTACTACGAAGCCGGTTGGATCCGGCGCAAATATCGGACCAGCGGATGGAAAGGCACGCTAATGGTCATTAATGCGGTCGGGCATCTCGCAGAGGTTGCCTGGCATCATCCCGACATTACGGCTTCTTACGCCTTTGTTATCGTCAAGTTGATGAATCATGCCGCGAAGGGGGTGACAGACAAGGATTTCGAGTTGGCCGCGAAGATCGAGCAGGTGGTGCAGTGGCAACCCGCCAAATCGGCCGATACCGCACTGGATGGTACCCCGGACGATCCGCGTTTCAAGTACATCAAATACGACGAGTGATGATGCCGGACCCTGCTCAGTCGGAGGCCTGCCAGTCACCGCTTTTGCCACCGGCCTTTTTTTCCAGTCGGATGTCGGTGATGCGCATGCCACGGTCCACGGCCTTGCACATATCGTAGATGGTCAGCAGTGCCACTTCCACTGCCATTAACGCCTCCATCTCTACCCCGGTTTTGCCATTGCTGGATGCCTGGCAGCGGCATTCCACCGCATGCCTGGCACTATCGGCATCCAGTTCCAGTTCTATATGTTCCAGACTCAGGGAATGGCAGAGAGGGATCAGTTCGGCAGTCTTTTTTGCTGCCATGATCCCCGCTACGCGGGCAATCCCCAACACATCCCCTTTGCGGTGGCGGCCCTGGAGGATCAGTTCCAGTGTGCTGTGTTGCATCAGGATGCTTCCACAGGCGACAGCGGTGCGGCGACTCGGCTCTTTGTCGCCGATATCGACCATGTGGGCATTGCCCTGTGGCGTGAAATGTGTGAGTTTTCCCATCGTAGCCGAAAAAAAGCGGCGTATTCATCTGAACATCGGTGCTGCATTGTAGCAATGATTCGGTGGGAAAGGGGCTTGTGGTGCTGATTTCGGCATACTGCACAGCTTGAAGGGCCTGGTGGATGACGCTGGAACTCGCACCAAAGGACTATGTTTGCACTACAGACGGATGGCTGTTTGCGGTGCTCAGTGAACGTTTGGAACAGGGCCGTGTACTGGCCTGGCCGCGTTACCGGAGGCGTTCCGCTGCGTGGCACAAACTGTCGCTGGAACAGGCCGGGCCGCCGTTGTCCGGTGCCGGCCAGCCTGAGCACTACCATTGGCACAGTGCCTGGTTGGATGCCGCGTTGTATGCGGTGCCACTCACGCATATTGTGCAGACCTGGCATCCGCGGCAGGGCCTGCAAAAATTGCTCGGGATGTCACGGCAGGACCCCAAACGGGTCGCGTTGTGCAAACTGGTCAGGCTGTTGACGGCGCACGGTATCGACAATGCCACGCTGGGAGTGACCGGTTCCCTGCTGATCGGTGCCCATAACACGGACTCGGACATGGATTTGGTTGTGTATGGCCGCGAGAATTTCTTTGCGGTGCTGGGGGTTTTGCGCACCTTGCTGCATGCGGGGATGCTGCAGCCGCTCGGCCGGTCGGACTGGCGGCGGGTTTGGCAGCGGCGCGCTTGCGCCCTGGACAGGGAAAGTTATATCTGGCATGAGTTGCGCAAGGGGAACAAATACCTGCTTGATGGCAGTCGCCTGGATATCGGCATGCTGGCACTGCCAGCGGAGCGTATCGAAGACCGGGGGCCATGGCGCAAGTGTGGCAGGCAGCGTCTGCGAGCCGAGGTCAGCGATGCGCGTGGCGGTTTCGACTACCCGGCCCGATATCGGATCAGGCATCCGCGGATCGCTGAACTGGTTTGCTACACTGCAAGCTATGTTGGCCAGGCCTTTAGCGGTGAGCGGGTGGAGGCGGCAGGCCATGTTGAAGTGAACCCGCAAGGGGAAAGGCGTCTGCTAATCGGCAGCAGTCGCACTGCCGGGGGGGAGTTCATTCGGCTGTGTCAGGACATGTCGCAGCCACGGCCGGGTACCGCCACGGCTGCTGTGCCGTGTTCCGAGCCCGTGCAATGAGCCAGTCGATTCGCGTCTCGATCCGTTATTTTGCCAGTATACGGGAGCAGTGTGGTCGCGCTGCCGAAGACTGGCATTGTGCGCCGGATCTGTCGGTTGGCCAGTTATGGGAAGCGGTGGCCGAGAAGCATGCACTGCGGCCGGATACCGTGTTGATGGCGGTGAACCAGACCTACGTCAAGCCGGATCATCCGGTGTCGGAGGGAGATGAGGTGGCTTTTTTCCCTCCAGTTACCGGGGGATAGCGTATGACTGCCGAGGTACGTATCCTGCAATCCACATTCGTGCCATACCGGATGCTGGAGGAATATCAGCAGCGGCATATCGAACCGGGCAATGTCGGGGCCTGCGTCAATTTCGTTGGCACCATGCGTGCGCACAGTGCCGATCGGCCTGTCGACAGGCTGGTCCTGGAACATTATCCCGGCATGACGGAACGGCAGTTGCACGGGTTGATCGCACAGGCCCAGGAACACTGGCAGTTCAGTGACGCATTGATATTGCATCGGGTGGGGGAGTTGTCCCCCGGCGACCCGATCATGCTGGCTGCGGTCTGGTCGGTCCATCGCCGGGAGGCGTGGCTTGCTTGCAGGCACTTGGTTGAGGGGCTCAAATCGGAGGCCCCGTTCTGGAAGAAGGAGTTTGGTCCCGAGGGTGGGTACTGGGTGCGGCACAATACCCCCGGCTGACTGCAGGGTCGTGCTGTCCGTGCCGTCTATTGTTTGATGCGCCGACTGCGGTTTTTACGAATCGAGACTGGCTGCGGGCCACAGCCGCACTATCCACCGGTCGCCGGTTGTTGCGTCGGTGTGGTGGACCTGGACTTAGTATTCGTACTGCTGGCGCTGTTTATGTGGCCCCGGGTCCAATGCGGGGGGAAGCTCGGCATCGTTGGATTTGAACATCTTCAAGGCGATGAAGAAGGCCGCCGATAGCACAAAAATCGGCATAAGCGCAATCAGAACTTCCCACAGCGTATCCCAGGTTCGTTGTATGGTCCCGGGAGCCGGGTTTCGAGTATTCTTTCTTCGGTCGTTGTGCTTTTTTCTCCTATCGACAAAGACGCGTTTGGGCGGGGGGCCTATACGTTTGGGCGGATCGGCTATTCGATCCAGTTCCGCCTTGTGCGCCGACAACGTCCGCGTGCAGGGGTCCCCGTTCCGAGTCAGTGAGCCGGACAGTTTCACAACAAAATCGCCCTCGCTATCCAGTAGACTGTGCTGTTTTTCTGCTTGCTCCACATCCTGTTGTGCCCAGGCCCCTATCTCCTGGATACCACAGGGCTTCATCAGCACGTTGGCGTCCATGTCCCGGTACATCGCTGCCAGCTCGCTGATCGCCGCCTGTCGCAACTGGGACATGACCTTGTCGTGTTCCTCGAGCCGGCGGCGGCACGTCCAGCCGTAGTCCCGGATCGCACGTACGTACATGGCCATCGCCTGCTTCTCGGACAACCCTGTCGGGTCCGGTTCAGTCCAATGCCATAGACTTTCAAACTCGAGCAGTGCCCTTGGCTTTTCCCTGCCTGCCCATCCTCCACCGGGACGTGTGCTTTCTTCATATGCCTCCCTGGATTGTTCGTAGCTCAGATCCACCAGATCGGCAATCGCATAGAGTACCTCCACGTCGACGTTGGTAAGCCGAGTGCAAAACTCATAGTGCAATCTCGGGCGGTACTTTTCAGTCATCGCTTTGCCCCTGTGGTGTGTGGCAGCAGGGCCAGCTCTTTACCTGGCATAGAGCCACTTCAGCATTTCGTTCTGGATCCGGGTCCCGATAGTATGCTGTATCCCTGGATGGTTGTGTAGCATGACAATGATGTATTGTCGGCCGTTGGCACTTTTCAGGTAGCCGGCCAGTGAGCGTACGTCATTGAGCAGTCCGGTCTTTATCCTTGCCGCCGCAGGTGCCAGATGTCCATCCAGCCGCTTTTTCGCAGTGCCGTCGATGCTGTTTATGGACAGCGAGGCGAAAAACTCCGGTTGGTAATCGCTGTGCCGTGCATGTTCCAGTAACCTGGCCACAGTGCTGGCGGAGACGCGCGCACGGCGTGACAGACCGGAACCGTTTTCGATAACAAGCTCTGGAGCCTGGATGCCGATATCCCGCATCCAGGCCTTGATCGTTGCTGCTCCTTCAACTGTGCTGGAAGACTGCTCGGACTGTTCCGCACCCAGTGTCAGCAACAGTTGCCTGGCCATCACGTTATTGCTGTATTTGTTGGTATAGTTGACGATCTCGTGCAGCGGCCTGGAATGGATCCGGTAGTACAGTTGCCCGTTATCGCTAAAGCTGTAGTCAACGCCGCCGCTGATTGTGCCTCCCATGTCTTCCCACAGGGCCTTGAACACACCGAAAAAGAATTGCTCGTGTGACATGACCGAGCGGTACAGTTGCTGGCTTCCGCAGTTTTTCGGATAGCTGCCGGAGAATGCTACGGTGGTTTCCTGTGTGCCATGGGTGACGTGAAAGCTGATGTTGCGGTGCCGGTTTTTGCAGGGGCCTCTGCCCAGCCGCAGTCTGTTGACCAGACGCAGGTTGGTGGCGGGTGGATCGGCATAGATATGTACAGTGCTCTGCTGTGGTACGAAATGGAATTGCTGCGCGTTGAAGTTCAGTAAAAGCGCGCTGGGCAGCACGTTGTAGGCATGATAGGGTTTTTTGTCAAAGTCCCCGGGTTGGGCGTTGTCCGGCAGAAATCGCCGGTTGTCTATCAGTAGATCGCCTCGGATATGTTTCAACCCGCGCTGGCGCAGTGTGAACAGCGCGTGCCAGAAATTTTCCCGTGACAGAAAGGGATCACCACTGCCACGGATGATAAGGTTTCCATCCAGCACCTCCCCATGTAATTTACCATCCAGTACGAACTGTGTTTCCCATCGGTAGGCTGGTCCCAGAAGCTCCAGGCTGGCATAGGAGACGATGAGTTTCATTACCGAAGCGGGATTGCGTGGTCGATCCGTGTGGGTGGCTATCAGAGGCGTCGCACTGGAGAATTCGCGTATGTAGACACTCAGCGAATTCTCCGGGATGTGGTGTTTGTCAAGCAGTGTTTGTACCTGTGGGGGAAGCCGGTTCGTGGCCGATGTCACGGCGGATGCGTATAGCAGCAGACAGCACAGCGGGAGCAAACAGGATAGGCGGCAGTTTTTGAAATACGAACGGGGAGGCATTGTCTACGGTGGCAGGTCAACGTCAGGAGCGGATTGTACGCACTCATCGCTCATCCGTCTATTCCCTGTGCGGGTTCACGATATGAGACTGTGGAGGCTCGGTCATGCTGTTTTCACGAAGATATGCCATCGGTGTTTTCAAGTCCGGTGTGTGACAGGGCCGGCTCATGATGTATCTGAACCCGGACCTTCCTCTGTCCGCTCGGGCGCCATGATTCTCAATGGAGCGGACGGGTTTTTGTTATAATCCCCGTGCCCATCAAGTGGAGTCGGTCGTTTATCCTTGTCCTTGTTTATGTCGGTATCCAAACAGTTCGGTGTCCTTCAAGAAAATATTTCCAGTCGGATCATAGGTCAGCACAAGCTGGTCAACCGGCTGCTGATCGCGTTGCTTGCGGATGGCCATCTGCTGGTGGAGGGCGCACCGGGCCTGGCCAAGACGCGGGCCGTGAAGGTGCTGGCTGAATGTATAGAAGGGGATTTTCATCGGGTGCAGTTCACACCGGATCTGTTACCGGCCGATTTGACGGGCACCGAGATCTACCGGCAGCAGCATGGCACCTTCGAATTCCAGCGCGGTCCGTTATTTCACAACCTGATCCTGGCGGATGAGGTCAACCGTGCCCCGGCCAAGGTGCAGTCGGCACTGCTGGAGGCAATGGCGGAGCGGCAGATCACTGTGGGTAGCAAGACCCGGGCCCTGCCTAGACTGTTTCTGGTTATGGCGACGCAAAATCCACTTGAGCAGGAAGGTACCTATGCCTTGCCGGAGGCGCAGTTGGATCGTTTTTTGATGCATGTCGGTATCGACTATCCGGATGCCGATGAGGAACGCATGATCCTGCATCTTGCGCGTCGGGAATCATGCGTGACGCAGCCGCCGCAGACAGAGTCGCCGGAGTGTTTGTCCCAGGAAGCGGTATTTGCGGCCAGAGACGAGGTGATGGGCATCTACATGGCGGAGAATGTGGAGCAGTACATTCTGCAACTCGTGATCGCCTCGCGTCAGCCCGCCGCCTACGGTGGCTCTCTGGCTGACTGGTTACGCTATGGTGGCAGTCCACGGGCGACAATCGCGCTGGATCGTTGTGCACGTGCCCACGCCTGGCTACAGATGAAGGATTATGTGGGGCCGGAGGATGTACAGGCGGTAGTGGACGATGTACTGAGACACCGGCTCATCCTGGACTTCGAGGCGGAGGCGGAAGGGGTCGACGCGGATCAGGTGATACAGACCCTGCTCTCTGTGGTGCCCGTGCCATGAAACGGGCGCATGGTCTTCAGGTTGTCTCCGATACCGGGTTTGGTGGATGAATACGCCGTCCAGCATTGATATTCCCGGCCTGCTGAGTCTTGGCCGTCACAGTCGTGGCATCAACCTCCATGCCTCGCGTGTGCGTACGCTGGGGGGAGGGCTGGCACAATCCCGCATCAAGGGGCGTGGCATGGAATACGCCGAATCACGTTTGTATACCGTGGGAGATGATATCCGCAACATTGATTGGCGGGTAACCGCACGTACAGGCAAGGTGTACACCAAGTTGTTTCAGGAGGAACGCGAACGCCCGGTGTTTTTCATCATTGACTATCGTCTGCCGATGTTTTTTGCTACCCGTGGCCGGTATAAGGCGGTCATGGCAAGCGAGTGCGCGGTGCTGCTTGCCTGGAGCGTGATTCAGCAGGGCGATCGCATAGGTGGCATCATTTTTTCCGAACAGCAGCACAAGGAATGGGAGCCCGGACGGGGTCGTGCGATAGTGGTCTGGCTTATCCACCAGTTGGTCGCGCATCCGGCCTGGAGCAGCTACAGGGACGCGGCTGGTGACGCCGGGGAACCATCTTTGGACAGAGCCATACGGCGTTTGCAGCGGGTTGCGAAACCGGGCAGTTTGCTGTTTCTGCTTAGCGACTTCCGCCATCTTGGCGCGGCAGAGAGAAACCGTCTGTTGAATATGAGCAAGCACAATGAGATCGTGCTGTTGTTCATCCATGACCGTTTTGAAAAGGAGCTCCCACCGAATGGCCAGTTTCGGCTCGCCGACGGGGCCGGGGAATACCTGGTCAATTGCAGTGACCGCCATTTCCGGGAGCGCTATGCGCGGTATTTTGGCAAACGCTGTGCACAGTTGCGCAATCTGGCGCAGGCACCAGGGATACGTCTGTTGGAATGTGCCACCCATGAGGACCCGCTCAGGCTGCTGCGTTACGCTTTGCACTAGCGATGGATATGGCTCCGCAGCAGCTTCCACTGCGTGATATTCATCTACCGGATACACTGTCCTGGTGGCCGCCGGCACCGGGTTGGGTGGGCCTTGCGGTACTGGCGCTGACGGGCGTACTGTTGGCGTTGTGGCTGCGTTGGCGCCATCAGCGGCGTGTCTGTTCGGTACGCTATCAGGGCGGTATGCTGCTCGCCGGCATACGTTCCCGCTATGCCAGTCATGGCGACCGGCAGCGGTTGTTGCGTGAATTATCGGCATTCATGCGTCGTATCGCGATCACGGTTTGTGCACGTGTAGAAGTCTCGGCGCTGACTGGTACCGACTGGCTGCGTTTTCTTGACCAGGCTGATGCCGGGAGGCAACGTTTCAGCAGCGGTGAGGGGCGCATCCTGGCTACCGGTCCTTATCAGGCGGCTAGCGAGTTTGATGTCAACGGACTGTTCCTGTTGGTGGAGGACTGGCTGTATGGCATTACCGAAAAAAATGGGCATGGAACTCGAGTTTGAATGGCTGTGGCCAGCTTTTTTGCTACCGCTTCCAGTGTTGTTGCGTGTGCTGCTGCCACCCATGCAGGGGTCCAATCGCGCTGCGCTGCGTACCCCGTTCCTGGAGGATTTTCGGCGTATCCCGAGCGATGGGCGAGGTCTCGCCCTGCCCATGATACCGCCGTTGTTCTGGCTCGCCCTGCTGGCCTGGGTACTGCTGATTTGTGCCACGATGCAGCCACATCTGTTGGGAGAGCCGCGCCATATCCCGCCCAGTGGTCGCGACTTGATGTTGGCGATCGACCTGTCTGGCAGCATGGAACAGCAGGACTTCCTGCTCGCCGGGAAACCGGTCAACCGTCTTCAGGCGACCAAGGTGGTGGCCGACGATTTCATCTCGCGGCGAGTGGGCGACCGGGTGGGGTTGATCCTGTTCGGCGAGCGCGCCTATCTGCAGGCGCCACTGACCTTTGATCGCAAAACGGTGCTGAAATTTCTCGACGAAGCCGTGATCGGTCTGGCCGGACAGAAAACGGCGATAGGCGATGCGATCGGCCTGGCCGTGAAGCGTCTTCGGGAACGGGACAAAGGCAATCGTATCCTGATCCTGATGACGGACGGCGCCAATACCGCGGGTGCGGTAGACCCGTTGGCAGCGGCCGAGTTTGCCAAACAGAACGGACTCAAGATATACACCATAGGTATTGGTGCGGATGAGCAGATACGGCAGAGCTGGTTTGGCACCAGGAAGATCAATCCGTCCAGCGAACTGGATGAAAAGACGCTGCGCGCCATCAGCCAGCAGACCGATGGTCGGTATTTTCGCGCCCGTAACACATCGGAATTGCAGCAGATATACCAGTTGCTGGACGAGTTGGAACCGGTGGCGGAGGAAGCCTTTCAGTTTCGCCCGCGCCAGGCGGTGTTTTATTGGCCATTGGCCATTGCGTTGCTGCTGGGCATGTTCATTGTCTGGCGGGGCCATGCCGGTGTCGCTTTGCGCGGGGGTGCGGGCTGATGTTTGACTCGCTGCACGAATTGCGTTTCCTGCGCCCGTTCTGGTTCCTTGCGTTGTTGCCGTGGGGAGCACTGATATGGCGAATGCTCCGCCGTTGCGGAGATGAAGCGCACTGGATCGCGGTTTGTGACCGGGCTTTGCTGCTGCACATGTTGACGCAGCGGCCCGGGAATACAGGGCGCATCGGGATACTGCTGCTGGCCGTTTGTGGGGTGGTGGTGATCCTGGCACTGGCGGGCCCAAGCTGGGAACGTATTCCGCAGCCAGTGTACCGGCAGGAGCAGGCACTGGTCATTGCCCTTGACCTGTCGGCCTCGATGAATGCCCGGGACCTCAGGCCCAGCCGCCTGGACCTGGCGCGCTACAAGATCGCTGATCTGTTGCGGTTGCGTGCGGAGGGGCAGACGGCACTGCTGGTATATGCCGGGGAGGCCTTTGTGGTCAGTCCATTGACGGATGATGCCCGTACCATCAATGCCCAGTTGTCGGCATTGCAACCGGGTTTGCTGCCTGCCGCGGGCAGTGCGGCGAACAAGGCGCTGATTAGTGCTGATTCCCTGCTGCGTCAGGCGGGCAATCAACAGGGGCATGTGCTGTTGGTGACTGACGAGGTGCGAGATCCTGTTGTGCGGGACAGGCTGCGGATGATGGCGGAGCAGGGGTATCGGGTTTCGATTCTGGCGGTTGGCACTGCGGCTGGTTCGCCGGTGCCGACCGCCGATGGCAGTTTGATGAAGGACTCGAAGGGTTCCATCGTGCTGGTCAGGACCGATCATGCCGAATTGCGGCGTATGGCTGAGTTCGGTGGCGGGCGCTATGTCCGTCTGCGTCCGGACGATGCGGATGTGTCCATGTTGACCGCGTTTTTTGCCAACGACGGGGGCGATGCCGCAGAGCGCTCCGCACAGGAGGACTTGGTCACGGAACAGTGGAAAGAACTCGGGCCCTTGTTGTTGCTACTGGTGTTGCCATTCGCTGCCGGGGCATTTCGACGTGGTCTGTTGTATTCGTTGCCGTTGTTGGCAGTGCTGCCATTCCCGGCGCCGGCCATGGCCTTCGAGTGGGAAGCCCTGTGGCTGAATGCCGATCAGCAGGCGCACCGGCTGTTGCGGCAGGGTGAGGCGGAACAGGCGGCGACTCTGTTCAAGGACCGACAGTGGAAGGCCGCTGCCAGTTACCATGCTGGAGATTATGCCGCGGTGCTGGATTCTCTGGCCGATGCGCAGACTGCCGATGCCTGGTATAACCGGGGCAACGCGCTGGCCAGGCTGGGTCGCTACCCGGATGCAATCAGCGCCTACGACCAGGCGTTGGCACTGGCACCCGGACATGAGGATGCCAGTTACAACCGTGAACTGGTGAAACAGGCGTTGCAGGCAAACGGCCAGCAGGGCGAGGGCCAGCAGGGCGAGGGCCAGCAGGGCGAGGGCCAGCAGGGCGAGGGACAGCAGGGCGAGGGACAGCAGGGCGAGGGACAGCAGAGTGAGGGACAGCAGGGCGAGGGCCAGCAGGGCGAGGGGCAGCAGGGCGAGGGACAGCAGGGCGAGGGACAGCAGAGTGAGGGGCAACAGGGCGAGGGACAGCAGAGTGAGGGGCAGCAGGGCGAGGGACAGCAGGGCGAGGGACAGCAGTTGGCTGAAGCGGTGGAGGAGGAGTCCGGGGAACAGCAGGCGGCGGAGTCGGTATCGCGGCAGGGTACTGAGGAGGAGGTGTCGGAGACGGACCCGACGGCCATGTTGCAGCAGCAGGAGGACGCCATGCGCACCGCTGCGGCGGAAGATGACTCGAACCGGCATGGACACATGCGGCACAGGCGAAACAGACAGAGAGAACTGCAGGGCGCTACCGAACAGTGGCTACGCCGCATACCCGATGATCCGGGTGGTCTGTTGCGGCGCAAATTCCAGTACCAGTATCAGCAGCGTGCCCGTCAACAGCCCGAGCCGGGGATACAGCCATGGTGAGCTTTCAGCGTGCGGTTCCTGCCGTGTTGTTGCTGCTGTGCTGTGTTGGCGCGTGGGCGGGTACGGTCTCCGTGTCGGTGGATCGTTCCCGGCCGGTGCTGAACGAATCTTTCCGCATCATTTTCAGTAGTACGGAGAGTCTTTCCAAACCGGATTTTGGCCCGTTGCAGCAGGACTTCCAGGTACTTGGTACCAGTTCCAGCAGTAACATGCAGCTCCTCGATGGGCAACTCAGCAGGGAGGAAAAGCTGGTGTTGACAGTCATGGCCCGCCGTGCCGGCCACTTGACGATCCCGGCGTTGCGTTTTGGCAATGATCGCAGTGCACCGTTGCAAATCGAGGTGGTTGACTCGGGTGTGACGTCAGCACGCAACGATGATTTTCAGTTGCTGGTTGAACTGAGCGATCGTGAGCCCTATGTGCAGTCCGAGGTGTTGCTGACCGTCAGACTGCTGATCTCGAGTGCGGTGGGTGTCACCCAGGCGACACTGACCGAGCCGGAACTGTCGTCCGGGCAATGGGTCCTGGAACGCCTGGGTAAGGACCGCAACTCTCAGCAGCGTATCGGAGGCAAGACCTACCAGGTGGTTGAGCGGCGCTATCTGTTTTATGCGCAAAGCAGTGGCGCCCTGACTATCAAGCCGGTGCACTTGCAGATGCATGTTGGCGGCACAGGAACAGTCTTTGTCGACCCCTTTGCCACGCCGCAAAACGCCTTTTCCAACCGTATTGATCGGCGTAGCGACCCGGTGACACTGCAGGTGCGTCCGATACCTGCCGCTTTCAGTGGAAGACACTGGTTGCCGGCCACTCGGCTTGAGTTGAGTGAACAGTGGTCGGAACAACCGGAAGCGATGGTGCAGGGACAACCGGTGACCCGTACCTTGATTCTGCGTGCCGAAGGTCTGTTGGCCAGCCAGTTGCCGGAGATACGTCTGGCACTGGACCAGCGTTTCAAGACCTATCCGGATCAGCCGGAACTGCAATACACGCACGATGTCCAGCACAGTAGCGCTAGTCGCATCCAGCGCATAGCCATCATCCCCGGGCATCCGGGGGAATTTGTGCTCCCCGCCATCTCCCTGCCGTGGTGGAACATCGAGACCGACACGGAAGAGTTGGCCTTTCTGCCAGAGCGCCGTATCCGTGTTGCCCCATCCGGGGCGCCGGCGGTGGGTGCCGCCGCCCCGCCGTCCGCTGCCATGCCACAGGCGGATGCCGCGGCGCCGGCGTCTGCCGCATCCGCCACTGACACGCTGGTGGCGGAGACCGGGTTTTGGCGCTGGGCGTTTCTGGCCAGTCTGCTGTTGTGGGTGCTCAATGGTGGACTTTTGCTGTATCCCTGGTGGCGGCGCAGGCGTGCCTCACAGCGCGTGGGACAGGCGCACCGGCACCGGATCGGGTCGTTGTTGCGGGCTGTGCATCAGCACTGTCGCAGGCAGGATGCGGCTGGCTGCCAACAGGCGTTGCTCGACTGGGCGCGGCAGTACTGGCCGGAACATCCTCCGCGCAGCCTGGCGGCGCTGGCCGGGCGCGTGGATGCCGAAACGGCCCGCTGTCTAGGCCAACTGGCCGGGCAGTTGTATGGGTCCGCCCCGGCCCCGTGTTGGGATGGGGGGGAGGAATTATCGAGTTGTCTGCAACGCTTTGTGCGTTCTGCCCCTGAACCGGGGTCGCCGCGTCAGCCTGAGGTGCTACAGCCGCTGTACATGGAGGGACACCGCTAGCGACCGCGGGTTCAGTCGCGCTCCAGGTCGCGCAGTTCGTCTGCCAGTACGTTCATGGCGGCGGCGAAGCGTTGTTCGTCTCCGGCGTAACTCAGGCGCAGGCAATGGTGGCGGTGTGGGCTGTCGCCGGCGAAGCCCGGGAAAAAATAGTGCCCGGGAAGTACGATCACCCCGCGTTCCTTGAGCCGCTGATAGAGTTGCTGGTCCGGTACCGGCAGCTCCGGCAGGTACAGCCAGAGGAAGATGCCCCCTTCCGGTCGGTGCAGGCGGTAGTGCATTCCAGCAAGGGCCTGGTGCAATGCCGCGGTTGCGGTCTTTGCCCGGGCCCGATAATAGGGCTGGATCACTTCGCGTGATAGCCGTAGCGCCGCACCGCTGTCAAACAGCCTGTGTGCCAAACCGGGGCCAAGATTCGCATTGGCCAGATTGAGTATGCCGTTGATGTTGATCAGTCGCTGGATGATCGCCTCGTCTGCCACAATGATGCCGGTGCGTGTTCCTGGCAGTCCGAGTTTGGACAGGCTCAGGCAGTAGACGATGTGCCGGTCCCAGAACGGTGTGACCGGTACATTCAGGATGTTCGGGAAGGGTGCGCCGTAGGCACAGTCGATGATCAACGGGATATCGCGTTGACGGGCCAGATTGTGCAGGGTCCTGATCTCGGTGTCACTCAACACATTGCCGCTGGGATTGGCGGGACGGGAGACGCATATCGCACCGAGCCCGGTACTCGCATGCAGTGCCTGTGTATCCAGGTGGTATTTGAATTCGTGTTCTCCCAGTAGTGTCAGTTGGCCGTGGATCGCTGTGAGCATGTCCGGTGCCAGCCCGAGGTTGGCATAGCCCACATAGTCGGGAACCAGAGGCAGCAGTATCCGGCGCCAGCTCCCATCGGTGTATCTGCCTGCAAACAGGTTGAACAGCATGAAAAAACCGCACTGACTGCCGTTGCTGAGCAGGATGTTTTGCTCGCGTACCCCCCAGGCGTACTCACGGTTCAGCAGTTCGACCAGGGCCCGTATGCAATCGGCATTGCCCTGCGGATGGTCGTAATCGCCAAGCAGCCGGGAGCACCTTGCCGGATCGTCCAGCAGTTCCTGCAGGGTCGCTCGGAGTGTTGTCTCCACGCTCGGGATATGCGCCGGATTGCCACCCCCCAGCATGCAGACATCTGTGCCGATGTGGGTTGACAGGTCCTCCATGACCTGCAGGATGGCGGTATTTGAGCCGAAATGGGAAGCGAACTCTGATACGGGCTTCATAGCGGTCGTCTGCCGCGCCGCGTTTGAATACGTCCTCCGATTCGGACCAGGCGCAGCGTGCGCTCGGCGGCATTGGCGAGATTGGTGCGGGCCTGTGACAGCGCTTCCTCCAGTGTGATGTCACGGGCACAGGCGCTTTCCAGACCGGCGATCCCATGCTGGAACAACCGGTGGGCACTGTCGTCCAGACGTCCGCCGATTACGATGGTGGGCACATTGCAGCGCCTTGCCAGTGCGGCCACGCCAGCCGGTGCCTTGCCAAAGGCGGTCTGGGCATCCACCGAGCCTTCTCCGGTGATAACCAGGTCGGCATCCTTCAACTGCCGTTTCAGGTCTACCATGTCCAGCACCACGTCCACCCCGGGCCGGATCTTTGCCCGGCAGAACGCCAGCAGACCGGCTCCCAGCCCCCCGGCCGCGCCGCTGCCGGGTATCTGCATTACGTCCTGCCCCAGGTCACGGCGGATGAGTTTGCCCCAATGGCGCAGGTTGGCATCCAGCGTTTTCAGCATCGCCGGGCTTGCCCCTTTCTGCGGGCCAAAAACATGGCTGGCGCCTTTTCTGCCACACAGCGGATTGTTGACATCACAGGCCACGGTGAAGCGTGTGCCACCCAGACGCTGGTTCAGCCCGCTGACATCGATACGCTGCACCTTCCCCAAAAGCCTGCCATTCAGTGTCTGCCGGATCGGTTTTCCCCGGCTGTCCAGGAAACACGCGCCAAGTGCCTGTGCCATACCCGCCCCGCCATCATTGGTCGCAGAGCCGCCAATGCCGATGATGATCTGACGTACCCCGCGTGCCAGCGCGTCCGCTATCAATTCCCCAACGCCCTGTGTGCTGGCCTGCATCGGATTGCGCTCGGCAGGGTCCAGCAATGGCAGTCCGATGGCTTCGGCGACTTCGATGATGGCGCTGTTGCCTGTCTCCAGCAGGGCATAGCGGGCGCCGATCTTTCTGCCCAGCGGGTCATGCACACGCTTGCGTACGATGCGGCCTTGTGTCGCGGTTGCCAGCACATCCACGGTGCCTTCTCCGCCATCAGCCATCGGGATCAGCACATAATCGGCATCGGGGAAGACCCGTCTTGCACCCCGCTCCAGCGCCCTGGCTACCTGCCGGGCGTTCAGATTGCCCTTGAAGGAATCCGGCGCGATGACAATCTTGAGTCTCATGTTGCTCTGTGGGTGCGTTGCATCGGCATATCACTCAGTGTTCGGCAGATCCGGGTGCGGTGCTATCTTTGCGAGGGGGCCCGGCATGGCTGAAAAAATTCCCGTAGGCACGGCTGCCCTCACCGCTTCGGATGCGTCTTGTTTCCGTCATGTGTTCAGCATCCAGCACACTGATGTCGCCGTCAAACCAGTTTGCCACATACAGCAGCGAGCCATTCGGATGTATCGCGATGCCTTCCGGGTAGTCACCTACCTCCACCGTGCGGATGGGTTGCAGCGTGTTCCGATCGATGACGGATACGGACTGTGCATGCTGATTGCTGACCCAGAGTCGGTCACGTATGCTGTCTATGGCGATGGCATAGGGGAAGCGCCCCACCGGGACAGTGGCGCTCAGGCGCCAGTTCGGGATATCGATGACGGATATGTCACCGCTTTGCACATTGGCGGTGTACAGCCGTTGCTGTTCGTGGTCATAGCTGATGCCGAACGGCGCCTTGCCGACCGGCAGTGTGCGCACCGGTTTGAAGCTGTCGAGTGCGACCTGCGTGACGCTGTTATCATCCCGGTTGCTGACATAGAGGAAATGCCCGGATTTGTCCACTGCCAACCCGGAGGGGGATTTCCCGACCGGGATTTCGCGGCTTACGCGCAGGCTTCGGGTGTCCAGTACAAACACCTGATGCAGGTACCAGTCGGCGACGAACAGCAGACGGTCGTCCGGACTTAGCGCGATTGCCAATGGCCCTTCGCCGACCGGGATGTGTGTCGTGACCCGCAGACTGTGGATATCGATCACGGTAATGTCGGCACTATCCGGGTTTGACACATAGGCACGGGCGTTGTTTCCGGCCACAGCTATGCCGGCGGGACGGTGCCCGGTCTTCAGGGTCTTGATGCGCTGATGGGTGTCTGCGTTGATCACGGTCACGGTGTTATCGCCCTGATTGGTGATAAAGGCCAATACGGCGGCCTTGCCATGGGGCGCCAGTAGCAGGCAGAGCGCCAGTAACAGGGCCTTGAGCGGGCCGGGCGATAACGGCACGGGATCAGTTTTCTGCCAGTCGCTTGACGTTTTCCATACCGGCGCGATGGATGCGCATCAATGCGGCCTTGCCATCGGCATCGGTCTGCCCGGGCGGAGGAGACTGGCCGGGGAATATGCGGTAAAAATTCCCTTTCAATTCCAGTATGGAGCCGCCATTATCCGCGCTGAGTACGCTCAGCATCACGCCGTGGGTATTGACCGGATAGGCGTCCGGGTTTGCCTTTATCATGTAGTATTGCAGACGCAAGTGCTCCGGTTGCCAGCGTGCCAGCTTTTGCTCGACCCGGGCGCCGTTGTCCAGTGTGATCACACGTACGGCATCTTTCTCGTTTCCCTTGTCGTTTTGGCAATCCTCAACCAGCGGGTTCCAGTCCTTGATACTGCAAAAATCGGCGATGATCGCCCACACCTTTTCCGGTGGGGCCGCAATTTCGATTTGGTCTTGCAGTTTTACCCGCGCCGGGCCGTGGGCAAGCGCCACTGTGCCAGTGCATAGTGTCAGCACGTACAGGCAGAATCGTGAAAGTGGTTTCATTGTGCTTGTTGGTCCCTCCACAAACCGGTTCCATGCGGTGGATGATTTCGAATGCGCGGGGGACTATAGCATGAAGCAGGGCGGTTGAGCGATGGTTTTGGCGGATTCACGACAGTGAGACTGTGGCGGCTCGGCCTCTCCCACCGCATCTGCCATCGCCTTGCAACTCGGCTTTTGCGACTCCCGGGGGAAGTGATGAGAGACATCATCCAGGCCACGTTTGCCAGCCGCTTGTGTGCCTCATAGCTACCCGCACGCTGTGCCGTGCGGCAGGCGGCTGTTTGAGAGTGGGTATTGCGCGACGAAAAAAAAGCTGTCCCGGTCACCGGGACAGCCTGTTTGGCGCAACGGCCCGAGTCAGGCTTGGACCGTTTCCCCGGATGCGCTGTTCAGAACTCGTACTGGGCGCGTAACTGGAAGATATTGGGGTCCGCCCCGTCGTATTTTCCGCCGTCGACATCCAGTACCTGGGTGTAGTCGGCCTTCAGTGCGATGGTTGGTGTGGGGTACCAGTTGAGCCCCACGGACAGATTGTTTTGCTCGCCGGCATGGGTGTCACCCGTTGTGACATCGCTCAGATCCAGATTGCTGTAGCGCAGTGCCAGCTCCCAGGCCCCGATACCGCCCTTGCCGACGATACTGTTGGGTTTGACACCCTTCCAGGCACCGGAAGAACGGCTGTACGCACGGCTTTCTCCGGTCAGCAGGTACATGGCCTGGGCGTAGAAACCGCGGACGGTGGGGTCGTCCGTATCGTCCATATCGCTGTTGTAGTTGATCGCGATGTATTCACCCATCGCCGCAAACGGGCCGTGCTGGAACGCGCCTTCAAAACCGTAACGAAAGAAGTCGTCGGCCGAAATACCACCGGCGTTTTTGCTATCGATCAGGCGCAGGCCTGTCACATGCGAATCGGGCCGTGCCCGCACCCGTACCGAGGTGCCGTCTTCCATCATCCGGTAACCGAGGCCCACACCCAGATGCACCAGTTGCCCCTTGCCATGCAGCGGGGTGATATTGAACCGTCCGCCGATCTCCCAGGTGGGGTCCTCGTCCGCCCCGGCATTGGAGCCCTCTCCGCTGTCCGTGGTGTCCAGAAAAGCGCCTGCACGGGCCCGCCACATCGGTGCCACATACTGCAGCGAGACGCCTGTACCGCGTCCCGGGACCAGCACGTTCACCATCGAGCGTTCCAGGAAAGAGATATATTTGGAGGACGTCTGTTCCTGCATGCTGAAAGGATGCTGGTGATGTCCCACGGTGATCTGCAGGGCCTTGAATGGCACCCAGGCCAGATAGGCGTCGCGCAGATGGCTGTTGCTGTCTCCGGCGAACTCATACTGTGTCTTGAATTTCCAATGTTTCCACAGCTTGCCGCCGACCGCGATGCGAGCCCGGCGCACCTCGGTGCCACTGCGCAGGCGAGTCGTATCGTCGCTATCGGCGTGTTCGATGGCGTCGCTATCGTAGAAGGCGTGGTCTACCATCAGACGACCATTGAGCTTGAGCTCAAAATCACCGTCATGGCTCTGGACCTTCAGTTTACCGCCCTTCAGGCTGACTTTGGCGTCTGTGCTTGCCTCCCCCGCGGCGGCTTCGCGCAGTGCCGCGGCGGTCTGGCTGTCCAGCGTGCCGTTCTTCTCCAGCGCATCCACCAGCTTCATCAGGGCGTCATTGGAACCGGCATGGCTGAGCGGGCTGAAAGACAGTGCCCAGACCAGGGACAGTGTCGTCAGTATCACGGATAGTCTTTTCATCAAAATCTCCAGTGGTTGAATTGCAAAGATGGACGCATTCTGCCGGGGGAACATGAAAAAACTATGACAAATGTTGTGGCGGGGAGGAACAACGCAAAAGTCGCGGCCGGATGGTCCGGCAGAGGCGGGACAGGTTTGTGCGGGACAAAAAAAGCGGGCACAGGCCCGCTTTTGCAGGGTCCGGGGCCGCTGTTTGCGGCCCGGAGCCCGTTGCTCAGGAGATGACTGTATGTTACATCGGGATGTCGTACTCCATGCCAAGGAAGAACATGTTCAGATCCTTGCCCTCAAGCAGGATGCGCTCCCACTCCGCACGTATGCCGAACTGGTTGCCGAGCTCGTATTCAAAGCCGGCGCCAAGGATGAAGTCGGCATCGTCGGCCGAGAGAGCAATCCTGGTACCAGAAGCAGTACCTTCGCCGGTAGCAGTCGCGGTAATGGTACGACCGTCCAATTCCCAGCTTACCCCGCCAAACTTGGCGAACAGATCCAGCGCCGGTGTGGCCGGGTAGCGCAGCACGCCCTGATAGGTGAAGCCCTGGTAATCATAGTCGCCCGTGACAACCGTTCGTGTGGCGGTAGGGCCCTGGCCCTGTGCGCCCGCAGTCTGTCCCGCGTAAGTGAGGGTGAACTCCTGGCTGCCGGTACCGAAATAGCCGAGCTCGATGGCGAAGTATTCGTGTAGCACAAAGCCGACAAAACCTCTCCATGCCGAGCCGTAATCGGTGTCGACATCACGGCCGATGGGCATGTTGGTGCCTGCCGGGTTGCCCAGGGCAACTGACACGGCCCCGCTGTTTGTTACGGTATCCGTATCGTCGAACAGCAATGCGCCTACGGCACCACCCAGATAGATCCCGCGTTCCTCGGCCTGTGCCGGGCTCAGGCCCATCGTGCAACACAGCAGTAACAGATAGCTTAAACGTCTCATTGTCATGGTCCTCTCGTCCAAGTCAAAAAATCACACAGTTCACGTGAAGAATGCAACGTACACCACACGCTGCATGCCAGACACCTTGCCACAAAAATAAATGCATTGCAAACAGATATGGTATTTTTTTAATGCAGGGCGGCAAGGTGAGAGCTTAACACCGTCCCACTGCCTGCGTGGGACTAATGCCGGACAGTGGCCTCCGGACGCACCGGCAGGCGTCGGTTTCCCCAGTCCCCGGGGGCCGTATCGAAATGGCCCGGACATACCCGGTCGCACCGTGGGCAACGGTTTTTTTGTACGAGATTCCAAGACTTGAGCTGATACCAATCGCGCACGATCAGGGCCGTGCCACAGTCCGGACACCAGGTGGTATCCCCGGCACTGTCGTGGACATTGCCCAGGTACACATAATGCAGCCCGTTTCGCAGCGCGATGTTACGCGCCTGGCACAGGCTGGCATGGCTGGTGCGGGGTTTGTCCCGCATCTTCCAGTCCGGATGGAAGGCGCTGAAATGCAGCGGTGTCTCCACCCCGAGGTGTTCCCGGATCCAGACGCACATGGCATCGATCTCGTGTGCGGAATCGTTTTCCCCGGGGATCAGCAGATTGGTGATCTCGAACCAGACCGAGGTCTCGTTGCGCAGATAGATCAATGTGTCCAGTACCACACCGAGCTCACTGCCGGTGATGCGGCGGTAGAAATCCTGGCTGAACGCCTTCAGGTCCACATTGGCCGCATCGATGTGCTGGTAGAATTCGCGTCGGGGCTCAGGGCAGACATAACCCGCGGTGACCGCCACGGTATGGATCTGTTGCTCGTGGCAGGCGCGTGCCACATCAATGGCGTATTCATGGAATATCACCGGGTCGTTGTAGGTGAAGGCGATGCTGCGACAGCCCCAGTGCCTGGCTGTGGCGGCGAGTTGTTCCGGGCTGGCGGCGTCGGCCAGCGTATCCAGTTCACGGGATTTGGAGATATCCCAGTTCTGGCAGAATTTGCAGGCCAGATTGCAACCGGCGGTGCCGAAGGAGAGGACCGGGGTGCCCGGGTAGAAGTGGTTCAGCGGCTTCTTTTCGATCGGGTCGATACAAAAACCGCTGGAGCGACCCCAACTGGTCAGCACAATGCGGTCGTGTTCGCGGGCGCGCACGAAGCACAGCCCACGCTGGCCTTCGCGTAGCCTGCATGCACGCGGGCACAGGTCGCACTGTATACGGCCATCATCCAGCCACTGCCAGTAACGGGTAGGGACGGTGGTTTGCATGCGGTTATTTTACTCGTGTATGGGAAAACGGCATAATTTCAGCCTATGAGCGGGTTGTCTACACACCGGATGTCAGTGCGCGACGCGGCGGTGGCGGGGTTGTTCTATCCAGCGCGTGCGGCCGAGCTTGAGGCCATGTTGCAGCGGCTGCTGGAGCGGCATGCGGGTCGCGAGCGTTTGCCCAAGGCGATCATCGCCCCACACGCCGGATATGCCTATTCAGGCGATACCGCCGCCAGTGTCTATGCCAGTATGCGTCGGCATGCCGAGCGCATCCATCGTGTGGTACTGCTGGGTCCGGTGCATCGGGTCTACACGCCGGGCATCGCGTTGAGCAGTGCCACGCATTTTGCCACCCCGCTGGGCAATGTGCCATTGGATCTGGTGTGGCAGGAACGTATACAGGGGCTGGATTTTGTGCGTTTCCACGACGAGGCGCATCTGCAGGAGCATTCGCTGGAGGTGCATGTGCCGTTCCTGCAGATCGCGCTTGGGAACTTCAGTCTGGTGCCGTTGGCCGTTGGGGGGGCACAGCCGGGACAGGTGGCCACGGTGTTGGAACGACTGTGGGGCGAGGAAGAGACCGTGTTCGTGATCAGTTCCGACCTTAGCCATTATCACGATTACGCTACCGCCAACCGGATCGACAGCGCGACCTGTGCAGCGATCAGCGCTTGCGATTATCAGGCGTTCGACTCCAATCATGCCTGTGGCTACCATCCGCTCAGCGGGCTGTTGCATCTGGCGAAGCGGCGGCGGATGCCGGTGGAACTGGTACAGCGTTGCAATTCCGGTGACACCGCGGGTGACCATGAACGGGTAGTGGGTTACTGCGCCTTTGTGTTGGAAGACACCATGCCCGATACACGGAACAGGGATACAGATAAAAGGCTGGACGAAGCGTGTCAGCGGCAACTGTTCGAACTGGCCTGGCGGGGTGTGCGCGGAGACGCAACACTCCCGGTGGAACTGGAGGCTTTGCCGGTCGCGTTGCGTCGACCGTGCGGGGTGTTTGTCACTATCAAGCGGCAGGGTAGTTTGCGCGGCTGCATCGGTCAGACGCAGGCCCGTTTGCCGTTGGCGCAGGCGGTAACGGAAATGGCGTATGCCGCGGCATTTCACGACTCGCGTTTCCCACCGGTCGAGGCGCGGGAACATCCATTGCTGGAGCTTTGTCTGTCTGTGTTGAGCCCCCCCGAACCGATCGCGTTTTCCAGTGAGGCGCAGTTGGTCGCCTGCCTGAAACCGGGCCAGGACGGGTTGGTGATAGCGCACGGAGAGCAGCAGGCGACCTTTTTGCCACTGGTCTGGGAATCGTTGCCGGATGCACGGCAGTTCCTTGACGCGTTGAAGGAAAAGGCGGGTATCCCGGTCTCGGTGTGTCCCGAACGGGCTTGGCGTTACCGCACTGAAAGTTACAGCAGCGCGGCGTTTACGGCAGAGACGGCTTAGTGGCAGGCCGGGTCGTCGTCCGACTCAGGACTCAGTGTCCTGGGATGCGAGCGTTTCCGCTTCGTGTCTGCGCTGCTGGACGATGCGCAGGAACGCCTGGGCCACGTGAGGGACGTTCTCAAAATAGTTGGTAAGTCGTGTGTAAGGGGCTTCCAGCAGTTCCACCGGGGTGATGGCGCGTACCGAGGCATAGCGTATGCCACCCTGGAAATAGCCCATTTCACCGATGGGTTGCCAGGCTTCCACCCGGGCGATGATCACCTCGTCGCCGGCATCATTGAAATTGAACACTTCCACCATTCCCGCGGAAAGCACATAGAGCGTGGGGTCCTGTTCGCCCGCCATGATGAATTGTTGCCCGGTCGGGATGCTTTTCTCGCGAAAGTGCCTGCTGAGTCCCACCAGTTCGGTGCGTTTCATCCCGGCGAATACCGGGCATTGCGCCAGCCTGTCCGTACGCTGTTGTTGCAGCGCCTGATCCAGTTGCTCCTGGCTTATCATATTGGAATCCAGCAGGATCCTGCCTATCAGCATATCGCGTTGCTGCTGAGTCTTGAGTTGATGTTTTTTCTGCAGCGCGATGCGCATCGTGCCGCTGGAGCAACTCAGGTATTCGCCTAGCAGGCGTGGCAATGAGGAGGGTTTTTTTGCTGCCATCATGCGCGCTGGTCCATTCGGACTGGGAAACCATTGTAGCCAGTGGCGGGCGAAAATCAAGCACAGTTCCAAAACCTGGTAAGCCGTCGTTGGCGCCCCGTGTCAATTCGGTGCCGATGTGAGTGCCATCACGGAGGGTTGGTTTTGTGATAGTCCGCAGGTGCAATGAGTGTTCTTCAGCTTTCTCCAGGCCGCACTGCGCGGGTTTGTTATCAGCGATAATGTGGTTTCATTGGTGATTCCCGGGTTATTTATCGAGATATCGAATGTTTTTAACAGGTCATTTTCCTTAATGTTCGATCACGCTTTACAAAATGATGGTATAGCGCAGCCGAAACATGGCCGGCGATTAACAGCCATACCAGCCAGGCCCCCAGTATATCTTTGTGAATAAAGTCTATGGGTTTTTCAAAGTCTTCAAAACCGATGCCCAGGCGGTGTTCGATCAATTCAGCAAAGATCGCTGTGTCTGAAAACTTCGGGATGTCAAATAAAAAGAAAAACTCTGTAGCAACACCTGTGCCTATATAACCCGTGACAGGCATGATAATCATTATCGCATAGAGCATGTAATGTCCTGTCTTTGCAGCTTTATGTGCTACCGCACTGCCTGGCTCCGGGGGCGGTGGCTTGTCGATGATTCGCCAGACAATCCTCAGCACCACGAAAACAGCGATGGAAACACCAAAAGACAAATGGAGCTGTAGTGCCGTCCAGTTTTCAGGAGTTTTTTCCTCGGTGAACCAATGGCGATAATACACACTGATATACGACCCGAGAAACAATAGCGCCATTGCCCAGTGCAGTGATTTAGCGATTAAGCCATAGTTTTCTTTTGTATTTTTAAGGTTCATGATTGTTCTTCGCCGTGTGAAGACAGTGATTGTTTGTCGATGCGGATTTCAGGGTGTACATGCTTGTCTCCGGATCAGGGGCTTGATTTGTGCCGCATTGAGCGTTCGATCAGATGCCGAGAGCGGCCTGGCGGGCGCTTTGTGTGTAGAAAATTGCAAAACGTCGCCTGGCTGAATGTCCAAAAAAGCTGGACCACGTCACACATGGATCGCTCGTCAAATCGGACCGCCGGGCTGGCTGGCCGCTGTACCGCAACACTCGCGTCACATTGCCGAAGGATGCCATCCGGCATCGGCCCACAGCGCCCCACTGACCGCGGAATTGGATATCAGAAAGCAAATCCCGCCGGCGATTTCGTCCGGATTGATCAGGCGGCCCAACTGGGTGTCTGGCAGGATGTGTTTCTCGATATACTCATCGCCCAGTGCCCGTACCATCGGGGTGTCGGTAAAGCCGGGATGGATGACACAGCAGCGTATGCCATGAAATATCGCCTCCTTGGTCAGTGTGGAAGCGGCCCCTTCCAGGCCCGCCTTGGTGGAGGCATAGGATATCTGCCCCTTGTTTCCCTGTGAAGAGATGGAACCGATAAATACCACAGTGCCTTGTATCCGTTCGTCGTGATACCATTTCTTCAGCCCGCGTGCAAAACGGTCTTCCGCGACCCGTGCCACCATTTCGATCCCCCAGTACACCGGGGCGATGAGGTTGATTTCAACCACCGTGCGAAACTGCTCCACCGGATAGATGTGCACCTTGCCGGTTTCCCGGTCTACACGGGCGGCCAGCGCGTCGCGAGTGACCCCGGCTGCCGGGACACAGATCCTGACCGGATCCTGATAGCGCGTACTGATATCGTCAAACACTTGGCGGCGAAAATCCTCCTCGGTGACATTGCCACAATAGGGTACTGCCACCGTGTCCCCATACTGTGCGTTAACCTGCCGGGCCGCGTCGGAGATCGTGTCGTTGATGTCCACCATGGCGATGGCCCTGGGCGCGTAATCGAGCAGTGCCTTGCATACCGCAAGGCCTATGCCACCACTGGCCCCGGTGACCAGTGCTATCCTGTCTTTAATCTCCATAGTGCTACCTCGTTATCTGTCGGTTTCTATGCTGTCGGTTCTGAAGGTGGCCGATAACAGTGGGACGCCTGTCACACGACATGGCCACACAGCCAGTATAGGCCAGAAATATGCTGCGCCGCAACAACCGGGTCTGTGATACAGCGTACCGGTGCAACTGCTCAGACGGCGTTCAGGCGGGTGGCTGTGGTGATGTGGCAGTTGCGTTTCCGGCTGGTACCATCCGCGCCAGGGCATGCCGTATGCCGGCGCGGCGTTATTCTCCCCACAGCTCTTTGAGGCGCTTGTCGCGTCCGCAACGCAGGCGGTAGAATTTGTAACGCAGTGGATTCCGTTGGTAGTAGTCCTGGTGATACGCTTCTGCCGGGTAGAAGTTTTTTAACGGCGAGATACGGGTGACGATCTCGCCTTGCAGGGTGTTGCTTTCGCGCAGTGTCCGCAGCGACGCTTCGGCGAGTCTGCGCTGTGTCTCGTCGTGATAGAAGATCTCGCTGCGGTACTGATTGCCGTTATCACAGAACTGCCGGTTGGGCGTGAGTGGGTCTATGTTCCGCCAGAACACCGCGAGTAGTTGTTCATAGCGAATGAGGCGCGGGTCGTATTCGATCTGTACGACTTCAGCGTGCCCGGTGCCACCAGTGGAGATGGCGCGATAGTCGGGGTTCGGGGTATGCCCCCCGCTGTAGCCCGAGATGGTGGAGAGCACCCCGGGCAGCTTGTCAAACGGGGGTTCCATGCACCAGAAACAGCCGCCGGCAAAGGTGGCCTTGTGGATGGTCGTTGGCTCGGGCGTTTGTCCCCCGGCCTGACTGTAGCCGGGCGACAGCAGCAACAGCAACAGTAATGGAAGGGAGTGGGCGGTTCGCATGCTGCGAGTATACTCCGGCTGGAGCGATGGTGCAGACATTTTCCGTTGCCCGGTGCGATGCTGTCGGTCAGTCCTGTTATCTGGCCGATGTGTTATATTGCATGAACAATGCGTTCATATCGTGTGCCAGTGGAGGTGGTGATCAGTGTCCGATACTGAGCTTCACCATGTGCTGGGTCGTCCGCTGCGTCCGCCATTTCCGGCGCATGTGTGCAGGGCAGGTTTCGGCATGGGCTGTTTCTGGGGAGCGGAACGCCAGTTCTGGCAGCTCCCCGGTGTGTTCAGCACCGCGGTTGGCTACAGCGCGGGCCATACCCCGGACCCCGACTATGCGGCGGTATGTACCGGACAGACCGGCCACAATGAGACGGTGCTCGTGGTGTACGACCCGCAGGCGCTGGACTACCTGGAGTTGCTACGCACGTTCTGGGAGGGGCACGACCCGACCCAGGGGATGCGTCAGGGCAACGATATTGGAACGCAGTACCGTTCGGCGATCTATTGCACCGACCTGGCGCAGCTCGATGCGGCCCGGCACAGCCAGGCGGCTTACCAGCAGGCCCTGGACCGGGCGGGTCTGGGGAAAATCGGTACCGAGATAGCCATGTTGACGACATTTTATTATGCCGAGGCCTATCATCAGCAGTATCTGGCGAAACACCCGGATGGATACTGTGGTCTGGGTGGCACTGGCATTGCCCTGCCGCCACTGCAATCGGGTGTGCGTCAACCGGCTTGATGCGTCTTCTTTTTTTGGTGCCGCACCGTTCGCGTGGTGGGCGTTTTTTTTGTGGTCGCCGTCGGGATCGAGATCATGGCCCCGCTGCGGGTGCGCACAAAATTGCCTTGTGTCTTCATTTGTCTGGTTCGTTGTTCCATGGGTTCAACCCCCGGGAAAGTGTGAGGCGAATTGTTGTATCCACTCCTTGGCCAGCCGTTCGCAACTGCTGAATGGTCCATCCCGGTATCGAGTTTCCCGCAGATAGACCTCCATATGACAATATTGTTCCACGATGCGGATGCGCCGTTGGTCCAGCGGGCAGGGCAGTTGCAGGCCCAGCAGCCAGCCGTCCACGGTTTCCTGGACCAGCACGGCACGGCACAGGAATACATGTTCCACGTTGCGGTTCAGGATGCGCAGTTCCCGCACCGTGCCTGCCTTGAGTGGCTCCGGATGGCAGACCAGCACACCGAGCGGGTCTTTGGTCGCAACGCGGTCGTACCGCAGACTGTCCCGCCTGCGCCAGTCCGGTCGGTGCAGCGCATAGGGTACCTGCATCGCGTGGCGGATGAAGCCGGGAAAGCGGGCATCGCAGAAACCCTGCGGTTCCCGGTGTGCGGGTGTGGCTGGGCGCGATGGTTGCCTGGTCGTGTGGATGTCGATACCCATGGTTGGTCTTTATAACGGTGTGCGGGGGAAAAATCAAATTTTATTTTATATTTCTTATAGGTAACATACTATCATAATGTGCAACATTAGATAAATGTTATAACTTTGGCATGGGCAGAATAATGCAAAACATTGTTTATAAAGTTAATTTTCGTTCCATCTGGGCTGTGGCGGTGTTGGCCCTGTCGGCACTGCCGGTTGGGTACGCCGTGTCGCTGGCGGCCGAGCCGGAGGCCGCCGCGCAGGTCGAGCGCAGGCAGGCGCTGCGGCAGGCCTATGCGGTGTTGGAGACGCGGCGGCAGGCGCTGCGGCGGGAGACGGCCCGCCTGCGCCACGAGTTCTGGGGGCTGAAGCTGCCCACGGCGCTGGCAAAGACCTATCGTGAGCGCATGCAGGCGGCACTGTATGCGTTGCAAAACCCACGCCAGCTTGGCGGCTTTCGTGATGTCGGCGCGGTGCACAAGGCGGTCTCGCATATCGACTATCTGCACCAGCAGTTGTTGGCCGTGGAACAGGCCATGCAGCGGCGCGAGTAGCGCGATGTGCATGGCCCATGAGTGCCTGATGAGCATAAGCCAGGCCGAGTTCTGGCGTGTGTTCGCCCGTCTGGTGGGGGAGCGGGGTCTGGCGGGGGATGCCCTGGCCGGCACTTTCCCGCTCGGTACCGGGTGGGTGCATGTGCGCGTTGAGCCCCAGCCACCGCGGCGGCTGGGGGCATTGTGTCTGCCGTGCCAGCGGGTACGCCTGGGCTTCGAGGGGGTGGAGGCCGCCGAGACGGCGGCCTGGCTGGCCCGTTTCGCCCGGGGTTTCCAGCGCGGCGGGGGCTGAGCGGCCAGCCCCGGGCGGGGCATGTGGGTGATGGCGGTCACCAGGGTCGCCAGGGTTCCATTCTGCCCGCGGTGTGGGTAAAAAGCCGAATCCACCGGGGGCCGTCAGGCCCCCATCGGCCCTCCGGTGTATGGGTAAAAAGCGGGATCTACCGGGGGCCGTCAGGTCCCCATCTGTCCTGGAGTGTGGGTAAAAAGCAACAGGCCGAAAAAATGTTGAAATAAAGTGTTGCTTTTTGGTTCGGGCTGTTGTATTTTGCGCAACAGCCTCCTCAAGGCGGGAGTCTTTTTGGCTGGTGCCGGGGGCGTGCAGGGTCCGAAAAGGAGCACTGCGTCAACATCAAGTTTATTCATTGACTGTCAGGAGAGAACGAAAAATGAACCGAATCAAGAGCAAATCGGCCGCGGCCCTCGCTGCCGCGCTGGCCCTGGTGCTCAGCGCACCGGCCCATGCCGTAAGCTGGAGTGGCAATGATGGCTGGGAGGTGCATTACAGCGGCTTTGTCAACCTGTTTTATAACCAGCTCAACTTTGAAAACCCGGATGGCACCAACGAAGAGGACTCCGCGCTGCTGAACGAGGGCCTGCTGCCATCCTTTCACACCATGAAGGCGAAGAGCCCGACGGTCAACGGCCTGACCGGCACCTCGCAGATCACCTTCGCGGTCGATACCTCGACAGACAAGGGTGTCAATCTGAACAAGGGTGAAGCAGGTGCCGCTTGTTGTAGTCCTGGGACTGACACACTGATCGATCTGCGCGAAGTGTTCTTCAATGTGGAAGGTGGCTTCGGCACCTTCAGCGTGGGCCGTACGCTGGCCCTGTTCCAGCGCCAGGCGATCCTGAAGGACATCACCCTGTTCGGTGTGGGTGGCATGGCGGACCCGGATGCCAATGGCACGGGCCTGGGCCGCATCGGGGCCGGCTATGTGTACCCGGATTTCCGTGCGCGCTTCCTGTGGCAGTCGAACGAGGTCAATGGTTTTCAGGCCTCGCTGGGTGTGTTCCAGCCACGCGAGACCGGCTCGGCCGCCCTCAACTCCTCCACTACCACTACCACTTCCACTAACGTCAATCTGCTGACGTCCCCTCAAAATTTGGCAATAACGGGAACAGCCGGCAGTGATCCTATCACGGTTACTGGTGCTACGATAAACCAGATTACCACTACCATGACCCCGGTTGCCGGTGAGTTGGAGACCGATATCCCGATGTTCCAGGGCGAGGTGACGATGAACGCCGATATGGGCGGCGCCGCGTTCAACGCCTGGGCCGGCTTCCTGTGGCAGCAGGCGGAGGTCCTTGGGGGTGTGTATGATGGCGAGGAGTTCACCTCCCTCGGTGGCAACGTGGGTGGCCAGTTGAGTATGGCGGGCCTGACGATGACGGCCAGTTACTACCGTGGCCAGGGCCTCGGCACGCTGTTCATGCAGCAGGCCGACAGCATCGGTTGTATCGGCGGCGCGGACGCGAAGCAGTGCAGTGAGGCCGAGAATCACGGCGGCTACGGGCAGGTCACCTACATGATCCCGCACGGCGGGGACAGCAAGACCACGCTGGGGGTCAGTTGGGGCTATTCCGAGACCGAGGTCGATAAGGCCGCCAACGGTTGGACCAAGGATCAGATCAACAAGGGCTATTCCGGTGGTGTATACCACGATGTGAATTCCTGGCTGAAGCTGATCGTGGAGTACAACAACTACGAGTATCGGAATCTGTTGACTCGGGATGTTCAGGGGGCCTCGCTCGGCGCGTTCATGTTCTGGTAAGCCGTTACGAGGTAAAACGCGGGCCCTGCCCGCGACCGAAGGCGCACCGAGAGGTGCGCCTTTTTTTTGGCCCGCACGCACCCGCACACCGCCGCTATCCATCGCGCCTCCCGTGAGGGGGAGCCGGCAGGCCAGGGTCGTCAGCTCGCAGGTGCGCCGGTGGGGGGAGGGCAGGCCTGCACAGTTTCACTGTCGTGAACCCGTACACTGCCGCTATCCATTGCTCCCCCCGTGAGGGGGAGCCGGCAGGCCAGGGGCGTCAGCCCGCAGGCGCGCTGGTGGGGGGAGGCCGAGTCCCCGCAGTCTCACTGCCGCGCACCCGCACACCTCGCTATCCATCGCTCCCCCCGTGAGGGGGAGCCGGCAAGCCAGGGGCGTCAGCCCGCAGGCGCGCCGGTGGGGGGAAGTTCAAACCCCGGTACTCTCACTGCCGCGCACCTGCACACGGCATTGGTAGACCGGGGCACACAAGTGGTTGGCAAACGTGGTCTGGACGGGGTCTCCAATCACTCCCCCCGGAGTTGCAGCCTGGGTTGTCCCAATCTACTGGACCAGGTCAAAGGCCTCAACCCCACACATCGGTGAGATCTCCGGGATCGTATCTCGTCGTTCCTGGCGCTCTAAAAAGGGATAAAAATCTTCCACCAAATTCAACTCCGGTAGATACCGAACATTCCGTCAAACACGGTTGGATTCGGATCCAAAATCCTTTTTTTTGCGCAATCATCTTTCGCAATAATTTACCATGTCTGCCGCGATGGGGGGAGGCCGGGCCCGCACAGTCTCTGTCGTGAACCCGCATCCGCGTTTGACTCGGGTGCCGCCGTTGGCTGATAATGCGCTGACAGCCCGCAGGGTCGCGTACCCGGTTGCGGGGGCAAGCTAATCACGTTGCAGGCGGCGCATCGGCCAGCCTGCTGAAACAGTATTTTGACAGGAGTATATCCCGCAATGGCGAATATAGCCTCGGCCAGGAAACGGGCCCGGCAGACGATTTGGCGTAACCGTCAGAACTCCAGCATGCGTGCCATGATGCGCACCCGCATTCGCAAGCTCAGACGGGCCATTCAACTGGGTGACCAGGAGGCCGCCCGGAACGCCTATCGGCAGTTGGTGCCGGTGGTGGACCGGCTGTGCAGCAAGCGTTTGATCCACAAGAACCGGGCAGCGCGTTACAAGTCCCGTCTCAATCGGCAGGTACGCGCCTTGCACAGTAGCTAGCGTGATGTTCCCGCCCTGCGTTACGGGGCGGGCGGGGCCTGTGTACACAGCCTGCGTTGCCCGGCGGCGGGCCCGGTCCTGAAGATGGGTCTACGCCTGCTCGGATCCACCGTGACGGTCGGCGGCATGACCAGCATCTCCAGGGTGCTGGGACTGCTGCGTGACATCGTGATCGCACGCCTGTTCGGGGCCGGTGTGGGTATGGACGCCTTCATCGTCGCGTTTCGCATCCCGA
This sequence comes from Gammaproteobacteria bacterium, assembly GCA_965115915.1. Taxonomy (GTDB): domain Bacteria; phylum Pseudomonadota; class Gammaproteobacteria; order Eutrophobiales; family Eutrophobiaceae. Next base: position 1,151,310 of record OZ220483.1, on the reverse strand, counting down.
ATTTCTGTCGTCGGCTGTTTGCCGAAGGGGCGTTTTTGCAGGCCTTTGTGCCGGTGCTGGCCGAATACCGTGAGCGCCGCAGCGATGCCGAGGTACAGGCGCTGCTGGACCAGACCGCGGCCAGCCTGGGGCTGATCCTGTTGCTGGTCACCGCGCTGGGGATACTGCTGGCGCCGTTGCTTATCCTGGTGTTTGCCCCGGGCTTTGCCAGCGGGGACGCACGTTATCCACTGGCCAGTGGCATGCTGCGCATCACTTTCCCGTATATACTGTTTATCTCGCTGACCGCGTTTGCCGCCGGCATTTTGAATACCTGGCAGCGTTTCGCGATCCCCGCGCTGACCCCGGCCCTGCTCAATATCAGTCTGATCGGCTGCGCCATACTTTTGGCGCCACGGCTGGCGGAACCGGTCACCGCGCTGGCCTGGGGAGTGCTGATCGCCGGGGTCGCGCAGTTGTTGTTGCAGTTGCCGTTTCTGCACCGTCTGGGCAAGTTGCCGCGGCCCAGGTTGCACTGTGACCCGGTGGGACTAAGGCGTATCCTGCGGTTGCTGGTGCCTGCCATCTACGGGGTGTCCATCGTGCAGATCAATCTGCTGGTGGATACCCTGATGGCCTCCTTTCTGGTACAGGGCAGCATTTCCTGGCTGTATTTCTCGGACCGTCTGATGGAGTTTCCGCTGGGGGTGTTCGGGGTGGCACTGGCGACGGTGATATTGCCCAATCTGGCGCGAGAACATGCGCACGATTCCCATCAGGGTTTTGTCAGCATGCTGGCCTGGGGCCTGCGCTGGGTCTGGCTGATTGCCTTGCCGGCCAGCCTGGGCCTTATTCTGTTGGCTGAGCCGCTGCTGTACAGTTTTTTCCACTATGATCGTTATTCTGTCCATGACGTGCAGATGTCCGCACGCAGCCTGTGTGCCTATGCGCTGGGTCTGCCCGCCTTCATCCTGGTGAAGATCCTGGCGGCGGGCTTCTTTTCCCGCCAGCAGATGGGCCTGCCGGTGCGTGCCGCCACCATCGCGATGTTTGCCAATATCCTGTTCAACCTGTTGCTGATAGTCCCGTTGGCCCATGCCGGGCTCGCTCTTGCCACGTCCCTGTCCGGCTGCTTGCAGGCCTGGCTGTTGTTCAGGATGTTGCGGCGTCAGGGCCTGGTGCATGTGCCTGTGGAGGGCTGGCGTTTCTTTGTGCGTCTGTTGCTGGCGACCGCGTTGATGTCGGGGTTTCTGCTGGGTATCGGCGGGCTGCTGCAAGACTGGGCACTGTGGCACGCGTTGCAGCGTGTGGGTATATTGCTGCTGCTGGTTGTGGGTGGCATGCTGGTATACCTGTGCGGGTTGTACCTGACGGGTCTGCGTCCGCGTCATCTGGAGTTGCATCAGGCATAGCGAACGATGGCATTCTATTTCGGTTTGTCCGCGTTGCCGGCCGGGCATCGCTGTGTCGCGGTGATCGGCAATTTTGATGGGGTGCACAAAGGGCATCAATCCGTGTTGCGACAGGCCCGTGCACAGGCGCAGGCACGCGGTCTGCCGCTGACCGCCGTGGTGTTTGAGCCGCAGCCAAGGGAATACTTTGCCCCGGCACATTCCCCGTTGCGTCTGACGCGACTGCGGGAAAAGCGGTTTCTGCTGGAACGCTATGCGGTGGATACGGTATGGTGTCTGCGTTTTGGCCCGCGTCTGGCCGGGATGGATGCCGTGGATTTTGTGCAGGATATCGTGCTGCGTGCCCTGGGGGCACGGGCGTTGGTGGCGGGTGGCGATTTTCGTTTTGGCAGGGATCGCGGCGGCGACTTCAGCCTGCTCCGCCGGTTGACCGAGGCGGCCGGCTGTAGCGTGATCGAGGCCGAGGAATTCACTATGGACGGGGAACGGGTCAGCAGCAGTGCCGTGCGCAGGTTGCTGGCCGCGGGGGAGTTGTCCCGGGTCAACGCGCTGCTGGGTCATTCGTTCCGGGTCAGCGGGCGGGTGATCCCAGGCAGGCAGCGTGGACGCAGCCTGGGTTTCCCGACCGCCAATATCCGCTTGCACAGGCATCAGACCTTGCCACATGGGGTGTTTGTCGCCCGTGCCGGCCTGGAGTCCGTGCCGCTGGCCCCGGCCCTGATTTGGCTGGGTGGCGCCGCACCGTCGGTACTGGAGGTGCATCTGCTGGCTAATGGCGGGGATCTGTATGGACGGCGTTTGTATGTGGAATGGTTGGACAAACTGCGCGATGATGCGGTATTTGATGATGATGACGCACTGTTACAGCGGATGAGAGAAGATTTGCACAGCGCACGCAGCTTTCTGGGAGGCGTGGAGACCCGGTGAGTAATCGCTATAAACACACACTGCATTTGCCGCGGACCACATTCCCGATGCGTGCCAATCTGAGCCAGCGCGAGCCGGGACTGCTGGAGCGATGGCAGGAACAGGATATCTACGCCCGCATCCGTGCGCGGCGCAACGGGGCCAGGTCGTTCGTGCTGCACGATGGGCCACCGTATGCCAACGGCGATATCCACATCGGCCATGCGGTCAACAAGATACTCAAGGACATGATCATCAAGTGCAAGACGCTGGATGGACTGGATGCCCGTTATGTCCCGGGTTGGGATTGTCATGGCCTGCCGATCGAGCTGGCGGTGGAGAAAAAGCTGGGCAAGCCGGGTGAGCGGGTCAGTGCGCATGCCTTCCGCGCTGCCTGTCGCGAGTACGCCGAGACCCAGATACACAGGCAGCGGCATGATTTTCGGCGTCTGGGGGTGTTTGCGGATTGGGACCACCCCTACCTGACCATGGACCCCGCCATTGAGGCGAATATCGTCCGTGCCCTCGGGACGATCGCTGCCAGGGGGCATTTGTATCGCGGGGAGCGACCGGTGTACTGGTGCATGGATTGCGCTTCGGCGTTGGCCGAGGCGGAGGTGGAGTATGCGCAACACGATTCGCTGGCCATTGATGTCGGCTTCGAGTGTGTGGACTACGCCGCGCTGTATCGGCATTTCCCCGCTGCCGAGCGATCGCTGGCGGGGCTGTGTGTGCCGATTTGGACCACTACCCCATGGACGCTGCCTGCCAATCGGGCGGTCGCGCTGCATCCGGAACTGGAGTATGTGTTACAGGTGTGTGAGCATCGCGGGCGCCGGATTGGCGTGTTGCTGGCGGCCGGGCTGTGCCAGGCGGTTGCCGAACGCTGGCAGGCGCATTCCCGCCTGGGGGAGCCGCTAGGCAGCGTTCGGGGCGGGGTACTGGAAGGTCTGGGATTGCGCCATCCGTTCCTGCAGCGGGAAGTGCCGTTGGTGTTATCGGAGCATGTCGGCCTGGAGGCTGGTACTGGTGCGGTGCACATCGCCCCGGGACACGGTCTGGATGACTACCACACCGGGCGGCGTTATGGTCTGAAGGTGGACAGTCTGGTAGGTCCATCCGGGGTATTTGGTGATGCCACCGCGCTGTTTGCCGGGACCCACATCTTCAAGGCGGAGCGGCAGATCATCGAGGTGTTGCAGACGCACGGCTGGCTGCTGCATCAGATGGGGTATCGGCACAGCTATCCGCACTGCTGGCGGCACAAGAGCCCGCTGATCTTTCGTGCGACCGCGCAGTGGTTCATTTCGATGGACCGGAAGGGTTTGCGGCGGCAGGCCCTGCAGGCGATCGCACAGGTTCGGTGGTTGCCGGCGTGGGGACAGGAGCGTATCCGCGGCATGGTCAGCGGACGTCCCGACTGGTGTATCTCGCGGCAGCGTGCCTGGGGTGTGCCGATTGCGCTGTTCATACATCGGCAGACCGGTGCCCTGCATCCGCGTAGCGTCGAATGGATGGAAACCGTGGCCAGCCGGATCGAGCGCGATGGTATCGAGGCGTGGTTTGCACTGGACCCGGAGCCGCTGCTGGGCACGGATGCGGCGGCATACCGGAAGGTTTCCGATACCCTGGATGTCTGGTTTGATTCCGGGGTCACCCATGCCAGTGTACTGGATGCGGACGCACGCCTGTCGGCCCCGGCCGATCTGTATCTGGAAGGCTCCGATCAGCATCGGGGCTGGTTTCAGTCGGCGCTGCTGAGCTCGGTGGCGATGAAGGACAGGGCGCCTTACAAGGCCGTGTTGACGCACGGTTTCACGGTAGATGCGCAGGGTATGAAGATGTCCAAATCACAGGGCAATGTGGTGACCCCACAGCAGATTATAAAGACCCTGGGGGCCGATATCCTGCGTCTGTGGGTGGCGGCGACGGACTACCGTAACGAGATGCACGTCTCGGACGAGATCCTCCGGCGTACCGCCGATGCGTATCGGAAGCTGCGCAATACGGCACGTTATCTGTTGGCCAATCTGCATGATTTTGACCCCCGTTCCAACCTGCTTGAGATGGATGCGTTGCTGGAACTCGACCGCTGGGTATTGGCGCGTACCAGCAGCGTGCAACGGCAGATCCGCGCTGACTTTGACGCATACCGCTTTCATCAGGTGTATCAGGTCCTGCATCAGTTCTGCATTGTGGATATGAGCGGATTTTATCTGGATGTCATCAAAGACCGTATCTATACCCTGGGGCGGGACAGCCAACCACGGCGTTCGGCGCAGAGTGCCATGTATCATGTACTGCAGGCGTTGGTGCGTTGGTTGGCACCGATCCTGAGTTTTACCGCGGAAGAGATCTGGGACCATCTGCATGGCGCGGGGAAGGGCTCGGTGTTTGAACTGGAGTGGTACGATCAACTGCCGGACGATGCCGGGCAGAACGACGCCATCCAGCAGCGCTGGTGCGACATACTGGCGGTGCGCGAACAGGTGTGCAAGGAACTGGAGTCGGCACGTGTGGCGGGTCATATTGGCTCTTCGCTTGACGCGGAGGTGGACATCTGGTGTGCCTGTGCGCAGCGCAGGGAAGGCTTGGAATCTCTGGGACAGGAGTTGCATTTCGTGCTGATCAGTTCAGCGGCGCGGGTGCACGCGCTGGACCAGCCGGAGCCTGGCGCAACGTTGCGGCTGCAAGTGCGGCAGTCGGCGCATCCGAAGTGTTCCCGTTGCTGGCATCTGTGTGCCGATGTGGGTGCCGATGCGCGCCATCCGGAATTGTGTGGCCGCTGCATCGAGAACATAGAGGGCAGCGGGGAGCGGCGTTATTTTGCCTGATCGCAGAGCGTTCATTGTCCCACTTGGCGGGTTGTCCGTTGCGCTGCTGGTGATGTTGCTGGATCAGCTCAGTAAGCATCTGGTTGGCCTGTATCTGCAAGGGACACAGCCTGTGGCTGTGTTTCCGGGTCTGAATCTGGTGCTGGTGCACAACCCGGGAGCGGCCTTTGGTTTGCTCAGCGAGGCGGGAGGATGGCAGCGTTGGTTCTTCATAGTCTTGAGCGGCATCATCATGTTGTTGCTTGGGTGTTGGCTCTGTACTTTGCACAGTGGCCAGCGCTGTCTGGCTGCGGGCCTTTCGTTGATCCTGGGTGGAGCGGCGGGGAACCTCTGCGATCGCATCCGCCTGGGAGAGGTCGTCGACTTCATCGATGTGTACTACCGGTCCTGGCATTGGCCGGCCTTTAACGTGGCGGACTCCGCGATATGTCTGGGTGTCGCGTTGTTGCTGCTTGACATGCTGCGCGATTGAGGTTGGGGGTTATGGTGGACGGCCAATGCGGATGCGCAATGCGTGGATCGCGGGTGTGCTGGCAGACCCTTTCCCGAGCGAGCCATATCCGCGTTTTGCGCATGCGGCCAATGCGCAAACGGACTTGCGGTGTTATACTGCGTGGCAAATTCGGACGTGGGTAATGACATGCAGATCATTCTTGCCAATCCACGCGGTTTCTGTGCCGGGGTTGACCGCGCCATAGAGATCGTCGAGCGGGCATTGGAGTTGTTTGGTGCCCCGGTATATGTGCGCCATGAAGTAGTACACAACAAATACGTGGTTAACAGCCTGCGTGACAAGGGCGCGGTGTTTGTTGAAGAGCTCGATGAGGTGCCGGACGATGCCACAGTGATATTCAGTGCTCACGGTGTGTCCAAGTCTGTGCGGTCCGAGGCGATTCGGCGTAGACTGCGCGTATTCGATGCCATATGTCCATTGGTGACCAAGGTGCACATGGAGGTAGGGCGTTATCAGGAAGAGGGCCGGGAATGCATCCTGATCGGACACGCCGGGCATCCCGAGGTGGAAGGTACACTGGGTCAGTATCAAAGCGCTGACGGGTCTGACGGGATGTATCTGGTGGAGTCCATCGAGGATGTGCACAAGCTGCGAGTGAAAAATGCGAAGTATCTGGCATTTGTCACCCAGACCACATTGTCGATGGATGATACCGCGGAGATTATCCGGGCATTGCGTCAGCGCTTCCCGGATATCGTCGGGCCGAAAAAGGAGGATATCTGTTATGCGACACAGAACCGGCAGGATGCGGTAAAAAAGCTCACCCGGCAGTGCAATGTAATCCTGGTGGTGGGTTCACAGAACAGTTCCAATTCGACCCGCTTGATGGAGATATCACAGAAGGCCGGGATCCCGGCCTATCTGATAGACAGCGCCAGTGAAATCCGCCGGGAATGGGTTGCGGGCAAGCAATATATCGGGTTGACCGCCGGGGCGTCCGCGCCGGAGATACTGGTGGAAGAGGTGATTGTGCGGTTGCGTGAATGGGGTGCACAGCATTCTGTCGAGGTGGCAGGGCGTCAGGAGAAGGTGGTGTTTTCTTTGCCACGTGAATTGGTGGAGAAGCGGGCAGGCATTTAGGCCATAGACGATGCGCCCCGTGGTTTATTCCGGGGCATCTGCCGGGGTTGCTGTGACCGGAGACAGGGCGGGCAGGCGCAGAATCGCGCAGGCCCCCGGCCCGGTGCTGTTGTTTTCTATCCATACCGTGCCCTTGTGTTCGTCAACGATCTTCTTGACGATGGCCAGACCCAGGCCGGTACCTTTGGGTTTTTGGGTGATATAAGGTTCAAAAAGCTGTTCCTGGTGCGGTGTCTCGACCCCGCGTCCCGCGTCCTGGATGCGTACCTCCACCCAGTCCATGCCATTCTCGTGGATCGTGTCGCAGTGCACGGTGAGGTGATGGGTTCCCGCGGCCTGGTTGGCGTCCAATGCGTTTTTGATCAGATTGTTGAATACCTGGCGCAGTCCATTGGGGTTGCCATTGACCAGCGGGGCGGTCCGGATCGATGCCTCGACCACAAGCTCTTTTTTCGCCGAGCCGTATAAATCCAGTACCTCCTTGAGTAACGGTCCCGGAGCCATCGGCTGTCGGTTGCTGGTCCCGGCACGTGCGTAATCGGAAAACCCGTCTACCAGAGACTTGAGCGAGCCTACCTGCTGGATGATGGTATTGGTCAGTCGGTCCAGCATTTCTCTGGTTTCCGCCGATTGACCGGAACGGCATTTTTCACGCAGTCGTTCTGCGGCCAGTTGTATCGGTGTCAGGGGATTTTTGATTTCATGTGCCAGCCGCCGTGCGATCTCGCTCCATGCGGCATCGCGCTGTCCCTTGACCAGGGCGGTGATGTCATCGATCACCAGTATCCAGGCGGCATGCAGATCTTCAGGCATCGTGACTTTTGTTCCACTGACCATCCATCGCCGTTCCTGGGCCTTGCGACGCAGACCAATCTGTATGCGCCAGTCTGTTTCTCCCCGCCTCAGATTCTCCGCAACCGCGCTGACGAATGGTTCAAGTCCGTTGTCGGCATCACCCAACCCATGAAAGGAACACGGTGTCTGCGGGTCGATATCGATATCGAGTAACTGCATGGAACTGATATTTGCTTCCTGTATCCGGCCTTCCTCATCCAGCACCATGACGCCGGATGACAGTCGGGACAATATGGTTTTCAGATAATCATGCTGGGCCTCGGATTGCTGCTGGCTGCGTTTCGCGGTGTCTCTGGCCTGGGCGATGCGGTCCGTCATGTCATTGAAAGACGAGACCAGTACACTCATCTCGTCCTGACCGCTTACCGGCAATTTCAGGTGGTAGTTGCCCAGGGCAACGGCCTGGGTACCGTCGGCAAGGTCTCTTATCGGCGCTGCCAGGCGGCGCGCCAGATAGAACGAGGCCCATACCGCCCCGAATACGCCGAACAGCAGTACCAGCGTGAGTACAATGGCCAGGCTGAGTTTCAGTTGTTGTCGCAGATAGGAGAGTTCACGGTATTTGACATAGGCGGTTTGCACATTGGAGCTTAGTTCCGCCATGCGTGCGGACATCGGGAATAGTGTCTGGATCATCCGCTGTCTGCCGCCGGGTTCGGCCCCGGGGATGCCGGCCACCACGCGGATAGCCAGACGCGAGCGTCCCAGCGTGTCCAGTCCGACATAGTTGTCACCCTGTTGTATCTGCAACAGGGTCAGATCGTTCACCTGTACCGGCAACAGCCGCATGGCGTCCGGGGCGCTGGAGTACAGGACATTCCCATTGGGGTCAAGCAGACTCAGTTCTTCCGCACCGATGCGCTGGCGCAACGCATCGATCTCCAGCGCGATCGACTCGTTGGAGACCTGGTCCAGTTCCGCCGCGCTGCGCCGTGTTATGGACAACAATTCGCGCATGCGTACATCCAGTCCGAGTCGGCTCAGTTCCAGCGCATTTTCCAGCGCGTTTTCCACTTGTAGTTCATCAAACCAGGCGTCGATGCTGGTATCCAGAAATTGCATGGAAAAAATGTAGAGGATCAGTACCGGACTGGAGCCTAGCAGAGTGAAAAACAACACTATTCGGAGGGTGAGCCGACTGCCCATGACACGATTCCGGTACTGTGTTGCCAGGCGTTTTATGTTGGTTCCGATCAGCAGCAGCAGTAACAACAGGCCGATAGTGTTCGACAGCAGCAGCAGCGTGTAGTAGCGCCCGAACTTTGTGGAATCCTGCAGTGCCACACCGAGAAAAACCAGTGACGCGAGCATCAGCACAGGCAACAGGATGCCGAGAATCAGCACCAGGTTTCTACGCGGTGTCAGGGCTGTAGTGACCATTGATAGGTGCCGCTTCGGAGCTGCCAGGTGGTGGATAGGTGGGCCACGATTTGCATCGCGGCGGGGAGCGAATGGATGTCCAGTCGACTGTCCAGCGTGGCGTAATAGCGATTGTCAGCGGCCAGTATCGGTGTGGGTGGGGCGATATCGGTTTCCAATTCCCCCAGTCGTTGCAGTGCCTGCTCCAGTTGTGTGAAGGAGCCGAGTTGCCTGCCTCTTCCGGTGCGGACGATATAGCGTTTGCTCAGAGGATGGTAAGTCAGATGCCGTTGCATGGGGTGATGCAGCAGGGTTTTGTCCCACCACCAGTTGCGCTGTTGACGGATACGCAGTGCGGAATGGAACCGCAGTTCGATCCCGTGCAGCAGTGACTGTATGGCTTCATTACTGAGCGAATGGTGTATTGTTGCCTGCAGACGCAACATGCCATCCGTATCGTGCAGCTTTGCCTGCACGATTTGCAATTCGGAAGCCGCACAGCAGACTGCGTAACACAGGCATAGCATGATAGCCAGCATTGTGTTTGGTTCCCGCCAGTGACCACGGTTGTCGAATCTGCCAGCTTCGCACGTTGCGTCACGGCCGTATTCCGGGTGGCGTGTCATTGCGTTGGTGTGCCGAAGCCGGTGATACCGCGACCCCAGTCCGGGTATCCATTGAGGAAATCCCTGATCGGGGTCGGTTGTTTTCCACTCAGTTGCAGTGTCTTGATGTTCAATGCCCCGGCGCCGGTCTTGACCAGTAATCCGGAGTGGTCACAACGCAGTATTTCACCGGCCTGTCCGGGCCAGTTTCCAGGACAGGGACTGGCTTGCCAGATGCGTAGCGTAAAGGTGTCTCCGGTCGTGGTGATGACCGCGGTACGGGCAATGGGGCTGGGGTTCAGTGCGCGTATCTGTCGTTCAATCCGCTGGCAGTCCTGCTGCCAATCGATCAGGCGATCCCGGCTGTGGATGGCTGGTGCATAGCAGACCGCTTCGGGGTTCTGTCGCCGAGGTCTGGGCAGGCCGCGTGTGCGTGCATCGTGCAGCCACTTTGGCAGTGTCTCGGCACTCTGGGCGAGCAGCCTGTCCATCAGGCTGCCGGCGGTGTCGTCGGTCCGGATAGCACAGCGTTGGTTCAGATAAACAGGCCCGCTGTCCAGTCCGGTTTCCATGCGCATGATGCTCAGTCCGGTATGGGTATCCCCGGCCAGGATGGCATGCTGTACCGGGCTTGCCCCGCGCCAGCGTGGCAGCAGCGAGAAATGGAGATTGACGCACCCGAGCCGTGGCGCCTTCAGCACCGCCTCGGGCAGGATCAGCCCATAGGCAAAGACCACCAGCAGATCCAGACCCCGCAGTACGGCAGTGGGTATGCTATCGGGGGTAGCGGGCTGATACAGCGGGAGCCCCGATTGTTGCGCATAGTGACTGACAGCGCTGGGCGACAGTTTGCGTCCGCGTCCCCGGCGGCGGTCCGGTTTGCTCAGCACCAGTTGGACATCGGCCGCATCCGACTGTACCAGTGTCTTCAACAGGAAGACGGCAGATTCCGGGGTGCCGGCAAATCCGGTTCTCAGCGCAACTGTGGTCACAGTGCCGGTGAATGCAGCTGTCTTTTTTGGTGTTTTCTGAGTTTTTGCTGCAGACGGCCGCGTTTCAGTGGGGAGAGATAGTCGATGAACAGTTTGCCATCAAGGTGGTCTATTTCATGCTGTATACAGACGGACAACAGTCCGGACGCCTGTGCTTCCTGCGGTTTTCCTTCCTGGCTCAGGTAGCTGTAGCGAATGGATTCGGCACGGGGAACGAAGTCGTAAAAGTCCGGGACGGACAGGCAGCCCTCGCGCATCTGGAAATTGCCATGGCGCTCGTGGATTACCGGATTGAACAGAATTTGTCCCTGGTCCCGTTGCTCGGAGAGATCCATGACGATGAGTCTGTGCAGCCGATTGACCTGTACCGCCGCCAGCCCGATCCCCTGGCTGTGGTACATGGTTTCCAGCATATCGGTAGCCAGTTGACGCAGTTCAGGTGTGACCTCGGCAACGGCACTGGCTTGCCTGTGCAGGCGTTTGTCCGGGTAATGCAATATCTCTAGTAATGCCATAGTGGTCCAGGTTGTTTTTGACAGATAATTGATTCGACAAATAATTTTTTTAAGGAGGCAGTATAGAAATGAAATTGCCAGTTTGGTCGTGTTTTGCTACACTTCTCTGCCAGATTACATTAAAACTGAAAGGTAAATGAGATGAAAACCTTATTCACCATAGCAAGCCTGATGCTTGCCTTTGTACTGCATGTCGCTGTGGCCGGGACTGCGGTACAGTTAAAACCTGATCATCCGCAGGAATACACGGTTGTCAAGGGTGACACTTTATGGGGTATTGCGGATCGTTTCCTGGAAGAGCCCTGGCGTTGGCCGGAGATCTGGAAAGGCAACCCGCAAATTGAAGATCCCAATCTCATCTATCCCGGTGATGTGATCAGTCTGTCCTGGGAGAATGGTCAGCCCGTGCTGTCTGTCGCAGGAACGGAAGCGGAGTCGGAACCGATGAGCCGGGAAGAGAAGTGGTCTCCGGAGATCGCGATCACCCGCTCCGGGCAGCGTCCCATACCCGCAATCCCGCTGCGTGCGGTGCAGACCTTTTTCAGCCAGACGAAGATTGTGGACAAAGAGGAGCATAATGCTCGGCCACATGTGTTTTCCAGTCTGAATGATTTCCGCCATACCGTTAGCGGAGACAAGCTCTATATACGTGGTTTGGAGGGGACGGGTGCCGCTGTGGGCGACAAGTTCACGTCGTTTCGTCTGGGCAAGCCGTATGTCAGTAAGCGGTTGCCGGACCAGGAATTGGGATACGCGGCGCGCAAGACGGGTGAGATGTTGATAGTGGAGATGGGAGAACCGGCGATCGCCATTGTCACGTCCAGTAGCATCGGCATCCGGGAAGGAGACAGGCTGTATCCACCATCTTCCAGCGAGATTGAAAAACTGGTCCGCATCGTCCCGCGCAGTCCGGGTGGCGAGGTCATGGGCAGTATCATTGATTTTGCCAGCGAAATGATGTCCGCCAGTCTGTACAATGTCGTGGTGCTGGATCTGGGTTCGGAACATGGTATTGAAACGGGCAATCTGCTGGCTGTTTATCAATGGTTGGGAGTGCGTGCCGATTCCGCATTGGCTGATCAGCATTTGTCGAGGGGAGGCATCCCGTTGGATGATGAATACGCCATCAACGCGGGCTACAAGCTCGCGGTGCCGGATGAGAAAAGCGCTGTGTTGCTGGTGTTCAAGGTGCATGAGAAAATCAGCTACGCGGTTGTGATGAAGGCTTTCCGGGAAGTGGCATTAAACGACATGGTTGCCAGTATGTAGCAGCGTTTGTTTGTTGCGGTTGCGCCACCGCCAGGCAGTGGGAAATGGCGCCGCAGGGCCGATGTCGGCTGCTGGACTCGGTGCCTGGTGCTGAGGCCATCCGCGTGTGGCAGCGTGGCGTTTGGGCACTGCTGGCGGGTGGCCCAACAACCGGTCTCGGCAGTCGCTGAGCCGTAACTATCAGATCGGCGTTGCTTGCAGGCCCCCGGCCGGGCCCTGGCGTGGCAGGCCGTTCCGGCCTGCGCAAATTACCTGATTTGGGGGTTTGTGTTTTTTCCCTGAAGTGCTAGGGTCGTGGCGACAGGTGGGCGAGGCATTGGACAGGGACAGCACAGTGGCACAGCAGGATGGATCGGCAGACGCACAGTGCTATGAAGGCTGGCTGCGTTTGCGGCAGTTGACATTGCCATGTGCGTTGCGCCTGCGCATGTTGGAGGATTATCCGGACCCTGCCCGGTTGTTCGTGCAAAGCCGTGAAGAATTGGCGGAGAAGGGCTATCCACCGGCCCTGTATCGCGCTCTGGCCTGCGTGGATATGCGTCGGGTGGCCATGGAGCAGGCGTGGTTGCGGGCCGATGGACACCACCTTGTGACGTGGCAGGATGTGGATTATCCCCGGTTGTTGCGCGAGATCCCGGATCCCCCGGTGCTGCTGTTCGGCATTGGTGAACGCCAGTGTCTGCGGCAGCCGCAGTTTGCTATTGTGGGTAGCCGTCGCGCTGATGTGTATGGATGTAACCTTGCCGTCGAATTTGCCCGGCGTCTCAGCGAGGCGGGATTCAGTATCGCCAGTGGTCTTGCACAGGGCATCGACTGCCATGCGCATCAGGGGGCTTTGCGGGCAGGTGGGAGTACTGTGGCGGTACTGGGTAACGGGCTGGCGGATATTTACCCGCGCCGTCACCGGGCGATCGCCAGTCGCATCTGTGACAACGGCATATTGCTCTCGGAACTGTCTCCGGATTCAGCGCCACTACCGCATCACTTTCCTTTGCGCAATCGCATCATCAGTGGTATCAGCGTCGGTGTGCTGTTGGTTCAGGCGGCGCGGCGCAGTGGTTCACTGATTACTGCACGTCACGCGCTGGAGCAGGGCAGGGAGGTGTTCGCAGTCCCGGGTTCGATACACAATCCACTGTCGTCCGGTTGTCATTGGATGCTGCGTCAAGGGGCCAGGCTGGTGGAACGGATAGATGATATTCTGAGTGAACTGGATTGTCTGCTGGTGGCCAGTCAACGGGAATGGCGTCCCGATACGACGGCGGCACAGTGGATTGAATTGGACCCACAGGAACGGCTACTGTTGGAGCGCATGGGCCATGAGCCGGTGACTGTGGAGCAGGTCATGGTATTTACAGGCTTGACGGAGCGGCAGGTTTCCATCATTCTGCTGAACCTTGAACTCAAGGGTATGGTGGGCGCCTGTCCGGGTGGGCGCTATCTGCAGATAAATCAGCGGGAAAAGTCGCAACCAGGGTCGGGGAAATCGAGTTAAGGTCTTCAAGTATGAATCATGCATTGGTAATTGTTGAGTCGCCGGCCAAGGCGAAGACGCTGGAACGTTATCTGGGTACGGGTTTCAAGGTCTATGCCTGTTACGGGCATGTGCGTGATTTGCTGTCCAAGTCTGGTGCGGTGGACCCTGAAAACGGGTTTGAGATGAAATGGGTGCCTGTGGATAGAAACCGCAGGCACATCGACCAGATTGCAAAGGCACTGAAGAAGGCCGATCATCTGTATCTGGCGACTGATCCGGATCGTGAGGGGGAGGCGATATCCTGGCATCTTTGTGAACTGCTCAGGCAACGTAATTGTTTGCAGAACAAGCATGTCAGCAGGGTAGTGTTCCACGAAGTCACCAAAAATGCGGTCAACGCGGCGATGGAAAAGCCACGCGAACTGTCCCATAACCTGGTCGATGCACAGCAGACCCGTCGCGCATTGGATTACCTGGTGGGTTTTAATCTCTCGCCCTTGTTAGGCAGGAAAATTTGCCAGGGCCTTTCCGCAGGCAGGGTACAGTCGCCCGCCTTGCGCCTGATAGCGGAACGGGAACAGGAAGTCCGCGAGTTTCAGCCCCGTGAATACTGGACTGTTGAGGCGGCCCTGGAACATTCGAACAAGGCGCTGCGGGCAAAGTTGATTGTCTGGCAGGGGGAGAAACTGCAACAATTCAGTATCACGGATGCGGCACGGGCCTCGGCAATAAAGGAGCATCTGTCGCAGCAGGCTGCTGACGGCCTGCTGGTTCGGGAACTGCAGCGTAAACAGCGCAAACGTTATCCCGCCCCACCATTCATCACGTCCACGCTACAGCAGGAGGCGGTGCGCAAGCTTGGATTTACCACCCAGCGTACGATGCGTGTGGCACAGCAGTTGTACGAGGGGATATCGATGGACAGCGAAATCGCCGGCTTGATCACCTACATGCGTACCGACTCGGTTAATCTTGCCAACGAAGGTATAGAGGACATACGGAATTTCATTGATTCGAACTATGGCAAGGACAGCTTGCCGAGTGCTCCCCGTCATTACAAGACGAAATCCAGGAATGCGCAGGAAGCGCATGAAGCGATACGACCGACCCTGGTGGGAAGGACGCCATCCATGATGAAGTCATATCTGGATCGGGAACAACTGCTGCTGTATGAGCTGATCTGGAAGCGGACCATCGCCTGTCAGATGACCCACGCCGTCATTGATACCGTTGCGGTAGATATGGAGTGTGGCAAAGACAATCTGTTTCGTGCCACCGGTTCCACGATCAGTGTGCCAGGTTTCATGGAGGTGTATCTGGAGGGCAGGGACGATGAGCGTGATGAAACACACGCCATGCTGCCGGAAATGCAACAGGGGGATCGCATTACCGAGCATGAGATAGAGGCCATACAGCATTTCACCGAGCCTCCTCCGCGTTATGGTGAGGCCAGTCTGGTAAAGACTCTGGAGGAATATGGCATTGGTCGTCCCTCGACCTATGCCAGTATAGTCCAGACCCTGCTACAGCGCGGCTATGTGGAATTGGAAGGCAAACGTTTCGTGCCGACCGATCTGGGTTGTACTGTGAACCGCTTTCTGACCGAGCATTTCACCGTATGGGTAGACTATGAATTTACCGCCAAGATGGAAGAGTCGCTGGACGCCATTTCCCGGGGTGAAAAGGAACGTTTGCCGATACTGACGGAATTCTGGCAGGAACTGTCGGAACAAATAGCCGAAAAGGAGGCAAACGTCAGTCGTAGTGATGTGCTGCAACGGCGCGTGTTGGGCAATGACCCGGCGAGTGGCAAGGAGGTTTCGGTGCGGATTGGTCGCTATGGGCCTTTTGCCCAGATCGGCACCCGGGAGGATGATGAGAAACCGCGTTTTGCCGGTCTACTGGCGGGCCAACGCATGGATAGCATCAGTCTTGAAGAGGCGATGAAGCTGTTTGAATTACCACGTACCCTGGGCACTATGGAAGATGGCACGGAGATCGTCGCCAACATCGGCCGTTATGGCCCGTATGTGCGTTACGGGAGCAAGTTCGCCTCGCTGGGAAAGCAGGATGACCCATACGATATCAGCCTGGAACGTGCCCGGATTTTGATTGCGGAAAAGGAAAAACGTGATCGGGAGCGGGAGATCAGGGTTTTTCCGGAACAGCGGATCAAGGTGATGAAAGTGCGTTTCGGGGCGATGATTGAAGGTGAAAACAAAAAGGTGCGGGTGCCAAGGGACCGTGACCCTGCCAGCTTGAGCCTGGAAGAGTGTGTGCAACTGCTGGAACAGGATGCACCGGTGTCCGGAAGGCAAGGTGGTGGTAAAGCCGTGCAGAAGAAGATGGCGAAGAAGAAGATGGCGAAGAAGAAGACGGCGAAGAAGAAGACGGCGAAGAAGAAGACGGCGAAGAAGAAGACGGCGAAGAAGAAGACGGCGAAGAAGAAGACGGCGAAGAAGACAGCGAAGAAGAAGACAGCGAAGAAGACAGCGAAGAAGACAGCGAAGAAGAAGACAACAAAGAAAACGACCCGTGTCGGATGAGGGCAAATAACACAATCGTGCCAGCCAAAAGCGAAGACACGGCCTGTCTCCGGCGCTTGAAACGGGCGGCATGTCGCGTGTGATCTTGCCGATGCGGTGTTCAGAGTGGCATTTGCGCAGGGCCTGCAGGGCCTTATCTGCGGGTGGAGTCATTGCCTTCCCTGCCGAGGCGGTATATGGTCTGAGTTGTCTGCCACTGGTGGAGGACGCGGTGGAACGCATACGGGTGCTGAAGAAACGGCCCAGAAGCAAACGTGGGCTGATTATCGTCGCCGCCTCTGAGGTGCAGGTATTGCCTTATATAGACCCCCGTTTTCGGCAGCGGGGGTTGGCGGTGGCGCGGGCCACCTGGCCTGGGCCGGTATCGTGGGTTTTCCCGGCCAATCCCGGCCTGCCGAATTGGCTGTATGGGGAAGACAGGAGCATTGCTTTACGGGTCAGTGCGCATCCGTTGTTACAGGCCTTGTGTCATCTGGTTGGGCCACTGATTTCAACCAGTGCCAATCCATCCGGTTATTTGCCTGCCCGGGATGCCAACCGTGTGCGCGGCTACTTTGCGAACGCGTTGGACCATATCTACCCGGGACGCATATCGGGGACGGCCGCTCCATCCCGCATCTACGATGTGCGCGACGGCAGCGTCCTGCGCTGACCGAGCCGCGGGTGCTGGCCCGGGCGGCATACCACAGCCTGCTGCTGCACGGCACGCTGCACTGGTAGACCGGCTCACCTGCCTGCGCAGCGCAACCCCTCCACTAAAGGCTATAGCGCCTTTGGCCCCTCCCTCAAGGCTCAAGGGGAGGGTGATGACACCCGGCAATGGCCAACTCACTGTATGGCTGGGCCCACACAGTCTCACTGTCGCAAACCCGTGCAACACCTCTGTTAATTACTCCCCCCGGAGTACGCGGCAGCCTGGCCGCAAGGCGCTGGCTGCTGTGGTAGGGGACCATGTCCCTGGTTTCACTGTCGCAAACCGCACGGGTGGGTGATGTCCGGCGTTTTTTGCTGTAGAATGTATCTCCCTGATGATCACTAGCCACTGCCCGTTTTAGGTCATTTCCTCCGGCGACCTGTCGATGACACGTTTTATATTCATAACCGGTGGCGTGGTGTCTTCTCTGGGTAAGGGTGTGGCATCGGCCTCCCTGGCCGCGGTGCTCGAATCTCGCGGCTTGAATATCACGTTGCTGAAACTTGACCCTTATATCAATGTCGATCCCGGCACGATGAGTCCGTTTCAGCATGGTGAAGTGTTCGTGACCCAGGACGGGGCGGAGACAGACCTGGATTTGGGCCATTACGAACGTTTTGTACGTATGACGATGGGGAGACGTAATAACTATACGGCGGGACGCATCTATCTCAATGTGATTCAGAAGGAGCGCAATGGAGAATACCTGGGCGGTACGGTACAGGTGATTCCGCATATCACCGATGAGATCAAGCGCTGCATTCGTACCGGAACCGAGGGAGCGGATATTGCCATGGTCGAAATTGGTGGGACCGTGGGCGACATAGAGTCGCAGCCTTTTTTGGAGGCCATTCGGCAGTTGCGTATGGAATACGGCATGGATCATACCCTGTTCATGCATTTGACTTTGGTCCCTTTCATATCCGCTATCGGAGAGTTGAAGACCAAACCCACCCAGCATTCGGTCAAGGAATTGCGTTCCATCGGCATTCAGCCGGATTGCCTGTTGTGTCGTACCGACAATCCGTTGCCACAAACGGAGCGCAAAAAACTGTCGTTGTTTACCAATGTTGCGGAGCGTGCGATTATCTCTATCGCGGACGTGGACAATATCTACAAGTTGCCCCAGGAATTACACGGCCAGGGTCTGGATAGTATCGTGCTGTCTCATTTCGAGTTGTCGGCGGAGCCGGCTGATTTGCGTGAATGGGACGCGGTTATCAGGGCCGTGGAAAATCCCGAAGGGGAGGTGAAAATCGCCGTGGTTGGCAAATACACGGATTTGGTTGACAGCTATAAATCCCTGGATGAGGCACTCAATCACGCGGGTTTGCATACGCGAAACAAGGTGCATATCCAGTATGTTGATGCGGTGGATATCGAAGATTGTGGTGTGGGTTGTCTACGGGATATGGACGCCGTCCTGATACCCGGAGGATTTGGCTCGCGTGGTGTGGATGGCAAGATCAAGGCGGTTCGCTATGCCCGCGAGACGGGAAAGCCGTTTCTGGGGATTTGCCTGGGGATGCAGGTGGCGGTAATTGAGATGGCAAGGAATCTTGCCGGTCTGGAATGTGCAAACAGTACCGAGTTTGATCGAGACACCCCACATCCGGTAATTGCGTTGATCACGGAATGGCAACATCAGGATGGCACCGTGAAACGGCGCAGCGAAAACTCCGGACTGGGTGGCAGCATGCGTCTGGGTGCGCAGGACTGTGTGTTGTCCCCGGGGAGTTTGGCATATGCGATCTACCAGAGTGGTCGTATTACCGAACGACACCGGCATCGTTACGAGATGAACAACTGCTACCGGGATGTGTTGAGTGAGTCCGGAATGCGTATTTCGGGGCTTTCCACCAACGACGATCTGGTTGAAATCGTGGAGTTGAAGTCCCATCCGTGGTTTCTTGCCTGTCAGTTTCATCCGGAGTTTACCTCTACACCGCGTGATGGCCATCCATTGTTCACGGGTTTTGTACGTGCCGCCTATGAGAACTCGCAACATCGAACTGTGATAAAGAATGCAACTGCTTGACTTTTCTGTCGGAGGAGCGCATCCGTTTTTTCTTGTATCCGGCCCCTGCGTTATAGAAAGTCAGCAGTTGGCGATGGATTCCGCGGGCTATCTACGCGATCTCACGGCAAAGCTGAATATCCCGTTCATTTACAAATCATCCTGGGACAAGGCAAATCGCAGTTCACATGACAGTTATCGGGGGCCCGGGATGGATGCTGGCCTGGAGATACTGCGGCAGGTTCGACAACAGATTGGGGTGCCGGTGTTGACCGATGTGCATGAAGATACCCCACTGGATGCTGTCAGCGAGGTGGTCGATATGTTGCAGACCCCGGCATTTTTATGCAGACAAACCAGTTTCATGCAGCGCGTGGCGGCCTGTGGCCTGCCTGTCAATATCAAGAAGGGACAGTTTCTGTCACCCTGGGAGATGCAGCGGGTGGTGGAAAAATTGCGTGCCGTGGGCAATGAAAAGCTGACTGTGTGTGAACGTGGTTACAGCTTTGGCTATAACAATCTGGTGGCTGATATGCGTTCACTGGTGGTGATGCGTGAAACCACGGGTTGTCCGGTGGTGTTTGATGCAACGCATTCGGTACAGTTGCCAGGCGCCGCGGGCAGCCATTCCTCGGGACAGCGCGAATTTGTTCCTGCCCTGGCGCGCGCCGCGGTGGCTGTCGGGGTGGCGGGTGTGTTTATGGAGACACATCCGCAGCCGGACCAGGCACTCAGCGATGGTCCCAACTCCTGGCCATTGCGGGATATGGAAGCGTTACTGTCCATGTTATGCGAGATCGATGCGCTGGTAAAACAGCGTGGAGTGATGTGATGGGAGCGGCAGAGGCCAGGTTGCTATCGGTCAGAGCCTGGGAGGTGCTGGATTCCCGTGGTAATCCCACGATCGCGGCGTCGGTTTCCACCGATTCGGGAGCAAGCGGTAGTGCAATGGTGCCTTCCGGGGCCTCGACCGGGACCAGGGAGGCGCATGAACTGCGTGATGGAGAGAGGCGTTATCATGGCAAGGGGGTGTTGCAGGCGATCGATAATATACACAGGCGCATTGCCCCCGCTTTGCAGGGTGTATCGTTACAATCCCAGCAGGAAATCGATCAGCGCATGATCGAGTTGGATGGTACGCGGAGCAAACACAATTTGGGAGCAAACGCGATATTGGCTGTGTCACTGGCTTGTGCACGTGCGGCGGCCGAGGCACTTGAGGTCCCGCTATACCGGCATCTGGCAGCGGAGTTTTTTGCATCCGGGGAGACCGGCGGGTCGAGAAAACCGGATCGCTTGTTGATGCCTGTGCCAATGATGAATGTAATCAATGGTGGGGCGCATGCGGACAATGGCGTTGATATACAGGAGTTCATGATCTTGCCGGTAAGTGCGCCGAATATACGCGAGGCGGTGCGCCATGGCGCCGAGGTGTTTCATGCGCTGAGAATGGAATTGCGGCAACAGGGGTTGGGTACCGCGGTTGGAGACGAAGGAGGCTTCGCCCCGAATCTACGTGCGAATGAACAAGCGGTGGAGCTTCTATTGAAGGCGATTGAACAAACCGGGCTTGTATCGGGTAAGGACATGTTTATTGGTCTGGATGTGGCGAGTTCCGAGTTTTATCGCGATGGAAAATATCATCTGGCATCGGAGGGCAGGGCGTTGGATGCCGAGGGTTTCCTGGAGTATCTTTTGCCGTGGGTTGACAGGTATCCGATCATCAGCATTGAGGATGGGATGGCGGAGGATGATTGGGATGGTTGGCGCCTGATGAGTGACGCGCTGGGACAGCGTGTACAGTTGGTGGGGGATGATCTGTTCGTGACCGATGTCCGGCTATTGGAGAAGGGCATGGAAAACCATATTGCCAACTCCATTCTGATCAAGCCCAACCAGATTGGCACGCTGACTGAGACCCGGATGGCGATCCTGAGGGCCAGTGACGCGGGCTATACGGCAGTTGTATCACACCGTTCCGGAGAGACTGAAGACGCCTTTATTGCCGACCTGGCGGCAGGCACTGCTGCTACCCAGATAAAAACCGGCTCTTTGTGTCGTTCGGAGCGCACGGCAAAATACAATCGGTTGGTGCAAATTGAAGACGAGTTGGGGGAGCAGGCGATGTATGCGGGTGATTCGGCCTTTTTCAATCTTTCCGGTCTGGATGGAGTTGGTACTGGAACGGGGACCACGGGAAATGGCTTGTCGTGAATCGCCGGCATTTCAGCCATTGCCGAGGGTATGCAGGCCATGCCCGGGTTTTGCGGTGAGCCAAATGACGGGCACAGTATCCGGATAGATGGGTACAGAATAACGTATGGCCATGAAGATCGCGGCTTTACTGTTGCTGCTTGGCGTGCTGGTTCTGCAAAATGCGTTGTGGCGGGGTGATGGCGGTTTGTCCAAAACCCGTGAACTGTCATCCGTGATCACCCAGCTTCAGGGTTCGAATGCGAAGCTCAGGGAGGACAACCAGTCGCTCGCCGCCGAAATACTGGACCTCAAGGACGGTTTGGAGGCGATTGAGGAGCGTGCGCGCAGTGATGTGGGAATGCTTGGTCCGGATGAGGATTTTTACCGGTTGATCTACCCGGATGACCAGCACTAGGCAGCCGCCGCAGCCGCAATACTGGGTTGTCATTCCTGCCGCGGGTATTGGTCGGCGTTTCGGCCTGGAGACCCCACCAAAGCAGTATGCAACGCTTGGTCACAAGACGGTCATTGAGTATTCGATTGCCTGTTTTCTGCAGCGTACCGATATAGGCCGGATAGTGGTGGCGTTGGCACCGGGGGATTCGTGGTGGTCTGCTTTGGAGTTGTCCAGGCATGAAAAGATCATCACGGTTTGTGGTGGCAGCGAGCGTTTTCATTCGGTATGGGCTGCGTTGCAGGTACTAAGCGGGTTTGCGGGAGCGGATGACTGGGTGTTGATACATGATGCGGTGCGTCCCTGTTTACGGCAATCGGATGTTGATGCACTGATATCTCAGACACTGAACCATCCGGACGGAGGGGTGTTGGCCTGTCCGATCCAGGATACGCTCAAGCGGGCGGATGTGAACGGAAGAGTGGGCATGACGGTGGAACGTGATGGTATCTGGAGGGCCTTGACGCCGCAGATGTTTCTGTTCAAGACACTGTATGCCGCGTTGGAAGCAGTGATTTATCAAGAAGGAAGCATGGTTAGCGACGAGGCGATGGTAATCGAGCAACAAGGAGGCATGCCAGTGTTGGTCCGTGGCCGTCCGGACAACATCAAGATTACCCAACAGGAGGACATATTGCTTGCCAGTTGCATATTGCAGTTTTTTCAGCAGCACTCGCTTGAGCAGCATTCTTTTCAGCAGCACTGAAAGTCGGTTTCAGGTCACTTTTTATCGCTGCTTTCCAGAGCCAGCAGCGCCTGCTTGCGTTCCAGACCCCAGCGATAGCCAGTGATACCGCCATTGGCAGACACCACCCTGTGGCAGGGTACCAGCAGTGCCAGCCGATTTTTGGCACAGGCTTGGCCGACAGCACGGGCGCTGCTGTCAATACGTGCGGCGATCTGGCCGTAGCTTTGCCGTTTGCCATAGGGTATCCGTATGATTTCCCGCCATACCCGGCACTGGAACGCCGAACCTTGCAGATCCAGTTGCAGTGCTCCAATATCGGTTTGCCGCGGATGCGCCATCCACACCAGCATTTTATGCACGGACCGCCGCATTGCCGAGGGATTGTTCCACAGTGGGGCGGTGGGGAATTCCTTTTGCAGTGCAGCGATCAGGCCCTCGTCGCTGTCTCCGGGCAGCACAGCACAGAGCCCTCGTTGATTCATCGCCATCAGCATCGGCCCAATCGGGCTGTTGAAAATGCTGTATTGAATGCCACCGGATCGCGTTGCTTTCATGGCGCTTCCCATCAGCGATTGCGCGCCCGGAAGGATTTGAACCTCCGACCCCCTGGTTCGTAGCCAGGTACTCTATCCAACTGAGCTACGGGCGCATAGTGCGGCATTGTATGTCCGTTTATCAGGCGGTTCAACCAGGTTTCTGCGCAGTGGCGTGTTGCTGCCGGGCTTGCCGGCAAACCTGGAATCAGTCGATGAGGACCACGGCATGTACAGCGATACCCTCGCCGGTGCCGATGAATCCCATGCCTTCGGTAGTGCTCGCCTTGATGTTTAGCGAACCTTCCGCTACGCCCATGTCTTTGCTCAGGCGCTCACGCATCGCGGACAGGTAGGGAGACATTTTGGGAGCCTGGGCCAGGATGGTGATGTCCACATTGCCTATATAATGCCCGCGTTCCTGCAGTATGGAGCAGACTTTGCGTAGCAGGATCCGGCTGTCGATGTCCTTGAGTGCCTCCTCGGTATCCGGAAAGAGGCTGCCGATGTCACCACATGCGGCGGCTCCCAGCAAGGCGTCGCACAGCGCATGGATGAGTGCGTCCGCATCGGAATGTCCAGCAAGACCTTTTTCAAAGGGGATGGAGACCCCCCCCAGGATCAGATCTCGGCCTGCAACCAGCCGATGGGCATCGTAGCCGTGTCCTATGCGCATGCCTGAGCTGTGGCTGCCAATGCACAATCAGTTGAGTTCACCAGTCTTTTCCTGTGTATATTTTGTATATTCTAGCAGTTATGGTGAGAGAAATAATGTGAGATGCTCCCATTTTGCGGCACCGCACAGATGTTGGTGAGGCGGACGAAAGAGCCTCTATGTCGGGATATCGTGCATTGATGTCTGGCCGACACCACTCAAAATAAATTTTGTGATTGACAAATTTGCGCGTATCATGCACACCCCGTTTCTTGAAAGGCAGTGATTATGAATTGCTAAAGAGCGGTATCCTGAGTTTTATAAGGGTGGGAAATCTGAGGTAAACCTGGGCTATTATCTTGATCAGGCAGTCTTCAGACAAATCAATCAAACGATATGTGGAGTCTGTAATATGAGCAGTCTGAGCGGAAAAGTGAAATGGTTTAGCGAATCCAAAGGTTATGGTTTTATTTCTCCCGAGGCGGGTGGCGATGATATTTTCGTCCATTTTTCCTCGATCCAGGGGGACGGCTTCAAGACCCTGAAAGAGGGTCAAAATGTCACTTATGTGGCAGAGAGGGGCACGAAGGGTTTGCATGCCACTAAAGTTGAAGTTGTAGCCTGAATTTCTGATAACCGCGGTGCGGAGCATCAGGCTCTTCGATTTCGGAGGAGCTTGAGTCGGGTCTCTTTTTGCCGAAGACATGGCTATGTCCGGGCATGCCGCATACCATCTATTTCTTTCCTGTCATCATGTAGCCGCGGGCGGTCTGTAGATTATTGATAGTGCCCTGAAGTACCAGCGCGTTGCCTTGTTCCAGTATCTGTTCCTTGTCCGGGTAGTCCATTTTGACTGTGCCTTTGCGCAGCGAGGTGATGCTGACATTCAAGTCTTTGAGTTTTAGTTCATCCAGACGTTTCCCTTCTGCAAAACTGCCCGGGATTACGATGACTGTGTTTAGTTGAAACATGGTTGCGCTTCTTATCGTATTGTTGTTTTTCCCGTGGAACACACCTCGAAGGCGCTGGTATTCATTGTTTCTTGCGCCTTCAACGGACAGCATGGCCTTTTCCGGGTCCATTCCCATATATTGCAATACGTGTTTTGCCAGACGCATGCTGGCTTCAAAGCTTTCAGGGACGACTTCAGTGGCCCCGGCGGCAAGCAGTTTTCTCATGTGTTTGTCATCATGGCTGCGCACGATAACAGGTATTGTGTCCCTGATGGTTTTGACAGTGTTGATGATGCGTTCCGCGATTCGCGCATCATCAAAAGTGATGACCACTGCCTGTGCGCGTTGTAGCCCGAGTTGGGACATCAAAGTGTGGTTTGCACTGTCTCCATAGAAAACCTTCTCGCCAGCCTCCCACGCTTGTTTGACCAGACTATGGTCCAGATCCAGTGCGACATGCGGGATTTCCCTGGAACGTAAAAACAATGCCAAGTTTTGTCCAATCTGGCCAAACCCGCAGATTACCACATGATTGCCCATGTTTTGGCAGGTCTCACTGAGGGACTTGTCCAATTCCCCCGCGGGACGATTTTGGATCTTCGGGAACAGCAGTTCCATAATCTGCTGGTTGTAGCGAATGAGAAAAGGCGCAATCATCATGCTGAGTATAAGCGAGGCGATGATAGGCTGACTGTCCCGTACCAGTAACAGTTCGTTTTGCAGCGCGACTACCAGTATTGCGAAGCCAAACTCGCTGCCTTGCCCCAGTATGATGCCGGTACGTATTGCGGTGGCAGTGTCATAGAAAACCCGGGTAAGCATTGCGATGACTGCGCCCTTGCCAAGGATCAGGCCGCTGGTCATCAAGAATACCCAAAGCGTTTTCTCATGTAGTATGGCCCAGTTGAACTGCATACCTACGCTGATGAAAAAAACGCCCATCAGAATATCCTGGAACGGACGAATATCAAGCTCTATCTGTTGGCGATACTCGGTCTCACCGAGCATGATCCCGGCCAGGAATGCTCCCAGCGCAAGTGACAATCCCATCAGATGGGTCAACCAGGCGGCAGCCAGAGCGACCAGCAGTGTGGCCAGGGTGAAAAGTTCTATTGACTTGCGCGACGCGATCAAGTGAAAGAAGCGCCGGAGCACGAAATGTCCGACCACACACATGGCGATAAAGGCGCAGATGGCTTTGCCGGTGGCTATAGTCAGACTAAGCAGAATGCCATCCGGCGTATCACTGGCGAGGATGGGTATCGCCACCAGAAGTGGCACCACAGCCAAATCCTGGAATAGCAGGATGGCGATGGAAAGTTGGCCATGCGGTGATTGCAGTTCAAACTGTTCCGAGAGTTGCCTGGCTACGATTGCGGTGGACGATAGTGACAGTATGCCTCCCATAATGATGGCGACTTGCCAGCTCAAGCCCAGAGCCCATACCAGAATTCCACCGGTCAGCGAGCAGATCAGTATCTGGAGGGAACCAAGTCCGAATACCGCTTTGCGCAGGGTCAGCAGGTGTTGGACCGAAAATTCCAGGCCGATCATGAAGAGCAGAAACGCCACCCCGATTTCGGCCAGCAGGTCGATGACATCATGTTCCGGTACCAGATCCAGCCCATACGGGCCGACCAACATTCCGACCGCAAGATAGCCGAGCAGTGATGGCAGGTGCGAGCGTTTCAGACACCATACGATGGCCACCGCCAGTGACAGCAGCAATAGTGAGCTATTGAGAACGGAATTCACGGTATATCCGGCTGCGCTGGATGGATTTTCCGGGCAATGCCATGCCCCGGTGGTTCATGCAACATGGGAAACAGAGTATCTGCCATGCGGACTGATTATATATCAGTCTGATAGTGGTGTAGCAGCATGATCACGCAGGAATCTGAAAATTCTGTTGCATTTTGGCATCGGGTCACCGGCCATGCCGGGATGCTTATAGGGGATTTACCTTGTTACAATGCAACAACCGGTCGGATAGTGGGGATGAGTCGTCGTTGGAGAAAAGTATAGATGGGTGATTTTGAAAAGGTACTGTTGGGTATTTTTGCTGTGCTGATAACATTCCTGTTTTGGCCTGGCCTGAAAAGGATGCATGAGCAGAGCAGCCGGGCGACAGAGCGTCATTGGGGCTCGGTGATCGTTGCGCTGTGCTGTGTGGCGGCTTTTGTGGTACTGCTCATTTTTCTGGTAGGGGCATGATGGCAGCCAACCTGAGCCGTTCCGAGCAGTACGAGTTCAACAAATTGCGCAAGCGTCTGAGGCGGCTTACCGCCAAGGCGATTGAAGACTTTGGCATGATCGGAGAGGGAGACAGGGTCATGGTTTGTCTGTCGGGTGGTGCCGATTCCCATACGCTGCTGGATATACTTTTGGGTTTGCGTAACAGTGCGCCGGTGAAATTCGATCTGGTCGCGGTCAATCTGGATCAGAAACAGCCAGGTTTCCCGGCACAGGTACTCCCCGATTATCTGACAGACCTTGGTATCGAGTACCATGTTATTGAGCAGGACACCTTTGGCATAGTGCAGCGAGTGGTCCCGGAAGGGAAAACCTATTGTGGCCTGTGTTCGCGTCTGCGCCGCGGCATACTGTATCGCTTCGCATGGGAAAACGGTTTTAGTCGTATCGCCCTGGGCCATCATCGGGAAGATATTATAGAGACTCTGTTTCTTAACATGTTTTTTGGTGGCAAGCTGAAAGCGATGCCGCCGAAACTACTGAGTGACGATGGCCGGAATGTGCTGATACGGCCGCTGGCCTATTGCCGGGAAGCCGATATCAAGCACTATGCGATGCTGCGTGAGTTTCCGATCATTCCATGTAGCCTTTGCGGCTCTCAGCAGAACCTCAAACGCCGGGAAATCAAGCAAATGTTGAAGCAGTGGGAACGAACCTGCCCGGGTCGGGTTGAGACCATCTTTGCCAGTTTGCAGAACGCGGTTCCATCGCATTTGATGGATGCCTCACTCTGGGATTTCGCCGCGCTGGACAGGCATCAGGAAAGCCGCTTCGATGCGCAAAAGCGTGGTTGACAACGCATGATGCCGAAGACTAATCCCGGAAATTGACAAACTGCAGTGGCAGGTCTTTTTCAGTATCCTGTATCAGGCTGATAATGGCCTGTAAGTCATCCCGTTTTTTCCCACTTACCCGTAGCTGCTTTCCCTGTATCGCAGTTTGTACCTTGCGTTTGCTGTCCTTGATATGACGCACCAGTTTTTTTGCTTCTTCCTGCGCTATGCCTTGTCTGATTGTGACTGTCTGTCTGGCTATGTTGCCGGTTTCTGTCACTTCACCGTAGCAAAGACTTCGCACATCCAGCTTCCGTTTGGCAAACTTGTCGTTCAGGACGCTGTTGATCTGCTTGAGCTGAAATGCGTTGGATGCACTTAGCAATAATGTCTCCTCAGCGAGTTCAACTTTTGCCCCGCTGCCTTTGAGGTCGAACCGATTGCTCAGT
This sequence comes from Gammaproteobacteria bacterium, assembly GCA_965115915.1. GTDB lineage: Bacteria > Pseudomonadota > Gammaproteobacteria > Eutrophobiales > Eutrophobiaceae. The sequence continues at coordinate 1,123,302 of OZ220483.1, read as the reverse complement.
TCTCGATTGGTTTGTTCTATCGCGTTCTGTAATTCGTGGGTATCGACCTGGGAAACGATATCAAAAGAGGGCATTGCTTACCTCGCTATTGATTGGGGTTGTTGCGTTGCACTCGCGCAAGGAGGCATGTGAAAAAAACGTCCCGTGTCGGATCGATTATAGCGAAATCAGGTTCCGGTTGGAATGCAAACCGGGTATCACGGTGTCACGGGCGTCATGGTCCGTCACCTGTTGTCGCGGTGATGTTGTGCCGGACTCAAATGCTCGATTCAGGGCTCGGGGAGCCGTCCCAGTAACGCCTGTCCTTCCACATGCTGCCACAGCAGGAGGCCGGGTACATCGATCAGCAGTTCGCGCAGCCTTACCGAGAGTGACAAACTCAAAGCGAACTCCGGACTCATGCCGAGTATCGCACCGACAAGTATGTAGGCGCCTTCCTGTATGCCATAACCATTAGGGATCAGAAAGGCGATATCGGAAGCCGTTGCGGTCAGGCTTTTCAGCAGGATCGCTTCCACAAGCCCTATCGGATGCCCCAGGAGCAGACAGGCCAGCCAGACTTCCGCTGTCTGCAATGCCAGGCCAAGGCTTTTGCCAACGGACGCGGCCAGTATGCGCATCGGCCTGCGATAAATGTGCATCACCTGGTGGTCCATCGTGGCAGCATTCAAGGGCAGCCCCTCCCAGGTCTTTTTACTGACAAACAGGTGTGCCAGACGTGACAGTAGGGAGAAAAAGCCCATTTTCTGTACATAAAAGAACATTACAGTGCTAATGCCAAGTACCGCGAACGCGCCAAGAAAAGCGAATCCAAGCGCAGTTTGCTGCTGTGTGGAGAACAATACTCCGATCCCGATCATGCCCCATACCATCACTGCGACCACCTGCACCGTCTTGTCCACCATCACCGAGGCGGCTGCTCTCTCCGGATCGGCGCCGCGTAGAGACAGGTATCTGGCCTTGACGATCTCTCCACCAATGGTCGCACAAGGCAGCAGGGTGTTAACCGCGTGTCCCATCCAACTGGCCAGCAGGGTAGGGAGGAAACGCACGGAGGTTTCGGGATAAAGCAATAAACGCCAGGATTCGCTTGTCAGTAATAGCGAAGGAAGCCAGGCCAGCGGAAGCCAAAGCAGTATCCAGCCAGTGTTGGCCAGTAGTTCCAGTACCGGTGTCAGCCCCTGCCATACCAACAGTGCGGCAAGCAGTAGCAGCCCTGCCAGCAGGCCGGCGACAGAGACCTTGTTCATTTTCATTGTGTGCTGAAGTGCAACAGATCGTTACGCACGCGGGCAATACATTCTTCCCACTTCCCCCACGTGCGTTGGCGATACAGACGAAGTTCGGGGTACCAGGGTGTGCTGTCGGTATCCAGTCCCCAGCGCCAGTCCGCATTGTAATGCAGTATTCCCCACGCCGGAATGCCCAGGGCTCCCGCCAGATGTAGTGTGGAAGTGTCCGAGCTGATGAGGAGATCCAGGCAGCGCATCGCTGCGGCAGTCTGCTCAAAGTCGCTGAGTGCATCATGCAGGTCGGCCACGGCGGGTATCGAGTCCGGTATCGTGAGCAACTGTTTGGCGGCCTCTCCACACTGCAGGGAAAAGAAACGCAATCCAGGAATATCCAGCAGTGGAAGGTAGCTGGCCAGTCCAGGGGAGCGCAGCCAGTCATCGTAGAACATCGGATTGCCTCCCCATACCAGTCCTACACGTGGCAGCAGGTGTTCGCCCAGGCGTTCCTCCCAGTGTGTCAGCAGGGATTCGTTTGCACAGCGCAGATAGGGCGGGTGGCAAGAAGATGGCGGCCCTTCCAGACCCAGTGCCAGCGGCAGGCTGACCAGTGACAAGCTGAGATCGCAATCGGGACTGTTTTCCAATCTCAGCATGCTGTCTATTTCCGTGAACTGGCGGAGTAGCGGGGAAATGTCCGGATGACAGCTAAAATGTATCGCCAGGCAGCGTTTCCCAAGTTCTGGCAGGTAGCGACAGAACTGTATGGTATCGCCCAGGCCCTGTTCCGCGTATACATGTACTGTCTTTCCCTCAAGCGGGATTGTCCCGTTGATCAGTTCACGTCCATGTATGGAATGGTATTCGGGAAGGAACTTTCGCCATTCGTAGAGCGGCCAGCCCTGGGCGTAGTCTTCCTGAAGCAGATACAGCACACCAAGATTATAATTGCTGGTCGCGTTGTCTGGTGCCAACGCCACTGCCCGTTTCAGGTGGGTCCGTGCCAGCTCCAGGTCCCTTTTTTTCAGATAAGCCAGCCCCAGTCCAACTTCCGCCATCGCGTACTCGGGCCGTTTGCGGATGGCTTGATGGAAACAGTCTATCGCCTTGTCAAAGTCGCCAGTGTCACTGTAACACAGTCCCAGGTTGTTGTAGGGTTCGGCCATCAAGGTGTCGGTTTTGCAGAGCTGATCGAGCATCTCGATTGCCATGTCGAACTGGTGTTGTTTTCGATATAGATTTCCGAAGTTGTTGAGCGTCTCCGGATTGAGAGCGTCTACCCGAAGCGCACGTTGATAGTACGTCTTCGCCTTCTCGAATTGATCGAAAAACAGCCGGCCGAGTTCATTGAGTATGGGCGTATGCTCAGGCGCCAGACCGAGCCCCTTTTGCAGGACTGTATTCGCCTGTGCTGTCTGGTTCAACGCCAGATAACAGCGTCCTGTAACATGGCACAGCTTTGCCGAATCGCCTTGTATCTGTCTTGCCCGCAGATAGTATTCCAGTGCACGGGTGTATTCCTCAAGATCATAGAGGGCGTTTCCCAGGTTGACCATTGCGTCATGGTAGCTCGGATGCAAGTCGAGCACCTGTTCATACTGTGATACCGACTCCCGGAGTTCCCCATTCTCATAGAGCAGATTGCCGTAGTTGTTGATCAGGGCGGGAAGCCCGGGGTGGTTCCGTACCGCGTTTTGCATGAGCTTCAAGCCAGCCTGTTTTTCTCCTGTACGGAACAGGGATATGGATAGCATATTGAGCAAATCGGGCGACTGTTCCACGGGCAGGTCTTGCAGGTAATCGATGACCGCCTGGAACTGTCGGTTCTGGAACAGCTTGTTTGCCTGCTGAATCTGCTGTTGCATGATGCCAGTCCCGCGGGCCCATCACGGAGCCGGCACAAGGCGGGTCAGGGTTCCTTCAGTATTGTGGTCGCACGTGGTTATCGAAGATCGTGTTCGGAACGAGGCCGTATTGTACAGGCGCTATGGATTGGTGGCGGGCGCCGTGTCACTCTGTGCAGCATCGATCTGTTGTTGCAACTCCGGGGAGAGTGGTGGGGTGTCGCTGAACAGCTCCGACGTATCATCATCCTCTGGCAGCCCTATATCATAGGCAGACAACAGTTCATCCAACATGTCCAACGCACGCTCCAGATCAGTGAACTGACCTTCCTCGTCGGTTAGTTCGATGAAGTCGATCAATCGCTTTACGCTAACCGTGTAATCGTCCCACGTTGCCTTGAATGCCACATGCTTTTGGGTTATCCCCTGTGAGGCATCAATATCAAGCCTCTGCAGGTACGCGATACGTTGGTCCAGTTCATTGAGCAGGTTCTTCATCTCGTCTTTTCCCAGCAGTGGACAGGAGGTCAATGTCTGACATTCGGACAGGGAAAGCGAAATGCCCATGCCGATGCGTTCAAAGAGGACGAACTCTCTCTCGATCTGGTCCAGTTCGGAACCTTCCAGCCCGACCCGGTCGGTAAATGTGTCAGGCGTATCCTGTGGGCTGTCCGCTGTGTCAGGTGTGGCCTGTGGGCTGTCCGCCGCGTCAGGTGTGGCCTGTGGGCTGTCGGCTGCGTCAGGCGTGGCCTGTGGGCTGTCGGCTGTGTCAGGTGTGGCCTGTGGGCTGTCCGCCATATCAGGCGCATCCTGTGCGTTGAGGCCACTGGCAGACAGCAGCAGCAGTATCAGAAAGTACCGAGGGCAGAGACGGGGAAACATTCGGAGGTTGCAGGCGTATTCGCTGGAGTTTGTACCGAGCATAATTAATTTTATGTTGGATGACAAGGCGAGATAGAAAATTTCTCTCAAATTTCTTTAACATCCGGGCAGGTTCAGTGGTCTTTTGCAGTGGTTTGGCATTGACGGAACAGGCGAATATTCTCCCGGGTGCTGGCATCCAGTGAGGTGTCGTCTCCAGGCCCTTCCAGGCGGGTCACAATCTGCTGCGCCACGTGTTTGCCCAGCTCTACCCCCCACTGGTCAAATGGATTGATCCCCCACAGCATGGCCTGTACGAAGGTACGATGCTCGTACAGGGCCAGCAGCTCTCCCAGGATACGGGGGGTTATTCCCGGATAGAGGATCAGCCTGGATGGCCTGTTGCCAGGCAGACGTTGATATGCAATGGCGCTCTGCTCACCCTGGCTGAGGGTTTGCATCTGGGCCAGGCAGTTGCCAAACAGCAGGGCATGATGTTTGAAGTTTCCATTTGTGCGCAGGCCTGCCAGAAAATCCACCGGGATGAGTTCTGTGCCCTGGTGCAGTAATTGTGCGAAACCATGCTGGCAATTGCTGCCAATACCCCCCCAGATCACGGGAGCGGTCTTTTCGCTGCACGGTTGACCATCCCGACAGACACCTTTCCCGTTACTCTCCATTACCAGTTGCGCAAGGTATTCCGGTAACAGGCACAGGGCGTCGTCATAGGGGATAATCGCCAGGCTGCTGGCGGCAAAGAATTTCCGGTAGCAGAAGTCCAGCAATCCCAGCACGACCGGGGCATTGTCCGCCAATGGCGTTTCAGCAAAATGTTTGTCTACCGACTCGCCCCCCTCCAGCAGGGCCTGGAAGGGTTCAACGCCACACACCAACACCACAGGGAGTGCGATGCTCGACCAGATCGAATACCTGCCACCCACCCAGTCCCATAATTCCAGTACATGTTCTTCCATGATGCCCCAGGAGATGGCTTTCTGTGCCTTCGCGGTGACTGCAAAGAAATGCTTTTTCGGTTCCCTGCAGCCGTTGTCTTGCAGCCAGCGCCAGACGAATTGGGCATTGTGCAGGGTTTCAGAAGTGGAAAATGATTTGGAGGATACGATGAACAACGTCTCTGCCGGGACCGTTTGTGCCAGCAGATGTTGCAGCGGTTTGGGGTCAATGTTGGAGATAAAATCCAGTTTCATACCGTCCTGTTGGTAGTCACGCAGTGCGTGGGAAAGCAGTCGAATGCCGGTGTCCGATCCGCCAATACCGATATTTATTACATGGCGGAAAGGTGTGCCTGTATAGGCACAAAGCCGTTTTTGTCGCATGGCAGTGCCAAGTCGGTGCAGTTTTTTCAGTTCATGCTGTATCAGGTCATGGTTTTGCTGATGGATACCAGGCTGTTTGGCACGTAGTAACCAGTGCAAAGCAGGGCGGTTCTCCGATGTGTTGATATGCCTCCCGGCAAACATGTCGGCAATGCGTTCGGGCAACTGGCAGGCCGCCGCATGCTGGGTCAGCAGTTGCAGACTTTGCCCATCGATATGGTTCCGGCTGAAGTCAATCCGTAGTCCGGCACAACGCAGTCGGAACCGTTCGCTGCGTTCAGGGTCCTGTGCCAACAGTTGAGACAGGCCTTGCCGATGCAGTTCGGCAAGTCGTACACGCAGCCTGGCACAGATGTCACTTTCAGCCGGCATCGCTGTGTATCTCCGCAGGCCGGTTCCCTGGCCAGGTTTTCAGTTGCAGAAGCGCCCGTTTGGTGGGAGGGTCACATGGAATCAGTGATATAGCCTTCCAGTCGATTAATAATAAAATCCTTTTCCCGCAGTATGGAACGCATGACATCCTGTACCGAGAGCATCGTGACGGGCTGCCCGTCCGTTATTACGGGCAGATGCCGTATGGAGTGAGTGGTCATAACCTCCAGGCATTCGTCAATGGTGTTATCAGGGGTCACAGAGATCACTTCGGTGGTCATGATCTCTCTTACCCGGGTAGTTGCCGATACCCGGTTTGCCAGCACAACCTTACGGGTGTAATCGCGCTCGGAAACAATGCCGGCCAGTTTCCCCTGCTGTATTACCAGCAGTGCACCCACTTCTTTTTTGGCCATCAATTGGATTGCGTCCAATACGAAACTATCGGGTGGCACGCTGAGGATCCCGGAATCGGTTTTGGCATTGATCACCTGCTGTACGGTCACAGTCATCTATGTATTCATGTCCTCTTGTTCAAGGCGTATGGCCGTTGCGCCAGAGCGCCATGCCCCTGGAGTCAGTCCAGGCACCTGGCAGAAAACATCATAGGGTCAGCTTCTCGCACACTGTTCAAGCCGGGTCTCCAGGCGGTGCCTGAATTATTGCCGAAGTGGACGGCTTGAATCTTCGGATTGCCAGTTCTCAAAGCCGGTTGTTTGTTTTTCATGGCATTTTCCCTCACACTGGCATGGCAAGTAGCCTTGAAGTGGCGGAAAGTCCGCTAATGGTAGTATAATTGAGCAGGCTAGGCAACCGAATTGTTCGGGATAGGGCGGCCATGAAGAAAAAACCGGAAAGGCTTGGAAAATATGAGATTCGGGAGGAGATCGACCGTGGCAGCATGGGGATCGTTTATCTGGGACATGACCCGTATGAGGACGTGGACGTGGCACTCAAGGTCGCCCTGGCAGAGGCGATCGATGACCCGGAGATGGGTGCACGCAACCGCAAGCTGTTTTTCAATGAGGCCCATGCGGCTGGTGAACTGGATCATCCCAACATTATCAATGTCATTGATGCGGGAGTTAATGATGACGACGGCACCTGCTATATCGTCATGGAGTATATAGAGCAGGGGAACACACTCAGACAATATATCAAGCAGGACCAGATATTACCGATAGAGAAGGTTGTAGAGATACTGTTCAAGTGCGCCAAGGCGCTGAATTATGCGCATTCCAAGGGTATCGTGCATCGTGACATCAAACCCTCCAACATACTGGTGACGCAGGACATGGACGTGAAGATTGCGGATTTCAGCATCGCCCACATGCATAAAACCGATGAAACCCATACTCAGGTATTGGGTGTGATGGGCTCCCCGCGATATATGTCACCGGAGCAGATAAAGGAAGACACGATTGGCAACCAGACGGATCTGTATTCTCTGGGTGTGTTGGGATACGAGATGCTGACTGCCAAGCAACCCTTTACGGGCGTGAACTTTACCGCGCTGGTCAACCGCATATTGACGGAAGAGCCAACACCACCGATAGAGCGGCGTGCCGATATCCCCCAACCGCTCAGCGACATCATTATGAAATGCCTGTGCAAGGCTCGGAAACAACGCTATCAGACGGGCAATGATCTGGCCCTGGACCTGGCTTCCTGTTTCAAGCACCTGGAGACACCGCAGGAGATGCTCAGTGAGAAGGAGCGTTTCAATCAGGTCAAGGGGCTTGATTTCTTCTCGGACTTTCCAAAATCCCAGGTATTGGAGATTGTACATTGCAGTTCCTGGCATGAGTACGGTGACAAGGAACAGATCATCACGGAGGGGGAAGTGGACGATTGTTTTTACATCATCGTCTCTGGTGAGGTGGGTGTGTTCAAGGGAGACACCTTCATCAGAACGCTGAAAAGCGGAGACTGTTTCGGTGAGATGGGGTATCTTACCCGAGAGCGGCGTAGCGCGGATATCCGTTCCAAAGGGGAAACCACGATGCTGAAGATCATGGCGACCGGCATATCCAAGATATCCAGCGCGTGTCAGATACGTTTTCTGCAGGTGTTTTTGCGTATCCTGATAGGGCGTCTGTCGATGACCACAAGGCTGAAGAGCCATCCGGACAATGATGGTGCAGACGATGCGGTATCTGCCGCCCCGAAATCGGATACTGCCAAGTCGGGTCAGTCTGCCGCAAAGGGTCCCGACCTGGAGATATATTAGAGAGAGTGGCGTCCCCGGCAGGATTTGAACCTGCGACCTTTCGCTTCGTACCGCCATAGCTTTCGCTACCGGCATTGTTTGCCGTTTGCAGTCCGGACTTTCTCTTCACCACAGGAACATCCTGTCCTGCGGTGCTGCCCGTCAAGTCTCTGCACCTTCCCGGATTGGGCTTGGCTCAGGATTGCCACCACCATCATGTGCTGAGGTTCCCCTGAATTTGAGCAGATTCACTTCGGCGGTTTCCCATCCGAGTGCCCGTTATACAGGAGGCGAACGCTCTATCCAACTGAGCTACGGGGACCGTTTTTTCCGCGCTTGCCCCGCCGATAGCCAGGCCCGGGGACGGCAGAGCGCTGTTTCTCCCACTATAATAGCGCTTGTCTGTACTTATCAAGTATTTTCTGTTAGTTTGCACACCCTGGCCGCATCCCGCCATCGCGGCGCGAGACACCAGGGTTGGGGGATGCTTTCGTTACAGGCGCCACACAGATTGTGGGTTTTGATTGAGGTAAACCAGAGAGGACGATGAGACATTACGAGATTGTATTTATGGTGCATCCGGGTCAGAGCGAGCAGGTCCCGGCGATGATCGCCAGATATCGGGAGATCATCAGCGACAAGGGCGGCAAGATCCATCGTCTGGAGGACTGGGGCCGCCGCCTGCTTTCCTATACCATACGGAATGTACAAAAAGCGCATTATGTGTTGATGAACGTGGAATGCAATACCGCGTTGCGCGATCAGTTGGAGGAAGGGTTCCGTTTTAGCGACGCGATACTGCGCAGTCTGATTATCCGGCGTTCGGGCCCGATTACTGAAGCCTCACCGATCATGCAGGCTTTGCAGCGAGAGGTTGAACGGAAGGAAGACAAGGCGTCTGCGCGGCAGCAGTCGCAGGAAGTCGTCGCCAACAGCACCGTGCAGGACGCCACTTCCGGTTCAGCCGAAGATGGCCAGGCCGCCGCCATGTTGGCGGAAAACGCGGAAGCGGTGGAGAACGTAGAAGCGGTGGAGAACGTAGAAGCGGCACAGAACGCGGAAGCGGTACAGAACGCGGAAGCGGTACAGAACGCGGAAGCGGTACAGAACGCGGAAGCGTCCACGGCTACGGTGTCCCGCACCGAAAGCGGCACCGATAACGATCAGGAGGCATAGTTTCCCATGGTTTACCATCACCGGCGCAGAAGCTTTTGTCGCTTTACCGCGGAAGGCATTAGCAGCATTGACTATAAAGATATCGACTTGATCAAGGATTACATCACCGATTCAGGAAAGATAGTGCCAAGCCGTCTCTCAGGCTCCAAATCGAGATATCAGCGTCAGCTTACCAAGGCAATCAAACAGGCCCGTTACCTGGCGCTTTTGCCATACAGCGATTCGCACCGAAACTGTTAGGCGACATTCCGCTGTATGCCCGATTCCCAGGGACTGGAATCTTCTGCAAATGAAGCGGCAGGCGTTGGACGCAAGACAGCCGCGTTCCAGAGTGACTGACATCTGAAGTTCGGAGTGTACTGATGTCCATTATGCACCGAATCGGGTCCTTTCTGCTGTACAGCAGGTCGCAATCGGCGCAGGTGCTGTTGGCCCTGCTGTTGCCGACCATGCTCTTTCCGGCGCTGATCGTTTTTGTATGGCCGTTGTATACCGCGGTGTTCAGCCTGCTGGTTCTGGTCCATGGCGTGAAAGCGGGGTGTTACACCTTTCTGGATGTGGCAGGGGTGCTGCTTGTGCTGTATGCGTGTGTCGACATGCTGCCCATATTGTCCAGTACCTTGTTGCTGTTGCTGCTCCTGATGCATGGCAGTTGCCTGGCCTTTTTGCCAGGCACATGGATCTTGCGTCGCATGGAGGATCAGAGCAGGATGCTTGGCTGCTACGCATTACTCGGTCTGTGTTCGTTGCTGGGGTTGTATTTGCTGGATATCACGGGCCTGTTGCCGTTTGACAGTCTGGCCGGGAAGGTGATTGCGGGGTTCCGCGATAACATTGTCTCCGGCCTGCCCGGCACCGACGCCGGTGGACGGATAACACCCATCAATAAAATGTTCAGTGAGTTTCAGTCCATGCAGAACGCGGGTGTGCTTGGCACATTCATATACTCAACCCAGGTCTGGAGGTCCCTGTTTTTTATCATTGTGGTCATCCTCTTTGCGCGCTGGTGGCAGTCCCGGCTGTTCAATCCCGGTGGCTTCGGGATGGAGTTTCGTCTCATCAAGTTGCATCTGTGGACGATCTGGACACTAACGGTATTGTTGTGTTGTGCTTTTTTTGTGCCACAGAAGCTGGCCATAGTGTTGCAGGCCGCCGTGCTCGTCTGTTTCACCCCGCATCTGTTTTCTGGCCTTGCCTGTATCCATAGGATAGCGAGGAGACAGCAAACACCGTTGTCTTATATGGTGCTGCTTTATATGGCATTGATAATGATGCTGCCGGTGATGGGCCCCATGGTGGGCTTTCTGGGGATAGTTTCCACCCTGTGCAGTGCGGTGCTGGACAGACGCAACCGCAACAAGAACTGAGCCGCCTGGGTGCAGCCCCCTTGTAGTCGCTCCCCCCTGGAGGGGGAGCCGGCAAGCCAAGGGCGCCAGCCCGCAGGCGCGCCGGTGGGGGGGAAGTTCGTGCCCCGACACTTTCACTGCCACACACCTGCACAGCACTTTTAATCGCTCCCCCCTTGCCGGCAGCGTCTGACCGGGGAGGAGCGGGTTCAATGGCAAAGCTATCAAACCCGCTGGGAAGCCCAGCAGGATATTCCGCAATACATTGCCGTTTTCTATAACGGATACCGGATGCATTCGACGCTGAATCATATCAGCCTGAATGCCTATGAGAGGCAATTCCATGACGCAAAATTCCGCTTAACTGAGTGTCCAAAAAAGCTGGACCACGTCAGGTTGTCCGGAAATGAGGTGTCGTGTGGGTATTGCTAAAGGTAACATATATGCTACTATATGAGTCATATGACAGAGGTTGGAGAATACCTCGATGCTGAGGGGAAAAGTCCTTTTGCCGAATGGTTTGATCGTCTGAATGTGGCTGCTGCGGTCAAGCTGACGACAGCCGTCCATCGGATGGAGCAGGGCAACTTCTCTAATGTGAAAGGTGTGGGTGCCGGCGTCTATGAGTTCAGGATTAATTTCGGTCCCGGTTATCGGATCTATTTTGGCAAGGACGGGGACCGGTTGGTGATATTGCTGGCCGGTGGCACCAAGAAGCGGCAGGACTCCGATATTGCTGCCGCGAAAGCTAACTGGAGCGACTACAAGCGTAGGAAACGGCAAGAGGTGACATGATGGCTCTGACAAAAGATTTTAAGGACACCATTCAGGCACGCGCCCAAAGGGAGCCGGCGTTTCGCAAGGCCCTGCTGCAAGAAGGGGTCGAATGCCTGCTCGCCGGTGATGTCGATACTGGCAAGGCGGTGCTGCGTGACTACATCAACGCGACGATTGGGTTTGAGGAACTTTCCCAGGTTTTCGAGAAGTCGAGCAAGAGTCTCATGCGTATGTTCGGGCCAAAAGGGAATCCCCAGGCGAGCAACCTGTTCGCGGTGATCCAATACCTGCAGGAGCAGGAGGGGATTCACCTGGAAGTCAAAGCCCGGAAGGTTGCCTAAGGTGCTGCACGTCCCCAACCGCAACTCGCCCCCCGCCATCCACTGCCGCATACCCGCACAGCACTTTTAATCGCTCCCCCCTGGAGGGGGAGCCGGCAAGCCAAGGGCGCCAGCCCGCAGGCGCGCCGGTGGGGGGAAGTTCGTGCCCCGACACTTTCACTGCCGCACACCCGCACATGGCACGGGTAACTGGTGGCACAGCAGTGGCTGGCAATCGTGGCCTGGGTGCAGCCCCCTCATAATCGCTCCCCCCTGGAGGGGGAGCCGGCAAGCCAAGGGCGTCAGCCCGCAGGCGCGCCGGTGGGGGGAAGTTCGTGCCCCGACACTTTCACTGCCGCACACCTGCATACGGCACGGGTAACTGGTGGCACAGCAGTGGCTGGCAATCGTGGCCTGGGTGCAGCCCCCCCATAATCGCTCCCCCTGGAGGGGGAGCCGGCAAGCCAAGGGCGTCAGCCCGCAGGCGCGCCGGTGGGGGGGAAGTTCGTGCCCCGACACTTTCACTGCCGCACACCTGCATACGGCACGGGTAACTGGTGGCACAGCAGTGGCTGGCAATCGTGGCCTGGGTGCAGCCCCCCCATAATCGCTCCCCCCTGGAGAGGGAGCCGGCAAGCCAAGGGCGTCAGCCCGCAGGCGCGCCGGTGGGGGGAAGTTCGTGCCCCGACACTTTCACTGCCGCACACCTGCATACGGCACGGGTAACTGGTGGCACAGCAGTGGCTGGCAATCGTGGCCTGGGTGCAGCCCCCCCCATAATCGCTCCCCCCTGGAGGGGGAGCCGGCAAGCCAAGGGCGTCAGCCCGCAGGCGCGCCGGTGGGGGGGAAGTCCAGGCCCGGGCAGTCTCATAGCCACACACCCGCATCCGCCGCACGCTTTCCCGTCTATGGTGATATGATCGAACCACCTTGTTGCACTCAATCTCCCGACTCATGAAAGACCTCCCTGTTGCGTTGGCAGCCGTTGCGCTGATCGGGTTGTCGCTGATCGTGCCTGCCCGCGCCGTCGAGATCCGTGGCGTGTATGCGGGGGTGGCAAGCGTCTTCCCGCTTTGTTCGGGCCTGTGGCATCCTTTCGCCTTGCGCGGGCTTGCGACCGGCACGATTATCACCGGCGAGGCCAGGATTATCGACGGTGACGGGGTGGCTGTGGCAGGGCATGCCATAAGGCTTGCCGGTATCGACGCGCCCGAGTTGGATCAGTTGGCGAAACACCGGGACGGTTACTGGTTCAATCACGGACAGCATGTGAAGCGGGCCCTGAACCGTGAAATCGGTGGCAAGGAGGTCCGCATCCGGGTCGATGGTTACGACAAGTATGACCGCGTGCTCGGCATCGTCGTCCACGATGGCAGGGATATCAACGAGTGGCTGGTCCGCGAAGGACATGCGATTGCCGCATACAGCGATCACTACAAGGCGGTGGAAACCGAGGCGCGTAACGCGCAGCGCGGGATGTGGGGTCACGCCGTGGTCTGGGACCCGAGGGTATGGCGGCACAGAAAGAACAGCAGGAGATTGGAACCACTGTAAGCCGAAGGGGGTGCGGCACAGGAAATCCCGAGACGGGTCACTTGAGAGACGCCTTGCCATGAACAGCTTTTTCTCGCACGTGGCGTTTGCCCTGGCTTTTCGTCCGTTCTATCTGGCCGCTGCGGGGTTTGCGGTGCTGGGGATCGTTGTGTGGAGCGCGACTTACGCCGGACTTGTGGAACCGGTCGGGGCGTTTGGCGGGGCCCTGGGCCACGGACATGAGATGCTGTTTGGTTTCACCGCCGCGGTGATGGTGGGTTTCTTGCTGACCGCGGCGCGAACCTGGACCGGTCTGCCGACCCTGCACGGGCGGAACCTGGCCGGATTGCTCGGAGTATGGCTGTTGGGGCGGCTCGCGGTCGCTTGTGACGCGTGGCTTCCCGGATGGCTCGTCGCCGCGGTCGATATGGCGTTCCTGCCACTGGCGGCACTTGCGGTCGCACTACCGATATTGCGGGCCGACAACCGCCGGAACTTTGCCTTCCCGGTCATCCTGCTGGTTCTGGCCGGTGTCAATGGCGCCAGCCATCTTTCCGCACTCGGTCTCATTGCCAGCGACGGTAGACGGGTGTTGCAATCGGGTTTCGACCTGGTGGCACTGTTGCTGGTGGTAATAGCAGGGCGGGTCATCCCCGCCTTTGGCGCCAACGCCCTTCCGCAAGCGGGCATCCGCACCTGCGTGCCGCTGGATCGCCTGGCCATCACCGTTACCTTTGCCATATGGGTGATCGACCTGAGCGATTGGTTGCGAGAGACCTTCGGCAGTGCTGTGCCCGCTCTCGCCGCTTGCCTTCACCTGGCACGCTGGCTGGTGTGGAAACCCTGGAAGGCGATCCGCGATCCCTTGCTCTGGGTTTTATATCTGGGCTATGCCTGGATAGTGGTCTACTTCGCATTGCGCGCCCTTGGCGCTGATGTGGCCGCCCTGGTACCGGAACCGATAGCGCTCCATGCGCTCACCGTCGGGGCCATAGGCACCATGACGCTGGGCATGATGTGCCGTACATCGCGTGGCCATACCGGTCGTCCACTCAAGGCTTCGTACTTTGAAACCGCACTGTTCCTGCTGGTCACAATCGCTGCACTCGTCCGCGTCGCGGTTCCGCTCCTCCTGCCGATGCGCAACGTCGAGGCCATCGTGCTCTCGGCAATCTTTTGGGCCCTTGCCTACGGTCTGTTTTTTCTTCGCTTCTGGCCGATCCTGACCCGCCCACGCATCGACGGCAAGCCGGGGTAGGGAGCGAAGCAAAGCATCGCCTCACGTCATGCCGTGCAGCAGATGGTGGATAGGAGTGCTTCTACTGCCTCAACCGGGCAGACACAACGGCCCCACCATGTATCCGAACCCGCACAAACAAGAGCAAGGCTTGGTGGGGCCTGTCCGGAGGGTCCGGTTCGGCTGCCGGTATCGCGTCCAGGGTGGTTTCCCGGGATTCACTCGTGCCAGGTTGTTTGTTGCAGCAAATAGCGCGTCAGCGACTACAGAATCTCAGGTACGTACCGTCTCACCCTGAATCCATCTGTACCACAACTGGTACCTCAGGCCAGAGTTGTTTCAGGCAGTCGATAGCTTGCCGCATGGCATATGCCGTCGTATCTGTGTCAACAGGCTGACAGTCGGTGCCGCCGTTGGAGATATATCTCGCCTTGAAGCGTTTGACCTTGTCCAGTGGCATGGTCTTCTTACTGGCCAGAGCATCGATCCGTTTCAGGAGTGCGTACCAGGCGGCCCTGTCATCGTGCAGATATTCGTATGGTGTCCGGTCTCGTTTTTCCTTGTTCACATCCTGGCGGCATAGCGTCTTGTTGCGAAAGCTATTGTCCGATGATCGACTCCGTGGCCAGATGTGCTCAATCGTGAACGAGGGTTTGGTGCCAAACAGGGCAGCGAAGCTGATCGGGTCGCCTGTATAAGGGCACTGACGACCGCATTCCTGCCAGAGCAGCCACTTTTGGACCCTGAGCACGGAAGGATTGATCCCGTTGCCCTGCAATTCTTTATTTGCGGTCCTGCGCAGGGTCTCTGTCTTTGCCGTATTGTCTTGCTGGTGCTGTGAGGGGCCCCAGATGTCCCAGGCCAACACCATTCGGATCAGGTCCGGCTTGCCATACATATCGGTCAGATTGTCCACGACCTCGCGCAGCCCGGTCGGTATCGACCGTACACGCCTTGGAAAAGTTTCGTCTCTCCAGTCTTCCCAATCGGGGTGGTTCAGCAGTGTATCGAAGGGCACGCCATCTTCCAGCAGTGGCAGGAACTCCTGTAGTGCTTCGGACGAGTAAGAATCCCATCCTGGCGGTAGTGTGAGTGCCGCCAGTTTGCCGGCTTCGGGTTTTTTTGCGCCGAAGTTGCATATGAACTTCTGTTTAGTGGCTTCGCGTCGCTTCTTGCGTTCCTTTTCCGACCGCATGACTGCCTGATTTTCAGCCTTGTTGTGGTCGTAGTCGGCTTGCCACAAACAGATGGGTACGACATTCCTGATGTATTGCTTGTACGGATGGTTGTGCCAGGCTTGGCCGAAAACGCTCTTGAGCCGCTGCTCGACGATATTGCCGCATAGTCCCTTTACCGGTTTGGATCCCAGGCTGAACTGGAGGCATTTTTCTGCCCCCACCTGGTCTCGCGTCTTGTATAACGGCGCGAGTGCGAGACGCATACCTGAGCAATTTATCTGTGACTGTGCCTGCAGCTTGTCGAGGATGGACTGGCGCTCTTCGGCGTCAAGCGGGCGGCTGTTGCTGTTGCCGGTCATGATCCTCAGGTTGTTGAGCTTTTCCAGCATG
Source organism: Gammaproteobacteria bacterium (assembly GCA_965115915.1). Classification (GTDB taxonomy): domain Bacteria; phylum Pseudomonadota; class Gammaproteobacteria; order Eutrophobiales; family Eutrophobiaceae. The sequence continues at coordinate 1,107,493 of OZ220483.1, read as the reverse complement.
CGACATTGCTGTGCAAGCCACGACCCTTTAGGACAGAATTCCGCGCCGGGAATCAGTGGACATCCAACGGGCGTCTTTCTCTTTTGTTCCAGAGCTTGTGCGGTCTTGATTTCTTTGGTGCCGTGGTGGATAGCGGCGAAGCCGACAGCGTTTGTGCCAATGTCCAAATGGAAAATGAGTTTCATGTGCAAATCTTCCGGTTGCCAGTTGCATGCAAACTGGCATGCATTGTACCCATGTCAGGCCTGCAAGTCTAAAGCTGCGGATTGCGAGTTTCTCAAGTGAAGAGGGTATAATGCAGCAATGGTTTTCGTGCGGACGATGACCGGTTTTTCCATACTGCGTTTATATCAGTGATGTAGCCACGATCAGCAGACAGCATGGTCATGCGGGGATTTCTCATCGGGTCGTTTGTCAAGATCACATGGATTCGGTAGGCTTGATGGAAGCGTCGAGATCACACTGATGGTATATCAACCGATAATCCTGCCAGGCGGGAAATGCCCGGCCACCGATCGATATTCAAACCATGGAGATTGACCTTTTGGCAATTATCTCTGTGTTGTTGTTTCCTGTCCTGCCCCTTGCGCTTGTCGCATTTGCCATCGCGATATTCAAGTCGCTTTTCAGAGATGACGCCCCGCGCAGGCGCGGTTCAAGAAGGTATAAGCGTGGTGCCTGGCAGGCAAAACGCAAGCCTGTGTCGGGAGTTTGGCACGGTTCACAGCGCTCGCACAGCACTGTCATCGGAAAGGTTTATACCGACGGTGACGGGAAGAGAAGAGAAGAGAAGAGAAGAAAGAGAGACATATCGCCACGCAGGCGCAGTCCAAGGCGTCCGCCTTCCGATTTGCCCAAGTTGCCGCTCGGCACGAACATCGCTGGCGAGGCCTGGGTTACCGACGGTGATGGGATAGAGGTGGAGGGGTACAGCATAAGGCTCGCCGGTCTGGACGCACCCGAGTGGGATCAGTTGGCGAAGAGCCAGGCAGGCGACTGGTTCAATCACGGACGGCATGTCAAGGATATCCTGATACGGGAAATCAGTGGCAAGCAGGTTCGCGTCAGTGTCTGGGGTTACGACAGGTATGACCGCGTGCTTGGCATCGTCACTTACAACGGCAAGGATATCAACGAGTGGTTGGTTCGAGAAGGGCATGCGATTGCCGTGTGCAGCGACCGGTATAAGCAGGCCGAAACCGCGGCCCGCAACGCGAAGCGCGGGAGGTGGGGTCATGCCGTACCCTCCATGGACCCAAGGAAGTGGCGACACAGGAAAGGGAATAAATCCCGTCCCAGGAAGACGGCCCGGCGACTGAACCCTGAACCGAAAGCGAAGGCGTCAGCCGCTACAGCCGGAAATGCACGGCGGCGTTATGACGGGCTGGAGGACTTGATTATGGAGCGTCTGCTCTGCACGGAGGGTGATACATATACTTCAGAGGAGGTGGCTGATCTTCTGGGGTTGGATAGCGTTGGCGCCGCACAACACGCGGGTTTGACGGCGGCCATGAAAAACTGCGGCTGGAGAAAAACAGGCAAAGAATGGCGTTATATGGGTAAGTGATCGATACCGCAGTCATGTGCTGCGGATTGCGACCGCTTCTCTGGATTATGGTTTTGTGAGTCCTAGCTTGGCCATGAGCTCCTTTAGTCCCTGCTTAAGTTCCAGTGGGAGTTCTGACTGGAGGAGATTATCAATGAGTTCCGCTCCTTCATGCCAACTATGCCAATGTGAATCGGACTCTCCCAAATGAATCAACAACTGCGCTACCGCTTCGGGATGATTTTGTGATAGGCGACGTGTCTTGAGTTCATATATTACTGAGCTATGTCGCAAAGGGGTCTGTGGCATACAGGTAGCCAGAGCAACCGCTTCGGGAAACACCGCTGTCAAGTCGGGTAACCAACCAAGCATATATTCGACCTCACCTGATTCTGGTGCAAGAGGCTCCGGTACGCCTTGTAAGCGATTCTTCCAATAACGCTTGAGCCAGCGTTGCCACCATTCCCGTTGATGTGCCTCATCCATTTCTCGTAAGTGGTGCGCTATTGCTAACGCAAAAAGACGTCTGGTTTCTTCGCCGCCATGGGAGAAAAGTTGTGGTATCCATCTCTCGAGAGGATTTGTGGCGAAATACCCGAGCATGACAGTGTAGTACTTGATAAATCGGTCGCGTCGACAAGCGAGTTCGTTATCGAGCCACTGAGTAGCCTTAAGGAACGCTCCTTCTAGCAACTCGGCGACGGTGGGGTTAACACGGCCCCAAGTTAAGAAACCGTCCCAGGCGGCTTGAAGATCAGGGACAGATTTATCTGCTTCAAAGTGTGGCAGCAGGTTCTGCTTTGCCCATATCTCATCAGCTTGCAGCAGTAAGGCCAATTGGCTACAGAGAACCGATCTTCCGAGCCTTCCAGGCAGTGTAGGATCTTGCACAACGGATGAAAGTGCCTGACGATAATCCTCGTTGAGGGTACTGGGGACAGAATCTTGTTGTCTTCGCCAAAGTGATAACCCATAAACCCAAAATTCGGCAAGGATTCCTGCGGGGTGATTGATGGCCAGTTGCAGCCAGTCGTTATTTTCCTCATGTAACTCGTTCCGATCAAGGCTACGCCAAAGAGTGAAAGCGATCTTATTGGCTTGTGGAAGTAAATTCAGCGCATAGGGTTTGCTGTCATTCTTTACCAGTGCATAAAGCGCATTAGCAATCGAACGTTTGTTTTCAGGATGTAGCTCCACACATGCAAGCCATCGGAGTACCTCTCCATGTCTCCCCTCATCCAGTTCCATCTCCGACCATGCACGTATCAAACCGGACCAGATATCGGAATCCCATTCCCCCACCTTGGCCAATTCACCCGCCAGTTCAATCCCCCAATTGAAACGCTGTTTCGCTGCCTCTGCCACAGTGCGAACAAGTCCATTGCGGTCGGGGCCTGGAAATTCAGTCGGTTGGAAGGACAGCAACTCGGGAAGCCAAGCAGCAGCCGGTTTGGTCAGTAGTTCATCAACCTGCCATGGGCTTTGTGGAGCGACGATGCTGCCTGATTCTGTCCAATCATGAGTCAGGTCAGGATGTTTCATCGGCTCAAATTTCGGGTACTGCGCCAGGATATTGTCCAAGGCCTGTTTGGTCAGTGCACAGTCAGGGGCCGCACGGTGAAGCCAGTCCAGCCAGTTGAAATGATGGTATGCGGTACGCTGATCTTTGTCGGGGTCTTCCTCGTATGGCCAATGGTAATCCAGCACAGTCTCAATGATTTTTTCTCGGTATTTTGTACTTGCCTCGGGGTAGGAAATTTTGACTATACGGAAAATCTCATGGTGAGTCGGTTGATAGTGAAAATCAATATGCGCCAAGAGCCAGGCGATTTTATCATCCGCTGTCAGGTCCGCACGTCCGGATAATGCATGTACTGCTAGACGACGCAGCAGCGGAACCTCAGAGCCAATAAGCTGATTACACCACGAGGCTGCTCTCTCTACTTGATTTACTGCCAACCAATCAAGGCAATCACGTGCCGCATCAATCAATACATCAACAGCATCAGAATGTGGGTTTTTCTCATGGGGTTCGATGGCCAGGCGCCTCCAGCTTGAGTCATCCGGTCCATGATTTGATTTTTGCCAGGATCGCAGCGTTAAATACCGTTCATCCAAGCGGGCTATAATCTTTCTAAGGGTGGGTTCTGCCACTCTTGCCACATCTGGCTTCAGGCCTTTCTCCCAGAGTTCATTGAGCGCATAGTGATTACCGATCAGCGGTAAATCAATATCACTCCTTGGATCAGGATTGTTTGCCTCCCTTATTGACAACGAGAACCTTCGTTTGAGATGCAAACGGCTCCCCGCCATGGCATTAAAAATCAGCAACAGGCTTTCTAGCATTCCATGCTTGATACAACACTCACCCATACACAGCAATATATATGGATCAATGCTCTCAGGAACAGTGGCAAGCAACACCGAAACCCAGCGAGACAAGATATTCTTGTCCAACTGATGCTGCGCTTCGTCCAACGTCATCATCTCCTGACCCAATATCTGCCAAAACTGCGGGTGCAAATGCATCTCATGTCTGGCAATCAGCAAGAAAAGGTCATCAGCACACTGGTATGCGAAATGCTCAGCCAACCACGATGCCAATATAGAATCTTGTCCACTGAGGTCAGAACCAGTGCTAAAAAGGCTGTCCAGTTGCTCCCGTTCGTCAAGCCAATCGATCCATTTGGGTGAACGAGCGGCATTTGTGAAGAACCGGGTCGTTGCCACATCTTTTAGTGCATACTCTATGATGCCCACCGCTTCTTCGTCCAAGGGTGGGGGTTTCCCCGCAATTTCGGTTATCTCTCGTTGCCAGCCCAGGATATTGCGCCTAACTGTATCAGCCAGGCCTTGGACACCTTTATTAAGTCCGCTGAAGTTACACTCGTCTGCTTTCGGATACTCGATTGGCTTGATCCCGAGCACTTGCCATTGCTGAGGAGCATCCGTCCTCTCTGTTAGGGCAAAACGCTGGACTGTCGTACTCATCGGTAAAGCGCGGGCCAAATAGTTCATCATTGTGTCGTTGTGGCTATAGCCAACGAAAAGAACAGTGAAGTGGCGAAACAGGTCAACGAGGAAGCGTCGTGCCCATCCTTCGGTCAGGTATCCACGACCAAAGTCCGCATCCGTGAGTACCATTTTATTAGGATGATTGACATCACCATGGATGTGGATGATACCGTTAAAGTCCCGCCCCAAGGGAAGTGCAGGTGCCCGGAACACTTCTGGCTTGGAGTCAAACACGTCATTGACGGCCTGTTCAAACAGTAGATCGAAGTTGGTTGTGACGATTCGAACCTGATCGACATCAGAATACAGTCGCAGGAGGTTCTTGTGCAGTGCATTTGGTGATAAATCATCTCTGGTAAGTGCGTCCACTGCTCGCTCATGAACTTTTATCCGGGAACGCTGTAGCCTTCCGAGGAAATGGTCTTCCGGCTCTTCTTGCTGCAACTCTTGGTCGGTACCAACAGCAATCCTCTTTGCCAATTCAGTGAAGTTTGGGAGTCCAGATGGTATTGATACTCCAGCGCCAGCAAAGACCACTAGCTTGCCATCGCGCAACGCTGCTAATAATGGCTCGGGAAATTGAATTCCAGCAATTTTCATTTATTGCAATGCCAAGTTAATTCATGGAACCAGGAGCATGTGTGATGCAGGCGATGGCCTGCATCAATGCCGTAGACAGGGAAAATCCGTTTGATACGGAGACAGCGAAAATCATTCGCATCCCAGTGTCAGCCGATTCCATTCTTCATCCGAAGGAAATTTCCCCTTTTCAAGATGTGTCATCAAGGTTTTTTTGGCAATATCAAACACTGTTCCCAAAGCCACATTGTCATTGTCAGGATGTGTTCCGTGCACAATGGCCGATCTGTATTCATAGAATTTTTTGACAGTATCTTTTATTTCCAGTCTATCCGTTTCGTTTTTCCCAAAAAACCACGCTGCCCGGGAAGATATTTTTTCTCTCAATTTTGACCCGTTCGGCCGGTAAAGCGCTTCAAGAGCAATAGCAACATCCAGGAAACGATCTTCGGTAGCGATTTTTGACGAGCCTCGTCCATAATAGGACGACAGTCTTCTAACGGATATATCTATGGATTGAATGTCATCCCTGGACAATTGTGCTCTCTGTGACATAAGTTTTCGAACACCGTGCAGGATTGTTTCATCCACTACTACCCTGCGGTCGTCATCGAACCTGATATTTCTTCCAGTTGCCCCGTAATACAGTATTCCCATATCCATTTCCCAACCCAGCACATCATATACAGACTTTTCTGCTCGGGTCGTTGATCCTGCAGTGTATACGGGTCTCTCCAGTTTTATGGAAAGGAGTGCCAAAGCCGACATTGCGTCCTGCTGTTCTGGGAGGAGATGGTAACCCCGTTTCTGGGATTCCGATGCTGGACAAATTATTGCTTTATCCCATGGGAATCGTTCTATTAAAACCGCATTCGTATTGTAAGGTGCATACCAAGATTTGGCGGAGAAAGCCAATTGATCGTCAAAATATTCATAGGGTGCGATAGAGAGTGTATCTGTTATATCGTATCTATCTTTTATATCGATCCCAGGTAAAAATACCACACGGAGGGCATCAAGATTTTCCCTACCATCGGTAGATTCCAAAACCTTGTTCAAGGAACGTGCGGTTTCCTCTGTCCCGCGTAAAATTGAACTGTAGATAAAATTGGATATCAGATATTGCACGAATCCCAGCGGTTTCTTGGATTTTTTTATTGTTTGGACGCCTATTGCAGAGCACTTTTTTGCAACGGAAAAAACGTGGTTGGCGGCAATAGGGTGTTCCAATATCAGGGCTGATAGTGTTTTGGCCGAGGCGTGGGAGTAATAAATTACTGGACTGTAACGGACGTACTTGTCCAGTTGACGCGCATACTTTCCCGAATCAAGAACGAGGCTTCGAAATTGCTCGTTGTTCAAATCTGGAAGCTCAGGGTAGTGTTTTGCAGACGCAGTTACGGAAGGCAAAAGCCCTTGCAGTGAATCTGCAACCTTTTTCTCCCAACCCGGATTTTCTTCACTCATCGTGATGCTCTCCTTATCAGGCCATAGCTTTGAATATGAACAGACTCGTCAAGAGCCAATAGACTACACTTTCATAGCGCAAGTTCAGCGAGTATCCACGAGGGCCAACTCATTGCCGCTTCTCCATTTGCTACATTCCATTTGGGCAGCCTATTGCCCTGCGGTAGGTGGATGTCCGCACGCCTTTTGGATGGAGCAGAGCGTAGCATAGATAGCACTGTCCAGCAGGGCTTGCACGTGGTTTCAGAGGGTATGTGGTTGCAATCCACTACGTACAGGTCTGCATGGTCCCAGTGAATACTGATCGGTTTCCCGCGTTTGTGGTTGAAAATGTACCGCTTCGTTGTCTTCCACAAAGACGCGAAGCTGCTCGATGGTGCGTAGCCGCCGCGTCTGAATATCCACAATCACACTCCCATGATGCAACAGATACCCGATTCATCATCATTTCGCCTTGGGATCGACTTTCCATTTCACCATGACTTCGCGTTGGACAGATCTACCTGTATACCGATGTTAATACCTTGTAATATAGTCCCGACTGGCTGCATTTCAATATGATGGGTAACCGAATAGCACGTTCTGTGTGGGCTTTTGCCCTAAGTACGGGGTTTTGCTTCCTTGGCTTTTATGTAGTGTTTTCGATATTACTGCTCCCTATCTCTTGGTACATGGGAGCGAGGGATCAATGTCCATGTGTGCCTTGCGCCAGTAAGGCTATTCAACATTGCCTTGCTCAAGAAAATGATTAGCTGGCCCGACCCTGAAGAACACCCCGTTGCGCTTTTCCTTGGGTTGCTTTTGGGTGGGATGATGGCGGTGGACGTGTTCCCGCCGCCTTGTGACCTTCACTGCTTGCGTACTGATTGGCAGTATGGCCTCGATGGGATTGAACACTGCGATTGTGAATTGGTTCGAGATATGGCGGAAATGGAAGAGGCTTTAATAGAAAGTAGAAGCTATGAAAGGCCATACCCATGGTAAAACAGGCAGGAAAAGGACTTGGCCATTGACTGGCTTTTGGACTAAGCACTGCCCTTTGATGTCGCCGGAATATCACGATCTCATCGTGATGGGCGGGGCGGGAACGCTGATAGTTGGTGGGTCTCTACCTGCTATACCTTTTGTGCAACAAACAACGCATCTGGTGGAAAATCGTCCACTAGCTTTCGCCGTGGTTTCCTAGTTTGGCGGTTTGATTTTCTACCCATGACTGGCCTTCATGTACCTGAAGGCCTAATGCTTGCCCTTCTATGCTTGGCTGGGCTGAGGGGGGATGACACTAATTAATGAACCACTAGGTGCAATCACACCTGAGAGCCCTTAGTTATTTTACTTAGTCTCTATTTCAGGAATTATCCCTTACACTGGGTTGTTCAAAATCTGTCGGACCACGTCACGCACGGAGGGCCCGGGGGATTCTCAATGTGGTAATGGCCATGAATCTAGTGTTCCATAACCCCATCCGGACCGCCCGAAAGGGGCCTTCCCCGCGGTAGCTTGGTGCTCGGTAGGGGGTAGCGGATGCAACTCCTCCTGGGCAAGTCCCGAGCCTTGCTGATTACGGAGTTGGTCCCGTTGATGGCACGGATGGCTACCATGCGGGGCATGGTGCCCCACGGTTCCATGACGCAGGCATACGCGGGCATGCGGAAGTACCTGGATAAAAACTGGGAGCAACTGGTAGCGGAAGCGTTACACAAGCTGTACGGCCCCGACCGGGACGGTCGCTTGCCGGATGATGCGGCACACAAGATGTTTTGCAAAGTGCTGGTGCCGGACGATGACCCAGAACTGGTGGCGGCGATCCGTGAGGATGCGTCCCGCCTGGTGGACACAGTCAACCGTGCCATGCTGGCCAATTACCGTGTAAAAATGACCTTGGCGGGTGCGGCCAGGAGTGCGGTACTCGATGGCCTGGTGCCGGTATTGATGACGGTATGCAACCTACGGGGTATTCGCTTCAGGGTACCCGTGCCCAGATTGAAGCGGAGATGCGGGTGTATGTGGACGATGCCTTGGAGCATCTGTTGTCCCGCGCAATGTATGGGCTGTACCGGCATTTGGATGCCCCCCTTCGGGTGTGCCGATCCGGCGGGAGCTTATCGCCAAACTGCTGGTGCCGGATGATGATCCGCGTGCGTTGGATGCGATAGCGTCAGATGTCGATGCGTTGGTCGTTACCTTTAACAAAGCACTCGGGGGTGTATGAATATGAGCACGGTTGATGATGATGCGGTAGCGGACTTGTGGGGGGTTCCGGTGGAAAAGGCCTGTGCCGATTTGCATCGGTTGGGCCTGGTGGATGGTGATGGTGTTGCGAAGGCGGGGCTAACACCCGAAGACTGGGAACAGGTAAAACAGATCCGCCGCGTGTTTGCGGGGCGGGTGGGGCAACTGTATACCCGGCATATGCGGGATACTGGCCTGGTGCCACGTACCGGATGGAAGGCGACCCGGCGGCGAGTCGGTGGGATTACGTTTCACTGCGCGCAAGCGACCACGTCACTGAACCCGCGGGAATGGTTGTTGCAGACTCCCATGTGCCAGGACAAGAAGACACAGGAAGCGTTACGGGATTAAGTTGTTTGCCCCGCCCAAGTCCCCGCCGCGGTGGACTACTACGCTATCCCTCGATACCACAACGGCGGCAGAGCGTCGTTGTCGTCGTTGTCGGTTGTCATGGCGGATGGGGTGCAGCAGGGCCGGAAAGGGGTAATATTATCACAGATAGAGAAGCGGTTGTACCTACCCGGACGTCTCTGGTTTGTTCCTTCGTCCGCTTTGCCTCCAGCAAACTGAAGTCCGGCCCTACTGCATGACGGGGTATCCCACATTGGGGGGCGGTTGTCATTACTTGGCGATCCGGGGGTACAAAAAAAACATAAGGAGTCGGGTCAGAAACGCGCTAAAAAGGGGGTCAGAGGCCGCCACGCAACACCAGTATCAGCATCAGAATGGCCACACAGGCACCTATTATCCCTCCCACCATGGCCGTCCCCATCACCGGAAACAGTTGCCAGATTGCGAACAGGCCGGCGGCAACCAACCCTTCCCAGCGTGAACCGCCATACAACGGCGCGGCTAGGGCGACAAGCCCCCCGCAGACGAAGGCGCCTATTAGTGCGCTTACCAACTTTGCCCATAGGGGCGGCGGTTCGGTCTCGGTCATAGTGGCAAAAAGCGACTAGTGTGGTCACCAAAACCAAAGAAACCGTGCCAGCGTATCCAAGCCTATCAGCGACTCCAAGCACATCCACCATAGAAATACGGCCGCCCAAAAAAACGCAACCATCCAGGCGACTCCCTCGATCCGCCGCATGACTAAGACGGCGGGGCCGATCATGATCACAGTGTTTAGCACGAAAACACAAAGCCACAGCACCATCCCCCCAATGATCAACCACCAGAGCGCGTTATCAAGCCAGCCGCCGATCTGTTCTGGGCGTTGTGCCATCCGCGCACCATCACGGAAGAAACACATGTAGAACCCGCCGGAGTAACCATAGGCAGCTCGCACTGAAAAACGACATGAACGACAGGTAACGGTATGACGTGGTCCAGCTTTTTGGACACTCAGTTCTACGGAGCTTGTCCATAATCATAATCTTACCTGTCGCTGTTCCAGTCTATGGAATCTTCCATAGAATCTTCGCAGGGGTACTGATAGCAGGGGTTGTCATCACAGCGGTTGTCATCACAAGCTATGTGGCAAGCGTCCTCATAATCGATGTCCCAGCGGCTATGTACATCGATGGCTCCGTATCCCGCCTCGTGACCAAGAGTCCATCCCATATTTTTTTAGTGTAATATATCAGCCTGTTCCCATAATTTTTGAAGTAAAGTCACAAGCAATGGTCAACAATTTCATCTATTGCTCCAGAACTAGATTCTAAATAATCCTCTACATAGACACTTCCTTCTCTTTGCCCGTTGTAGAGAACGTCTTTCATTCCATACGAATCTATTTCACCGAAAATCGTATCTCCTTCGTCAGGATCATATCCCCCATACCATTCCAAGACATAATATCCAGACGGACCGTCTGCGATAAAATAATCGCAACCGCTAAATGTTCTTACTACCTCACCAAGATCTGCTCGCAATTCGAAGGGGGACAAGTAAAATAACAGCAAAATGAATATCTTCTTCATAACTCTACGTGCAATTTTTTATTACCCTTTAAATATAACCATTATCTAAATTCTGATCAACCATATCCTCTCATTCACCAACACTTGCCCAAGTGTCGGTTTTTCTTTGTTCTCGTTCCGAGTTTCATCACAGACATAAAAATGACGTGGTTCAACTTGGGTAACCCAGTAACGGATAATTCCTGAAAACTGGAGTATCGAGATGACAGAGCGAAGACATTACACGAAAGCGTTTAAGTGAGATGCCGTGAGCCTGGTGATTAACCATGGCTATTCGTGTGCAGAGGCAGCGAGGAGTTTGGGCATTCGGGCCAATATGCTGTGGCGTTGGATGCAGGAGTTTAATCAGGATGATGGCCATGTGTTCCGCGGTCATGGCAAGATGACGCCAGAGCAGGAGGAGTTGAGGCGATTGCGGGAAGAAGTCCGGAGTTTGAAGCTGGATAAGACATATTAAAGCCACGGCCTTCTTTGTCGTAGAAACGCGGTGAAATACTCGTTTATTGCCCAGCATAAGAAGGCCTGGCCAACCGACCGGATGTGTCGGTTACTGGGCGTGTGTCACAGTGGGTTTTATCGCTATTTGACGTGCACAGTGAATACGCCATTAGACGCGGAGCATCGGGATATTCTGCACTGTGTCAAGGCGGTTGCCAAAGCGACAGGCAATAGCTATGGCAGTCGTCGGATGAAGTAGTCATTGACTGGTATGGGTTATAAAGAAGCGGGTGTGGCCGTTTGTCACAAGAAGCAGTTCAAGGTGGCAACGAACAGTCAGCCTTATCAACCAGTATGCGACAATCTGGTGAAGCGGGATTTTACTGCCCACAAACCGGATCAGGTCTATGTGGCGGATGTGAGCTCTATCTGGACACAAGAAGGTTGGCTATACTTGGCGGTTGTCATTGACCTGTTTTCCAGGCAGGGGTGGGTTGGCATGAGTTAGAGGATGAAGGCGGAGTTAGTCTGTGACGCGCTGAGGATGGCGATTTGGTGGCGCAGACCGCAAGCGGGCTTGGTTCACCATTCGGATTGGGGCAGTCAATATGCCAGCCAAGCATTCAGGCGATTACTACGCGCTCATGGTATCCTGGGCAGCATGAGCCGCAAGGGGGATTGTTGGAACAATGCAATTATTGAGAGCTTTTTTGGTAGTCTGAAGAAGGAACGGGTTCAATGGCAAAGCTATCAAATCCGCTGGGAAGCCCAGCAGGATATTCTGCAATACATTGCCGTTTTCTATAACGGATACCGGATGCATTCGACGCTGAACCATGTCAGTCCGAATGCATATGAGAGGCAATTCCATGAACTGCGAAATGCTGCTTAACTGAGTGTCCAAAAAAACTGGACCACGTCAAGGAGTTCTTGAGCATGCGTATGATCTCGCCAAGTTTTCGTGAGGCACCTCTCAGAAAAAAAATTCGCCAGCATCTCAGGCTCCTTGGTTTCTCTAAGACTAATGAGGGAGAGCTTGAGATATCCGCAAACAACAAGGACGTTATTCGGGCTCTGCATCAATCTCAGAGAAAAGATCGTTTAACTTCCAACGCCAACTTCATCCTTCACCGAGGACCGCAATTGTTTGAGCATTTTGCCTCTGGCTCAGAGGTGAATCCATCATTGATCGCGCCGGCACTTGAGAGGGTTTATGCTCAAACATGGCAGGCGGACCTGTTTCGGTTAGCTTCGCTTACTTGGTCAGTTCCTGTGTCGAATGGTTTTGGCAGACGACTTCGATTTCTCGTATGGGACAGACAGAACGACAAATTGATTGGGCTAATTGCCATCGGTGACCCCGTGTTCAATCTTTCGACTCGCGACAAGATGATCGGATGGAACGTTGAGGAACGTTCAGCACGTCTTGTCAATATTATGGATGCATATGTTCTTGGAGCCTTGCCACCTTACAACAGACTCCTCGCTGGCAAGATGGTTGCGTGCTTCGTGCGAAGCAGAGAAATTTACGACGAGTTCGCTAGCAACTACGGTGATACAGTTGGAATCATATCAGGACAAAGAAAGAGGGCTCGACTTCTTGCCGTGACGACTTCGTCGTCAATGGGGCGCTCTTCCGTATACAATCGCCTGAAGCTGGGTGGCATACCGTATTTCCGTTCTGTCGGATATACGCAGGGGTGGGGGCACTTTCACATTCCAGACGACCTGTTTCTACAGTTGCGTGAGTACCTGCGCATGATAGACCATAAGTACGCGGATATGCACCGTTTCGGGCAGGGGCCGAACTGGCGACTGCGCACAACCCGCGCTGCCCTTAAAGCACTTGGCCTCAGAGATGATCTGCTTCGGCATGGGGTCAAGCGAGAGGTTTTTTACTGTAATCTAGCATCTAATGCGGAGGAGATCCTTCGTACTGGCAAGGGGAAACCGGAACTTTCGACACTACTTGGTACGCAACAGATTGCCGATCTGGCTTTGGAACGCTGGCTGCTGCCAAGAGCGAGCCGATGTCCTGATTATGGCTTATGGGAAAAAACCAGCATCCTTCAATTACTGGATACAGATGGCTGGGACGAAAAGGCCAGATATGTTAAACAGAATGTCTCTTCGACCAGCCAGCTCTGAACGAGGTGTCTTGTATGTCTGCCGTGTCTCTTGATTCTCTTCGGCATCGGGTAGAACGGCACTTTAAGTCTCTCTCGCACACGAGAGAAGGATCTGGTTCTTGCATATTCGCAATGGAAAATGGTCTTTCCAAAGATGATTTGAATCGACTTCAACGGGGTCTCCGATTACATAGAGAATCACATTCATTGCAGGAGCTGGATTGGTTACTATGGGTGATTCACGCGACTGAGGTAGGCTACAGTTACACTGGAGAAGAATACTGGCAGTCGTTTGAAGAACTCATCCCACATTGGGAATTTCAAGATCGTGCCAAGATCAGAATTTGGTTCAGGAGATTTCAGCATGAATTTAACGGTGTAATTCCGTCGGGCCCTTGGGCCGAGCACTTCACCATAATTGCTTGGCCCATTACCCACGCGATATTACCTGTCGACCTCCAGAGGCAGTTTGCCAGAGTGCTATATAATCTACGCTATCACATTGCTGGGATGGTCAAGCACGACCCGAGAATGATCGGTCGACTTTTTGCCGTCAATGCTCACATTCCTTCTACTCGGTTCCAGAAGTTCCTGCAACAGGAAGAGCTGATTGGCCGAATTGTTCTTGCACTACTTGGAGAGGAAGTCTCTCCAAGTAGTCAACAAATCTATCCGCAGACTTTGGAACGCATCGTCGCCGATCTCGACGAGATTCGTACTTCGCGAGAATGGCTCAGGGAAACACGACGAATCGTCTCAGATCGCTTCAAGGGAATAGGACGTGGTAGTTGGCGTCCTGACGGTCGCTCGCCTGACGGCTTCATTACTCCTCCGGTAATCGACACCAAACAGTTCGCAATTAGGCCTAAAATGCTGTTGCGACATGCCGGAGGACAGAAATGGTCTGTCTTGCTGGAAGTGCCTTCGTTCCAGAATCTGTGCACCCTTGATTCAGACTTGCGCTCGTTCTTGAAGGCCACCAGATGTTGTTTGAATGGCGGGGACGACATGAAACCTCGTGGGTGGCTGTTGTCGGCGAACAGAAAGGGGATTCTACGTTCTTGGCCCGACACAGCAAGGTCGCTCATCCAGTTCGAGAAACCATACCTTGCCATTGATCAAATCCTGGAGGCCGAGTGCCGCCTCACTCCCGGACCCGTCTGGCTCTTCCGCATTTTCGCGGACGGCACAGCTCAGCAGATCAGGGGTCGCACAGTTCGCCCTGGCTGGGACTATGTGCTAGTGACAACCGGGAGTTCCCCGCAGGCAAACGAGGTCATGAGTTCGTGTGTTCTCGACTGTCGCGGTGCTAAGGCGTTCCGCATTACGATGCCTGTTCATGTTTCCGCGAAACTGCATTCTTGGATTGACAGTCTCGGATTGCATGTCGCTCGTACCATACAAGTCTGGCCTGCTGGCTTACCGGGTCGCGGCTGGGACGGTGAAGGTAACAGTGAATGGCTAACCACCGAGGAGCCTTGCTTCGGCATCTCTCATGATCATCCCATCAATGCCTATGCTTTCCATCTGAACGGTGGCCCGGAACATATTGTCCGAACTGACGGCACTGCCGATCCACTGTTTGTAAGGCTGCCGCCTCTACCAGCCGGTGTCCATTGCATCACTGTCAATGCGTGTCGTAGCGATGCTCTGGATGCTGTTACATCTTCATCCCCTGCCAAAGGCTTCGCCCGACTTATTGTACGGGAGCCGGAGCTATGGATGCCCGGGGTTACTTCTCATCCAGGCCTTATCGTCACCACCGAGCCCTCCGATCCAGACCTTGACACATTCTGGCGAAACAAAATCTGCCTATCCGTCATTGGGCCAGCAAACTACACTGTATCGCTGACAGTCGAGCTAAAATCAGCGGATGGTCGCCAAATTCTCCGAGAACAAATCGGGGAGCCAATTGACCTGCCGATGACCCCGGATAAGTGGCACCGCCGATTTAAATCGTTCCTAACATGTAAGGATCGTGCCGAGAAATATCTTGAAGCAGCTATGGGCAGGCTCATGATTGATGGAGAAACCCTAGGCAGTTGTCAACTCCTGTTCGAGCATGATGTCAAGCCCGTGCGATGGCTTACCCGCCGTACTCGAAATGACATCATGGTCAGGCTTGTCGACGATACCGGTATAGAAGAATCCGAGGCCAAAGTCTGTCGTTACGATATGGATCGTCCATTAGAGAAGTCTCCTCTTACCTGAAGTTCGAGCATGGGGAAATCGTAACCTATTGATTTAGATTGCTATTGATGCGATTTTAGTGCGCCGCTACTGGGAACAGGGTAGCCGCACGCCCAACAACTTGAAGGCCTTGCGCTGCAGCGGTGTGGGTCGGGTGGTAACCACAAACGGCTCGGCCTCGGGCAGGCGCGGTGCCACGGTGTTGCGGGTGATGGTGGCCAAGTCAGCGAGCAGAGTGCGAAAACTGTGCACCGGGTCGCCCTCGGTGGTGCGCTTGGTACGGGCCTTGGCGCGGGCAGCTTCAGACCGCTGCGCCGGTGCCACGACCGAGAGGCGTGCGGCTTCGGCAGCCTCGCCATCTTCGTCATCGAACAGCAGCGGGCGCAACCGCTGGCGCATGTGCCACTCCACATAGTAAGCCAGCATGCATAACAGCACATGGGCACGCACCCGCCCGGCGTTGTGGTGGAATACCGGTCGCACCTTCAGTTCCACGGTCTTGAGGCTGCGGAAGGCCTGCTCCACCTTGCTCAGCCGCTTGTAGGCAAGCACGGTGGCGGCTGCGTCAAGCTGGCTTTCGGACAAACTGGTGCGCACCACATACAGTCCATCCAGGGCCGCCTCGGTCGCAATGGAAGCGGCATTGCGTTGGTAACTCAACCTGCCCTGCGGGTCAATGGACCACTCAAAGTGTTTGGCCATCTGATAGCGATCAATCACCTTGCCCACCCGCTCCCCAATCCGCTCCTCCCCGGTCAGACGCTGTCGTTGGCGTCGGGTCGCCACCGCAATGGGTTCGAGCAGGGCCTCGGTGGCGTCGAGCAGGGACTCGCGCTTGCGTGCGCATTGCTCGGCCAACAACGGATTGCGGCAGACCATCAGACGCTCACCGGGGTAGGCATCGCTGGTAACCTCTACCAGGTCCTTCTCGTCGAACAGCGAAAGCTGCACTGCGCCGCTGTCCACCAAGGCGCGGATGGCTGGCCCGCGCAATGCCCCGATCCAGTCCAGCCCCGCCGGGGCGACCTCCTCACGGATGCGTGCCTGGGTCAGCATCCCCCGGTCACCCACCAGCACCACGGTGGCAAGCCCAAAGCGACTTCGCAGTTTCTCCACCTGTGCCCCCACCGTGCTCGGGTCCGCCGTGTTACCAGCAAACACCTCCACCGACACCGGACAGCCCTCCTGGTTGCACAGTAACCCGAACTCGATTTGCAGTTTGTTACGCTTGCCGTCACGGGAGTGACCACGCTGGGCCAGCGGACAGCAACGCCCTTCCATCCACACCGAGGTCAAGTCGTATAGCACCAGGGTACCGGCTTCAAGATGGCGCTTGGCCAAACCGCGCTCGATGCGCTCCTGCCGGGCGAGGAGCCAGTCCATGGCCGCATACAGGTCGCTCTCATCCAACGGCCCGAGCCCCAGTGTTTCGGCCAGGCTGTGGTGGGCCGTTGCCTCGGCGAGCCCACGGGCAGTGGCAAGTTTCGAGCCCGGGTCAAGGATGCGTGCAGCGAGCATCGCCAGTACGCGCTCGCGTTGCGGCGAGGGTTGGGGGTCGATGAGACGGTCGAGGTGGAGTTTGCGCAGAGTGCCGAGCACCGCGGCGACATGGCCGTGGGGAAGAGAGCGCACGATGTGGAAAGCGTCATCGCGTCCGACCAGGGGTTCATTCTTGAGCAGCCGGCGCAGGGTGGCGATTTTTGCACTGGGCCAATGGGAAAGGTTGGCGAGGGTGCGTTTTTTGACTTTGCCGTTTTCGCGCCAGCCTTCGCGCAGGAGGATGGCGGGGGGCGAGTTGCGGTTGGGGACGGTGTCTATGTACATGGCAACTATGATAACCGTCTTTTCAACCTAATGCAAGGAGGAAATCATCATTACATGGCAACAATATAGAGCCGCCTGAACGACATTTCCTGTTGCAAACTAATCGCTTAAACAAAATACAGCAGGAATTTCCATCGAACTTCAGTCTTACGCCCGAAAAGGCTCGTATGGGTTTGGCGGTCGAGCCACCCGGTAGTCTCTTCGACGTGGAACATGCCATACACAATGATACAGTCGCAGTTACCAACATCCTGACCGACAAGGGCCTTCAGGGCCTTGGTTTCTTTCCTTGGGTTGGAGAGGTTCGCCGCAATGCCCAGGCTTTATTGCAGGTTTTGCATGTTTTGACGAGATGGCAAGAGGCCCGACTGTCCGGCGTTCTCGTTGAGTTCAGACATCGGCAGGTCATTGATTGCATACTTGATGCGGTTTATGGATCGCTATGCGGTCAACATTGGGCAGAAGCAGAAACTGGATTTCGGAAGAACCCAAAGTCTCCAGAGACGCTTGAAATCCTGAAGTCATGGGTTGACAAAAAAACTCCGGACTTCGCTGCCGCTCTGGTTCGAAACCGGTTAGAAATCGAGTCGGAACCTGATCAGTGCGTAACATGGTTCACTGAGGTCGCCATGCACAACAAGATCTGCGACGATCGCGAGCTCTGTGATTTTGCCCTTCGTCTCGCCAGTCAGTCTCAGACAAGCAGCAGTCTGCCGCATACTGATCTTGACACTCTTGTTTCCCGGATACTGAATAATCCGGCGATCCTGCGGGGAGCACGTTTACTGGTGCTTTTGGCTTCGAGTAACAACCACATTTCGGATAAGGCTTCGTTGCTGCCAAGGTGGCAACGGTGATTACCCGCGTTACGACTCATGATGTCTTGTCGGGCTGCCGTCGAATACTTGGGCTGTTGCCAACGGAGCAGAAGCAAGCTGTGGACAATCAGCTACTGGCTGGATTGCTGCGGCGCAGTGCCGGCATCCACTGCCCATGCTCTCGGACAACACTACGTGCTTCGATTCTCGAGAGTCTTCAACATCTGTTAGCCAATGAACAGACTTTGCCCGAAAGAGTGGATGCTGCCATTGAGGGACTTATCGTCGGTGGAGATCTTCTCGAACTTAATGATGTCATCACTGAAGATACCACCGCCAGGGGCAGTTGGGTTTTTGCCGCACCTCCGAGTTTCGTTGTGCGCTCGAGTGGTAGCGTCTTTCTCTTGGGCATCGTAGCTGACCAGGACACCTTTCTGCCGAGTTCAATGGCCGATCTCATCGTTCACGATGGCTACTCACGAATGATCCCGGCGCAATCCCAATATGATCTCGCTCATGAACTTCGGGAACAAGGCTTGCAGCAGCTTACGGAAAATGCCTGGCTCAGAAGCCCCGAGAGAGAGACAGCCCAGAAAATGCTTGACCGGTTCGAACGCATGCTTGACAAACAACCTTTTTCGGGGAGCATTAGTGATCTGAGCATCCTTGATCCAGAGCGTCCTGTCTCATACTACCGTGGACGATGGACCATTCCCAAGGATCAGACTGGAACTTTTGTAGCAAAAAGACCACAGGAGTTTGGGGCGGCGATCTGGTGCTTTGCCCGACTGGAAAATGGCACGCCCGTTCGTTTTCTCGACCTTCCCCTTGAGCGATCCAGATGGCGGGGTTGCGATACAGCCTGGCATCTGTCGATGGCGATCGATCATGTTCGAGGATCTGCGCAACGATACCGGCGTACAGCTAATGGCAACGGCGTTTATTTTGACTTCTTCTCTCCGCTTCCTCAGTGGTCCCAGCGCCGCCTCATGATCTTCGGTCGACCAGTACTGCGGGAGCGAAGCCTTTTCTCCTATCTGTTACCCTTGTCGGAAGCCGATATGGAAGAACAGCATTTGCAGCAAGTGCTTTGGCTCTCGCCCACGGATGATTTCGATTAGAAGGCACAAGCGATGCATACTATTCAGCAAACAATAGAGCAACTGCATGGTGCACTTTGTGACTACATTGAGGCTACGTATCACATCAGTGCCAGATCGCTCATCGCTCAGCGGAAAAGGTTGCTGAACCGGCCTGGGGTGATCCACCAGATACCTTATCTGGAATCCACACCCCGATACCAGTCTGGTCAAAGGTTCTCAGACATGGTTGGTCTGCCGGCGGCGGCACTCGAAGCCTTCCTTGCGCTTTCGCGATCGGAGGGCAATCTATCTCAGTTGATATACGATCCTCCCTACCAGCATCAGTCGGAAGCTGTTGACGGCACCCTGATTCAAGGTCGCAATCTCATCATCATGACAGGCACGGGCTCCGGCAAGACCGAGTCCTTCCTGCTTCCTATCCTTGGCAAGCTTGCTTGCGAGGCGAAGGAGAGTCCCGGCTCTTTCGGCAAGCAGCCAGCCCTTCGTGCACTCATTCTGTATCCAATGAATGCACTGGTGAACGATCAGCTAGGTCGACTCCGCGCTCTATTTGGTGATCCACGTCTTGTCGCGCTGTTCAAGAATTGGGCGGGTCGTCCACCTCGATTTGCTCGCTATACCAGCCGCACTCCGTACGCGGGAATCCGTACTTCAAAGAGGGACTCCGAGAAACTCAGTGCTTTCGATAATTTCTATGGTGCAACGGAACGCAGTGCGCACGACCCCAAAGCTCAGGACCATGCTGACGCTGTGCGCCTCATGACGGCACTTAAGGAACGGGGCAAGTGGCCCGCCAAGCCGGACCTCTCAGCATGGATGGGGAAAAGGGGTAACAGATGGCAGGACAAGAAAACCGGTGCCTTCGTTCGAGCTGTTACGATGCCCGACGATTCGGAGTTGCTCACCCGTCACGAAGTTCAGGCATCACCACCTGATCTTCTCGTGACCAACTATTCGATGCTTGAGTACATGCTGATGCGCCCGATTGAGCGGACAATTTTTGATGCGACTCGGACATTCCTCCAAAAGAATCCTGCCGAGAAGTTTCTTGTTGTTCTTGACGAGGCCCACCTTTACAGGGGCGCGGCGGGTGCCGAGGTAGGGCTTCTTCTGCGGCGTTTTCGTGACAGATTGGGGATTTCCCCAGATCGATTTCAGATTATTTGCACCACTGCCAGTTTCAACGATCGCCAGTATGCACCGCAGTTCGGTGCACAGCTTTCGGGACTTCCTGCCGACAGCTTTTTCTCCATCTCCGGCACACTCGATCTGCGGTCGATTAAAACTACCGGTTCGGATCGTGACGCCGATGTGCTTGCTAGCATTGATCTCGGGCAATTTTACAGAGCCACATCGGATGCTAAACGTCTCGAAGTTCTGAGGCCGCTTCTGGATTATCGGCGTATTAACGGTAATCACTCAACTGAAGCAGCTCTTCATCATGCCTTGGCTGAATTCGGGCCGATGCGGTTTCTGATTAACGAAACAATGAAGCAGGCGATTCCAGTTGCAGACCTCGGACATCAACTTTTCCCGACGGCTCCTTCTGCGAAATCCAAAGCAGCGGTCACTGCCTTGATGGCCCTAGGAAGCTTGGCGCGCCTCAAAGCAGGAACCCCCGGGCTGTTGCCTTGCCGCATTCACAATTTTTTTCGCGGTCTGGCCGGACTTTGGGTGTGTATGGATCCGAATTGCAGCGAAATCGCAGACGAGGATAGGGACGACATTTGTGGGAAGATGTACAGTCAGCCGTGCCATACTTGCGAATGCGGTGCCCGCGTGCTGGAACTCTACACATGCCGGAACTGCGGCACTGCCTATGCCAGAGCCTACACAGACGACATTGATTCTCCGAAGGCTTTGTGGCCGGAACCGGGGGAAAGCATCCGAACAGCAGATGGTCAAGCACTTCCCATGTTGCCACTGGACATCCTTCTGGAGGACCCGCCGGTCGAAGAGGCTGTGGAACTAGCGGACTACGACCTTGAGACCGGGTGTCTCAATCCCCCTTCTTTGGGATCTCGCACCCGTCAGGTCTATGTCCGTGGAGACCGCCTGTCCGACTCCATTGAAGAGGACGAGGAATCTGCCACAGGCTTCGATATGCGTGGACAGTTCGTTCCGTGTGCCGTATGCGGCAAGGCTGCCCGCTTTGGACGATCCTATGTCCAAGACCATCAAACCAAGGGGGACGAACCCTTCCGGGCGCTTGTTGCACGCCAACTTCAGATTCAACCACCGAGTTCCATGCAGCGGACACGATTTGCTCCCTTACAAGGAAGAAAGATCCTGACGTTTTCTGACTCCAGACAGGTTGCGGCACGCTTGGCACCCAATCTCCAAATGTACTCAGTCCGTGATTCCCTTCGTCCGCTCATCGCTTGGGGGTATCGCAGGCTTCAGAAGGTACCCGCCCTTGATACCAATCTCAACCTCGAAGATCTCTATCTGGCCGTCTTGCTGGCATCGAAGAAACTCAATGTCCGCTTGCGCCCCGAAATGAAACCCGGTGAGAGCTTTACCCCAGAAATGACCGTGGAGGACGCTATCCGCAACGGTTTGGAGGATGACAAAAGCGGTCTTATCACACTGTGCATGGAGGTTCGCAACGAGCGTCCACCCGAGTCATTGCTCGACAATATCGTCACGACCATCCAAGATCGTTTTCTTGGTTTCGAGGCGTTGGCGCTCGCTTCGATAACCGAGCGAGCAAAGCATACTCCCGAACTTGAAGACTTGCCATCACTGCCAGGAGTTGTTGAAACCCCTCACGCCAAGGTCGCTCTAGCTCGTGCCTGGTTGCGTTGCTGGCAGAACTACGGATTTTGGCTGAGTGCCATGCCGTCGGTCTGGTGGATGCGACCCCGGACGGAAGGCACGAGGGTTCGCGGTCACAAAAACGGTCGATTTAAAGCTATGGATCGGGTGCTCATTGACAGAGATACACAGAGATTATTTCGCAATCAATGGTTGCCGAAGTTGCTCAATCTTTTCACTCAGGATTCGGGCGAATACAAGCGCCTGCGCGGGAGCGAATTGACTCTGCTGTTTGATGGGAATTGGTGCCATTGCTCGACATGCAAGTCGGTCCATCGTCCTGTTCCCGGTATCGAACACTGCCTTGACTGCGGCAATACAAATGTCCAGACAATGGACCCGTGCAGCGATGTGGTATTTCTTGCTCGGAAAGGCTTCTACCGTAAACCGGTGATGCAAGCTCTTCAGGAACCGCCACGGGAGCCATTGGCACTCGTGGCAGCAGAGCACACTGCTCAATTGAACGCGCCTCAGAATGAGGATGTATTCTCCAAGGCCGAAGAAAATGAACTCTTGTTTCAGGATATTGATCTCGGCAGCCGGAGCGAGCGTTCTACAGCCATTGATGTCCTGTCCAGCACCACCACAATGGAGGTAGGCATTGATATCGGTACCTTGTCGGGGGTTGCTCTGAGGAATATGCCGCCCGGTCGAGCCAACTACCAGCAACGTTCGGGACGGGCAGGCAGGCGGGGCAACGCCGTAGCTACGGTTGTTGCCTTCGGCAGTGCTGATAGCCACGATGAGCACTACTTCACCAGACCGGATGAGATGATCAGGGGCGATGTGGTTGACCCGCGACTGACCTTGGATAATCCAGAGATAACTCGCCGCCACATTTTCGCATTTCTCCTGCAGAACTACCACCAAATGCGTCTCCCCGATGTCGACCCAAATCAACGACATGACCTGTTTGCTGTTCTCGGTACCGTTTCCGAGTTCCGCAGCGATGACTCAATTCTCAACCGAAATGACTTTGAGGCTTGGCTGCGCAAAAATGAGACCCAATTGCAGCAACGTGTGTCCGGCTGGATACCAGATGAACTCTCCTCTGCTGACCGGAGCATCCTGCTGGACGAAATGGTGACCGATTCCCTAAGGGCGATCGACGCGGCCATTCGACTAGAGCAGGGAGAGATGGACGACTCAAGCGAGGGAGATGATGACACGGCATTTGAAGATGCTGCAGAAGAGGGTGAGGAACGGTCACAGCAGGTTTCTAGCCCGGACAAACTTCTCGACCGGCTTCTCTATTGCGGAAAGTTGCCCCGGTATGCATTTCCGACGGATGTTGCAACTTTCCATGTTTTCGACCGTGAGCGATCATCACGTTTTCGACCGGTCATGCGTTTCGCACCGCAGCAGGGCCTTTCCGTGGCCCTCACGCAGTATGCGCCGAGCAAACAGGTCTGGATATCAGGCAAATGCTATACGTCCGGTGCTGTCTATTCCGTAAATCCTGGCGAGCGATACACAGCTTGGGAAGCCAAGCGGATCTACATGGAATGCGGTGAATGCGGATTCGCAAAGACTTATCCTTTGACCGAAGTCTCACGGAACGACACTCGCGATTGCGAAGCATGTGGCTCCGAGGGAACGTTCGGTCCTGGCAGATATTGGATTCGTCCACCGGGGTTTGCACATCCGATCGATGTTCCTGAAGTCACGTCGCCGGACGACATACCCGAAACGAGCTACGCGACCCGTGCCAAGCTCTCGATGGGTACACCCAATGAGGAAGCTGGTTGGGTGACCGTCAACCGGCGCGTTCGCATCCTACGTTCACGGCAGCATCTGCTAGTGTCCAATACGGGACCTAAGAAGGACGGGTACACCTACTGTGCAGGCTGCGGTCGCATCGAAGCAAGCACTAGCCCATCACCGACGCTTATAGGCCCCCACAGCAAGCCCTTTCCGTACGATGACAAAAATCAAATATGCGAGAGAATCGATCTGACACGACACGTCGTTCTCGGTACTGATTTCATCACCGATATTGCGCTCATTTCCCTGCACATCACTGATCCTCTCAACCTCAGGCCTGGCTACACGTCAACAAATGTGGCCCTTAGAACCCTTAGTGAAGCTCTCGCGAAGGCAGCCTGCAGACTACTGGAACTCGAACCCGGAGAAATCATGGCTGAATTCCGACCGGCACTCACGGATGGAGGCAAGATCGGTCGTGAAGCAGAAATTTTCCTCTATGACACCCTTCCTGGCGGTGCCGGTTTCTCAAGTCAACTGGCCGATCGAGGATCTGAGTTATTCCAACTGGCCTTGGATATCATGGAGACATGTCCCGAGCGGTGCCAGACATCCTGCTATAGGTGCCTGCGGAGTTTCAAAAACAAGTTCGAGCATATGCTTCTTGATCGCCATGTCGGCATGGAACTAATCAGGTTTCTGCTTACTGGAACTCACCCTGAATTCAACCAAGCGCGTCTGGACGCCTCGTTAAAGTTGCTGTACCATGAGCTCTCGCGCCAGTCCCCTCAAGGCGTGAAGTTCACTTTGGGAGCCACTATTGAAATTGCCGGGAGAACTGTACGCGTTCCCATTCTGGCTGAAACCACGAGTGGGCAGAAGGCTGTCGTGGCCCTATCCGGGCCTTTGACACCGGATCATGCGTCCGATCCAGGCCTGAATGAACTGAACCTTCTTGGGCATCCTTTCCCATCATTGATCGTGGAAAATGAACTTCTGGTAAGCAGCAATCTGCCTGCAGCGAGCTTAAGAGTGCTTCGCAAACTCGCGGAGACTTGAAACGGAGAGAGGTTTATCTGGCAGGTTGACGTGGTCCAATAGACTTCGACAACCCAGTAAGGGATAATTCCTGAAAACTGGAGTATAGAGATGACAGAGCGAAGACATTACACGAAAGCGTTCAAACTGGATGTCGTGTGTCAAGCCTTTAGCGGAGGGGACATTGTGTGCGGGTTTGCAGTTATGAGACCGCAGGGGCTTCGGCTTCCCCCCACTGGCGCGCCTGCGGTCTGACGCCCTTGGCTTGCCGGCTCCCCCTCCAGGGGGGAGCGATTATCAGGAGATTGCATCCAGGTCACGACGGCCAACCACCCGGGTGCCCCCAGTCTGCCCGTGCCATGTAACGTGCAGCAGACAACGGCGATGGTTGATGCCCCGTGTCAATGTCTGGAAACAGGAAGGTTGGCTATAACATGGAGTGCGCACGCAATCGCATCACCTCCTCTATAAGTATTGCTTGTGCGTTGCCTGCCAAACTCGCTTCATGCGCACCGAGCCACATTTCTCCATGGTGTCTGTCTATCGTATCTCCTGCCCAAGCAGGGAAGCACCGATACTTAGCATGCGTGCTGGCGAGATGGATGTCTGGCAGGCTGGGCTGGGGCGGGAGCTTATCGGTCGCATTCGGGATATGATGGGGTTTGAGGCACGGCCTTGGGAGCAGGGCAATGCATACTTTGTATCAGGATTGGAGGTAAGACATGAAAAAGGTGCTGGATGAATTGCGGGGTTGGTCGGATGCGTGCGATGGGATGGTGACGGCGGTCGTCTTTTGGGTGTTACTGTCCCGGGGGGTGGAATGATGTTCCTATTCGGTCTCGTGACGTTCGTATTCAAGTTCTTGCGGGATGTACTGGTCGTTGGACTGGGCATTTATCTGGGGGTTTTCCTTATCGTGCTGGATGGCATGGGGTTGTTGCGATAATACGGCCGGGATGGGCTCGGCGTGGCTGCGACTGGCAGGCGAGCGCACGGGTGCGAGATCATGGAGAGACTGCGGAGTTTTATGGTGTCGTGCATTGCCGACAGCGTTGGGCCTGGGGTGGCGGTGTTTCCCGCCCCTGCGGAGAGGCGTCGGCACGCCATTACCCCGCATGGAGTATGAATGAAGAAAGAGACCAGGGAAATACTGATAACGGTGGCGATGTGGCTGATCATAGAAGTCATCTTCGCCATCGTTTTCATCCTTGTCCTATGGCCTGAGATGTTGCTACCGTATATTCCCTGGCTGTAGCGCACACAATCTCGTGTTCGCCGCTGCGGGGAGGCGCCGGAGGCTATGCGCTCGTCACGTCGGCGATGGCCTGCATCAGGGTGGCGATGTCCTTTACCGCGATGACCCGCAAGTCGGCCATGGCTTTGCGCGGTTTGTTGGCATGCGGGATGATGGCGGTGTGGAAACCGTGCCTGACGGCCTCATGCAGTCTTTCTGCGCCGTTTTGTACCGGCCGTATCTCGCCGGACAGTCCCAGCTCTCCGAAGACCACCAGACCCTGAGGCAGGGTGATGTCACGCAGACTGGAAAATACCGCCAGTAGTATCGCCACGTCGGCCGCGGTCTCGGTGATGCGCACGCCACCGGTCACATTGATGTAGATATCCTGGCCGCTGGTGTCCACACTGGCGTGCCGATGCAGCACGGCCAGGATCATGGCAAGGCGGTTTTGTTCCAGCCCCAGGCTCATGCGCCGTGGCATGTCGTGGTGACAACGGTCTACCAGTGCCTGCACTTCCACCAGAAAAGGTCGGGAACCTTCCCGGGTGACCATCACCACGCTGCCCGGGATGCTGTGGTCGTGCTTGCTGAGAAATATCGCGGAGGGATTGCTGACCTCCCGCAGGCCGCGGTCGGTCATTGCGAACACCCCGAGTTCGTTCACCGCGCCGAAACGGTTCTTGACGGTTCTCAGCATGCGATGGCGCTGGGAGGTTTCGCCTTCGAAGTACAGCACGGTATCGACCATATGCTCCAGTATGCGTGGCCCGGCCAGTGTCCCTTCCTTGGTGACATGTCCCACCAGGAATATGGCCGTGTCCGTCTGTTTGGCGTAGCGTGTCAGTTGTGCCGCACAATCGCGCACCTGTGCCACCGAACCTGGCGCCGAGGACAGCGCTTCGTTGCAGCAGGTCTGTATGGAATCGACCACCATGATCCGGGGCTGCTCCTGTGTGGCCGCGTCCAGGATGCGATCCAGCAGATTCTCACCGAGCAGGCGCAGCGCCTGCGGTTCCAGACCCAGACGCTGGGCGCGCAGTGCCACTTGCTGGGGCGATTCCTCGGCGGTGACATACAGGCCGTGCAGTTTCCCCTGTTGGCACAGACCTGACAGCGCCTGCATCAGCAGCGTGGATTTGCCAATGCCGGGCGCCCCGCCCAGCAGTACCACAGAGCCCTGGATCAGGCCGTCTCCGAGCGTGCGATCCAGCTCCTGTATCCCGGTGGACTGGCGCAGCAGGGGTTCTGAACGGACCTGGTCCAGACAGACGACCGCATTGCCCGGGCTGGAGTCTGAGGGCGCGTGTCGGGGGGTGTTGGCCAGTTCCTGCAGGCTGTTCCAGCCCTGGCAGGCGGGACACTGGCCCGACCATTTCAGCGCCTGCGCACCGCAGATATCACATTGGTAATGGGACTTTGCCGGGCTCATCCGAGTGTGGTTCGGCGCTCATGGAAATGCAGGCGCTTGTGTACATTGCTGAGCAGCGCGTGGGGGATGGTGCCAGCCGCCGTGGCGATCCGTTCCACGGGCAGTTCGGGTCCCCAAAGCTGTATCGTGTCACCCGCCTTCGCCGTTGGAAAATTGCGCAGGTCCACTGCCAGCATGTCCATCGAGACACGGCCGGCCAGTGCGCAGGCGTGTCCTTGCACCAGCACCGGGGTCCCGCTGGGTGCGTGCCGCGGATAGCCGTCGGCGTAGCCGATGGCGGCGATACCGATCGGCATCGCTGTCGGGGTGTGCCAGGTGGCGCCGTAGCCTACCGCCTGCTGTGCCTTTAGCTGACGCACCTCGATGAGTTCCGATTCCAGTGTCATGACCGCCTGCAGTCCATGCTGTGCGCCCTGTCGGTCCGGGAATGGAGAGGCCCCGTAGAGTATCAGCCCGGGCCTGACCCAGTCGTAGTGCGTTTCCGGGTCGTCGAGCAGGGCGGCGGAGTTTGCCAGGCAGGCTGCCAGTCCGGCCTGCTGGCGCAGTGCTTCGAAGCACTGTCGCTGCGTCCGGTTGAGCGTGTTCTCCGGCTCGCCTGCCGCCGCGAGATGGCTCATCAGGCGAGGCGGGGAGTGCAGTCCCAGCGCGTCACATTGCCCGAGTACCGCGGGCAGGGCATCGGGAGGGAAGCCGAGCCGGTGCATGCCGGTATCGAATTTCAGCCAGAGTTGGCGCTGGCGTACCGCCGGATAATGCGACAGCATCTCCAGTTGGACCTGGCAATGTATCACCATGTCCAGTTCCAGCGCGCTGACCTGGTCCAGTTCGGTAGCCTGGTATATCCCTTCCAGCAGCACAATCGGCTGGGAGACCCCGGCGTCGCGCAATGTCTGCGCCTCTTCCAGGCAGGCTACGCCGAAGGCATCGGCCTGTGTCAGCAGTTTGGCAACCGTTGTCAGTCCGTGGCCGTAGGCATCGGCCTTGACGATGGCCATTATCCGGGCATGCGGGGCCAGGGTACGGACGCGCTGGTAATTGTGTAATAGGGCGGCGGAATTGATATAGACCCGTGCGGGTCGGGTCATGGATAGGAGCCCTGCGTAGATGCGTAATAGGTTTGTTCCGGAGAGCTGTCCACTTCTATCGCGGTATAGTTTTCAAAGCGGGTGTACTTGTCCCGAAACGCCAGCTTGACCATCCCGATCGGGCCGTTGCGCTGTTTGCTGATGATGACCTCGGCGACCCCTTTGGAACTGGATTGCCGGTTGTAGAACTCGTCACGGTAGATGAACAGTATCACGTCGGCGTCCTGTTCAATGGCACCGCTCTCACGCAGATCGGACATCATTGGGCGCTTGTCCGGCCGTTGTTCCACGCTGCGGTTGAGCTGCGACAGCACAATGACCGGAATATTCAGCTCCTTTGCCATGTTTTTCAGGGCACGGGATATGCCGGCTATCTCGGTGGTGCGATTCTCAATCGGGCCTTTGCTTTGCATAAGCTGCAAATAGTCGACGATGATCAGATCGATATTTTCATCCCGTTTCAGACGGCGCGCATGGGCGCGCAGTTCTTCCGGTGTCAGTCCCGCGGTGTCATCGATAAACATCCGGGTATTGGCCAGCATCTCGGTCACCGAGGTCAGTCGTGTCCAGTCGGTATCATCCAGGCGTCCGGTGCGGATATGTTGCTGATTGATGTTGCCCAGTGAGGCCAGCATACGGATCGCCAATTGTTCCGCGGCCATCTCCAGGCTGAAGATGGCCACCGACTTCTGTTCATGTATACACAGATGCTCGGCGATATTGATCGCCAGTGCGGTCTTCCCCATGGAGGGGCGGCCAGCGATGATGATCAGGTCGGAACTTTGCAGGCCGGCGGTTTTTTTGTCCAGATCGATGAAACCGGTAGGCAGTCCGGTGATCGGGTTTTTTGCGCTGGAGAGTTCGCCGATGTGATCGAGCGCGCCGGTCAGCAGTTCGTTGATCTGTTTGTACTGGTGCTGGATCCGGGTGTCTTCCTCGGCGACCGAGAATACCAGCGTTTCGGCCTGGTCCAGGATTTCGCTGTATTCCATTCCGCCCGGGTTGTAGACCGTTTCACCGATGGTGCTGATGACCTGAAGCAATTGCCGGAGTACGGCGCGTTTGCGCACGATATTGGCATGCGCCTCGATATTGCTGACCACAGGCACGTTCTCCGCCAGACTGGCGATGGTCGTCAGGCCACCGCATTGATCCAGCAGTTGGTGGTTTTCCAGCCATTCGGAGACGGTGACCACATCGATGGGTTGCGCCTTGTTGTCCAGATCCTGGATGGCACGGTAGATCAACGCGTGTTCCCTGCGATAGAAATCCGTTTCGTGCAGGCGACCGCCTACCTGGATCAGTGCGTTGCGGTCGAGCAGCAGGGCGCCGATGACATGCTGTTCCGCCTCAATGGAATGTGGCGGCTTGCGCAGGGAAACGGGTTCGGAGGATTTGTGCGGGTCCTGATGTTTGTGCGGTTCAGCCATTTCAGCAGGGCCGCCTGGCGCTACTCACCGACCACGACGAGCCTCAGGGTGGCAGGCACATTCCCGGGCAGTCGCAGGTTGATCTCGTATTCACCCGTGGTTTGCAGCGCCCCGGCCTCCAGTAAAACCTCGTTTTTGGAGAGTTCCATGCCGGTCGTATTGTGGACTTCTTCAGCGATATCCCGGGCGCTGACCGAGCCGAACAGCTTGCCCTCCGTAGTCGCCCTGCGGCTGATCCGGAGAGTGACTTCACTGAGTTTTTCAGCCCGTGCGACGGCAGAGGCATTGGCGTCTTCCGCCAGGTGCATCAATTCCTGACGGCGACTTTCGGTGTCCCGGATATTCTCCGGGGTAGCCGGTAGCGCCTTGCCTTGGGGGATGAGGTAGTTTCGGCCATAGCCCGGGCGTACCTGTACCCGCTGGGCGAGTTTGCCCAGGCCCGGAATGTTTGTGAGCAATATGACTTCCATCGCAAAGACTCCCGAAAGACTGCAAAAATAATACGGTTCTCGCATCCAAGGCGGATGGATGGCCCTGTTCCGGCATCATAGTGCAAAAGTCGCCATTAAGCCAATGCCTGTTTGGGCGCACGGCGGTGAGATTGTGGGGGCTCGGTCTGCCCCAACCGCAGCCGCCACCGCCCGGCGGCCCGGCTTCCGCGAACTCCCCGGGGGAGTGATTGGATTGTGCAACGGCTCGGTGGTTTGTTGGCTGGGCGGAGGTGGCGCATACGCTTGGGGCCCTGGCTTTTGCCCCCCACCGGCGCGCCTGCGGGCTGACGCCCTTGGCTTGCCGGCTCCCCCTCCAGGGGGGAGCGATTGATAGCGGCAATGTGCGGCTGCACGGCGGTGAGATTGTGCGGGCTCGGTCTGCCCCAACCGCAGCCGCCACCGCCCGGCGGCCCGGCTTCCGCGAACTCCCAGGGGGAGTGATTGGATTGTGCAACGGCTCGGTGGTTTGCTGGCTGGGCGGAGGTGGCGCATACGCTCGGGGCCCTGGCTTTTGCCCCCCACCGGCGCGCCTGCGGGCTGACGCCCTTGGCTTGCCGGCTCCCCCTCCAGGGGGGAGCGATTGATAGCGGCAATGTGCGGATGCACGGCGGTGAGGCTGTGGGGGGTCTCGGTCTGCCCCAACCGCAGCCGCCACCGCCCGGCGGCCCGGCTTCCGCGAACTCCCCGGGGAAGCGATTGATAGCGGCAATGTGTGGATGCACGACCATGCGCCTGCGGAGACTTGGCCATACGGTGAGTTGACCATTGCCCGGTGTCATCACCCTCCCCTTGAGGGAGGGTCGAAAGGCGTCAGCCTTTCGGGGAGGGGTCTTGCTGACGTGGTCCATGTAGATGGAAAAACCCGGTCAGGTCTGATGTGGTTCAAAATTGGCGACCCAGGCCGCGACTTCCGGGGGAGTATAGCGGCTTCATTCAGGCCACGGGTCTGTCGGGATACGGTGGTGGCACCACGCGAGTGCGGCACCGGCCACCGACCATGTCCGGAAACACGAACAATTTAATCTGTTTCATCAGGTTCTTCTTTTTTGTCCTTCTTAATACGGGCTTTTTTTACCGCTTTGTTCGCCACCTTCGTGACCTCTAGCGTGTAGTCGTCAATGCGCAGGCTGATCCCCGAGCTGGGGATCTGCTCCAGGTGTTCCATGATCAGTCCATTGAGGGTCTTTGATTTGCCGGATGGCAGTTTCCATTGCAGGTGCCGGTTGATCTCGCGCAGGGTGGTGGAGCCGTCGATCAGCCAGGTGCCATCCGGTTCCTGCTGCATGTTCTGTCCGTAATCCTGCAGGTTGATGATGAACTTGCCAACGATCTCTTCCAGGATGTCCGTCATGGTGAGCAGGCCTTGTACGGTGCCATATTCGTCCACTACCAGGCCGAGATACTCTTTTTGTTGTTGGAAGTTCAGTAACTGTTGTTGCAGTGAGGTGCTTTTGGCGACGAAGTAGGGCTCGGAAAGCGTGTCTTCAGGCAAACCGGTGGCGCTTGTCTCCCGATTGTTCAGCGGGCTGTGCCGGAGCAGGCGGCGCAGATGCAGGATGCCGATGATGTTATCCACATCATCGTCATACACTGGCAGACAGGCATGCCGGGCGTTGGCGACATATTCCATTATCTGCTGTGTACTGTCCTGGATGTCGACCATGTTGATTTTATTGCGCGGTACCATGACATCTTCTACCGTGATGTCTTCCAGTTCCAGTATGTTCATCAGCATGCGTTGATGGTTTTTGGGTATCTGATGCCTTGCCCCGTGCACGATGCTGTGCAGTTCCTCACGTGACAGCGATTGGTCGCTGGTCTGCTCCGGGTCAAGGGAAAACAGTGTCAGTATGCTGTTGGACGCACGGTTGACGACATAGACCGCCGGATACAGCAACTTCATCAGTAGCGTCAGTGGGAGCGAGGCGGGGAACGCGATCCCCTCGGGGTGCATGGCGGCCACGGTCTTCGGTATCACCTCCGCGAATATCAGAAAGACGATCACCAGTATGAACGGTGCCAGTGCGACTCCCAGGTCGCCGCCAAGACGCAGGCCGATCAGCGTGGCGATGGTTGCGGCGATGATGTTGACCAGATTGTTGCCCAGCAGGATCAGTCCAATCAGTCGGTCTTGCCTTTGCAGGAGTTTTGCTACACGCAGCGCGGCAGGATTTTTATCCTTTGTCTGATGCCGAAGCCGATAACGGTTCAATGCCATCATGCTGGTCTCTGAACTGGAGAAGAAGGCCGATAGCAGGATCGATATGCCCAGCATCAGAAACAGTATGGAGAGGGGGATGTCGTTCATCGTTTGTCGAAGATCATTTCCAGAGCCAGCTTGGAGCCAAAATAAGCCAGAAACAGCAATACGAACGCTCCCAGCACGTAGCGGGTGAGCGCCACCCCGCGCCAGCCTTTTTGCCAGTGCCCCCAGAGCAGTATGCCGTATATGCCCCAGGCGATGCTGGAGAGCGTGGTTTTATGCACCAGATGTTGTGCCATCAGGTCTTGAATAAATACGATCCCGGACGTCAGGCTCAGGCTGAGCAGGAAGAAGCCGGCCAGGATAAACTGTATCAACAGCCGGTCCATGGTTTCCAGTGAAGGCAGGATGTTGTATATCTGTGCACGGTGTTTGTTGCGCAGCGAACGGTGCCGCATATGCAGCACCAGAGACTGAAGGGTGGCGATGCTCAGTATGCTGTAGGCGGAGATGGAAAGCACGATATGCAGTTTCAGCCCGATAGACAAGGTCGTTGTCAGCAGGTAGTGTTCATGGAAAATCCGTTGCAGCAGCAGGATCAGGATGTTGCCCGGGTAGGCCAGTGCCAGTAGTAGCGGCTCGGCAGGTTTCCAGAATTGGCTGAACAGCAGTAACGCGGTGATCAGCCAGGCGACCAGCACCAGCGCGTTGAACAGGCCCAGGTCGAGACCCTGCGGGTGTAACAGGATTTCTCCGAGCAGCAAGGCATGCGTTACCAGCCCCGCCATTGCGGCCAGCAACGAGCCACGGTGACTTAGCAGACAGCGCGGAAGACCGGGCCAGAACTTTGGTGCGAGCATCGCCAGCGCACAGAGGTAGGCGCCGATGCTGAGCGTGAGGAACAGGGTTTGATTCATTGGCCGGTGACGTGGAGGGGCGGTGGTTGCTGCATGGCATAGGATTATTTACAATCCTGAGCACCAATTCTAACACTGGAATGTATCATGTTTGACCAGTTGTCCGAGCGTTTGTCCCACAGCCTTCGCAATATCCGCGGTCAGGGTCGCATCAGCGAGAAGAATATTTCCAATACCCTTCGAGAGGTACGCATGGCGCTGCTGGAAGCGGATGTGGCCCTGCCGGTAGTGCGGGAGTTCCTGGACCGGGTGCGTGATAGTGCGCTCGGACGCGAGATACAGCCAGGCGTCAGTCCGGGTCAGTTTTTCGTTCGCATCGTGCATCAGGAACTGACCGCGTTGATGGGCGAGCAAAACCCGGGTTTGCAGCTTGCGGCCAAGCCGCCGGTAGTGATTTTGCTGGCCGGACTGCAGGGTGCGGGCAAGACCACGACCGCGGCGAAGCTGGGGGTTTGGCTCAGACAGCGGGAGAAAAAGCGGGTCATGGTATGCAGTTGCGATGTGTATCGACCGGCGGCGATGGAGCAACTCCGGACCCTGGCCATGGACAATGAACTGATCTGGCAGCAGGACCCCGACGTGAGCGAGCCTGAATCGATCGTTGATATGGCACGGCGGCAGGCGGAGTCGCTGGGTGCGGACGTGTTACTGGTGGATACCGCGGGACGCTTGCACGTTGATGACGCGATGATGCGGGAGATGCGGCAGTTGCATAAGCGTTTGCAGCCGCAGGAGACATTGTTTGTCATCGATAGCATGATGGGTCAGGACGCTGTGAATGTGGCCCGTGTTTTTGCCGATGCGGTCCCCTTGACCGGGGTGGTACTCAGCAAGATCGATGGTGATGCGCGGGGTGGTGTTGCGCTGACGGTGCGGTCGATTACCGGTGTCCCCATCAAGTTCATGGGCACCGGGGAGAAGGCGGACGCGCTGGAACTGTTTCATCCCGAGCGCATTGCCTCAAGGATACTGGGCATGGGTGACGTACTGAGCCTGGTTGAGGAGATGGAGCAGCGTGGTGCGCTGGAAACCTCCGCCAGGCAGGCAAAGAAGCTGGCGCGCAAGGGGGGCGGCGGTTTTAACCTGGAGGAC
This sequence comes from Gammaproteobacteria bacterium, assembly GCA_965115915.1. Lineage (GTDB taxonomy): Bacteria > Pseudomonadota > Gammaproteobacteria > Eutrophobiales > Eutrophobiaceae. Next base: position 1,072,787 of record OZ220483.1, on the reverse strand, counting down.
ATGCGTGAGCAGTTGTTGCAGGTACAGAACATGGGGGGGGTGGACAAACTGCTCGAGAAACTGCCGGGTGTTGGCCAACAGGTGAAAAACGCGGCGGTCGGTGTGGGTGATGGGCATGCCCGATGTTCGATTGCGATCATAGATTCCATGACCCGCCGCGAACGGCGGCGTCCGGATATCATCAATGGCTCCAGGAAGCGGCGCATAGCCACAGGCTCCGGCACACGGATACAGGAGGTCAACCGCTTGCTCAAGGAGCATAAGCAAATGCAGAAGATGATGAAGCGGATGTCCAGCAAGGGAGGCATGCGGAAAATGATGCGGCATCTGGGAGGCGGTTTACCACCTGGAATGCAGCCGTGATGGCGTTTCGACTGTCGCTGAATGCCAGAATCTGGTTTTTTGCGCTGTTTGCTTATTGTGTGGCCCTGCTGGTTTTCGCCTTGTACCTGGAGCATGCCCGACAGCTTGAGCCTTGTCCGATGTGCGCGCTGCAACGCCTGGCGTATCTGGTGGTGGCGGTGGTCGCGTTGCCGGCGGCGATACACAAACCGGGCCATTTGGGATTGCGTCTGTACAGTGTCCCGGTGATTGTGGCGCTGCTGGCGGGCCTTGCCGTGGCGGTGCAGCATGTCAGGTTGCAGCACCTGCCCGCCGACCAGGTGCCCGCCTGCGGGCCCGGCCTGGATTATATGCTGGAGGTGTTTCCTCTGCGCGAGGCCTTGCAGATGATCCTGTCGGGTTCCGGCGAGTGTGCGGAGGTGCAGTGGCGGTTTCTTGGACTGAGCATCCCGGAGTGGAGTGTCGTCAACTTTTTGCTGCTGCTGATTGTCGCGACGGTGGGGATGTTTTATGCGCGCCGTATTACCGGATGATGAAGACGCCATGTGTCGGTGTCTTGCAGTGGTGGCGGGGTGTGCGTTGCGCGCTTGCCACGCGCCGGGAGCGGACTATTCCAACAGGTCCTGTGCGCGCTTTTCAAAGTAGATGTTCTTGGTGAACTCGTATTCGTCCACGGCCGCTGCGGCAAGCAAGGTTTTTGCAGCCTTGAGGTCGGAATTGAAGTCGATGTATTCCAGACCCATCAGCCCGGCCCGTGCCGGGGTGTTGCGGAGATAGGAGATGGGAGAGAGCAGGGCGATATCCACGATGGAGATGGAAATGTCGCGCACCGTTGCGGGGCCGAAAAACGGCACCATGATGAAGGGTCCCGCAGGCACGCCCCAGACCGCCAGGGTCTGGCCGAAATCCTCGGGGTTTTCTTCCAGGTTCACGTGCGAACCCACATCGATCAGTCCACCCAGGCCCAGGCTTGAATTGAATGCCAGGCGTGCCAGTTCCGCCCCGGCCTGATTGATTTGCAGTTGCAGCAGGTTGTTTGCGATATTCGCGATGCTTCCCAGATTGTTGAAAACATTGCTGATGGCACGGTCCAGAAAATCCGGGGTGATGGCGCGATACAGGCGCGTCAGCGGGTTGAACAGCTTTTCGTTTGTCACCTCGTTGAATGCGTGGATATTGCGGTTGACGCCTTCCAGCGGGTCGCGTGCGTCCATGGCCCGGTTACTGGCGCAGCCGGGGGCGGTCAGCAACACCCATGACAGCAGCAGGACTTTCAGACAGGCGGACCCGGTATGGCTTGGTATCCGTGGGAAAGTGGGCTGTGGCATGCGTGTAGTCAGGCTGCGTTTTATTGTGTTGGTTCCAGCACCGTGCCGGATTGGTATCGCCGGTGCCGTAATGCCTGCTCCCACGGGCCCTGGCCACGTGCATGGTTGTTTCGGGAAAGATGCTTTATTGTGTGAGCATCAGGGTTTGCCAGCGATTGCTGGAAGGTAACGGAATTGCATGGCCAGAGTCAAGAAAACCTGCCGCAGGCCATTGATTTATATAATATAATGCATTAGATTTGTTGTGTAAGTTGCCGATATAGAAGACAGAATATGGAAGACAACCCGAGCAATGCCGATCCGGCGGCGGTGCGCCATTTCTCCGGCATGGCGGCTGACTGGTGGGACCCGAATGGGGCGTTTCGTACCCTGCACGATATCAATCCCGCACGTTTGGCCTATCTGTGCCGGCATGCGCGATTGTCCGGCTGCCGGGTGCTGGATGTGGGCTGCGGCGGTGGTATCTTCAGTGAGGCCATGGCGCGTTCCGGGGCCGTGGTCACGGGACTGGATATCGGCCCGGAGAACGTGGCCAGTGCCGCCGCCCATGCGCGGGAGTCCGGGCTTGAGATCGAGTATCTGGATCAGGATGCGGAGGCCTTTTTGCGTACCGGACCGGCGCCTTTCCCGGTACTGGTCTGCATGGAACTGCTGGAGCATGTGCCGGACCCGGCCGCGCTGATACGGACCTGCGCCGCGCTGCTCGCCGAGGGTGGTGTGATGGTGCTGGCCACGCTCAATCGCACGCTCTGGTCCTGGCTGGGGGCGATTGTGGTCGCCGAACGCTTGACGCGATGGATACCCGCGGGCACCCATGACTATGGTCGCTTCATTCGTCCTGCCGAATTGGCTGCCTGGTGCCGCGACAGTGGCCTGTTGCTTGAAGACATCAGCGGGATGCGTTATTCCCCGGTGTCGCGCAGGGCCAGAGTGGCAGGAGCGCCGGTGGTCAATTATCTGTGTGCCGTGCGCAAACCCGTTGCGGGGGAGGGTGTTTGAGTGTCGGTGGATGTGGTGCTGTTTGATCTCGATGGTACGCTGGTGGACACGGTGGCCGATATCACGGCCGCGTTGAATCAGACGCTGCAGGAGTATGCCCGCCCCCCGGTGGCGGTGGAGGCGATACGGCCGCTGGTATCGGGTGGCAGTGCCGCGATGCTGGCCCATGGCCTGGGCGAGCGACATCCGGATTTCTCTGGGGCGCAGGCACGTTTTTTGCAAAACTACGCGCTTTGCGCGGATGTCAACAGCGTGTTGTTTCCCGGTATCGCGGAGATACTGGACGCGATCGAACGCAAGGCGCTGCGCTGGGGCATAGTCACCAACAAGCATACCCGGTCCAGTATGCCACTGCTGGACAAGCTGGGTTTGCGACAGCGGGCCGCCTGCGTCGTCTGCGGGGATACCACGGCGCATCCGAAGCCGCATCCCGCCCCGTTGCTGTATGCGTGCGAGCATGTGCCGTGTGTGCCGGAACAGGCGCTGTATGTTGGCGATTCCCGGCGTGATGTGGACGCGGCCATCGCCGCCGGTATCCGGGTGCTGGTGGCCGCCTATGGCTATGTCGGTGACGAGGACGTCTCCACCTGGGGCGCGGACGCGGTGCTCACCCGGCCAGCGGACGTGCTGGACTATCTGTAGGGGGTTGCAGGCGTTGCCGGCAAAGGCGGAGGGCATGGACAGCGAGGCGGGCGATTTGCCGGTGCCCATGCAGGCGTTGAGACTGCGTCTGCCGTCATGGGTGGGGTGGTTGTTTGTGCTGTTGTCCGGCCTGGCTGCCGCCGCGCTGTGGTTCAATGCGCTGGCGCCGTGGCTGAAGCTGACGGGTTTGCTGCTATGGTGTGTCTACGTGGGCTGGACTGGCCGGGCGCTGCTGCGCGGGTCGTCGGCGACGCTGCTGATGGTGGGTGATGCGCTGTTTCTGCAGTGGCCGCAAGGTGCGCCGCAGCCCGCACGCTTTCACGGCAGCCAGTATGTGCATTCGGCGTGGATGGTGTTGCGGGTGCAAGCCGCGGAGCGAGTGCACAAGCTGCTGGTGTTTTCCGGTGCCGCTGGTATGGATCAGGATACGCTGCGCCGGCTGCGCGTCCGGCTGCTGCACGATGACGCCGGGCGCTGACAGGCGGATTTTGTTATATTGCCTGTCGTTTGTTACGCACGGACCCGTGTCCCGGAGAGATGGCCGAGTGGTTTAAGGCGCATGCCTGGAAAGCATGTTCATCCGTGAGGGTGTCGGGGGTTCGAATCCCCCTCTCTCCGCCAATGCAAAAAAAACCGGTTCTACGAAACCGGTTTTTTTGTGCCTGAATCCCGCTATTCGTGGGCCTTCCGACCGGTTCAAGCGTACCGGGGCCTTTCCCTTTTCATCCCGGCATGTGCCCGTTATGGCTCTCTCTTTGGCCGATATGCTCTGTGACTGCCCGTTGGGAGCGTACCCCTCAAGCGCTGTTGCTGCGCTTAAAAAAATAAATCAATTAGATAAAAGTGTCGGTCGTATTTTGTTCGAGTTCAAATTTCGGCCCCGGATAACCGGTGCGATGATCGGCGACGCTTACTGGCGGGTACTGGTGTCGGGGACTCCTAAGGTTGTCATCAGTTTGGTTATTAATTGTGCTGACAAATGCGGTTAATATGCTATAGTGTAAAGCGGAATGTAAAGTCACCGCACACGTCCAACCTATACGAGGCAGATTCTAATGGGGGAGAAGTGGAACAATCCGCCAGTGTTCTACACGTTGGCGCAAATCAAGTTCAATCCAATTGCTCGTATGGAGGGGTACGTTCCTGAATTGCAGGACCGGCTGCGGTGTATTGGCTATCCTGATTACCAGGTGGAACAGAAGATTGAGGTGGCGATCAGAAAACCGGCTACTCCGCAGCCAGATGTTCGCCCTCAACAAATGGTCGGGTGGAATTTCACCAACATCGATAGGACTGAATCTTACACCCTTCATCCGGATGCCCTCATTTTTCACTCTACGCAGTATGCACACTTTGATGATTTCTCCGAGAAGGTGCTGAAAGGACTCTCGCTTGCTCACGAAGTAATCGAACTGGCATATATCCAACGAATTGGACTGAGGTATCTTGATGCTGTTGTTCCGGCAGATGGTGATGTTCTCGACAACTACCTCAACCCTTCTCTTCTGGGGTTATCAGCAGCCACATCGGGACAACTTACCCATAGTTTTACTGAAACTGTTTCGCAAGTTGATGGCGGAACGCTAGTTGCCAGGACGGTTATTACCGAGAGTGGATTGGCAATGCCACCGGACCTGTTTCCCGTGGCATTGACCTTGCCTGATCGTTTATACAAACTTTCTGGCAGGATAGCTGTGTTGGATACAGATTATTTTGTTGAACATCGAAGTGGTTTTGACTTGAATAGCGTCAGGGAACGTTTATTAGCGTCTCACAAGCGTGTAGGTGAGACCTTCAAATCTTTGGTTACCGAACATGCAGTCTCTGTTTGGAAATGACATTGACATGGAAATCAGATACTACAATATCGACTCGGCTCCTCAATTTTTTGAGAAAATGCGTCCAAATGCTGTCCGTGCGATTACACCAATCATTTTGAGTTTTACTGCGGGTACTGGCGGCGCCATGACCACGCAGGGAATGGAGAATTTGAACCTATGGGTGTATGCGCCATACGTTCATGTGGAGCGTGTATCCCAGGACATAGACAGTCGTACACCTGCTGAGCACGTCGCATTGATTCGGGATGCTTTCGCCCTGAATATGTCAGAACTTGCCATGATTTTAGGGGTGAGTCGGCCGACTGCATATGCATGGCTTGATGGCCAGGAGCCGAAGCCTGAAGCAATCCAGGCTATCCAGCATATCTCGGAGCTTGCGGAACAGCTTCGAATAGTGAAAATCACCCGACTGGATAAACTTATCCGGCGACCTATTTTTAATTCTCAGTCACTGATAGACAAACTTAAGGCAGGAGAAGTTACCGGAGAGGACTTGTCTATTCTTAAGCAACTTGCGGATAAAGAAGCTCAATCTCGGCGCCGTACGAAGGGTTCAGGGAAAATTAGACGAAATTTCTCCGATGTGTCCGAAGACTATTCTCCATCAGTTTATGATAGAGGCTGAGAAAAGTGCCTTGGACACGGGATACACCTTGGCGCCAAGGCTCCGTCCTCAATTCTCGAGACTTTGAGCGCCTCGATATTGGCCAGGAAGATGAAGGCTTGGTTGCCTTGGCCATTTCTCATGATTGCGACATAACAAATGAAGATCTGACAGCAGAGCCCTACGTCGAATTCGTGATTGGGCGACTCATCGAGAAAGTAGATGGAAACCACACTCACGCTAAGAACCCACGAACTCTGCACATTTCGTTAAAACACAAGGAAGACGATATTGCTCTTGAACTTTTGGCCAGAGAGAAAATACGGGTTCACAAAGAAGTTTTACACGAGGTGAAGCCGGACGTAGCGTGGTCAATTGAAAAAGAAGCACGTCAAGTCCTACAGCACTGGCTGGCCGCAAGGTATAAGAGAGAGTCTTTTCCGGATGCGTTGGTAAAAAGGTTTCGCCCAGTTGCTGATTTTCTCCAAAAGCATGGCAAGAAGCATTCTCGTGCGGTGTTAGGATATTGGCTCGACTATGAACCTTTTGCCACGGAACTCTCACCTGAACAGTCATATGAACTCTGGTTGTATGTTGTTTACGCTACAGAGGAAGATGAAGCACGAGGAAATGCAGAACAGGTTGCTGCCTCCCTGCGTGAAGATTTTTCATCCCTCATGGAAGAGAACGGAGGAGTAGGTAAAATCGACCTCCGTGAATGTGTGGCATACTCGGAAGAAGAGTTTACACTTCGTGATCTCCGGGCAAATATAGCATACCGTCTCGACTTCATAAGTCTTCATCCAAAAACAGCGGGACCCGTCGCCGAATAGGATTTCAGAATCCAAACTGACGTGGTTCAATAGACTGGGACAACGAAGTTAACGGATAATTCCTGAAAACTGGAGTATCGAGATGACAGATCGGACATTACACGAAAGCGTTTAAGTCAGATGCCGGCTTGATCAACGTATTGCTCGAATCCTGTTTACAGTAAAGGGTGAAAAGATGATCTTGCTGCATGGCTTTATCAAGAAGTCCCAGAAGACACCACAAGCAGATTTGAAATTGGCTAAAGATCGTGAAACCAACCTGGAAGAAGTGACATGAGTAAACACATTGGCAGTAACTTCGATGATTTTCTGGAAGAGGAAGGTGTGCTTGCGGAAGCTGAAGCCATTGCCGTCAAGCGTGTGCTTGCCTTTCAACTCGAGGAATTGATGAAAGCGCAGAAACTCAACAAGACTCAATTGGCAAGGCGGATGAAGACCAGCCGTTCAGCATTGGAACGGTTACTTGATCCTGATAATCCTTCGGTGACATTGCTGACTCTGGAACGTGCAGCCAGAGCGCTGGGCAAGAACATCAGGATTGAACTCGCCGCATAAGGCATCTGGTTGTCTGATGACGTGGTTCAATAGACTGGGACAACCCGGTAACGGATAATTCCTGAAAACTGGAGTATCGAGATGACAGATCGGACATTACACGAAAGCGTTCAAGTCAGATGCCGTGAGCCTGGTGATTAACCATGGCTATTCCTGTGCAGAGGCAGCGAGGAGTTTGGGCATTCGGGCCAATATGCTGTGGCGTTGGGTGCGGGAGTTTAATCAGGATGATGGCCATGCGTTCCGCGGTCATGGCAAGATGACGCCAGAGCAGGAGGAGTTGAGGCGATTGCGGGAAGAAAATTGAAGCTTGAAGCTGGATAAGGACATATTAAAAGCCACGGCCTTCTTTGTCAGAGAAACGCGGTGAAATACTCGTTTATTGCCCAGCATAAGAAGGCCTGGCCAATAGACCGGTGGGCGTGTGTCGCAGTGGGTTTTATCGCTATTTGACGTGCACAGCGAATAAGCCTTGGACCGGCAGTATCGGGATATGCTGCACTGTGTCAAGGCGGTTGCCAAAGCGACAGGGAATCGTTATGGCAGTCGTGGGATGAAGCAGTCGTTGACTGGTATGGATTATGCGGTGGGTCGGCATAAAGCCAGGAGGCTGATGAAAGAAGCGGGTGTGGCCGTTCGTCACAAGCAGCAGTTCAAGGTAACAACGAACAGCCAGCCTCATCACCCGGTATACGACAATCTGGTGAAGCGGGATTTTACTGCTCCCAAACCCGACCACGTTTATGTCGCGATGGGTGCAACCATGGATGTGTGTCGGAAATGGGTGTAAATGGGTGTATCATCGGTTCATGCTGAGTTCCGACACACTCCGGATCAGCTCGGAGATCCTGAGCCTCATCGCCAGGATAGACGAGTTCAAGGGCGCCTGGCGCGCCCTGGGTACGCTTGCGCCCGATCGGCTGGCGGCCCTGCGGCGCGTGGCGACCATTGAGAGCATCGGTTCCTCCACCCGGATCGAGGGTAGCAGGCTGTCCGACCGCGAGGTGGAACGGCTGTTGTCAAACCTGGAGCTCAAGTCTTTCGCCACCCGCGACGAGCAGGAGGTGGCCGGTTATGCCGAGGTGGTGGAGCAGGTGTTCTCGTCCTGGCAGGATATTCCGTTTACCGAGAACCACATCAAGCAGTTGCATCAAATGTTGTTGCGTTATAGCGAGAAAGACACGCGGCATCGCGGCCACTACAAGACCCTCTCGAATAGTGTCGCCGCCTTCAATGAAAACGGTACCCGGATAGGTATCGTGTTTCAGACGGCTACACCGTTCGACACACCCCGCCTGATGACGGAACTGGTGACCTGGGTGAATCAAGAGCGTGAAACAGGCCAACTGCATCCGCTGCTGATCATCGCTATCTGCATTGTGGTGTTTCTGGAGATTCATCCTTTTCAAGACGGCAACGGACGGCTCTCCCGCGTGCTGACTACACTCCTGCTGCTACAGGCGGGCTACGCCTATGTGCCGTACAGCTCGTTGGAAAGCGTGATCGAGCAGAGCAAAGAGAGCTACTACCTGGCGCTGCGCCAGACGCAGGGAACGATCCGTACGGAGTCGCCGAACTGGCAGCCGTGGCTGGTGTTCTTCCTCCGCTGCCTGACCGAGCAGGTCGCACGCCTCGAGAAGAAGGTCGAACGCGAGAAGATCGTGATGGCGGCACTGCCGGCGCTGTCACTGCGCATTGTCGAGTTCGCCCGCGAGCATGGCCGAGTCACTATCGGCGAAGTCATCAAGCTGACGGGCGCAAGTCGCAATACACTAAAGCAGCACTTCCGAACGCTGGTCGAACGCGGCACCCTGAATCAACACGGCAGTGGTCGTGGGGTCTGGTATGACCTGCGGTGACCCTTCCGGCGTTGGAAAGATGGCATTGCGGTTAACTGGCAAGTCAGGCAAGGGCGCTATCAATCGTCTCGCTGGATATTGTTGGCGTGCGTGAGGGGTTTGCGTATTCAGACATTGGTTAGCATTGGCTGCTGGAGGGTGCCAGAAGTCGGAGTCAGCCGAAGTAGAGTTGCGGATAGTCGGCACCATCCGCTTTGTGCTGCCTTTCCGCCGCCAATGCACAAAAAACCGGCGTGGACCACGTCGCTCCATCCGCGAATGGGTCGAATGCATCATCGAAGGCTCGGTAGTCCAGGGTGATATCCACGTCTTCAGAGAAGCGGTTGATGGCGCCATGGATCTTCGCGAGGGAGGTGCCGCCTTTGAATGCCATTGGGTGGGCGTCAGGCATGGCAAAAAGGGTCTGCAATGTCCAACAGACCCATACATCTTTTTCCAACACCATTGCCTGTTGCCCAAGCTGCGTTGCAGCGGTTTGGAGAATCTCCCTGCGGTCGCCAGCCTGCAGATACAGGAATTGCTCAGACATGGATGGCTTCCTGGCTATACTGTTCCAATGCACCCGCCATCCAGCCAGGCATGTCCGTGTGTTTCAGGGTTTCAAACTCTTCCGCCGTCAGGCCTTTATGAATGGCGCAGACCACGTTGGCATTGACGTTGTTTTTCCCCAGGTACCACAGGGCTGACAGCGCCAGGCCCGGACGCTTTCCGGCCAGGAGAAGCTTGCGGTGACTGGCGTGCCGTAGTTTGACGGTCAGGTTGCCGACCTTGAATTCCCGGCTTGGCCCACTGGTGTAGAAGATCGGTATGGCAGGTACCTGGGTCGACAGTTTGAAACGGCGGGCCGCTTCCGCGCCGTGGATCTGGATCGTCTCGCCGTGGTCCCTGGCCATGACCTCTACGACCTTGGTTATGTCAGGCATGACGTGGCCGATAAAACGGTTTTTCCTGGGGCGCATGAACACCCCCCGGGCAATCCGCTGGATCACACCTCCCTCAACCAGGCGGGACAGTGTCTTGTCCACGGACGCACGTGAACCCAGCTTGAGGAACCGTATGTTGGTAAACGGCTCTCCCCGGCGTGTTCGCAGCACGCGATTACGGATTGTTTTGGCTGTAGACACGGTATTGTCCTCTGTTCATGTCAGAAAAACTAGCAGGATTTCTGACATTTTACAAACCGGATAAGTGCCTGAAGCCAATATATATCATCACTTCGATAGGATTGTAAGTGACTAAAGTAATGAAAATAATACCGAACTCTCAGCCGCCGATCCCGTGCCGGTGCTCCAGCAGTCCGTTGCAGGAGATTCCAGTGGTTAGCACGTTGCTTCTCTCGTGGGGGTGACAGTGGTTTGCGGCGCATATCCGACTTTAGCTCCGCATAATACGCGGTGAATGAATTGACTCTGCGGTGAATGTTGGCCATACTCTCCGCATGAATAGCGGTAAATATATCTGGCAGCAGTCTGGCTGGCCGCGTTTGCACTACCACGCGGAGCGGCTGGTCCGTTTGCTGGCGCCGGTTCACTGCGCTCAGGGCAATCTGCTCGGGCGTCTGCGCGATGTGAGCATGGGGCTGCGTGACCAAGCCACGTTGCAGGTTTTGACAGCGGATGTGGTCAACACCAGCGAGATAGAGGGTGAACACCTGGACCCGGAGACGGTGCGTTCATCGGTCGCTCGCTGTCTGGGTGTGGATGTCGGCGCCCTGGCCCCTGCGGACCGGCATGTTGATGGCGTCGTGGACATGGTCCTGGACGCGACCGCTCACTTTGACCAGCCACTGACCGATGAGCGCCTGTTTGGTTGGCATGCCGCACTGTTTCCCACCGGGTATAGCGGGTTGCACAGGATACGTGTCGGTGGCTGGCGCGATGATGCCAGAGGGCCGATGCAGGTTATCTCCGGCCCGGTAGGTCGGGAAAGCGTGCATTACGAAGCGCCGCCTGCGGCTCGACTCGCAGGCGAAATGGCGGATTTTCTGCACTGGTTCAATACCGTCGATGAGCCGGACCCGTTGATCAAGGCTGGATTGGCGCATCTCTGGCTCGTGACCATCCACCCGTTTGATGATGGCAATGGGCGTATCGCAAGGGCCGTCTGTGACATGGCGTTGGCCAGGGCCGATCAATCGCCACAACGCTTCTACAGCCTGTCGGCACAGATTCAGCGGGAACGCTCGGATTACTATGATCATCTTGAGCAGGCCCAAAAGGCCACACTGGATGTGACGGATTGGTTGGAGTGGTTTTTTGGTTGCCTGCTGCGCGCCATGCAGGGTGCCGATGTCGCCGTGTCGGCTGTTTTGAGCAAGGCGCGTTTCTGGCAGCATTGGGCGGATGTGCCGATGAACGAGCGCCAGATCACACTGCTCAATCGCCTGCTGGATGGCTTTGAGGGCAAACTGACCAGCCGCAAATGGGCGAAGATCGCCAAGTGTTCCCCGGATACCGCGCTGCGTGACATCACCGACTTGTTGAACCGGGGTGTGTTGCGCAAATCGGGTGCCGGCGGGCGCAGCACCAGTTACGCATTGAAGCCGCTTGAATGAGGCAGGCGGGCGCTGGCAGCTTGAACCTTCATGGAGACCGCCATCCGTCCGGCAACAGCCGAATCTCAGTCTCACATGTCATCTGAGCCCGGACAGCACATACTTCATGCTATAGTTATATGCAGCGTATACAAAGATGCCGGCTCCGCGCCGTCTGCCGATGAACCTGCTGCCAGGGTGCTGACCGAGTTCGCCAATGGTGGATACGTGCAGGCTTGCACGATGAGGCCAGGCTGGTCAGGATAGTTTGGAGGATACTATGGCGACCCAATCGACGATCGAGTGGACAGAGCAGACGTGGAATCCAACGACGGGTTGCACGAAAATCTCTCCCGCGTGCAAGAATTGCTACGCGGAGGTGATGGCGCGACGCCTTCGGGCCATGGGGGCTTCCGGATATGAGGATGGATTTACACTGGCCATGCACTCGGTACGCCTCCAGCAACCACTGCGGCGCAAGAAACCGACTGTCTACTTCGTGAACTCGATGAGTGATCTCTTCCACGAGAAAATACCGGACGAGTTCCTGGATGAAGTATTTTCCGTGATTCGGCAGACGCCACGGCATACCTACCAGATACTGACAAAACGCGCAGACCGGCTTCCCCGATATTTCCGGGACAGGGACTGTCCTCAAAATGTCTGGCTCGGCGTCTCTGTTGAGGATCGGAAGTACGGTGTTCCGCGTATCGATTATCTACGTCAGGTCGACGCACACATCCGGTTCCTCTCTGTCGAACCACTGTTGGAGGATCTGGGGACACTGGATCTCAAGGACATCCACTGGGTCATCGTCGGAGGCGAGTCCGGGCACAAAGCGCGGCCCATGCGCGAAAAATGGGTGGAGCATGTCAAAGGGCAGGTCGACGCCGCCGGTGCGGCATTTTTTTTCAAGCAGTGGGGCGGATGGGGCGCAGATGGTGTGAAACGGCATAAGAAGGCTAACGGTCGGCTCTTCAAGGGCCACACCTGGAATGCTTACCCGGAAGCCCGACTGGCTTTATAGCACGGTACTCAAAAGTCCAATTTTTTCTGCCTGTCAGTGTTGGAAGCGACTTCCCAGAATTTGTGTGCAAGTTCGTGTTTCGCTGCGAGCAGGAGCCAGTACAGAGGCTGATTATTGCTGCCGCGGATGAGCGTCATCTGTGTTGACGGCCACATCCCACGGTCTGCGACCAGATATCTCCAATATTGAAAAACTTCCTGCCGAATTGTCTGTAGTCCCTGGGCGGTATCGATTTTGTCCCGCCATCCTGGCGCAAAGGTATCGAACGCTGACTGTTCCGATTCCAGATTCGTTACGAGGTTGCGTTGCAGATCCATCTGGTTCACATGAACAAGGATGTCGATGCGCTTCAAAGTTGACAATGTTTGAATAATACGGAAGTCGAGTGCTTTCAGGTTGAAAGGATCAAGAAAAGCAAAGTGCAATCCATCAGGGTTCAGCTTTTGTATAACCTGTTGGACAGCTTCGATGGCCGGTCCGGTAACTTCGACGACGGGAGCGCCGAGTTGATGTAACCGAGTAGCGGTTGCCTCTCGTCGCTGCTCGTCAAGGTCTCCAATGAAAAGTTGCGTGAATGGAGTGCGACCCTCACGGCTTTTTTCCCATGCGGCGACGGCACCGCCATTGATCCATTCACCCGTCTCCTTTACCCTGCACCGACCGGGTCCACAATAGAGGTCGATGTAGGTCGCACCTGCCTTGCCAATCCACTTGGCTCGTACCGCATGCGAGATATCCAGATATCTGCAGAGTTGGTCGTGCTTCTTTTTGGCCCACACCCCGACTTCCTCGGCCGGTAATCCATCGTCTCCCTCAATCAACTTCTTTCCCATGCTTATCAATCCTTTTTTGTGAAGTCCTTATCCAGACGGCTTGAGCGTTTTTTGGCTATTTGTGCGGGTTTACGACAGTGAGGCTGTGGGGGGCTCGGCCATGCGGTTTGCACGAAGATACTCCATGGGTGTTTTCAGGTCCAGTGTGTGGTGGGCCGGACAGGGTTGTGGCGGTGTGTCATGTCCTTCCACAGGAGTGTCTGGCATTTGAACCTCAATAGTAATAGCAAGTTACGATAACAACTTAATGTGCTATTGTCTCCCCTTTTTTGAAAAAGGGGGCATTGATGGACTATTTGAACAACGCAGCAGCCTTGGAGCACACATGTCGCGTAGACGCTTTCCGAAAGGCGTGTCGTTCAGAGAATACGCGGTTGGCATACCAGAAGGGGTGGCGGTGCTTCATTTCCTGGTGCGAGAGCGTGGACCTGGTTCCGCAAGAGGCTGAGCCGGATGATGTCGTCAGGTTTCTTGTCGCGATGGCGAGTGAGGGCCGGACGGGTGGCGGCAAGCCACTTGCGTTGAACACACTCAGGCTCTACCGCAGTGGGTTGAACGACCAATGGCGTCGGATGGGGTTGTCATCGCCTGCCGCCGCGGAGATAGTGGACGAGGTGCTCCAGGGTTTGGCAAGGGTCCGTGGTGACAGGCCGCGCCGTGTAAAGGCTCTCAGGGAGTACCAGATTCTCGCCATGTTGGACGCATGCGGCAGCGGCCTGCATGGGCTGCGTGACGCGGCGATGCTGTCGTTGGGATTTGCGGCGGCGCTTCGGCGCTCGGAGCTGTGCAGCCTGCGCACGGAGGACATCGAACGCAGAGGCCCTGAAGGAGTGATCATACACGTGCGGCGGTCGAAGACCGATCCGCAAGGGGTCGGACAACAGGTGGCGGTGATTGAGGGCAAAGCCGTCAGGCCGGTCGTGCATGTGGAACGCTGGCTGAGTGTCTCCGGGATTAGTGAAGGTTTCGTCTTTCAGACGCTGTTGGCGGGCGGTATGGCCTCGGGTCGTCCGCTTGACCCGGGTGATGTTGCGCGGATTGTAAAGCGCTACGTGAGGAAGATCGGGATCGACCCGCGGGAATATTCCGGGCACTCGCTGCGGGCCGGGTTCGCAACCAGTGCGGCAGTCTACGGTGCGAGGATCGACAAGATCATGGAGGTGACTCGACACAGGAACGCCGAAACGCTGCTGAAATACATTCGCGACGAGGAGTCGTTTGTCGATCACGCGGGGACTTCATTTCTCTGACGGTAACCGGACAAACGGTCACGAATTGCAAAATACCGTTTGACTGAGTGTCCAAAAAAGCTGGACTACGTCAAAGCACTTAGCGGCTGCAAGAAAGATTGGAAAACTGCGATTGGTTATGGTGATGGTGATTGCTGGCTAAAGGTGGAGGATCACCAGTAGTCGGGTCGCAGGATTGGTTTCTTTTTAGTGCCGATAGAATTCGGTAGCTGGGTTTTTTCAAGCTCACTATCTAAAATGTAACGCCTTGTCCAGTTTGCATATTGGCTGAGCCGCTGATTCGGTGGGCGGTGAGCTTTTCCTGGAGTTGGTTTGGCAATTGGAATGACAATCCCGATATCGATTGAGTCTCCCACATCTGTCCGAATTATCTGCAGTGCTGGTTCAAGATCAGTATCGTTTGAAACCAGTACAATTTGTTCACACTCTTGTCGGATAGCATCACGATAGGCATGAAGAGCGATGTTAACGTCGGTTTGCTTTTCTTCAAGACGCCATACTGCGACTCTATCTTCCTTATCAGGTGGGTGTCTGTACCTCGGCAGTTTGGCGTAATCAAGTGAGTAGAAGCCTTTGATGACTTCCACTTTGCCAGGATAGAGGGTTTCCAATGCCCTGTGATAGTTGTTCTGCGCGTGCTGGGCAGCTTGTCCGTGTGTGGTTACCTTAGCCTTGATATCGGCCGTGAAGTATTTGACCTTGGTAACTATTGCCTGGGGAGATTGAGTTTTGACTATTTGTTCAGAGAAAAGTCGATAGATATCCAGCCACTTGTACTCTGAATATTTCAGGCGACCATAGTAGAGGTTATAACCATCGACATAGACGATCGTTTTCACAGCTTATTTTTCTTGCCCCAGAAATAGAAAAACCGCCTTGCGGCGGTTTTTCGCCCCAAGCGGAAGTCAACCGAATGATCCCGCAAGGGGTGAGTCGTTATACGGATTATCGGTCACTGTGTAGAAAAACTCAAGCCCGAGTCACTTTCAACGGTCTTGCAGCCCAGAAATGCCATATGTTATTGATTCCTCAAATATCTCCTAACCGTCAATCCCGCATTCTTTTTCCTGCATTCCGCATTAACCGTCAGGAAAAAGAAATGAGTGTTTCAGTTCCCGATTGATGGTTCCTCTGGAGTCTTCTTCATTTCAGTGCCTCAGCCTTTCTTGCTCTTTGTTAACATGTGCTTCATTCAAGCGCGTTGCTTCTTCAATATGCAGATTGGCTTGGTTTTGTCCGGGTTCACGACAGTGAGGTAATGAGGCTGTGGGGGTTCGGCGATGCTGTTTTCACGAAGATACTCCATGGGTGTTTTCAAGTCCAGTGCTGGAGCCGGATGGCCGTTGCGGTGATAGAGCAAGTCCGTATTGGAGCGCCGGTCACTGTTGTTGCCGGGTTCTGTTTTGCATTGGAAATCAACCTCAGTAGAGTCTTGCATAGGCGGCATTATTCGGTTCGCGGTATCCATATAAATCCCCCGATGTCGAGTGGCTGGGAGCGGTGCCAGTGGCATGATTGAAATCTCAAGCAATGTTCCCTATCTGTTACGGGGCTATCACTACCATATTTAACAGGGTTGTCTGAAGGTGAAAAAACGAGACACGGTTACTTACGAACTGAAGCAGGGGAACAAGGTTGTCTATGTGGGCATAACCAATGACCGAAAACGGCGTGAACAACAGCATCGGGAAGAGGGTAAAGAGTTCAGCCGCATGCAGGTTACATCAAGGAACATGACCGTGGAGGGGGCCAGGAAAAAAGAGGCTGCGCGGCTTGCCACCTACTGCAAGCATCATCGAGGGAAAAGTCCAAAATACAATGAGGTTCGGGTTTTTGCCCGGAGCCTGGAGGGAACGCTGAGCGAATGGGCGTCGGAGGCTGATGAGGACGCCTACCGTGACCTTTGAGGCCTTCGACGTAGTCGTTTTGCCTTTGTTTTGCCTTTAATGAGGCAACATCGGTTGATCGTAGGTAACCTAGGTAACCATCTTATCCTCGCGCAATTATCAAATGTCGGGTAGGTTTTTACCAGTATTAAAATCTTGATCTTTCACAAGTGCCGACAAACCACCCGTTGCGTTGTTTCCAAATAATCGCTCACACAATGGCGGTGACAACAATCAGGCGCTTTTTCAAAGCAGGTCAATGCGACACGATTGTGTTCCTCAAGCAGCCTGGTCAGTCGTTCAAGTGCTGTCTGTCGCGTTGGCAGCTTTTTCTCATATTCGGCGAATAGTTTCCTGTAGTCACCGCTGCTACCAAGGTTCTGGCGTTTTTGTGAGGCAATGCCGAACTCGGGCAGATGGACATAATGGATGCCCATCGCTTGACAATGCCATTCGATCTGCTTTTTTGAAAACCCATACTTCATGCTCAGTGCGTTTCTGCGCACATCGCACAGTAAACCGACATGGTTTTCAATCAACAGATTGAGGTAACTGTCAATATCCCTGCCTTCGTATCCTATGGTAAACAGTACACGTTCATTTTGTGCATGCAGGGCTTTCCTTTTTTGTCGGGCTGCCTCTTTCTGCCGTTCCGACATATCCCATTGGCTGTGTATAGAAAAGTAAGGGAACCTGTCATACACATGGTTGACGATGGCTGTGTCGTCACAATGCGCAAACTCTTTCAGCAAATGGGCCTTGCCGATCTCATCCTGTTCTTTCAAACCCGCCAGGGCTGGATTGCCATCAAATATCAGTCTGTCGTCATCGGTCTTGACCAGTAACTTATAGTGGGTATTCAGTACCTGAATATCCCTGCTGGCCTGAAAGGAGAAACATCCGTATTTGTAAGGCACAAAGTTGAAAATCGGTTTCTCCTGTGTCTGACAGAACAAAAACAGGAGCTTTTGTAATCCCAGCTCGGTGACGCCTTTTTTACCGAAAGCCGCAATCAGGCTGATCAATAATCTGCGCCGATAATACATGGCCATCTTTTCCGTTCACCGAATAAGTTTATCTGCTCAGGCACTTTTTCTGCCTGCGGTGAGGTTCTCGACATTCAGGCGGCAGGCGGTAATCGTCTTTGCCTCATTGTATCAGTTATGGTAGTGATGACGTGGTCCAATAGATTTTGACAACCCGGCGAAGGATAATTTACAAAAACTGAAGTGCAGAGGCAGCGAGACGTTTGGGTATCAGTGCCAATATGCTGGGTCGTTGGGTGCAGGAATTTAATCGGGGTGGTGGCCACGCCTTCCTGGGTCATGGCAAGATGACACCGGAGGAGCAGAAGGGGCTGAGGCGATTGCGGGAAGAATATCGGCGTTTGAAGATAGATAATGACATATTAAGAAAAGCGAGGAACTTCTTTGCCAAAAGAACGCAGTGGAGTACTTGTTTATTGCTCAATAGTCAACTGGTATACGACAATCGGGGTAATGGGATTTTACTGTACATAGGCCAGACCAAGTCTATGCGGCGGATGTGAGCTATGCTGGTCTGTGACGCGCTGAGGATAGTGCTCTGGCAGCGCGGACTGAAAGTTGGCTTGGTTCACCATTCGGAGTGGGGCAGTCAATACGCCAGCAAGATGTTCAGGTGGATTGCTACACGCTCATGGCATCCTCGGGTTCAATGGCAAAGCTATCAAACCCGCTGGGAAGCACAGCAGGATATTCTGCTATACATTGCCGTTTTCTATAATAGATACCGCATGCATTCGACGCTGAACTATGTCAGCCCGAATGACTATGAAAAGCAATTCCATTACGACAAAATGTTGCTTAACTAAGTGTCTAAGAAGGCTAGACCACGTTAAAATAGTAAATAAATTTTGATGAAAAATAATGAGGCATAAATTAGATGAGGAGTAACGATTGGACTGAGCGTGAATGTTATTTTGCAGTGTGGGGATATGACCAAATAGACCAAGATAGAAATCTGGTCAAAAAACATCTGTATGACGATCTGTCAGAGATTATAGATAGGTCAGTGAAATCCATTGAATGGAAGATTCAGAACGTATCTTACTTTGATCCAAGACCTAGAGAAGTGAAGCCAATAGCAGAAGCACCTCATGCTCAGAAATTGATTGGTGATGTTTTTGATTGGTATTGGTCAAATAAAGAGGCTGCCAGAAGCCTCTTTGACATGTATATTCAAGAGTCATCCTTTAGCAAGGAAAGTGCGACTACATTCAGTGGTGATATAGACTCCAAATTACACAAAACAATAATAATTGAAGAAAGTGCTGAAGGTTTCGTTACATCTAAATCAAAAAAATGTTCTACAAAACTTTTAACAGAAGGCAGGAGGCACTTCAAGAATTTGAACGATGGTAATCTAATTTGTTATGCCTGTGGGTATATGAAACCAGAATCAATAGACCGTGAAATAGTGCAATTGCACCATACGGATATGATTTCAGAATATGACGAGAGAGGGAAAGAAATCAAACTAGAAAAAGCAATTACCATGCTTATGCCACTTTGTCCAACATGTCATCAGATTGCACACACAAAAAAGCCACCATTATCTCTTTCACAGATAAAAGAAGTTATTTCTATAATGAGGTAAGGAGTGCCAACTAATCCAATCAATGAATCAAGTTGTATTCTTATAATCTAGTAAGCCTCATTCTTGCAATCCGGGATGATTGGAAATGATCGTGCCCCTGGTTCGATTCATGCACAATGCGGAATTTCTTGTATTTTGACCCCAAAGAGGTCCTGGTATGAAGCGAAAGCGCTATACAAAAGAAATAAATAGACAAGTGCTGCTACACATCAACAAGGTATATCTCTGCAGTCCAGCCTTTCATCTTCTTCTCCGGCCATGGCCGGGACAGGGGCCGGCAATGGTGGTAACCTTGATAAACATTGCAAACTTGCGCATATGATCAAACGGCTACGTGCCAGGAGGGGGTATGATTGACCCGGCAAGCCAAGCCCCATTAAAGCAGGCTATCGCGGAATGCATCGATATGGATCAGGCCGTGCTGGATTCGCTGCGGAAAGAAATCCGTCCGTTGAAGGACGGGACTCGGCGCATTCTACCGCGTGCCACGGCATCGGTTTCTCTGGTTGGAACCGATGGCGGCAATAATCAGTTGCGCTTCGATCCTTTCCTGATCCAGTTGATTCGGGTGGTGGATAGCAGTAACAATGAGTACTGTCTGGAGGCGGTCTCGCCTACCACACCGATCCGAACGCTCAACGCACGCCAGTTTGCCCCAGATGGTTCTCCGTGCACCGCACTAGGCGAGATGATGGCTTTTCTCGGTGTGGACGATTTGTCAGCACTTTCTCACATGATTCGGCCGACTGACGATGGAAAGCCCGTTTCCCCCAGTTGGGTGCAGGTGTACCGGGAACTGGTCGAATGGGCCGTTTTGTTTGCTCTCCTCAAGAAGGATTTTGGTACTGACACGCTGATTGTCTGTGATGGTTTGTTACGCAGCAAAGTGTTTGCCAAGAATCTGTTCCGACAACTATTGCAGGAGATGCGCCGTCGCATCGACACGCTACGGGACCAGAGTCACCGGCATGTGTACCTTGCCGGCGTAGCCAAGCACAGTAAGGTGCTGTTGCGTTATCATCTGGCGATGGCCCTGGAGGGGGTGTTGCAAACCGATTATCCGGCTTACGTGGAAGTGCCTAGGGAGATAGAGGAACGGGCCTATGTGTGGTCGGAGTTTGCACGGGGGGATGATCGCGTGGATACGGGTGGCGAGATCAACAAGTTTGTAGGCGGCAAGATGTTCCTGGTGAAATTCGGTTCTCATCGCAGAGACCCGATTTGGCCGGTAGACATCTTTGTCCCTCAGGTGCAGAAAGCACAGACCATTTTGGGGTCGATGTTGACTGATGCGATCAATGGGTTTCCAGTACCCCATTACCCACGCTGCTTGCAGAAGGCCCATGAGAATGTGGCACTGGTCGATTTTGATTTCGATATCCTGCAGGACTTCATCTATGAGGGTGTGCGCTCAAGCCTCGGCGAGGATGGGGGCATATTGGATGCGTTCCAATTGCAGGATGCTGACCCGGCACAACGCCGATACGGATAAAGGGAAGTTAAGATATGGCGGAAAT
The DNA here is from genome assembly GCA_965115915.1 of Gammaproteobacteria bacterium. Taxonomy (GTDB): domain Bacteria; phylum Pseudomonadota; class Gammaproteobacteria; order Eutrophobiales; family Eutrophobiaceae. The sequence goes on along the minus strand of OZ220483.1, from coordinate 1,052,101 downwards.
CCAACTTTTCCCCAAGGGGCAACAAGCGGCCGGCATCTTTCGGAGTTTTCAGCAGGGTGGCATGGAGTTCCACGCCGACTTGGTGTTGCCGTATAAAAACGAGTTTCAGAATGTGCCTATGCACGGACAATTCCTTCTGGTGCAACTCGAGACACCGGATGAGGCCGTACTGGGGCGTATTGCGTCCTTCTCCTCCGAGGGTAAGCTTGCCTTTGGATCGGGAGAAGAGTTCAACATCCGGGCGGTGCAGGAGGAACGCCCAATCCCGGAAGACCTCCGGGAACAGTACCTGAAGTACCGGGTTAATATCCGTGTACTCGGGGTCTTGCGCAGGAATGGCAGTGGCCTGGCATTCGTACCATCGCATCGCCGTCTGCCACATGTGGGCAGTAAGGTGGCTTTCCCCACGAGTGAGGTGCTACGCGAGATCGCTGGGCACAATATCAATATCGATGGTGCGGCGCCCATAGGGCATCTTGCGTTCGGCGAGTATATCTACGCCGATGACAAGCAGTTCGATGCCCAGGAATGGATGCAACTCAGGCAGCCTGAAGTCAAGGTGCGTTTCCCAATCACTTCACTGGTGTCGCGGCGCAGTTTCATCTTTGCCCGGGCCGGCTTCGGCAAGTCGAATCTGAATAAACTGCTGTTCAGCAAGCTGTATGAGATCACACCCTACGCGATAAAGCGCGGGGGACAGCGTGTGCCGGTGGGTACGGTTATCTTCGACCCCGACGGAGAGTACTTTTGGCCGGACGACAAGGAGCGGCCAGGGCTATGTGACGTACCGGCTCTTGAAGACAAGCTGGTGATTTTTACACAACGCAAGAATCCGAGCCGTTTCTATCAATCTTTTGTGGCAGGCGGTATTCGACTCGATATTCGGCGACTCAAACCGGCTGATGTCATTGCCATTGCGCTGAGCCCGGAGCGTCAGGAGCAACAGAATGTCCTGAAGTTACGAAGATTGTCGCAGGAGAAGTGGGAGGCATTGGTTAATCTGATCGACGCCAATGGCAATGCTTCGCCCCTGGATAAGCTATGCAAATATCTTGATCTCGATCCCAAACGGCAGGAGTTCGAGGCCCTGGCTGCCAGGAGCAACATGACAACCATCGTGCGTATGCTGCATGACAAGAGCAGTCGACTCATGGATATGCTGATATATGCGCTATCGGAAGGCAAGCTATGTGTCATAGATGTCTCTCAGATGCGTGGTGGTCAGTCACTGGTGCTTTCCGGTTTGATCCTTCGCCGCATATTCGACCGGAACCAACAGGAATTTACGGCAGCGGAGCCAAAGACAATCCCGACCATCGCGGTCATTGAAGAGGCGCAATCGGTACTCAATGAGAAGGCATCTGCTGCGGAGCCCTACATAGCCTGGGTGAAGGAGGGCCGTAAATATGACCTCGGCGCCCTGCTGATTACTCAGCAACCTGGCAGCATCCCGGTGGAAATCCTGAGCCAGGGCGATAACTGGTTCGTTTTCCATCTGTTATCAGCGGCTGATCTCACCGCGCTGAAGCGGGCCAATGCCCACTTTAGTGACGACTTGCTCAGTTCGCTGCTCAATGAACCCATTCCAGGACAGGGGGTGTTCTGGAGTTCTGCGGGTGGAAAGCCTTACCCGGTGAGCTTTCGTGCGTTTTCGTTCGAACAAAGGTTTCCCGTGCGTGACTGTAACTACAATAAGCCCGCCGCCAATACGTACGTACACACGCTGCATGACACTTTTGCGGACATGCGTCAGCCAGTGACAACGCGATCTCGATCGGAAAGCGCCGATGCCTCGTTGTTGCCAACGGAAGCGGATGAAACAGAGCCAGTGGATGTCATGGCGGATATCGCTCAGAAAGCCATCGATGCGCTGCAAGCCAATACGCGATTGATCCAAAAGATCGAGTCACCAGAGGGTGTTGCGTGGGGTGCTATAAAGGCATTCTTCCTGGAGAAGCTCCCGAAACACCTGGATGATCGGGATAACGTGGCTTATCGGATGGTAGGGAAAGCCATGGATCAGCTCTACGGTTCCCAGCGTCAGAGTTGGGATACATATAAAAACCCACAAAACAAGACATATGTCCGGAAGCTATAGGGGATAGCGGTGTTACGGACGAGAGCAGCGCTGCTTAACGGGATTTGTCCGTACTTCACGATGTTCCCGCTCGATTTCCCTCTGCGGACCCTGCAGCGGAGGGCGCGGCAAGGGGACTTGGTGCTCGACCCTTTCTGCGGTCGGGGCACGACCAATTTTGCCGCACGTCTTGCGGGTCTCGATTCCCTGGGTGTGGATTCCAGTCCGGTTGCGGCGGCCATTACGGCGTCCAAGCTGGTGACAACAACCGTCGATGACATACTGGAAGAGGCACGCGGAATCTTGGTGGAACGCGAAGCTTGCCATATCCCTGCAAGCGAGTTTTGGCGATGGGCCTTTCATCCGGTGGTACTACGTTCGCTGTGCCGATTCAGGGAGGCATTTCTGGAGGATTGCACCTCGGCTGCTCGTATCGCGCTCCGTGGCATTGTTCTGGGTGCGTTGCATGGCCCGAAACAAAAGACCTTCCCGGGCTATTTTTCCAACCAGTGTCCCCGGACCTATGCGCCGAAACCCGCCTATGCGACGCGCTACTGGCAGGGACGCGGGTTGGCTCCCGAGTCGATCGATATTCTGGCCGTGATCGAGCGGCGGGCAAAGCGCTATTACACGATTGCGCTGGATGTTGCGGGGGCCGTGAGACAAGGCGATAGTCGGGCTGCCGGAGCGCTCCGGCCAGAAACGCGGGGAACGCGCTTTGATTGGGTTATTACCTCTCCCCCGTATTACGGCATGCAAACGTATATCCCGGATCAATGGCTCCGCAATTGGTTTGTGGGTGGCCCGGATACGGTGGATTACACCAATCGCGTTCAGATAGCACATTCCAGTCCCGAGGTTTTTACCGCCGATCTACGCCAAGTCTGGCGTAACGTGGCCGAGGTATGCGCAGAGGATGCCAGGATGGTGATTCGTTTCGGTGGCATCACGGTCAGGCGTGTCAACCCGTTGGATCTGGTCAAGGACTCGCTTGGCGGGAGTGGCTGGCGCATCATGACGCTCAGGCAGGTGGGTTCTGCCACAGCAGGCAAACGTCAGGCCGATACCTTCCTGCGCACCCGGACCCGGCCAATGATCGAGTATGATGTTTGGGCGACCCGGCAGTAGGGGTCGGAGACATTGCGGAAGAGTAACCTTTGACTACAGGCAAGTGGACGACGGCCCTTGTGGGGCTATATAGGCACCGCGGTTGGGTGGGCGCGGTTTGGTCGAGCGGCCCGGTCCGGTCCGATCCGATGATCGGGGTGCGGCGGGCATTGCACGACCGATGAGGCAAGGGAACCCATGGCAGGGGCAGCTCACGGCAGCCCGGGCACACCGGGCCACCCGGGTGTCGTGCTGGCTACTGCTGTCTGTGCGGGGCCGTGCCGTGCTGGCTGTCTCGCGTGGGGATGACGGTGGGCGCTGAGCCGATCCCGTTCCTGCGCCCGTGGCTTGGCGGTGATGAACGGCGCTATGTCGAGCGCGCACTGGCCAGTGGTCGGCTCGAGGGGGATGGCCACTACAGCCAGCGCTGCTGTGCCTGGCTTGCCCGGCAGACAGGGGCCGCGGCGGTGCGCCTGACGCAGAACTGTACCGTGGCGTTGCAGTTGTCGGCATTGTTGCTGGACATACGCCCGGGAGATGAGATCATCATGCCGACCTTCACGTTTTCCTCTACCGCCAACGCCTTTGTGCTGCATGGCGGGGTCCCGGTCTTCGTGGACATACGCCCGGACACGCTGAACATGGATACGGCCTGGCTGGACGCCGCGCTCAGCCCGCGCACCCGGGCGGTCGTGCCGGTACACTATGCCGGGGTCGCCTGCGAGATGGACGCGGTGCTGGGGTTTGCCGCCCGGCACGGGTTGCATGTGGTGGAGGATGCCGCGCAGGGGCTGATGGCAAGTTATCGGGGGCGGGCCCTGGGCAGTCTGGGGACCCTGGGCACTTTCAGCTTTCACGCCAGCAAGAACCTGAGTGCGGGAGAGGGCGGAGCTTTGTTGATAAATGACGACAAATTAACGGAACGTGCCGACATTATGCGCAAAACTGGCGCAGATTACCGGAACCGGTTCTGCGATGAGGCGGACCGTTATACCTGGCTGGAGCTGGCCTATTCCGTATTGCCCGGGGAACTCACGGCGGCGTTGCTGCTGGCCCAGTTGGAACAGGCCGAGGCGCTCACCCGGCGGCGGCTCGCCAGTTGGGAGTACTACCATGCGGGGCTGTCCGGACTGGAACGGGACGGCTACCTGCGTCGTCCGTGTATACCGGACCATGTGGAACACAACGCGATTGCCTATCACATCGTGCTGGAGCCTGGCTGGGAGCGTGAGCAGGTGCTGGCCGCGATGCGTCGGGAGGGTGTACACGCCAGTTTCCATTATGTGCCGCTGCACAGCTCGCCGGCGGGTCGGCGTTTCGGACGGCTGCCGGGGGATGCCTTGCCGGTGGCGGAACAGTTGGCCCCGCGGCTGATACGCCTGCCCATGTGGCCGGGGTTGGAACACGCGCAGCAGGATCGGGTCATGCAATCGCTGGCCAAGGCGCTGCGGGCCGATGGCGGGTAGCCGGAGATGACGCCCGTGTCCGACCACGTATCCGACAGCGAGCGGCGGGCGGCGTCTGTGGCGATGCCCGCGGTGCGGCGTCTGGGCATAGTTGGCGGGGGGCAGTTGGCCACGATGCTCGCGCTGGCGGGGACGGCCATGGGTCTGGAGGTGCACGTGCTGGAACGCAGGCGGACGGCGCCCGCGCTGCGGCTGGCCAGCAGTTCGATCCTGGGTGACTGGGACGACCCGGCCTGTTTGCTGGAACTCGGGTCGCGGGTCGAGGTGGTGACGCTGGAGAACGAGTTTGTCGATGCGGACGGCCTGCGCGCCTTGGAACAGGCGGGACACCGGCTGTATCCGTCCGCCGCCAGTATCGCCGTGGTGCAGGACAAGCTGGTGCAGAAACAGACGCTGGCGGCGGCGGGTCTGCCGGTGCAGGCCTTTCGTGCCGTCGGCTCGGTGGACGAGATCGCGATGGCCGCGGCGGAACTGGGCTGGCCCCTGGTATTGAAGACCAGACGCCATGGGTACGATGGCAAAGGCAATGTCACGTTGCAGCGGCAGGACGAGGCGGCATCCGCATGGTCCCGTCTGGGTGGGGACAGCAATGGCGGCCTGTATGTGGAAGCGTACTGCCATTTCAAGCAGGAGTTGGCGACCATCATCACCACCGGGCCGGATGGGGGCCAGGTCTGCTATCCGCTGGTGGCGTCTTTTCAGCAGGATCATATCTGTCATGTGGTACACGCACCGGCACCGGTGCCCGCCGCTGTGTCCGCACAGGCCATGCGCCTTGCGCGTGACGCGGTCAACGCGGTGGGGGGTGTCGGCAGCTTCGGGGTGGAACTGTTCCTCGGTGACGGGGATGACATCCGCATCAACGAGCTGGCGCCCCGGGTGCATAATTCCGGTCACTACAGTATCGAGGCCTGCGTGTGTTCCCAGTTCGAGAACCATGTGCGTGCGGTGTGTGGCTGGCCCCTGGGTTCGGTCGGTATGCTGCGTCCCGTCGCGGTGATGGTGAACCTGCTCGGGGACGGGGCGGGTGACGCCTGTCCGCGGGGGTTGCAGGATGCCCTGGCGCTGCCCGGGGTCCATGTGCACGACTATGGCAAGGAGTGTTCTGCCCCGGGGCGCAAGATGGGGCATGTCACGGTGCTTGGCGAGGAATTGTCGGAAACCGACGCGCTGGCGCGGCAGGCGGCGGGGTTGATTAGGTTCGGGGGACCGGCGTAGTTCGCGCTCTGCCGCCGTGTGTGGGTGCGCGGCAGTGAGAGTATGGGGGCTCGGACTGCCCCCACCGGCGCGCCTGCGGGCTGTCGCCCCTGGCTTGCCGGCTCCCCTGGGGTGGGCGTATGGCACCGACGCTTGACTGTGCGCCGCGGATCAGGTTCACTCAACGCTTATGCGGACAGCAGCTAAAGGATTGAACCCGTCGGCGCGTTGCCTCGGCGTGGCCCTGGTGGTGTGATGGCCGAGCGGCAACCCGACATCGGGATCGTCATGGGCAGCGAGTCCGACTGGGACACGATGCGTGAGGCGGCGGTGGTCTGTGAAGAGCTGTCGGTCGGTTGTGAGCGGCGTGTGGTGTCGGCACATCGGACCCCGCTGGACATGGTGGATTACGCACGCACCGCGCACGAGCGCGGGCTGCGGGTGATCATCGCGGGCGCCGGAGGCGCGGCGCATTTGCCTGGCATGATCGCCAGTCTGAGCGTGCTGCCAGTCATCGGGGTGCCTGTGGAAAGCCGGCTGCACGGGCTGGACTCGCTGCTTTCCATCGTGCAGATGCCGGCCGGGGTCCCGGTGGCGACGGTGGCGATAGGGGGCGCACGCAACGCGGGCCTGCTTGCCATGCGTATCCTGGCGTTGCAGGATCAGGCGTTGCATGACAGGTTGCTGGACTTCACTGAGCGCCTGGCAGCCGCTTCCCGCGCCCAGCGTTTGTCCTGAGAGCGATCGGGCTTTGCCGTCGGGGCGCATCTGGCCTTGAGTGACCCGTTGCTGGCACTGGATCGGGACGCCATCTGGCATCCCTACAGTGCGTTGCGGTCGGCGCAGCCCGCCTATCTGCTGAAGTCCGCGCACGGTGTGCGGCTGCATCTGACCGATGGCCGGGTGTTGATAGATGGCATGGCCTCCTGGTGGTGCGTGATACACGGCTATAACCATCCGGCACTGAACCAGGCCGTGCGGGAACAACTGGATGCCATGGCGCATGTGATGTTCGGCGGCTTGACCCACATGCCTGCGCTGGAGTTGACCCGTTTGTTGCTGGAACTCACGCCGTCTCCGTTGCAGACGGTGTTTTATTCGGATTCCGGTTCTGTCGCGGTGGAAGTGGCCATGAAGATGGCGCTGCAATACTGGCAGGGACGCGGTGAACCGCAACGCCAGCGCATGCTGAGCCTGAGTGGGGGTTACCATGGCGATACCTTTGGCGCCATGTCGGTCTGTGACCCGGTGAACGGGATGCATGTGCTGTTTCGGCAGAGCCTGGCGCAGCAGTACAGTGTTGCGCGACCCGGCTGTCGTTTCGGTGCGGACTGTGCAGAGGCGGATATCGCGCCGCTTGCGCAGATGTTGCAACAGCACGGGCCGGAGATCGCCGCGCTGATCATGGAGCCGATCGTGCAGGGGGCGGGCGGCATGTGGTTTTATTCGGCGGACTATCTCAGGCAGGCGCGTGCGTTGTGTGACGAATACGATGTGTTGTTGATCCTGGACGAGATTGCGACGGGATTCGGGCGCACCGGACGCATGTTCGCCTGCGACCATGCCGGGGTCAGCCCGGACATATTGTGTCTGGGTAAGGCGCTGACCGGTGGCTACCTCAGTCTGGGCGCCACACTGGGGACGCGCCGCGTGGCGTCCGGCATAGCCGACAGCGCGTCCGGGGCGTTCATGCATGGGCCGACCTTCATGGCCAATCCGCTGGCCTGCGCGGTGGCCCGGCGCAGCGTCGCGTTGTTGCTGGACAGCCCCTGGCAGGATGCGGTGGCACGCATCGAGCGCGGACTGCGGCGCGGACTGGAACCCTGTCGGGAGCTGCCGGGAGTGTGCGAGGTGCGGGTACTGGGTGCGATTGGTGTGGTGGAATTGCATGCGCCGGTGGATGTGGACCGGCTCCAGCCCGAGTTTGTCGCGCTGGGGGTATGGTTGAGGCCATTCGGGCGGCTGGTGTATCTGATGCCTCCATATGTCATCAGTGACGCCGATCTGGATGTGCTGTGCGCTGCCGTGGTCCAGGTGTTGCGGCGTCAGCACGATTGATGGGGCGTACGCTCTCCGCAGTGGCCGTGGCCCCTGTGGTCAACGCGGCGGCATTGGCGCTGCGGACAGTGGTGTTTGCCGTACAGGGTGCGATGACACGCGGGATTTTGGTGTCCGTGCCCGGAATATCCGCCCTGGGCCGACCCGCGGCGCCGGGATTTTGTGAAATCGGGAATTGCTGGTACCATCCGAAGCGTTCAGAGGCGCCTGTGTCGTTCCTCCTCGCGGCGTGAAATTGTGAACCCCGCCAGGGCCGAAAGGAAGCAACGGTAGCAGTGGATCGGGTGCCGAGGTATACGGCACAGTGCGCCACCACCAACATTCCGACCCGTCCCGCAGATGTCGCCTGATTGCCTGATTCGGTTGAGCTTATGAGTTACCAGGTCCTTGCCAGAAAGTGGCGTCCCGGTTCGTTTGCCACGATGGTGGGACAGGACCATGTGCTCAGGGTGCTGCGTCATGTGCTGGAGCGGCAGCGCCTGCATCACGCCTATCTGTTTACCGGTACCCGCGGTGTGGGCAAGACCACGCTGGCCCGCATTTTTGCCAGTTGTGTCAATTGTGAGCAGGGTGTCAGTCCGGCGCCGTGTGGCGAGTGTGCGAACTGCAAGGAGCTGTCGCGTGGATGTTTCCCGGACCTGATCGAGGTCGATGCCGCGTCACGGGCGAAGGTGGAAGAGACCCGTGAACTGATGGACAACGCCCAGTACAAGCCGGCGCGTGGTCGTTACAAGGTGTACCTGATCGATGAGGTACACATGTTTTCCGGCCACAGCTTCAACGCGCTGTTGAAGACGCTGGAGGAGCCGCCGCCGTACGTGCTGTTTTTGCTGGCGACCACGGAGCCGAAAAAAATCCCTGTGACGATACTGTCCCGGTGCATGCAGTTCAATCTGCGGCATCTGGACACGGCGCAGATTGCGGATCAGTTGCGGCATATCCTGGATAAGGAAGCCATTCCGCATGACGCGGGATCGATTACGGTGCTGGCACACGCTGCCCAGGGCAGTATGCGTGACGCGCTGAGTCTGCTCGATCAGGCGATATCCCATGGTGCGGGCACGCTGGAGGAGTCGCTGGTACGGCAGATGATGGGAACGGTCGAGTTTGCCCATCTGGACGCGCTGTTGAGTGCGCTGGTACAAGGTGAAGGCGCGCAGTTATTGCAGGCGATCGATGAGATGAGCAGCTACGGCCCGGATTATTTCGTGCTGCTGGCCGAACTGTTGTCGTTGTTGCAGCGGGCCGCGTTGGTCCAGTTGGTGCCGGAGCAATCGGCTGAGGTCGCCGCTGATCCGCTGGTGCGCAGTCTGGCCGAGGGTTTGCATCCGGAACTCGTGCAGTTGTATTACCAGATAGCGCTGAAGGGTTATCAGGATCTGCGTATCTGCCCGCAGCCAAAGGCGGGTTTTGAGATGACACTGGCCCGCATGCTGGCCTTTCGTCCGGCCTCGGCGCAGCCTCGGCAGCAGGTCGCCGATACGGCCTCGGCTGGCGGCAACGCGGGTTCGGAGCCGCCGCCGGACGCTGCCACGCACAGACCTGCGCCGTCTGCGCGGGACGCGGCGAGCGCGCCGGTTGCCGCGACCACCAGGGAAGCCGATGCGTTGGAGCGGTGGCGGGTGTTGGTGGAGGAAATGCACCAGGAACAGGCGTTGAGTCCGTTGGCCCGGCAGTTTGCACAGCGTTGCAGGACCCTGCACTGGGACGCGCAGTCGCTGCGGTTGGGGATCAGTGCGGGGCATCGTCATCTGTCCGAGAGCAGGGACGCGCAGGCCTTTCTTGAGCGTCTGCGTTCACGCCTGGGGGATGCCTGCAACGTGGAACTGGTGGTGGAAGAGGGCACGGACACGGGAGAGACACTACAGCAGCGCGCTGTCCGCCGGCGGCAGCACGCCCGCGAAGACAGCTTGCAGAAATTACGGGAGGAACCGGAGGTGCAGGCATTGACGAAGCGTTTTGATGCCCGGGTGGATCAGGATTCCCTGGTTGTTGACAAGGATGTGGAATAGCGCGTGCGTTGATTTTTGGTTTGGATGATACGGGAGTTGACATGATGAAAAACGTATTTGGTGACATGTTGCAGCAGGCACAGCAGATGCAGGAGCAGTTCGGCAAGCTTCAGGAACAGTTCGCCGGGATTGAAGTGGTGGGAGAGGCCGGGGCCGGTATGGTGAAGATACGGATGTCCGGTCAGCGGGAGGTACAGCGGGTGGAGATCGATCCGCTGCTGCTGGAGGAAGACAAGGAGACGCTGGAGGACCTGATTGGCGCGGCCATCAATGATGCGCATCGCCGCCTGGAGCAGGTCGCCCGGGAGAAGATGATGGGGTTTGCCGGGGGCAATCTGCCGCCAGGCTTCAAGTTGCCATTCTGAGACAGTGTGATGGCGGGTTCCTCTCTGCTGCAGCAATTCATAGACGCGCTTTGCTGTATGCCGGGCGTAGGCAAAAAGTCCGCGCAGCGGATCGCGTGGCATCTGCTGCAACGTGACCGGGAAGGGGCGCTGCGTCTGGCCGGTGTCATGGACAGCGCCATGCGCAACATTGCGCACTGTCGGCAGTGCCGTGCGTTCAGCGAACAGGAATTGTGCGCTATCTGTGCCAACACGCGGCGGGACGCCTCTGTGGCCTGTATCGTGGAGAGCCCGGCGGACGTGTATGCCATTGAGGAAACGGGATACCGGGGCATGTACTTTGTGCTGATGGGGCATTTGTCCCCATTGGATGGCATCGGGCCGGATCAGTTGGGGCTGGACACCTTCGGTGAACGGCTGCGCGGCGGCGAACTGAAAGAGATCATCCTGGCCACGAACGCCACGATGGAGGGGGAGGCGACCGCCCATTTTATTGCCGAGATGGCGCATAGCCAGGGTGTGAAGGTGACCCGCATCGCGTTGGGGGTGCCGCTGGGGGGTGAACTGGAGTATCTGGGGAGCGATACGATCACCCATGCCCTTGCCGGTCGCAGCGAGATATAGGCGCACGCTGCGTACGATAGTGTTTTCCAATCCGGGAATGCGCCTGAAAAAGGGTGTTTTTCAATGTTGTGCCAGCCCGGGTCGGGTCGCTCTCGAGCGGCGCGGTTCCGGCCTGTCCTTGCCCATCCTTTGCGGAACCTGAGCGCGTTCATTCGGCTTCGGATGATATACACATGGGCCGATTCGGTGCCATGCCCTTGCCGGTTTTGCGCCGGTTTCTATTTTTACTATCATAGCTAAGCGTCTGTGGCGTGTGCGTGATGCCTGTTGTCCGGGTCTTTCATGCTGATGCATGCACCGCATGAAAAACGCAACCTTATAACAGTCGAGGAGACATAATGCAAAAGAAAATCAATACCTTAATTACCCCCCCATTTCGGGCGTGGCTATCGCTGGGTCATTTTGGCAGTGTTGCCGTTTGCCGTATCCGGTTGCGCGACCTTGACCAATGAGGCGATGCAACCAGTTGAGTTCGTTGCGCCCTACTGCGAAGACAAAGTCATCGAAGTGGAGTGTACAGCAACCAACAAGCGGGGGTCTTGGACATTTACACCGCCAAAGATGGTAAAAATCCGCCGCTCCGATGACACGTTGAGGGTCATGTGTAACGCCAAAGGTCACGGCAACTCCATATCCAGTGCAGACAGCCGCATGGGCTCGAAGCTGGCCTTGTCGTTTGCATTTATTGATTTTGGCATCGTGGATGCGATTACCGACAAACACAGGATATACCCGGATCAGGTCGTACTGGATGCCTGCAGGGACAGTGCACGACCGAGCGCGGCAGAGGATATGGATAGCGGCGGTGAAGCACAGTCGGAATGACAGCACGGTTTGTGCGTGGCAGGCCAGAGTGTATAACCCCCGGTTATCCGCTTGTGTGGGCACCGGGGCCATGTACCGAGGCCTTTCTCTGTGCCCCGTGGTGACTCAGTCGCACCGAAAGATCGGGGGCGGGTAGCACGGCCTCGGCCCGTTCCGGCCACTCGATGAGACAGAGGGTGCGCGGGTCAAGGTATTCACGCAGTCCGATCAACTCCAGTTCCATCGGGTCGTTGATGCGGTACAGATCCACATGGCAGACCTGGCAGTGGGGCAACTGGTAGAGTTCTACCAGCGTGTAACTGGGGCTTTTGACCGCCCCCTGGTAACCCAGGGCGCGCAGGAAGCCACGCGCCCACGTGGTTTTCCCGCTGCCGAGTTCCCCGTGCAGAAATATGACGCAGGGCGGGGTCAGCCGTTTTGCCCAGTCTGCCGCGTGTGCCTGCGTCTGCTGTGCACAGTACAGGATCATCCGGCGACCCGGGGATTTGCCAGTCTGCGCAGGCAGTCCATCAGGTCCATTGCCAGCATGCCGCGTTCCCCGTTTGCCGCCGCCATATCGGCGGCTGCCGCGTGCAGACAGACGCCACAGCCTGCCGCCTGACGAGGGGATAGTCCCTGTGCCAGCAAGGCGGCAATCACCCCGCCCAGCACGTCTCCCATGCCGCCACTGGCCATGCCCGGGTTGCCGTCCGGACACAGCGCGAGCCAGCCATCCGGGGCGCGGATCAGCGTGCCGCTGCCTTTCAGCACCGCCACGCCACCGAACCGTTGTTGCAACTCGGTCACGGCGCGGAAGCGATCCGCCTGTACCGTGGTGGTGTCGTTGCCCAGTAGCCGTGCCGCCTCTCCGGGATGCGGGGTCAGAATGGGTTCGCTGGCAATGCGGGTGTCGGGATTGGCGGACAGTATGTTCAGGGCGTCGGCGTCCAGTACCAGTGCCTGTGCCATGTCCAGCACATGTGACAGCAGCGTCTGTGCCCAGTCCGACTGTCCCAGTCCGGGGCCTGCCAGCACGGTGGTGGCCCGGCGCAGCAGGGGCGGTAGCTGCCTGTCCTCGCTGATGCCATGTACCATCAGCTCCGGGCGGTGCGTGCTGAAGCTGGCCGCGTGTGCCGGATGTGTGGCGACGCTGACCAGGCCGGCACCGCAGCGCAGTGCCGCTGTCGCCGCCATCAGGGCCGCCCCGGCGTAGCCTGGTGCCCCGCCGACCACCAGCACATGTCCGCACTGGCCCTTGTGCAGCGTGCGTCTGCGGGGTCGCAGCAGTGGCTGAAAATCCGTAAGACGGATGCACTGTGCCCGTTCTCCGGATACCGCCTGATGTATGCTGGCGGGGATGTCCAGTCCGGCGTATTCCAGCTTGCCGACATAATCCGCCGCCTGTCCGGTCAACAGCCCGCGTTTGACGCCGATGAAGCTGAGCGTGACGGCGGCATGTATCGCGACGCCTCTCGCCTGTCCGCTATCGGCGTCCAGTCCGGAGGGGATATCCAGCGCCATTACCGGCAGTCCACTGGCGTTGATGGCGGCGACCATCTGCGCCGCCTTGCCGTCCAGGTCCCTGTTGAGGCCGGTGCCGAACAGGGCATCCACAAGCACTGTGTCGGCGTCAGTGGGGAACTCCATCTCCGCTGTCCAACACTGGCAGTGCAGTGACTGGTGGGGCATGTCGTCAAAGGCGCGCCGGGCATCCCCCTGTAGCTTTGAGGTGTCGCCCAGCGTGTGTATTCGCACCTCATATCCCGCCTGTGCGGCGAGTCTGGCCAGTACCAGACCGTCACCGGCGTTGTTCCCCATACCGGCGCACACCAGGATGCGTCTGGCGTTGTGCCAGTGTTTGCGCAGCGTGTTCCAGGCCGCGGAACCGGCACGCCGCATCAATTCGTAGCCGCTGATGCCGATGTCCTGTTGCGCCAGCCGATCCATGTCACGAGCCTGATCGGCGGTATACAGTACAGTGCTCAGGTCTTGAATATCCATTGCCGGTAATGCCGCAGTTCGTCGATGGAATCATGGATGTCCTGCAACGCAAGATGGCGTGATTCTCGATCGAATGGTGGGCAATCCAGCGTCCAGCGGCGACACAGTTCCTGGATGGTGCTGACATCGATATGGCGGTAATGAAACCAGGCTTCCAGCCGAGGCATCAGTCGCGCCATGAAGCGGCGGTCCTGGCAGATGCTTTTGCCACACATCGGTGAGGTCCCGGAGGGTACCAGGGTTTGCAGAAACTCCAGTGTCTGTTGTTCCGCTGAACCCGTGTCACAGTGGCTGTCACGCACACGTTGCAACAACCCGGAATCGCGATGGTGGGTTTGATTCCACTCATTCATGTTGGTCAATACGGTTTCCGGTGTGTGAATGGCGAGCACGGGTCCTTCCGCCAGTACGTCCAGCTTCGCGTTGGTAACGACGGTGGCGATTTCTATAATCCGATCGCTTGCCGGGTCAAGCCCGGTCATCTCCAGATCTATCCAGATCAGGTTGTCTGCGGAATACATCGGTTCAGGTCTCTCTGGTGGCATGTCCATGGGTTCAGTATGCCACGTGATGGTGGACTGTGGTTATGGATGAGCAAAACTCATTGTACCGACTGTCGGTCTGTCGTTCTACCTGCTGTGCGGCTGCACGGCAGTGAGACGGTGAGGGCCTGGATTTTCCCCACCGCGGTAGCCATCGCTTGACGGCTCGGCTTCCGCAAACTCCCCGGGGAAGCGATTGGATTGTGCAACGGCTCGGTGGTTTGCTGGCTGGGCGGAGGCACCGCATACGCTCGGGGCCCTGGCTTTTGCCCCCCACCGGCGCGCCTGCGGGCTGACGCCCTTGGCTTGCCGGCTCCCCCTCCAGGGGGGAGCGATTGATAGCGGCAATGTGTGAATGCATGACCATGCAACTGTGGGGATTTGGCCATACGGTGAGTTGGCCATTGCCCCGTGTCATCACCCTCCCTTGAGGGAGGGGCTAAAGGCGCCAGCCTTTCGGGGAGGGGCCTTTCTGATGTGGTCCAATAGATTGGAAGAGCCCAGTCAGGGCCAATATGACGTGGTCGATAATTGGTATAACCCGGGATGCGACTCCGGGGGGAGCGATTGGAGGCGTCATCCAGGCCACGTTTGCCAGCGGTTTATGTGCCTCGTACCACCAGTTGCAGTGTGCTGTGTAGCGGACGGCGGATGCAGGCGTCTCTTTTGCCCTGACCGGGCGGACACGACACACCCCGGGTGAGCGCACACGGTGCCGGCCGATATTGATAGTCATTGGGAGATAACCGATAATAAACCGCACAATGAATGTGTTTACCCTACTTTTTCTGGCGGTGCTGTTTATCGGGCTCGGCGTGGAATGTTTTTTGGCGTATCGGCACGTTATCCATATACGGACCCATCGCGATCAGGTGCCGCGGGACTTCAGTGATCGTATTTCTCTGGAGGCGCATCGGAAGGCGGCGGATTATACCCGGGCCAAGGTCGGGTTCAATGTGTGCAACGAGGTGGTGGGTGTGGTACTGGTGCTGGTATGGACGCTTGGTGGCATGCTGGAATGGCTGGATACGGTGGTCAGGGGCATGGGTTTTGCTGGATTGTCGGCAGGCGTGCTGTTTTTGTTTATCGTCATGCTGGTCATGCGGCTGTTGGAACTGCCGATGGATTTCTGGCGCGCTTTTGTGCTGGAGAAGCGGTTCGGTTTCAATCGCATGACACCGGTACTGTGGTTGATGGATTGTCTTAAATCGGGACTGCTGATGCTTGCCATTGGCTTGCCCGGGATCGCGCTGGCACTGTGGTTGATGGCAAACTCCGGTGGGCTTTGGTGGGTTTGGGTGTGGTGTGTCTGGACCGGCTTCAGTGTACTGATGATGTGGGCATACCCCAGATTCATCGCCCCGCTGTTCAACACCTTCAGGCCACTGGAAAATACGGCACTGGAACAGCGCATAGGGGCGTTGCTGAACCGTAACGGTTTTAACAGCCAGGGGATATATGTCATGGATGGTTCTGTGCGCTCGACCCACGGCAATGCGTATTTTACCGGCTTTGGCGCGAGCAAACGCATAGTCTTTTTTGACACCTTGATGGACAGCCTGAAGGACGAGGAAATAGAGGCGGTGCTGGCACATGAACTCGGCCATTTCAAATGCGGACACATCCCCAGAAGAATGCTGACTATAGGACTGCTGTCTTTTTTTGCCCTGGCCGCACTCGGGGGCCTGAGTCAGGCGCAATGGTTTTATCAGGGTCTGGGTGTGTCGCGGCCTTCGGACTACCAGGCGCTGGCCTTGTTCCTGTTGGTATCGCCCGCCTTTATCGCCTTTTTGCAACCGGTGTTTGCGGCGATATCACGCCGGCACGAGTTTGAGGCGGATGATTTTGCCAGTTCTCAGACCCACGCGTCTCATTTGATCAGTGCGCTGGTGAATCTGTACCGGGACAACGCCAATACGCTGACGCCGGACCCGCTGTATTCGGCCTTCCATGATTCGCATCCTCCGGCGGTGCTGCGTATCGCCAATCTGCGTGCGAAGCTGGCCGGATAGCCTGCCGTTTTCCGTGCTGCCGGGTTGCCATCTTCGTCCATCCCCAGGTCTTGGCCTGTTTGTGCTGTGTGTCGTATTGTTGCCACCGCTGTCATGCGCGGCCTCCTCCGAGACTGCCGGGCTGGATACTTCCTCCGAGACTGCCGACCTGGATAATGGTCGGCGTCTGCATGAGGCACATTGCGTACGCTGCCATGATGCCCGGATATATGTACGCGAGGAGCGGCGCGTCAACAGTCTGAAGGCCTTGCGGGCGCAGGTCAGGGCCTGTGAGTTGGCGGCCGAACTGGGCTGGTTTGAAGAAGAGGTGGCGGATGTGGCCGCATGGTTGCAACAGATGTACTACCGGTTCGGGCAGGCCCCGTAGGGCGTTTTTTTCAGGGCCGCGGTCCGCTGCTGTCATGGGGTACGCGGTGTTCTGGCGTGCAGAAAACCCTCAAGTCGTTGAAAATAATGGAATAAAGGCATCTTGCTCCAGAGCGTGAGAAAGTGCTAACTTGTATTAAATCATATGCATAAGTTGATTTTTTCCATATCATGTGAAACTATCCCACATGTCCAAGCCATAAACCATGGTTGCCAAAGATAAATGATGCGCCGGTTTTTATTGATACTGTTCTTTTTGGCCGTTTCCCGGTTGGCCGTTGCCGGTTCGGTCGAGAACCTGCGTATCTGGGGTGCCCCGGACAGCACGCGGGTCGTGCTGGATACCGATACCCGGATCGATTACACCAAGATATTGCTGGCTGACCCCCATCGGGTGGTACTGGATATCAAGGATACGCCGTTGTACAAGCCGCCCTCGAAATCCTTCGCCAGGGACCGCTACCTGAACGGTATACGCACCGCAAGGCGCAATGGCACCGACCTGCGGGTGGTACTGGATCTGAAGCGGCCCGCCCGTGTCAACGTGTTTCAGCTCAAGCCCAACCGGCGCTACAAACATCGTCTGGTGATTGATCTGTTACCGGCGAAAGCGGCGGCTCCGGACGCCGCGGATATGGCCATACGGGGCGTGTTGGCGCCCAAACGGGAGTCTGGCAGGGATGTGGTAATCGCCATTGACGCCGGCCATGGTGGCGATGATCCGGGTGCCATAGGCAAACATGGCACCTATGAGAAAGATGTGGTGTTGCAGATTGCTTTGCTGTTGGCAAAGCGGCTTGATCGTCAGGTCGGGATGCGTGCGGTGTTGGTACGTGAGGGGGATTATTTTCTGCCCTTGCGCAGGCGTATGGAAAAGGCACGCGAGGCGCAGGCCGATCTGTTTATCTCGCTGCATGCCGACGCCTTCCATGACCACAGGGTGCGCGGTTCCTCGGTATATATACTGTCACAGCGGGGTGCCAGCAGCGAGCATGCACGGTGGCTGGCCGAACGGGAAAACCTGGCGGACCTGATGGGAGGGGTGAATCCTGAAAGCCAGGACAATGACAATCTGTTGACCACACTGCTGGATTTGTCTCAGACCGCCAGCCTGGAAAGCAGTGAGGTGGTGGCGGAGCGGGTGCTTAAAGGTCTTGAACGCATCGGCAGGGTGCATAGAAAACATGTGCAGTCTGCGGGTTTCGTGGTGCTTAAATCGCCGGATATTCCTTCCATCCTGATTGAGACGGCGTTTATTTCCAATCCCTCGGAAGAAAAGAAGCTGCTGGACAAGGCGTACCAGAAGCGGTTGGTGGGCGCGCTGGTCGACAGTTTGCGCGGATACTACACGGACTATCCGCTGGAAGGGACTCTGCTGGCGCAGCAGAACACGCAGCGCAAATATGTTGTGCGCCCGGGGGATACGCTGCTCGGTATTGCCAAACAGTATCGGGTCAGTTTGCAGCGTTTGCGTGATCATAATAATATCGAGGGCGATGTGCTGCAGATAGGACGGACTATCAGTATTCCGTCGTCCGATTCATAGGCTACGGCATTTTTACAGGCAGTAATCCGTCATATATATATTGAACCGTTCCAAGGTAGTACTGATACGCTTCTGCGCGGCAGGATCGTGATGCTACCGCCTTCCTGCTCGGACAGCCGGCAGTCCGGATTGAGTCGCGTTTGCTGATGAGTTCGGTCGCGCAACTCCCGCGTATACGCAGGCTGTCCACTGAAACGGCCTGTCAGATCGCCGCGGGTGAAGTGGTGGAACGGCCGGCCTCGGTGGTCAAGGAATTGGTGGAAAACGCACTGGACGCGGGTGCGGATTCCATCGTGGTGGAGATCGATGGGGATGGCAGCCCGCTGATCCGTGTATGCGATGATGGTCAGGGAATCTATCCGGATGATATGGGGCTTGCGCTGCAGGCGCAGGCAACCAGTAAACTGCGTTCCATAGCCGATCTCGACTGTATCGTCAGTCTGGGATTTCGTGGTGAGGCCTTGTCCAGCATTGCCGCGGTGGCTGATGTGTGCATTGTGTCCGCCTGTGCGGAAGGGCAGGCATACAGGGTATGCAACCAGGACAGTGTCCCGCAGCCAGTGGCGCATCCCTGTGGCACGACGGTCGAGGTGCGCAAATTGTTCCATCGTGTCCCGGCGCGCCGCAAATTCCTGAAGTCGGAGAAAACCGAGTTTCTGCGTATCAGCCAACTGATACGTGCCTTCGCGTTGGGGCACTGCAAGGTGCGTTTTCGGCTGTTACATAATGGAAGGCAGGTGTTTCATTGTCCGCAATCCACTACCAGTTCCGAGGCGCGGGTGGATGCGGTGCTGGGCAAAAAGTTTCGGGAGACCGGTTTTGTCGTGCAGGGAGAAGCGGCCGGCATGCGTTTTTCGGGCTGGGTTGGCAGTCCGGATGCCGCCCGTGGCCAGAGCGACCGTCAGTACAGTTTTGTCAATGGACGTTTGGTAAAGGATCGCCTGATCACCCATGCGGTGCGTATGGCGGTGGAGGACATGATCCCCAGTGGTCGCTATATCAGCTATCTGCTGTATCTGGAAATGGACCCGGCCCTGGTGGATGTGAATATGCATCCCAGCAAACGCGAACTGAAATTTCATCACGCCAGGGAACTGCATGATCTGCTGTATGAGGTGCTGCTCAATACCCTGCATCAGCGTACCCTGCTGCCGGGCGTTTCCCATACGGAGGTTCGGCCACAGACGGGTGGCAAACCCTGGGTGGGAGATACGGGCGGTAGCGGACTGCGGCCACGGGAATATCGGCAGATACTGGAATCCGCCGCCAGTACGCTGGGTACCGATCAGGTGGTGCGAACGGACGAGCCCGAGGCGGGTGTCGCGGATACCAGTGCCCCGTTGTTCCCGGAACAGCATTTTGTGTCTTATGCCCGAGGCGTGGACAATGGGGTGGTGATACAGTTGCCCGACTGTCAATTTGCCCTGGTTCAATGGGATAGCGTCGCGGTGCTGGCCGATATTCCCGCGACCAATGTGTGGCTGGCGCAGCGGACCTTGCGCGAGCAGATGCGGGCTTCGGAGGTCAGCATGCGTCCTTTGGCGGTGCCTGTGAGCTTGCCCATGCGGGCGGAGCAGGTGAGGCAGGCGGAGGCACAGGCGCAGAACCTGCGTCTGGCTGGCATTGCTGTTGAACCGCAGGGCCTGGAGTTGCTTGCGGTGCGCGGCTTGCCCGCCTGTCTTGCACTGGCCGATCCGGTTTCGCTGCTGGAGGATGTGTTGAAGCTGTTGGCGGAACCGGATACGGAAAAACACATCGAACGGCTATGCGAATGTCTGGCTGCCCATGCCAACGATAGTCTGCCCGAGTCTCTGACCGAGGAGATGTTGGCGCGTTTTGCCGGAGAGATACGACGCTTTAGCGATCTCGCGCCGACGCAGGTCCCGTGGCGGACGCTGTATCCTGCGGATTGGCCCCGCTTTCTGCGACAGGGACGATGAATAAACATCCTGGCCCCCCGGTCATCTTTCTCATGGGGCCGACTGCGACAGGCAAGACGGAGATCGCCGTTGCCTTGCAGCGGTATTTTGCCTGTTCACTGGTCAGCGTGGATTCGGCGATGGTCTATCGTGATATGAATATAGGCACCGATAAACCGTCCCCGGCGCTTCTCGCCCGGGTCCCGCACCGCTTGATTGACATATGTGACCCGGCGGAAAGTTATTCGGCGGCGCGTTTTTTTCAGGACGCGAAGCAGGCGATACAGGCCATTCAGGCACAGGGGAAGCTGCCCCTGCTGGTAGGTGGTACGGGGCTGTATTTCCGCGTGCTGGAACGGGGCCTGGCGCTGTTGCCATATGCCGATCCGGCACTTCGTGCCCGGCTCACGCAGGCGGCGCGAGAATGTGGCTGGCCCGCGTTACATGAGCGATTGCGGCAGGTGGACCCCGTTGCTGCGGCGCGTATACACCCGCATGACGGACAGCGCATACAGCGGGCACTGGAAGTCTGGGAACTGACCCGGACACCGTTTTCGAGTCATTTTGCGTCTCGTCATGACAATGCGCTATCCGCTCCTATCATCAAGCTGATCGTGGTTCCGGACGACCGTGTCGGGTTGCGACAGCGGATAGCGCGGCGTTTTCTCGGGATGTTGCAGCATGGGTTGATTGAGGAAGTGGAGGCGCTATTCGCACGCACGGACATGCATGCCGACCTGCCTTCGATGCGTCTGATCGGCTATCGGCAGATATGGTCAATGCTGGATGGTACGATCGACAGGCGGACGATGCAGGAACAAACCCTGATTGCCACGGCACAGTTGGCGAAGCGCCAGCTCACCTGGCTGCGGGCCGAGACGTGCGCGGAGCGTTTTGTGGTCCCGATGACCGGCAATGCTGTCAGTACGGATTGCGTCGCGCAACTGCGTGCCTGCATCGAGGCGAGACTGTCCGCGTATCCGAGAGAGAGGGCGGTGGCCACCGGCCCGGTTGCCTGACTGTGCGTGCGTGTTCGGGACACGAGCGCTTGCAGGCGTGTTTTCTTAACCTATTTAATTCTTTTACAATAACAATATAAATAGTATATTTAATGTAGAATATAAACTGTGGAGGAACGCCTGGACGGCGGTGGGAGCACATGCGTTTTGTTACACGCCGGATTGGGATTCATCGTGGCGCAGTGGATACAGGCAGGTATCCGGCGGGGTTGCGGGCACCTTGCCGGGTGGGTCGCATATATCACTCTCCCCGGGAGTCGCAGCGGCCGGGCCGCAAGGCGCTGGCTGCCGCGGTGGGGGGCGAGCCCTTACAGTCTTACTGTCGTGAACCCGCAAAACGGTTTGAACCCGCCGCACGATCTGTTGTATGTTATGGGCCCGTGAGTTCGACTGACGCCATCCGGATCCACACCCGCATGCTGCGTGCGTTGGCGTCAGCAATCAATCTCCAGTTGGTGTCCCGCGCACCGGATTGCCAGGTGTTTTCAGACAGGTTGAGCATTTGCGTACGCTACTGCTACTGGTAAATCTTGTCCGTGGCAGAAACGCGGAGGCGAATGAATTTTCCGATTTGGCATGTGCGGCTGGACTGGATTGCCAGTGTGTCCATACCACCCGCATCGAACGGGTGCATCCGCGTTTTTTCATTGGCAAAGGCAAGGCCGATGCGTTGCGGGCCTTGATCGTTGAACAGAATATCGAACTGGTGGTGGTCAGTCAGACACTGAGCCCTTCGCAGGAGCGTAATCTGGAACGATATTGGCAGATACCGGTACTGGATCGTTTCGCGTTGATCCTCGATATCTTTGCCCAGCGCGCACGCAGCCATGAGGGCAAATTGCAGGTCGAGATGGCGCAATTGCAGTGGCTGTCTACCCGGTTGGTGTCCGGTTGGTCGCATCTGGAACGGCAGAGAGGAGGCATTGGCCTGCGGGGGCCGGGCGAGAAACAACTGGAAACGGACCGCCGCCTGCTGCGTCAACGTATCCGATCTCTGAAGCATTCGTTGCAGCGGATACATCGTCAACGTGAACTGGGCAGGCAGCGGCGCAGAAAGCATGCCGTTCCGGTTGTCGCGCTGATGGGCTATACCAATGCGGGGAAGTCGACTTTGTTCAATCGTCTGACCGGCGCGACGGCATGGGTGGCGGATCTGTTGTTTGCCACGTTGGACCCGGAGGCGAAGTACCTGCGACTGCCGTCGGGAAGACAGATCGCGCTGATAGACACAGTCGGTTTTTTATCCGATTTGCCACACGAATTGATCGAGGCCTTTCAGGCCACGCTGAAGCAGGTACAGGACGCGGATTTGCTGCTGCATGTGATTGATATGGTCAACCCGGAACTGCGCGGGACGCGGATTGCACAAGTCGATCAGGTGATTAGAGAACTCGCCGCCAATACCATCCCACAGATATATGTCTACAACAAGATCGACCGGCTGTCCGGGTTGAGCACCGGTTTGCGTACCAGTCTGACTACGGAAACCCGGCATGGTACGGTCTTTGTTTCCGCGGCCAGCGGCAAGGGGATCCCCGAGTTGCTGCACTGTATGGACAGGGCGCTTGACAATATCCTGCATACACATAACAATGAATACGATTTGGAGGTTCCACTGACAGCAGGCAGTCTGCGCAGCCATTTATTCCAGCACGGTGTGGTAGTATGCGAGCGGTCTCTGGGTGAGGATGGTTGGAATATGCGCGTCAAAATGAATAACCGTCTGCTGCATCAATTGTGTCGCAAACAGGGTTTGCGATTGTCTGATTTGCAGTCATGCGAACCATGATCCCGCTATGGCCCACGGCGTTTTTTCATTCCGAGTTGCCACGGCAAACGGTTTTTTATCAGTCTGGTAACGGCTAATGACGAGGGTTGGCTATGGGATGGAATGAACCGGACGATAACGATCCGGACAAGAAAAGGGATCCGTGGGGGCGACCGAAAAAGGGCAAGGATGGTCCCCCGGACCTGGAGGAGTTGCTGGGGAAATTACGGGATGTGTTCTCGGAGTTGTTCGGTTCTCGTCAACCCGGACGTTCCAGTGGTTCCGGAAAGGGCAATGGCAAGGGGCCGGGATGGGGCAATCTGGGCGGGCGTCCGCTGTTACCCATGCTGGGGATTGCTGGCATCATACTGCTGGGGTTTGTGCTCTATGACATAACACACTTTGTGGATCAGCGTGAACGTGGCGTTGTGTTACGTCTGGGGAAACATGTACGGACCATGGGTCCAGGCTTGAATTTCCGTTTTCCCAGACCGATAGAAAAGCTGTATCGAGTCAACGTCGGACAGGTGCGCTCCATATCACATAAAGCGACGATGTTGACACAGGATGAGAATATCGTTGATGTTGAGGTGGCGGTGCAGTGGCGGATTGGGGAACCCGAGAAATACCTGTTCAATGTGCTTGACCCTGAAGGGACCTTGAAGCAGGTGACGGAAAGCGCGGTGCGTGAAATCATCGGGAAGAGCCAACTGGACTTCATTTTTACCGAGGGACGTAATGAAATTGCCCGGCGTCAGCAGGCGTTGATCCAGGAAACGCTGATTGATTATGCTGCCGGCATCATCATATTGGGTGTGGAAATGCAGCCGGCGAAGCCACCGGAACAGGTCAAGGCCGCGTTTGACGATGCCATCAAGGCGCGTGAGGATGAACAACGCCTGGTGAATGAGGCGGAAGCCTATCGCAACGACATTATCCCCAAGGCCAGAGGTGGCGCGGCGCGTCTGCGGGAAGAGTCGAACGCTTACAAGTCTCGGGTAATCGCCAAGGCGGAAGGTGAGGCCAGCCGGTTTGAGCAGTTATTGCAGGAATATCAACTTGCCCCCGAGGTTACCCGACAACGTCTGTATCTGGATACGATGGAAGAAGTGATGAGCAACAGCAACAAGGTGCTAATGGATGCGGAAGGCAGCAATAGTCTGATGTATCTGCCACTGGACCAGTTGATTTCTCCGGGTGGCAGAAAGTCGTCAACCTCCGGTTCCGGGCAGGGTGAAATGATGCGCCGTATTCAGCAGAGTGGCAACAGTGCGAACGCTGAAAGCAATAGCAACATGCGTGATTTGATCAACAGAAGACTGCGTGGGCAACGATGAAAAAGCAGTGGTTTAACAGTGCATGGTTTGCGCCACTGGTGGTTTTTGCGGTCGTGTTTTCCGCGCTGGCGCTGTTTCGGGTCAACGAGTGGGAGCGGGGGATGGTGTTTCGTTTTCGCGAGGTTTCCCGCGTGGATCTGCCATCCGGGTTGCATGTGATGATTCCTTTTGTCAACACCAATCAGAAGTTCGAGAAGCGTCTGCTGAGCCTGGATCAGGAGCCACAGCGCTA
The DNA here is from genome assembly GCA_965115915.1 of Gammaproteobacteria bacterium. Taxonomy (GTDB): domain Bacteria; phylum Pseudomonadota; class Gammaproteobacteria; order Eutrophobiales; family Eutrophobiaceae. The sequence goes on along the minus strand of OZ220483.1, from coordinate 1,027,670 downwards.
TCTGACGATAGAGAAAAAGGACGTGATCGTCGATTACTACGTAAAGTGGCGCATCACCGATATGAAGCGTTTTTATGAAGCGACCCGGGGTGACGTGCGTAATGCCAACAACCTGCTCGGGCAGCGCATAAATCGCGCTCTGAGGGATGAATTCGGCAGGCGTACACTGCAACAGGTGGTGGCGGGGGAGCGCACGGAGATACTGCGTTTGGTGTCTGACAAGATTGCCAGTCTGCAGGAGGATTTGGGCATATCAGTAGAGGATGTGCGTACTAAACGTGTTGATTTGCCTGAAGAAGTTAGTGACGACGTCTATCGGCGCATGCGTTCGGAGCGTCTTCGGGTCGCCAAGGAATTGCGTGCCCAGGGAGCGGAAGCGGCGGAGCGTATTCGTGCCACAGCGGATCGTGAACGCGAAATCATTCTGGCAAACGCCTATCGGGATGCTGAAATCATCCGTGGTGAGGGAGATGCCCAGGCCACGGAAATCTATGCCTCGGCCTATAAAAAAGACAGCGAGTTTTATGCGCTGTATCGGAGTTTGAGCGCGTACCGAAACAGCTTTGGTAATGGCAGTGATGTGCTGTTGCTTGAACCCGATTCGGACTTCTTCAAATACTTCAATGCGCAGTTCGGGAAATAGGCGTTTTTATCCAATCCGGCTGCATGAAAAACAGATGGTTATTGCCGGCGGGGATGGAAGAGTTCCTGCCTCCTCGCGCATGGGCTCTTGAGGAACTCTGTCGCGAGACTGTAGACCTGTACCGTAGCTGGGGCTATGAGCTGGTCATTCCGCCATTATTGGAATATCTGGAGTCTTTGCTGACCGGAAGTGCCCAGGACCTGGACCTCAGAACGTTCAAGGTCATGGATCAACTGAATGGCAGGATGATGGGGATCCGTGCCGATATCACTCCACAGATTGCACGTATCGATGCGCGGGTGCTCAAGCGTGATGTGCCTGCCAGACTGTGTTATCTGGGCACGGTGTTGCATACTCGAGCCGATATCGCCGCCACTTCCAGGTCCCCGCTGCAAACCGGTGCCGAGCTGTTTGGTCATCGTGGTATTGGCAGTGATATTGAGATTCTGCGTTTGATGATCGAAACCTTGAGGCTTGCCGGGGCGTGTGATGTGAATATCGATATCGGCCATGTGGGCATCTACCGGACCTTGGCGCAGGCGTGCGAACTGGATGCCGAACAGGAGTCCGGTTTATCCGCCGCCTTACAGCAACGTGCCTTACCGGAATTGTCCCGGATGCTGGACGACTGGCAATTGCCGGACACATTCAGGGACGCGCTGAATTTGCTCCCTGAACTGCATGGTGACAGCAGTGTATTGGACCGCATTCGTAAGCGCTTATTGGGGACTGTCCCGCAGCTTGCTGAGCATGTGGCTGAATTGGAGCAGCTAAACGCCGCTCTGCAGACTATCGGCAGGGACATATCCTGGCAGTATGATCTGGGAGAACTGCGTGGATACCATTATCATACGGGTCTGCTTTTCACGGCCTACTGCTCCGGTGGATGCAGTGACGGTGTGGCGTTTGGTGGACGCTATGATGACACTGGGGCCTGCTTTGGCAGAGCCAGACCGGCGACTGGTTTCAGTCTGGATCTGAAACAACTCCTGACACTGAGGGAGCAGGGTGGTTCCGACCGGCGTCCTATACCGGCTCGTGTGATTTTGGCGCCGGCAGAAAAAGATGAAGGCCTGGAGGAGCAAATTTGCCGTTTGCGTAATCAGGGAGAGGTGGTCATCGTTGCGTTGCAGGACGATAGCAGCGACGCCACAGCGCTGGGATGCAATCACATGCTCAGTAAAAACGCGGGTAACTGGGAAGTGATTGCGGTACCCGCAGAGTAATTTTCTTTTTCCCTTCACCCAGGCACTGCGCTGCGTATCTGATCGACTATGGATAATGGCAGAAATTTGGTAGTGGTGGGAACGCATTGGGGCGACGAAGGCAAGGGAAAAATCGTTGATCTCCTGAGTCCCGGTGTGGCAGCCGTGGTGCGTTACCAGGGTGGCCACAATGCGGGACACTCTGTGGTTATCGATGGCAGGCAGACGATCCTGCATCTTGTGCCTTCGGGGATTTTGCATTCGGAAGTCGATTGTCTCATAGGTAATGGTGTGGCACTGTGTCCGGAAGCGTTGTTGACGGAGATGCGGCAGTTGGAGGCGCATGGTGTTGCAGTCCGGCAGCGCCTGTTGATTAGTTCGGCCTGTACGTTGATCCTGCCTTCGCACATTGCCCTGGATCAGGCGAATGAAAAAAAACTGGGACGGCACGCCATCGGGACCACCGGTCGTGGCATCGGCTGGGCTTATGCGGACAAGATTGCGCGTCGCGGTCTGCAGCTTGCTGATCTTGTGGCGGGCGGTGATTGGTTTCAGGAGCGTGTGAAGCAGTTGTTGGACTACCACAATTTTTTGCTGCGTGAATACTATCGGACGGATACGGTGGAGTTGCAGCCACTGCTGGATACGCTGTGTAAGCAGGCTGAAGCGATACGCCCTCTGGCGGGAGACGTTTCCATTCGCCTGGATGCGCTGCAGAAACAGGGACGCAATATCCTGTTCGAGGGCGCGCAGGGCACCCTGCTCGACATCGATCATGGCACTTTCCCCTATAGCACTTCGTCCAGCACCACCGCTGGAGGAGCGGCCATAGGGACTGGCATTGCTCCTACCCGCCTGGATTATGTGCTGGGTATCAGCAAGGCCTACACTACCCGTGTCGGTATGGGGCCGTTCCCGACCGAGTTGAACGATGCCACAGGCCAGCATATTGTCAAATATGGAAACGAATTCGGCGCGACCACGGGACGTGAACGCCGGTGTGGCTGGTTGGATGCGGTGCTATTGAAATTTGCCTGCAGGATTAACGCCATCAATGGCCTGTGTATCAGTAAGCTGGATGTGCTCGATCAGCTATCGAGTGTGAAAGTGTGTGTTGCGTACCAGACCCCGGAGGGTGATACAGCGGACCTTTGTCAGGTCAATGCCAGGGCCTTGTCGGCTTGCAAACCGGTATATCGGGAATTGCCCGGGTGGGAAGGTACTACCCATGGTGTGCGTGAATACGCCAGTCTGCCAGGGAATGCCAGGCGTTTTTTGGAATATGTGGCGGAGTTTTGCAATGTGCCGATTGATATTATTTCCACTGGCGCCGAGCGTGAAGACACTATCGTGTTACGTCATCCGCTGTAGCGGGGAGCCATGGAATCCACCGGAAACTGTTCCGACGCGTCACGGATCATGTTGATATCCCGAGTCCGGGTGGCATCGCATAGTGTGTGCCGCCATTGTCTGGCCCCCGGCACGCCGTGATATATCCCCATCAGGTGCCGGCAAAAAATGCGCATGGGGACGTCCTGTTGCAGTTGTGCGGAGATATAAGGGAGATACCTGAGCACGATCTCGTGGCGGCTGCCGGCTGAGACATTGTTGCCGGACGTTGCCCTGAAAAGGAACCAGGGCGAATCGACCGCCGCCCGACCAATCATGACGCCCTGCACATGCGGCAGGTGCCTCCGTATGTCCTCGCAGGTACGTATGCCGCCATTGATAATGATCTTGAGTTTGGGGAAATCCCGTTGTATCCGGTATACGAGTTCATATCTTAGTGGAGGGATATGGCGATTTTTCGCTGGAGACAGGCCCTTCAACCAGGCGTTGCGGGCATGTATGATGAAAGTCGTGCAGCCATGCGAACTCAGGGTTTGAACAAACCGGTATAAAAACTCCGCGTCGTTGTCGGTGTCGAGCCCCGTGCGGCATTTGACGGTAACGGGTATCGAGACAGCCTCTCGCACCGCGGAGACACATTCGCCGAGGCATTCCGGAGAAGCCATTAAACAGGCCCCGAAGTTTCCATCTTGTGCCCGCTTGCTGGGACAACCCGCGTTCAGGTTGATTTCGTCATAGCCCATCGCTTCGGCAATCTTTGCGCAGCGAGCGAGTCGGTCCGGATCATTGCCTCCGAGCTGTAACGCCAGCGGATGCTCTTCCATGCTGTATGCCAGCAGTCTCGCGTGGTTTCCATGCAGGATTGCCTGTGTGCTTATCATCTCGGTATACAGACGCAGCGCAGGGGAGAACAGTCGCATGAGATAACGGAAATGCCTGTCCGTATGTCCCATCATCGGTGCTATACAGATCACGACGGGCAACTCCTTGCGGGATTGATTATGAATTGTTCGGTAAATTTGGCACGCAGGTAAAAGCTCAGGGGATGGGGTTGGCCCTGGGTCGCACGCTCACCCGTCCGGGGGCGCAGTTGCAGATATGCTCCGAGGCCGGCATGGATGGAATCAAACCTGGCCAGACATACCAGTTCGATTAATTCTTCCCAGTCCTGGCGTAACAGCCCAACGGTGTGTTCATCGGGGGACCACAGGATTGGAGTGCCTATACGGGACATCGACATGGGCTCGCCATTGACCATCTCTATGGGGATCCACAGCACGCGTTGCAGTTTTTTGCATACGCTCGACTCTTCCCATTCGGGGAATTTTCTGATGTGGGAAGGGACACCGCTGACAAAAGTGGCAGTGGTGGGTTTTCCAGACGTATTCAACGAGATGGATTTCAGTTCAATGCCCAGGCCGGTAAAATCTGGTCGCGCCTGATTGCCGGCATCCGCTCCCAGATAGCTTTCCAGCATTTGGCCAACAAGGCCTTTTGGATGTCCCCGTTTTTTTGGAAGGCTCACTCCCAGCGCGTTTGCCAGGTATTGCAGGCTTTGCCCTTGTAGTCTGTAAGCACGCCGCATCAGTGCCTGTTCATCTTGTGGTGCAGGCGTTATTTTATCCATCTATAGCGGCTATGACTTTGGCGGACAGGTGAGCGAACCAGGTGTCTGACTGGGGCAAGTCTCCACTGCGCCTGCGGAGATAAAAAATATCTTCCACCCGTTCGCCGTAAGTGGCGATTTTCGCTCCCAGCAATTGCATCCCGTTGTGATCTATGGCGTGTCCCACACGTGACAGTACGCCTACCCGATCCAGGGTCGATACTTCCATAATCAAGCGGGAATTTTTTTTATCTACATTGAAATGGACCTGAGTCGGGAAATTGAAACTTTCCAGTTTCCGGTGTTTGATGCGAAATATCTGCGCAGTGGAATCCGATTCCGTGTCGACCAGTTTCTGGCGAATGTATTGGACGATCTCTTTACAGCGTCTTGCTCCACGAATGCTGCTGCCATCATCTTCCAGCACCACATAAGTGTTCAGTGCGAAATGGTTTTTTGAAGTGATAATCCGTGCGTCATGAACGTTTAATGACAGGGCTTCAATGGCGTTTGCGGTCGAGGAAAAAAGGCCGGTGGTGTCTTTGGTGTATACGAATATCTGGCTCCATCCGTGATGTGGTTCATGTCTGAGGAGTATCAACGGCAATGATTTTTTTCCGTGATCGATAATGCCACTGGTATGCCACGCGATTTCAGCAGGCGTATGACGAAGAAAATAGTCGGTGTGCAGATTTTTCCAGAGGCGGGAGATCTCCACCTGTTTTTCACTGGCGTTCCGGATCAGTGTCAGCGCCGTGTCGCGTTGCTCGTTGGTTCGGATAGTTTTGTAGCGGCTCTTTTCTTTTCCTCGGCGCATCATCATCAGCGTTGAATAATATAATTCGGATAGCAAAGAGTCGCGCCAGGAATTCCACAATTCCGCATTGGTGGCACAGATGTCCGCGACGGTAAGCAGGTACAGGTGGTTCAGGTAGTTTTGATCCGTGACTTTCAAGGCAAAGTCGGAGATCGCCGCCGGGTCATCTATATCAATTTTCTGCGAGGCTATGGACATCAACAGATGGTGCCGGACCAGCCAGACGGTCAGACGGGTGTCATACTCGCTGAATTGATGCGCAATACAGAATTTCATCACTTCTTTCGCACCCAGACGGGAATGGTCCCCACCCTGTCCTTTGGCGATATCATGGAATAACCCGGCGACATACAGCACTTCCTGCTTCGGAATTTTCTTGATCACCTGATGGCACAGCGGAAAGTGTTCCCGGTACTCCGGCAGATTGAACCGCCGCAGGTTTCTTATAACAAACAGACTGTGTTCATCCACTGTGTAGGAATGAAAGAGATCAAACTGCATAAGCCCCTGGATATGGGAAAAAACCGGCAAATAGGCACCCAGGACTCCATAGCGGTGCATGCGTCGCAGTTCGTGCCAGACGGCTCTTGGTTGTCGAATTATCTCCATGAAATAGCTACGGGCCCGTATATCATGTCTGAAATCTTCGTTTATCTGCTCCGCATAATGGCGTACCAATCGGATCGTGCTGGCACGGACCCCGTGTATTTGGGGATGCTGTTGGATTAGCAGAAACATTTCCAGCAACGCAAATCGGTTTCTTTTGAACACCCGGCTGTTGCGGACCTCAATTACATTGTTATGGATGCGAAAACGCTGATTCAGATTGGTTATCTGTTGCTTTTTTCGTGTGCAAATGATGTCCTCTTCAAAATGCTGGAGCAGCATTTCATTGAGCCGGTTCATCTCAAGCACGGTGTTGTGGTAGTCCTTCATGAACATTTCCACGCCCTGGTTACCAGGCCCGTGATAGCCAAATTGGCTGGATATTCGCTTCTGGTAATCAAACAGCAGGCGATCCTCGCAACGGCCGGTAAGCAGGTGCAGGCCATAGCGGATTTGCCACAACAGTTCCTGTCCTTTGCGCAGTGCGTGGTACTCGCTGCGAGTCAGAAATTTCAGTTTGATCAGATCGCGCAAGTGACCCACTCCAAAATGACGTTTGGTGACCCACGCGATAGTCTGGATATCGCGCAATCCTCCAGGCCCATCTTTGATATGGGGTTCGACATTGTGTGAGGTATCGGAAAATTTCCTGTGCCTTTCCCGCTGTTCCGCGCATTTTGCGGAAAAAAAACGATGGCTTGGCCAAATTCGTTCCGGGCTCATGCGTTCCATGAGTTTTTGATGCAATACCAGGTTGCCACTGAGTAATCGGGCTTCCATCAGGCCGGTTGCGATGCCGATATCGCGTCTGGCCGCTTGTTCGCACATGGCTGGAGTACGTACACTGTGTCCCACTGTTAGTCCCATGTCCCACAGGAACGTCAGGAAATCCTGGATCATCCGCCGCTGTTTCTTGTTGATGCGTCCCTGGTAAAGTACCAGCAAATCAATGTCGGAACAGGGATGCAGTTCGCCTCGACCATAGCCTCCTGTGGCGAGCAGGGAGAGTGCGTCGCCAAGACCAATGTGCTTCCATAGACCAATGAGCAGCTCATCCATCAGTTTGGCACGCAGGCTGACCAGACTGTCCACCTTCATATGTTGTTCATAGCATTGGGCCAATCGGTTGTCGATTTGATCCAGTAGTCGTTTGAGTACGCCGACCCGAGACTCGGGCTTGGCCTCATCCAGTGCGGCGATACTGTTGTTTATCGTCTGCGAAAGCATTGTCGATCCGTGCGTCGGGGCGGGCGCTGAAATCAATGGGAATGCACAGTGTGGATGGCGGGACCAGTGGAAGTAGCGGACTCTTAGCCGACCTTGTCCCGCAAGTTCTCCGCTTGTCGGAGAGTTAATACTTCATACCCGGTATCAGTGACAAGGACCGTGTGTTCCCACTGGGCAGAAGGTTGCTTGTCGCGCGTTATTACAGTCCAGTTGTCTTCAAGTAGTTTTACGTGACGTTTTCCCATGTTGATCATGGGTTCAATAGTAAATGTCATACCGGCTGTCAAACAAACGCCGGTTCCGGGCCGTCCAAAATGCAGTACCTGCGGTTCCTCGTGGAAGTTGCGTCCTATGCCGTGTCCACAATATTCTCGGACCACTGAAAAACGTCGTTGTTCAGCGAGGTTCTGTATGGCGTGTCCCAGATCTCCGAGATGAATCCCCGGGCGGACCATGGTGATGGCCTTGCTCATGCACTGGTAGGCCGTGGAGACCAGTTTCTGTTCGCGGGGGGATATATTGCCCAGGTAAAACATTTTACTGGTGTCTCCATGGTAACCGTCTTTAATGACAGTGACATCGATGTTGACGATGTCGCCATCGCGCAGCACCACTTTCCTGGAGGGTATGCCATGACATACGACATGGTTGACCGAGGTGCAAATGGATTTTGGAAAGCCACGGTAGTTTAGTGGTGCGGGGATGGCTTTTTGAGTATTTACAATGTAATCATGGCAGATGTCATCAAGTTCCTCCGTGCTGACACCAGGGCTGATATATTTGCCGATCATCTCAAGGACCTCGGCGGCAAGTCTGCCGGCAACACGCATTTTCGCGATCTCGTCAGCGGCTTTTATCTGGATCTTCATGCTTGCACCGGCGTTGCTGTTTCGTTGGGGTGTGGGTTGTGTCCAAATCCCGATCTTCCTGCGCAGGGGGAGTTGAAGGAAGAGAGTATTTGTCCATTTCGACGGTTTATGATATAAATCCCCCGCCTCTGAGACAAGGTAGTTACACACCATTATCGGCATTTGCCGGACTGTGGCTCAAGATATGATTTGCTGGACGATCTTGTGTATCGGTCCGAATCAGTGCGGCAGGAAGAAGCCTGTTTTGCCAAGTGCAGCGGACATGCCCTGGTTTTGTTGCCACGCAGCCACAGTTTGAGAGGAATAAGAACTTTGCCTTTGATAAGGCATGATTTTTTGTGACTTCCAGCAGGAGAAATCAGGAGATGTCAGAAGTCAGTATGCGAATGATGATTGATGCAGGGGTGCATTTCGGGCATCAGACCCGTCATTGGAACCCCAAAATGGAACCGTTTTTATACGGGAAACGCAATCGAATCCACATTATCAATCTGGAGCACACCTTGCCAATGTATCAGGAGGCGCTGAATTATATTGGCAGTCAGGTTTCCCGCGGAGGCAGCATACTCTTTGTTGGCACAAAGCGTGCTGCACAGTCCATTATCCGTGAACAGGCGATACGCTGCCAGATGCCTTATGTCAACCGCCGTTGGCTTGGTGGTTTGCTCACCAACTTCAAGACAGTGAAAACCTCGGTTAATCGGCTCAGGGAGCTCGAGGCCATGCAAAAGGATGGAACAATGCGTGGCCTGAGTAAGAAAGAAGGATTGTCGATAATGCGAGAACTGGAAAAACTGGATGCCTCCCTGTCCGGTATCAAGGGTATGGATAAATTGCCGGATGTGTTGTTTGTTATAGATGTTGGATATGAACAAATTGCCGTGAAGGAGGCGTTGCGTCTGAACATACCCGTTGTTGCGGTAGTGGATAGCAACAATGCCCCGGATAATATTGATTACGTGATCCCGGGAAATGATGATGCAATCTGTTCCATAAACCTGTATTGCGAGGGGGTTGCGGATGCCATTCTGGATGCACAGCAGCGCCAGGGCCTTCAGTCGGATGCCGATGCCGACGAGTTTGTGGAGTTGGACGCCAATACGGGTCGGATCATCGTGGAAGATGAGGCAAAGGCAAAGGCAAAGGCAAAGGACAATACCGCCAAAGTCACGGTTCGTAGTAAAAAAGCCAGGAAAATCACTGTTCCGCAGGCCGGCGATGTTCCGGACGAGGGGTCTGCGTCGGCGTCTTGCGAGGATGCGGAGCACGCTGCTGTACCATCCGGTTCCGAACGAGTGGCGGCGGAGTCTGGCGCGGACGATATCGTGGCAGAGGTGAATGAGGAGGCCACTGTGGACACGACGCGACAGGAGACCGGACATGCAGATTAGCGCACAACTGATAAAGGATTTGAGACAGCGTACCGGAGCCGGCATGCTGGATTGCAAGAAAGCCTTGCAGCAGACCGCGGGTGATATTGAGTTGGCAATTGTGGAGATGCGCAAAAGAGGGATGGCGAGTGCCAGCGAGAAGGCTGGTCGTATTGCCGCGCAGGGTGTTGTGACAATCCGCAATAACGAGCAGGCGTGTGTCATGCTGGAGGTCAACTGCGAGACTGATTTTGTCGCCAGGGATGACAGTTTCAGTTCCTATGTGGGTCTGCTTGCCAATACCGCACTGATTAACGAGTGTGCCGATATTGAGACACTATTGGCCTGTGAGACTGGTGGCAGTACCCTGGAGGAACAACGTCTGGAATTGGTGTCCCGGATTGGCGAGAACATTATTGTCAGACGTTTGCAAAGACTGCGGACAGAACGCCATGTAGGCAGGTATGTGCATGCGGATCGTATCGGGGTATTGGTGGAGTTGGAAGGAGGCGATGTCGCACTGGCAAAGGATCTGGCCATGCATATTGCTGCCAGCAAGCCACTGTGCGTGGCCGAAAAGGACTTGCCACGGGACATACTGGACAAAGAACGGGCAATCTATGCTGAACAGGAAGCCGACAATGGGAAGCCGCCGGAGATCACGGAGAAGATTGTCGCTGGAAGACTGCGAAAGTTCATTGCTGGCCACACATTGTTGGGGCAGAAATTTGTCAAGGACGAGGATCTTGACGTTGAGGCGTTGTTGCGAAGCTCCAACGCCGGAGTTTTGCGTTTTTACCGATTTGAGCTGGGTGAAGGTTTGCAACGGCATGAGGGTAATTTTGTCGAGGAAGTAATGGCTCAGGCCAACAGAAATCAGGCATAGGGTCGATGTCCGGCGCTTCGCAACAGCATTATCGGCGCGTGCTACTCAAGCTCAGTGGTGAAGCGCTGATGGGTGAGGGCAATTATGGGATTGACCCGACCATGATTGGTTGTCTGGCCAGAGAGATTGCCGAATTGTCGGGTTCTGGTGTGGAGGTGGCGCTGGTTATTGGAGGAGGCAATATCGCACGCGGCGCCGGACTGGCGCAATCTTCCGGGATAGACCGGGTAACGGCGGATCAGATGGGAATGTTGGCTACCGTGATTAATGCCTTGGCGATGCAGGATGCACTGGAACGTGAAAACTGTCAGGTCAGAGTAATGTCCGCGTTGCGCATCAACCAGGTGTGCGAGGATTTTATTCGCCGGCGTGCGATTCACCACCTGAAGAAGAAACATATAGTCATTTTCGCGGCAGGTACTGGCAATCCCTTTTTTACCACGGACTCGGCCGCCAGTCTCAGGGCTATTGAGATCAATGCCGATCTGTTGATAAAAGCGACCAAGGTCAAAGGAATATACAGCGCGGATCCGCTGCTGGATTCCGGTGCGGAATGTTATGAGAAGCTGACCTATGACGAGATTATCAATAGAAAGCTTGGCGTTATGGATACTACCGCGATAGTGCTTTGCCGTGATAACAATATGCCGCTCATTGTGCTTGATATTACTCGTCCGGGAGCCCTGTGCCGTGTTGTGAAAGGTGTACATGTGGGAACCCTGGTTGCAAGTTCACATCTGGTCGACAGGGAATCGGCCTGATGTCTGCTTACCATGGCATCATTGAAGATGCCCGGAGGCGTATGGAAAAGAGCCTGGATAGTTTCCAGTATGAATTGAGTCGTGTCCGTACCGGTCGTGCCAGTCCGTCTTTGGTTGAAAACGTGATGGTGTCCTGCTACGGAAGCGAATCGCCTCTCTGTCAAGTGGCGACTATCGCTGCGCAGGATGCGTGCACGCTCGTAGTGACCCCGTGGGACAAAAATCTTGTCCCGGACATCGAAAAAGCGATTCTCAACGCCAATCTTGGGCTCAATCCCCTGACTCAGGGACATGTTATCCGTGTGCCGATGCCACCGCTTAATGAGGAGCGTCGGCGTGAACTGATCAGAATCGTGCGCACTGAAGCCGAGCAGGCGCGTATTGCGGTACGCAACATAAGGCGTGATGCGAAACAGGGCTTCAAACAGCAAGTCAAGCAGAAGCTGCTTTCCGAGGATGAAGAACGCCAGGGCGAGGAGCAGGTGCAGAAGCTAACGGATGATTATGTCGGCCGGATCGATAGTTGTACCGCCGGAAAAGAGAAGGAGATGATGGAAATCTAGTTTTACCAGGCATCTGCGTGAATTCCGCTACTTCATCCCCCGCGTTGCGCCAGGCAGCCTTGGAAAATGTTCAGTTACCGCAGCATATTGCCATTATCATGGATGGTAATGGACGCTGGGCTACGCGGCAGGGATTGCCCAGAGTGGCCGGATACCAGGCGGGGATACAAGCCTTGCGTGGCATCGTTGCGTATGCCGTTTCGTATGGCATCCGCTTCCTTACCGTCTATGCCTTCAGCAGCGAAAACTGGCAACGTCCTCAGGAGGAAGTAAACCATATAATGGATTTGTTTTTCAATGCTTTAAGAGTTGAAATTAAGGAATTACATGAGAATAATGTGAGGTTGTTCTTTGTCGGTGACAGGGACAGTCTTCCTGGTCATCTACAGTCGGCCATCACGGAGGCTGAAAAGCTGACCCGCGCCAATCAGGGTCTGGGGTTGAATATCGCGGTTGCCTACGGGGGCAGATGGGACATTCTGCAGGCGTGTCGGAAACTGGTCTGTCGTTACCGGGACGACCCTTCACCCAAGCTGGATCAGGACGCGATTGCCGCGGAATTGATGTTGGCCGACTGTCCCGATCCGGAACTGCTGATCCGTCCTGGCGGAGAGCGCCGCATCAGCAATTTTCTGCTATGGCAGTTGGCCTATGCCGAGTTGTACTTCAGCGATGTGTTATGGCCGGATTTCACCGATGATGAGATGGACACCGCGATGTTATGGTATATCAAGCGTCAGCGACGATTCGGGCAGACATCGGAGCAGCTTGGGTAGAGCCGAACCGGATGTCTGCCACATATATCCGTTTGATCACGGCGGTTGCCCTGATCCTTTCTTTACTGTTCACTTTGCTGTATCTGCCGGATTATCTGTTTTTGTATTTTTCGGTGTTTGCGCTGATTGCCGTCTGGGAATGGGGCATGTTGTGTCTGTCGGGAATGCGTAATCATGCAATCTGGCTCGTATTTTTTATTTTGTTACAGGGGATGCTACTGCATTTTTTCACCGTGAACCTGTGGTTTGGGTCCATGCTGTTCGGTATTGTCTGGTGGCTGTGCAGTTTGGCCCTGTTGATATACTGTGAACGGCGGAAGCGTATACTGTTGTTGCCACGCCACCTGTGGCTGGGTTTGGGAATATGCTTTATTTTGCCGCCATGGCTCGCGTTTTATCATCTTTCCATACAGCGTGAAATAGTCCTGCTGCTGTTCCTGATAGGTTTGATCTGCCTTGTTGACAGCACCGCCTATGGCATTGGCCGTTATGCCGGAAGACGTCGGCTTGCGCCTACCATCAGCCCGGGCAAGACCTGGGAGGGGACGGTAGCCGGCGTTGTCTGTGGTCTGCTGTTCAGCGTGCTGTATGCCTGTTTCCAACTCGATAGCTATCATGATCGTATCGTGTTTTCATTGATTGGGCTGTTGTCTGCGATCATGTCCGTTGTGGGCGATCTGATGGCCAGTTTGCTGAAACGTACCGTGGGAATCAAACACAGTAGCTTCCTGTTACCAGGTCATGGCGGTTTTCTTGATCGGATAGATGGCATGTGTGCCGCGGCACCGTTTTTTGTGGTGGGCCTGCTTTTTGCGGGGATGCTGCAATGAAAGGTGTAGTGATTCTTGGTTCCACCGGGAGTATTGGTGTCAGCACCCTGGATGTGCTTTCACGCCATCCGCGGCATTACCGGGTCGTTGCTCTGGCGGCCAGGAGAAATGTGGAGCTTATGCATGAACAGTGTCAACGGCATCTTCCCGAGTGTGTGGTCATGGTCGATGCCGGGGCCGCGTCGCGGTTACGCGAATTGTTGCGTGCTGATGCCGCTCCCGTTTCCGGGATCCCCGTTCTGGACGGTGAACGGGCATTATGTGAACTTATGTCTCTACAACACGCCGACTATGTGGTTGCCGCGATTGTCGGGGCCGCCGGCTTGCCGTCGGCTTTGGAGGCGGCCAGGCGGGGGAAGCGGATTTTGCTTGCCAACAAGGAATCTCTGGTGATGGCGGGCCCGCTGTTCATGGATGCCGTTGCGGCTGGCGGTGCGCAATTATTGCCGGTTGATAGTGAACACAATGCGTTGTTCCAGTGTTTGCCACCGGACTGGGCACAGCATGACAAGGCCGCTCACAGCGTGACAAGGCTTGTGCTGACGGCTTCCGGGGGGCCGTTCTGGAAATCTGCCCCCGAGGACCTTGCCAGCGTGACCCCGGATCAGGCCTGTCAGCATCCTAACTGGGAAATGGGACGCAAGATATCGGTTGATTCGGCTACCATGATGAATAAGGGCCTGGAATTGATAGAAGCCTGTTATCTGTTCTCAATGCCTCCGAGTCGGATAGATGTGTTGATACATCCACAGAGTATTGTTCACTCGCTGGTTGCTTATACGGACGGTTCCATGTTGGCACAACTGGGTTTGCCGGATATGCGCACCCCGATTGCGTGTGCCCTTGCCTGGCCGGATCGGATTGAATCAGGGGTGCAAAAGCTGGATCTGGCCGCGCTTTCCCGGCTGGATTTTCATGCACCGGATGACCGGCGCTTCCCCTGTTTGCGTCTGGCGCGTAACGCGATGGAGGCTGGTGGTACAGCCGCTACCATATTGAATGCCGCCAACGAGGAGGCGGTGGCGGCGTTCCTGGATGGCAGGCTAGGTTTTGACGCCATTGCGGCGATTTCTGAAGAAGTACTGGCACGGTTGCAGCCAGGCCCGATGGAGAGTCTCGCTGCGGTGACGGAAAGTGATTCCATGGCACGAGGTATGGCACGGGAACTGTTGGCGGCGTATTGAGTATGCAGTTGCTGTTAGCCATTGTCGCCTTTCTGATTACTGTTGGGGTACTGATCACATTCCATGAATTCGGTCATTATTGTGTTGCCCGCTGGTGTGGGATCAAGATTTTGCGTTTTTCCATTGGCTATGGGACTGTACTTTGGAGTCGCCGCTTCGGGCCTGATCGCACGGAGTTGGCGCTATGTGCGCTGCCCCTCGGGGGGTACGTTTCCATGTTGGACGAGACCTCTGCCGAAGAGCGTGAATCAGCGCGGGCCTTTCAAAATCGTCCGCTATGGCAGCGCGTGTCTGTGCTGTTGGCCGGGCCGGTTTTCAATATCGTGTTTGCCATTCTCGCATGGTGGGTGGTGTTCATGCTTGGAGAAACCGGATTGCGTCCATTGATTGCCACAGTGGAACCGGGTTCACCGGCGGTGGAGTCTGGCTTGCGTGCAGGCGATGAAATTATCGCTGTGCAGTCTGTCCCGACGCCGACACGCAGTGCGGTCGGTGAAGTGTTGATACGTCAATTGATCCGCAAAGAGTCCGCTTCGCTGTTGGTGCGTGATCGTCATGGCGATGAACGTGAATTGGCATTGCCTGTGGTACATTTGAGCATGGATGAGCTGGCTGGAAAATCGATAGTGCAACTATTGGGTATCGGCATGCAAAGGCCACATATCCCGGTCGTATTGGGTACGCTGCAAAAAGCCGGACCGGCATGGGAAGCGGGATTGCGTTCGGGTGACGAAGTGCTGTCGGTCAATGGTGAATCGGTAGCGGACTGGTACCAGTGGCAGCAGATCGTCCGCGACAGCCCGGGTCTTGAGTTGTTGCTGGAAATATCACGAAATGATCAGCGGATGGAGCTGCGTGTTGTGCCGGAGCGGGTGTTGGATGAAACGGCCGATGGCATTGGCAGGTTGGGTGTGGGTGCACAGATACCGGAGGACTTTGCTCGTGGACTGAAGGTCAGGAGACACTGGCCGATGCATCAGGCGTTTTGGCGCGCTGTGGTTAATACCTGGGACAAGTCTTTACTGACCCTGCGCGTTCTGGGTGGAATGCTGATGGGTGAGGTTGCGTTGCGTCATTTGAGTGGTCCGATTGCCATAGCGGATTACGCCGGGAAAACTTTTTCTCTCGGCTTGGTTGATTTTCTTGGTTTTCTGGCTATAGTCAGTGTCAATCTGGGGGTGCTCAATCTATTACCTTTGCCACCACTGGATGGTGGCCAGCTACTGTTTTGCTGTTATGAGGGTATCAGAGGGAAACCGCTGGGGGAAGACAAGAGAGTGCTGTTTTTGCAGGTCGGACTGTTTTTGCTTTTCGTGCTGATAGTCTTCGTCGTGATGAATGACATCAGGCGTTTGTCAGGAATATGAGGGGGAGTGTCGTTGTGGCTGGCGGTTGATCCAGATAAAAACATTTATATGGGTGATAATAGATTGATTAAAAAGAATTTATTAGTATCGTTCCGCCGTATCGCGGTGTTTCTGTTGTGTTTTGGCGGGATGGCATACGCGGCGCAGACATTCGTCATTTCGGATATTCGAGTCGAGGGGTTGGAACGCATATCTCCAGGTACGGTATTCAATTATTTGCCCATGAAGGTGGGAGACAACTTTGATGATTCGCGTTCCACCGAAGCGGTGAAGGCGTTGTTCAAGACCGGTTTTTTCGATGATGTGCAATTGGAGCGTGACGGCAGTGTGTTGGTTTTCATACTCAAGGAGCGTCCGGCAATCGGTAGCATTACCGTCTCCGGAAACAAGGATATAAAAACAGAGGACCTGCTGGAGGGTTTAAGTCAATCCGGTTTCAGTGAGGGAGAGGTCTTCCAACGCGCCATGCTGGAGCACGTGGAACGGGAACTGCGTAAACAGTATTTTTCCCGCGGCAAATATGCCGCCCGGGTGGAGACCAGTACTACGCCATTGGAAAATAACCGGGTGGCTGTGGATATCAGCATATCGGAGGGCAAGGCCGCCCGTATCAGGCAGATCAATATCGTAGGGAATACGGTATGGGACGAAGACGAGTTACTGGATATGTTTTCCTCTCGTGTCAGTGGATGGCTGCGTCATTTCACTCGCGGTGACCAGTATTCCAAGCAAAAGCTGTCTGCCGATCTGGAAACCCTGCGTTCCCACTACCTGGATCATGGATACCTGGGTTTCAATATTGATTCCACACAGATATCGATCACGCCGGATAAAAAGAACATTTATATCACCATCAATATCGTTGAGGGTGAACAGTACACGGTGACGGATGTCACGCTGGCGGGAGAATACCAGCTCCCGGAACAGGATTTGCGTGAACTGATTACCATTGAGGAGGGAGAACTGTTTTCCCGGAAAAAGGTTGCGGATACCGCGGCGTCGCTTGTTGACAAGCTGGGTGATCAAGGTTACGCCTTTGCAAACGTCAACCCGATACCCGATATAGACAAGGAAAACCGTCAAGTGGCAATGACGTTTTTCGTGGACCCGGGAAAACGGGTTTATGTCAGAAGGATAAATTTCTTTGGCAATGACACTACCCGAGACGAAGTGCTGCGCCGTGAGATGCGTCAGCAGGAAAGCGCGTGGGCATCGACCTCACAGGTGGATCGTGGCAGGTTACGCCTGCAGCGTACCGGATATTTTGGCAATGTGGATGTGGAAACGAAATCGGTTCCCGGAGTGGATGATCAGGTGGATGTCAATTATACGGTGACTGAGCAGCCTTCGGGTTCTGTCAACTTTGGCCTGGGGGTTTCTGATGAGGAAAATCTGATATTGCGTGCAGGTCTGGCACAGCGGAATTTTCTCGGGACCGGCAAATATGTTTCTTTTAATTTCAACACCAGCGCTTCCAGAGAAAGATATCAGATAGGCTATGCCAATCCCTACTATACGGTGGATGGCATCAGTAGAGGGTTCAATGCCTTTCTGCGGCAGACTGAAGCGGTAGACTCCAATCTCAGTGATTTTGAATCCAGGGAGTTGGGTGGCAACGTCAATTATGGTTTCCCGGTGTCGGAAACCAATACGGTGTATGTGTCAGCGGAATATGCCAATACCCAACTGGACCAGAGTGTCAATAGCAGCCGGGAGGTAAGACAGTTCATTGAGAAGGAAGGCAATGAATTTGATATTCTCAACCTGGGCAGCAGTTTTCGCTACGACACTCGTAACCGGGCGATACTGCCGGACAAGGGGACCCTGGCACATATCCAAACCGAGTTGTCGGTCCCTTTCCTGGGCAATTCATTGCAGTATTTCAAGCTGAATCTGCGCACACAATGGTTCAGACATCTGATCCGAGGATTCACGCTGTCATTGTACGGAGAGTTCGGTTATGGCACTGGCTATGGGGGTACGAGCGACTTGCCGTTTTTCAAATATTTCTATGCCGGGGGGCCGAGTTCAGTGCGTGGTTTCCGGGCGAATACCCTGGGTCCGAAAGATAGCGCCGGGCAGGCTATCGGTGGAGAAGTCAAAACCGTGTTCAGGTCATCGATTCTTATCCCGTTACCGTTTCTCAAACAGTTCGAGAACTCCGTTCGCTTGACCACGTTTATAGATGCCGGTAATGTGTACAACGCAGACAATTTTGATCTGGGTGAATTGCGTTATTCAGGCGGTGTTGGTGGGGTCTGGGTATCGCCTGTTGGTCAAGTTAGTGTTAGCATAGCTGAACCTTTTGGTGCCAAGGAAGGGGATGACACACAAGCCTTCCAGTTTAACTTTGGTAGCAGTTTCTGAATCTGAATACCTGTCCAGGTGGGGTTATTAATCTATGAATGTATTGAAAAAAGCAGTCGAGGCCATTTGTCTGAGTTTGGTTCTGGGTGGCACTCAGTGCGCTGTTGCCGAGCAGAATTACAAGCTGGGGGTTGTGGACGTGGTTCGAGTGTTCAAGCAAACGCCGCAGGCGGAAGAAGCGATATCGGCATTGCAGAAAGAATTTTCTCCCCGGGATGAGGCACTGGTTGCCACCCAGGAAAAGCTGGGGAAAATGGAAGAGCGGCTGCAGCGAGACAGGGCGATCATGAGTAGCCAGGAACTGGAAAAGCTGGAGCGGGAAATCATCACACTGAAACGCGAACTCAAGCGCGATCAGGACGAGTTTCGTGATGATGTCAACTTCCGGCGTAACGAGGAACTGGCCAAGGTCAGGGAGCATATTGCTATTGCGATACAAAAAGTGGCCACTGAAAACGAGTATGATCTTGTACTGACGGATGGCGTCATTCACGTCACGCCCAAAGTGGATATCAGCGATTTGGTGATTACGTATCTGAAAAAAGAATACTCTACTGGAAAAAAATGATGTGTTCAGTCACTTTGGCTTTCCCGCCACATGGCATTTTCTCTGCGACAGCTTGCTGAGTATACGGATGCCACTGTTCATGGCGATCCCGAGTGTCAGATCAATGCGATCAATACCTTGCAAGAGGCCGGGCCGGGGGACATTTCTTTTTTATCTCATGGTTCCTATATCGACTATCTGAAAGAGACACGGGCTTCTGCTGTTGTCCTGAGCAGAAACCATCTTCCTTCCTGTCCCGGCAGTGCCCTGGTAGTGGATGTGCCGTATCTTGCTTATGCAAGAATATCCCGTTTGATGTATCCCGACCCGCCAGTCCGGCATGCGTTCGGTGCCGGTAGCGAGCTTGGGGATGGTTGTGTGATTGGGGAACCGGTGCAGGTTGGTTCCAATGTTTGTATTGGCGACGGTGTCCGTATTGGAAAAGGCACTTGCATAGGGTCTGGTAGCGTGATCGGAGCGAATGTGGTACTGGGTGAAGATTGTCGGATTGGAACCAATGTTTCCGTATATCAAGGGTCGCGGATTGGAGACCGTGCACAATTGGAATCCGGTGTTTCCATCGGCAGTAGTTCCCTGGCTTTTGCACACGAGCGTTCAGGCTGGCTGAATATCCCGCAACGCGGAGGGGTCGCTATTGGGGATGATGTATATATTGGTGCCAATGCTGTGGTTGAACGTGGTGCGATAGGGGATACTGTTGTTGAAAATGGAGTGAAGATTGCCGCTCAGACCTGTGTTGCGCATAATGTCTGCATTGGAGAGCATACCATCGTAAGTGGCGGAGTATTGATTGCCGGCAGTGTACGGATCGGCAGTCATTGTGCGGTGGGTGGGGGCGTGTCTATCGCAGGGCACTTGAAGATTGCCGACAGGGTGACCATCAGTGGGGGGACCATTGTGCTCAAGTCCATTACCAGGCGGGGTAAATATGCATCGGGACTGTTTGTTACGCAGACAAGCCGACAATGGTGGGGTAATGCAATACGCCTGTCCATGCTGGAGGCGTTGTTTCTGGATGTGGACAGGCTAAAACAACGTTTATTGCAAGACCGACGGGATTGCTAGACCCTGCTGTCACGGCATGAGTTTTGCCGGGCGTTTTCAGCAATGGTTTTTTATTCGGAGTCGATCATAGCGTGAGTGATATTGAACAAATTCAACGGTATCTTCCACACAGGTACCCGTTTTTGCTGGTGGATCGAGTCATCGCGCAGGACCGGGTTTCTGTTCGGGCGATAAAGAATGTCACTATCAACGAGCCGTTTTTTCAAGGCCATTTCCCCGGCTACGCGGTCATGCCGGGCGTATTGGTCCTGGAAGCCATGGCCCAGACCGCTGCGTTGCTTTTCCCGTTGATCTGCGGGGAGGAGGAAGCCGGTGGACAGATTTTCCTGCTTGCGGGCATTGACAAGGTCCGGTTTCGGAGACAGGTAAGGCCAGGGGAACAGTTGGTACTGGAATCAAGACTGCTTTCACGACGCAAGACCATGCTTCGTCTTGCGTGCAGTGCCAAAGTGAATGAAGCGTTGGTGGCGGAAACCGTGATCCTGGCGACGGTGACCGATAAGGAATCATGATCCATCCTACCGCGATCATCGATCCGGAGGCTGTGATTGATGACGATGTCGACATTGGCGCATATAGCGTTATTGGGGCAAATGTGCATATTGCCAGGCGTTGCGTTGTCGATCATCATGTGTCCATCCAGGGCAAGACGGTGTTGGGTTTCAGTAACCGAGTCAGACCGTTTTGCTCCATCGGTCACGACCCGATGGATAAAAAATATCAGGGGGAAGCGGAGTCCGAACTGTTTATTGGCAACGAAAACGATATTCGCCAGTCGGTTGTCATTCATCGTGGGACTCGCTCCGGAGGAGGGAAAACCGTCATCGGGGACCGCAACCTGATAATGACCAATGTGCAGATCGCGCATGACAGTATGCTTGGCGATGACAATGTCATTACCAGTCTGTCCGGTTTGTCCGGCCATGTGCAGATTGGAGATTTTGCAATCCTGGGTGGATTGTGTGCGGTCAGCCAATTCTGCAGGATTGGCAATTACAGTTTCGTCGGTGCACACACCCTGGTCAAAAAAGACATTCCGCCGTTTCTGAAGGTACTGGGTAACAGAAGCGGCAGACTGGTCGTTGGTGGAGTCAACACCATCGGGTTGTCACGGCAGGGATTTCCATCGGAACGCGTCCATACTATAAAGCAGGCTTATAGAATTTTGTATCGTCAGCGTCTACTGCTGAAAGACGCGTTGCGGAAACTGGAACAGACGATGCATGGTTGTGCTGATGTGGAACTGATATGCGACTTTATTCGTGGCTCCAAAGTGGGGATCATCCGTTAATTCTGTCTGGTTGATTCCCCATTCATGACATTACAGGTCGGCATTGTTGCTGGTGAGCATTCCGGTGACTTGCTGGGTGGGTTGCTGATGAATGCGTTGCGGGACATGCATTCCGATATACGTTTTGTCGGTATTGGTGGGGAACATATGCTTGCCGCCGGTGTGGAATCCCTGTATCCGATGGAAGCGGTGAACACCTGGGGTGTGGACTGGAATGTCATCCGTAAGCTGCGCCACACCATGCGTATTCATGATGGACTGATACGCCACTTCACCCGACACCCACCAGACTTGTTCATTGGTGTGGATTTGGCGGAATTCAACCTGTTACTGGAACACCGGCTGCGCCGAAAAGGTTGCAAGACAGTACATTATTCCGCGCCGACCCTGATCTATGGATTTCCCTGGCTGATACATTTGGTCAAAAAGTCCACCGACTTGATGCTGTGCATCTTTCCTTTTGAGCAGGCAATCTATAAGGAACATGGCATTGCGTATGAATATATCGGCCATCCACTGGCGGATATATTGTCATCGTCAGTGGACCAGCAGGCTGCGCGGACGAAACTTGGCCTGAAACAACAGCGTCGACTCATTGCCCTGTTGCCCGGTAGTCGAGACAGTGAAATAGAACGTATAACTCCGATATGCCTGCAAGTCGCAGTGCACTTGAAGAAGATGCTGGACGATGTGGCGTTTGCTACGGCCCAGCCAGATCTGAAGAAACAGCAGCGGGTAGTGCATATCAAGGAACAGATTGCCCCGGAGCTGGAATGCAGTCTGCATCCGGGTGGGTCCCGCGGCTTGTTGGAAGCCTGTGATTTCGTGATACTGGCTCCAGGCACCGTTAGCCTGGAAGCGATGATCCTGGGTCGGCCCATGGTGTCCGTGTTTCGTACCAACTGGTTCAATACCATGCTGGTACGTCGATGCACCGGCAGTATCGGCATGTTCAGCCTTCCTAATGTGCTTGCGAATGAACGGCTTATTCCCGAATATCTGAACCTGGAGTGCCAGGCGGACCGTATCGCGGAAGAGGTTGCCGAACTGTTGTCGGATAAGCAGCGTAGCGAAGTGATGAGACAACGTTTTACGGACCTCAGTGCGGAACTGCAGCGGGACGCCTGTAAGCGGGCCGCCACGGCAATAATCCACTTGCTGGAGTGAGTCGGGGGGCCACCACCATGCCCGGACTGGAACTGGATCTGCCATTTGACCCGGAATGCTGTCGTGTGGCTGGAGTAGACGAGGCTGGTAGAGGTTGTCTGGCTGGCCGGGTGGTGGCTGCGGCGGTTATTCTGGATAGTGATTGGGTATTGGATGGATTGGACGATTCAAAAAGGATCCCGGCCAAACGCCGCCAAAGACTGGCTCGGGAGATAAAGCGGACAGCCGTGGCATGGGCGACAGGCATGGCGGAAGTGGATGAAATAGATCGGCTCAATATCCTGCAGGCAAGCCTGTTGGCAATGCGGCGGGCGGTTGCCGGACTGTCTTTGTTGCCGGACTGGGTGTTGGTAGATGGCAATGTGGCTCCCGCGTTGCCCTGTAACACCCTTGCCATTGTGCGTGGGGACCAGAAAAGTCCCGCCATTGCGGCTGCTTCCATTATCGCCAAGGTCAGTCGGGACGAGGAGATGGAAAGGCTGCATCTGTTGTATCCGGAGTACGGCTTTATGCGTAATAAAGGCTACGGCACCGATTTTCATCGCCGGGCACTGCGTAAATATGGCGTTAGCGATATTCATAGACGCAGTTTTACGCCAGTCAGGGAGTTGCTTCAATGAGTTTTGTCCATCTCAACGTACATTCCGAGTATTCTCTGGTTGACGGGATTGCGCGCATAGCCGAATTGCCTCGAGTGACACGTGAGAGGAATATGTCGGCACTGGCACTGACGGATCGTTGCAATGTTTTTGGTGCGATAAAATTCTGGAAGGCTGCGCGTACGCAGGGAATAAAACCCATAATCGGCGCGGAACTCAACATACAGGATCCGAATCGGGAAAATCTGTCCCGAATGTTGTTTTTATGTCAGCACAATGAGGGCTTTCGCAATCTCGGCCGACTGATTACCCGCAGTTACATGGAAGGACAGATACGTGGTGTGCCTTATGTGAAGCGGCATTGGCTGGAACAGTGCAACGAAGGACTGATCGCGATCAACACCATAGAGTGCAGCCATGTTCCTTTGGTGGGTATGGAAGAAAATCTGCTTGCCGAGTCGGTGCTCGATTTTTGGCTCAGTCATTTCCCGGATCGATTTTATCTTGAGTTGTGCCGAACGGGTCATTCACAGCAGGAGAGCCGGGTACAGTTCAGTCTGGCGTTGGCTGCACAGTATGCCATCCCGGTGATTGCAAGCAACAGGGTGTGCTTTTTGCACCGTGATGACTATGAGGCGCATGAAGCCAGGGTTTGTGTCAGTCAGGGATATACGCTCGATGATCAACATCGCCCGCGCGATTATACCGAGCAGCAGTATCTTCGTTCCGCGCAGGAAATGATCACACTGTTTTCGGATCTGCCGGAGGCTATAGAGAATACTGTGCAACTCGCCATGCGTTGCAATGTGCATTTCAGGCTGGGAGATTTTTTTCTGCCTCACTTCCCGATCCCGAACGGCAGTAGTGAAGAGTCTGTGTTGTCTGAAATGGCGACTGAAGGACTCAACAGAAGGTTGCAGGAGCGGGGGATAAAGGAAGAAAAACGCACGAAGATGTATCAGGATCGCCTTGTCACCGAGCTTGCGGTTATTCGCAATACCGGTTATCCGGGATATTTTCTGATCGTGCATGATTTTATCCGTTGGGCGCGAGAAAACAGCATCCCGGTGGGACCGGGACGCGGCTCAGGCTCGGGCTCACTGGTCGCCTGGGCGCTTGGAATCACCGAAATAGACCCGCTGCAATTTTCTTTATTGTTTGAGCGGTTCCTTAATCCTGAACGGGTATCATTGCCTGATTTCGATGTGGATTTCTGCATGCTGAGACGGGATGAAGTGATCGCGTACGTGATACAGAAATATGGTGAGGATCGCGTATCCAGGATCATCACTTTTGGTTCAATGTCGGCCAAGGCAGTGGTACGTGATGTCGGCAGAGTTCTCGGTTCCCCATTCCCGTTTGTGGACAGGATAGCGAAACTGATTCCCAACAGGCTGGATATCACATTGCGGGAAGCGCTCAAGGAAGATGCACTGGCTACCGAATATGCGGCCCATGAGGACGTAAAAACATTGATTGATCTGGCCCTCAAGCTGGAAGGTTTGCCCCGCAATGTGGCGACACACGCGGGAGGCCTGGTTATTGCGCCGAGTGCGCTGACTGATTATATGCCGCTGTACTGTGAATCTTCGGCACAAACCACTGCCACACAGTTTGATATGGATGATATTGCTCAGGTTGGCCTGGTCAAGTTCGATTTTCTTGGTCTACGCACGCTGACCATTATTCATTCGGCAGTGGACAAAATCAATGCGTGGAAACGGCAAAAAAACGAGGCCTCGGTGGAGATAAGCAAATTGCCACTGGACGATATGGCCACTTACAAATTGATTTGCGACGCCAAGACAAGCGCGGTCTTCCAGCTCGAGTCGCATGGTCTGCGTCATTATCTGAAGGCGCTGCATCCGGATTCCTTTGATGAGTTGGTGGCGATGATTGCGTTGTATCGTCCGGGCCCGATGAAATCGGGCATGGTGGAAGATTTTATAAAACGCAAGCATCATTCCCAGGAGATAAGCTATCTTGACGAACGCCTGAAGCCGGTATTGCAGAGTACCAAGGGGGTCATCATTTACCAGGAGCAGGTGATGCAGATTGCACAGGTGTTGGCCGGCTACAGCCTGGGTGAGGCCGATCTGCTGCGCCGTGCCATGGGGAAAAAGAAACCGGAAGAGATGAGAAAACAGCGACAGGTGTTCACAGAAAGGGCAATGAAAAACGGCATTAGTTCGTCGCTGGCCAACAGGATATTTGATCATGTGCAAAATTTTGCCGGGTATGGATTCAACAAATCACATTCTGTGGCCTATGCCTTGATCGCGTTTCAGACTGCCTGGCTGAAGACGCATTATCCAGCTTATTTCATGGCTGCCGTAATGACTGCCGATATGAGCAATACCGATAAGATAGCGTTATTCATCAGGGAATGTCGGGCACTGGGCATACGGGTGTTACCACCTTCGGTAAACCACAGCGAGTACCATTTTTCCACCGTGGATGAAAGCACGGTCCGATACGGCCTTGGCGCGATCAAAGGTGTAGGGGAATCTGCCATACTCTGCCTTGTGGAGGAGCGTGGCCAGGGGGGAATGTTTGACAGTCTGCATGATGTCTGTTCGCGTGTTGATCTGCACAAGCTGAATCTCCGGGTGCTGGAGGTTTTGATAAAATCGGGTGCGTTGGATGTGCTTGGCAAAAGCCGGGCGGGAATGATGGCGCGTCTCAGTGCGGATATTATGCTGAGCGAACAGCAGGCCTGTAACGCCAGAAGTGGACAGGATGATCTGTTCGGTTTTAGCGCCGAGACGGTTACAGCAACGACGGGTGAGGAGAAATCCATGGAAGTGGATATTCCGGAGTGGTTTATCGTGGATAAACTGAACCATGAACGGTCCGTGCTGGGTTTCTACTTGAGCGGCCATCCGCTGGAGGAATATGTGGATGAATATCAGGACAGGGTGACCCATGTATTGGATGCGCTTGAGTTGGTCGCATCCAGCGAAGTGGTTGTTGCCGCGGTTATCATCAGTGTGCGTCGTATCAATAAAAGGCGTGATGGTTCAATGATCGAGCTGCTGTTGAGCGATAGAACAGGAGAAGCGACCGCCATTATCAAAGGAGAGTTGGCGCATTCCAGCAGACAGTTGCTTATTCCTGGCCAGGTGGTGATCATCGCTGGCAGAGTCGTTGGCAATAGATTTTCTTCGCAGGGATATGCAATCAATATCACTGAGATATATAATATGCAGCAGCTACGTGGAAAATATGCCAAACTACGTTTGGCTGTTTGTGCCGGGGAATTGGAAGAAGGGTTTATGGATGCGTTAGAAGAGGTCATCACACCTTGTCGTCCGGGGGATTGCGGTATAGTCATTGAATATAGCAAGGATCGTAGCCGTATTGATATCGTGCCTGGAGAGAACTGGCGGGTTTCAGCGAGTGATGAGCTGATATCTCGTCTGCGTAGTCTGCTGGGTGCGGAAAGGGTACATATCAGTTATGAAAACACCACAGTCAATTAATTTTCTTGACTTTGAGAGACCGGTGGCGGAACTGGAGGCCAAGATTGAGGAGTTGTCTCATGTGGCCGTGAACGACGAGCATATGGATTTGAACAAGGAGATTGCAATATTACGAGGGAAAAGCCTGCAATGTACTCGTGGCATCTACGCATCACTCAGTCCATGGCAGATCGTGCAGGTGGCGCGCCATCCATCGAGGCCGCATTTGCTGGATTATCTGGAGAGAATAATTGTGGATTTTGAAGAATTGCACGGGGATCGTTATATCGGGGATGACCCGGCAATGATCTGCGGTATCGGTCGATGCGGTGAATATCCGGTAGCCATTATCGGTCAGCAGAAGGGAGACAGTACCGAGGAAAGGTTGAAGCGCAATTATGGCATGGTGAAACCCGAAGGATATCGCAAGGCACTACGGGTAATGAAACTGGCTGAACGTCATGGTCTGCCAGTACTGAGTTTCATCGATACGCCTGGCGCCTATCCCGGTATTGACGCGGAGGAGAGAGGTCAAAGCGGGGCGATCGCGGACAACTTGATGACCATGTCGGAACTCCGTACTCCGATTATTGCCACGGTTATTGGTGAGGGTGGCTCCGGTGGTGCATTGGCCATAGGAGTTGCCGACAAGCTATTCATGCTGCAGTACAGTACATATTCGGTGATTTCTCCTGAAGGTTGTGCTTCTATTCTGTGGAAAGATACCAGCAAGGCGGATGAGGCTGCCGAAGCGATGGGGATTACCGCGCAATATTTGTATGAACTCGGTTTGATTGACATGATTGTCGACGAACCGGTTGGCGGTGCGCACCGGGACCACGATGCCGCGGCCGAAAATTTGCGCAAGACCCTGCTGGATAGTCTGAGTACTTTGCTCAAGGAAGATATTGCGACACTGGTCCATACCCGTCAGCAAAAATTCAGGACGACTGGCGTTTTCAAGCAAAACTGAATCCGCATGCCTGCACGGGCCAAGGCATTA
Organism: Gammaproteobacteria bacterium; assembly: GCA_965115915.1. Taxonomy (GTDB): domain Bacteria; phylum Pseudomonadota; class Gammaproteobacteria; order Eutrophobiales; family Eutrophobiaceae. The sequence goes on along the minus strand of OZ220483.1, from coordinate 1,000,089 downwards.
TCCCTTGAAATTCTTCGGGAGAAACTGACCACAGGTCCAACTCACATCGCCGGCTCGCGCTATTTGCTTGCCTACAGCGGTGGCATCGATTCCACTGCGCTACTCGCTCTGATGCGCGAATTGGTCGAACGGGATGAATGCCTGGTACATGCGGCCTATATTGATCACGGTCTGCATCCACAAAGCGCGAACTGGGCGGAATTTTGTGCCTCGGTCTGTCACGATCTGGATATCCCGTTTCAGTTTTACCGTGCCGCCAAATTCCCTTGTGATGTCAGTATCAGCGTTGAGGCCTGGGCCCGTGAACAGCGCTATTCGCTGTTGTCCAGGCAAATGGCGCAGGGTGATGTGCTGCTCACTGCACATAACGCCGATGATCAGTGCGAGACTGTGTTGGCTCACTTGTTGCGAGGTTCCGGTTGCCGTGGTTTGGCGGGCATGCAAGCCTGGCGCCAATTTGCAACGGGTTGGCATGCACGTCCGCTGTTGGATGTCGGACGTGAGCAGATCACCGCGTATGTGACGAATACCGGTCTGCGGTATCTGGATGATCCAGGCAATCAGGACATGTGCTTTCGGCGCAATGTGTTGCACAATAGTATCGTGCCACAGCTTGAGCAGCATTGGCCCGGCATGCGCACCGCGGTATTGCGTTCGGCCTCCCATCAGCGGCAATTGTCCACACTGCTTGATGAGCTTGCCATCGGTGACCTGAAAGTGGCTGGTAGAGACAATGGCATGGTGCTGAGTATTACCGCGTTATTACAGCTTGGCCGTGCCCGTCAGACCAATTTGATTCGGCATTGGTTGCACAGGCTGCGGTTGGCACCGCCTTCCGCGACTGTCATGGAGCATATTTTGCAGGATGTTATTGCCTCCGACCCTTCCCGTGTGCCTGGCATCAGTTGGTCCGGTGTGGTATTGCACCGCTTTCGACAGCATCTGTATGCGGAACCTTCCATACAGCGGCATGATGCCGCACAGAGTCTGGTCTGGGATGCCGACAAGACACTGCGATTGGCGTCGGGGACGCTGTTCATTCAAACCACCAGGGGCCCGGGCCTGGCTATGGAACGTTGTCCAAATCGGCTTCAGGTGCGTTTTCGTCAGGGAGGAGAGCGTATCCGGTTGGCCGGACAGCCACACACACGCAGTCTCAAGAAACTGTTTCAGCAGCAAGCCATACTGCCCTGGAAACGCGATCGTATCCCGCTGATCTACGTCAATGATGAATTGATTGCGGTTGCTGGTATCGGAATAGCTGAAGCCTGGGCGGGTACCGTGACAGAAACGGCCAGGCGCTTACATTGGCAGCCTGTCGGACGTATGCGCGCCGTGGAGTGATAGCATGGCCTATCCCTGCCGCAGCGTACGTTGTAGCAGTTCCTCCATTGCGGCATCGGATAACGCGGGGGATGGGCTGTTGAGCCAATGCCCGGGGTCTTCGCTGATCAGTGTGACCAGGCGTTTCACATCCACTTGATGTTCAGCGGTGCCACACCTGTCCCGGTGGTTTGCCAGCAGGCAAAATGCGGCAGCCAGCACCTTGCGCTGTTCGTCTATCAGATATTCCGCTTCCGCATTTTGCTGTGGCAATGTGTCATCCATCGCGGTTGTGGAAGAGGGGATTGTGCGCATGATGAACTCCGCCAGATTTGTCAGTTCCTGGGGCATGGAACAGCCACTGACAACCGCCCAGCGATAGAGTGCCAGCGGTTCTACCTGCCACTGTTCCGGTGGCAATGTCGGGTCGCTGACCTGCAAAAGCCGTTTTTGTACGCATTGTCTGGCATGTTCCCACAGCGTCGATAATTGCTCGGAGAGGGTGGGATCAATGGCGTCTGTACCTTCTGTCGGATGCAAACCCAGTAGCAGAGGCAAGCCTTCACCGCGTAGCAGCCACAACTCCTTCTTTAGCCAGTGTTCGTACAATAGCTGATGCTCTGAAGTGTTTTGCATGGGTGAGACCGTTACAGGGTTCCGTTTTGCTGTGCCAAAGCAGGTCGCCAGTTTTCGCAGCAATCTGTTCAGCCGTGGTCCAGGCGTGCGGTCGGATATGCTCACGCTGCGTACTCGTCCAATATGGCGGACCGACCCGGGACAACGCGGAGCCTGGTATCTACCGAGCGCGAACAACAACGGTGACGTGATTTTCCTGCTATCATTGACATACATGTAAAGCAGCCAGCCCTGACCACGGTATGGGATTCATTCGCTTTTCGGGCCTCGTTGGACCCTGGTTGGCAGGCCGTTGACTGAAATTATGAGACTGAGCGCATCGGAATTCAAACGCTGGAAGCACAAGGCGATAACCCTGATCGGCATGTCTGGTGTGGGGAAGACACGACTGGCCCGTATACTGCGCCGTGACAACTGGTTTCATTATTCCTGTGACTATCGTATTGGCACACGCTACCTGGATGAATCCATTTTGGATAACATCAAACACGAGGCCATGTCCAGTCCATTGATGCGCCAGCTACTGCTGTCGGATTCCATTCATATCAGTAATAACATGTCGATAGACAACCTGAAACCGGTTTCCAGCTTTCTTGGCAAGCTGGGTGACCCGGAACGCGGTGGACTGGGGCTGGCAGAGTTCAGGCGTCGCCAGCGATTGCACCGCGAAGCGGAGATTGACTCTCTGCATGACGTCCCGGATTTCATTCGGCGTTCACGCGAAGTTTACGGCTATGACTGTTTTGTCAATGACGCGGGTGGCAGTCTTTGCGAATTGCTGGACAGCCCGGGACTGCTGGAAAAGCTGGCGGAGCATACGCTGATTCTCTATATTCGGGCGAGTGAGGACGACGCCGCTTTGCTTGTGCAGCGTGCCCGGGAAGACCCGAAACCGCTGTATTTCCAAAGGGATTTTCTGGACAGGCATGTTGCCGAATATATGCGGCTGCAGGGGCTGGAATATGCGGCGCTGATCGATCCGGATGACTTTTCACGCTGGATCTTCCCGCGCCTGTTTCAGTATCGTCTGCCGCGCTATCAGTCGATAGCTGATCGTTATGGTTATACCGTCGCTAGTAACGCCCTCGCAGAGGCTGACAATACGGCTGATATCCTGGACGTGGTGGAACCTGTGCTGGAAACGGCGCGGCCTGTTATCACCGTGGCCACATCGCAGGAGGCATAGATGCCGCTGGTTGCCAATAGTGAGCTTCCCAATTTCGAGCGTCTTCGGCAAGAGGGTGAGATCGTGTTATCCCGGGAACAGGCGCTCAGCCAGGATATCCGGGAATTGCATATCGGCCTGCTGAACATGATGCCGGACAACGCACTGATGGCGACCGAGCGTCAGTTTTTTCGTTTGATTGGTGAAAGCAACCAGATTGCGCAGTTTTACATGCACCCGTTCAGCCTGGAAGCATTGCCGCGCAGCAGTGAAGGTCGCGAATATGTGGAAAAACACTACGATCATTTTGAGGACATCAAGCAGCAGGGTCTGGACGCACTGATCCTGACCGGTGCCAATGTACAAGGGTCCGAACTGGAACAACAGCCGTTCTGGGAGCCCCTGATCGAGGTTATCGACTGGGCCTATGACAATGTCACGTCCACGCTGTGTTCCTGCCTTGCCACCCACGCGGTGCTGCAGTTTCGCTACGGGGAGAAACGTGAACTCTTGCCTGCCAAGCGCTGGGGGGTCTTCCCCCATCGTGTAGTGGATCGTTCCCATCCATTGGTTGTCGGGGTCAATACCCGTTTTGATGTGCCGCATTCCCGTTACAACGCGGTCTCTCCGGCGCAGTTTGACAGAGCGGGGCTGCACGTGCTGGTGGTCAGCGAAGACGGTGATGTGCACATGGCGGTCAGCGAAGACGGATTTCGTCTGGTGTTCTTTCAGGCACATCCGGAATATGACGCCATCAGCCTGCTCAAGGAATACAAGCGTGAAACCGGTAGATACATCGAGGGAGAAACAGCGGACTACCCACCGTTCCCGGAGAATTATTTCAGCCTGGGATGTCAAACCCTGCTGGAGGAGTTTCAGGAGCGTCTGTTGCAGGCACGGACACAACACGTGGCGTTGCCGGAGTTCCCGGAGTCACTCTTGATCCCCCGGCTGGACAATACCTGGCATGACACTGCGGAGGCTATCATCAATAACTGGCTCGGCACCGTGTATCAGTTGACCGGAACGGAGCGCCATGTCCCGTTTCATCCCAAGGTTGACCCGGCCAGGCCATTGTGCGCATTATCCCATAGCTGATACCGCCTGAACGGAAACGGGTACGTTGCGGGCGGTATGCGAATATCACAGGGCAGGGTGGTGGAATGGATACACTTCCCGGTCCCGGCGCAAGCCGGGGCCAAAAACCCGCTGCGGGGGTGGTGGAATGGATACACTTCCCGGTCCCGGCGCAAGCCGGGGCCAAAAACCCGCTGCGGGGGTGGTGGAATGGATACACTTCCCGGTCCCGGCGCAAGCCGGGGCCAAAAACCCGCTGCGGGGGTGGTGGAATGGATACACTTCCCGGTCCCGGCGTAAGCCGGGGCCAAAAACCCGCTGCGGGGGTGGTGGAATGGATACACTTCCCGGTCCCGGCGCAAGCCGGGGCCAAAAACCCGCTGCGGGGGTGGTGGAATGGATACACTTCCCGGTCCCGGCGCAAGCCGGGGCCAAAAACCAACTGCGGGGGTGGTGGAATGGATACACTTCCCGGTCCCGGCGCAAGCCGGGGCCAAAAACCCGCTGCGGGGGTGGTGGAATGGATACACTTCCCGGTCCCGGCGCAAGCCGGGGCCAAAAACCAACTGCGGGGGTGGTGGAATGGATACACTTCCCGGTCCCGGCGCAAGCCGGGGCCAAAAACCAACGCTGGGGTGGTGGAATTGGTATACACATCAGACTTAAAATCTGACGGTCCGCAAGGACCTTACGGGTTCAAGTCCCGTCCCCAGCATTACTAGCATGCCTACACACCCCATAGTGGAGGGATGTAATCTGCTACCGTACCAGGCGCCGTTTGCAGAGACATGCTGAGTATCACTGACCACAGTCGTCAGGTCGCGGGACTCAGGCATGTCTATCCCGTGTTGTCGAGGCGGGCAGGCGGGTTGTCGATCGGTATCAACCTGAACCCGGACAGCACGTGCAACTGGCGCTGTATTTACTGTCAGGTGCCAGGACTGAAGCGGGGCCGGGCGCCAACCCTGAAGCTTTCACTGTTGCATAGCGAGCTGAGCGGTTTTCTGGACGGGGTGTTGAGCGGAGCGTTCTGGGAACAACAGCGGGTGCCACCGGAGCAGTGCCGGATCCGGGACATCGCGCTGTCCGGGAATGGGGAACCTACCACCTCGGCGCAGTTTGCCGAGGTGGTGGAACTGATCGCCGGGATACTGCGGGAAAAGGGCTTGTCAGGGCAAGTGGCGCCGACCCTGATCACCAACGGCAGTATGCTTGGGCGGGTACAGGTGCGTACCGGGATACAGCACATAAGCCAATTGGGTGGTGAGGTCTGGTTCAAGATCGATAGCGTCAGCCAGCACGGCATGCGGCGCATCAATCAGGTCCAGGGCTCTGTGGAGGCCGTACTGAACCGCCTACGTCGCTGTGCGTCCCTTTGTCCCGTGTGGATACAGACCTGCATGTTTACATTGGATGGTGTTCCACCATCCGAAACCGAGCTTGCCGGGTGGTGCAGCTTTCTCAGGCAAATCCGCACTGAACGCATCCCGCTGCGGGGCATGCTGTTATACGGCATCGCCAGGCCATCGCTGCAGCCGGAGGCACCACGTCTGGGCAGGCTCTCGGCGGCATCCCTGCGAGGCATCGCACAGCGGTTGGCAAACCAGGGGGTCACCGTGAAGACTTTTCCTTGAAGCGGTATCGCCAATGGACAGTGCCTGGGCAGGGGAGGCCGCCCCCACAACCTCACTGTCGTGACCCCACGCAGGCCCTTGTGCGCGCCAAAATAGTTAAAGTAATAAATTATGTATATTATTTAGTATACTAAAAATAATAGACTAATTAAAATGAACGCGCTGCGAGATTTGCGGGTCATAAGTTTTATACAGCAGAGAAGTCGGCGGTGGTGTCGCCGGGCCGAGTGTCCGGTGCTGCTGGACCTGCGGGACGCGACCGTGGTTGAAATTTGCAAGATCAGCCCGTGTTTGCTATATAGAGAAGCTGGCGAGAATATTAGTCTATCAAGACCAAGTTTCGGAGGAACAACTGTTATGGCACGAATTTTCTCTTTGTTGCCGGGCATCGGTTTGTTGGCCAGTCTGCTGGTCGGGAGTGGTATCGTGGTTGCCGATGTGGCCCCGGCGGATTTTCGGCAAAAGCAGTCGGATGCAGCGTGGGAAGCCAATATCCGGCAACAGCATTTCCAGGACCGCGAGATCATCGAGGGGGCGGGACAGGACGTACTGGCACTGAAAGTCCCGCAGATTGCGGAGGACGCCACCGTCGTCCCCGTGTCCATACATAGCAAGATCCCCCAGTCCGAACAGCGTTATATAAAGCGTCTGTCGATTTTTGTAGACAAAAACCCGGTTCCGTTGGTAGGCAATTTTGATCTGACCCCAAACAGCGGGAAGGCAGACCTGGCGATGCGCATCCGGGTGGATACCTTTTCCTATGTGCGCGCAGTGGCCGAAACCAGTGACGGGAAGTTGTATATGGCCAAAGGCTTTATCAAAGCCAAGGGGGCCTGTTCCGCACCACCGCCTGCGAGTATTGACGATTCCAGAAAATTTCTGGGTCAGATGAAGATGAAGACTGTGGGAGACGTTGTGGTAGGTGAACCGAACCTGTTTCAGTTGATGATCTATCACCCCAACATCACAGGCATGGCCCCGATACGCATAGGTTCACGCACTCGTCCACCGCCGTTCTTTGTGCGCAACCTGGAGGTGGATTTCAACGGTGAACCGGTCATGCAGGCCGAACTGACCTTCTCCGTCAGCATGGACCCCTCGTTTCGCTTCTTCTTTGTGCCAAAGGGTACCGGGGTACTGACCATCAAGGGTGCGGATACCAAAAATAACCAATTTGAGGCCAGCCACACCGTTACTGTCCTCTAACCTTATAACCTGGCTTCCACCACATCCCGTTCGCGGATGATCTGCGAGAGCTATATCGCGATCAGGCGACGGACGGCAATAATCCAGGACGGGTGATAATCTACAGGTTCTGGTTCTGGTCGGGTTTGCGATGGAAAGCGAGCGAGTACGGACCGGGGAAGCAACCATTCATCCCTTGGCTGACTTCGACCGGGTAACGCACCGCACCGAGGGAGGCGACTTAGGCATCAGGCAGTGGATGGCATTTGAATAACCCCCGCTTGATGCCTTCAGAGAGCAACATCCAGAGCACAGTTACCAACAGTTACCACCGCTGACCGTCCCTGGTTGAGCGAGCACCCATACATATCATTCTTGTTTGATAAACAACAACTTGCCGCACGCTAGCCAGACTGGTGGCCAGCGCGGGACGCCCGTTTTGGCAGGTTCGGGACCCTGTCCGGACATGGGCTGTTAATTTAACATAATATACATTATGCGAAATAACAGATGGGCGGCAATGCACGCATCAATCCATCCGATCTCTGAGCCGAGCGATATTTTTCATGGATATCACGTGTGCGATGATCGGTTCCAGCATGTCGTTTCTGAGCAGTTCACCCAACTGCTGGTCCTTCAATGCGTGCAGTTTTTCACGGTTGACCCCCATGAAACCGGACAGCGCGTGTTCCTTACCGTTTTTCAACCGTATCGTGGCCTGCATCCCCTCCAGCAACCCCAGGCGCCGCAAAGTGGCGCAGAACCTCACAGTCAAGTTGACATGTCCCTGGAAACTCTGCAGGAAATCCATGTTATCCCGAAGTGTCTTTGTTTCTTTGCCCTGTTCGTCGAACAGGGCCTCCCCCTTTCCACTGGTATTGAATCCACTGTAGGACTCATCGATACAGACGGTGAAGTGGTCCGAGTTTTCTTCCGTGGCGGCCAGAATGAACGGATAGCGCCTGACATAAGCGGGCACATAGTCGGCCTGCCACTGTCCCTGTGCGTCGATGTACAGGTTTTCATTTTGGGCAATCCCCAACAAGGCTACCGGGAATATGTCCGCGTCCTCTCCTCCCTGGGCATGGGCAAATACAATGGGGTACTCGGATGCCGCCGACACAAACTCGGCTGTGGTCAGATACACGCTGTTGGTGTTTTTTGCATACAGATAACCCTTATTGCTTTCCATACGGAGCTGGCCATGCTGGTCCTTGTTCAGCATGCTCACATTCCGATAAAAAAGCGGGTAAGCCGGTTTCTGCGCCAGCGTTTTACGGGTTTGTGCGGTTGTTTCAGGGACTTTCCTTGCAACCGGTGGACTGACCGATGCCGCTTTTTTGCGCTTTTCTCCAGTAACGGGGGAAGGTCGCATAGCCACGGTAGCCACCGGTTTTTCGCTGCTGCTGCGGGTTTTGGTCTTGTTGCCGGTATGCGCGGCCTTTGCTTCTTCTTTTCCCATCACGGCATCACATCAGGAGACTCAATTCTATCCAAATCAACCATTTGATTAAGTGCCCCGTGCACGTCGTCCATAGGCGGCAGTGAAATACAGTACCGTTCCTTTCGTCATGTTCAACCCCCGTTCAGCAGGTCGGCGGTATCGATGCGTTCCCGCAGGCCGAAGATTTCCGAGCAGATCGTCATTACCTCCGGGTCGGGTTCGGGCAGCTTGACGGAGACGCCGACGGACATCGTCTGGATGATGTGTTCCAGGCATTCGACCCGTGCTATGTGCTTGCTGTTTGCCGCGACCACATGCCAGGGTGCGTGGTCCAGCGAGGTTTCTTTCAACATCTGGTTGATTGCGGTGGCATATTGTCGCCATTTCCCGCGATTTCGAAAGTCTTCGGTGGTCAGCTTCCAGGATTTGAGTGGATTCTCATATCGGGCTCGAAAGCGCGCCAGTTGCTCTTCCGGTGTGATATGTAAAAAGAGCTTGCAAATGCGTATACCATCGTCAATGAGTTGCCGTTCAAACTCGTTAATCTCCTGATATCCGCGTTTCCATACCCTGGGAGGAACCAGTTTTTCCACACGCTCTACCAATACCCGTCCATACCATGAGCGGTCAAACACCGCCAGTTCTCCGGGCGCCGGCAGTCGTAGCCAAAAACGCCGCAGGTGGTGCCGACCACGGTCCGCATATTCGGGAGCGGCGATCGGATGTACCTGAAAATGCCGTGGATCCAGTACCCAGGCCATGCGTCGGATGACACCTCCCTTGCCCGAGGCATCCCAACCCTCCATGACCACTACCCCTTGCTGCCTGCTGTTGATGAAGGCGAGTTGCAGGGCTTGCAGGCGGGTCTGGCAATCCGCCAGCGCCTTGCGGTACTTTTTCTTCCGTTTTATAGAATCTGGTTGAACAACATCATCTAAACGTATTATTCTACTTTTCTTTTTTGCCATGTCTTCCTATCCGTATTGCAGTCAACAGCGGCAGGCACCAGTGCCTGCCGTACCCGAAATATAGCACAAAGCCTGAAACTCTCCCGGCTTGATGTGATTGATATTAATCATTGGAGCAGGTTGAATGATGCGTACCTCCCGGTTGTGCCCTGGCGCAGCCGTATCACATAAATGGGCCCTGTGCATCACCCCCCCCCCTGCCCGCGCCGGACAGGGATTTGCCCCCCAACCAACGATTGGCCTGAACATCACATCGGTCATCACTGTGATAGCATACCTTCTGGAACGTCCTCGTCAGGAGCCAGAGGCTGTTTAGTCAGGCCACTCTTATTAAGAATAGTATCAGACAAAGCACAGAACCGGAAACCGACATGCTAAAGCGTATTTTGAGAGCTTTTTTCCAAACTGGAAAATCCGCGGAGCGGGCTGTTTGTTTTGTCGTCGGTGGCTCGTCTCCCGCGGGAGGTGGCCACATGCTCTACCACCTGGGCCAGATCATCAGTAAGCATTTTGGCTATGCGTTTGTGCCCGTGTGGGAAGACGCCCCGGTATCGAATGTTGTCTGGTCATACGAGCGGACCCGTACAGTCACGGTGCAAGCGATGCGGCGGCAGATGACCCCCAGTGATATCCTGGTTTGCTCTCCAAGCGCATCCGGGCATTTTTTGGGACGGTCTTTCCCGGGGAAAAAGCTGATGTATCTGCAAGGATGCACTACCTACGTGATACTGGACGCTTTTTTTGACAAGTATGTGTCCGTCTCTACATTTGTCCGTGATAACATGGCGCAGACCTATCAGATAAAAACCCCGGTCATCCCCGCTTTTATCCACCATGAGGACCGGCCGGAGCCATTGCCTGCATGGACAGAGCGTCCCGCAGGCTCCGTCGTTGTCCACGACAAACACCATGAAGTTTTCTGTGAAGCATTCAGCAGTGCCGTCAAGGGTAAATACCCGGGATTGGAATTTTCCCCGACCCGGATAGCGCCAAATACACCGCATGAACAGTATTTGGAGATCCTCTCTCGACACCGGTATCTGGTGAATCTATATCCGGTGGAGGGGTTTGGCATTCCACCGCTGGAAGCCATGCTGTGCGGCACCGCTGTGGCAGGCTTCCACAACAGTGGAGGCGATTATTTTCACCCGGAAACCGGTGCAGGGGACGGCAATGCGCTGCTTTGCCGATATCCGGATTTCGATGCCCTGGCGGAGTTGTTTGCCAGATTGCTCTCCGATGATACGCTGGCCCAGTGTCTGGTGGCCAACGGGCAAAAGACTGCACAGGGCTATGGCTTCAAACAGTTTGAGGCCGCCTGGCTACAGGAACTGAGACCCTTTCTCGACGGGACCTACGAGGACAGGTCGGCTCGGACCGCCGGGTCGCCTGGCGGTGAACTGGAGACTGCCTGACAAGGGCGTTTGGGCATCCGCCCGGCCTGCCAGGCCAGGCGGCCAGCGATCACCGCATGCCGTATTGCGGTGGCCATCCGCACCGGGTCATCCGCCTCGGCAATAGCGGTATTGCATAACACCGCGTCACAGCCCAGTTCCATCGCGATGGCGGCGTCGCTGGCAGTCCCTACCCCGGCATCGACAATGACCGGCACACTCGCGTTGGCGATAATAATCTGCAGATTCCACGGGTTGAGCAGGCCCATGCCGGAACCGATCAACGATGCCAGTGGCATGATGGCGGTGCAGCCAGCTTCTTCCAGTTGCCGTGCAACCACCGGATCATCCGAGGTATACACCATGACTGCGAAATCTTCGGCCACCAATCGTTCCGTCGCCTTCAGTGTCTCGGTCACATTGGGAAACAGCGTCGCGGGGTCTCCCAACACCTCCAGCTTGAGCAGACGGTGGCCATCCAGCAGTTCCCGTGCCAGTCGGGCCGTATGCAGTGCCTCTTCCACACTGTAGCAGCCCGCTGTATTCGGCAGGATGACAAAGCGTTCCGGTGGCAGGATGTCAAGCAACCCGGGCCCCGCCCCCCCTTGTGCGAGTTCGCTGCGCCGTATCGACACCGTCACGATCTCGGCGCCACTGGCCGTTATCGCCGCACGGGTCTGTTCCAGGTCCCGGTATTTACCGGTGCCGACCAGCAAACGCGAGGAAAACTCCTGGCCCGCCAGTCGCAGTGGCGTTGTTGTACCCACCGCCAGCCTGGATACCTCACCGCTTTTCAAAAATCTCGCCGCCCTGCTCCTGGAATTCAGCCGCTTTATCGGCCATGCCCTGGCGCAGCGCGGTATCCATATCGTGAATGCCCTTTGCCCTGGCGTAGTCACGGACATCCTGACTGATCTTCATGGAACAAAAGTGGGGTCCGCACATGGAACAGAAATGGGCCGATTTGTGGCCCTCCTTTGGCAGGGTGGCGTCATGGTATGCACGGGCACGCTCCGGGTCCAGCCCCAGATTGAACTGGTCTTCCCAGCGGAATTCGAAACGCGCACGTGACAACGCGTTGTCACGCAACTGTGCCGCCGGATGTCCCTTGGCCAGATCGGCCGCATGGGCAGCGATCCGGTAGGCGATGATCCCTTCCCTGACATCTTCGCGGTCTGGTAGCCCGAGATGTTCTTTGGGCGTGACATAGCAGAGCATCGCGGTGCCGTACCAGCCGATCATGGCCGCGCCGATGGCCGAGGTGATATGGTCATAGCCTGGGGCAATATCCGTAGCCAATGGTCCCAGTGTGTAAAACGGCGCCTCGTGGCACCAATCCATCTGCAGTTCGACATTCTCCTTGATCCGGTGCATGGGCACATGTCCGGGACCCTCAATCATCACCTGCACCTCATGCTGCCAGGCGATACGGGTCAGCTCACCCAGTGTCTTCAGTTCACTGAGTTGAGCCTCGTCGTTGGCGTCGGCGATGCAACCCGGACGCAACCCATCCCCCAATGAAAACGCGACATCATAGCGCTGCATGATCTCGCAGATATCGGCAAAATGCGTATACAGAAAACTCTCCTGGTGATGCGCCAGACACCATTTCGCCATGATTGATCCACCACGTGAGACAATTCCAGTAACTCTTTGAGAAGTCAGTGGTATATACCGAAGAAGCACACCCGCGTGGATGGTAAAATAATCCACGCCCTGCTCCGCCTGTTCGATCAACACATCCCGATAGACCGACCAGTTCAACGCCTCCGCTTTGCCACCGACCCGTTCCAGTGCCTGATAGATGGGGACTGTGCCGACCGGCACCGGCGAATTTCGCAGGATCCACTCGCGGGTTTCGGAAATTTGCCGGCCAGTGGACAGATCCATCACGGTATCCGCCCCCCAGCGCGTCGCCCAGACCAGCTTTCCCACCTCCTCGGCGATCGAGGAATGCAACGCTGAATTGCCGATATTCGCGTTTATCTTGACGCGAAAATTGCGCCCGATGACCATCGGCTCGGATTCCGGATGATTGATGTTGGCCGGGATGATCGCACGCCCCGCAGCGACCTCCTCACGCACGAATTCCGGGCTGATGCGTTCGGGCATGGCCCCGCCATGCCACACCTTTCCCGGATGATGGTGCAACAACCCCGCGTCTTCATACTGTTCCAGGCGTTGATTTTCACGGATGGCGATATATTCCATCTCCGGGGTAACGATGCCACGCCGGGCATAGTGCAACTGGCTGACATTGCGTCCCGCCCGGGCGCGTCGGATGCGGGGTTTGGACGGGAAATCCGCCGTGGCTTGCCCGTTTCCACCGGTTGTCCCGGCAGAGGGAAATTGCTCCGTATCCTGGCGCTCGGCGATCCAGCCTTCCCGCATCGGCCGCAGACCGCGACAGATGTCCGTTTCCACTTCGGGATCGGTATATTGCCCGGAGGTGTCGTAAACCGTTATCGGCGGATTGGACCGGGAATGCCCGTTGACACGGGTCGGTTGGCACTGAATCTCCCGCATCCCCACGCGGATATCCGCACGGCTGCCGGTCACATGGATCTTCCGCGAATTGGGCAATGGGCCGCATGCCTCCGGATCCAGCACGGGCCCGCCCCCGACCTTCGATACGGGGTCCGGCCTCATGCCGGTCCCGCCCCAAAGGCCAACGGCGTACCTGGTGCCGGTACGGCCGATAAGACGGTCTGCCGAGTGTGTGTCATTAGGAACTCCTGAAGCCTGGCGATGGATTGAGCCGTAAACCCTGCTTCCACAGGGACCGTGTAGGCAACAATAACACAAACCCCGGTGGAGTTGTGCTCAAATATCCCACTGTGCAGCAGCCGTTTGCCGCATGGGTTAATGGGTCGCATCGCACTTGCCAGTCTGTGCCAAAGTCTCTGTAATCAGGCGCCGGTGTGGCAAACAATACGGTCCCGGGCCTACCAAGAGCCAGTAGGATACGAGGATAACGGGGGCTCCAGTGCGGTTCGCATGACACAGATACACGCATTTGATATACACAAGGCGGTCAGAAACTCACCCACTGCCGGCAGTGGGTGGACCCGACCGTAACTGGTCGGATTCCCAACCGCATAATCACCTCGGATGTGACATTCACGGATGTTGGCAGGATGGTGTGCAACGCGGGCTGGATTGCAATACCCAGGCGCCTGGGAAATATGCCTTCAATCTTCTTGAAGTATTTCTTCAAAAAGAAGATATGACGTTTGTTTTGCTCAATGGGTGATTCAATCGCTTTGGATTTCCCGTTAAAAAACACACGGAACTCACCATACTCGGTAATCTCGACCCTGTTGGCGTAGTTCTTGGATTCCAGAACGTATATTTCAAGCAGCCTGTTGATGAGCAGATGGTCTATCTGTGCAACTGTGCCTTCATGTTCAAACCGAAGGTCATGCAGTACCATCCAGTGCTTTGATTGCCCATAGTGGAAGTCAATGAAATAGGCTGACTCCTTTTCTCCCTTTATCCCGGAACGAACAATCTTCAGTTTTTCTTCAATCGCCCGTCTCTGTCTCGAATCAATGTTGTATTCCAGCAGAGTTTCCAGTTGCCTTATTATTTGTGGCGCAATAGAGTAGTCTTTCTCCTTTACTATCATTTCGCTCAACTTGCCAGCTACCGGGTCAATACATACATGCAAATTTTGGCATTGTGCAGGGTTCGAACCAAGGAAGCAACACCACTACCCCACACTGAGTGTTATCGCACACCAGCCGCTGGCAAGTGGCTTGATTGAAGCCTCTAATCACTCCCCCGTTGAGGGGAAGTACACAGCAGCCGAGCGTGAGGCACTGGCCGCCGCGGTGGGAGGATGACGCGCCGGGTCTGCGATACCGTCTTGATGCGATCCCGGCAAGGCGTTGTATACTGCCACGAGGATGAATCGTTTCCCGGTGCTTGTCTCCCGCATTACCCATTACCTGTTGCAACGGCGTGGACTAACGCTGGCGGTCTGGTTGTTGCTCAGTGGTCTGGCGGCCTGGTATGTGAAGAATCATCTGGGGGTCAATACCGATACCAAGGACATGCTGTCCGCGGAGTTGAACTGGAGGCAACTGGATCTCGAGCATGATCGCTTATTTCCGCAACTGAATGACAATATCCTGATAGTCATCGATGCCCCCAGCCCGGACCAGGCGGCCGATGCCGCGCTGGCATTCCATCGACGGCTATCCGAGGAAACCGACATCTTTCCGGAGGTGTATTACTCTCCGGCTTTGCCTTATCTGCGTAAAAACGCACTGCTGTACGAGACGGTGGACGCATTGGACACCCGTGCCGAGCGGTTGGCAGAGGCACAGCCATTTATCTCCCGGCTCGCTGGCGACCCCAGTCTGCGCGGCCTTGATGGCGTGCTTGATGACGCCATACAGGCCAGAACACAGGGCCAGGATATCGAACTCCGGCCACTGTTGAATGAAATCCATATCGCACTGACCGCACTGCTCGAGGGAGAGCGTGATCACACGGTGTCGTGGCAGCGTCTGTTCAGTGACGATGACGGGGAACACCGATCCTCGTACCAGGAATTCATTACTGTCAAGGCACAGCCGGATTACTCCAGCCTGTTCCCTGCTGCCGAGCCCATATCCCGTCTGCGTACGCTGGTAAAGGAACTGGGACTGAAGCAAAGCCATGCGGCCGATGTCCGCCTCAGCGGTGGGATGGTGCTGTCACATGAGGAGCTGCAAAGTGTGGCCAACGCCAACTGGAATGCCATCCTGCTGTCGCTGTTGGGAGCTACCTTTCTGCTGCTGATCGGCCTGGGAGGGAATCTGATCGTCGCCTGTATGCTGAATCTGTTGTGTGGTCTGCTCGTGACCACCGCGTTTGCTATTCTGACGGTGGGAGAGCTGAATCTGATCTCGGTTGCCTTTGCCGTGCTTTATATCGGACTGGGAATAGATTTTGCCATCCACTACACCCTGCGTTACCGGGAATTGCTCAGTGCGGGGGCCACTGCGGAAACCGTGCTGGTACGCACTTCAATGACGATGACACGCCCGCTGTGCCTGTGTGCCTGTACCACCGCGATGGGTTTCTTTTCCTTCATGCCCACAGATTACACCGGCATTGCCGAACTGGGCTGGATCGCCGGCGGTGGGATGTTCATCAGCCTGGGTACCAGTTTCACGTTGCTACCCGTCTTGCTGTCGTGGAGCAAGGCGGGTCCACTGCGAACAAAGGGACCATACAATGGATGGTTACGACGGCTGTCCGGTTATCCTGTGCCCATATTGAGTCTGGCACTGGCAGGCGTACTGCTGCTGTTCTCGCTGCTGCGGCTTCCGGATGTACGTTTTGACACGAACACCCTCAACCTGCAGGACCCTGCCAACGAGTCGGTGCAGGTCTACCAGCAACTGCTCGCCGACCCGGATACCAGTCCGTGGACACTCACTGTACTGGCCCGATCCCATGCACAGGCCGCCCGTCTGGCACAGGAATTGAAGCGCCTTCCCACTGTGGAAAAGGTGGTCTGGCTGGACAGCTTCGTGCCGGACCGGACGGAGGAAAAACTCGCTGTTATTGACGATATCTATATGATGCTTGGTGACACGCTTGCGGTATCCGTCTCCGACCAGGTACCTGAGCAGGACGAAGAACTCGCCGCGATGACCCGGCTATCTTCCAGTCTGGATGCACTTGACGACCCGGACCCGCTATTTGCCGCGGTGGCTTCCCGGTTGCGGGCCAGCGCCGCCGCGGTGCAGGATTCCAGCCTGTCCGTCTCCGAGGTTCGCCGGGTCCTGTTCAGTGCTCTGCCTGGTCGGCTTGAAGCATTGTCCGATGCACTGGATGTGGGCGCCGATGTCCAACCACCCGCGGTGTTGTCGGAACGTTGGTTGAGTCAGGGCACGTATCAGTTATCGGTCTATCCGCGGCGGAACATCGTGCAGGATGATGTGGCTTTGGAAGCTTTCATCAGCGCGGTACGCGAGGTACATCAACAGATCAGCGGTGCGCTGGTGATTCAACACGAGGCCGGAAACGCGGTGAAAAAGGCCTTTCTTCAGGCGTTCATATACGCTTTGCTGGCGATCGCGCTGTTGTTGTTATTGCTGTTGCGTTCATTCGGTGATAGCCTGCTGTTGCTGAGTATTCTGCTGCTGAGTGCCTGTTATACCGGTGCCGCGATGAGTTGGACAGGGATGTCATTCAACTTCGCCAACATCATCGCCTTACCGCTGTTACTGGGCATTGGTGTGGACAGTGGCATCCATATTCTGGATCGCTATCGTCAGGCGGGTGTGGCTGGCGGATACCAGTTGTGGGGTAGTGCCACGGCAAGGGGGATACTGATTAGTACGTTGACGACAGTGATGAGCATCGGCAGCCTCGCCTTCTCCTCACATCAAGGCACCGCCAGCATGGGTTTGCTACTGGTCATGGGGGTTTCTATCATGGTTTGCTGTACCCTGTTTCTATTGCCCATGTTGCTGGATGTGATAAGCCCCGCCCGCAAACCCGGTTGACAGTAATGACCCCGACCCTGAACCACTGGTACCGCGGATGAACACACAGACGATCATCAAGCCGCTGGATGCCCGCGTCGCCAAGTGGCTGATGCAACGGCTGGTCGATACCCCGGTTACCCCGAACCATCTGACCACCCTTCGGCTGTTGTTCGGTCTGCTCGCGGGTGTGGGACTGGCCATTGGGGATTTTCTCTATGCCAACCTTGGTGCACTGTGCTTCGTGTTGTCCAGTTTTCTGGACCACTGCGATGGGGAACTGGCCAGACTGACGGGGAATATGAGCCAATCCGGGCATTATTACGACCTGATTTCGGACGCACTGGTGAACACGGTGCTGTTTCTGGGTACCGGCCTGGGCTTGATGCATACCGGTTTGGGTCTCTATGCCGGTGTGTTGGGTGGCATCGCCGGGCTGTCGGTGGCACTGATCTTCCATCTACGCAATGAGATCGAAAAGCATATCGGCCATGATGACGCCCGCCAGCCGAATATGGGCGTTGTCGAGGCCGAGGATGTGTTGTATCTGCTGCCGGTGGTGACCGCGTTGCAGTGGCAGTATGGGTTTTTGCTGCTGGCGGCGGTTGGCGCACCACTATTCGCGGCCTGGGTAGTGTACGAATATCTAAGGTTAAAACGGGATCGGTGATGCCTGTCAGCCTGTTAACCGGTGCCAGTGGTTTTGTCGGTTCCGCCCTGGCACGCAGTCTGCTGAAGGCCGGCCATCATGTCCGGGTTCTACTGCGCCCCGCTTCCGACCGGCGCAATCTTCAGGGCCTGGATGTGGAACCCATCGAAGGTGATCTCAGGGAGCCGGAGAGCCTGGTGGCGGCGGTGGATGGGTGTCATTACCTGTTCCATGCGGCGGCCGATTATCGCTTGTGGGTGCCTGAACCGGCATCCATGTACCGCAGTAATGTCGACGGGACGCGGGCACTGATGCAGGCGGCCTTGCACGCCGGGATTGAACGCGTTGTCTACACCAGCAGTGTGGCAACCCTGGGGACAAACGCCGATGGTAGCCCCGCGGATGAGGAGACCCCTTCACGACTGGAGCAGATGATCGGCCACTACAAACGGTCCAAGTTTCTGGCGGAACAGCTTGTGCAACAGATGATCAATAAAGACGGCTTGCCGGCGGTGATTGTCAACCCTTCCGCCCCGATTGGCCCGAGAGACATAAAGCCAACGCCGACGGGACGTATCGTTGTGGATACCCTGCATGGAAGAATGCCCGCTTATGTGGATACCGGGCTGAACATAGCGCATGTGGATGATATTGCGCAGGGTCATCTGTTGGCATTGGACAAGGGGGTTGTTGGACAACGCTATATTCTGGGTGGAGACAACCTCGGTTTGCGCGAGCTCTTTGGCATCATCTGTGAACAGGTGGGTATTGCCCCACCGCGTCTGAAGTTGCCACATGCCCTGGTCTTGCCAGTCGCCTGGTGCATGGAACAATTCAGTCGGTTCAGCGGTACGGAACCGGTTGCCACCGTGGATGGGGTGCGCATGGCGAGGAAACGCATGTATTTTTCCAGTGCCAAGGCCTGTGCACAACTCGGCTATCAAAGCCGTGACGCCAGGTTGGCGGTCGCGGACGCGGTGCAGTGGTTCAGGGACAATGGTTACTGAATGGACCCGTGTCCCCAATGCTGTCGCCCCGCCAGCGCCATGGCCGCTGGCTGGCTTACTCAGTCATCCATCGTCTTGATCAACAATCGTATCGCGTTTTTTTGCAGAACCCGGCATTCCCGATTCAGATCTTCCACCATCAGGGGATTGGACTGCAGCCACTGTTGCGGAAACTTGAGCGTCAATTCCATGCCGTTGTCGGCGTTTTTGTCCACGCAGAGTTGAAAATCCGGATGCGCGTCATCTATGCGGCGTATGTTCAGTAGACAGGCCAGCCGTAGCAGCATGATCAGCAGTAATATATCGCGTTGACAATAGTGGAAAAAATCTGGCAGTGCCGAGACGTTCAGTGATTTGCGCCAGTATGTTACAAGCACAGCGAGCAGTTCCTGCTGTTCGCTGTCAAAGCCGGGCAGATCGCTGTGTCTCACTATGTAACCGGAATGTTTGTGCAATTGTGAGCGGTTGATATGTATACCGATCTCATGCAGTTGGACCGCCCAATCCAGTATGCGGCGGAATTCCTTGACGCGTGACTTCGGCATCTGTGCCTTCGTCTGCTTGAACATTCGTCCCACGGTTTTCTGCAAACGTTTGGTCTGAGCCGTATCGATATGAAAACGCCGGATCATGCTATCGATGGTACGTGTCTGTATATCGTCCGATTCCGAGGTGTGCGCCAATTCGTGCAATACCCCCTCACGCAGGGCAAAGGGTTCAAAACGGAGCTTGTCAATAGCGAACAGGCGACATGTGGCAATGGCTATCACGGTCCCGGCAGGCAATATCCAGGCCCGATTACTGTCCAACCCCGTTATCTTGTCGCAGTGACCCACCTGCAGCAGATGCTCCAGCATCTGCTCCAGTATCTGCAGACTCAGGCCATCGCCGTTTGATAGCTGATGGTATTCGGCGTACTGTTGCATCGCACGCAGGGAGCCGGAAGTGCCGATTACGTTTTTCCATCCACGTTGCTGGAAGCGTTCGATATTTTCCTCTTCCAGCAACTGTTCGGCATTGATGTTGCAGGCTTTTACGTACTCCGGCCGGATGTCTCCATTGCCAAAAAATCGAGTGCTGGAAGTGACGCAGCCCAGAGCAATGCTTGTTTTCTCATACAACTCAAAGTGTTTCCCCAGCGCGAATTCGGTACTGCCTCCACCAATATCGACAACCAGTGTGCGCTGGGAAAGCTGGCAGTTGTGGGCCACTCCCTGATAGATCAGGCGCGCCTCTTCGTTGCCTGAAACAACCTCTATCGGGAAACCGATGATGTCTTCGGCACGACGGATGAATTCTGTCCGATTGGCTGCCTCCCGTATGCTGTGGGTGGCAATAATGCGCACCCGTGCGGGGTGAAACTCGTCCAATATCACAGCGTAGTTCTGCAGCACAGCAAGTGCCTTTTCCATCACCTGTTCCGACAGCATGTGCTGTTCATCCAGGCCAGTTGCCAGGCTTGCGAGCTGTTTGTCTTTGTGGAGTATTTGCAGACTGTTTTCCACCACTCTCGCCACTATCAGATGGAAGCTGTTGGAGCCCAGATCCAGTACCGCCATGAGCTTGCTTTCAATGTCGCTCGGGTGGTTCATTCAGGCGTACTAACTAACTTGTTTTCAGAATGAATCCGAAGGCCAGGCAGATGCGTCACACCGCCTGGCAAGCAAACACTGCGGGCAAGAATATAGTCGTGCAGTCTGTCATGTCGCGTCACCGGTATCCTGCAGCATGCGCCAGACACGTGCCTGCGAATCATAACGCCGCTTCTTCCCCGTGCTGACATAGGTATTGGATTGTTCCTTGTCGATCAGGCGGGCCTTGCAGTTGTCACTGAACTGCATCTCCAGCAGGCGGGCCAGGAATTCGCGTGCGCGCGGATGACGGATTGGACAGCCGACTTCGATGCGTTCGTCCATATTGCGGGTCATCCAGTCCGCGGAGGATATGTAGATCTTCGGGTCCCCCATATTATGGAACCAGAGGATGCGGGCATGTTCGAGAAATCTCCCTACAATACTGATGATACGGATATTTTCGCTCACACCAGCAACGCCGGGCACCAGGGTACACATACCGCGGATGATCAGTCGCACAGGCACCCCGGCCATGCCAGCTTCGCATAGCTTGCCGATCAGTTCCGGATCGGAGAGGTTGTTCAACTTGATGCTGATCCCGCTGCGCTGATGGTTTCGGCAGTTTTCGATCTCACGGTCAATCAGGTGGGTCAGCATCTCCCGGGCGTTCAGTGGTGACACCATCAGATGCCTGAATTCATATTTCAGATAGCTACGCTCGATCAGCTCGAACACCTTGCGCAGTTCATAGCACAGCTCCTGATCACTGGTAAACAGAGACAGATCACAGTAGATCTTTGCCGTCTGCTCATTGAAGTTTCCGGTACCGATGTTGGCATAGTAACGCAGGCCCTCCCCCACACGCCGCTCGATCAGACAAATTTTGCTATGTACCTTGAGTGCGGGAATGCCGAACATCACCCGAATGCCGCTATTGCTGAGGAATTCGGCCATATCCAGGTTTAATTCTTCATCAAAACGTGCTTGCAGTTCTATGTTAACAATGACTTTTTTTCCATTTTTTACGGCATCGATCAAGGATTCGATCACACGCGAATCTTTGGCCACCCGGTAGATATTGATAAAAATGGATTCGACATCGGGGTCCATGGACGCCTGCCGCACAAACTCCGTGAAGTGGCTGAAACGGTGATAGGGGTAATACAACAGCACGTCCTGCTGGTCGACCACTGCGAAGACGTTGCTGGCAGAACGGAACAATCGGTGGCTGATAGCGGGTAGTCGACGAAACTCCAGCCGTTTTCTTCCCCAGTTCGGATAGGAGATGAAATCTCTGAAGTTGCGGTATCTGCCGCCAGCGATCAGGCTGTCGAGGTCATCCATACCCAGGCGTTCACTGATCAATCGCACCACGGAACGCGGCATGGATTTGTCAAAACTGAGTCGCACCGGTTCTCCTCGGTCACGTTGCCGTATACCGAGGTTGATCTTTTCCACAATGGTCCGGTATGGATCATGTGGCATATCAAACTGGGCGTCCCGTGAAAACTTCATCGACCAGGCCTGCAATTCCTGGTACTCGTAAAACGGGGCGAAGATTTCGTCCAGGCAATGACGCATCACTTCGTCAAGCACCATCACATAGTGTTTTTTGCGTGTGCGTGGAGAAGGCACCTTGATGAAACGTGGGACCTTCGTGGGCACATCAATAATTGCGTACTGTTTGTCATTCCGGTTGCGGATCTCGACCACCAGGTAAGAGATATCATGCTGCAGGCAGGTACGCAGATTGATGTTTTCAGTTATCCGGATAGGCACGATGTGACGTAAAATTTTGTCACGAAAGCGTTGGGTCAGCAGCCTGCTTTGTTGCGGGCTGAGTTCCCCCTCATGCAGGAAAAAGATATTCTCCTGGGCGAGATTCTTCAAAATGCTGCCATACACGGTCTCAAATTGCTCGCTCAGGTGCTGTATCGTGCGTTGTATCTGGCGTAGCAACCGGGTGTAATCGCGTTTGATCACCGGGTCGCTCGCCATACTGATCCGGCGTTGGATATTTGCCACCCGTACCTTGAAGAATTCATCCTGGTTACTGGAAAATATCCCTAAAAAACGAAAACGTTCGATCAGTGGATTGTTGACGTCCGCGGCCTCTTGCAGCACCCTCGCGTTGAACGAGAGCCAGCTAAGCTCCATGGGGATTATTTCCGGTTGATCGGACATTCCAGGACAATCATGCCGGGCTCAATATGCCAGGGGCTCCAGCCAGATGACAGTTCAAAGACAGGTTTCGGGTATGCAGGAAATGGCCGGTCCGCCCGGTTCGCTCACACATGCCGAACCCGGGACCGCTATCGGGACGGCACGGAAGCGCCCTGCCCTCTGCGCCTCTCTATACGCTCCCTGATATCGGCCAGCAGCCCTTCCATACCGTCATTTCTGACTACTGAGGCAAAGGTGTTCCGGTAATTATTGACCAGACTGACCCCCTCGATGATCACATCATAGGCAAACCAGACCCCGTCATTGTTCCGTAGTTTGTAATCTACCGGGATAACCGTCCCCTGGTCCGACACGATTTCCGTCTTGACCACAGCGCGTTTCCCGGTAACGCTCGCTCGTGCATAGCGGATTTCCTGTCCGGAGTACGCTTCAATCCGCCCACGATACACCTCGGCGATATAATGGGAAAAAAACTCCACGAACGCCTTGCGCTCCTCCGGGTCGGCCTTTTTCCAGTGGCTGGCAAGTACACTTTGGGACATGCTGCGAAAATCAAAGCCCTCGTCAATTACCACGCCGATCCGCTCCCAGCGCTGTTCCTGGGTCAGCGCAGCATCATTCAGTAACGCGACGACCCGCTCAACCGAATCCCGTACGCGCTCCATCGGGTCGTCAAAAGGACGCGCCGCCGCCACCATGCAAAATAGTGCCAGGCCGACCGGGGCCAACAAAAAGGAACGCTGATACATTTTGGAAGAGTAGGAAGGATGCGATTGAAGCCGTATCTTACCCCGTGAGTCCGGTCCGTTGCAATGCCTCGGCCAGGTTTTCTCACGCGCCAGGCAAAAAATCGTGCCCGTTTCCGCTGCCTGAAGTCGCGCTCCTGCCGCAGAAAAGCGGTGCGTGTTATGGAAAACGTGTCCGCGGCGTTTGCGGTACGACGCGCTGTTGGCGCATGGCAGGGTAGATGCCACTACGGTTTGGACAAGGCTGGCCGTTACCGTCTTCCCGCCACCACTTCAATTCAGTGCCCCGCCGCAACTGCTGCCTTGTCCCGCGGTGCAGGCATAGCAGTGGTCCGCGACATTTATTTCGGAAAGTACATCATGTTTGTTCAATAAATCTTTAATTTCCAATCTTTTATTTTTGGAGCCCCCCAGCGGCATATGCAACATCTGATTGAAGTCGCAGTCATAGAGCAGCCCTTGCCAATCCACGCTGATCAGGCGGCGGCACATCACCCGCTCCAGGTTTTCCTGCCGATGGGAGGATTTCAACAGGCGCATGTATCCGGCAAAGCCACCCGTGGACAGCAATGTGCTGCCAAAGCGCCGGATCGGCATGTTGCACAGTACCAGCAGAGCGTTGAAATGGATGCCATGGCGTTCCTGTAAGGCCTGCCGGTAGGCGGACTCCAGTTCCGCCTGCGGCGGTGGCAGCATGGCCCCCTGCGGGTTATACACCAGATCGAGCCGCAGCATGCTGTCCGGCATGCCATAACCGAGGGCATTCAACTGTCGCAGTGCCTTTATGCTCAGTTCAAACACGCCCTTGCCGCGCTGGTGGTCCACGTTGTCCTGTTCGTAGCAGGGCAACGAGGCGACGATTTCCACTTGCTGCCGGGCCAGGAAGTCGGCCAAATCCTCAAAGCCCGGTTCCCGCAGTATGCTCAGGTTGCAGCGGTCAATAACGCGGCACCCCAGCTTGCGCGCTTCCCGTACCAACTCCCGGAACCGCGGATGCAGTTCCGGCGCCCCCCCGGTGATATCCAGGGTACCGATCCGACATTGCGCCAGCACGGCCAACAGGCTGTGCATGGTGTCCTCCGTCATGAACTCTGTGCGTCTGGGGCTGGCATTGACATGGCAATGCAGACATTGCTGGTTACACCGCAATGTGATGTTGGCCTGCAAGGTGTCGATCGCCACCCGCCGGATCGGTGGAAAATCGGACTTGATCAACAATGGCAAGGTATTACGCATGGTCCCGACTGCCGAGCAGTGCTGGTTCAGGATTGTATCAACTCAAATCCTGGACTTGAACTTTTCATGTTTCCCGGTGATATATGGGATACTTGCCCGGATGAACCTACGCAAGCTACTGCTGCTATCCGTCTTTGCCTCTCTGATTGGCGTTTTTTTCGCGCTGGGGTGGCATCGCTACCTCGACCTGGAGTCGATCCAGGCAGGCCGAACCGAATTGCTGGCGTTTTATGCCGTCCACCCTCTGCTGACCCCATGCCTGTTCTTTGTCTGTTACGTCCTGGTGACCGCGCTGTCTTTGCCCGGGGCCGGGATCATGACATTGCTGGCTGGTGCGATATTCAGCCTGCCTCTGGGGGTTGCCCTGACCTCGTTCGCCTCCGTTATTGGCGCGTGTATCGCCTTCTGGAGCGCACGCTACCTGCTGTACGATGTGGTACAGCGGCGTTTTGGCCAGCAATTGGTCCGCTTCAACGCGGGCGTGGAACGGGAAGGAGGCTGGTACCTGCTGACCGTACGCATGATCCCGTTGTTCCCTTTCTTTGTGGTCAATCTGGTGATGGGATTGACCCCAATTCGACTTTTCACCTTCGCCTGGGTCAGTCAACTCGGCATGCTCCCACTCACCTGTGTGATTGTGTTGGCCGGGAAACAACTCTCCACGTTGAATGCGTTGTCCGATGTTTTCAACCTGTCGCTGCTCGCTACGCTGGCCGTGGTTGGCCTGACTCCGCTGGCCTGCAAAAAGGGTCTGGACTGGTTAAGGCACCAGAAAAGGCTGCAATCCGTGGACGACCTGTCATGACCGGCAGGGCCATCCCATTTTAGCCCGTGCGGACCATCGCATGTTGGCTGTACAACGGCACCGCAAGCCTCGCCACTACGACCGCAATCTGATCGTCATCGGCGCGGGGTCGGGAGGTCTGGTTGCCGCCCTGATCGCCGCTGCCACCCGGGCCCGGGTCAGTCTGGTGGAACAGCACCGTATGGGGGGCGATTGTCTGAACACTGGCTGTGTCCCGTCCAAGACCCTGATCCAGTCTGCCAGCGTGGCGCACATGCTGCGCACAGGACATAGATTTGGTATAAAGAATATAGATTATAGGATTGATTTTGAAAACATAATGCGGCGTATTCATCGGACGATTCAAACGATCTCCGTGCATGATTCGGTGGAACGCTTTAGCCGCCTGGGGGTAGATTGCATCCACGGCAGGGCCACACTGCTGAGTCCCTGGCGTGTTGCCGTGGCAGGACAGGAACTCAGCACCCGGCGCATCATCATTGCCACTGGCGCCAGTCCGATAATCCCGGATATCCCTGGGTTGCAGGCAACCGCCCCGCTACATTCGGACAATTTCTGGGAGCTTTCGCAACAGCCCCGAAGGTTGCTTGTACTCGGTGGTGGACCTATAGGCTGTGAACTTGCACAGGCAATGGCAAGGCTGGGTAGCCATGTCGTACTGGTAGAGAAGGCGAATCGGCTGCTGCTGCGGGAAGATGAGGATGTCAGCGCGTTGCTTGCCAAACGTTTTGCCGATGAACGGATCGAGGTTCGTACCGGGCACTGTGCGCAGCGCTTTGTGCGTGACGGCAAAGGCTGGCAGGTTTGTCTGGAACATGCCGGACGGACGGAACAGCTTGGCTTCGACCGGGTCCTGCTGGCACTGGGCAGAAAACCGAACACCAGCGGTTTCGGTCTGGAGGAACTGGGGGTCGCGCTGCGTGCAGATCGGAGCATCGCGGTGGATCGGTGCATGCGTAGCAGCGTGTCCTCAATATATGCCTGTGGCGACGTCACTGGGCCTTTTCAGTTCACCCATGCGGCTTCCCATCAGGCGTGGTATGCGACATTCAATGCGCTGTTCGGAGGTCTGCGTTCGCTGCGGGTGGACTATTCCGCGCTCCCCTGGGCCACTTTCTGTGACCCGGAGATTGCCCGTGTGGGACTGAATGAGCAGGAGGCAAAAGCGCAGGGCATCGACTACGAGTGTACAGTGCTCCCGCTGTGCGAAGTGGAACGGGCGGTGATCGCAGGCGAGACCGAAGGCATGATCAAGGTGTTGACCCTGCCTGGAAAGGATCGGTTACTGGGGGCCACCATTGTGGGTCCGCACGCCGGGGAACTCATCATGGAATATGTCACCGCACTCCGGCATGGTCATGGTCTGAACCACATACTCGGCACCATCCACATCTACCCTACCCTGTCCGAACTGAACAAACTGCTGGCAGGCAAATGGAGACGCGGGCATATCCCGGAATGGCTCCCGCGCTGGCTCGGTCGCTACCATGCCTTTCGCCTGGGCAAGGCCGCGGGCAGTGGCAACCCGGGGCCTTGATGCATGCGACCCGCACATGCAACACAGTGCTTAACTGAGCATGAACAACAGGCGAAAGATCGCTGGCTTCACGGCACGGCGCTGGTTGCGCTCGATGGCCTGTACAACGACAGTCCCGGCCTGCTCCTCGCTGAGCACCGGCATCAGGTACGGGATGGATGGCGGCAGATTTTCACGGCTGCCGGGATTGGTTTCCCAGTATGGGCTGTCAACCACTCCCAGCGCCACCAGGCTCACACCGATACCGGTGACGCGCAGTTCGGCGCGCAGCGCCTCGGTAAAGCCTTTCAGTGCCTGCCGGGCAGCAATATAGGCGCATGCATTGGGCCAGATCATGAAGGATGCCGGTGAGGTAACGCATGCGATATGCCCGCTGCCACGTTCGATCATGGCCGGCAGAAACTCGCGTGTCATGGCGAAGGCCGCAAGGTAAGGCAACTCGATCATCTGTCGCGCTTCCTCGGCGGAGGTGTCGACGAGTGCCTTCCAGCGACCGGAACCGGCATTGTTGACGATCACATCCGGTATCCCGGCGCTGTCGCGTACCTGCGCTGCAAGTTTTGTCACGGCGGCAGCGGTAGCCAAATCCGCCGCAAATACCATTGCCTTGCCACCCGCCGCCGTGATGGACTGCGCAACATCATTGAGCATGCCTGCACGTCGTGCGACCAGCAACACGGTCGCCCCGCGACTGGCCGCAAGCCGGGCGGTTGCCGCACCGATGCCACTGGAGGCGCCGGTAATCAGAACTGTCTTGTCTTTCAGATCCATGATGTCTCTCCCAAACGTTATGTACATGTACTTACATGGTCGGGACACCTCACAATCGGTGGAATCACGCGGCGAAGGAAGCTGTACAACATGCGAAGGTGCGACCCTTACCTGCCGTGGTAAACGCGCATCGGTGTCCCAGATCCACGCTGCCGGACAAGCTGACAGTGACCGCGACTATACAACAGCGGCAGCCAAATGCAATAGCAGCCATGGCAACAAAGGACTACCCACCGATATGGCCATGAAAGCCATCCGGCAAGTGTGGCACCGCAGACAACAGACTCCGGGTATAGGGGTGTTCCGGGTCAAGCAGCACCTTGTCCACAGTGCCATGTTCCACGATCTGGCCCTGGTACATTACCGCAACCTCATGGGCAATATACTCCACCACACTGATGTCATGCGTAATAAACAGATAGGACAGGGAATAATCGCGCTGCAACCGGATTAACAGATCCAGTATCTGTGCCTGCACAGAGACGTCCAGCGCACTGGTGGGCTCGTCACAGACGATCAGCCGGGGTTCCAGGGCCAATGCCCGCGCAATGCAGATACGTTGGCGCTGGCCGCCAGAAAACTCATGTGGATAGCGGTATTTGTGTTCCGGAGGCAAACCGATCTGCCGCATCAACGCGTCTACACGCTGTTCATGCTGTGCCGGGTCTTGCGCGGGTTCCTGTATGCGCAGTCCCTCCGCGATGATATCCTTGACCATCATGCGCGGATTCATCGAGGCGTAGGGGTCCTGAAACACCACCTGTATGTCGCGTCTGCGGGTACGCAACTGGCGGCCACTGAGGCAGGCAAGGTCGTCTCCGGCAAAGCGCACCTGACCCGCCGTGATATGCAGCAGGCGCAGGATGGCCTTGCCCATTGTTGTCTTGCCCGATCCGGATTCACCCACTACGGCAAGGGTGCGACCGGCACTGATCTCCAGGCTGACCCCGTCGACAGCCTTCACGTGTCCTACGGTACGCTTGAACAGTCCCCGGCGGATCGGGAAATGCACTCTCAGATCCTGAACCGCCAACAAGGTCGCCGGTGTTTCAGAAACGCCGGCATCCACCCCTGTCTGCATACGTTTGTTTCTTCCCGGCAACGCGTTGAACAGGGTTTGCGTATAATGATGGGCGGGAGCACACAGCAGTCTGTCCCTGTCATTCTCTTCCACGATCTTTCCGTGCTGCATGACCGCGATGCGATTTGCCATGCCGGCGGCTACCCCAATATCGTGAGTGATGAACAATATCGACATGCCGGTGCGCTGTTGCAAATCACGCAATAACGCGAGCACCTGTGCCTGTATCGTGACATCCAACGCGGTAGTGGGTTCATCGGCAATCAGCAGATCAGGTTCTCCTGCCAGCGCGGTCGCGATCATGATACGCTGCTTCATGCCACCCGAGAATTGATGCGGGTAGTCGTTCAGCCGCCGTTCCGGCTCCGGGATACCCACCGCATCCAGCAGTTCGACGCAACGCTTTCGCAACGCCTTACCACCAAGCCGTTTATGGCAACGCAAGGTTTCCCCGATCTGCTGGCCTGCCGTCAGTACCGGATTAAGCGCACTCTGCGGTTCCTGAAAAATCATCGCGATGCGCCCGCCGCGCACGCCACGCATCCGGTTCTCGGAAAGACCGAAAAGATCCTCTCCCTGCAGCAATATCCGCCCATTACAGATACGTGCGGCAACCGGCAGGAGCCGAAGAATGGACAGCGCGGTGATCGATTTCCCGCTCCCCGATTCGCCCAGTAACGCCAGTGTTTCACCCTGCGCCACAGTAAAGCTGACACGGTCCACTGCCGGGTTGTCGCCAAAACGGACTTCCAGGTCGTGTATCTCCAGCAATGCCTCACTCATGCGTTGCTACCCCCTTCAAACACGGGTCCCGCGGATCCGGGGGTCAAACGCGTCACGCACCGCGTCTGCAAATATGTTAGCAGCGAGCACCAGTACGAACATGAACAGGAAGGCCCCCATCAGCGACCACCAGATAACCGGTTCCCGGGCCAATTCCAGGCGTGCCGTATTGATCATGTTGCCCCAGCTATACGTGGCCGGATCAACACCTATATTGATATAAGACAGCACAGCCTCGGCCAGCACCAAACCACTGAAATCCAGAGTCACGCTGATCATCACGATATGCATCACATTGGGTAGCAAATGTCGCCAGATTATGCCTGTGCTGCTGGCACCCAGCACACGCGAGGCGGATACATAATCGGACTGGCTCAACTTCAGTGCCTCACCGCGTAACAGACGGCACAAACCTGTCCAACTGGTGATGCCCAGTATCAGGCACAGAAACAGCAGACGCATGTCCGCCCGTTGCTCAAAACTCAGGAATTCGTCCGCATGGAGTTCAAACCAGAACTGCAATAGCAGGATCATTGCAGCGATCAACAACACACCGGGGATAGAGTTGAGTGTGGTATACAGATACTGCACCAGGTCATCCACCCAGCCTTTGAAATACCCGGCGATCAGACCCAGAGACAGTGCGAAAGGCAACATCACCAGCGTGGTCAGCGTACCGATAACGACCCCGGTGCGAATACCCTTCAGCGACTGGTACAGCACGTCTTGTCCCGCTTTGTCGGTGCCAAGTACATGGTAGTGCGCCGCCAGGCAACACACGATGCCAAACAGCGTTGCCAGCAGCGCACCGCACAGGCACATGGCATACCACGGCAACGCCAGCCGGTTGCGGCAGATATCGGTGCCCAGACGCCATGCCCGGTGCAGATCAAATCGCGACAGATACAGAATGATAATAACAGAAAACAGCATGAAGCCGATAAATCCCAGCATTGCACCCAGGGCTGTGCGGCGCAGGATATCGCGGGCGGCATCCGTGTATGGGTCAGCCAGGTGCCTGCCCCCCCATTGCAGCCTCGGGTAGTCACGACGCTCGCTGCCGTCAGCCTGCCGCACTGGACTACGGACCGTCGCGTGCGTGGCCAGTGGTGCGGAATAACTGGTCTCCACACGTTCCCGCAGCGGTTTCAGCAGGGTGTCCAGTACGCTGCTGACCCGGCTGTCGTACATCCCGCTGTCGGCCAGACGCGGATAAAAATGCAGTGAATCCAGCACAGCCACGGCCATATATGCCAATAGCACAGGCAATGCGGCCATGGCTATGGGCCTGCGCAACACCTCTCGCCACGGCGCACGCAGATGTTCCTGTCGTCTGGCATACACGATGAGCGAGCAGACCGCCACCAACAATACGAACAACAATGCATCGGTGGCGAAGATCACCGGCTTCATTGCAGTCGCACCCGCGGATCGGCCAACGTGTAGGAAATATCCGTCAATAACAGACCGATGATGTACAGCACAGAACCGAGGAAAACCATTGAGCGGACAATGGCGAAATCCTGGTTTTGGATCGCGTCAATGGTGTAACTGCCAAGACCCGGAATAGCGAAGAACGACTCCGTGATCAGGCTGCCGATAAAAAGTACCGGCAAGATAACGACCACCCCGGTCAGGATCGGGATCAATCCATTTTTCAGTACATGCTGATACAGCACACGCAATTCGCTGATACCCCTGGCCCGGGCCGTGCGCACGTAATCCTTGCCCATTTCCTCCAGGAAGATCGTCCGATACCAGCGCGTGCTCGCACCGAGGCCACCAACCACTCCCACCAACACTGGCAAAACCAGAAACTTGAACGCGTGAAGCCCCTCCAGGTAACCGGAGATCGGCACAAGTTGCAGCAGCTTCCCAATCAGGAATTGTCCCCCGATGATGTAAAACAGTCCGGAGATGGACATCAGCGCGACACAGCAGATCACGCCGCTGACATCCAGCCAGGTAGCGCGAAAAAAAGCCAGCAGCAAGCCGAAACTGATGAACAGACACAGACCCACCAGCAGTTCAGGTATGCTGATGGCAAGACTGGGCCACATGCGCTGTGAGATATCATATCCAATGTCGCGACCGGCATCCGAGTAGCCAAAATCAAACAGGAACAGCCGGATGGATTTCTGAAAAAATATGGTCTCGGTCACAGACGCGGTTCCTTCCGCTCGGGAATTCCAGAGCAATGGCTTGTCATAGCCACGCTCCGATTTCCATTTCTGGATCGCCTCCGGGGTGACACGTTTGGCCCCCAACTGCATACGGGCCATATCGTCCGGGGTGTTGACTACAAAAAACAGCACAAAGGTGATGATATTGATGCCCAAAAGGATCGGCACGGCATACAGCACGCGGCGTATGCAGTAAAAAATCACAGGCCAGGCCTCTGTTGCCGCCGCCACCATGCGTTTGCGCTGAACACTATCGCAAATACAAACAGTGCCAGTACCAACGCCACTGGTTCCCAGTGGGCACGGTTCCATTCCCGGCGCAACCTGCTACGCTCCACGGGGTCGATGCGCTTGTACTTCAAGGTGTTGTTCGCCATCAGGTTGGGCCTGGCATTACTGTACCAGACATGGTGCAGAGAATAAGCCACTGGATGCATACCCCAAAGCCACGGGGCGTCCCGCCGGACCATATCAAGCATCGCATCGATCACGGCCTGGCGCTGAGGACCATTTTCCATACTGCTCATTTGTACAAACAGTTCGTCATACTCGGGGTTCTGATAATTGCTCGCATTTTCTCCCTGACGTAAAACCTTCGCATTCGGTCCATACAGCAGAAACAGAAAATTTTCCGGATCCGGATAATCCGCATTCCATCCCCACATGAACAGTTGTCCGGTACCATTGCGCATCTTTTCCTGAAAACGGTTGTAGTCAGTGGAACGAATGACCAGATTGATGTCCAATTTGGCAAACTGCTTGCGAAACCAGTCAAACACCGCCTTTGAGCCCGGATCACTGGCAGCCGTGTCCAGATAGAGGATCAAGGGATTTCCAGTATCCTGGTTCCGTCCGCCAGTGTAACCCGCTTCATCCAACAGGGCCCGTGCCTCGGCGATCGAGCGGCGTACCGCCCTGCCCTGTTCCCAACGATAGACATACGGGTTGACGCCTGAAGCGTCCGTTACCGGACGATGACCAAATATACCCGGAGGCAGCGGACCCTGTGCACTGATGCCTCGGCCATTGGCAAAGATCTGGATGTATTCCTCATAATCCACCGCAATGGAGATGGCCCGTCGCAACAGGCGGCTGCGAGTATCATATCCTCCAATAACCTCATCTTCCATGTTGAAGCCCAGATAATAGGTCGAAAGTGTGACCGCGGTAAGCAGCTTGAGTTGCCTGGAACGCATCTGCTCCGTCAGTTCCGGATTGTTGTTCAGGTCAAACTGTATTGCCTGATCAAAACTGTCGGAAATGATCCCGGAGGTATCGTAATAGCCCTGTAAAAATTTGTTCCATTCCGGGATCGCCTCTTTTTCCAGACTGTAGATGGCTGTATCGATAAACGGCATTTTTTTCCCGGCATCCACGCGCAAAGCCGCATCCTCTGTCGCTCCTTCGGATGGGTAGCGCTCTGCCCGGAAATTGGGATTGCGTTGCAACACCATGCGCCGATTGGGATTGTTTTCTATCAACATGTAGGGGCCCGTGCCAACCGGATACCAATCCAGGCTGATATTGCGTTTGGCCAATCCCGGTTGCGAGTAAAAACGGTCGGCTTCCCAGGGCATCGGGGCAAAAAACGACATCGACAACCAGTAAATGAATTGCGGATACTTTTTTTTCAGCACCAGTTCGTAGCTGTATCGGTCAAGTACCCGTGCGCCTGGCAGCGTATAGCTGCGCAGATCGATCCAGTTTTCATCGTTTGCCTCAAGCTGCCGCAGTTGCTCGGCCAACTCCCTCAATCCCGCTATATACTGTGTCATCAAGCCAGCGAGAGGCGAGTGTACTCCGGGGTGTGCCATACGCTTGATCTGGTACACATAGTCCTCCGCCACCAGTTCACGGCTCGCGGTTTTTTCGAAATCGGCAAGCTGGTTCAGTTGTCCCAGCATGGCTTTGCCCAGATGGTGATACAGGTAAGTGTCACGTGCGTCTTTTACAAAAGCGGGATGTGGTTGATATTGGATGCCCGGCTGAATTTCGATCCGGTAATGCACACGGGCGATCTGTTCCACAGCGGCATCGGGTCCCAGCCGTTGCCCCGTCGCATCATAATATTCCGCCTCGGGCACCTTCTGTGCCGTCAGCGGCACCAGTTCGTAAGGACGTTTCAAAAAATGATACTGTAACGGAGGCTCATATATCTGCCCGATTATTTGATATTCATTGGAACTGTACGAGACTGCCGGGTCCAAATGCTTGGGACGCTCCGAAAACGACGCATAGTGGATGTTCCGCTTGTCTTGTGCTGGCGGATACGGACTGTTTGCGGGCTGTTTTCCACAGCAGACGAGTACAGACAGACACGGAAACAGGAACAAGTACAACAAACGCGATGGCATGGTGGAGTGAAATTATACTGCTTATCCGCGCCAGGCACGAGATAAAACAGAGGATCGTGACATCCCTTGATCAATATTGAACACAGATGCGACACACCGGCAAGAATGGTATGATAGCCGCCTGTTTTCGCCATGGGCTTCCTGAATAACAAATGTGCGTTGATTGTTGGTGTGGCCAGTAACCGCTCCATCGCGTGGGGCATTGCCCAGGCAATGCGACGCGAAGGCGCGGAGCTCGCTTTCAGTTATCAGAATGAACGTCTGTCCGACCGTGTGAATACGCTGGCCAGAGAACTGGGATCGGAAATCTGCCTCCCCTGTGACGTCGGCAATGATGAACAGATCCACGCTTTGTCCGAGCAACTTGAGGCGTGTTGGGATC
Source organism: Gammaproteobacteria bacterium (assembly GCA_965115915.1). Classification (GTDB taxonomy): domain Bacteria; phylum Pseudomonadota; class Gammaproteobacteria; order Eutrophobiales; family Eutrophobiaceae. The sequence goes on along the minus strand of OZ220483.1, from coordinate 965,486 downwards.
ACATTGATATACTGGTACATTCTGTGGCGTTTGCGCCACGTGACCATCTGGAGGGAACGTACCTGAGCAATCTTTCCCGGGAGGGGTTTCTGACCGCCCATGAGATCAGTTCCTACAGCTTTTCGGCATTGGCAAAAGCGCTCCGCTCAAAGATGTCCGAGGGTGGCGCAATGCTGACCCTCAGTTATATCGGCGCAGTCCGTGCGATGCCCAATTACAATGTCATGGGAGTCGCAAAGGCCAGCCTGGAAGCCAACGTGCGTTATCTGGCCTCCGATCTGGGAGGAGACGGCATCCGCGTCAACGCCATTTCCGCAGGCCCCATACGTACCCTGGCCGCACTCGGGATAAAGGGGTTCCGGGACTATCTGGAACACGTAAAGCAGACCACTCCCCTCAGACGCAATGTGACGATAGCGGATGTCGGCAATGTCGGCGCTTTTCTGTGTTCCGACCTGGCTTCCGCGATCACCGGGGAAATCACCTACGTAGACTGTGGTTATCATGCGGTAGGGACGTGCTGAACATGGCGATCGGGGTGCCACAATACACGGACCAAGTCCTGTTCCAATGCTGAAAAAAGGCGGCCATGGATTACTGATAGGTATCCTGATCGGAGCGATTGCCGGGCTTGTTTGTGGCGCCCTGTTTGGCGAACGCATGACCGCCATTGGCTGGATAGGCGGCCTGTTTCTGGATTTGCTCAAAATGCTTATCCTGCCGCTTATTATGGCCGCCGTGATCTCGGGCATCTGTTCCATAGGCGGCGGAAACAAGATTGGTCGCCTTGGTGGACTGACTGTACTGTATTACTCCTGTACGACAGCGCTGTCTGTGCTGGTTGGACTGATACTGGTCAATATCATTCGCCCCGGCGAATCCATGGATGCCCATGCGGTGGAAATCCCGGAGCATATTGCAAATCGGGAAGCCAGTACAGTCGTAGACATTATCACCCAGACTGTCTCTCCCAATCTGGTGCAGGCAGCGGCCAACATGCAGATCCTGCCACTGATCGTGTTTTCCGTGCTTTTCGGCCTGGCACTTGTCACGCTGGGCGAGCGCGGGAAACCGCTGGTCGATTTTTTTGACAGCTTCAACGAAGTCATAATGAAGCTGGTCATCTGGGTGATGTATCTGGCGCCGATCGGCATCTTCGCCCTTATCGCAAACCGCATTGGTGAGGCGGGTGGAGGACACGCGTTCATAAATGAATTGCGCATAGTTGGTTGGTATTGTGTGACAGTCATCCTTGGACTGGGCATTCATTTCTGTATATTGTTTTTACTGCTGCTCACCTTTAGCCGTCACGGCTGGGCTTATCTGGATTCGTTATTGCGTGCCCTGGTGACCGCTTTCGGCACCGCCAGTTCTTCCGCTACCTTGCCAGTTACCATGGAGTGTGCGCTGGAAGGCGGAGTGGACAAACGGGCGGTGAAGTTTGTCCTTCCACTGGGAGTCACGCTGAACATGGACGGGACAGCGCTGTATGAAGCGGTGGCGGTACTATTCATTGCACAGACTTTGCAAATCCCACTGGGAATGAATGAACAGATCATCATCTTCATCACCGCCACACTGGCCGCGGTCGGAGCCGCTGGCATCCCACAGGCGGGTCTGGTTACCATGCTGCTGGTACTGTCCGCAGTAAACCTCCCCGCGGAAGGTATCGGGATGTTGCTCGCGGTGGACTGGTTCCTGGATCGCTTCCGCACTACGGTCAATGTTTGGGGGGACAGTGTTGGGGCTGCCATAATGGAACGGTTTCTTCCACCAGAAGCGCACAAGCCAAATGGTTCGGAATCTCTGCCAGCATGAAAAAAGACCACCTGCCAGTCTGGAATAAACACTCACTCTGGTTATGCATCTTCCTGATGCTGCTTTTGTGTGTCACGCACCCCCATCCTTTTTCCGCACTTACGCATTTGCCCAATGTGACCATACCGGTGATGTTCGTTGCGGCTTACTACCTGCAACGGTGGTCGGTGTTTGCGCTGTTTATGAGCCTTGTTGCATTGCTGGACACCTTCAGCGTCAGATGGCTTGGAGTGCAATCGCATTGCATCACACCCGCATGGCTTTGCATGATTCCTGCCTACGCAAGCTGTTGGTTGGGAGGTCGCCTGTTATTGAAAAACAGTACTTTATCACTGCGCAATGCACTGACTGTCTCGTTTTATGCCTTTGTTTCCTTTACTTTCTCCTTCATGTTCAGCAATGGGGGGTTCTATATCTACTCCGGCTATTTTCAACCGAACATGGCTGGATATCTGGAACAGGTACAACGGTATTATCTCTCCTACACACTGATTCCCTGGGGCTATGTCATGGTGGCAAGCGGCATCCATACCTGCTGCCATACGTTTTTGCGCATACGCTTTTCGGGCAACAACACGCCGACGTCCGTGCCATGCGGCAGCGAGCACAGACAGGAAAATGTCAGATAGCCGGAAGAAACGGACTACTGAGAACCCACCCGAACAACACGGACACATCCACCTACTGCGGCCGTTTTGCTCCTACACCAAGCGGCCCGTTGCACTATGGTTCGCTGGTAACCGCACTGGCCAGTTTCATGCAGGCACGCGCCAACCGGGGACGATGGCTGGTTCGTATTGAAGATATTGATTCTCCCCGCTGCATCAAAGGGGCAGACCGGGATATCTTGATTGCCCTGGAACGTCTGGGCCTGCACTGGGACGGAACGGTAATACGGCAAAGCGAACGCCTGGAATACTACAGGGAACAGTTGCAACGGCTGCGGAATAGCAACTTGCTTTACCCTTGCTTTTGTCCAAGACGTCTGACACGCAATCGTCCTTATCCTGGAAGCTGTCGCGATCAGTCGTTAGCCGCACACCCCCAAAAGTCGGCAGCGTTACGCATTCGCGTTGACAACAGATCCATTCGATTCCAGGACCACGTGCAGGGCAAACAGTCCTGTATACTGGAACAGACAACCGGAGATTTTATAGTCTTACGCGCAGACGGATGCTACAGCTACCATCTTGCATCGGTAACGGACGATGCCGATCAGCAGGTTACGGAAGTGCTGCGTGGTGCGGACCTGATTTTCAGTACACCACAGCAAATCTACCTGCAACAGAGACTGGGACTGGAAACCCCGGGTTACGCCCATATCCCTGTGATGCGGGATGCCGCAGGGCTCAAACTCAGCAAACAAAACCGTGCCCCCGCGATAGATTGCTCACGTCCGACAAAAATTCTGCTACAGGCATTGCACTCACTGCACCAGTCACCCGTACCGGAACTGGTCTATGCCACCCCTGAGGAGCTCATACAATGGGGAATTCTGCACTGGAGCCTGCCAAGTCAACCTGAATCCGTTGCAAACCAGCGGAGAAACTCCTGATGGACGTCCCGCTACTGATATTTCCTGATATCTGCCTGCGTTTCAGCGTCCGTTATGAACATCCACCACTCCCTGTTGGCAACCGTGCCCAGCATTTCCTCGCGCACCGCTTTCCGTAGATCATCTGCCACGTCTTCGGCATCAACATCCTGAACAGCGTTCACAACCATGACATAATAATCCCCCGCTCCACCCTGTACGCCAGTGAAGGATGATTTCCCCTCAGCGGGTCTTGCCAAACCAAAGGCATGTCTCAGCACCAACCGTGGCGTATCCTTGTCATCGCGCTCGATAGCTTTGCGTTCATTCCACTCCAGTGAAAACTTTTCAGCAATATCCGCTGGTGCAACCCCTTCGGCCAAGGCAGATAAAATCTTCTCTCCACGCGCCTTTGCCTGTTGAAAAGAATATTCAGTCATCATGGCTTCAACCACCCGATCACGGATCTGCTCCAACGGTTTCAGACTGGCTGGCCTGGTGTCAATCACCCGCAACACGACAACCCGTCCATCATCCAATTCCACAGCGTCGCTGTTATTTCCCTGCCGTTTCACCGCGTCGGAGAACGCCGCTTTTAATACTTTTTCTTTCCCCAGTATACCCACTGCTTCTCCAGAACGACTGAAAAAATCGCTCTCCTGCAACGACAATCCAGCTTCCTCGGCAGCAATTTCCAGCGTATCCGGGTGTTCATAGGCACTGCTAATCAATCGGTCCAGACGGTCATAAAAAAGCCCCTCCGCCTGAAGCTCACGGTATTCCTGTTCCGCCTTCTCACGCAGGTTATCAAAAGTGTTTTCATTGCCAGTCACACTATCGATTTTGACAACGTGGAAACCGAGTTCACTTCTTATCACTTCACTGATATCTCCTTCCGCTGCGGAAAAAACAAATGCATCCACTGTCGCAGGCAATATCTCTCGTTCAATGGAAGGATACTCGGTATAATCCAGCCCTGCGATAGTCTCTTCCGTTTCTTCTTCGGCAAAAGATTCCGCGACCACACTCAACGCTTTACCTTGATGAACCGACTCAAGAGCAGCGTTTATCGCCCGCTCCGCCTTTTCAACATCATCCGGTGATGCACCCTCTGCAACACGGGCAATCAACTGGGATACCGAACGCTGTTGGTTATCATACGAATCACGATTCTCTTCGTAATACACCAGGAGTTCTTCTTCATCGACTTCAAGCTGTTTCGCGATTTCCTCCATATCGAGAACGGCGTAGGCAATGCGGATCTGTTCCGGGTCCATATAATCACTCGAGTTTTTTTCATAAAACTCCTGAACAGCCTCGTCATCCGGGTCTCCCATGCTGGAGATATCCGCTGTGGAGATGACCCCGTACTGGATATCGCGTTTCTGGTTCCTGAGCCTGGCGAAACGCTGTACCTCGCTGTCCAGCACAAAAGTACTCTCCATCACGGCGGCTTGTAACTGTTCAGACAGCATATCCAACCGGAGTTGGGCTTCGAAATAGACAGGGTCCATACCCTGGCTAAGCAGACTGCGTTCATATTGTCTGCGATCAAAACCGGTACTTTGTTCCTGAAAAAAAGACAGATTTGTAATGGTTTCATGTATCATTTCATCGGAAATCTGCAAATTTTCCTCGGCAACAATCTGGTTTACCAGTTCAGCATGAATCATGGCTTCCAGTGCCTTTTGCCTGATAAATTCTTCTTCCTCCTCCTTCAATTCATCGTCAGACCGTTCCTGCATCTCTCTCAACATCCTGTTATAGGCGCGTTGCCAAACCGCCCTGGATATGGGTTCCCCATTGACCTTGGCGACACTCAACTGGGTATTCTCATTGCCATAGAAACCGGCCCCCCAAAATGCGAAGGCCAGCAACAACAAAGCCAGGATCAGCCGGGCCAGCCAACCTGTTATACGGTCACGGATTGCGGTGAGCATTTCCAGTCAGGCAAGATTCAAAAGCTGATAGTCCGATGTGAAATACCTCAGACAGACAAAATGACGGAGTGGACGGGACTCGAACCCGCGACCCCCGGCGTGACAGGCCGGTATTCTAACCAACTGAACTACCACTCCAGCATTCACCTCTGTTGGTGGGTGCTGAGGGATTTGAACCCCCGACCTACGCCTTGTAAGGGCGTCGCTCTCCCGACTGAGCTAAGCACCCGCCTTTTTACTGTCCTCATCCGTGTTGGTTGAGCGCTTCCTTTAGTGCCTTTCCGGCCTTGAAAGCCGCGGCCTTCGATGCCTTGATGTTGATCTGTTCACCGGTGCTCGGATTGCGGCCAACGCGAGCGGCACGCTCCCGCACGGAAAACGTTCCAAAGCCCGCCAAAGAAACCGAACGTCCCTGTTTCAACTCGCCGGTAATCGAGTCGATTACCGAGGATAAGGCATGTTCCGCTGCCGTCTTGCTTATATCTGCTTCTTCAGCTATTACACGAATCAGTTCTACTTTGTTCATCAGATGATCTTTCTCTCATTGAGGGTGGATTTAAAGGATTTCAGAGCCTGTATTCAAAGATTTCATATTTGACGCTATGACAAATACCCTCTGTGCGTCACAAAATGCCAGCGAGCGGCCGAGGGAAATCAACGTGATCCAGAAACAATCCGTATGCCTCGAGGATTGACTGTTTTATCTATTGGATGCCAGAAACACAGCTACACCGCCTACGCTGCCTTATACCAACTACTTGAACCATCCGTCAAGTGCCTATCTCGATCAGAAATGGCAAACACATATCGCACAAAACGACACGCCGAACGGCGACAAATATATTGGACGGTTCAGTGATGACGAATCTGTTTCTTTTCAGAAACGGATTCCTTGGTTTTTCCCAGTGCAGGAATCTTCTGCGCTTTACTGTCTGTCGCCAATGGTTTGGGCAACTCTTTCAAAGCCAGGGCCAGTACGTCATCGATCCACCGCACTGGCCTGATATCCAGGTTCTGTTTGATATTTCTCGGTATCTCAGCCAGTTCTCTCTCATTGTCATACGGGATCAATACCGTTTGTATGCCACCACGAAGGGCGGCAAGCAATTTTTCTTTCAGCCCGCCTACCGGCAGTATCTCTCCTCGCAGGGTAATCTCTCCGGTCATCGCAACAACCGACTTGACCTTAATCCCGGTCAATGCAGATACCAGGGCAACACACATTGCCACCCCCGCACTGGGACCATCCTTGGGGATCGCTCCCTCCGGCACATGCACATGGAAATCATAATCCTTGTACAACTCGTCATTTATTCCCAACACCTCACTGCGACTTCGTACCACAGTCATAGCCGCTTCTATCGATTCTTTCATGACCGAACCCAATTGCCCCGTATGCATCGCGTTGCCTCGTCCGGGGATCACCGCAGCTTCCACTGTAAGCAGGTCGCCACCGGTTTCAGTCCAGGCCAGACCGATGACCTGACCGATACGATCCTCATCTTCCGCCTTGCCGAAACGGTAACGCCACACCCCCAGCAACTTCTCCAACTTCGAACGCAGAATTATGGCGGTATTTTTCCTCTCCGACATCAATACCTGCTTGACCGTCTTGCGACATATATTGGCAATTTCACGCTCCAGGTTGCGCACCCCGGCTTCACGGGTGTAACGGCGGATAATATCCCGCAAAGCACTTTCCCGAAATATCAGTTCGTTTTCCTCCAATCCATTATTTTTCATTTGCTTAGGGATCAGGTAATCCGTGGCAATACGAACCTTCTCGTCTTCGGTATAGCCCGATATATGGATAACTTCCATGCGGTCCAACAGCGGCGGCGGTATCTTCAAAATACTATTGGCCGTAGTTACAAACATGACCTCAGACAAATCATAATCCACCTCAAGATAATGGTCGTTAAACGTACTGTTCTGTTCCGGATCCAACACCTCAAGCAGAGCCGATGCCGGGTCGCCACGAAAATCCATTGCCATCTTGTCGATCTCATCCAGAAGAAACAGCGGGTTCTTATGCTCTATCCGAGACAGACTTTGCAAAATTTTCCCAGGCATGGAACCAATATAAGTACGCCGGTGACCGCGAATCTCGGCTTCGTCACGCATTCCACCAAGAGACATTCGCAAAAATTTTCGGTTGGTGGCTCGGGCAATGGAACGTCCAAGGGACGTTTTGCCTACCCCGGGAGGACCCACCAGGCACAGAATTGGACCTTTCATCTTCTTTACCCGCTGCTGTACCGCAAGGTACTCCAGAATGCGTTCCTTGACCTTTTCCAGACCATAATGGTCCGCGTTAAGCACCTTCTCCGCCTTTATAATATCCCGAGATATCTTGCTGCGCTTTTTCCACGGCACTTTCACCATCCAGTCCAGATAATTCCTGACCACCGTCGCTTCGGCAGACATAGGCTGGATCATTTTCAGTTTGCCCAACTCGGATAACGCTTTCTCCATGGCATGCTTGGGCATCCCGGAGTTTTCGATCTTCTGTTGAAGCTGGTCAGTTTCACTCTGCCCATCATCCGATTCTCCCAATTCCCTCTGGATCGCCTTCATCTGTTCATTCAGATAATATTCACGCTGGCTCTTCTCCATCTGATTTTTAACGCGACCACGAATACGCCGTTCCACCTTGAGCATACTGATCTCCGCTTCCAGCAGGCCGATCACATATTCAACACGCTCGCAGACATTGATAATCTCAAGCGAACGCTGCTTGTCCTCCAGCTTGACATTGATATAAGCGACTATACTGTCAGCCAGACGGCCTGCGTCGTCTATGCTTGAGAGGGAAGAGACCAGATCTGAAGGAATTTTTTTGACCAATTTGACGTAATGGTCAAAAGTACGGAGAGCGGTGCGATGTAACAATTTTGCCTCGGCCGTTTCAGAACCACTGGAATTCATCAACGTGACTTCCGTTTGGTACATGCCGTCAACTTCGCGGATTTTATCTATTCTGGCACGCTGGGCACCCTCCACCAACAGTTTCATTGTGTCATCCTGTAACTTCTGCATCTGCAGGATATTCGCCAGGGTGCCAAAATGGTATATGTCGTCCGGGCCAGGGTCATCTTCCGCAGGAGACTTCTGTGCCACCAGCAACACCTGTCTGTTACCCTCCATAGCCATGTTCAACGCTCGTATGGATTTCTCTCGTCCTACGAAGAGTGGCACTACCATATGCGGATACACAACCACATCACGTAATGGCAACAACGGGAACGCCGCTGTTTCTCCAAGATGTAAGGTCACTACATTTTCGTCACTCATATCAACTGTTCTTCGAGTTATCGTTGGCTAGTTGAGGCAATGCCTCTTCATATAGCAGTAATGGGTCCGAAGTTCCATTGACAACGCTCGCATCCACTACCACCTTGCTGATGTTACTGGTTGAAGGCAAATCATACATGGTATCAAGCAACAGATTTTCAAGTATGCAGCGCAGACCACGGGCTCCCGTATGCCTCTGCATCGACTGACGTGCGATAGCCAATAACGCATCCGGGCGAAATTCTATCTCACAACCTTCCATCTCGAACATACAGGAATACTGACGCACCAGTGAGTTCTTTGGTTCAGTCAGGATGCGCACCATCTGCTCCTCGTCCAGTTCCTCCAGTGTCGCGGTGACTGGTAAACGCCCGACAAACTCCGGTATCAGTCCATACTTAATCAGATCCTCCGGTTCCACTTCCATCAGCATGTTACTAAGTGCTTTTGTACACTGCACGTCACGGATCTCGGCGGCGAACCCTATGCCACTTTTGTCCGAACGCTCACTGATGATTTTGTCCAGACCGGAAAATGCCCCACCACAGATAAACAGAATATTGGAAGTGTCAACATGAAGAAATTCCTGCTGAGGATGCTTTCTTCCCCCTTGTGGCGGAATAGAGGCAACCGTACCCTCAATAAGTTTGAGTAACGCCTGCTGTACACCCTCTCCGGACACATCGCGGGTGATGGACGGGTTATCCGATTTGCGAGAAATCTTGTCAATCTCATCGATATAGACAATGCTGGTTTGGGCCCTTTCCACATTGTAATCGCATTTCTGCAATAGTTTCTGGATTATATTCTCAACATCTTCACCCACGTATCCAGCTTCAGTCAGGGTCGTAGCATCGGCAATGGCAAATGGCACATCAAGGAGCCTTGCCAATGTTTCGGCCAACAAGGTCTTCCCGCATCCGGTAGGACCTATCAACAATACATTACTTTTCCCCAGTTCAACATCCGAGCTTATTTTAGTGCCACGCTCAAGGCGTTTGTAATGGTTGTATACCGCAACTGACAGTATTTTTTTCGCCATATCCTGGCCAATGACATATTGATCCAGGGTTGTTCGTATTTCGTGTGGTGTAGGCAAACCGCTGCCCGCACCTGAACGGGACTGCTGCTGCATCTCATCACGAATGATGTCATTACATAGATCGACACACTCATCACAAATGTAAACAGAAGGGCCCGCAATCAGCTTGCGCACCTCATGTTGACTTTTGCTACAAAAAGAACAATACAACATTCTCTCAAGGTCACGACCCTTGCTACGTTTCCCGTCACTCATTTCAGATACCTCTATACCAAGACAGTCTGGCAGTCTATTCGAAATGTCATATTTCCCGGCTCAATCATATCCAATTGCCCATGTGCTTTATTTTTTGCCCGGCGTCCCTTTTTCTGCATTTCCAATCGGAGAGAGACTGGCCCTGCGCATGTCCAGAACTTCATCAATCAAGCCATAATCGCGTGCCTCCTCCGAACTCATGAAATAATCCCTTTCCGTGTCCGTTCGGATCTTGGCGATTTTCTGGGCCGTATGTTTGACCAGGATTCGGTTGAGTCGCTCACGCGCACTAAGTATTTCACGGGCATGAATGTCCACATCACTTGCCTGACCGTGAAACCCACCCAGCGGTTGATGAATCATTACACGGGAATGTGGCAACCCGAAGCGCTTGCCTTTGGCACCACCAGCAAGCAAAAGTGCGCCCATGCTGGCTGCCTGCCCCAGGCACATGGTACTCACGTCAGGTTGGATAAACTGCATGGTGTCGTAAATCGCAAGACCGGCCGATACCGAGCCTCCCGGAGAATTTATGTAAAGATGAATGTCTTTTCCGGGGTTTTCGTACTCCAGAAAAAGCAACTGTGCAATAACCAAATTGGCTGTGTATTCCTCGACATCGCCAACCAGAAAGACCAATCGTTCTTTCAGCAATCGAGAATAGATGTCGTAGGCCCGCTCTCCGCGAGAACTTTGCTCTACAACCATAGGCACCAGATTGAGCGCCTGGATCGGAGAATTATGTGCGTTTTTATGGTGCTTCATCAGGTTTCTCATTCTGAGTCATGGAGACAGTCTGCACTGCCTTACGCAAATGATCAAATGAAACTTTTATTTCTTCCACCTGTATTCTTTCCAGCAACCAGTCGGCAACCTGACCAGCCAGGGCCTGAGACTCGACAGATTGCAGAAGCTGCTGATTCTGATATATCTGATTGACGACCGACTCGGGGTTCTGGTAATTGGCTGCCTTGGCCCGTATCAGTTCCAGAACTCGCTCCGGTTCCGGTACCAGATTCTGCTGTGTTTTGACATGCTCATATATCAAACGAAGTGCAGTATGGCGTCTTGCGGCCACATTAATCTTCTCTTGTAATTCATCGCTGTACACATCACCCCTATGCGATTCATTGCCTCTGCCCCGAGCAAGCTCCTCACTGAAATGCTCTCGCGCCTGCTGCAACATGGAGTTTGGCAATTCCAGGGGAACACTTTCCACAAGTCTGTCATCCAACCGTTGACGCAACAACATACCAGATAGATAATCCGCCTCCCGACCCAGAGAGGATCTTAGCTCATCTCGCAGCTTTTGCACTCCACCGTCGGTAATTCCGCAACATTCACAAAACTCTTCATCCAATTCCGGCAACGACGGTTCCATTACCTTGTCTATATGCACCCGGAAATGCACCTGTTTGTCACGCAAGTGAATGCGCGGATCATGTGCAGGTATCAACAGATCGAATTCGCAGTCCGACCCACTGCGCTTGTCTTTTAACTGTTCTTCAAATTCCGGGAATTCTCCTCGGCCGATAACAACGCTCCTACTCCAACTCCCATTGTCTTTAATCTGTTTGCCATCCAGCGTGGCCTCGCAATGCAGATACAGAACATCACCCTCGCGCCCTGGTCTGTCCACCGCAGTCAGCCTGCGATAGCGTTGACGCAACGCCTCAACCGCCTGCTCCACATCCTCATCCGATACAGCAGCCGTCCAACGCTCAAGTTGCAACTTTTGGATTCCATCAAGCTTTACCTCGGGGAAAACCTCTACCTGAAAACGAAACGCCAGTGCCTGATCCGGGCCATAGTCCGCATTTTCCGGCATATCAAGCAATTCCGGCGGCCCAGCGAGCTGAAGCGCCTGCTGTTCCACCGCCTTACGTATGCCACGCTGCATGAATTCATTGACAACTTCCTGTTTTACACTGGATTCGTAGCGCTTTTCGATCACCGCCATCGGAATTTTCCCAGGACGAAAACCTGCCATACTTGCAGTACGCTGTATTTTCTGTAGCCGCTTGCGTATATCATTCGCCACAACATCACCAGAGACAACAACACCGAACAAATGGTTCAAACCATCTCTGCTCTCCAGGGCAACCTTGACTGTGTCCACATCCTTGTCTGTCATCACCGAGTCCGACATCACAGCTATCTATGGTTGTTTGGTGCGAAAGGAGAGATTCGAACTCTCACGGGTATTATCCCACTGGAACCTAAATCCAGCGCGTCTACCAGATTCCGCCACTTTCGCCACCTTGCCACTGACAGACAGGGACCACAGGTCCTTCGCGCATTCATCACCAGGCAACCAGTTATTCTTCTGTGTAACAGTCTTGCCCATAAACAGCGCAATAACGCCGACAGTCCCGTGCTCCAGTGCGGGAATTGACCGAACATTCCTGTTTCCACTGATCACACACCTGCACACAGCGCACCTTGCCGCTGTCTCCGTTTTGTTGCGCCGACCCCGGCACACGATGCTGTTTTCCAGAAGTATCCGACTGGACAGGTGGTTTCGTCTTGTAAGGTGATGTACAGGAAACCACACTCAACAAAAAACACAGCAACAGGAAACGAACAACACCCGAGGTTGTCATGGAGAAAATCCTCCGCTAAAAGCGTTCGTGCCAGGATTGCCAACAGCACTCGATAGGTTTAATGGCAATTATAGGTTTAATGTCAATTGTAGCCGATTGTGACATCACAAGTCATCATAACGGATAAGGAACAATGGGGTGACTGATGGGACTCGAACCCACGACGACCGGTACCACAAACCGGGGCTCTACCAACTGAGCTACAGTCACCATCGTTCGTCATCATGGCGCGCCTGAGAGGACTTGAACCTCTAACCCCCGGCTTAGAAGGCCGGTGCTCTATCCGGTTGAGCTACAGGCGCCTGAATAGCCAGCCTGAAGGCAATGGTCGGGGCAGAGGGATTTGAACCCCCGACCCTCTGCTCCCAAAGCAGATGCGCTACCAGACTGCGCCATGCCCCGAAATCACCGCTTGACCGCACGGATAACAGACCAGATTCCGCAGACCGAGCCAGGTTATGGTTGGGCCGTGTAGGGGTCGAACCTACGACCTTGGGATTAAGAGTCCCCTGCTCTACCAACTGAGCTAACGGCCCCGGGCAACATAATTATTTTGTCTCTTCATCCGCACCATCAGTGACCGTTACCGACCGCTTGGCACGGTACCTGTTTGTATGGCGAATGTCAAAGCCACGCTGGCTCACGTTTGCCATCCGTCCATTCCCATCCGTTCGACTATACGGCCCTAATTTCTCTGATAGTCATCCTGAATGCGGATGATGTCATCCTCACCAAGATAATCGCCAATCTGCACCTCGATCACAGTCAATGGTCCATCCCCGATATTTTCCAGCCGATGTTTGTTCCGTACCGGAATATGGACCGCTTCGCCCACATGAAGTATCCGCTCCTGCTCGCCATTGACTACCTTTGCAGTACCTTCGACCACAACCCAATGCTCACTCCGCCTGTGATGCAACTGCAGGCTCAGACGCGCTCCCGGATTTACCTCAATGCGCTTGACCTTGAATGCCCCCAGTGCTTCCAGCACGGTAAAAGTTCCCCACGGCCTGTGCGAAGTGCGGTGCTCCCGGTAAGCCTGCCACCCTGTCTCCTCCAGCCTGGAACAGAGTTTCCTGAGCTGCTGTGAATGATCCTTGTCAGCAACCAGCAGCGCGTCCGCTGTATCGATGATGGCCAGATTATCCACCCCGACCACACCTACCAGACGGTCCTCGCTGCGTACAGTACAGCGACGGCTATCCTCAAGCACCACCTCACCTTGTATGCGATTCTGGTCGGCATCATCGGCCTCCGTAATCTCATCCAGAGACTTCCAGGAACCGATGTCGTGCCAGCCTATCTCACAAGGCACCACCACAGTACGTTCGGAATGTTCCAACACTGCATAATCGATGGAGCTTTCCGGCACTGCCGCAAAACTTTCCTCATCCAGGCTGAATCCCGAGGCAACGTGAGCACTACGCGCCAACGACAGTTCGACACAACGACGTAGCGCATGGACAATGTCCGGACAATGCCGCTGCATCTCATGCAACAGGGTCCTCGCGGTAAAACAGAACATGCCGGAATTCCATAATACTCCCCCCGACTCCAGATACTGACGCGCCTTTTCCAACGACGGCTTTTCCACAAAACGCAATACCTCCGGACCACAATGCTCTATATAGCCATATCCGGTTTCCGGCCGATGCGGCTTAATCCCGAAAGTGACCAGATGTCCATCCAATGCCAGCGCAACTGCCTTTGATACCGCCTGCCGGAAAGCTTCCTGATCGCAAACGACATGGTCAGCCGGCAATACCAGGAGCAACGTTTCCTCACCCTGCTCTCGAGCCAGCCATAACGCGGCCGAGCCAATCGCAGCAGCAGTGTTGCGGACGCAGGGTTCCTGGATAAAAGCGGTCGGCACATCAGGGACATTGAGCGCCTGATACTCATCCATCACATTGCGCACTACCGTTTGACTGGTAACCGTCAATATGCCCGCAACCGCGTCCAATTGAGTCGCACGCAGAAAGGTGTCCTGCAACAGACTCCTGTCTCCGGACAGGCGCAGAAAAAATTTCGGGTGCGATTCCCGGGAAACAGGCCAAAGACGAGAACCCGTACCTCCACACAGGATAACCGGAAATATGGGGTCTGCCGACATATTTCAAGTATATCGGTTCCGGACAATGGAAAACAGAAAAAACACAAGAAACCACTGCCTCGTATGGTTTGACAGGGGCAGGCATTTCTGATGTAGTATATTGCCGGCTCTGTATAACAAAAACACTACGGTGCTTTGCCTGCGCATGTGCACTTCGCCATTTGGGCATCAATACGTAACTTCAGGGGTCATAGCTCAGTTGGGAGAGCGCTTGCATGGCATGCAAGAGGTCGGCGGTTCGATCCCGCCTGGCTCCACCAGTTTTTATGGTTCCTCTCAGTCCCCATCGTCTAGAGGCCAAGGACACCGCCCTTTCACGGCGGCAACAGGGGTTCGAATCCCCTTGGGGACGCCATGCGTTTCAGTGGCACCGATAATCTGCCAAACCGACTGATACAACGCCGGCTGCTGCGTAAAAGAGGCAATCCGGTGTAGAGCTGCTACCATTTGTCGCCTATGCTGCAAAACCTGCTCAAGAAAAAAAGCACCTGGATCGTATGCCATGACCTGCTGGCAGTGGTGTTCTCCTGGTATCTTGCATGGCTGATCCGTCACAACCTGAGCCTGGAGTTGATTGACTGGGCACTGATTCATCGTGTTCTGCCGATCATACTGCTGATACAGGGATTCGTGTTCTGGCGTTACCAACTACATCGGGGGTTATGGCAGTTTTTCAGCCTGTCGGATCTACTGAACATCTTTCGCTCAGTGGTGTGGGGCAGCTTGTTACTTACCTTGACGCTATTCGTTTTCTTCCGCCTGCAAGGGATCCCTCGATCGATCCTCGTGCTCTATCCCATACTACTCGCCTGTTGTCTTAGTGGCTCACGGCTGATGTACCGCTGTTCCAGGGAAGGAGTACTGGAACTCAAACTATCGACAGCAAACAAAACGCCAGTATTGATCATTGGTATGGGACGGGCCGCGGAAAGCCTCATTCGTGACATGGCCCGTCATGGAAATTACCGGCCTGTGGCAGTGCTGGACGACAAGCCTCAGATGCATGGCACACGCATCCACGGTGTTGAGGTCCATACCGGAACCGACAGGTTGAACGAGTTGGCACAGGAATATGCGGTGCGTGAAATCATCATCGCAGACCCCTCAATTGGCGAAACCCGGCTGCAACAGATTTTGGATGCCTGCGAACAAATTGATATCCCCGCGAAGATATTGCAGGACATGCAGGATTTTACCTCCGTTGACACAGTTCGGAAACTGCGCGAACTCACCATCAGTGACCTGCTCGGCAGGCAGCCTGTGGAGATTGACTGGCAACCGATCCGATCCGGGATACAGAACAGGAGACTGCTAATCACAGGAGGTGGCGGTTCGATCGGACGAGAATTGTGTATGCAGGTTGCCCGTCTCGGAGTACAAGAACTCATCGCATACGAACAAAATGAACTGAACCTGTACAACCTGGAAAGAAAGCTGCGCACTGAACTGCCTGATACACGGTTACGTTGCGTACTGGGCGATATCTGTGACCTGCCACGACTCAGACACGTGTTCTCATCCTGCACGCCCGACATTGTGTTTCATGCCGCGGCATACAAACACGTCCCCATACTGGAACGCGACCCGCGTGAGGCAGTGCGTAACAATGCCCTGGGAACCAAGCAGGTTATAGACACTGCCGCGGCACATCATTGTCAGCGCCTGATCCTGATATCCAGTGACAAAGCGGTCAATCCGTGCAATGTGCTGGGCATGAGCAAACGGGCGGCGGAACTCTATGTGCAAACAGCCAATCAGTCGACCGATATGCGTTGCATCACCGTGCGTTTCGGCAATGTGCTGGATTCGGACGGTAGCGTAGTGCCACTGTTTCGGGAACAGATAGCCCAGGGAGGACCGGTCACGGTAACAGATCCGAACATCTGCCGATTTTTCATGACCATCCACGAAGCCTGCCAGCTCATACTGCAAAGCGCCATCATGGGGAACGGCGGTGAAACCTATGTGCTGGATATGGGAAAGCCGGTGAATATCCGCTATTTGGCGGAACAGATGATACGTCTGTCATCACAAAAATCGTATAGTGATGACGACATCCGTATTCGATATACTGGCCTGCGGCCTGGGGAAAAGATCGCCGAAGAACTGTTTTCCACACAGGAAGTCCGTCATCCAACTAAAAACAGGAAGATCTGGTTGGCAAAACAATCTTGCTGTAACGATCAGCATATACAGGAACAGTTCGAGGCTCTGATACAATACAGCGATGCGCATGATGAAGCACAGATGCTGTCAGTGCTGCGTGGACTGACAACCATAAAAAATCCGGATGACCATTCTCTGCGCGAATAGTGCAACTGACACATGCGCCGCATGTGCCTCTCTCCAATACCTTTTTAGTGCCAACGGACACCGGACGAAGTAACAGACAATGCAAGCTGGCAAACTGCGCAAGGCGGTTTTCCCCGTGGCAGGCATCGGGACACGGCTGCTTCCCGTCACCAAAACCTGCCCAAAGGAAATGTTGCCAATCATAAACCGCCCCCTGATTCAATATGCGGTCGACGAGGCTGTCGCAGCGGGAATAACACAACTCATATTCGTGGTCAGCCGCACCAAACACGCCATCTGCGAGTACTTTGACGCGGCAAATGAACTGGAACAAGCATTGGAACAGCGGCAAAACACCGAAAACCTGTCTCTGTTGCACAGTATCCTGCCAACCGACACATCCTGCGTTTTTGTATATCAGAAAAAACCACTGGGCCTTGGTCATGCTGTTCTATGTGCCCGGGATGTCGTGGACAACGAACCTTTCGCAGTGCTGCTGGCAGATGATCTCATCATTGGAGATTCAGGCGCCTTCGTACTCCAACAGATGTGCGATATCTGGCAGGGTCGCGGTGACAACCTGATTGCCACACAGACCGTGCCGGCAGACCAGGTCAATCAGTACGGTATTGTGGCGACTGATGCCGATGCATCCGGACCGGGACCACACCCGATCCGGGGCATCTGTGAAAAACCCACACTGGACCAGGCCCCTTCCCGCATGGCCGTGGTCGGACGCTATATCCTGAGCCCAGGCATATTCAACGAGTTGGAAAAGCTGCGTCCGGAACCGGGGACAGAGTTGCAGCTTACCGATGCCCTCGCTGGCTTGCTTGAGCGGGAGACAGTCAGGGCTTTTCCATTCAAGGGGAAACGCCACGACTGTGGCTCAAAATACGGCTATGTACAGGCGATCCTGGAATGTGCCCTGCTCGACCCGGAGATCAGTCCGCAGTTGCGGAACCGTCTGCATCAACTCACCGACAATACTAAAGTCTAGCCCTCAAGCAATGCCATCTTCTGAATGATAATCGGTTCTTCCGGCACATCCTCATGTCCATCGCGTGTGCCGGTCAGCACATCTTCAATCGCGTATACCACATCCATACCGTCAACCACCTTGCCAAACACGCAGTATCCCCAACCGTCAGCCGTCTCCTTCTGAAAATCCAGGAACGGATTATCATCGGTATTGACAAAAAACTGTGCCGCCGCAGAATGCGGGTCCGCAGTACGCGCCATTGCTATCGTTCCCAACTCGTTACTGAGACCATTGTTCGCTTCATTACGAATGCCGCCACGAGTAGGCTGCAGGCGCATTTCTCGATCAAAGCCGCCACCCTGGATCATGAAATTCCGAATTACCCTGTGAAATATCGTGTTATCATAATGTCCGTCGTTGACATACTGCATGAAATTCGAAACTGTCTCCGGAGCCTTGTCCTGATAAAGTTCGATATGGATGTCTCCCTTGTTGGTTTTAATACGTATGGTCATAATCGGCAGCCTCCCGGTTTTCCCCATTGCACACCTTAATACTTTTGAATCACCGTTGCCATCCAGCTTCAAACTCGCCACGCATACAGCGCTGTTGATCGCTGAAAGACGATTGTGCTCCAGATTTATAACACATTGACCCGTAAGGAAGAACCCCTGGTACCGATGATGCCGGGAAAGATACGCATGTATGTCTGCGGCATGACAGTGTATGACTATTGCCATCTAGGCCATGCCAGGGTGATGGTGGTGTTTGATATGATTGCGCGCTATCTCCGCAACATCGGCTACGATGTGCACTATGTACGCAATATAACGGATATCGACGACAAAATTATTCAGCGTGCACGAGAAAACCACGAATCCATAGACAATCTGACGCAGCGCTATATTCATGCCATGCATGAAGATGCCACAGAGTTGGGTGTATTGCCGGTAGATCAGGAACCACGAGCTACCGAGCATATGCCACAGATCATCCACATGATAGAGAAGCTGCTACAGTCCGGACATGCCTACCAGGCAGATGATGGAGACATCTGTTTTGATATCAGCCGCTACCCGTCCTATGGACAACTGTCCGGGAAAAAACCGGAAGAACTGCGCGCCGGCATTCGGGTGAAGACACGGGAAGGCAAAGACGACCCGCTGGATTTTGTATTGTGGAAGCGCTCCAAAACAAATGAACCCTGCTGGGAATCGCCATGGGGCGAAGGACGACCCGGTTGGCACATAGAATGCTCCGCCATGGCCACTCACTGTCTGGGCGAATCGTTCGATATCCATGGGGGTGGACAGGATCTGCAGTTTCCGCACCATGAAAACGAGATCGCACAATCCGAATGCACCAGCGGAAAACGGTTTGCCAATTTCTGGGTACATAACGGCTTTGTCCGGGTCAAGGAAGAGAAAATGTCCAAATCGCTGAACAATTGCTTTACACTACGGGAAACACTACAGCGCTACCATGGCGAAACGGTACGCTTTTTTATCCTGTCCAGCCATTACCGCAGCCCACTGAACTATTCCATCGACCATCTGGATGAAGCGCAGGCCAGCCTTTCCGGACTGTATACCACGCTGCGAGACAATACACCAGATGAACGCCCCTTGCCCAACCCTTTGCCGGCATTGCTTGCCAACTATGAAAAGCGTTTTTTCAGTGCCATGGATGATGATTTCAATACTCCCAGGGCAATAGCGGTGCTGCATGAACTGGAAAATGAACTCAAGCACCCCAGGCACAACAGCACACTGCGGGCAACAGGAATGGCCCAACTGAAAAAAATGGGCGGGACTCTCGGGTTACTGCAGATGGAGCCACAGCAGTATTTGCAAGGTTCCTGGGACAATGACGCATTGGGAATCATCCAGGGACTGATAGAAAAACGCGAGCACGCACGAGCGAAGAAAGATTTTACGACTGCCGACCATATTCGCGATAAACTCAATACGATGGGGGTGGTCCTGGAGGACAAGACCGAGGGAACGGTATGGCGCAGACAATACACGAATGAAGCGAATCCACACTGATGTACGGTGAGCCATGCGACCAACACCCATCCTGCTGAAGCGGGATATCCTCGCTTCACTGAACAATATGGATGTCTGGTGGTATTTCGCCAAGCAGGATATTCGGCTACGTTATCGGCGCTCGATAATAGGACCTTTCTGGACAACTCTCAGCACTGCCATCTTCTGTGTCTGCCTGGGACTGGTATATAGCAAACTGTTCAAGGCCAATGTCGCGGAATATATGCCTTTCATCGGCATAGGATTCATCTTCTGGACCACACTTTCCTCAATGATCAATGAATTCCCGGAGATGCTCATCATCAAAGGCGCCTACCTGCGAGACATCAAAACCAACTTCTTTGATCTACTGTTTCGCTTTCTCTCCGTTCACATGATTGTGTTTCTGCACAATGCGGTGATCATCTTCGCGCTGTATCTGGTATTTCACATCAATCCCGGATTTGTAGCGCTGATGGTGATTCCAGGACTGATGCTGGTGCTGGTGAACCTGCTTATGATTGGTGTGCTACTCAGTATCATTGGCTTGCGTTACCGTGATATAAAACAAATAGTTCAAAGCTTCACACAGGTACTGTTTTTCATTACACCCATCATGTGGTTCCCCCGGCTGCTTGGCGAAAACAACATGCTTGTCTTCCTGAATCCATTTTATTCCTATATTGATCTGCTGCGCACTCCGTTGTTAGGCGACATGCCTGCGCTGACATCATGGCTTTACAGTCTGTTCTCGCTGCTGGTACTGGGTGTGCTGGCAACCCTGCTATACCAGAAAAAGGTACAACGCCTCCCCTACTGGCTGTAATCGATGCATATCATACAGGCAGAAGAGATATCGCTGGACTATCCTATTATTGGCATAAACTACCAATCTCTCAAGAAAAAACTCCTCTCCCAAACTACCGGTGGACTGTTTTCGGAAAAGGAACGTATACCGGTCGTCAAGGCACTGCAAGCGATCAGCTTCAGTCTTGATCAAGGTGACAGGGTCGGGCTAATCGGACACAACGGTGCCGGAAAATCCACTCTGCTCCGGGTGTTGGCTGGTATCTACACACCTTCCAGCGGCAAGCTGGATGTTCGTGGAAAGATATTCCCGCTACTGAACTCCTCGCTGGGCACAGATCCGGAAGCGACCGGGCTGGAAAATATCATGATGCACGGCATGCTGCTGGGAGCCACACAACAGGAGATCGAACAACATGTTGATGAGATCATCGACTATACCGGGTTGGGAAAATACATCTATATGCCCATTCGCACCTATTCCGCCGGCATGGCACAACGGCTGGCCTTCGCCACTGCCACCGCGCTGACTGCGGATATCCTGCTAATGGATGAAAACGTCAATGTCAGTGACCGGGCCATGATGATGAGTGCCGAAAAGCGCCTGTCGGATTTTCTGGACCGCAGTGGCGTATTACTCATGTCCAGCCACAATCAACCACTCCTGCAACGGTTTTGCAACAAAGGCATCCTGCTCGAAAGAGGAAAACTGATCCAGACAGGTCCTATCGATGAGGTTTTCCATCTGTATAACAAAACTGGCGGCCTATCTCCGGACAAAGCCATACCTGTGCCATCCTGAGTTCTCGGGCACCAGATAACATGAAAAAACACTCCGACAAACGGAAACAGGCCAGTGCGATGCCTGAACGTACATCCATACTGAAATGGCTTGAAGGGCAAGACGCTCCGGTATCCGAAGAAGACTTGGCCTCATATTTTGATGTTGCCGGCAAAAGCCAGCGACGCGCACTGGAAAAGCACCTGTCCACAATGATTCGAGACGGGAGCTTGATCAAGGATCGCAAAAACAACTTCGGCCTGCCTCACAGGATGGATGTGATCTGCGGCAGGGTTCTGGCTCACCCAGATGGCTATGGTTTTCTACGACCGGATGGTGGTGGCGATGATCTTTTTCTTCCTGTGAAAGAAATGAAATGCCTGCTCCACGGCGACCATGCCGCTGTGCGCATCGCACGGAACACACGCCGAGGAAAAACCCACGCCAATGTGGTCGAGGTACTGGAACGCGCCAATCAGACCATAGTTGGTCGTTTTTATCGTGAAAAACACGGCGCATTTGTGATACCGGACAACAAACGCCTGCATCAGGACGTGCTGATCGCAAAAGGTGATGAGGGAAATGCACGCCCCGGAGAGTTTGTCAATGTACGTATTGTCAGTCAACCCAACTCGCACATGCCACCTATGGGCAAGGTCATGGAAGTCATCGGCGATAACGCGATGAATACCGATCTGGCCGTGGACATCGCAATACGCGCCAGCCAACTACCCTTTGACTGGCCGGACGAACTGAAATCGGAACTGCGCATGTTGTCACCCGCGATGGATAATGAAAAATGCAACATACGACGAGATCTGCGCGATCTGGACTTTGTCACTATAGACGGAAAGTCCGCACGTGATTTCGATGACGCGTTGTTTTGTGAACAACACGGAACAGGTTGGCGTCTGCATGTTGCTATTGCGGATGTCTGCTGGTATGTAAAGCCGGAATCGGTGCTGGACCAGCAAGCCTGGCTACGCGGGACTTCGGTGTACTTCCCACGACGGACCCTGCCGATGCTGCCAGAACTTCTTTCCAATACGCTCTGCTCTTTGTGTCCCGAAGAAGAGCGCCTGACACTAAACTGTGTTCTGGAATTCGACGCACACGGAGAAATGCTGGAATACCACTTCTGCCGGGCGGTGATCCGCTCCCGGGCAAGACTGATCTACGAACAGGCAGCCGCAATAGTCGCTGAACAAGACGCCTCCATGCGAGCAACGTACAAAACTATTCTGCCCGCATTGGATCAACTCTATGAACTGGCCTGTAAATTGCGCGATCATCGCCGCACGAAGGCCTTGATCGAATTCTCTGCACTGGAGACAGAGTTCGAATTTGATGCCTCCGGACAAATCAAGGCATTGCATCCGCTACACCGTAATGCCGCCCACTGGCTTGTGGAAGAATGCATGCTTGCCGCCAACGTGGCGGCGGCAGACTACCTGCAGCGTAACAACATGCCTGCCCTGTATCGTGTGCATCCTGGACCGAAACCGGAGGATCTGCAGTCGGTGCGTGATTTTCTTGGCGAATTTTCTCTGCGACTGGAAGGTGGGGAACAACCTGACACAGCAGATTACTCCCAACTGATGCAACAGGTGCAGGGACGTGATGACCAACACCTGATCGAGATGGTCCTGTTACGCAGCATGCCAATTGCCACTTATAGTTCAGACAATATCGGCCATTTCGGGCTTGGCTTTGCAACATACACCCACTTCACTTCACCGATACGACGCTATCCGGATCTGCTGATACACCGTGCTATTTGTCACCTGCTGGCCGGAGGAAAGGCACATGATTTCTCGTATGATCAAAATTTCATGCGCGACGCCGGAACACACTGCTCAATGACAGAGCGCCGGGCGGAAGAATGCGTACGCGATGCGATACAGCGTCTGAAATGCATCTATCTGAAACGACATGTGGGCGATGATTTCAGCGGTCGGATCACTGCCGTGACCGCCTTCGGGCTGTTTATCGAACTTGACGATTTGTACGTCGAAGGCCTGCTGCATGTCAGCTCCCTGCCGAGGGATTACTACCACTATGACAGCACTCGCCACTGTCTGCATGGCGAACGCCACGGAAGAAACTTCCGTCTGGCAGAGCCGATCCGGGTACGAGTTGCACAGGTTGCCATCGACAGCAAACGGATCGACTTTGAGTTGCTGGAAACATAAATGAACGACCGACAGGTGGTCTGTGGCGTACGCAGTTGTACATCGATCCTGAAAGATGCCCGGAGCAGAATATCCGCACTTTGGTTTATCCGCGAGACCCGCTCCACCGCACTGCGTGAACTGCAGATGCTGGCACGGCAACGTAACATCCATTACCTGGAGGTGTCTCGTCAGGAACTGAATCAGCTAAGCAGCCATGTGCGCCATCAGGGGGTCGTTCTGGAATACACCTGGCCGCAAGATGCCGTTTTGGATTTTCCTGCCCTGCTCGCATCACCCAATCAACGGCTACTGCTGGTGCTGGATCAGGTGCAGGACCCGCGCAATCTCGGGGCTTGTGTCCGCTGTGCCGACGCTACCGGGGTAGATGCGGTGATCATCCCGCGCAGTCGGTCCGCCAAACTGACGGCGGCAGTCGCAAAGGCGGCCTCCGGGGCACTGGCACAAGTACCGGTACTGCAGGTGAGCAATCTGTCTCGCTGTCTGAAACAGTTGCGGCAAGTTGGATACTGGTTGCTCGGTACCGGTGATGACACTGCCACCGAGCTGTACGCGCAGGAAATACACCTGCCATTAGCTCTGATCCTGGGCAATGAAGCAACCGGGCTGCGCCACAACACACGTCAGCTCTGCGACAACCTTGTACACATTCCCATGTTTGGCACAGTAAAGAATCTGAACGTCTCCGTCGCCTGCGGCATCATGTTGTATGAGATCCGCCGCCACAAACCGTTCCTCTCCAACCGAGCTTAAACACCCCTTGTCAGCTCTGCGGTGCCAGTAGCCGTTACCGGACAGGCTGACACACAACGAGCCAGGGCGACACATTGACACCGGCTTACCCAGGGTATACAGTCCTGTTCCCCGTGCCGCTTGCAAGCCGAGGTGGCGGAATTGGTAGACGCGCTGGCTTCAGGTGCCAGTGGGGGCAACCCCGTGGAGGTTCAAATCCTCTTCTCGGCACCAAGCCTGCACAGAGTCCGTTTTTCCCACTCACAGCACAGATCGAGACAGGTGGTTCCTGATCATCGGCGCCTGTCGATCTTCCGCATCGCTAAGCTTGAAATGCCGTCCCACGGTCCATATGGCACCGTTAAATCAAAAACCCGACGCATCCACCCCCATTACGCTTGGCATTTACAGATAAATATGCGATGATGAAAAAACGTCACCTCATTCGAGACACCTCTGCTGTGAAAACATCCCTATTCAAATGGGTTGCGTGCCTGTTAGTCGGTTCGCAACTGGCCTTTGCCGCAGAAGATGCCAAACTGCAAACCCGGGAACAACAGATCAGCTATGTGCTGGGGTTGGTGCTGGCCGAGAACATCGCCCCCCAGGCGCAGCAACTGGACGCGGCGGCTTTTCTACTGGCCATAGAAGACGTGTTGCGTCAGCGTGATATCCGGATTAGTGATGAAAAAAGAAAGGAAGTTATGAAGATAATGGCACAAAGAGAGAAAGATCATCAGGAAAAAATGACCACTGCGAATCGAGAACAGGGCAAGACCTTTCTCGCCAAAAACAAGGAACAGGAAGGTGTCATCACTACCGCAAGCGGACTCCAGTACAAGATCCTGAGCCAGGGCGACGGCCCCAAGCCACAACCCTTCAGTGCGGTCCGGGTGCATTATCGAGGGACACTACTGGATGGCACCGAATTCGATAGCTCCTACGCTCGAGGAACCCCGCTTGACCTGAGCGTAGGCAGCGTCATCCAAGGCTGGCAGGAAGCTCTGATGATGATGCCCACCGGTTCCAAATGGCGTATATTCGTGCCTCCCGAGTTGGCTTACGGGGAACGTGGTGCAGGTGGGCTGATCGGTCCCAACGCAGTGTTGCTGTTCGATATTGAGTTACTGCAAATCCTTGACCCCGCTACAGAGTAAACGCCACCACCATACGTTGAGACATGCCTGAACCGTCGAAACCTCACCACATTGTGGTGGTGGGCGGCGGTGCGGGCGGTCTGGAACTGATAAGCCGATTGGGGCGGCGTCTGAGGAAGAGAACGGACTGTGCGTTGACCCTGATCGATGCCAGCCCCACACACATCTGGAAACCGCTGCTGCACGAAGTCGCCGCGGGCAACCTGGACGCACACGAAGACGCGCTCAGCTATCTGGTACACGCACACTGCTACCACTACCGCTTCCGGCTCGGACGCGTATCTCAGGTCGATCGACAGCAACGACAGATAACTACCGAGGCCACACGCAACACCGAGGGACACGAGTACATTCCAAGCAGAACGTTCCACTATGATACCCTGATACTGGCAGTTGGCAGCATTACCAATGATTATGGTATACCGGGCGTGAACAAGCACTGCCATTTTCTGGACCACAGGGAAAGTGCCGAACGCTTCCACCAGCACCTGCTGGAACACGCCTGCCGGATACACACGCATGACCGCAAGGATGGCGATGGAAAGCGCATGGAGATCGCCATCGTCGGGGCTGGCGCCACCGGTATAGAACTGGCTGCCGAACTGCACACATACACACGCCAGCTTGTGCGCTATGGCCTGGATGGCATCGACCCTGAGCGCGACATCAAGATCAGCATAGTCGATTCCAGCAACCGTATCCTGCCCACCCTGCCCGAACGCCTGGCGGATGCAGTAAAAGCCCAACTCGGTCGCATGGACATCCGTTTATATGCCGGTAGACAGATCGCTCGGGTAAGCGATGAGGGATTGCACACCGCAGATGGCGAATTCATCCCAGCCACGATCAAGGTCTGGGCCGCCGGCATTAAAGCCCCTGAATTTCTTTCTCGGATCAAGGGACTGGAAGTCAATCGACTGAATCAACTATTGGTGCGACCCACGCTGCGGACTACACGGGACCAAAACATTTTCGCCTTTGGCGATTGTGCAGCCTGTCCTATGGAACACATCGATGGTGTAGCGGCATCGCCGGAAGCAAACACCACGCAGCCGCAGTTTGTCCCGCCGCGTGCCCAGGCGGCGCATCAACAGGCGGCGTTGCTCTGCATCACAATGCAGCGTCGCCTCCGCGGCGACGATTCACTACCGCTATACCGCTATGTCGATTATGGCTCTCTGGTCAATCTGAGCCGTTACAGCACGGTGGGAAAACTGATGGCAAGCATTGCCCGCTACTTCTCCTGCAACGTATTCATCGAAGGGCTGATCGCCCGCCTGGTTTACTGGTCGCTGTACAAATCCCATCAGGTAACCAGCCAGGGTATCTTGCAGACCCTGCTGCATACCCTCTCCGGCCTGCTCAGACGTCGGGTACACCCTCGTATCAAACTGCACTAAGGATACCCACCGTCCCACATGGCGACCACGGGCTCAATGCCTTGCTACAAGCCATGTTTTTTCATGCGTGTGCGCAGAGTCATACGGGTAATGCCCAATTCACGGGCAGCCTGGGCCACATTGCCGGACGTGCGATCAAGCGCCTGCTGTATCAGCCTTTTTTCTGCCTGATTCAGATCCAGACTGGCGTCCTCCGATGGCACCTCTGTAGCCTCGGCAGTGATCATTTCCAACATGTCCGGTTCGATGGTTTCCCCTTGACTCAACAATACCGCCCGTTCCACAGAATGCTTGAGTTCACGTACATTGCCCGGCCACAGGTGCCGCAATAAACACTGCTTCGCAGCAGCACTGAAACGGACCCTGTCGCCCAGGCCATAATGACTGGCAGTCTGCAACGCGAAGTATTCCGCCAGCAACAGAATATCCTCACCACGTTCCCGTAACGGCGGTAACTCCAAGCTCAGGACATTCAGCCGATAATACAAATCCGCACGGAATTCCCCGTGCCCTACCAGCACCTTCAGGTCTCGATTGGTGGCCGCGATAAACCACGCGGAAACCTGTCGCTCCCGAATATCACCAATGCGCCGCAGCACCCTGCGTTCCAGCACCGCCAGCAACTTGGCCTGCAACGGCAGAGGCAGTTCCCCTATCTCATCCAGAAACAACACCCCCTGGTCTGCCGACTCAATCAGTCCTACCCGCATACTGTGAGCATCGGTGAAGGCACCTTTTTCATGGCCAAAAAGTTCAGCCTCTATCAGATCTTTAGGCAAAGACGCGCAGTCCAGATGTACAAAGGGTTGCTCTTTGCGGGAACTCTGCATATGCAACAGACGCGCCAACACATCTTTTCCAGTACCTGTCTCGCCCAGCACCAGGACACTGGGCAAAGCAGCGGCCCGCCCCTGTGAAAGCTCGGCAATGCGGGCAACGTCTGCACGCACCGCCTGGAGCTCAGGGCACTCACCCAGAAACGGCACCTCGGCCTTTGCCCTTGGCGCCCGCTGCACCGATGCCCCCGATGTGCTGCCCGGATAGCTCCGCTGAATCAGTTTTTTCACATGCTCCAGCAACATATCCATATCGATAGGCTTCCGCAGGTAATCCAGGGCACCGAGCTTCATCGCAGAGACCGCGTCCTCCAATTCCCCGTATGCGGACATCACCAGTACCGGCAACATGGATTCGTCCCGGTTGAGTTCCTGTAGCAATTCAAGACCGGAGCCATCTGGCAGACGCATATCCAACAACAGCAAGTGCGGCGGACGCGCAGACAGTGCCTGTCTGGCACGCCCGATATTCTCGGAAATACTCGCCTCAAAACCAGCCCGTAACAGGCATTTTTTGACTGCCCTGGCAAAATCGGCCTCGTCCTCCACCACCAGCACATGGTGAACGGTCTGTAGATGTGTGCCACTGTTCACGGTCTGGCCTTGGAGATGCTACTCAGCGGGGCGGCAATAACAACCTCTGTTCCACCCTGTTCCACGTTGTCAAACTGGATACTCCAGCCATGTTTCTGGCATATTTTCAGCGCAACCGGAATGCCCAAACCGGTGCCAAAACGCTTGGTTGAAAGCCCCGGTTCCAACCGACCCGACTTTGGCTTGTACGGCATCCCCGGACCACTGTCAATAATATGTAGCAGGAGGTACTCCTCACGACTGCTCATCTTCAATTCCAACACACTACCATCCGGTGCGGCATCCAACGCGTTGGCCATCAGACCATAGATCGCCTGCTCCATCAGATCCGGGTCCACCTCCAGCAGGCGATCATTTTCCCAGCCGGTACGCACCAGTTGTATCCGCTTTTCTTTCAGTCGATTCTCCAGCAAAGCCAACGGCGGAAGCAGGAGTTGGCTCGCCAGTACATTGCCCAAATGCAGCTTGAGCGGATGCAGATAGGAGACCAGTGCATTGACCCAGCGTCCAAGGCGATCGGTGGCGGCAATAATACGCTGACAGGTCTCCTGCAACTCTTCCGGGCTATCGTCCGCATCGATCATCTGCGCAGTAGCACGAATGCTGGCCAGCGGATTACGGATATTGTGCGCGACTACAGGCACCAGTTCACCCAAGGCGGCCTGCCTCTCGCTTTCCACCAGGGCATCGCGACTGTGCTTGAGATCCCTGGCCATCCTGTTCAGCGTATCAGCCAACTCGGATACCTCGGCCACGCCCTGCTCCGGCACCGGTTCCTCCAGGTGTCCCCGACTCATGCGCTGCGCACCCCGAATAACCGCCGCGATCGGCTTGACAAAGCCTCGATTGAAACTCAGACGGGTATACAGTATCACCAATATAGCGATTACGATCAGGATCGGAATAACAATCGGAGCAACCTCAGCCCAGACCACAAGGGTATGATCGAGCTGTTCCTGCCGTGCCCTGAGTTCGGACTTGAACAGCGTATACTTTTGCTCAAAACCACCGAGCATGCGCAAAGCCACATCATGGTCACTGATCCGGATATGTGCCAATAACTTGCCTGGACGCGGGGCGCGGGAGAATTTATCCATATCATACTGTATCTGCCGATAACTTACTTGCAGGGTCTGTACCGCCTGAGCCTCAGCCTGGGACTCCGCGTGGCGACGCAACATGTTGAAACTGTCGTCGATTCTGCGTGAATGGCCAGCATGGGCTTCCTCCCACGCCCAGTTGCCCTCCTCCTCTGGCAGCACCCGGGCACGCAGTGCCCCCTGCACCTGAGCGTATAAATCGCCACGCACCTGCTCAGCCAGCGCAAGCATGGCATTCAGGCGTGCCGACTCGGATGAACTGCGCTGCCAAAAATAAGCCGACATGCCGCCGATAAACCCGGTTACCATTATCAACAACAGCAAGACCCCCTCATGGACCAGGATGAAGGTCCTGAGGGAACGAAAATAACGCGCTCTCATGCCGGACGCGGCAAGTGAAGAAACCTCATGGCAACGCAAACCGCCACACAGTGCCTGAACCTGCGTTTGGGTCTTGAAATCTCTATAGGCATTGATGACAAGCGAGTATGGCACCCTGAAACAAGGCACCACTGAACAGACCATTAATGTGGCCTACGGGGTTTCATGGTAGCACAAACTGCCGGACCCGGGTGCCAGTTGCAGTATGCGGATGGGGGCTCCGGCGTTGGCAAAACGCTATCCTGGCTGCAACCCTGCCAGTGTTCCGGCGGATAGCGGGACAACAGCACGGGAGTGGTGCTATAAATGGTCTATATCAACCATCACTCAGCGGATAAAAACCATGCCCGCCGCAACAAAGCGACCCACCGCAAACCCGCATCCACACACCAATATACTCCATATAAATACGGTATATCAATGTCTTACACACACCACCCCAGATGCGAAATACACAGAAATGGAAATTGGCACACACATTGCTTATGATGCACATGGCGGGTTCATGCGGCAGTCATATGCAGGAACCCATTGTTCACTCACAGTACTCAAAGAGGAGAGGAAATCATGAAGTGGGAAACTCCTGCATACAGTGATATCCGTTTTGGCTTTGAGGTAACGATGTACATCAACAACAAATAAGTACTCGTTAACTCAATTCCATTATGGGAAAAGGAGCCTGTACAGGCTCCTTTTTTATTGGATTTTATATACTATTTTCTCTATACATACTGCCCCTACCTGTCAATCCTGTAAGGGGTATGGATAGTGTCCTTGCTGTCCGGCTTTGACACGCTGTCTCGGTCGAGCTTCTTGCTTGGCTTCTTCTTCACTGCCGAATGGCAATGCCTCTCACCATACGGCCGCCCCCAATAGTCACAGTTTGTACGGCAATAGTGGCAGCCGTCTGATGCAGTCATGCCCGGATGTGCCTCAACAATGCTGACAGTGCTGAATAAAACAAGGCACAACATGCGACATGCATGCATGATAGTATGGAAATTCATTGAGTTACCCCCTGTTTGGCAAATAAATGATACAGGCATTTACTGGCCGTAACAGATAAATTTCAACCGGGAACCACAACAATATTATCCAAATAAAATACGTCAGCGGATACGGAAATAACCATGGTTCATATGATGATAGCCGGAATGTCTCGCCATATTGGTTGATATCAACCGTTTGGTGCGGGATAAAAACCAAACACCTTGCAACAAAGGCCACTGGACGGGACATGAACCGTCACCGATGCTGTTCTATTATTTATTCTCTATCAACTACTTAAAATCATTCGCCCGAGCATTTATCACAACTGGCACATTCATTGCTAGATCACTCACAAATACGGAACCGGGCAGTTTGCTCTGAACAGTTCCTCCCGACTAAACTCGAAAAACGAGGAGAAAATGCCATGAAATGGGAAACCCCTGCATACAATGATATTCGTTTTGGCTTTGAGGTAACGATGTATATCAACAACAAGTAAGTCAAAACCTTTTTTGCCGAAAAGGGGCCTGAAGGCCCCTTTTCTTTTGCCCTGTCGATGAACGCTGGCGTCCACCAAGCGAAGCACATCGCACACAACCGGGCCGATTTTGACCCGTGGCGATTTGTCTGCTACGGTAAGACGCCATCTGAGGTTCTGCTTCCAACCCAATGACAACCATCGGTAGATACGATCACTTTGCCATGTTGCTACACTGGCTCATGGCATTGTTCATCCTGCTGATGCTCGGGTTGGGCTGGTACATGGAGGATCTGCCCAAGGGTTCCCCGGAACGAAGCTGGTTTTTTGCTTTGCACAAATCCATCGGACTGAGCCTGGCGCTGCTGGTCGTCGTCCGTCTGTGCTGGCGGCTACTGCCCCCGCCACCTCCGCCACTGCCCGAGGAACTGGCAAGCTGGCAAAAACGCGGTGCCCGGGGCGTACACTTCCTGCTTTACCTGAGCATGTTCGTACAACCCGTATCCGGCTATCTGTCCTCTTCCTTCAGCGGATACAAGACCCGCTTCTGGGGCATCCCGCTACCGGATTGGGGTTGGAAAAGCCCTGAACTGAACGAGTTTTTTACCGAAATACACGAAATATCCTCTGTTCTTCTGGTCGCACTGATAGTGTGCCACATCCTTGCTGTAATCGTGCATGTGAAACGCGGTGAAGTCCATATCCTGCAACGCATGACACCACCCATACGAAAAGCCTGAGACATACCACAACGCATCAGCATGATCCGCGCCCTGCTACTCTGCATCGTCCTTGGCGGTACCCTGGCACCGACATTACGGGCCGTGGAACCTGAACCCTCCTCCTCGTTTGCCGATGGATACCACCTGCTGGTCTCAAAAAGCAAAAAAAAGCTGGAACTGCGCCATGGTACGAAACTTGTCAAGGTCTATCCGGTCGCCCTTGGCAAGGGAGGCCCGGGCAACAAGAGACGCCGGGGAGACGAGGTAACGCCAATCGGTGTGTACCGCATCATCCGCTTCAACCGGGAGAGCAAGTATCACCTCTTCATGCAGCTCAACTACCCGAACATGATCGATGCCTGGTACGGATACAACAACAAGCTGATCAGCCTGGAAGACTTCAAACGGATTGCCAAATCCTACAGACAGCGCCGCATGCCACCGCAGAACACACAGTTGGGCGGGTTTATCGGTATCCACGGTATCGGCAAAACCACCGAGGAGAAACTGACCATTCACGAGTTGAGCAACTGGACCGACGGCTGTATCGCGCTGACCAACGAACAGATCAATGACTTGATGAAATACATGAGTATTGGAACGCAAGTTGTTATAACAAATTGATATTTTTGACGCAAAGGTGTGAGTTTGCGATGTGGCGAAGGCCTGAAATCGGACCGGCAAGTCCCCCGCTGAACCGGGTCTGATGGGCCGGGAATCGGGAATGTGGCGATGTCCGGTATGGCCGTTACTCGCAGGGATGGCACTATTCGTCACTCACCATGGACAGGCATCCGGTGAGTCCAGCACGGTACCGGTAAGCCATTACGAACGCCTCAGTGACAAAGCTTTCGACGATGTGGTAGAGGATGCGGAATTCGCACTTGGCGAATACAATTTCCGGTTGCTGTCCCGACTGGAGGTCGGTAAAGGGCTGCGTGAGCGCGGCTACAAAAAATTCCCGCGACACGACGTGCTGCTATTCTGCAATCTGGAATACGCCCACACCCTGCTGGAAGCGACAGACGCCTATCTGTACCATTGCCCCTATCGTATCCTGATCAGCGAGACCACGGCAGGGATACGGGCGGGTGCCAGCCTGTTACCGGAACTGTCCGGGAGCACCACGGAGGCTCGCCAATTGGTTCGCGAAATCAATGCGTTAATCAAGAAAACCGTCGCTTACGCCGTCGCTGAAGACCCGTTCGAGATCATGCATTGAGGAAACCGTATGCGACGTCTCAAGACACTGTTTGGACGACCCGCCGAAACGACATCCCGGTCGGATGAGCCTGGGCCGATGTATGACAAGCCGGACCATTTTCTGTTACTGGCCTGGCTGATACTCACCGGGCTTATCGGTTTTGCGCTGTTCTGTTCCTGGCATCAGGGCGTTATCTGGCATCTATTCAGCGTTGACCGCAGCCGGATCTCCTGGATTATCGCGCTGGCATATCTGCTGATAAGCGTGCACTGCCTGTATCGAGTCTGCGTCATATCGCGCCAACATCAGTTGAGTCAGCGGGCCGCCAGGACAATCACCGCCGCCCTGAACGACCAGCAACACCTGAGGGTACAAGGCAACGCCCTGTTACTCAACGACACCTCCATCCCGCAATGCATAGTGACAGATTATCTGCGGGAAACCTGTACCGGGCGCAACAACACTGTAAACGACGGGCCCTGGGTGGATAACGGAGACCTCGGCGAGGTCTATGAAGTACGCTTGAAAGGCCCGCAGGAGATCGGCTGGTTTGCCGCAGACATGATGCTCAAGCTGGGGCTGCTCGGGACCATTGTCGGCTTCATCTTCATGCTTGGCTCGGTCTCCAACATCAGTGATTTTGATGTGGCCACCATGCAGAAAGTCCTGAAACATATGAGTAACGGTATGGGCACAGCCTTGTACACCACGCTGGCGGGGCTGGTGTGTAGCCTGTTCGCTTCACTGCAGTATCATATGATAGATCAGCACTGCGATGAACTGCTCACCATGTGTCGGCATATTGCGGTACAGTGCAACAGCATGTCCAAAACTCGACCAACAGAGACGGGGGCAACAGCACACGCTACGGACAGTTTGTGATAACCCGGTACACCAGAAATCACTTGGCCAATGTCACCACGCAAAAGACGCTCGTACTCGGACCCTTTCACCGATCTGCTGTTCAACGCCCTGCTCGGCTTCACTCTGCTTTTTCTGGTCGCTATCATGTTTATGAATCCGGAGGCAAAAACAGGTATCATCGACCCCAAAGCCGAATACATACTGAGCATCACCTGGGAAGATGACAGTCCGGATGACATCGATGTGTGGGTCGAAGACCCCAATGGACAGATCGTCTGGTTTCGAAACCCGGAAGTCGGACTACTGCACCTGGACCGAGACGACCGTGGCCTGATAAACGATGTGATATTTATCGATGGGGAAGAAGTGCAAAACCCGCTCAATCAGGAAATCGTCACGCTGCGCGGCGTGGTGCGTGGAGAATATGTCGTCAATCTGCATTATTATGCCACGGAGACGCAAAAACCTGTGGAGGTAAGCGTGCGGCTGGTCAAGGTCAATCCCGCACTGGAGGTCGTTTACTATGGTTCTGTGGAAATGGAAAAGAAAGGCGATGAAAAAACAGCCCTGCGCTTCAGTATCGGTCGTGACGGCAAGGTGGGAAATATCAATTTTCTGCCCAAAAATATCGTGATACTGGGATGATTCTCCTCCCGTCCGTGGGTTTCGCGTTATGACACTGGGTATAGTCGGTCTCAGTGCGGCCTATATCATACTGGCACTGCTGCTACTGAGTATCAGCCTGTATTCCCAACTACACTGGCTGATAAAGGCCATCAGCATCATCCTGACTTCCCTGTTTTACGCTGTAAGCTGGCTGTCATTCCCGCCACTGCTCGGATGGCCAACCAAACAGGAGTTGCCGGCACAGTTCATGCTGGTGTCTTCCCAGGTCGTCCAACCGGACAAGGAAAGCGGCAAGGAGGGCAAAATCTATCTATGGGTACGCAGGATGGAACACCTACAGGCTGCGGGGCCACCCCGGGCCTACCAACTGACCTACACGAATGCGCTGCATGATCTGATCATCAAAACTCAGAACAAGCTGGACAAAGGCATCCAGCAGGTTGGCGAGTTCAAGGAACCGGAGGAAAACATCATGGAACTGCTGGATGACACGCGTACTCGGCAAATAAGCGAACAGATTGAGTTTTACAACCTGCCAGACCCTCTATTCCCTGATAAATGATAGACTGGCATCATACCACCACCCGCATTTGACATCCGGCAAACACGACTTGACAAGGCGCCCGGTCGGTTGCATGAACGAGCCGGATTGGACGCATCAAGCAAGCCTTCGGATTGGCGACAATATGACACCATGCGGGCAAATTTTCATTATAACATCCCAAAGTGATATTATCCGTGCTCATGGGTACTCAACAAAAGCCCGAAAGCGGCGATCTAACAACATAGTCCGGCATTGTCAGAGGAGTTTCCGAGTGAGCTACAGCCAACGTGCAAAACTGGCATCCATCGTCATGTTGCTGCTTGCAACACTGTCGAACCCTGCCCGGGCTGATTTGCAAAAAGCCCTGGATGCCCTGGAACGGGGCGACCATAGCACCGCGTTTACAGAGTTCTCGAGTCTGGCTGAAAACGGCGACCCAATGGCCCAGGCGCACCTGGGTTTCATGTATTACACCGGAGAAGGCGTGGCACAAGACATGAAGACGGCGGTAACGTGGTACCGCAAAGCCGCCAGACAGGGGAACCGGGACGCACAGTACAACCTGGGGGTTTCCTACGCCTTTGGCGAAGGGGTTGAACGCAATTTGCTGGAAGCCAACAAATGGTATCAAGAAGCCGCTAATCAGGGACACGCCACTGCTCAATACAGTCTTGGCCTGTCCTATCACTACGGAGAGGGGATGCCACAGAATTACATCCACGCCGCCGAGTGGTTCCAACGTTCTGCGGAACAGGGATATCCTCAGGCACAAGTGCAACTGGGCAGCATGTACCATCTGGGCCAGGGGGTGGAACAGGATTACGCAAAGGCTGCCGCATGGTACGAAGCTGCGGCAACACGCGGAGATGCCACTGCTCAATACAACCTGGGCAGCATGTATCGGCAAGGCCAGGGAGTGCCACAGGATTATGACAAGGCCTACTATTGGCTAACGAAAGCACGGCAAAATGACTACTCTACAGCGGCTGCGGCACTTGACAGCCTGAGGAGAATGCAACCGCCATTGTCAGACACGATGGCAAGGGAAGACATCGTTATCATACCGGAACAAGACAGCGCCATAATACCGGATGCCGCTGATAGCGCGACTGAGGAAACCACCGCGATAACGCAACCGGCCGAGGAGGCAATAGCACAAGAAAGCCGGACCAGCGAGCGACAAAACGAATATGTCGTGCCAGCGCCTGACACGGTTGCAACAGACGACGCTGCGGCCATGGTGCCGGAAGCGATGGAAGCAGAGGTCGAGGCCATGGTGCCGGCAGCGATGGAAGAAGAAGCCGAGGCCATGGTACCGGCAGCGATGGAAGCAGAAGCCGAGGCCATGGTGCCGGAAATGATGGAAGCAGAAGCCGAGGCCATGGTGCCGCAGGAAGACCTTGCAGTCATGCCGGACAGCGCTGATGGCACCAGCGAGGAAACCATCGCGATGACGCAACCGGCCAGCACAACGACACAGCAAAGCCCGACCGGCAAACAGCAAAACGAATATGTCATGCCCGAGCCCTATGACATGATTGAAGAGGCCGATAGCGTAGCGCCGGATGAGGCCATGGCACTGGATGAATACAGTATGGTGACACCGGATGCGACTGATAGTGCAATCCAGGAGACCGATACCATCGCGGAGCAAAGCCGGACCAGCGAACAACAAAACGAATATGGCGCCAGCGAACCTGAAATGATCGAAGAAGAAACCGAGGCCGCGGTGCCGGAAGAAGAATCAACCGGAGGCTTTTTCGGCGAGATGTTCAGCAGGATGTTTGGCAATGATAAAGAGAAAAAGCCGGCGACAGAAACAAACCCCACAGCGGAAGAAAGCCTGGCAACAGAAACAGGCCTGACATCGGAAGACAGCCAGCACACCAAAGAAAGCCTGGTGATAGCAGAGTTGGAGGTATTGGAACAGCAGGATGCAAAACTGGACATGGCCATGCAAAAGATTACCGAAGGTCGTCATGCCGAGGCGCTTGATCAACTGGAGTCACTGGCAAAAGCGGGCAATGCCTCTGCCCAGTATGAACTGGGGAAACTGTATCGGGATGGACTGGGAGTCAGCCAGGACAACACATTGGCCGCACACTGGTTTGCCTTGTCCAGTGATCGAGGCAACGCGAACGCACACCAGGCCTTGTCGGTTATGGAAAGCCTGCCCGAGATAGACCGCATTGCCTCTCCGGAAGACAGCGGCAGTGCGGATGAATACCCGGGAGGTGGCGACCCCGCATACGGCAATGTTCCCGGTACGGCAATTGCTGCCTACAACAAGGCAAAGATGTACTCTTTTGGCGATGGTGTGGCGCAAGATGATGAACAGGCGTTTGAGTGGTACCTTATCTCGGCCAAACAGCACTATCCTCCCGCCCAATATCAGGTAGGCAACGCCTATGCCTATGGTCAAGGGATTGCGCCCGATCAGGCGCTCGCCACCGAGTGGTATGAAAAGGCCGCCAACAACGGCTATGTCCTGGCACAGCGTAGCCTTGGCAACCGTTATCTACAGGGCAAAGGGGTGGAAAAAAACATTGTCATGGCACACGCCTGGTACACCGTGGTCGCCAATTTTGGCAATCCGCTGGACGAGAAACATCAAACGCAGCTTTCCCAAAAGCTCAATGAACAACAACTGATGGAGTCCGAACAACTGGTTGCCAGTATTCTGTCCAGGTTCAAGCGCTGAATATCATTGCTGAAATCCCAACTGGAACCAGGCGTCATAATTCCTGGCACATAATCACACCTTCCTTCAACTGGAACAGCCAGTGAAACATTAAGTCATTCATTCAGCACAACCCCGATACCGCCCTGCTCAAGAAACAAGCATCCCCGTTGAACAACACCGATGTTTTGGAAGTCTCCAGGCTCTGTGTCCGCTATGGACAACGAACCATACTGAAACACATTGATCTGAGACTTGCTCAAGAAGAAATCCTGGTGGTAATCGGCTTAAGCGGGTCAGGAAAAACAACACTGATAAGAAGTGTTCTTGGGCTTATTCCCATACAGTCCGGGAACATTCGGCTACTGAAGCAGGATGTGTCCAGTCTTGACCGCAAAGAACGCTTTGCTCTGAACCGGAAAGTCGGGGTCGCTTTCCAAAACGGAGCACTGCTTTCTTCACTTACCGTACGAGAGAACGTCGAATTGCCACTGCATTATCATTCCAGACTGGATCGAAAAACCATTCGCATTATGGCGCGTATGAAACTCGATATGATGGGCATGCTGGAAGCACAGGATCTCATGCCATCCGAACTGTCAGGAGGTATGCTGAAACGGGCCGGACTGGCCCGGGCGGTGACCATGGAGCCTTCACTGTTATTCTTCGATGAGCCTTCAGCCGGGCTGGATCCAATTCATGCAGCCGAACTGGACGAATTGATGTTGCGTCTACAAAAAACCTTGCGTATTTCGATGCTGGTAGTCACTCATGATATGCAAAGCGCCTTCAGAATTGCGGATCGAATCATGATATTGCATGATGGAGAAGCGATAATGACTGCCCCGCCAGCCACTATCCAGGCCAGCCAGGACCCCCGAATCAGAAATATGGTACAGCGCAAAAGCACTGCAAGACAGATGGACGCGGAACAGTATCTGGCGAAACTCACGGAAGATACCAATGCCTGAGACGCATTGTCCATATGAATCATGCTCCCCCGGTAGCGGGGGGAACAATCCATACAATGCTGGTGTCACGACATGAAATACCGCGTATTCGCCCTGCTGTCACACATGGGACGCCTGCTCATGTTCCTTGGACGCAGCGCAGAATGTACGCTGACTCCACCGTGGTCCGGCACCGATATTCTGCAACAGATATACCTCATTGGTGCCCGTTCCATGCCTTTTATATTGGCCTCCGGGCTATTTGTCGGCATGGTGCTCAGCCTGCAGTTTCACGACACCCTGGTACGTTTTGGTTCGACCGGCTTACTGGGCTCCGCAGTCGGCTTAAGCCTTATCCGAGAACTTGGGCCGGTACTGACAGCACTGCTCATTATCGGCCGATGCGGTTCGGCGCTTTGCGCCGAGATTGGTATGATGCGCCATGACAATCAGATTGACGCCCTGAAATGTATGGCCATTGACCCTATCCGGTTTCTTGTGGCTCCTCGCCTCCTTGCCACACTGATATCGGTGCCTTTGCTAACCGCCATCTTTATCATTGCCGGCGTGTTCGGTGGTTATATTGTAGGCGTATTTCTGTTTGACACCGCTGCCGGCACCTATTTCGATAGCATGAGCAATTCCATACTGCTGCGCGATCAGATTATGTGCCTGTGCAAGGCACTGGTATTCTCCCTGTTTATTGTCTGGATAGCCACTGCCAACGGTTACTATCTGCATCTGCTTCCGCATGGAAACGAAGGTACTGCCGGTGTCAGCCGAATCACTACCGACACAGTGGTCATCTCTTCCATACTGGTGCTGTATGCAGACTACGTAATCAGTGCCCTTTTGACTTTCTGAACGCCAACTCAATGCATGACAACACACACCTCGAGCTGGTAGTGGGAATCTTCCTTCTCAGTGGGATTATCTGCGTCAGTCTGCTGGCATTGCGCATGGGAGAACTGACGCTGTTTCCAACTGAAACCTATACCTTGAAGGCCCGTTTCGACAATGTTTCCGGACTGACAGAAGGGGCTTTTGTGGAGATCGCCGGAGTACGGGTAGGGAAAGTCGGCCAAATCGATTATGACACTGAAAACTATCTTGCCTTGATCAGCATGCGTCTCAACAATAAGATCCGGATAAGCGAAGATTCCATTGCATCGATACGCACATCCGGGATCATCGGCGAACGCTTTGTCCACATCACTCCTGGTGGTTCGGACACCCTGCTGAGCGATGGTATGGAGATTGCCGAAACAGAAAGTTCCATCAACCTGGAAGCACTCATCAGCAAATATATCTTCGAATCCGGAGACCAGTAAAACCGGGATAACGCATTATGGACACGTCGTCACCAAAGTACCGACTAAGCCCAGATAATGGTCTATGGGACCAGCAACTGGCACGTTTGCTGATGCGTCCATTCCGGAATACCTGTTTGCATCCCAATCACGTGACGACCGGCACATTGATACTGGGGTTGGCCTCTTCCTTATTGTTCATGCTGTATGGAACGACATGGGCCGATCTGGCATCACTGCTATTCATGCTGGCGGTATTTTCAGATCACATGGACGGGGAACTGGCTCGCATGAGCAATCGGATCAGCCGCTTCGGATACTACTATGACTATATGGTCGGTGGATTCAACTATGCCCTGATCTTCATCAGCATAGGCATTGGACTGTGGCAAGAAGAAGCAGAAACCCTATGGCTCGTTCTGGGACTGATGGCCGGCCTGTCAAACCCACTGATCCTGTACCTGCGCATGACAATGGAGCATCACCTGGGCAAACAGTTAACGCAGCACCCTGGCCGTTTCGGCTTCAATGTGGAAGATTTCATATACCTGATGGGTCCTCTGACCTGGGTGTTCGGCATCCAGTATTTTTTTCTGCCCTATGCGGTAGGGACCATCTTCTA
This sequence comes from Gammaproteobacteria bacterium, assembly GCA_965115915.1. Taxonomy (GTDB): domain Bacteria; phylum Pseudomonadota; class Gammaproteobacteria; order Eutrophobiales; family Eutrophobiaceae. The sequence continues at coordinate 924,615 of OZ220483.1, read as the reverse complement.
TCTGTTGTGGACACTGAAAGAATTTTTTCAGTTTCAGTTACGCCGTGCTCCTGCCAATCAGCGTAAAAGCCGAACCCCTGTCTCCGCTATTGCTGCAATACTGGGACTGAGTTGTGTGTTTTTACTCGGGGTACTACTGGCACCGGCGCGGCCCACTCCAGCGGCTCCCCCTGCTTACCTGATATGGCCGGAACCGAGGAAGCTTGGCACATTTACGCTATCTGACAGCACCGGGAAAGCCTTTGGTATAGACCAGTTCACCAACCGCTGGTCATTTTTGTTCTTCGGTTATACTCATTGCCCGGATATCTGTCCGATGACGTTGGCGCTAATGAAACAGGTTTATCCAAAACTCGTAGAAGCTCATCCACAACTGGACATCCGCATGGTGTTCGTCACGCTGGATCCGGAGCGCGATGACGCCGACACCATGAACAGATATATCAACCATTTTGACACACAGTTCATTGGCCTGCGCGGTGAACTACAACAAGTCCATACCTTTGCCAGGCAACTGGGAGTGCCTTTCGCATATGTCGCCGGAGCAAACGCGGAACAGTATGATGTGGATCATCCGGCATCACTGTTTCTGATAGACGATGAGGCACGGCTTGTCAGCCTGTTCCATCCTCCACACAGGATGTCGGATATGCAAAGCAAATTTTCCGAAATCGTCGGTTTCCTTCAGCAACAACGCTAATATCCAATGAAAAAACGACTGCTATCATTATCATTGCCATTCCTTATCCTGTACATTCACGCAACGACGGTCGTAGCACAGCACCCTCCTTCGCCACAGATCAGCGATGCCTGGATCAGAGAGGCAGCGGCCGAATCATTGCCTCAAGCCGCCTATATGGTAATCCGCAACCCCACAGCCAGGCCAATCACCCTGCGCTCAGTAAGAAGCCCGGATTTCTCTCGGATAGAAATGCACAAAAGCGAAATCCGGGAGGGCATGGCACACATGAAACGGCAACATCAAATAGTCATCCCGGCAAATGGCAGCCTGGTCATGGAGCCCGGTGGCTATCATTTGATGTTGTTCCATCCGAGACAAAAACTACAGGAAGGCGATATCGTACGTATGCGCTTCATGTTCGGCTCAATGCAGTATGTCTATGTCATGCTGCCAGTAAAGAAATTTGCCCCTGCCACCCCATAACAACCAAACCGTCCTGGGCGCGATGCTGGAAAAATCCCATGTCCTGTTACAACGTTTGCTGCCCAAGGAACTGCTGTCACAATGTATCTATCATTTGACCCGGTACCGACACAAGACGCTGGTCGGAATTGCAATTCGGTTATTTATCCGCTACTTCGAGGTCAACATGGACGAAGCGGAACACAAAGACCCGCGGCATTATCCGGATTTCAATTCATTTTTTACCCGCACGCTGAGGCCTGGTGCACGGCAAATCGCGGCAGCCACTCTGATTTCTCCAACAGATAGCAGCATCAGTCAGTTCGGGGCAATTAATGATGGCACACTGATACAGGCCAAAAAACGCCATTACCGATTGCAAACCCTACTGGCGCGTGACTTGATATTGACCGATATCCTGCGTAACGGGCAATTTCTTGTCTTGTATCTTTCACCTCGCTCATACCACCGCATCCATATGCCCATTACCGGGACAGTGCGACAAATGGTATACGTGCCTGGAAGGCTATACTCTGTCGACCCACGCACCACACGTAATCTGGACTGCCTTTTCGCACGCAACGAAAGACTTGTCATCCGCTTTGACACACACATGGGCACTGTGGTTATCATCATGGTCGGCGCTGTACTGGTGCGCTCAATGACAACCGTGTGGCACGGCGAAGTCAATCAAACGCACCGGGACATACAGGTATGGCAATACCCGGACACCGAAGAGCAGAAAATCGTTCTGCGGCAGGGAGACGAAATGGGCCATTTCAGTATGGGTTCCACTGTCATGCTGCTTCACGCGGACAGCGATGTCCGGTGGGACCCGAATCTGTGTAACGGACAGATGCTTTACATGGGGCAAAAACTGGCCTGAGCATGATGAACACACCTCAGGCCATCATCACAACGCTCTGGTGGGCCGGCACAACGTGTCCTCGTGGTGACGGTACCGGCATTTGACAACGAACGGAGCGAGACAGGCGACACTCATCGACCCACCAGCACCTGGCCCATTGTCAATACGGACTGTGCTCAAATCCAGCACGGTTAGGCATTTTTACCCTGAGCAAACTATCCTGATCCAGTATAGCGTCCTCGGTAACAAGCCCGTTCAGATACAGCAAATAAGCACTCAGGGAATAGACCGCATCATCCTCCAAAGAGCCTGGTGCGTCCATCGGTTTCGCTCGCCGTATGAAATCAAATAACGTGGTGGCATACGGCCAGTAATTGCCAATCGTCTTTTCTGGCCACTCTACCCGCAAAGACATCTCGGCACCCGCAAGCGCGTCAGCACTGTCACCCACTCCCCCCTCGCCATGACATGCCTGGCATTTTTCAGTATACAGCCGTTTGCCCGCCTGCACCGTACCGGAACCAATGGGCAAACCTTCGCCGTCCGGCATCACCAGCCTGTCCAGGGTTTCCATCCGAGCAGCAGAAAGTGGCTCTCCCAGGCCAGGGCCGGAACCCTGTTCATCAGCAAACAGAATATCAGTCCCAACCGCTATCAATGCTGATGCCAGAAGCAGGCTGACCCTCATTGTTCTCCGATTCGTCGTAAACATGCCCTATCCTTCCCTGCGCATCCACCTCCCAATTAACGATGGCATTGTAATGATAAAACCCATGCCTGCCACGACTGGCAATCAACGCCGAACGTTCGGGCTGTACCATGCCGGATTCATCTGTGGCCCTGCTTTTCAACACCGCGGCACCACCCCGCCAGTGCCACGGCAAACGAAAGCGAGTAAAAGCACAGGGCAAAACGGGTTCATCAAGCGCCGCCAGGGCCCAGCTTCGTCCACCATCGGCAGAAACCTCCACCCGGCTTACGCGGCCACGGCCAGACCACGCCAGACCACTAAGCTCATACAAACCCTGCTCAGGCAAAATCATCTGGGCAGACGGGCGTGTGATCAGAGACTTGACCTCCATCGCAAAACTGAATATACGCGCTTTCCCGGACGGCAACAGTTCAGTGTAGCGTGCGGTCTCATTGCGAGCCATCGCAGGCCGGTCGACCAGTTTCAAGGAACGCAGCCATTTGACATTCAGTACCCCTTCCCAACCCGGCAACAACAACCGCATCGGGTAACCATTCTCCGGTCGCAGACGTTCCCCATTCTGGTATAGCACCAGCATGGAATCTCGCATCAATTTTTCCGTTGGAATACTGATGTTCATCGCAAAGGCGTCACCTCCCTCCGCTATCACCCAGCCGGCATTTGAGTCTACACCCACCTCATCCAGCAACACAGACATTGGCACACCGGTCCATTCACTATTTGAAACCAACCCATGAAAATAGCCCGCCTCGGCTCGCGCTGGCTGTCTGTGCCAACCAGCATTGCTATTGCCTCCACATTCAATGAAACAGGTACGCGAATACATTGGATAACGCAATAGCCGATCCACAGAAAAAGACAATGGTCGTTTCACCAGACCGTAGATATACAAGTGGTGGTGCTGCGGATCAATCGCAGGGACCCCATGGTGATGACGTTCAAAATGCAGGCCATTGGGTGTGATGGTGCCCTCCAGGAGATGTAACGGGGTCCAGGACACACCGTTTCCGGCGACTATCGGATTCGCCGAGGGGAAACGTACCACCTGATTCTCGTGTGCAGATGGAACACCATAATGACTGAATTTCCCACCGGGTTCACGCATCCACTGCGGTCGACCCACTTCCAGGGGCAGTGCTGCCGCCAATAGTGGACTGGTGAAAGCCCCGAACCCGCCAACAGCGGCAAGACCCGCCCCACCGCGCAGAAAAAGGCGCCGGTCGAGCAAGCCATTGCCCGCCACATATTCAAGATTGCCCTTGTCCGCACACATCGGCACACTAGCCAGACAACAACGGCGAACCCACCATCAACTCTTCGTCTTTTACCTCGTCCAACAAGTGCGGTGGCAAATATTCCCTCGCATAACGCAAATACACCTTCTGATAAATGAAAACATCAAACAGATCCGGGTCAATATGATTATCCCGCTTCATTTTTGCCAGTATTGTCAAGGCCTGAGACAGTGGCATCGCCTTTTTGTACGGACGATCACGAGCAGTGAGAGCCTCAAAGATATCAGCGATGGCAAGCATTCGGGCAGGCAATGACATGTCTTTTCCAAGCAAACCATTCGGATACCCACTGCCATCCATTTTTTCGTGGTGACCCCCCGCATATTCAGGCACCCTTTGCAAATGTCGCGGGTATGGTAACGCCTTCAGCATCTTGATGGTCACCGTAACATGGTTATTGATGATTTCACGCTCACGCACGCTTAAAGTGCCACGGTTAATCAATAAATTGGACAATTCATCTTTTTCCAGAAGACACATCCGACCACCATCGACGGTATCCCATTCTTGCCTGGCAATCTCCGTCAATCGCCTAATCTGTTCCTCATCGATTGATTCCCCACCGAGGTTGGAAGCACGTACACACTGCCGTTCATCATCAAGGCTGTGAAAGGCTTCTCGCAATTCAGCATCATCCGCCAGCAACTCCGCAATGCTGTCCATTTCCGGCATCTTCCGTAGCAGACTTTCAATGATCAAACGTTGTTTCAACATCTCGAAACGCATATCAACAAGTCCGATTCGATCAAAAATGGTCTCCAGCTTGGACGCTTTGTCGACCACATATTCCGGGGTAGTGATTTTCCCGCAATCATGCAACCAAGCCGCCACATCCAATTCATACATCTCTTCTTCGGACATTGAAAAATCGGCCAGCGGTCCGATGCCAGTCGCATTAACTCCCTCCGCGATCATGCGAGTCAGCACCGGCACCCTGCGACAATGTCCAGCCGTATATGGGGATTTCTCATCAATAGCGCTTGCAATAAGCTGAATGAAGGAATCAAAAAGTTTCTTCTGCCCCAAGATGAGCTTGGCGTTGGTGATAGAAACCGCTGCCTGGGAGGCCAGTGATTCGACCAGTGCCTGGTGCAACTCGTTGAAAGGCACGATCTCGCCGGTATCCGGAGAAATGGCGTTGATAAGCTGCAGCACACCGATTACCTGGTCCTCATGATCCACCATCGGCACCGTCAGGAAAGACGTAGAACGATACCCGTGTTTTTTATCAATTTTCCGGGTACCGGAAAAATCAAATCCGGTACTGGCATACGCATCCGGGATATTGATCGTCTCACAGGTAATGGCGGACTGCGCAGACACCATTCTCATGTTCGGCGCACCATCATCGTCATATAACTCCACTGGATACAGGTTGATCGGTACACCACTGGTGCCCCCCATATGGATACCCAGTGAATCGTTATGCAAAATAGAGAAGTCGAGCTGATCCCTTTCGCCCATCAGATACAGTGTGCCACCATCGGCTCGCGTAAAATCCATTGCCGAGCGAATGATCAACTCCAGCAATTTGTTCTGATCTTTCTCGGTAGACAGCGCCTTACCAATGCCACTCAGCTTTACCAGATAGTCGGCAAACTGCTCCGAATCAGCACTGGGCACGTTGTTTCCCATTACCCTGCCTGAAGAATCAGCGTCTGCATCATTGAATAATCACAATCGTGTGCCATCAAGGCGCATGATACACCAACAACGCAAACAGTAGTCAATGTTTGACCCCTGTTGACGCACCCTCGTCCCTCCCCCGAGCAGGCAAGCGGGAAACGGCTGCTATTTACTGACTCAGTTCCACCAACAGACGGTTCAAGCGCCGGACATGCGCTGGCAGATCCTCCGGCTGTCCACCTTCTCCAAGCAAGGCCTGATCAACAAGAATATGGCACCATTCGCGAAAACGTTCTTCATCATTATGCGTCTCAAGGCGCTGGATAAGCGGATGCTGCAGGTTGATCTCCAGTGTGGGTTTACTTTCAGGGACGCTCTGACCTGCGGCTTTGAGCATCTGCACCATATGCCTCCCCATGCCATTCTCGTCGGTAACCAGACAAGCCGGGGAATCGGTAAGACGTGAACTGACGCGAACCGCCTTAATCCTGTCTCCCAAAGCCTCCTGTATCCGGGCATTCAGCTTCTGATGCCGCTCGGTGTTGGCTGTCTCCTCGCTGTCTGCCTTTTCCTCATCCGAGGCCGATGCGTCGCGTTCTTCGCCATCCACACCGTCCAACGACAGTTCTCCCTTGCTGACCGATACCAGACGCTTCCCCTGATATTCCTCTACATGACCAACCAACCATTCATCGATCGGGTCACTCATCAGCAAAACCTCCATATCCCGGCTACGGAATATTTCCAGATGTGGACTGTTGGCAGCCGTGTTGTAACTGTCGGCAATAATGAAATAGATGTGCTCCTGGGATTCCGGCATTCGTCCGACATAGTCTTCCAGACTGACACTCTGACTCTCCCCCTCCCCTTTGGTGCTGGCAAAACGGAACAGCCGACACAGGGTGTCCTTGTACTCGTTCGGCTCTACCACACCCTCCTTGAGCACACGGCCAAAATTATCCCAGAACTTACGGTATTTTTCAGCCTGCTGTTCTGCCATTTTCTCCAGCATACTCAGCATCTTGCGCGTACAACCAGCACGTATCGCCTCTATGGTCCGGTTGTGCTGAAGTATCTCCCGGGAGATATTCAGCGGCAGATCATCGCAGTCCACCACCCCTCGGACAAAACGCAGCCAGGAAGGCAACAGGTGTTCCGCATCGTCCATAATAAATACCCGACGCACATACAAACGGATCCCATGCCGTTGCTCCCTGTCCCACAGATCAAATGGCGCTCGCCCGGGGATATACAACAGGCTGACGTATTCCAGCTTGCCTTCCACCCGATTGTGCAGCCATGCCAGTGGTGCGTCAAAATCATGCGCAACGTGCCTGTAGAATGTTTCATAATCGTCGTCGCCGAGATCTTTTTTCGCACGTCTCCATAGCGCGGTCGCCTTGTTTATCTGCTCTTCACCCTTGTCTTCTCCTTCACCCGGCATGATGATCGGGATAGAAATATGATCAGAGTATTTGACAATAATGGAACGCAGTCGAAAGTAGTCCAGAAATTCACTCGCATCGTCACGCAGATGCAAGACTATCTTGGTACCACGAGCCGGGCGATCCAGCCCTTCGATACTGAACTCACTTTCCCCTGTGGAAATCCAGCGTACCCCCTGGGTACGCGGCAGGCCCGCACGGCGGCTGTGTACCTCCACCTTGTCGGCAACAATAAAAGCTGAATAAAACCCTACCCCGAACTGCCCTATCAATTCACTGTTTTTTCTTTGATCCTCACTCAAGGAAGCAAAAAACTGTTTATTACCCGATCTGGCAATGGTGCCAAGATTCTCTTCCGCTTCCTCCCTGGACATGCCAATACCATTGTCCAACACCGTAATGGTGCGATTTTCCTTGCTGTATTCGACCCGAATCTTCAATTCGGCATCATCTTCATACAGACTGTCATCCGATAGCGCAGCGAAGCGCAAACGGTCTGCCGCATCCGAAGCATTCGATATCAATTCACGCAGAAAAATCTCCCGGTTGCTATACAGGGCATGGATCATCAGGTCGAGCAACTGTCGGGTCTCCGCCTGAAATTCCAGCGTCTTCTTTTTGCCTGCCACACTACCCATCACACACCCTCCTCAATATTCCTCTTTGGATTCCTGTACATAAAGGCAAACACCGAAAATTCAAGCAGCACATCGAGTTTGGTTCGACAGTATTGTCGAGATTCCAGTGGCATAAAGCGAGCTTTTTATTTTACATCCGGTTAGCCGCATCAAAATCATCTATCGGGAGTCCATACAATAGTTTTCCGCAGAAATCCTTCTTCTGTACACTATCGCTATCGCATAAAAAACCTCACAGACCCACAATGCCCATACAAGATACCGAACACACCCCAGTCATCAAGCAGTATCTGGGTTTCAAAAAACAGCACCCGGAGCGGCTACTGTTTTTCCGAATGGGTGATTTCTACGAACTGTTCTTTGATGATGCGAAACGGGCAGCGTCACTGCTCAACATTACCCTGACTGCCCGTGGCAAGTCCGCTGGACAAGATATCCCGATGGCAGGCGTCCCCGCACATGCCGTGGATAATTACCTGGCCAAGCTGTTGCAGATGGGAGAATCGGCAGTGATCTGCGAACAAAAGGGCGACCCGGCCCTGTGCAAGGGCCCGGTGGAACGCGAGATCGTACGGATAGTGACACCAGGGACCGTTATCGAGGAGTCTTTACTGGAAGGGCTTGGAGATATTCTGCTGGCTGCCGTTCGTCTGGACGAAGACAGACAGGGACTGGCCTGTCTGGACATGGCCAGCGGTCGAGTGGAACTGTATGAATTTGACTCCCGCAGTGCTTTGCACGAGGAACTGCAACAGCTACAACCAGCGGAACTGGTACATTCCAGCAAGGAATCGGGGCTACCCAGAAAACCCGCCTGCGCCAAAGCATATACGCCCTGCCCAAGCCGATACTTTGACGCCTCCGAGGCAAGACAAATCATTTTACAGCAGTACCAGGTACACGACTTGTCGGAACTCGGCTGTGGCGACCTGCCGTTTGCGTTTGCCGCCCTGGGCGCGTTGTTACGCTACGTGCAGGATACCCATTTCAAGCAATATCCACATCTGCAAACACCCCACCTGCATAATAGTGGTGCGGGAGTCGTACTGGATGCAATCAGCCGAAGAAACCTGGAACTACAATACAGCCTGTCCAACGACTCAAAGGCCACTCTGATCGGGGTGCTGGACCGCTGCGCTACCCGGATGGGCAGTCGAAAACTACGCCGCTGGATGCAAGAACTGACCCGCGACTGGAACGTGCTGGAACAGCGTTACTGCGCGATAACAACACTGATCCAGGACAGAAAATATCGTGAACTACGCCATTTTCTGAGTGGCATCGGAGACCTGGAGCGTATCAATACACGCATCGTCATGCACAGTGCCCGCCCTGCTGATCTGGTACAGCTACGCAACTCGCTGCGGATACTGCCAGAACTGATGGCCCTGCTACAACCATTGCAGGATCCGCATTTGTCGGCACTGCGTGCCAATTTTCCCGGATCTGATGCCACATTGGAGCTGCTGGAACGGGCAATCGCAGCTTCGCCGCCCAACAGCATGCGTGATGGTGGAGTCATCGCCGACAATCATGACCCGCAACTGGATGAATTACGCGAGCTAAGTAAAAGTGCGGGTGCCTTCCTGACTGAATTTGAACTACAGGAACGCAGGAATAGTGGAATCGCCGGACTGAAGATCGGATTCAACCGGGTCCAGGGCTACTATATAGAGATCAGCAAAAATCAGTCACGGCAGATCCCCGAAAATTATGTGCACAAACAAACCCTGAAATCCGCCGAGCGCTACATAACCCTGGAACTGAAGGACTTTGAAAGCAAGATTCTGCAGGCATCGGGACGCAGCATGGATCGGGAAAGACAAGTATATGATCAACTACAGGAACAATTGCACCAGGAGCACTCCGAAGACATCCAGCGTTGCGCAGACATCGTCGCCGAACTGGATGTGTTGCACTGTCTGGCGGAACGTTCGGATACACTGGACTGGCACCAACCCAGCCTGAGCAAGCAGCCGGGGATCCATATCATCCAGGGACGGCATCCGGTAATAGAGTGCCTGCAATCAGAGCCTTTTATCGCCAATGATCTGCACCTGGACAGCAAACAGCGCATGCTGGTCATTACTGGTCCCAATATGGGAGGCAAATCCACCTATATGCGCCAGACTGCACTGATCGTCATACTCGCCCATATCGGCTGTCTGGTGCCCGCCAAACAGGCAACCATCGGGCCCGTGGATCGTATCTTTACCCGCATAGGGGCTGCTGACGATCTCGCCGGAGGACGCTCGACTTTCATGGTGGAAATGAGCGAAACCGCCAACATCATCCACCACGCAACCTCATCCAGTCTGGTACTGATGGACGAGGTCGGACGTGGCACCAGTACTTACGATGGACTCGCCCTGGCCTGGGCATGTGCGCAACATTTATTGCATAAAAAACGCGCTTTGGTCCTGTTCGCCACGCATTACTTCGAAATGACAGCATTTGCCGCACAGGAATCCCAGGCCGACAACGTCCATACACACGCGATTGAGGATGAACATGGCATTACTTTTCTACACCAGATCAGGACTGGAGCCGCAGACCGCAGCTATGGCATACAGGTCGCCGCTTTGGCAGGCGTACCGGAAGCGGTCATCGCACAGGCAAGGCAGCGGCTGCTGATTATGGAACAACAACACAACAGGGCGCTTTGTGGCACGAGTCCGAAATCACAGCTCACCCTCCCATCCTCCGAACCGACCACTACCGATAAATGGCACGCCCTTGACAGTAAAATCGCCCATACCAATCCGGACGAACTATCACCCCGGCAGGCCCTGGAATTGATATATCAGTTGAAAAAACTGCAGCAGAAAAAAAACGCATGAACCCGGCCACATTCATGCGCGACCGGCAGAATGGACCCTGGCTCAGCGTTCCAACAGTGCCCGCTTGCCTGTCTTGTCCTTCCATTCATCGGCATCGGCAGGAGGCTCTTTGAGTTCGTTGATAACCGGCCATTCACGTGACAGTTCCGCATTCAACTCGATATATTCCTGCAGTTCTTCCGGCACGTCTTCTTCTGCCATGATGGCTTCGACCGGACACTCCGGTACACACAAAGTACAGTCTATACACTCGTCCGGGTCAATCACCAGCATGTTGGGACCCTCGTGGAAACAGTCAACCGGACAGACCTCCACACAATCGGTGTATTTGCATTTTATGCAGTTATGAGTAACAACAAACGCCATGTTTCAATGCCCGGCATCGCCCCCACGAAGGCCATTTCGTGATACAAGCGCCTGGACACAGCCGATCAAGCGCATCAACCACAAACGCGAGCATACCATAATGCATCCTGCGCACAAAACCCACCCCTTGATGCATCAGCCCCCTCCCCCACACACACGCTTTTCGATCGCCTCCGCTTTCTTCCTGAGTTTGAGCACCTCGGCATCGGACAAATACCTGTGACCATTATCGCCCTGCTCCTCGTAGTACCTTCCTCCCCGTTGCATCCGCTTGGACTGTTCCCTGGCACGGGCACATGCCTCACGAAGTTTCCTGCGCCGTTCCTGTATCGCCGACTTCTCCGTATCGCTACGCCGACGCCGTTGCTCATAGTATTCCAGCATCTTCTGCTGCCGCGCTCTCCAGTCGCCTGATTCCTCGAAACTTTCACTGTTCCGTGGACGTTTGGTGGCAGTAGAATCCGAACCGATTTGTCGCACGTCCAGGGCCTCATCCGGTGGCTTTTCCCCAAAAAAAACCCGTCCATGCTCATCCCGCCACTGGTAGATATCCGCCCACGAAGCCACACTCCAGCACATTAGCGATAATGCCTGCAACAATACCGACAAAACAACAGAGACCAACCTCCAGCCAGAAAACAGACGTGGAATACAGACACCATGATGCATGATGACTGACCGACGCAAATCCGACGGACAGATTTCGGCCCGGACAGCACGAACAAGGATGTTGTATCCCAAACAGAATTGCCGGTACAATACGGCCATTGACCACATAACCACGATGCGGAATTGCATTTTCCCTGCCTGATAGTCGTACCTTTCCATGTCCTGTAAAAACGAGGCCACCAAAACAAACGTGCAAAACTGACCATGGCGAATCTAGCCCAGCAACTGGAGATTATCAACCTCTCACACACAGGACGCAAACGCCAGCATAACGAGGACAGCACATTCGCTGACCCAGGCAATGGACTGCTCATCCTCGCAGATGGCATAGGTGGCTATATGGCTGGAGAAATTGCCAGCAGCCTCGCCGTAGTCGAGATCCGACAGTATGTGCTGGATGCCCTCAAATCGCCTGCGGGAAACACCGACAACAGTGGCTATAGCGAACATTCCATCATGCTCAAGAAAGCCATAAGCCACGCCAACGAGACCATACATGCATTGGCACAACAGGAAAAAAATTGTAAAAATATGGGTACTACCGTGGTAGCCTGCTTGTTCCACAGCAGCCTGCTAAGTATCGCCCACGTTGGGGATTCGCGTGCTTATCTATTCAAAAATAACGAATTACGTCAGTTGACAGAGGATCATTCCGTGCACCAAGCCATGCTGGATAGAGGCGGATCGGCTGAGGATGTAAAGAACGTGCCCAAAAATCTGGTCACTCGTGCATTGGGGATAAAGGCCACTGTCGGGATCGACCTGGTCGAACTGTCTTTCCAGCACGGCGATACCCTCCTGGTATGCTCTGACGGCCTGAGTGATATGGTAGAATTTGAAAAAATTCACTCAGTTATGGAACAATACATCCGTAATTTGGAACAATGTGGCGAAACATTGGTATACTTAGCGAACAAACACGGTGGGGTAGACAATATTTCTGTTATACTCTGTCAAATGTGTAATGCGTAAAAACTGCGACAGTGCAGGTCACATCATCCAAAATTGCAGTTTTGACAAATCGTTCAATACGCAAGTAACCCAAGGGGACCAAAAAACAAGATGGCCAAATTAGTTTTGACGCTAAACGGTATCGTCCAAGGGGAATATGAACTGGACCGGGAGCGTCTGACCATCGGGCGTAAGCCAGATAACGATATCCCGATTGACAACCTCTCTGTCAGCGGTAAGCATGCCCTGGTCATTACCATCCTTGATGATTCCTTTGTGGAGGACCTTGGCAGCACCAATGGTACCTATATCAATGGCAAGCTGATTAAAAAACACGCCTTGAAAAACAGTGATGTAATCTCCATCGGCAAACATGAACTCAAGTACGTAAACGAAAACGCCGATGAGAGCGATGATGATGAAGATTTTGAAAAAACCATGATCATCAAGCCCGGTTCCGCCAGCGCAGCCATGGCTGCCGCGCAGGCGGCAGAAAAAGCCGGGGCCGTATCGTCTGCAAGCCCGAGCAGCAGCACGGGACTCCGTCAGATGCCATTGGGCAAGTTGACGGTACTCAACGGTCCTATAGCGGGAAAAGAACTGGAACTCAGCAAGGCGTTGGTGACCCTGGGCAAACCAGGCTCCCAGGTCGCCGTCATATCACGTCGCCCACAAGGCTATTTTCTTACCCATATAGAAAGCGATGGCGGCGGAAAGCGCTACCCTGTAGTCAATGGTGAACCGATTGGACCCAAGGCTTACAGTCTGAAAGATGCCGATCTGATTGAACTGGCCGGGATAAAACTGGAATTTTCCATCAGCAACCGCTAATCACCGGGTCTGCATATCTGCATGCCCCGCTGTGAGCAAACAGATAAGGACACACAACACTACTGGCGCAGCCATATAACCCGGCTGCCACCTTTATCCTTCGGATTTTTCTCTGTACTCCTCGACCGACTCAACCAATTGAAACACTTTATCCAAACGCGCAAGTTGCAATACCCGTAACACCTCCATACTGGTCTGCAACAAGGCAAACCCCCTTCCGTCTTTCTTCGCTGTCTGCATCCCTTCAACCAGGCAGGCAACACCGGAACTGTCGATATACGATGTGTTGGACAGGTCCACCAACACATCTTTTTGTTGCCCCAACTGGCCCAGTATGGCCGTTCGCACCTCGGGAGAGCCGGAAAGATCAATCTCTCCATGCAACGCGATCACCGTATGGTCTTCGTTCTCATTAACCCTGATTTCCATCAAAATCCCTCCCAGTTATATGCAAAGCGGAACCCGCCATGCTCCTGAGGCAGTCAGCCCGCCCAGTCCAGCTTCTTGCGCATACGCAGGAAGTTGCCCCGACCCTGTTTGCGATGACCCCACTCGCAATCGTCCATGATTTGCCGCATGAAATAAGTCCCCAAACCACCTGGTCTGACTTCCTCCAGTGAGCGATGCCGGATACGCTCCAAGTCTACCAGTGGAGCCTCATCCTCAAGCAAAAATATCAACTCGTCATCATTATCCAGTATCCGCAAAAAAATTTCACCTCCGGGCTCCCCATCTCCATAAGCGTGTTCAATGATATTGGCACAGGCTTCACAAACCGCCAGCACGATATTCTCGATCTGCTCCTCAGGACAACACATCCCCTCCAACACATTACGAAACAAGGCACGTACCAAACCAAGGTATTTCGCATTGGCCTGAATAGCCAGGGAACACAACGGCCGCTTTGGCATATCACGACTTTCCACCACAGTCTGTCCCGGCGTGTCAATGGTGGATTCGACCAACATCAAGGTGATATCATCACGCTGAGTCACCGCGTTTTTACTGAGCATAGAAACGATCTCCGTCAAACGCGACTGCATCGGCAAAGCCGCATGGCGACAGATGATTTCCGCAAGTCCATCGACTCCCAGTTCCTTGCCGTCCGCATCGATGCTTTCGGTAATGCCATCGGTAAAAAAATAAAACGCCTTACGCCGCAATGGGATGGACGTCACTGTATACTGAAAGTCCGGGACGATACAAAGCGGCGGGGCCTCAGCCTGGATCTCATCAAATCCGCCGTCTTCCCCATGCACCAAAGGTGGTTGATGTCCAGCATTGGAAAAGCGGATGACGCCACGTCTCTCATCAATAAAACCACTGATCAGGGTAATAAACATGCCTCGGGATATGGTCTTGCACAGTTCCTGGTTCAGCAAAGTCAACAGCACACCAGGGTCCCGGATGGTCTTTGCCATATGGCGCAGCAGGCTACTCGCCTGCACCATCAACATGGCCGCGTTGATACCCTTACCGGAGACATCCGCAATATGGAAATAGATATTGCCATCCGGCTGCCGGGTGAAATCATAGAAATCACCTGATACTTCATACGCCGGAACATTCACGCCCACGACCGGGAAATCCTCTTCTCCAGGGTCTCCGGCAAGCAGGGTCAACTGTATCTCCCGCGCCAGATCAAGCTCTCTGCGCAGCCGCTCTTGACCTACCAATGCATCTGTCATACGTACGTTATGCATAGCCAAAGCGACTGCCGAAGCAAGTGTTTGTGCAAAATGCAAATCGTTTCTGGAAAACAATTCCCCGTCTTTTTTATTAAGCAATTCAAACGCGCCTATACATTCGTCCCTAATCAGCAGCGGCACACACATAAGCGAACGGGTGACAAAACCACTATCTTGATCAATGCTGCTACTGAAATCCGGGTCAGACTGTACATCCCGGATTAGTCGTGCAGTCCTGGTGGTAACCGTCTTGCCAACAACGCCCGTATCAACTGACAACTTCATCCCTTCAAGGTCTACCGGACCAGCACAACCCTCACAACTCAGGGTTTCCCCGTCAGCACCAAGTAAAAAAATGGACGCTGCCTCAACATTCACGTAGGAAGCAACCTGAACGATCGCGACACGCAAAGTCTCCTTGATATTCAGGGTATGAGAAAATTGGCTGCTGAGCTCCGCCAGCAGTGCTATCTGTTCGACAAGTTGTTCGTTGCCATGACGCAGGTATTCCGGAATATCCAAACCCTGTGTCATATGAGACGGCACTTGCTCTTGCTCTTGATTATACGGCAACACAGACGCGGTGACAGACGTGGCCTGTTCAACTCAAACTTCAGTCTGGTCCGAGGCATTTGTCCGGCCATTCACACTCCTGTTGAATAATGCAATCCCGACACCTGGGGGCCCTGGCTGTACAGGTATATCGGCCATGCAGGATCAACCAGTGATGGGCGTTCACATGATAGGCCTTTGGAATCAGGTTGAGCAATTTCTTTTCCACTTCCATGACAGTACGCCCGGTGGCAAGTCGGGTGCGGTTTGCCACCCGGAAGATATGGGTATCCACTGCAATAACCGCCTGGCCAAAAACCGTATTCAGGATCACATTAGCCGTCTTGCGACCTACTCCAGGCAACCGCTCCAATGCCTCTCGTTGGTCCGGCACCTGCCCCGCATATTCTTCGTCAAGGATTTTACAGGTTCTGATAATGCTATGTGCTTTGGTATTGTACAGGCCAATGGTACGTATATGAGACTTCAGTTGTTCCACACCAAGTTGCAGCATCGCTCGCGGGGTATTGGCCCGTGCAAACAATTTTCGTGTGGCCTTGTTGACACTGATATCTGTCGCCTGGGCGGACAGGATAACGGCAACAAGTAATTCAAATGGGGACTGATAAAGCAGTTCAGTAGTAGGCGCAGGATTGTGTTCCTGCAGTTTGCGCATGATTAATTCGCGTTTCGCCCGATTCATTCCCTCTCCCACCGCCAGGAAATACCACCGATCCGACCAATACACAATAACAGGCGCCAGCAAATCAACATGAGCGAAAGCAGCAACAATGTCCCGGCACTGCCAGAAAAAACCGGAAATCCTGAGAATTCCCCAGCGAACAGTATTCCTCCTGCCGGCTCAAATACCGGTGAAAAAACCCCGAATCCGGCACCCAGGCTACCATGCAACAACAGTTCGGACAGAGAGCCGAATCCAATAAAAACCAGCAGCAGCCATGGAACATGACCCAGAGACACCGATAACGCCTCACGCAGGCAACGAACGTAGGCATCCTGTTCCAGACATACAAACACAAAGCTGTTAAAGCAAAGAAAAGGAAGCACTGGTTGTAATTTTCGAAACAATCCCCAAGCCACAGTTTCCAATAGCATCCCCAAAGCCGTGGACACACCCGCCGCAACCAGCAAAAGCAGCGCAAAACGCAGATGTGCACTGACTATCCGATGGCACAGGTTAACCAACACCACACTGGCCAACAAAGCTATCACCATGACCAGGGAAAGTACGACACCCAGCAATGCATAATCGACGACAGACAGCAACGGAAGACTCGCTGTCAACAGTATTTTCCGATAAGTGGCCGAATTGATGTGCCTCATATTTTCAGTATAGCACCCTGCCTGAAAATGAAGATCACCGCACGACCCTCAGCCGTGCAGGGTTCGGTTCAACAAAGCTATCATCTCGTCCATGCCAATGTTTTTGGCGTCACCCTCTTTCCCCATCAATACGCTGGCCCTTTCACCCCAAGGCCTGTATTCGTCCGGGTCGGCCAGACCAAAAGTAGTGATGGTGCGGATACCCACCGCAGATGCGATATGCCCCAAACCAGAATCACCGCCTATAAAAATATCCGCACACCGCAACAATGCTGCCGCCTGCAACAGGCTGGTCTCTCCGGTCAGGTCCAGACAAGGCACCTCCAAACTGGTACGAATCCGATATGAGTACCGTCTTTCCTGCGCTGTACCCAACAGTATCACGGCACCGAATGCGTCGTGCATCGTATTCACCATACTAATATAGTTATCAGCAGGCCAACGCTTGCAGTCACCACCACCTGGCCCCAATATCAACAGTCGCCCCGATGGCAGGCCAGATACAAATCTGTCAGCGTACTCCCGACTTTCCCGGTCCAGCCAGACACAAGGATCCGGGGTCGGTTGAGCCCCGTGAATCGGACGAATTACCCCCATCAAACGGTCTATAGCGTGTTTTCCATAGGAACGTGCACCCCATTTGGTCATGCGCCTGCCTCCTCTGAGAAACCAAGCCAATCCGTCCGTACACACATCCACGATACAATCGTACCAATTCCGTCTCAATTGAAAGCACAGTGTCGGCATGCCTCTCAAGGGTCCATTGTCATCCCTGCAGTAAAGATCGCCTCGATACGGACAGTGTGTGAACAGTTCCAGGGAACGCCGATCACCTGCTATATCCATGACAGCGTGCGGATAATGTCGATGCAGAGCCTGTAATACCGGTGTGCACATAACGGCGTCACCAACACAACTCAGAACAAAAACCAGTATGCGCAAAAACTGTTCCTCCAGTGATTCACACTCTGGCGTCAAACAACGCACTTACGAGACAGTGCAACACAGCATGTATACAGGACAAGCAAAATACCGGGTCAGAAACAAACCACTTCAGTCCCGAGTGATATCAACGCCAAGCCGTTGCAGGATACCCTCGGCGACCAACTGCTCAGCCCCACGTTTGCTATTGGCACTGGCACTGATTTCAATTGCCGGATCAGTCTGAACCACACCCTGTACGACAAAGACACGCTGATGCGCGACACCCCTGATATCCACCACACGATAAGAAGGCAGTCCTATCCCCTGAGCCTGGGTATGCTCCTGCAACCGGGTCTTTGCATCCTTGACTACCCGCTCAGTATCTATGGACCGCAAACGATCCGCATACAGCTTCAGTACACAGTCACGGCAAACTGCAAAGCCCGAATCCACGTAAATGGCGCCTATAAGCGCCTCCAATGCACCTGCCAACACCGAACTGCGACGCCAGCCACCACTTTTGCGCTCACCCTTCCCCAGCTTTATATGCTCCCCGAACTGTTCCCTGATTGCCAGGGCGGCCAAATTCTCATTGCTGACCAACGTAGAACGCAAATGCGTCAGTCTGCCCTCATCCGCTTTGTGCAATCGCCTGAACAGGGCCTCTGCAATGAACATCCCCAGCAAAGCATCCCCCAGAAATTCAAGCTGCTCATTGTGACACGCACTGGCACTTCGGTGTGTAAGCGCCCGCTCCCGCAATTTTTCATCACGGAATCTATAACCCAACAAGGGACTGTCCTCGGACGTCATGGGGCAGGTGTAATCTTTGTGCCAATCCGGGAGAAATTAAAAAACCCCCGTTTCTCCCAATCCCAGTGCATCCATACCAAAACCGCCTTGCCTATCAGATTCCGCTCCGGGACAAAGCCCCAATACCTGCTGTCTCTACTGTGATCACGATTATCCCCCAGAACAAAATAATGTGCCTTGGGAACGTACGCCTCAACCAACCCACCCTCATCCCTCTGCTCATCATGCAAAATGTTGTATCCTGCCTCGGTAAGCATCTCTTTATGCACCTTGTAGCCATTCACCACCTTGCCGGCGCCTTGTTGCTCATGGTAAGGCTCTGTCTGCAGCGTTTGTGGTACGGCGTTACCATTGATAAAAAGCTGCTTTCCCAAATAGACCACATGATCACCCGGCAGCCCTACAACACGTTTTATGTAGGGGACAAACGGCGGATGAGGATAACGAAATACGACAACATCACCCCGTTCAGGATTGCCCAACTCCACTATTTTACTATTCAGCACCGGCAGGCGCAGGCCATAGGCATACTTGTTGACAGCAATGAAATCACCTATCTGCAAACCGGGCATCATCGAAGCCGAAGGGATCCGAAAAGGTTCGAAAACGAATGAGCGTAGCAGCAAAACAAGCAGCAGGACCGGAAACAGGCTGCGCAGGGAATACACCAGGCCAAACAGGAAAGTACCCTCCGGACGCGGTACCTCCGAGTGCTGCAACGTCCCCCGCCTGTTGGCAAAACGCAGTATCAGCCCTGCCAGCCAGAATAATCCGCACAGCAGGGTCAATACCACCAGAAACAGCGAAAAATCAATCCTTATCAAATATATCGATCCTGTCAACAAAGCCGTAATCAAAATGCCCTGCAACAGAATAGATTGGCCGCGTCTCATTTCCCTTTACCTATCTGCAGCACCGCCATAAAGGCGGACTGCGGTATTTGTACCGACCCAAATTGTTTCATGCGTTTCTTCCCCGCCTTTTGCTTCTCCAGCAGCTTCCGCTTGCGCGTAATATCACCGCCATAGCACTTCGCTGTGACATTCTTGCGCAGCGCCTTGACATTCGTCCTGGCCAAAATCTTTGACCCGATTGCCGCCTGTATGGCAACTTCATACATCTGACGCGGGATCAACTCCCGGATCTTTTCCGCCAGTTCCCTCCCCCTGACCTGCGCCTGATCACGATGTACGATGCAGGAAAGGGCATCCACCCGCTCATGATTAACCAGGATATCCAATCTGACCAGACTGGCGGTATTAAAATGAGAAAGCCGATAATCGAACGAGGCATAACCCCGACTAACCGACTTCAACCGATCAAAAAAATCCAATACCACCTCATTCATGGGCAAATCAAAATTCAGGGTGGCCTGTTTGCCATGATAGAGTAAATTCTTCTGTATCCCACGTTTTTCCATGCACAGCGTGATCACCGCACCCAAATACTCGCGCGGCACGATGATCTCTGCACTTATCACGGGTTCACGCATCTCGGCAATAGCCTCTGCTGGCGGGAGATTTTCAGGATTATGCACCTCACGCAAACTGCCATCCTTGAGCAAAACCTGATAGCCTACCGTAGGCGCGCTCGTGATCAAGCTCAGTCCATACTCGCGCTCCAGCCTCTCCTGGACAATTTCCATATGCAACAACCCGAGAAAACCACAGCGAAATCCAAATCCAAGCGCATTCGAAGTCTCCGGCTCGTAATGCAGCGCAGAATCGTTCAGACGCAACTTGCCAAGGGCATCGCGGAACGCTTCATAGTCAGCCGCATCGGTCGGAAACATGCCGGCAAATACCCGAGGTTGAGCCCGACGGAAGCCTGGTAGAGGTTGCGGTGCTCCATTGTTCACCGTGCTTAATGTATCTCCAACCGGAGCACCATCAACATCTTTTATCCCCGCAATCACATAACCCACTTCACCCGTGCGCAATACGCTGTCCTTGCAACGACCGGGGACAAAACGTCCAACCTCGTCCACTTGATACTGTTGTCCTGTAGACATCACTCTGATTCTGGTTCCCGCAGCCAATTCACCATTGACAATCCTGACCAGAGAAACAACGCCCAGATAGTTGTCGAACCAGGAATCAACGATTAGCGCCTGCAATGGCAATCCGACATCTCCGGATGGTGGGGGGACCGAGCGAATGACCCTGTCCAGCAGTTCCGCTATGCCAAACCCTGTCTTCGCACTCACCTGAACCACTTCCTTCGCCGGTAGCCCGATGATCTGTTCAATCTCCTGAGCCACCCGTTCAGGATCGGCCGCAGACAGATCAATCTTGTTCAACACTGGCACCACCTGCAGATTATTCTCCATCGCAGTAAAGCAATTGGCAATACTCTGCGCTTCCACACCCTGCGCAGCGTCTATTACCAATAACGCCCCCTCACAGGCAGCCAACGAACGCGAAACCTCGTAACTGAAGTCCACGTGGCCCGGAGTATCGATGATATTCAGCAGGTATTCCTGTTGATCACGGGCACTATAGCGTAATGAAACACTCTGCGCCTTGATGGTGATGCCACGCTCACGTTCCAGTTCCATCGAATCCAGCATCTGAGCCGACATTTCGCGCTCACTGAGGGCACCACAGTGCTGTATGAACCGATCTGCCAGTGTGGATTTTCCGTGATCTATGTGAGCGATAATACAAAAATTGCGTATTCGCTCCATCATTCATCGCTGAGATTCAAAGCGAGAAACAGCGGGCCATTCTGTCGCTGTACCAATACGGGTATGGCCCTGTCATCTGGCAGATCACGCAGCAGAGAAGAAAACTGCCTGCTATTTCGGACAATCTCATTATTGATCTGCAAAATAATATCCCCCGAACGCAACCCCGACTTCCAGGCCGTTCCCTGGTGACTTATGGAAGAAATAACCACTCCATCGCCTTTGTCCAGACCGTATCTTTCCCGTAGCTCGTTGTCCAAATTCTCGACTTCGATACCCAGAACGTTGCCTCCCCGTGTCCTGCCCCCACGAGACCCGGCGGAACCAAGCGCCAGTCTGTCATCATCCGGAAGGCTTTCGATCCGTACCCGTATCGAAACCTCCTCCCCATCACGCAAAACCTGCAAAGCGGCCTTCTCCCCCGTGTTGGAAAGGCCAACCAACGGTGGCAGTTCAGAAGAAAACCGTATCTTTCGCCCATTGTAAGCAACAATAATATCTCCCACCCGCAGTCCCGCAGCAGCAGCCGGGCTGTCTTCCAGCACCTGTGTCACCAGGGCCCCACGAGGCACATCCATCTGAAAGGATTCGGCCAACTCACGCGTGACATCCTGGATCATGACTCCCAGCCAACCCCGATCCACATAGCCTTGATCGCGAAGCTGCTGATAAACGCTGCGCACCAGATTGGCCGGCACCGCGAAAGACAGCCCCATAAAACCGCCATCGTGGCTGTATATCTGTGAGTTGACACCTACCACCTTGCCGGCCAGGTTGAACAGTGGACCACCCGAGTTCCCTCGATTGATCGCCACGTCTGTCTGAATGAAAGGGACATAGTTTTCATTTGGGAGGCTACGACCGATAGCGCTGATAATGCCTGCCGTAACCGAATAGTCGAAACCAAACGGCGAGCCAATCGCCAACACCCATTCCCCAACCCGCAACCCGGATGAATCTCCCAATTCCAAGGCAGGCAGATCGGTTGCCGGGATCCGAAGCAGCGCAAGATCGCTGCGCTCATCGCTGCCAACCAGTTCCGCGATGAACTCCCTGCGATCATTCAGTCTGACCACGATCTCATCCGCACGCTGGACCACATGATGATTGGTGATAATATGGCCATCCTCCGAAATGATGAAGCCGGAGCCCAGCGAATTACTCTCCGGAGACGGCTGACTTGGCCATTCCGGGAAAAAACGCTTGAAAAACTCATACCCCGGATGTTCTTTCCACTGTTCCGGGATACGCTCATCGAAGGGTGTCTTGTCGTCCCCAGGCTTGCTCCTGCCACTGATATTGACCACTGATGGAGCCAACCGCTCTACCAGGGGGCTGAACTCCGGCAGACCCGCCTGTGCCTGCAATTCGGCACTGACTACAAGCAAAGCCAGCAACAAACCACAGGCACCAAAGCCCATACCCATGGCCTTGACCACGACCATGGGATGCGAGAAAAAAAGAAAGGCTTTACTCATAATGTGTGTCCTGACCAAACTTTGTAATGAAGACCGGGTCAGGGCAAATGCACTATGGATTTGCCCACGCCCTGCAACGTAGCCAACGGTAGCTTTCCCACAACCGTGACATGATAATCGTCTATCATCGTGGAAAACAGATTAATCGGGCCCATAAACAGCGCATCCTTATGTGCCTCATGCATAAATTTCCGCTTCTCCCCATCCGTGGCCTCCTGCCGAACAAAAAACACCGAAAATACCGCCAGGCCATCCGAGACGATCCAGTGTTCCATCTCACCGTTACTTTCCCTGCACCTGCTCAGATAGTCATGGACTTCAAACCCGACTGGCAACCAGCCAAACTGCCACCCTGAAGTCTCCACCTCATCATAGGAACAACCCGCACCTATCCGTTCCCAGCGATAATCCTCTGTCGCCGACTCCGGCAACAGCATTTCATCGTCTATCTCCGACAGAAAACGGACATCGACAAACATAACCCGCTCAAGTACATTCTTCCCACTGTCCCACAGCTCGGACTTCAACAGCAGGTAGTATTCCTTATCAATCCAAAGCGTATGTCCATAACGATCCGTCTCCTTCGGGATAATATCCACGATCCATACCGCCCGATCGGCAACCCGGTCATCGCCACGTATCGCATAGCGGTAGTACCGCGACATGCTGGGAACGTTCTTCCGGGAGATCGCCACAGAATCCGGCCTGACAATCGACTGTGACTGCCACGTCATCCGGGCCCGACGTTCCTGCTGAAAATATTCATCTGATCCCCAGGGCCCCCGCACCGATTCCCTGCGCCTCCCCTCCAACGACACCAGGCGCTCATATGCCTCTCCATCCTTGATCTTATGGACCACTCTAAGCGTGTGACTGTGGAGAGAATTGGACGGCTCATCAACCTGAAAATGCATGTCCATATAAACAAAAACACCAACGTAATTAAGTGTTTTATCGGCATGGTTCATGTTTTTTATAAGATTTGCCATGTCCGGTGGCACAGTTCCCTGCTCCGGTTGTGCAGCCACTGGCAACGCGAGTACAGCCAACCACAGATACACCAAGCGAATATGCACCCCAGTGCCCAAATCGTATACTTATACTGCTTCTGGTGGATTACTGCTGATAGATGACAAATTGCCGCACATGCGGAGAAGCCACACGCGGCCGTAAAAAACTACCGCTATATTCATTATGATACATCAGATAACGGTTGAGATGCGGCGGTAACCTCTCGGTAGAATCATCCCGCGCAGTGGCAGCAGGAAACTCGCCAGTGGCAATGCCATTACCAAAAACCACCTGCTGGCTCGGAGAAACGGTCGGCAGATTGTCCTGCGTAGTCCGAGCTCGACCCTCATGCTCTGCGATCAAGCTTCCACCTGCTCCCATCCTTTCCCCTACAGGAAAATACAGCAACACAGCCATCACCAACGCGGCAGACAACGGCAGGGAAAACCACAACAAACGATGATACGACCGGGGAAGAGAAAAGCGAGAAATGAATGATTGATACCAGGAAACAGCAGAGGTGTCTTGTCGATGTCGGGTAATGGTATCGGGGGACAAATTCACTACGTAGCCCCCTCCTCGCATCAACTCGCCAATAAGGCAGTAACACTGCCACCGTTTTTTACCGTCTGCGTCTGCTGAGGCCATCGCCAACACCTCGGCAATCTGATGCTCGGATTCCAGTTCCCCATCGATACAAACAGATAGCCGTTCCAGTGTCTTTTCATTCATATGCAAGATACCCGATGGAAATCAAACCCGCACATCCTCAGGGTGTCAGCAGCGGAGCCAGCGCATTGCTAATTGCTTCCCTGGCACGAAATATCCTTGATCGGACTGTGCCCACAGGGCAGTCCATGGCAGCCGCAATCTCTTCATAACTCAAACCCTTGGTCTCACGCAATATGATCACTGTACGCAACTCGTCCGGCAGGCCGGCAATGGAAGCTTCGATCGCCTGCCGAAGTCGTTCTGCGGATAACAGCCTTTCCGGTGTATCCTGTTCCATTAGGACATCAGAATAGACCGTTTGTTCCACATCATCAATATTAACATCCCCTCCCATCTGATGACGCCCCTTCATGGCCAGGTGATTCTTCGCCGTATTCACCGCAATCCGGTACAGCCATGTATAAAAGGCACTGTCCCCCCTGAAACCTGGTAATGCACGCCACACCCGGATAAAAGTCTCCTGCGTCACATCCATGGCATCCACTCGGTCCTTGACGAAACGCAGGACCAGATTGTATACCCGCTGCTGATATTTGGTAAACAACAGCTCAAAAGCCTGTCTATCCCCTTTTCTCGCCTGATTGACCAGTACCTGATCAACCGGTCTGTCGCTCATCCGCGTTTACCCCCTTTTGCACTGCGCCGACATGAGACACGCTGGACCACATCATCACCCCCCGGGATTGCCCATCCTGCCAAGTCGAAGCACCAAATGGCTTCTCACCCTCTGGTATCATTTTATCACTGTCCACCAGAGACCTTGGTCTGTCTGGCACGCAACCCGGGCGAAAAGCGAGCCCATTGGACCACCTCGCTCCTTGTAGTGTCACTGCAAATCCACACCAGGACCGCACCAGAAAAAACTGCAATAACATATGAATCAAAGGTTTAATGCAGAATACGTTTTCATGCTATGGTAACTACGATATGAAAAACAGCCAAATGCAGTGCGATGTACTGATTATTGGCAGTGGGGCCGCGGGTCTGGGTCTGGCCCTGAAACTGGCCGAATCCATCCGTATCATCCTGCTGTCCAAGGACACCCTCACCGAAGGCGCAACATATTACGCCCAGGGAGGAGTCTCCGCGGTATGGGATGATGACGATTCCTGTGATATGCATATACGGGATACGCTGATGACAGGCGCCGGTCTATGTGACCAGGAAACCGTTCGTTATGTGGTGGAACGCGGTCATAAATGCATCAACTGGCTGATGGGGTCCGGGGTACATTTCACCTTGGATGAACAACATGGTCCTGGAAAGCTGCCACATTTTCACCTGCACCAGGAAGGCGGACACAGCCACCGACGTATCCTGCATGCCGGGGATTCCACAGGACAGGCCATCACCAAAGCCTTGTCCGCACAGGTACGGAAACACACCAACATCACAGTACTGGAAAGGCATATTGCGATAGACCTCATCAACAGCCATCGCTATGCTGGTGATCAACGCCGTTGCCTGGGAGCCTATGTACTCAACACGCAAAACACCACGGTGTTGTCTATTGCCTCACGTGTCGTGGTACTCGCCAGTGGTGGGGCAGGAAAAGTGTACCTTTACACCAGCAATCCGGATACCTGCACCGGGGATGGGATTGCCATGGCCTGGCGCAGTGGTTGTCGCATTGCGAATATGGAATTCATCCAGTTCCATCCTACCTGCCTGTACCATCCACAGGCCAGACGTTTTCTGATTTCCGAGGCATTGCGCGGCGAGGGCGCAAAACTACGTCTGCCCAATGGAGACTGTTTCATGGAACGGTTTGACCCACGTGCGGAACTGGCCCCTAGAGACATTGTTGCCCGCGCCATCGACCATGAAATGAAACGGCTGGGAACCCCCTGTGTCTACCTGGATATCAGTCACCGGGAAGACAACACCATACGCAAACTCTTCCCCGGCATACATGAACACTGTCTGGAACTCGGCATCGATATCTGCAAAGAACCCATTCCTGTCGTTCCCGCCGCGCATTACACCTGTGGCGGCATCATGACCGACCGGCACGGACGCACTGATTTGATGGGACTATACGCTATTGGAGAGGTCAGCTACACCGGCCTGCATGGAGCCAACCGCATGGCAAGCAACTCGCTACTGGAATGCATGGTTTATGCCCATGCCACCTTTGAGGATATTCGGCAAAACCTGCATCGGCTGGAACTGTCAAGTACGCTGCGCGCCTGGGATTCCAGTTGGGTTTCCGATTCGGACGAGGAGGTGGTAGTCAGCCACAACTGGGATGAGATCCGTCGCTTCATGTGGGACTATGTGGGCATTGTACGCTCCAACAAGCGTCTGCAGCGTGCCTGGCATCGCATGCAGCTTTTGCATAACGAGATCACTGAGTACTATGGCCACTTCCAACTCGGTCAGAACCTGATAGAACTACGTAACATCGCACTGATTGCCGGAATGATTATCGTTTCCGCAATGCGCAGACAAGAAAGCCGCGGACTGCATTATTTGCTGGATAATCCGAACTGCAGAACGGATCACCCGACAATGAATACTGTGCTGAAGAGACACGAAGGAGAAGCCCTGCCCCACGCCGAGTCCATACCACAGACACAAACGGAAAAGCCCGGAGACTGGTTCCAGGCTTCTGAATAGACAGTAGAGTCAAGAGTCCTTCAGAACGGAAATTATCGGGACATCCAGGTTCCACACCGGGACGGTGATGGAACGCAGCCTACTACCACAGGCAGCGACGGAAGATGGGGGGATGCGCTAACCGTGGGACATACAAACCGTTGTATGCCAAAAGCGAATGCAAGCCATGTCCGGATGTACAGGCAAGAGCACTGGCTGGTCACATGGACAATACCCGAACTATTTCATCATGAAAAACACATCACACCTTTCCATGTAGTTGGCTATGCTCACCGGCATCGAGACTCTGACCACAGCCAGTTGCCCGACCAGCAAAGAGCCTTCGCGTATCAGTTCCAAAGCAACACGAGAACGCTTACCTCGCTCCTTCTCGGAAAATTGCGGCTGATAATTGTCAAGTTCTTCCCGGGCAACCACAAAGCGCGGCCAGACTTCAAAGATCAGGGGATCGGAACGCAGAGTCTCGACGGTTTCTTTCGCGCTGTCACGCAGTTCACAGAGCAATGCCCTGGCACCGGACAGAGACCGGATGCTGCGAATAATGTGCATCATCACATCCGCCAATTCGTCGATCTTGGCCATAGTCTGCGCCAGCTTGATGTAGCGACCCCGATAGAACTCTTTTGGTGGCAAAGTAAACGCCCTGAATGGCTCGCCCCACAATTCGTCCAAACCCTCTTCACCACTCCTTAGCTTGATATTTTTCCCCAACTCCAGCGCCCTTGCAAAACACTTGTTACACTCAAGAAGCAACTCGTTATCAGAACAGATCTTGACGCCACATTCTTCCAATCCCACGATGCGGGTCAGTATGTCCCGACCCCGATTAAGCAGCGAACCCGCCAGCATCGCACCCTTGACTCGTTTGCGGGCCGGATCAGTCTCCTGATGATAGCTTTCTTCGATCATGTGCAAGCGATTGCCGGGGGTGTTCATCCCCTGCTCCACATGACGAAACACCCGCCGTGTCAACAGATCGATGATCTGCTTCCGGTCCGCAAGAGTCCCTTTGGAATAATCATAGCGACGTATCCAATAGCCATCATAGTACACACAGGGCTTGCCCCGGATGGTACGTTGCGTACCATCCGCGATCGCTTTTCTTTCGGTTTGTATCGCCATTTTATTCGTTCGCCAGGGCCAGGGCCTATCTCTTAGTCATATATTAGAGCCAGACAGTCCTGTGAAAGTGCCCGCCTCCCAAATCAAGCGTCAGATCTCCAGGGCGAACGGCACCGAACGCTCGTGGCAGTCCACGATTCAAAACACTATTCCCCTTGCAGCAAGAGCCTGCCAGGTACCTGGCCAAATCTACGGATGGAAACGTAGCCTGCGGACAGACCCATCAGTGGCGTCAATACCAGGCAAAAAAACCAGACCATGGCATTGAATACCAGTTCCCCCTCTATATACCAGCGGCTGAGAATCATACCCAGCAGTAAATTCATCAGCAGTGCCACCAAGCCTGCCACTGTGCCAGAAAACAGCAACTGTATCCAGAAAACCTTCTGCACCTGTCTGGTCCCAGCCCCCAGGGCTTTGAATATCGCGGTACTGAGACGACGGTCCCGATGCAAAATCAGTTCAATGGACAAAAATACCATGATACTGGCAATAATGGAAAACAAGAGCACCAATTCCACCGCGCTGCTGACCTGCATGCTGATACCTCGAATGCGAGAGAGCAAAAAATCCACATCAAAAAACGTCACTCCAGGGAAACCGCGGGTCAACACCGGCAATTCAACTCGCTGTGCCGGCCGCACATGCATGCTTGCCATCCAGGTATACGGCAGGTGGTCCAGTGCGCCGGGCGAGAATATCATGTAGAAATTGGGGGTAAAAGACTCCCACTCACAACTCCGGATGCTAGCTACACGAGCCTGAACGCGCTGGGTATCGATCGCAAATTCCAACATGTCACCCACATCAATATTGAGCTTTTCGGCAACCTCCTGCTCTACCGAAACCACCGGGTCAGACGCAAATCGCCCGGTACCGTGCCACTCACCTTCGACGATCGCATTTTCAAACGGCAACTCCGTACCCCAGGTCAACGACAGATCTCGATCCAGGCCCTCATGATGACGCCCCAGACCTCTGTTCACATAGTCCCGGACAGGAATCTCGTTGATCCCGCTGAGACGGCCACGGACAATCGGATACAAGGGACTATGCACAATGCCGTTCTCCCGCAATGTCCGCATGAAACGTTCCCGGTCTTCGGGAAACAGGTTGATAGCGAAAAAATTGGAGGCATTCTCCGGTATCTTTGACTGCCATGAACGCAACAGGTCATCACGCAAAGTATAGACCAGTGTCAACGCAAACATGCCCAGTGCCATCGCCGTCATTTGCAGACCAACCAGGTTTCTGTTGGCACACAACATCCGCAGAGACAGCCGTAGATTCAGGTGCCTGACAGAACGACCCCAGACGACCAGTTTGCGCAACAGCCATTGCAGTCCCAGATACATGCCTCCACCAAGCAACACGAGTGTGGTCATCACCACACCACTGATAAAGAAATCCGCAGTTGCCACCTGCGCGAGCACCACCAGGCCAAATGCCAACGCGATGCCCGTCTGTATCGAAACCAGGCTGCCGACACGCGCACGGCCCATCAGTTCCTGGTACCGCGCATGACGCAATCTGCCAAGGAAAGGCCACGCAAACGTGAGTAACACGGTAAGCACCGTCATCAGGCTCAGCACAAACGGTAATGGGCCAGATGCGGGCAAATTCTCCGGGAGCAACTGGGTCAGACTGACCAGGATCAAATGGTGCACCACGGTTCCCACCCCAATCCCGACCACGGTTGACAGCAATGCATACAGAACAAACGGCAACATGATGGCGAGATACAAATGCCTGCCATACAGACCCAGACAACGCAGTACCGCATACTCCGCCATCTTTTCCCTGGCATATTGGTAACTGGCAAGCGCAGTGGCAATAGCTCCCAGCAGTACCGCAATGAACGTGGATATCCGCAAAAAACTGAAGGCCCGGTCCAGATTCGATGCCAGAGTCTTGTTCTCCTCACGGATATCGACGAATCGCTGGTTTAATCCCAGCGTCCCTTGCAAACGGATACGCAACGCCTGCAAAGCCTCCGGCTCTCCGGCAAACAGATAACGGTATTTCATGCGGCTGCCAGTACGCACAACCCCTGCGGCCTCCACATCTTTCCGATGTATCATGACGCGCGGGATGAGACTATAAAAATTACCGCCCCGATCCGGTTCATACACCAGTATCCGGGTCAATACCAACTCAAGCTCACCAATCGTGAGCCGATCACCCAGGGCAATGCCAAGCTCGTGCAGGACACGCTCGTCAACCCAGGCCTCACCCGGGGCCGGGCCATGAGTAATGTCTCTTGCTTCGCCAAACAGACGCTCGCTGACCTGCAATTTGCCACGCAGTGGATACGTGGCAGACACCGCCTTCACCGAACTGAGCAAAGGATGTCCATCTCCCGCACTCGCCATAGTACGGAAGATAAGGATTTCAGCCTGCATCAGGTCGGAATCGGCGATGGCACGGCGTTGCTCATCGCGCAATGGAGTACTGGATTTCAGTACCATATCGGCAGCCAACACCTCTTTGGACTGGTGCATGAACAGCTTGTCCAAACGCCCGCTGACCATACTGACCGAGCATACCGCCGCACTGGCAATGGCGATCGCCGCACACAGTAGACGAATGGCACCAGACTGCCATTGCCGTTTTATCATCTTGAGATGGAAACGCCACATAAACGAAATACTCGCGACACGCTCAGCCGACAGGCTCGGACTGAAGCGCAATCGCACACAACCGGCCTTGTTGCAGCAGATAGCAGCGCTGACAACGCTGGCTCAGCACACTGTCATGGGTAACCAGGATCAATGTAGTGCGCTGTGCCGCGTTGACCTCAAACAACAAATCAATAATGCGGGCGCCGGTTTCGGCATCCAGACTGCCTGTAGGCTCATCCGCAAGCACCAGTGGCGGTGAGGCGGCAAAAGCACGGGCGATTGCAACACGCTGCTGTTCTCCTCCTGACAGCGTATCTGGATAATGGTGCAGACGATGACTCATGCCAACGCGCTCCAACATATTCAGCGCAGTTTGCTCCGCGTCCGTTCGACGGCTGATCTCCAGCGGCAACATGACATTCTCCAACGTGGTGAACCCCGGCAACAAATGAAAAGATTGAAACACAAATCCAATGTGACGATTGCGCAATAGTGCACGCCCATCTTCGTCCAGAGCGGCCAGGGACTGGCCTTGCAACATAACAGTTCCGGAGGTGGCAAGGTCCAGACCAGCCAGCAAACTCAGCAGTGTAGTCTTGCCAGAGCCGGAAGCCCCGATGATCGCAATACTCTCGGCAGAGTATGCGCAAAGGGAAACATCCTTCAGGATGGCGATCTCACCTTCTGGGGCAAGGAAAGTTTTGCTAACATGCTCACACTCGATGATTGCCTCCCCTGTCTCTCGTTCATTATTCATGCGCAACACACTTCTGAGCTTGCTGTTGGTTTTGTCTCCCGTTGTTCAGGCAAACATGATACTGGTATTTGGCGACAGCCTGAGTGCTGCGCACGGACTTTATACGGAGCAGGGCTGGGTAAATCTATTGCGGCAAAGACTGGCACAATTGACCGACCTTGACAAGCCATGGCAAGTCATCAACGCCTCGGCGTCTGGTGAAACCACCACCGGAGGACTGAAACGGCTACCGGCCCTGCTGGACGCTCACCATCCACGGCTTTGCATATTGGAACTCGGAGCCAATGATGGCCTGCTTGGCCTGCCATTGAACAGGATGCGGGAAAATCTCATCCAAATGGTCAGGCTGTGTCAAAAACATGGCAAAGTGCTGCTGCTCGGCATGCGCCTGCCACCCAACTACGGCCCACGCTATACCCGGGAATTTGAGGACAGCTTCCAGCAAGTCGCGGCACAAACCCGCATACCCTATGTACCATTCCTGCTGGATCGAGTCGCGCTGAGTGCCGAACTGATGCAAGCGGACGGCCTGCACCCCAATGCCAACGCGCAGCCGATTATACTGGACAATGTCTGGCCGCTGCTGCTACCGATAATACATGAGTTGAACGCGACAAGCGATGTCAACGGTATTCCCTCCACGCCTTGAGCAAGGGGAAATACAGACCCATCCGGATCGGCTGCGGGCCCAGTGGACGCATTATCGCGGCATATTTCTCAAGCTGTGGACGATGGCGTTCCTGTTCCCGATCCAGAAAGGCCTGCACGTCTCCCCCGGCATGTGAACTGGTCTTGTAATCGATAATCCAACGATCGCCGTGCTCATCGACAAAGCTTCTGTCAATCACCACATGTGTCAGTTCCCCGTGATACATGCCACTCAACGGGCATTCGTTCATCGCTTCTCGATGTCCCTGATCCAGCACCCAGCGGCCTGTCTCATCCTCCAGGGTATTGCTGAATGCCAGCAACACCTGTGCCGATGCGACAGCGGCCCGCTCGGCAGACAGACCGTGTTCACGCAGTAGCCGAACAGCCAATTCCGCAAACCGATCACTGTACGGGTTACAATCATCGGCCGGGCCATGCTCCGCATAGTGCTTGAGCAAACGGTGCACCACACTGCCAACATGACGGATCTCGACCTGGGCCCAGTCGTATTCGAGCGCTTCCAGCGGCTGCAGCCCATGCTCCGGCATATCACCCACATGGAACCACCGGATCGGTGGTGCCGCACAAGGCAGCCTCCAATCCGACACCAGACGCCGGAATCCCTTGTCGACACCCGACTGATGTGTCGGTATCTCGGCGTGTTTCGGCACGACAGCAACCGCCGCCGCCTGGCGAAATTCCGCTTCCACCACGGGCCACAGATAGTGCAGTAAGGTGCCGGCATGGGCGCTACAGCATGGCTCGCCAGTCTTCCTGTCCCGCTCCAGCCTGGCATGACCGAACAGGTGCAAACCGCGTTTGGCACGGGTACAAGCCACGTATAGCAGACGCTGTTCCTCAAAACTTTGTCGAGCCCGGTCTCGCCGCCAAATATGTTGGTACGTTTTCCCCTCTTCCCCACCAGTGCGCTGAATCGATGCCATCATCAAGGCCTCGGTGCCATCTCCCATCACACGCATATCCCATAACAGCAACGGCCTTTGCGCCGACCTCGAGACATGGCCAAGCTGTGGCAGGATGACATGATCAAACTCCAGTCCCTTAGCCCGGTGTATAGTCATAAGCTGCAGGCTGTCCGGGCCCGATGCCGATTCGGCAAACAGTCCCTGCAAACGCTCCGTGAACTGCTGTGGGTATTCTATCCCGCCACCGCTGTCGAACTGGTCCAGCAGCCCAAAAAAACCATCGATGTCCGCCAATTCATCCGCACTATTCAACGTGGCTGCCCCGCCCAGTCGGTGCCAGAGGTGTTCGATCGTGCGCGCCAACCCCATTTTCTGCCGACAATCCATCGCCTCACCCATGGCACCGACGAAACGGCGCAGGCAGATTCGAGAATCCGGGTTCAGCTTTGCCCAACAACGTTCATCCTCAAGCCGTTGCCATACAGTCTGATCCGGGCAGGTATCGACCAGTTCCAGCAATTCCTCCAGGCTCAAACCACACCACGGAGCACGTAGCACAGCCAGCCACGCGATGCGATCTGCAGGATGCAGCCAGGCGTTGGTCAACGCAAACAGGTCCTGTATGGCCGGGCGCTCACCCAAACGCTCAATCTCCACCGCACGGAAAGGGATACGCTCCGAACGAAGCAGTGCAATGAGCTCCTGAAGATGCCGACGATTGCGTGCCAATACCGCTATTGACACTGCCGGATCAAACTTGCGCAGCCGCCGCACGATTGCACCCACCTGACTGGCCTCGCAGCGCCGATCGGCGTCAAATGCCGGATAAATCGTTACCGGATTCTCTTCTGTGGCGGCACAAGCCGCCTCCGAGCGGGTAAAACCAACCGCACCCATCGCAATATCTTCCACTGCCGGCAGGATACGATTGAAACACTCGTTGTTCCATTCCACCAACTCGGCAGTGGAACGAAAATTGGCCTGCAGACGCAAGGCCAGCAGTGGCACCTGGCCCAATCTCCTGGCACGGAAGGTGTTCAGGAAAAAACTCACTTCCGCTTCCCGAAAACGGTATATGGACTGCATCGGGTCACCGACCAGAAACAGGCTGTGACCATCATCCGGACTCCAACCGGCACACAGCTTCTGCAACAGACGGTACTGGCTGGCCGAAATGTCCTGGAATTCATCCACCAACAAATGCCGGATCCGGTAATCCAGGTACAACGCGAGATCCGCCGGTGCCTCTTCCTCTCCAAGGGCCTCCATCGCCGCCCGGGCCATCCCGATGTAGTCGATACAGTTATGCTCTGACAGACATACACGCAAATGTGCCTCCGCCAAATTCAGACAGTGGCACAACGCGTCTATCACCTCCCATTGCGTATCATGGTAATGCGCGTCCGGCAATTCCCGCAGCGCGACCAGCATGTGCAGCAACACATCATCCTGGCGCAACTGTTCCATCAGTTCCCTGAACTCCTGCTTCCGGTCTTTGCTCCCGGCAGGAAACCCCGTGTTCTTGTTCACCAGACTACGCCAGTGACCCTGTCCGGTGAGCAGTAACTCCGCCACACCAAGCCACTGCGGCAAGGCATCAATATCCGCCGGAGGCAGCGTCCGCATATCCACACACTCGCATAACCGTCCGTGCTGTCCCGCGCCGGACAAATTCTCCGCGGCGAAACGCAGCAGTGCGCATAGCGTTGTCACACAGGACTGCGGGAAACGCTCCCGCAACGCGGACAACGACTCCCTGATGACCTGCTGCAATGTATCTTCCAGGAGTTTTCGCCGCTGTCTGTTGACCGTGTGTCTCAACCATTGATCGCGTCTGCCCAGCATGCCGCTCAACTGTCTGACCGCCCTTGGCACCGAATTGTCCAGATGCGACAACAAGACCGCCACCTGCCTGGAATCCTCCGCAGACGCATCATCATCCAGCATTGCAAGCGTGCGCATGGCCGCCTGCTGATACAGTATCGCGACATCGTCACGAATCGTCGGCGGCGCCCCCAGGCCTGACAACAATGGCAACTGCCCGGATAACCAATGACACAGGGAATCTATGGTTTGCATCCGTAGACGCGAAGGATTTTCCAGTATGCCCCAATGCCGCGCCGCATCGCGACGCAAGGCCTCTGCCGCAAGCTGTAGTGTCAGCCGGTGATGCGGATCCTCCACGGAGGCCTTGTCAGCCGCATCCCTCAATGCATGCAACACGCGCCCCTGCATCTCCGCCGCCGCCTTCCGGGTAAAGGTGATCGCAATGATTTCTTCCGGGGCATCGACCACCGATAACAAACGCAGATAGCGCTGTACCAGCAGGCCCGTCTTGCCGGACCCGGCAGGGGCCTGGATGATGCAGGAGACACCTGGTTCGCTTATCGCCCGCTCACGCACCTGATAATCAGTTGGCCGCATCGTCCTCTCCCACACCATGCCGATCCAGCAGCAAACGTCGTTCATGTGTCCGACACAGTGTGTGCAGATCACAATATTTGCAGGTTCTCTCTCCCGCTTTGGGAGCCACATCCGCCCTGCCCGCACAGAATTCATCCGCCAGCATCGTCAACGAATCACGCCACCCCGACAGCAGTTCACTCCAGCGTTTTTGTTTGTTCTGCGCCGTACCAGGCAGCAGGTCTTCCTGTTCTCCAACGAAGCAATAGCGTGCTGTTCCGGCCTTCAGTACCGCAAAACCAATGGCAGCCACCGGCTCGGTCTGCACCAACGCATACAGCGGCAACTGTGGCTCATCCGGACGCACACCGTCCCAGGCAGATTCCTTCACCTCGCCGGTTTTGTAGTCGATGATGAGCAGACGCCCATCCGGCAAGCGATCGATCCGATCGATGTACAATCGCAGCCGCAGCCCATGGAATACCACATCCTCGCGCCTTTCCAGCGCCTCCACCTGAAATGGCCCCCGTTGTCTCTCAAGCGCCAGCCAGGACAATACGTGCCGGATCAAACGCGCCTCCTCCAGTTGCCGGAAACGTTCCTCGGAGACCGCCGACACCGGATATGCCCGGGCGGCAAAAACCTCCGCTATCAGTTTCTTCAGCAGTGTCTGTAGCGCCGCCTCGTCCTGGCGATGCAATGTGTCGGAATCGCCCAACTCCTGCCACAGCCGTTGCATCAGCGCGTGCATCAAATCGCCGCGCTGGGCGGCATCCGGGACCAACCCGAATGGCTCCAATCCCCGCGCCTGCAAGCGATAACGGGCAAAGGCGCGAAACGGGCAATCCCCCTGGTCCTTCAGCAGGCCGCTGCCGCCGTGCTGTCTTTCCCCGCTTGAACCATCACAAACCACCGGCGGCGGATGGTCGGTCCGCCATTCCAGCCTGGCCGACCGCAATACCTGATGACGGTAGTCCACCACTTCCGTAGCGTCCGAACCCGGCTGAACCGGACAATGGATCAACGGACTGGGGCGCAATTCCCGTTCACCTTCCTGCTCCGGATAGCTGAACACCAGATGCCTGGCAGACCGGCACAGACCTTGGGTCAGGGTCTGCGCCCACTGACACTGAGACTGTGCCGAAACCTGCGGCAATCCGGCGCGAATCTGTAGCGGCAACGCAATAAACGGATCGGGACGTGCGGCGGGAGGCCAGTTCTGATCATGCATCCCCAATAACCACAAATAATCAAAGCGCATGCCGGCCGCGCCTTCCAGGCCCATAATTTGCACCGGCGTTTCATGCGTTTCGGCCTGGAAACGACGCTCCTCCGACAGCCGGGAAAGCTGCGTCAGCGCCTGCTGGCAACGCAGTTGCGGAAGCCAGTCCTGCAAACTCGCCAATTCCTCCAGCAATTCATGCCACGCGTTGCGAAGCTGCCAGACCTGACTATCCATACCCTGCTCCGATTGTTCCTCTGCCCGAGACCACTGCAGCACATGCCGGAGCCACTGAGCGAAGGTCCTGGCCCAATCAGCAGCGGACTGTTCCCCCGGTGCGGCGCGCACCGATTCGGAGAGAGCACGCAGCCGCTCTGCCAATAGCGGCACTGTGGACCCCTGATGCCTGAGGCAGGCATTCAACTGGCCCAGAGTCATGGTCTGTCGATGGGAATCACGCAATCGGGCATCAAATCGGGCACGCTGATGGTATTCCTGCGCCATACCCTGCAACCACGGTGACAACAACACAGTGCCAAGCTCGGATGCGGACAGGGACTGTCCTGCAGCCAGGCGCAGCATGCTCAGGGCCGCATATATTGGTGGATACTGCCGCAGAGGCAAGCCTGCCGAGATGGTGTATACACAACCCGGGTCATCGTGAAAGTGCAGCAGCGCACGTGGACCCAGGCCCAGTTCCAATTCCTGTAACAACAAGGAACGCTGTGCCCCAATCTCCATGCACAGGATGCCAATCCGGACATGCTCCTGCTGCCGAAGTATCCCCTCCGCCCAGTGCACCGCTGCCCGGATCTCGGCACGGACCGAACCAAAGGCAAGGGCGCAAACCCGCGCATTGGTTCCCCGCTCCGCCGACAGCGTTTCAATCCGCACACCCGCGGCGCCCAGTCTGGCAAAAAATCTCCGCTGCTGCGGATTCAGACCATCAAAACCATAACAAACCAGTGTCCGACCACTCAGCGTCCGGGCGTGATCGGCGATCCATTCCGGGAGGCTGTCCTCATCGATCAATTTACGCCCTTCCAGCCACTGCAGATACTGTCGCAGCCAACCCTGGAAGGCGCGGGTATC
Organism: Gammaproteobacteria bacterium; assembly: GCA_965115915.1. Lineage (GTDB taxonomy): Bacteria > Pseudomonadota > Gammaproteobacteria > Eutrophobiales > Eutrophobiaceae. The sequence goes on along the minus strand of OZ220483.1, from coordinate 886,589 downwards.
CAGCGTGTGCCTCTGGTATTCACGCAATGGGTCCAGTCTGTCATCCACAGGCGCCTCGCCCGCATCCGGCAGGCAGTATTGCCGGAACAATCGGTAACTGCGCAGCGCCGCCGTTGTGGTGGCAAGCGGGTACAGGCAATGCCGACTGTCCGGGGAAGATTCAATGATACGCTGCCAGATGCAACGCTGCTGCGTCTGGCTGAGCAGAACCCTGTCATTAGCGCGCAGCAAAGACAATACCTGCCAATGCTGCCTGCACCACCCCGACCACGGCAGAATGGCAGGCCGTTGCCAACTCTGCAATCCCTGTTGCAGACAATGCTGAGCATAGTGGTAATGCAGATAGCGCGACAGACGTCTGGTCGGGGTAATAATCTCTGCCCCCGCAGCAATCCGGGCAAACAGCTCAGGTATCATGCGGGCCAGCATAACACAGCCACAACAGCGCACCGGGGCATGCCCACAGACCCGCACCAGCGCAGTAGACCGAGTAGTCCAAAGTGCAGTCCCTGCTACATCATGTTAGCATGCGAAAATCTTCACGGACTGTGCCAAGCTCCAAACACCACGGGAAACGCCTTGTTGCGCAACACCACAGACACCCTGAGCTATAACTGGGAATACCTGCTGCGGCTTGCGAGCAGACACAAAAAGCGGCTTGTGCAGGCCCATGTCGTAGCACTGCTCAGTGCCATCTGTAGTGTGCCGGTACCATTGCTGATGCCTCTGCTGGTTGATGAAGTCCTACTGGATCGGCCCGGCATGTTGGTGCACACGGTGTCTGCATTGAGCCCCTCCGCACTGCATGGGCCAACCTTGTTCATCAGTTCCATTTTGTTGCTGACCCTGCTGCTACGTGCGTTCAGCCTGTGCCTGAATGTCTGGCAGATACACCAATTCACCATTGTCTCCAAGGACATCAGCTTTCGCATACGCAAGACACTGCTACTGAAGCTGGAACACATCTCGATGTCCGAATACGAGACCCTGGGCACGGGGACGGTCTCCTCTCGTCTGGTTACTGACATAGAAACCATCGACCAGTTCATCGGGGTCACCATCGGTCGTTTCCTGGTCGCGGTACTGACGATCACTGGTGTGGCCTGCATCCTGCTGTGGATGCACTGGCAGATCGCGCTGCTGATATTGTTGCTGAACCCAGCCGTGATCTATTTCACGATCCGCTTCGGAAAGCATGTCAAACTCCTCAAACAGCGTGAGAATCAAGCCTTTGAAGCGTTCCAGGGGGCACTGGTCGAGACCCTTGACGCCATTCACCAGGTACGTGCAAGCAACCGGGAAAAGCACTATCTGAAACATTTGATCGAACAGGCCACCACACTGCGGGATGACAGTACCGCCTTTGCGTGGAAATCCGATGCGGCCAATCGTCTGAGCTTCACCATCTTCCTTTTCGGCTTCGACCTGTTCCGAGCCATCGCCATGGCCATGGTACTGCTCTCCGATCTCACTATCGGACAAATGTTTGCGGTGTTTGGCTACCTGTGGTTCATGATGGCCCCGGTACAGGAAATACTGAACATGCAGTACGCTCTCTATGCCGCACGCGCCGCGCTACAGCGGCTGGACGAACTGCTGCACAAACCACAGGAGCCAAGCTGGCCACGTCGGGAAAATCCGTTCCAGCACGGCCATGCGGTCGGCATAGAGGTATGCGAACTGCATTTTCGCTACCCCCAGGGAAGCCTCGTGCTGGACGGTATCAATCTGCATATTGAAGCCGGACAAACGGTGGCCCTGGCCGGAGAAAGCGGTGCCGGAAAATCCACGCTGGTGCAGATACTGATCGGGCTATACCACACGTATCGCGGCACGATTCGCTATGGCGGGGTTCCCATCGAGCATATCGGTCTGGACACCATACGCGAAAATATCGCCACCGTGCTGCAAAATCCGGCCTTTTTCAACAGCACCATCCGTCACAACCTCGAGCTGGGCAGGGTACTGCCTGAACAGCGCCTGTGGGAAGCCCTGCACATCGCCCAGCTTGAGGACAAGGTGCGCTCTCTGGAACACGGCCTGGACACCGTGATCGGTCGACAGGGGCTGCGCCTGTCCGGAGGACAGAAACAGCGACTCGCCATTGCCCGGATGATCCTCGGCGACCCGCGTATAGTGATCCTGGACGAAGCAACTTCCGCGCTGGATGCAAACACCGAACACCAGGTATATTCCGGTCTCGCTTCCTTTCTTGAGCAACGCACCACAATCATTGTGGCGCACCGTCTCAATCCGCTCCGACAAGCGGATACCATCTTCGTCTTCAGTGGTGGAAAAATCTGCGAACAGGGTCCATCGCTGGAACTGCTATCCGGTAATGGACCGTATGCGAAGCTGCACGATGTCTATCGACCGTCTGAAGGCTGGCTCTCACATTCCTCTGCATAACCGCAAAACCCGCAACACCATGCGGCATATCCTGCATCGGGTGACACGGGTTGGCCAGTGCCTGACCATCATTTGCCTGCTGGCACTGTCCGGCTGTGGAGACGACTTCGCTGTGCACACATGCCATGAACTGTTGCAGGGCATGAGTATGGGCACCACCTACACGATAAAATTCCAGACGGCCTGCGAACTGAAGCACGATGAGGTGGCACAGCAGGTGGAACAGCGGCTACAGCAGATCAATCAGCGCATGTCTACCTGGATACCGGACTCGGAACTGACGCAACTCAACCACTTCCAGCAGCGCACACCCAGACAGGTATCGCCGGAGCTGTTCAGGGTGCTGGAACAGGCGTTGCAGGTATCACGGATGACCGACGGTGCCTTTGATATCACAGTGGGTCCACTGCTACAACTCTGGGGGTTCGGGGCCGATGCACAGTCCGGGCACTTCATGCCGCCAACGGCGGCGCGGATAGAATCGGTACGCCAGAACATCGGGCACCATCTGATCGAACTGGATACCACCAACCACACCGTGCGCAAACTCCGGCGCGGCATAGTTATCGACCTGTCGGCGATTGCCAAAGGTTATGGGGTCGACCAGGTGGCGGAACTACTGGAACAACTCTCGGTACAGAACTACATGGTGGAACTCGGTGGCGAAATACGCACCCGAGGACTGAACCCGCAAGGCGAGACATGGCGCATCGGTGTGGAAAAACCCGATTACAACCGCCGCAGATTACTGCGCCTGATACACTTACCCAACCTGGGGATGGCAACCTCGGGCGACTACCGTGATTTCAACGAGTATGCGGATATTCACTACCCACACGTCATCGACCCGAATACCGGCAGACCGGTAAGCCACGATCTCGCCTCGGTGACAGTACTGCATCCCCAGGCCATGCTGGCGGACGCACTGGCCACCGCGTTACTGGTGATGGGAGAGAGGCAGGCACTGGATTTCGCCACCCGGCAAGGGCTGCCCGTGCTGCTGATCCGCCGCGACGGCCAACAATTTGTGGAAAACTGGTCCCCGGCCATGGCCCCTTATCTGCAACAGACCGCGGCTGTCGATCCGGGATAACCTCAGACCTGACCGATTTTTGCGGGCCACCATGCCGAATCACTCCGGCGACGCTTGACCGCGGGAATCACCCGCCTGCACAGCCGCGGACCCAGGCGCCGCTTGCTCCTGCATTGGCAACTCGCTTTGTTCCAGCAGTTGACGGTGGCGGATCGCGTTCAGGGTGTGCCGCTCCCATTTTCGGGCATCGGCAAAATGCCTGTCGGACCGTTTCGCCTGCCGAAACACCTGCAGCGCGGCCTCGTATTTCTCGATATTGAACAGTGCGGTACCCAACAGTATCCGATTGCTGTCCGCCTGCTCCAACCCGCCCTTCTGCTGTGCCCGCCTGGCCGCCTGCGCCGCCCGTGCATAGTCCCCCGCATTGAAATGCACCCCCGCCAGACGGGCATATAACCGCCCGTCGCCAGCATCTCTGGCCGCGTTTTCCAGCACCGGGATGGCTTTTTTGTATTCGTTCGCCTGCACCCAGGCACTCGCCAGGATATCGATATTCCTGGGTGTGGCGACAATCCGGCCCTGCGCCATCCCCTGTTCGATAATCCTGCCCGCCTTGTACGGGACCTCTCGCCCCAGGTACATATAAGCAAGATTCAACAGGTCCCTCTCACTGTCCAGGGCGCCATGCTGGTACACCGCGTCAAAAAAAGCCAGTTGTTGCAACTCACCGCCCAGTTCCCCATGCAGGCCGGCAATCTGGCGCAGATAGCTGATACGCGGGTAATGCCGCATCAATTCCCGATATGCCGCAAGCACCTCGGGCAGGTCGTCACGCTGGAAATGGATCGCCACCTTCATGCGCAGCCAATCCTCCTTGACCGGCCTGCCCGCGGCCCGCTCTATCCGTATCGCCTGATCCAGGCTACGCAGTGCGTCGGCATGGCGACCGGTTTCAAAATACGCCTGGGTCAGCATGATATAGGCCATGGTGGCAGGCTGCGCCACCTCCGCCAACCATTCCTGTAACTGAGCGATCACCTGAGCATAGGCTTCGGTCTGAAAGTACAACTGCGCCAGTGTATATTGCGCGGCCTGTTTCAATGCCTGCGGGGCGTCCGTCTCCGCCAGCACTTTTCGGTACGCCGTTATCGCCGCCTGATACCGCCCCTGACTCGCATGGATATAACCACGGAAATTCCATAGCTGACTGCGGGCATAGCTGTTCAGCGCATCGCTTTCAAGACCATCCAATCGCGCCAACGCCTCCGCATAGCGTTCCGCCTCGGCATCCTGCTGCGCAGCACTGAGCACCTCGAAGACCCGTGCATCGATGGCCCCGACAGGGGCCATACCCTCCTCCTGTGCGGATACGCCTGGCGCCAACCCCAGCCAAAACAAGAGGCACAAACCCACTGCGCCCACGCTCGCCAGCATAGCGGGCGGCAGCACACGCCTGGTCGACAGACTGGCGTTCATTTCTGCAACTCGAAGGAAATACGGGTGCGCACCCCCGCCACCGCAACCGGTCGGCCATTCACTACCCGGGGACGGTATTTGTAGCGCAGCGCGGATTCGATCGCCACTTTGTCAAAAACCCCGTCCGGGTCGGCCTCGATCACCCGCGGGTCACGCACCGTTCCCTGTGGTGTTACGGTATATTCCAGCACCACATAACCCTCTATACCGCGATTCAGGGCGCGCCGCGGATACTGCGGCGCAATCTTGACGATCGGCAGGTACTCGCCATCGACCGCTTCAAAGCCCCCGCCTATATCCAGTTCCAACTGTGCCTGCAAGCGACCGGAAGCCATGGGTCGACCCAGCGGCACATCCGCGTCTACCGCGGCAAAGTGCTGTCGCGGGAGTTCCGGTGGTGGCGGCGCCTCAAACTCCGGTCTGTCCGGCTTCTCGATACGCTGAACCAGTGTCTCCCTGAGTTCCGGCATATGGATGTCCGGCAACCGAATGCGCTCCCGCGGTGGCGCCGCCTGTCCCGAGAACTCGATCAGGCCAGCCATCATCAACAACAACAGCAGGGTTACCACACCCGCCTGCGGGATGACAAACAGCACCCGGAACAGACCGGCCACGCCTTTCACACCCCCGGCATCCGGAACACGTCTCACTCGGACCCACGGGTCGCCAGCGAGATGCGTTCATGCGGCACCACACTGCGAGCCGCATCCAGCACCGCGGTGAAGGTCTTTACCGAAGCCAGTTCATCCGCCTGTATCACGACCCCCCCCTCCGGACTTTCCGCATGCAAACGCGCTATGTTGGCACGCACAGAACGCACATCCACGCGCCGCTTGTCGATCCAGATGCTGTTGTCGGCGGCGATTGCAACCAGCACGGTGGTATTGTCCCTGCGTTCGGCGGTATTCGCATCTGGCCGATCCACCTCCACCCCGCTCTCCTTGACAAAGGTCGCAGTGACAATAAAAAAGATCAGCATGATGAATATCACATCCAGCATCGGGGTCAGATCCACCATGCTCTCATGCTCCGTGTCGGCAATCTGCAGTCTTCTTCTCATGTCTCAGTCCATGGCCAGCCGCTGTTCAGCCAGCGCATATTCCCGCCGCGCCTTCCTGGCGATATGGATATTGGCAAACACCCCGGACAGCGCGGCAACCATACCGGCCATCGTGGGTATCGTGGCGCGCGACACCCCGCTCGCCATGGCTTTGACATTCCCCCCCTCGGTGATCGCCACGATCGCGAATACGTCGATCATGCCGGTCACCGTGCCCAGCAGCCCGAACAACGGACAAAGGCTGATCAAGGTCTTTATCAGCGCACAGTTGTGATCGATGCGCAGACGCAACACGGACAGCTCCTTTCTGCGTATCGCCCTGGCCTCTGGAGAATGATGATCTTTTATTTGTTCCCATTTATCAATAGCTTGTTTTTTATACTTAGCGTGATTTATTACGTAATACCAGTAGCGTTCCAGGATCAGCGCCCACATCAGGAACGTCACCCCGGCGATCAGGTAAAGCACCGGACCGCCAGCGACAAAGAAGCGCTGGATCGCCTCTTGCATATCCAGCAGGTTCAACGGCATGGCAAAACTCCATGCCGCCGCCACCCCGTATCCGCGTGCCCGCTAATGTCCGGCCCGTTCCGCAATGATGCCGGCACTCTGTTCCTCCAGGATGTGCAGGATTTTCCTCGCCCTCGCGCTCAACAACGTGTGCAGCAACAGCGTGGGGATCGCAACGGCCAGGCCCAGCACGGTGGTCACCAGGGCACTGGATATGCCGCCGGCCATGGCCCTCGGGTCACCCGCCCCATAGATGGTAATGGCCTGAAACACGATGATCATGCCGGTCACCGTGCCCAACAGACCCAGCAGCGGGGCGACCATCGCGATAATCTTCAACAGTGACAGACCACGCTGTATCTGCGGGGTCTCCCGCAGGATCGCCTCATCCAGCTTGAGTTGCAGATTCTCCAGTTCCATCCCGGCGTTCCGCTCGGCGACCAGCAGCACGCGCCCCAGGGGATTGCCACTGCCGATCTTCTGCGAACGCATCTGCATGCTCATACGCAGCGCGGTCAGACCCAGCAACAGGAAACGCAGCCCACCCAACAACAGCGCGAACAGGCCGATCGCCGTTATGATGTAGCCGATCTGCCCCCCCTGGTGCCAACGCTCCTTCAGCGTCGGGGTATCGATGATCGCCCTGAGCAACCCGCCACCACTGCCCCCGGTCGGATCGATGCCGAGCGGCGTGATCATGTCGCCGGTAGCGGCCTGCAGCCGGCGGGCCCCGTCCAGGAAGCGTGCCGGCTGACGCGGCAACACCGACACCCCCCGGGTGTCCGGGTCGTAGGCCAGATACTCCCCATTGGAAACCAGATTGAACAGGCCCACCCGCACCAGTTCGCGCCCGGACGTAGTACCCACCCTGGCACGATAGCGCACGATCCTGCCTGATTCGGTCATTTCACGGTGCTGTTCGAACCATACACGCTCAATCTCCTGCAATGACGGCAGTTCGGTATCACTGCCCATCTTGTGGATCAGCGCACTGAGAAACGCCTCCCTGTCAACGAACTGGCTGGTACTTATGGAATTGCGAAACTGGCTGCGCATATTCCCCACCGCGGCAGTCAAATGACCAAACAACTCCTTCAGCGAGCCCAACCGCTCATTACGCTGCTGGCGTTTCTCCTCGATCAGCCGTTCATTGCGGCTGAAACGCGCCTCCAGTTCGAGGCTCTCCCGCTCCAGCTCGGCAACGCGTTTTTCCGCCGCCACGAGCTTCTGCTCCTGCGCCGCCTTCTCCGCCAAAAAGGCCGCCTCACGGCGCCGATTGTCCTGCGCATCCTGCACCCTGCCCTGCCTGACACGCTCGAGCAGCTCCTGGGTGGAGATGATATCGTCCGCCGCACGGACCAGGCAGACCCCCTGCCCCAACAGCAGCGACAAGACACAAACGATACCGGCAACGCGTTGATAAAACCGTACCGTCACTCCCGCACCACCTCGGGGGCACTGATGGGCAACAGCGTTATATCGACCGGTACCTGTTTTCTCGCCATGCGGATGGCGTTACGCACCGAATTGCGATAGATAGCCGCATCCAGAAGCTGCCAGGTCCGGGTCTGCTGGTCCCAGCGTGCGGTCAGCCCGGCATCCCGTGTCTGACAGACCATGGCGATGCGTCCAACGCGCAGTACGTCCACCTCACGCTCCACACCACCCAACTGGATGATGTCCTGCCATACATCCAGCTTGCGCCCGTATTCATTCTCGATACGGTAAGCCTCCATGATCTGACGAAAGCGTTCCGCCAGATCCACCTCGGCGATGCGTTCTTCATCCAGCAGATACGCCAAACGCTCGCGACGCTCGGCACGGTGGAACGGCATGTCCAACTCGATAAACGCCTCCAGGCTCGCCGCCATCCTGGACAACAGCGGGTTCATCTGGCGCTCTATCGAGGCCACTTCGGACAAAGCGGACTGCAACCGGTCCAGCAGGATCTGCTGGCTCCCGATCTGAGCGGAAAGCTGCCGGTTATAGACCTCCAGTCCCTCGATCTGCTTCATCAGGCTGCGATAGCGCGCCAGTCTCTGCTGTGTCCCCTCAACGATCCTGTCTATCGTCTGCTGAGAAGCGGCCCCCTCGCCGACCTTTTGCTCCCCCGTCTCACGTATGCGATCCAGGTCCTCCGCCAGGCATACGCCCCCGGCCAGCAGGCATGAAAACAGCAACAATCTCATCATTGAACCATGGTGGTGGATAACGGAGCGGGTCAACTATAAGGCACTATTTCCCCGGGCTCAGGCAAATGGAGAAAGCATGACAACCACCTCAGGCCGCATGGGTCACCGGGACAGAGGCCGCCCACGGTGTGCACCAGGGAGATGGCCTGACAGACTCAATTTCTCGCATCAAACGTGGCTCGGGTGGTACGCTCAAAACGGCGCCATAGCCAGCAACCACCCCATTATCGTGATCGCTCCGAGCCAAACAAGCAACGCCGTATGATGCCCAAGCGCCAATAAAACGACGAAGGGAATGACATTGGCCAGCCCTATCAATAAACGGGATCGGGAACCTATGGTCAGCCTTTGCTTCGCTGTTCTTCTGTGACGCTTCGGGTCGCTCTTGAGCATGAATATCACGCTGCAAACACTGAAAAAACAAGCGCACACCGCATATGCAAAAGTGCTCATGTACATTCGCAGATTTCTGTTGATCCCGGCTCTGGCCAATGATTTCGTCTATCAAACGTGACGATACCACACAACTCAATGCTCGCCCGATATGAGTTGGTTGCTCAATTCCAAATAAGCCTCTCCCAGCTTTTTCGCTTTCCCTGTGTCAGTCCTTTCCGATGCCTGATGCAGTGTTTCCAACAACTCGGCTGTCACAGAAATCTCGGATTGCATGGTTTTGAGCGCATTTTCCAATGTGTAGGTCAACTCGTGGATTTTGCCCAATTCGGATAACCCCAGCGATTCTTTAGCCAGGATACCGGCAAGTTCCATATTATAGGTCTTGAGCAGCGCAATGGCTTCAGCATAACTGTTTGCCTTCTTGCCTTCAAAATGTCGTATGGATTCGGAGTTTGCATGACCACCAAGGAACATGGAGGAAACCAATAAGACAGTCACTACTGCCTTTTGTATATATGTGGTGTGCATGCGGTTTTCTCCTCTATCCGGTGTGCGATCAACATGACTGTCCGGGGTGAAAAATCCCGGGCGTCGCTAAACATTTTCAGGCTGAAACAGGTTTTTCCCCTTGCCCGACCCGTCATCAACATCGGCCGCGGCGGTTGCATACGGGCTGAAGCTACGTTTGAACTGGTGCACACAGTAAATGGCGAGCAAAACCAGCAATACATCAATGACAACTACAGACATATTCCGGTTTTGCATGGCGCTGAACCAAAAAGGGCCACCCGCGATCAGTCGCAATACCGGCAAACTCAGGCAAAGCGCCGCACTCAAGCCCAGTAAAGCCTGTTTGATCAGCCTGATGTCTTTCACTATAAACCCGCTGAGAATACACAATATGGATGCAATGGAAAAGCTCCAGGGAACGAATACATTGGTGTTTGCGTGAAACCACTGTGCGGCAAAGTATGCTGCGCCGGCGATCAGCATGACCACCGGCAGGCCATGACCAAAAACCACGGTAAATCGCTCGTACATACGCCATTTGTGATTTTCGCGCCTGCGCACCAGCCACAAAGAAAAACCGCTCAAGATGACATAACAACTGGCAAAGCCCAGGGCAACCCATACGGCTTTTGATAACAAGCCCGCAAAGTCTCCGAAGTGTAACGGACCGATTAGCGAGAAAACGCTTGAACCCAATGAAGGTACAGTTCCAATAGTCGGCTTTTCCCGAATAAATTCTCCATTTGTACCGTTATATTGCAGTTCAGCGGGCTCCAACCTGGATTCAAGTGGTGGCATGAACAACGTTATTTTTGCATCACCGCGTCCATAGTGAGTGATCGCGGCAAATTCCGGATACGCCCCCCTGCGCTGGTAACCATCATCAATGACATGGTTCAGGTTGACCGTATCCATCTGTTGGTCACTTTCCGTTTCAGGAACACCAATTACCGTTCTGATCAACGCCTCCTGATCACCACCGAATGCAACCATCGCCATTGCGGAGAGGCCGAACGAACCCGCAAAGCTGAAGAAACATCCTGTAAAAGCCAGAATAAAGGCAAAAGGCAACCCCCAGGTACCCGCAACGGTGTGTACATCCCGCTTTACAGTGACCGCGTTCCGGTCTCTGCGTAATACAAACATGTCTTCAAACAGATGGCGATGCATCATAAAACCGGATACCGCCGCTACCAACATTGCGAGGCCCAGTATGCCGGTCAATAACAAGCCCCAGGGTCGAGGCAGGTGAAGCTCGGTATGTATGCTGACAAGGAATCGGCTTAAAGCATTGTGCGGGTCGCTATTGAACAGCTCCTGTCCGGTTCCTTTGCGCTCTTGTAACACCTCTCGCGTCCGGGGCTCAATTTCATATTGAATACCATACTCCTCTATCTGCCCATTATCTTTTTTCCGATGTGTGTGAAAAAACAGTTGCAGGTTCCCTCGTGGCGAACGACCTATACCGATATCTTCAAGGAATTCCGGGTTTACGGTTTTTGCAATATCCCGGACAGCACCGTCAACATCGGTTGTCAAAGGATTGCCCTGTGCAACGTGCCCGACAGACCAGTGTTCAATCTCTTCCGAGAGCACTGCAACAGTACCGGTGGCAACCACGGCATAGAGCAGCAAGCCCAACAACACCGCTGACCAGCCATGCAGTGCCACCAACGACTTTGTTTCCTGTTTAGGCAGTTTTATCATTGCTTACGCTTTTACAAAGTGACTGACTAAAATGGCCATGTGAACCGCTGCGAGTGCGGAAAACAACCAGGCTGTGCGTTTTGGCTTATGCTCAAGGTAAGCATAGAAAAACAAGGTGGCCCAGATCAATGGAAAGACAATCATGGGCAACACAATGTTATCAACCTGTGCCTGACCTTTGGGGAACCAGACCGCCATTCCCAGCATCACCACAATCGCCAGTAGAAAAGCGACCGGCCCGGCCAACCAAAAGCGGCCGGATGTCAGTACCCTCATGAGTGGACCTGCCCGGGATTTAACCGACATCATGTGTATACACAGCTCCTGACCGGGGCATTGTTATAAACTCGGTGTCAATTCCAGTCCGAATCATACGCGGTTCGTCAACCGTAAAAAATGGCTGACTGATGGTTACATGCCGCCGTGTTGCCACACGGTCATCAAACAAATTGTTGGTAAACAGCGCCAAAGCGAATTGCTCAAGGCTGTAACCTGTGTTCGCGTTGGTCAACACACGACTGTCCGTTTTATTCTCCAGTCAGCACAGCGAAGTATTGACCGTCAGAGTACCAACCGTCCAGCCAGTGAAGAAACCCGCATCGTGTCCATGATTCAGACCCGAAAAGGCATTGATCAAGTGCAAAAGTGAAGACATCAACTTCATACTTAGAAGCCATAACTGACACGCAAACCCACCACACGGGGATTGGATAACAAACCGAGTTCCTGCGGCTCGACGGACGGATTATCCTGTACCGTCTGCGTATTACGGATAGAGATAACGCGATCAAAAACATTGTTCGCATATAACTTTAGCGAAAGACTATCGCGCTTCCACGTGGCAGACAGATTAGCGACCGTGAGCGAATCGACTTCAAAAGTATTGGTGATATCGTCATAGGAACTGCCGCGATAACTGGATTCGGCACCCAGTACAAAATTACCCACATGCCAATACCCTCCAACTGCGGCGGTCAGATTGGGTGAGTTCGCAAATTCGTTGCCTGTAAAATCACACGCTGCAGTGGGCGCGGCTTGGCCGCAAGTAAAGAAAGAATCAAAGTTGGTTTTGGTGTAGCCGATATTGAAATAGATCTCGGAGTCATGGTCAGGAAACCAGCGCGTTTCAAATTCTCCGCCATAAACAGTTGATTCGCCAGCATTAAAAGTGCCACTTCGGATTTGTGCAGAGCCTGAGGTTTGCATATCCGTCCAATCGATAAAGAATAAATTCGCGTTTACCGATAAACGGCTGCCCAGAAGTAAGCCTTTGTAGCTGAGTTCGTAATTTTTTGTGTGCTCCGATTCGTACTGGGTCACACCCGAACCGCCAAAAATATCCAGATCAACGCCACCAGGACGATAGCCTTCGGAGTAAGTGAATCCGACTTTTTGTTGCTCTGCCAACGCATAGTTCACTGCGAGTTTTGGCAGGAAAATATCTTGATCCTTACCACCCTCCAATGTCAGGTCCCGGAACGGCACGTTGAATGGCTGCAACACAATCAAGCCATCGGTGAGCAGATCGAAGCGCAATTGCTCATAACGAAACCCCGCGGTCAAAGTCAGGCGATCATTCAGTTTGTAGTCGACCTCTCCAAAGACAGCTTTGGTTTCAATCTCTGTCGGACTGTAGAAATCGATATCAACGTTGGCTGGGCCAAAGGGTGTTCGAAAGCTTACAAGACCGATACCATCACGTGTGTCCAATGACTCATAATCGGAATAGTACAGGCCGATAACACCCGTCAGGGCATGGCCGTTGTAATTCAATCGCAATTCCTGTGTGAATTCTTCCTGTGCAATCAGTGCTTTCCACCTTTCATCCTCGTTTGGCAAGGTGACAGCAAAGGCGTTGGTGTTGTCGGAAGAGCTGAAATCGTTGTACGTCGTTATAGACTGCAATGACCAGCGATCAGAAAATTCATAGTCCATGTTGAGCGTAGTAAGACTCTGATCACTGTCCATCTTGGCGTCGAGGGGATTCAAACTAAGAAAACGTTTGTTCTCGACATCGTAGATATCTATATCGTTGTTCTGATCGGATGACAGTCTCGTGTAGCTCAATAAAATTTCCAACGGAATGGACTGCGGTGCGTACAGCAATTTGACTCGGCCCGACAGGGATTCGCCATAAGCGTAATCATCCTCGCCTCGCACCGGATTTTCTATAAAACCATCCGTTGCCTGACGATCAACAATAATTCGGTAAGCCAATTCATCGGTAATTGGCCCAGTGTGCGCGAGCGCGAATTGCGAAGTGTTGTACTCGCCATAATCAGCACGTACCGTTGTTGTCCGTTCGAACTCAGGATTTTTTGTGGTGACAATGACAGCACCCGCCAAAGAATTTTTCCCCTGGTTGGTACTTTGAGGCCCACGTAAAACCTCTATTGACTCAATATCAAACAAGCTCGATATGCCCCGCGCACTTTGCACGCGCGTAGTATTGGCACCATCAATAATAATCGTTGCCAACCCCTCCTGCCCGGCACCACCAACACCATCGGTATTGATACCACGAATGGAAAAATCGAAACTTTGAATGCCGGTCCCGGTAGCCACAACATTTGCCGTGCGCTTGAATACATCCTGAATGCTCACATCACTGCTGCGTTCGATATCTGCCGCCGTTTGAATGTTCACCGAAGTATTACTGTCCAGAAAAGGACGCGGAATATTCTCTCCATAAACAATAATTTCTTCGGCTTTTCCTTCATCCGCAAACACGGGCAGCGATACTACCAGCGCTGATTGAAGCAGTACACCGATAGTCATCCATACTATAAACAAGACCATCCTTTTCTCACTTGTTTTCACATCGAGGTCAAATGTCATGAATATTCTCCTGATAACTCAATAAATCCCAAAGTTTTTACGGTGTTGCGGTATTGCGCTTATTCCGGCGCGTCAGTCACCGAAATACGCCTGCAACCGGGGCACCGACAACGCTGTGCAACAGGCTGCGATATTTTTTCAGTATAACCAAATAATAATCATTGTTATTCTTATTTGCAAATGTGCGGGTCCACGACAGTGAGACCGTGGGGGTGCGACTATCCTGTTTTGCACAAAGCGTTGCAGGCCCAGACACAGTTCAGTCATGCCAAACTGCAATCAATGTGGTGACGGTGCATGACCGACCGTACCAGCCAAGGCCTTTGATACGGGAAATCAAGCTGGATATCAAAGCAGTCCCGCATTGTGCATGGCGCAAATCCGGGGGGTACGATCAAAAAACATGCACTCGTCGTCCCGGTGGTGACCACCTGCCCCTCACACCCGCACACCGTATCTGGAGCGGTGTGATGCAAATAAAACTTTTAATATCAATAGTTAATAAGAATATATTGATGTTTTATATAACTTTAATGGATGGGGACATCCGCTTGTCCGGCACCGACGATCCAAGGTATACTTGCCGCCCCCTGCAACTGGTTCGCTCCACGCCAGATTCGCAATGATCCACAAAGCAAAGCCACACAAACCCGGATCCACACAGTTCACATGAAATCGCTCTCCGAGCTTGATCATCCAGCCCTGGCCGTGGTCGGTATGGCCTGCGTCTTTCCCAAAGCCGGGGATTGCGAGACCTATTGGGCAAATATCCGTGACGGGGTGGATGCGATCACCGAGGTACCGGAAGACACACACTGGCGACCGGCAGACTATTTCGACCCGGACAGCAACACACCGGACAAGACCTATGCCCGGCGCGGGGCATTTATCGACCCGGTCGACTTCGACCCGCTGCTCTACGGCATCAGCCCGAACAACCTGGAGGCCACGGACACCACCCAACTGCTGGGCATGCATGTGGCACGCATGGCCCTGCGCGATGCCGATTACGCCAGCGGGCAGGACGCCGACGATGGCAGGCCCTTCGACCGTAGCCGTTGCAGTGTCATCCTGGGTGTTACCGGTACCCTGGAACTGGTTATCCCACTGGGGGCACGGCTGGGACATCCGCACTGGCGCCGTGCGCTGCAAGCCGCCGGGGTGGACAAGGACACCGCGGACACCGTCATTGCCCATATCAGTGATGCCTATGTCCCCTGGCAGGAAAACTCTTTTCCCGGCCTGCTCGGCAACGTGGTCGCTGGACGCATCGCCAACCGCTTTGACCTGGGCGGTACCAACTGCGTGGTGGATGCCGCCTGTGCCAGCTCCCTGAGTGCCCTGCACATGGCGGCGATGGAGCTCTACACCGGACACTGCGACATGGCGATTACCGGCGGCATGGATACCTTCAATGACATCTTCATGTATATGTGCTTCAGCAAAACCCCCGCGCTGTCTCCAACTGGCGACAGCAGACCGTTTTCCGTCAACGGTGATGGCACCATCCTGGGCGAAGGGCTGGGTGTGGTAATACTCAAACGGCTGGCTGATGCCGAGCGCGATGGCGACTGCGTCCATGCCGTGATTCGGGGTATCGGCTCCGCCTCCGACGGACGCGGTAACGCCATCTACACCCCCAGTGTCGAGGGACAGACGCACTGCCTGCGCAACGCGTACCAGAAGGCCGGGGTCAGCCCCGAATCCATAGAGTTGCTGGAGGGACATGGTACCGGCACCCGCGTGGGGGACGCGATCGAGGTCTCCGCACTGAGCGAGGTCTACGGTTCGGCCGGCAACGACAGGCCCTGGTGCGCGCTGGGTTCGATCAAATCCATGATTGGACACACCAAGGCAGCCGCCGGGGTGGCCAGCCTGATCAAATGCGTGTTGGCACTGCGACACCGTGTGCTGCCCCCCACACTGAAGGCCGAACAGGCCTTGCCACAACTGACCGAAAAGCAGGCGCCGCTGTATCTGAACACCTGCAAGCGTCCGTGGATCAACCGCAGTGGACGGCCACGGCGCGCCGCACTGAGCGCCTTCGGCTTTGGCGGCACCAATTTCCACTGTGTGCTGGAGGAATACGGTAAGCCTCCGGGCAGACACAACGCATCCAGCACACTGCTGTTCTGTTACAGTGCCGCGGACGGCGCAGGCATGGATGAACACCTGCGGCAACTGTACACACTGGCACAATCGGGCGACCAGTGGCAGGAGTTGCGCCGCGGCGCGCTGCGTTCACGCCAGTCCTTCGACCCACAACTGCCGCATCGTCTGGCGTTCGTGCTGGAAGCGGGACACAATGCCGGCGAACGGGTCGGCCAGATACGTGCCGCGCTACACAGCGGGACCGACGAACCTGGACCGGATATGTGGTACCAGCAACAACCCGCCCAGGGCAAACTCGCGCTGGTATTTCCCGGGCAAGGTTCGCAGTATGTCGGTATGCTGCGGGGGCTGGCCTGCCAGTTCCCACAGTGCGTTGAGGTACTGCAAGGTGCCGAGGAACTGCTGCCCGGGCTGAGTGAACTCATCTACCCGCCGCTGCCAAAGGCCGACGCCGAGGAGACACTGCGGTCGACACAGTATGCCCAGCCCGCCCTGGCCGCCAGCAACATCGCCGCGCTGCGTGTGCTGCGTGATTTCGGCGTACAGGCCGACGCCTATGCCGGACACAGCTTTGGTGAACTGTGCGCACTGCACGCCGCTGGCCGCATCGACATGCAGGCATGTCTGCGACTCGCCATCGCCCGGGGACAGGCCATGCACCTGGAAGACGGCGTGCACGGGGGTATGGCGGCACTGATGGTCTCTCCGGAACAGGCCGAACAGTTTATCGCACAACACGCGCTGGAACTGACCATCGCCAACATCAACGCGCCCGAACAGATCGTGGTATCCGGCACCAAAGGGCAGATCGAGCAATGTCTTCTGCACTGTGCGGAGGCAGGCATCCATGCCGGGCGGCTACCGGTGTCCGGGGCGTTCCATTCCCCGCTGATCGCCGCCGCCCTGCAACCGTTCAAACAGGCACTGGAGCAAACCCGCTTTGCCACCGGGAAAACCCCCGTCTACGCCAACAGCACCGCCAAACCCTATCCTGCCCGCGGTGCGCAGGCCCGCAAGCTGCTTGCCGAACAATTGCTCAGTCCGGTACGTTTCGTCGCACAGATCCAGCGCATGTACCGGGACGGCATCCGCTGTTTCGTCGAGACCGGCCCGGACCGACGACTTGCCGGATTGATCCGCAGCATCCTGGCAGACCGGACAGGCCTCTGCGTATGCAGCCTGGATGCCAGCAAGGGGCGACACGAGACACAGGATCTGGCCCGCCTGCTGGGCCAGTTGGCGGTACAGGGGCATCTTGGACAGCCGCAGGCGTGGGACAGCGCCGCCGACACGCTGTCCGCCGATACCGCAGCAGCACGAACCACAGGCATGCGCATCCCGGTGTGCGGGGCCAATTACACCCGGCCAAAGCCGGAACCGGAGCGGATTGAAACGCCCGCCGCCACCCCGTCCGGTGCAGGAATAAAACGCCATGCCACGACACACAGCGCACCACCATCGGCCACAGCACCCGTCTCAGGGCACAACACCGGTGCGAAACCCGCAACAAAGCCCATGACGGCACCACTGCCCCTGGCCGCGCAGGAACTGAATCGACAGGCCATACTCACACTACAGCAGATGCAGGAACACAGCGTAAAACTGCACCACCAGTATCTGTTGCTGCAACGGGAAGCACAGCAGAACATGCATCAGTTGCTGCAACAACTGCATACCGGAACCAGCGCGCCAGGCGCCACTGCGACCACACCACCACAGTCCATGCCGCCGTTGCCGGAACAACACGACATCGGGCTGGAAGACCTCACCGCCTTGCCGGCCGCGGCAACAACCGTTGCCAGTCAGCCCATGCCTGTGCCTGCTGAACCAGCCGACACCCGGACCAATGAAAAATCGCACACCTCCGCACCCACCGCGGACATAGACCACCTGCTACTGGACATAGTGTCGGAAAAAACCGGCTATCCACGGGCAATGCTCAGTCTGGAGATGAGCCTGGACACCGACCTGGGGATCGACTCCATCAAGCGGGTGGAGATACTCTCCGCGCTGCAGGAACGCCTGCCATGGGCGATACAGATCACCCCGGACGAGATCGGCACCTTCAAGTTTCTGCAGCATATCGTCGAGGCCATCGTCGCCACCCACCCCCAGCCCGGCGCGGAACAAGCTGCCCAACCACACGCAACGCCTGTCACGGGGCTCGCCCCACGGCTGCTCGCAATCGTCGCCGACAAGACCGGCTACCCAACAGACATGCTGGAGTTGCATATGCGGCTGGACGAAGACCTGGGGATCGATTCCATCAAACGGGTCGAGATACTTTCCGCGGTACAGGAACAATTCCCGGAACTGCCTACGCTGGACGCTGAAACCCTCGGCAGTCTGCAAACCCTGCAGCAGGTCCTCGACCGGCTCGCACAGAGCACGGCAAGCGTTCCCACGGCCACCCCACCCGCCACCGGTTCCACCACCGGCATAAGCGCTCCATTGCTGCTCGCAATCGTCGCCGACAAGACCGGCTACCCGGCGAACATGCTGGAACTGCACATGCGGCTGGACGAAGACCTGGGGATCGATTCCATCAAACGGGTCGAGATACTCTCCGCGGTACAGGAACAATTCCCGGAACTGCCTGCGCTGGACGCCGAAACCCTCGGCAGTCTGCAAACCCTGCGGCAGGTCCTCGACCGACTCGCACAGAGCACGGCAGGCACGCCCACCACCACAGCCGCCCCACCCACCGCCGGGTCCACCGGTATAAGCGCCCCACGGCTGCTCGGCATCGTCGCCGACAAGACCGGCTACCCGGCAGACATGCTGGAACTGCACATGCGACTGGACGAAGACCTGGGGATCGATTCCATCAAACGGGTCGAGATACTCTCCGCGGTGCAGGAACAATTCCCGGAACTGCCTGCGCTGGATGCCGAAACCCTCGGCAGCCTGCAAACCCTGCGGGAGGTTCTCGACCGGCTCGCACAGAGCGAAACCGGTGGTGTAGCCTCCAGCAGCCCGAACCACACGGAAACCGCCACTGTCCCGGATGAGCCAACGGATAAGCTGCAAATCCATCAGGTGTGCTGTGTCCCACTAACCGGCAAACGCCAGGGTCGTGCACTGCCAGTGCGTGCCAGGATCGCCATCTGTCACCGTGACAGCAGCCTGGCACAGGCACTGGGCAATGCGCTGAACGCAGTGACCGACGCGGAAGTGCTGCTGCTGGAAGCAGACCCGGAAGCACTGGCCAACGTACCGCCAGTGGATCTGTTGATCCTGCTGCAGGCACATGGGGCCACGCTACCCGCACCCCTGGGTCTGAGCCTGCTACAGGCTGGCCGCAAGGTACTGGCGACAAATGCCCGGCTTGTCGGCATCACCTGTCTGGGAGGACAATTCGGCCTGGACGGGCTGACACCGGATAGCGATGCGGAACAGGCGGCACTGGCCGGACTGATAAAAACGGCGGCACTGGAATGGCCCGAGACACGGTGTCGCATCATTGATATCGCCACGGATACCGACGCAGAGCTTTTGTGTCAGGAACTACTGCTGGACGGGCCGTTGGAAACCGGGCTGGACCAGCACGGGGCTCGCACCGTCGCGCTGAATCGGGCACAGCCTTTGCAGACACAGCGCTGTAATCCGCCACTAAGCCCCGGTGAGATCGTCGTAGTCACCGGGGGAGCGCGTGGCGTGAGTGCCGCCGTTGCACAGCGGTTGGCCGCCCGATGGCAAGTGGAACTGCACCTGCTTGGGCGTACCCCGACAGAACCGGCAGACCCGGACTGGGCACAGGGCCTGGAAGACGAAAAGGCACTGAAACAGGCACTGCGAGACCATTTTCCCGAACACAAACCTGCCGAACTTCAGCATGCGTACCAGCAGTTGATGGCACAACGCGAGATACGCGCAAACCTGGACACCATGCGCGCCGGTGGACAGACCGTTCATTATCACGCCGTGGATGTGCGCGATGCGGATGCCATGGCACGGCTGATGCGACAGATCACCGAACGGCATGGACCGGTGCGTGGCCTGGTCCACGGGGCCGGGGTACTGGCGGATCGCATGCTGGATGAACAGACCGCGGCACAGTTCACATCCGTCTGGCAAACCAAGGTGGACGGACTACGCCATCTGCTGGCGTACTGCGACCCACAGGAACTGCGTTTTCTGTCAGTGTTTTCATCCACCACCGCACGTTTCGGACGCAGGGGTCAAGGGGCTTATGCCGCCGCCAATGAAGCCCTGAACAAACTGACACTACAGCAAGCCCGGCAGCTTCCACATTGCAGATGTCTCGCACTCAACTGGGGTCCCTGGGCCGGAGGGATGGTCACGCCGGCGTTGCGGCAACTGTTTGCCAGCGAAGGCGTCGGGCTGATCGGGCTGTCGGAAGGAGCAGACTGGTTGCTCGATACACTGTGTGTGCCGGCCACGGCCACCGAGCTGGTGATAATGGCCGGGGATCTGCCGGTACAGCAACAGGCGGCCACTGCGTACCACGACGCCAACGTGTCGGCCAGCTCCGAACACAGCCAGCAGACACTGCGTGCCGCGTCCCGGCATATACTCAGTCTGGCGGACTATCCCTGCCTTGACAGCCATGTCATGCAGGGCCAGGCGGTATTGCCGGTTGCACTGATCCTGGAATGGTTCGGACACGCTGCGATACACAACAACCCCGGTCTGCAATTCCACGGCATCGCGGATTTCTATCTGTGCAAAGGGGTCCGGCTGGCACCGGAGACAAGGTATACACTGGAGGTATACACCGGTGAACTCGGTCTGCATACAGACTGCCCCACAGTGGCGGTTGAACTGCGTGCCGGCGACACCCTGCATGCCCGCGCCAATGTGCTGCTGCGGGAAGAGTATCCAGCCACCCCGGTGCCGGAGCTGAAGCAGCTAACCGGCCCGCTACACTGGTCACAGCGTGAGTATTACAGCGATGGCCGTCTGTTTCATGGCCACCTGCTGCAAGGACTGGAACTGGTGTCCGCCTGTGACAGCACCGGGATCATCGGCACCGCGGCGGCGGCAACAGCGCCCGAGACATGGATGCACAATCCGGGGCGTTCAACCTGGCTTGGCGACCCGCTGGTACTGGACGCGGCCTTTCAGATGTTGATCCTCTGGACCGAACAACATGTGGATGCGCCTTCACTGCCGGTATCCATCGCCCGCTACCAGCAGTTCAGGCGCAATTTTCCGCGCACCGGTACACGCATCGTCGCCCGCATCAACGAACACCACCCCCACCGGGTATGCGCCGACATCGAATTCATCGCTGACGACGACCAACTGGTCGCCCGTATCCTGGGCTACGAATGCATCTGCGATGCGGCACTGTGGGAGGCGTTTCGCGCCAATCAGGCCATACCGGAGCGGGACCCGGTTCCCGGCTGATGCAACGGGCTGTAACACGTCATTGTCCAAGCCTCGTGCTGTGGCTGCTGTGGGCAAACATGGCCTGGGCCGAGATCGTCGGGCTGGAGCGCAGCGACGGCCAACAACAGTTGGCACTGGAAGACTATATCGGACAAGGCAAGTGGGTGGTCGCCAACGTCTGGAGCCCGGACTGCAACTTCTGCGTCCAGGAACTCCCCATGCTGGAACGGTTCCGGCAGACCCATGTGGACGAGGTCATCGTGCTTGGCATTACCCTGGACTTCCCCAGCTTCGGCCGTGGAAAGGCTGAACGTATAAACGCTTTTCTGCGGGAACATCCGTTGCCCTACCCACTGTTCATCGCTGATCACAGGGAAGCCTCGACCTTTATCGGCCGACATCTGGTCGGCATTCCGCTGATCGCGGTGTTCCACCCGGACGGCCGCCCCATCGCCCGCTGGCCAGGAAAGATCGAACCGGACGAGATAGCGCGCCTGATAGCAGACCCGTCCCGATGGACAGAGTCCGATCCGGGATTGGATTTTTAAGCCCCTTCTCAAACACACGCAGTGTCCGGCAATACCTTTGGCAAACTGTTCAGCGTCAGCAGCGCCGGCGAAAGCCATGGCTTTGGCTATCTGGGGATAGTGGACGGCTGCCCGCCCGGGCTGGAACTGAGCGAGGCGGATCTGCAACACGAACTGGACCGGCGCAAACCCGGCAAATCCCGTTATGTCACCCAGCGCAGGGAATCCGATGCGGTAAGCATCACCTCCGGCGTGTTCGAGGGACGCACGACTGGCACCCCGATTGGCTTGTTGATCCACAATGAAGACCAGCGCAGCCGGGACTACACGGAGATTAAAGACCGTTTCCGTCCCGGCCACGCGGACTACAGTTATCAACAAAAATATGGGCTGCGCGACTACCGTGGCGGCGGACGCGCCTCGGCCCGGGAGACCTGCATCCGGGTGGCGGCCGGGGCGATTGCAAAAAAATATCTTTCAGAACAATGTGATATACACATTTATGCCTATCTTGCACAACTCGGCCCGCTATCACTGGAATGCAAGGCACTCGAACACATCGATGCCAACCCGTTCTTCTCCGCCGATCCGGATCAGGTACCCGCGCTGGAGGCGCTCATCGATGCGGTGCGCAAAGCGGGCGATTCCATCGGTGCCCGCATCAACGTGGTGGCCCAAAACATGATCGCCGGACTGGGAGAACCGATATTCGATCGACTGGACGCCGACATAGCCAAGGCGATGATGAGCATCAATGCCGTCAAGGGTGTGGAGATCGGAGCCGGTTTCGCCTGCGTCAACCAGAAAGGCACCGAACACCGGGACGAGATCAACGGGACAGGTTTTCTCAGCAATCACGCGGGCGGTATCCTCGGTGGCATTTCCACCGCACAGGATCTGCGGATCAGCATCGCCCTGAAACCGACCTCCAGCATCCACCTGCCGGGCAAAACCATCAACCTGGCGGGAGAAGCGGTCGAGGTGCGTACCAAGGGGCGCCATGACCCCTGTGTCGGCATCCGCGCCGCACCCATCGCCGAGGCCATGCTGGCACTGGTACTGATGGACCATCTACTGCGCCACCGCGGCCAGTGTGGCGCCGCCATGGACTGAGACGCCGCCTGGTCGGACGGCACAGCTCACAAGGCATCCTGCCATTCCTGTAGCGCACGGATCTGATCGCGCACCACCGTCGCCTCCTCAAACTCCAGGTCCCGTGCATGCCGGTACATGCGCTGTTCCAACTTGCGGATGCGCCGTGCCCGATCCGCCGCCGGGAGACGACAATATTCGGCCATCTCCTCCGCTGCAAACACCGCCTTGTGTGTACCCTTTCCCCGGCCACGGACCGGTATCGCATCGAGAATATCCACCACCGACTTGCTGATCCCCTGCGGGGTCACCCCATGGACCTGGTTGAAACGCTGCTGTACGCCACGACGGCGCTCGGTTTCATCGATGGCATGGCACATGGCGCCGGTCACGGTGTCCGCGAACAATATCACCTTGCCATGCAGATGGCGGGCGGCACGGCCGATGGTCTGTACCAGGCTGGTACCGGAACGCAGAAAGCCTTCCTTATCGGCATCCAGGATGGCAACAAGTGAAACCTCTGGTATATCAAGACCTTCTCTTAACAAATTAATGCCAACTAACACGTCAAATTCACCGGCACGCAGGTCACGTATAATCTCCACCCGCTCGACGGTATTGATGTCCGAATGCAGATAACGTACCCGAACCTGATGTTCGGACAGGTATTCCGTCAGGTCCTCCGCCATGCGCTTGGTCAACGTAGTTACCAGCACGCGCTCCGACAGTGCCACTTTCTTGTTGATCTCCGAAAGGAGCTGGTCAACCTGCCCGGCGACCGGCATCACCTCAACCTCCGGATCAAGCAGCCCGGTAGGGCGCACGATCTGTTCAGTGATATGGGGAACCTGTTTCTGCTCATACCTGCCCGGCGTCGCGGAGACAAAAACGGTCTGCGGAGACAAGGCACGAAACTCGTCCCAACGCAGCGGACGGTTATCCAGTGCGGAGGGCAAACGAAAACCGAAGTCTACCAGGGTCTCCTTGCGTGAACGGTCGCCCCGATACATGCCTTCTATCTGGGGCACTGTGACATGGCTCTCGTCGATGAACAGCAGGGCATTCGCGGGCAGATAGTCCATCAATGTGGGAGGCGGCTGCCCCGGCTCGCGGTTGGACAGATAGCGTGAATAATTCTCAATGCCCTTGCAGTAGCCGATCTCCAGGATCATCTCCAGGTCGAAGCGGGTACGCTGCTCCAGACGTTGAGCCTCCACCAGTTGATCCCGTGCGCGAAGCTGTTCCAGACGCTCAGCCAACTCCCCACGGATCGCATCCACCGCGTCAAGCAGCACCTGACGGCTGGTAACATAATGCGTCTTGGGATGTATCGTCACGCGTGGCAACGACTCCAGCACCTCGCCGGTGATGGGGTCGAAACGCTCCAGTGTCTCGACCTCATCATCAAATAATACGATGCGCAACGCGAACCGGTCCGATTCCGCCGGGAAGACATCAATATGTTCTCCACGCACGCGGTAACCGGCACGTTGCAGCTCCATATCGTTACGCGCATATTGCAGTTCGGCGAGACGACGCAGCAGGGTCCGCTGATCCACGAGATCACCCCGGCCCAGATGCAGCACCATTTGCAGATAACTCTGCGGGTCGCCAAGACCATAAATGGCGGAAACCGAGGCAACGATAATGGTGTCCTGCCGTTCCAGAATGGCCTTGGTCGCAGACAGGCGCATCTGCTCGATATGTTCGTTGATGGAGGCATCCTTTTCTATATAGGTGTCCGACGCGGGGACATAGGCCTCCGGCTGGTAGTAATCATAGTAAGAAACAAAATACTCCACCGCGTTATGCGGGAAAAAGGTCCGCATTTCCGCATAAAGCTGCGCGGCCAGGGTCTTGTTCGGGGCGAGAATAAGCGCCGGACGCTGCAGGCGATGAATGACATTGGCCATGGTATAGGTCTTGCCGGAACCGGTGACACCAAGCAGCACCTGTTCAAACAGGCCATTATTCAGGCCATCCGCCAACGAGGCGATGGCGGCAGGCTGGTCCCCCGCTGGCCGATAATCGGACTGGATATCAAATGCTCTGGACATTGTGTGCTTTCGGGTACCGGCCCAAACGGCCTGGCATACGCAGGAACAGCCTGGACAAAGGACCCGTCCCCTCAAAAACCCCGGGTGGACAGTTTACTCAACTAGCGATTTCAAGTATATTTCCGTGCCACTGTCCACTGGCCTGCCATGCGGTACAGTTGGAAAACATTGCGACCGCGGGCATTATGAACATACGCTGAGGCATTATGGCAATGATCCCCATTTCACAACGTGCAAACCGCATCAAACCTTCCCCCACCCTGCAACTCAGCGGCAGGGTCGCCGCATTGGCCGCCGAGGGTGTGCAGATCATCAGCCTGGGGGCCGGGGAACCCGACTTTGACACCCCGCAACACATCCAGGACGCGGCCATTGCCGCCATCCGTGCGGGTGCCACCCGCTATACCCCGGTAGACGGGACGCGGGAACTCAAGCAGGCGGTCATCGACAAGTTCCATCAGGAAAATCAACTGGATTACACGCTCAAGCAGGTCAGCGTGGCGGCTGGCGCCAAACACAGCCTGTACAACCTGTTCCAGGCCCTGCTGGACCCCGGTGACGAGATCATCATTCCCACCCCATACTGGGTATCCTATCCGGACATGGCGGCACTGGCCGAGGCGCGCGTCAAGCTACTCAGTACCGAACTGGAACAGGGCTTCCGGCTCACCCCGGAGTTGCTGCAGGACGCCATCGGCAAGGATACCAGGCTACTGGTAATCAACAGCCCGAGCAATCCCTCCGGGAGCTGCTATACACCGGCGGAACTGGAGGCATTGGGGGCGGTACTGCTACAGCATCCGCAGGTCTTCGTCGTCACCGATGACATCTACGAACACATCCTCTGGAGTCAGCCGTCATTCTGCAACATCGTCAATGCCTGTCCCGAACTGTATGAACGCACAGTGGTGGTCAATGGTGTCTCCAAGGCATATGCGATGACCGGCTGGCGTATCGGCTATGCCGCCGGCCCGGAGGCACTCATCCAGCAGATGAACAAGATCCAGTCCCAGAGCACCTCCAACCCGTGTTCGGTCTCGCAAGCGGCAGCGGTAGAGGCGTTGACCGGGGATCAATCCTGCATACAGGCAAATGGGGAACGGTTCCGACGGCGCCACGATTTGGTGCTGAAAGCACTGCAGCAGATGCCCGGGGTGGAATGCCGACCTGCCGACGGTACCTTCTATATCTTCCCGAGGGTACAGGGGCTGATCCAGTCACTGCCGGATATCGACGATGATATGGCGTTGGCAAACTTTTTCCTTGACCGGGCGAAGGTCGCCGTGGTGCCTGGCTCCGCCTTCGGCAGTCCAGGATATATCCGGATATCCTTCGCCACCAGCGAGGAGGAACTGCAACAAGCGATGCGGCAGATGCAGACTGCCATCGCCGATGCGCTTTGATACCGCACTGGCAGGATACCAAATCACAACGGCGACTGAAAAATCGGGGCAATTTCCAACGCCGTTGGAACCGGCGCATAGGCACGCTGTCTAACACACCCCCACATCAGCGAACACGGACCAGAACCCAGGAGCGACCAATGTCTGATAGCGATATTTCACAGCAAGCACACGCACAGATCGCGGCACGACTCTCCCACCTGCTTGCGGAGAGCTATGTACTGTATCTGAAGACCCAGAACTTCCACTGGAACGTCACCGGACCCCAGTTTGCGGCCCTGCATACCCTGTTCGAACAGCAATATACCGAACTCGCCGCGGCAGTGGATGAAATCGCCGAACGGATCCGCGCCCTGGGACTGCCGGCACCGGGTTCCTGGGAGCAGTTTTCCGAGCTTTCCAGTATCCAGGGAGAAACCGGTGTGCCCAGCGCGAATGACATGATCCGACAACTGCTTGGCGACCAGGAAACCATTACAAAGACAGCCCGTGCGGCACTGCCGGTGGCTACCGAGGCCAATGACGAAGGCAGTGCGGACCTGCTGACCCATCGCATCCAGACGCACGAGAAAAACGCCTGGATGTTGCGCAGTCTGCTGGAATAACCAGGGCCGTATCGGTGGCCGCGAAGACGGACACCGGTCTTGAGCGATATCTCTTGCAGGTGTCGCATGCCGGCAGCTAGCTGCGCGGCGGCTGCAAACCAAAAAACACCGCGAACTGTTCCAGCGCCTGCTGGTAGACCCCGCGCTTGAACCAGACAACAGCGCTCATCGGATGCCAGAAATCCACCCATTCCCAGCATTCAAACTCCGGTTCAGCGGAACGTTCCAGGTTGATGCAGTCATCACTGGCCAACATCCGCAACAGAAACCATATCTGCTTCTGGCCGATACATTGCGGGACGTCGTACAAACGCACCAGGGACCCCGGTAAGCGATAGTGCAACCAGTCCCTGGTGGACATCAGCACCTCCACATGCTCCGGCAACAGTCCGACCTCCTCCTCGAGCTCGCGGTACATCGCCTGTTCCGGGGTCTCTTTCGCTTTCATGCCCCCCTGCGGAAACTGCCAGCCCCGTTGGTTGCGGCGTTTCGCCCAGAGTACCTGCCCTCTTCCATTGACCAGCACAATGCAGACATTGGCCCTGAAACCGTCTTCGTCTATCATTCAGATCGGTTTATCCTGTAGTGTATGTATAAGCATGTGTATCACCGCCCGAACCTGACAAGCGCAAAATGAAAGCCGACACAGGCGCGGTATGCCTGTACCGTAATCCGCGCCTGCAACCCGGGCCCGGTTGGAAATGCCCCATATGGTAGATCATTTTGCAATGCACACGGTCCTGCCATTAGGCTGTCCCTGATGAAACTGGCAATCTTCGATCTTGACAATACACTGATAGCGGGGGACAGCGACTATCTGTGGGGAAGCTACCTGGCAAAGTGCCGGCATGTTGATGGGGAGAGGCATTTTCAGCGGCAGCGGCAGTTCTATGACGCATACCGGCAGGGCACACTGGATATTCACGCGTTTCTGGAGTTTCAACTACAAATACTCGCCGCAACCCCGCGTCGCGTACTGCTGGACTGGCGCGATGAGTATGTCCGGCAGTACATCGAGCCGATCATGCTGCCGGCTGCCGGTGAACTGATAGAAACGCATCGCCAGCAGGGGCATGAACTGATGGTGATCACCGCCACCAACCGCTTCATAACCGAACCCATTGCCAAAATACTGGACATACCCCATCTTATCGCCACTGAACCGGAGACGCACAACAATGAGTATACTGGCCGGGTAACCGGAATACCCTCCTACGGGGTTGGCAAACGGCAACGGCTACAGGGCTGGCTTGATCAACGCGGTGAGGCATTGGAAGAAAGCTGGTTCTACAGCGATTCCCATACCGATATCCCGTTGCTGGAGTGGGTCGATCACGCAGTGGCCGTGGATGCCGATCCCAGGTTACGGGAACACGCCAAGAAGCAGGGTTGGACCTTATGCAGCCTGCGTGGCACATAAAGAAAACACCGAGAGAGTCAGAAGATTGAAGACACGCACCATACCATGGGCAAGCGGGGTGAGCACCACCCCGCTACAACAGGGACTTTACAATATCACGCTCACTTTCCAACTCTGTCTGGCTTCTTAGCAACATTTCCTTACTGAACTCGTCCAGTTCCAGGTCACGGATAATCCGATAGCCGCCATCCTGGCAGATGACCGGAAAGGAGCACATCAGCCCCTCGGGTACACCGTAGGAGCCATCGCTTGGCACTACCATACTGCACCAGTCATCATCCACCCCCCGTACCCAGTCACGCATGTGTCCCAATGCCGCATTGGCCGCTGACGCAGCACTGGAAACGCCTCGCGCCTCGATGATCTCCGCACCACGGCCAGCAACCCGGGGGATATACTCCTGACGGTACCATTGCGGGTCAATGCGGTCCGCCGCAGACACCCCCCGCAGCAGAAGATGGCTGATATCCGGGTACTGGGTATTGGAGTGATTGCCCCAAATAACCAGCCTTTGCAATGCACTGACCGGTTCGCCCAGCCGAGCCGCCAGCAAGGCAAGGCCACGGTTATGGTCCAGACGGGTCAATGCGGTGAAATTGCCCTGCGGCAGATCGGGGGCAGACTGCGCGGCAACCCAGGCATTGGTATTGGCCGGATTACCGACTACCAGCACCCGCACACCACGGGCCGCATGCTCGTTCAAAATCTGGCCCTGCTGCCTGAATATGCTGCCATTGGCGCCCAGCAGGTCACTGCGTTCCATGCCCTTGCCCCGCGGTTTGGAGCCTACCAATATCGCGAAATCGGTATCGCGCATGGCGGTGACGGGGTCATCACTCAGCACCATGTCCGCAAGCAACGGGAAGGCACAGTCCTCCAGTTCCATGGCCACCCCGCTCAGTGCCGGCATCGCGGGCGGAACTTCCAACAACTGCAGCAATACCGGCTGATCCGGACCCAGCATCTGCCCGGACGCGATGCGAAACAACAGCGCATAGCCGATCTGACCTGCCGCACCGGTGACCGTGATACGCAGCGGAGTATTCATGTCATCGTGCCAGCCTGGTGACTACCCGGATTTCCTGCGTTTTCCCATCGGCACGTAGTCACGCCGTTCGGCACCGATATAGAGTTGACGCGGTCGACCAATGCGGAACTCCGGATCCTCCATCAGTTCCAGCCACTGGGCGATCCAGCCCGCCGAGCGTGCCCAGGCAAACAGCACCGTATACATCGAAGCCGGGATACCCAGCGCCCTGAGGATAATGCCCGAATAAAAATCCACATTCGGATAGAGTTTGCGTTCGATGAAATAGTCATCCTCCAACGCGATACGCTCCAACTCCATGGCAATGTTGAACAGGGGTTGATCAATCGCATCCCCCTCTTCCAGCAGACGATGACACACCTTGCGGATAATCGCGGCACGGGGGTCGTAATTTTTGTATACCCGGTGACCAAAGCCCATCAAGCGGAAAGGATCGGATTTGTCCTTGGCTCGAGCAACGAACTTCGGGATGTTCTTGACGTCCTCGATCTCCGTCAACATGTTCAGTACGGCCTCGTTTGCTCCTCCGTGTGCACGGCCCCACAGCGTAACAATGCCCGCGGCGATGCATGCGAATGGGTTGGCCTCCGCGCTGCCAGCAAGCCTCACGGTCGATGTGGAGGCGTTCTGCTCATGATCCGCATGCAGTATAAGCAACAATTCCAGTGCCTGAACCGCGACCGGAGATGGCTCATAGGGACGCATCGGCACCGAAAACATCATGTTCATGAAGTTCTCCACATAGCCAAGGTCGTCACGGGAGTAGACGAAGGGGTGGCCCACCGCATGCTTGTAGCAATGCGCGGCCAGTATCGGCATCTTTGCGATCACGCGGATGGCTGTCAGTTCCCGGTCCACCGGATCATTGATGTCCAATGCCTCATGGTAGTAAGAAGACAGCGCCCCGGTAATCCCCACCATCATGGACATCGGGTGTGCATCATAACGATAGCCGTTGAAAAAACGCTCCAGATGTTCATGCACCATGTTACGGCGATGCAATTCCGTACAAAACGCATCGAACTGCGACTTGGTCGGCAATTCACCTTTCAGTAACAGATAGCAAACTTCCAGATAACTGCTGCGCTCGGCTAGCTGTTCAATGGGGTAACCGCGATGCAATAATACGCCTTCCTGCCCATCCAGATAGGTAATGGCGCTACGACAGGCCGCCGTGACCAGAAAGCCCGGGTCATAAGAAAACATGCCCAATTCCTTATGTATCTCCCTCATCTCTATGACCGGGGCACCATACACTCCCTTGATGACGGGACAATCAACTTTCTTCCCCGTCTTACCATCTACCACAGTGACAAACTCGGACATCACATCGCCTCATCAAACAAATTGGAAATCAGTCTGCCGCAGCACCTTGCCAAAAGCCCATAGCGCACACCGGCTGGCAAGCGGGCTTCTCAAGCGTGTTCAATCCCCGAAACAACAAGTCCGGACCCGGGCTTCAATCAGGTATGGACGCCGGCCCCACGCTACGGATACCCTCTTCCCCCACCTACAGTGCCTCCCACTCAGCCCCATGGCTGCTGTGCCTGTCCTCCAAACCACCCTGGCGTTGCGTGCGTATCGCACAGCGACCGACTGTCGCTACAGCGACTGATTTGTTAGTGCGGTGGATTTTACCGCATATCGTCGCATTTGACGACACACTCTGGAACCCAGCCGCATACTATTAAATTAAAATATTCAATATCAGTATTTTATAACTATTTCTTGATGTGATATATAGATTTTATGCGCTTGAAAATGCCGACCCACATGCTACGCACCGCGGTCCACCCCGGCACACCCGCCCGTCTCCGAGGAAAACGCCGACGCGTGCCGGATTGTCCCCGCCGGGTCCGACCCCGAGTGCCGGCACACCGGACCGGCACTCAGCCTGGCACGGAGTGCATCTACCCGGGCCGGGTCCAGGGTCTGCTCGCGGCAAGCGGCCCGGCACAGGGCGCCGCGAAAACCCAGATAATCCGCTCGCCACAGGACGCGCTGACGCAGATCCTCGATACGCAGGGAACCGGCAAGCCCGCACAGCAGCCCGTACTTGTGCGTCGCATCAATGAAGGCGGCTATCTCCGCCACCGTCAGTCTGCCCGGCAGACTGACATTATCTTTGGTACAGGTATCCAGCATGACACCGGCAACCTCACGCGCCGCCAGTGCCGACAGCAAACTGCCGAGTTCAGGGGAACCCGGATAGTACTCTGCAAACAACACCACTATCAAACGCACCGGGGCAATGTCCAGGGCCTGCAACACATGCAGAAACGCCGGTGTGGGAGTACTGGAAAACAGACCCACCTTGACAAAGTCAACCCCCAGCCGGACACGCTCGTGTATGGCTTCAGTCAACCGCGGGTCATCGGCCTCCAGATTGCCCACTGTAGCACTGCACAACCGGGTCCCCGCCACCTGTTTCACAATCTCGCGGGCCACCGGCACCGGCACAGCCCCCAGGGCGCCTTCATCGGGTTGTTTCATGTCAATGATGTCCGCACCGGCACGCAGCACGATACGGGCCTCCTCAACATTGGCGACACTGGCCAGCATCGCCACCCCGCCACCGGCAACACCCGGGCTACGCATGCTTCACCGCCGCAGCCCGGCACCGATGCCGATCCACCCGCTCCATCAACCATGACCAGGCCAACCGTTCCGACTCTCCCGCGGTACGATCTATCGCGATACGCAGATATTCCAGTTCCGCATCGATTTTTTCCAGCGACAGTCGATCCAGCCGACTGACCAGGATCGCCGCCTCCAATACCGCGGCCTGGGCACGATTAAAACCACGAAACGGTGCATGGACAGCGGAAGATTCCACTGTACACAGACAACGCGGACGCAACGCCTCGTCTTCAAATTCGACCATCCGCAACACCTGATGGCTCAGGGCCGCACACAAACGGTAACCACTGCCGGAATCCAGTGTCCTCAGCGGCCAGTCATAACGGCCCGTCAGACAGCCGGCAAAGACCCGCACGTCATCGGTGCAGTTCACTACCGCACGCCGGGTCCGCTGCAGATTGTCCAGCGTCACGGAAGGCCGAAACGGGGCCACCACAATCCGCCCTGCCGCGTCTTCCGTGACGCCCATCGGTGCGAGATGTACGCCGCCATCCGGATTGACCGTGGTAATGACGACTTCATGGATCAATGCAGACATCAGCCCTGCCCGGAACACGCATCACGTTGACGACGGGAACGCCCAACCTGGCCCTGTCTTTGGGTCTTTTCCCGATCGAGCCGACTGCGCAGTGCTCTGATGTCATGCGCAATACGGGATGACAGTTCCCGCTGTTCCGTACTCGGGGGAGGCAGTGCCGCACCCCATGCCAGCTCCTCGTCCTGAGCATAGGGCTTGCCCAACTGCCAGGCGATATGGGCACGGGCCAATTCCACCCCCAGATAAAAGGCATGAGACGCATCCTGTTGAATATCATCCAACTGCAAAAAAAAAGCGTATGGCTCCACGGCCTGCCAGATACCCTCACGGTTGTAAACATGAATGCCTTCCTCGCTGAGCTGTATCCGGTAATTCCGGTCGCGGATCGCTTTCTGAAAGGCGCGAATCTCCTCGGCATCCCATGCAAACGGCTGGCGTGCATGGAGCGCGCTCAGCGCACCATCGATGCCTTTGGGCAAACCGCCCTCCCGGTGTGCGGCCGCCATGATGCGGCGGGCAAAATCGGCTTCCCGGATCGCGCTGCGGCAATGCGGACTGACTTGAGTCACCAATACCGCCTGTATCCCCAACTCGGATATGATGCCAAACAACAGCGCGTTGATCCCGGTCGTGTCCGCTTCCGTCAGTTCCGTCAGATTGCCGACCCCCATCAAGATATTGGCCTCCGGACAGGCTGTACGCAATTCCCGGTAACGCAGGATGGAATCGGTAAAACCGAAGTGCACGGGGTCCAGTACCGGATCTGCGTAAAATGGCCGGCCAGCACGCGAAAACGCATCCACCAGCCGCAACAGTGAAGCCATGTCGCCAGGTTGTTCGGGTATCAGCACCGGAACGGCATCCGTTTCCTGGGCAATCCACTGGTTGCTCTCATTCAGACTGAGCAGATAATCCGCCCCGGCTCTGCCACCACGCAACAGATATCGCTCATCCAGCGAATCCACACTGACCTGGAATTCGGCCTCGTGCAGGGCCGTCACCAGCGCCTCCAGATGGGGAAAATCCGTGTCCGGCAAACAACCGATATCGATAACATCCGCCCCCATATGACGGTAGTACTCGGCCTTGCCCAGACAGTCTTCAACGCTGATCAGCGGCGCATCGGTAATCTCCGCAAAGATCTTCACCGTGTATTCATCCAGACTGAGCGACTTACCCTCACGACCGAAAAACTGCGGCAATTGCTTCAGGTCGACCGGTCCACGGACACAGGGAACACCGAGTTTTTCGCTCGCCATCTGCAGGTCCCCACGACACGCCCCAGGCACGATGATACGATCCACACCCTCCAGGTCGTCCAGTCTGCGCACGATCATCTGCGCGGTCATCAACGCCGCCACACTGACCCCGATATTGCGAATCTCATAACTGAACTCATCCGGCTGCATCGCTTCCATGACTTTCCGCAACGGTCCGAGCGCCAGTCTGCCTGTCAGAAACAGGATATGTTCGGACGCCGCATCGCTCATGGGTTCATTATACCCACTCAAGCACCAGCACAACCGAAGTCCACCGGAAATGAACCACCCGCATGTCGATATCAACCAGGGTCCATGGCAAGGCATCGTCTCCGTATGCGTGAAATAAGCTCAAGCACCTGATATGAAATATATTTAGCGATCCCGGACCGCTATTGGAAAGTGGCATGATTTTCGCTTATCCTGAAGTCAGAAACCCGTATCCCGAGGATTGAACAGATAAATGCGCATACACTTGCTTGGTACTGGAGCCGGAGGCGGCTTCCCTCAATGGAACTGCAACTGCGACAACTGCAGCCGCCTGCGCCAGGGCCGGTTCAATGGCACGGCACGTACACAGTCTTCGATCGCCATCTCCGCCAACGACACGGATTGGGTACTATTCAACGCCTCACCGGATATTCGGGCGCAACTGGCCGCCTTCCCGGAACTGCAACCGGCACGCGAGATCCGTGATACCGCGATCTGCGCGATCATTCTCTGCGACGCGCAAATCGACCATACCACCGGACTGCTGATGCTGCGCGAACATGACAAGCCCTGGGATGTCTATTGTACGTCCAGCGTATACGAAGACATGAACTCCGGCTTTCCAATCTTCCCGATACTCAGCCACTTTCGCGGCGTGAACTGGCATCAGATAAAGACAGACCAGTCCACTTTCAGTATCCCATGCGCAGACGGTCTGGAGTTCACCGCTGTGCCACTGAAAAGCGAGGCACCGCCATATTCTCCACACCGGCACAATACCGTGCCCGGCGACAATACCGGGTTCCGGGTAACAGACACCCGCACCGCAAAGAACCTGTTTTACGCGCCCGGACTGGGCGAGATCGAACCACAGGTACGGGAATACATGCGCAATGCCGACCTGCTGCTGATAGATGGTACCATGTGGACAAACGACGAGATGTCCAAACACGGCATCAGCGACAAACTGGCCAGTGAAATGGGACATCTGGATCAATCCAGCGAGGGTGGTATCGTCGACACCCTGGCGGGTATGGAAAAACCGCGCAAGATGCTCATTCACATCAATAACACCAATCCCATCCTGGATGCCACTTCCAAAGAGCGCAAGCTGCTGGAGGAACACGCGATTGAAGTCAGCGAGGATGGCATGGATATCAGCTTGTAACAAACGCACGGGAAGTCACGATATGCATGCGGAGACACAACAGCTTTCCAGGAAGAGTGACACGGCAACCGCGGCCACGCTGTCGGAGCGGACGCCATGGAGCCGAGAGGAGTTTGAACAACAGTTGCGCGGCAAGGAGAAGTACTATCACATCAACCATGAATTTCATGTGTTGATGAACAGCGGACAACTGGATGCCGATGCAATTCGCGGCTGGGTAGCAAACCGTTTTTACTACCAGATCACCATTCCGGTCAAAGATGCCGCGATCCTGGCCAATTGCCCGGACCGAGAGGCGCGTCGGAAATGGATACAACGCATCCTGGACCATGATGGCTATCAGGGTGAGGAAGGTGGCATTGAAGCCTGGCTGGCACTGGCAGAGGCAGTGGGACTGGAGCGGGAGGATACACTCTCTTGTCAGCGTGTGTTGCCCGGGGTGCGTTTCGCTATCGACCACTATTTGAATTTTGCCCGGCGTGCAAGCTGGCAGGAAGCGGCCTGTTCCTCGCTGACCGAACTGTTCGCACCAAAGATCCATCAGAAACGCCTGGACAATTGGCCCGAGATGTATCCCTGGATCGACCCCCGGGGCTATACCTATTTTCGCAAACGCTTGAGTGAGGCCAGACGCGACGTGCAGCATGGGCTGGAGGTCACGCTGGATTACTTCACCACCCGGGCCGAGCAGGAACGTGCTCTGGACATCCTGCAGATGAAACTCGATGTGCTCTGGACCATGCTGGACTGCATGTGGATGGCATACATTGAGCACAAACCCCCCTACCACAATTGCACGTAGCCTGGGTCATGAAACATGGATAATCCCCCCGCTATCGCGTTGCGCAGTGTGCTACGGATCGCGCCCACCTTTCGCCTGCAATGGGAAAAAGTGCAGAACTGCTATGTGGTACTGTACCCTGAAGGCATGGTGAAATTAAGCGACAGCGCGGGTGAGATTATGAAACGCCTGGATGGGGAAACCTCGGTCGGCGAGATTGTCGAACAACTCGCCGCGTCCTTTGCCAGTACCGAAAATATCGAAGACGATGTACTGCGCTTTCTTGAGTTGGCTTATGGAAATGGATGGATCAGTGAAGCAAAGTGAGATCAAACCGCCACTCTGGCTGCTGGCGGAATTGACCTACCGTTGCCCGCTACAGTGCCCATACTGCTCGAATCCGGTAGAAATCGCACGCTATCAGAATGAACTGGACACCGAGGACTGGTTTCGAGTGTTGCGCCAGGCACGCGAACTTGGCGCAACCCAGCTCGGCTTTTCGGGCGGAGAGCCTCTGGTGCGCAGCGACCTGGAGGAATTGATCCGCGAAGCCCGCAGGCTTGGCTACTACAGCAACCTGATCACCTCCGGTGTGGGTATGGATGAGGAGCGCGTGGCGCGTTTCAAGGAAGCCGGGCTGGACCATATTCAGATAAGTTTTCAGGCGAGCAACGAGGAATTGAACAATTTTCTCGGCGGCACCAAGAGTTTTCAGCACAAAAAAGAGATGGCGCGAGTGGTCAAGAAATACGAGTATCCGATGGTGCTGAACATCGTCATTCACCGCAAGAATATAGACCAGATCCGTGACATCCTGGACATGACCGTAGAACTGAAAGCCGATTACGTAGAGCTTGCCAGCACCCAGTACTATGGATGGTCACGGATCAACGTGGATCATTTGCTGCCCACCCGCGAACAACTCAAGCAGGCCGAGTGTGTGGCACGGGAATATCAAGAAAAAATGCGGGGCAAATCACGCATCATCTATGTGGTACCGGACTATTTTGAAAACCGACCCAAGGCCTGCATGAACGGCTGGGGGGCGATATTCCTGACCATCGCGCCGGACGGCACCGCGCTCCCCTGCCACGAGGCCGGGCAACTTCCGATAAGGTTTCCCAATGTACGCGACTGCAGCGTGAAAGCGGCCTGGTATGATTCTCCAGGGTTCAACCACTTTCGCGGCTTTGACTGGATGGTGGAACCCTGCCGCTCCTGCCCGGAAAAAGAAAAGGACTTTGGTGGGTGCCGCTGCCAGGCGTTCATGATGACCGGAGACGCACGCAATGCCGACCCGGTCTGTGACAAATCGCCCCACCATGCGCAACTACTCGCCGATATAGAACGTATCGGGAACATTGCGGCACAGGAAAAGACACTGCCAGTCCAGGCACAGCCGATCCTGTTTCGCAACATGAAAAACTCGAAGCGATTGGACCGGCAAAAAGAGCCTGTCAACACAAACTGAAGCCGGCAGTCTCAACAGCCAGCCTTGCACACATCCCAGGCGGTATCCGCCGCCTCGCGGTTTGCCTGCACATCATGTACCCGGAAGATGCGTACCCCGGCCTGCACCCCGATCACCGTGGTGGCACAACTCGGGATCAGACGGTCCGCCGCTGCCTCTGCCGCCCGGCTGTACGGCTTCAGAAAACCTTTGCGGCTGGCACCCAGCAGTACCGGGTATCCACATTCAACCAGACCTGGCAAACCGGCAAGAAGCCGCAGGTTATGCCCGGCAGTCTTGCCAAAACCAATACCCGGATCGATGATCAGACGCTCCCTGTCGACCCCGCAGCGGATCGCCACTTCGGTCCGTTCCAATAGGTACTGACGCACCTCGGCAAGCACGTCACGATAGTGCGGGTCATGCTGCATGTCTGCCGGACGCCCCTGCATATGCATCAGGCAAATCGGTACCTTGCGCTCGGCCGCCAGATCGAGGATGGACGGGTCGTCTGTCCCCGCGGTGACATCATTGATCATCGTTGCCCCGACATTCAATGCCGCCTCGGCAACCTGCGCCCGCGTCGTATCGATACTGATATCGATCCGTTCGGGGATTTCCCGCCGACAGGCGGCGATGATATCCACGGTGCGAGCCAACTGCTCCTGAATAGCAATACGCGATGCACCCGGGCGGGTTGATTCGCCCCCAATATCGATTATGTCAGCACCTTCGAGCACCATGCGACGGATATGTGACAGTGCACTATCCAGCGTATTATGTTGTCCGCCATCAGAAAAACTGTCCGGGGTCAGATTGAGTATCCCCATGATCAAAGGCCGACGCCGGTCGCGGTTCATGCCAAACGCTCAGCCATCGAATCAGTCGCCTGGATTAACGCATCGATCATGGCCGGTTCACTGGCAAGGTGCCCGCAAGTACTCAGAAAACGCAGACGTGAACCCGGTATGCCGCAATGCAGCTCCCAGGAAGCGGATGGCAGGCAGGTGAGATCGCGCCGTCCATGCAAAATATATACAGGCACCGCAGGCAAACGGCCGATCTGCTGTAATATCTGATCCTCCTCCATGAAATACCGGTTAACCGCGTAATGCATTTCAATGCGCACATGGTTGACCAGCAATTCCATATCCGAGGTGTCCAACTGGTACTCGGTTCCCAATGAAGCCGTAACCACCGTGCCCGCCCACTGTGACCAGATACGCGCCGCAAACTCCTGCAACCCGGTGTCTGTCCCTGTGAGCCATGCGTACAGGACGCTGAACTTTTCGGCTCGCTGGTCGTCCGGAAACCGGTCACAGAACGCCTTCCAGTGTTCCGGGAAAATATGCCTGACTCCATTGACAAACCAGTCCAGATCCTGCCGCCGGGCCAGAAAGGTACCACGCAGGATCAGCCCCAGCACCCTCTCCGGGTACGCCTCGGCATACAACAAGGCCAGGGTGGCTCCCCAGGAACCGCCAAACAGCAACCACCGATCCACACCCGACTGGCAGCGAATACGCTCCATATCGGTCAGTAGCGCATCAGTCTCATTATGTGTCAGCAGGCCATTGGGGACAGAACGATGACAGCCACGCTGATCAAACAATATCACCCGATAGCGCACCGGATCAAAATAGCAGCGGTGACCTTCGTTACAACCGGAACCGGGTCCGCCATGCAAAAACAACACCGGGATGCCATCCGGGCTGCCTGCCTGCTCATAGTACACCCGGTGACCATCCTGCTCCGGCAAATGGTCCGATGCAAACGCCTCCAGTGCTGGATAAAGCTCACGCACGGCTGCCAGACCTCAATCCCTGTATTCAGCAGGATGCAACTGTCCGGCCATCGAAACACCGACAACAAAACATGCGCTTCCCCCTGAAGAACGCACGGCCGCACCGATCCGGATGATGCATTGCCACCTCAAATATCGTCCAGTATCTTCTGACGCCTCTGTTCGTACTCCTCTTGACTGATCAAGCCATCCTCGCGGAGTTGTTCCAGCGTGTGCATGCGTGACTTGATGTCACTGACACCTGCAGGCACTCCCTGTTCGCCAGTCAGATTCTGCATGCGTTTGCGCATGCGCGCCATCTCGGCACGCAACTCCAGACGTTCCCGGGCGGCCTGTTCGAGCGCCTGCCGATTCTCCCCGGTTGGCGTTTTACGCACTCTCTCGCGCTCCTCGGAAAGCACGACCTGCGCAGCAGCCTCCACATCAACCAATAGCCAGTCTCGGCGTATCTTGTCACCCTCACCCATCTGCTCAATGCCGGCGACATTGGCCAGCAGGCTGTTCATGGTATACAGCCGGGATCGGCCCGCACGCCTGCCATGATTAAAGCGATACGTGATCTCGTATTCACCAAACTGCCCGGCCATCGCCTCGGCACCCTTGTCCTTGGAACGGCGAAAATTGCCAATGATGAACTGCAACCGATCATCCAGATAAAACACCCTGCCGGCAATGTAGCTGTGTCCAAAAAAGCTCAGGCCCGTATCCTTGTCCACCCCACCCGCCAGCGAAAATATGAGCTCCTGATCGGGTTCCGCACGGGCCAGTCCCTGGCTGATTGCCCTTGCCAACACCCGCCGCTGGTTGGGAGAGAATACACGCACCAGCTTCTGTTCGGAGAAATAGCCTTTCTCCCATATGCGCAGGGCGTCCAGCGCATGGGCAAGCTGCTTTTCGTCCAACTCCACAGGATGCTGGTTGGGTCGTGTCTGCTCTTTCAAAGAGCGTTCCTGGCTTACCAGTTCCACTCGCTGGTTCTTGCCGGATTGCCACAATACATCATCCTCCGCGGCAAAGCCGGTGACAGGTACCGTGACAGCCACAACGATCTGAAAGAAAACGAGTAACGCCACAAAGCAACGCCACACACCACCGATCCGGTCTTTCAGCAATTCCATCATACGCCTTTATGCAAAATCGCTATTTCGTGTACGACCCGACCGATGCAGACTCCCCAGGCAATTCGTAGGAACCCTCGGCATTGTGCACTTCTCCGCCATGCAGTGCCGGGTTGAACACACATGCCAGTTGCATCTGCTCAAAGGCGCGCAGTACATGTTTGTCATGCTGGTCGAGTACATACAGAGTACCAGGCCGAATCGGGTACACCGCATGGTCTGCCAATGTCTCAACCTCACCCTGGCCGGTAATGCAATAAACCGATTCCAGATGCTGCTGATAATGCATCTTCAAGTTTGCACCTTCATGGACGATCGTTATATGAAAAGAGAACCCCATATTATCATCCTTGAGCAACATGCGAATACTCTCCCATTCCCCGCCTGGAGAGACGACAGCACGTGCAGACTGCCGTGCTTCCTGCAAAGTCCTGACGATCATCCAGGCAATCGGCGAAATCTTATCGCTGGACGCGCAAGCGCGTAACATTGTCAAAATAATCCTGCTTCACGTCGCCGATTTCCTCGGTATCGCAGACCTCACTGATCGCCTCCTCGACGAGGTCAATCCCTCTGGCCAGGTTTTCATCACTGATCACCAATGGACAGAGAAATTTCAGCACCTGATCAGTGGCACCACTGGTCTCCATAATCAGCCTCTTCTCAAACACACGCCGACATATCTTGCCGGCAAATTCCCCGTCCAGGCAATTAATTCCGCGGAACATGCCCCGACCACAGGCGGAAAATTTCCCATCCCCGTAACGGGCCACGATCTGCTCAAGACGCTGTTCCATGTACTTTCCCCGGCGTTTGATCTGCCGTGAAAAGGCGCCGTCAGACCAGTATTCCTCTATCGCGGCCGCAGCAGTGACAAAAGCGAGATTGTTACCCCGGAAAGTCCCGTTATGCTCACCGGGTTTCCATTTATCCAGTTCCGGAGAGAACAATACCATGGCAAACGGCAAACCATAGCCACTCAGCGATTTGGACAGTGTGACCATATCCGGCACTATGCCGGCTTCTTCAAAGCTGAAATAGGTGCCGGTACGGCCACAGCCAGCCTGTATGTCATCCACGATCAGCAACACATCATGTTTTTTGCAAACCGCCTGCAGGTTGCGCAACCACCGGAAACCGGCACTCTGTATGCCCCCTTCTCCCTGTACCGTTTCAACAATCGCCGCGGCAGGCTTGTCCACACCACTACTGGTATCAGACAACACCTTGTCCAGATAGGCCGTAGTGTCAACCTGATCCCCCAGATAACCATCGTAGGGCATTCGACTGACACCGCCCAGACTGACCCCCGCGGCACTCCGGTGAAAGGAGTTTCCAGTGGTTGCCAAAGCGCCCAGACTGACACCATGAAAACCATTGGTAAAAGCGATAATGTTTTCGCGTCCCTTGATATTGCGTGCAAGCTTCAGAGAAGCCTCCACGGCATTTGTACCCGTCGGTCCGGTAAACTGCATGACATAATCCAGTCCACGCGGCTTCAAAATGTTCTCCCTGAACACCTCCATGAAGCGACCTTTGGCCTGGGTATGCATATCCAGACCATGCGTGATGCCATCCTCGCGGATATAATCCAACAACGCCGCCTTGAGACGCGGATTATTATGCCCGTAATTCAAGGCACC
Source organism: Gammaproteobacteria bacterium (assembly GCA_965115915.1). Lineage (GTDB taxonomy): Bacteria > Pseudomonadota > Gammaproteobacteria > Eutrophobiales > Eutrophobiaceae. The sequence goes on along the minus strand of OZ220483.1, from coordinate 844,228 downwards.
CGCCCCGGACAGAAAATCGAGGTATTCATTCCCCTCCGTGTCATATAGAAATTCCTTTTGTGCCCTATGGAACACTCTGGGGAAAGAGCGGGCATAGGATTGCACCTCTGATTCTATCTCTTCGAATATTTTCATGTCTATCCTCTATATCTCTGTATCTGTATCTATCTCTGTATCTCTGTATCTCTGTATCTATAATCTATAATCTTCGATCCCGATCGCAACTTCGCGCTTTTGTGACCCGACCCGCGAGGGCTCCCAGTCCTGCTCAAGCGTGCACCTGATGCGCGGAAATCAAATCATCAAAAGCGTCCCTCTCCATGCCTGACACATCGATCCGCAACAACAGTTCCGTAGCATGGTCGCCACCAAAATGCCTGTTCCGATCAAACAGCACCGCTTCTTTCAACCCGACCCCGAGCCGCCCGGTAAACCGTTCCCACATTCTCCTTGAAGCCGTATTACCGCTGGTGACGCTGGCCTCGATTTCGGTCACCGCCCGACACTGCCCGCGCTGCAAAATACTGGCGATCATCGCGCAGCCCAGACCCCAGCCACGTACCTGCTCGTGGACAGCTACCTGCCAGATAAAAAGACAGCTACCGCGTTCCGGGAGTACATATCCGCTGGCAAAGCCCAGTATCCGGTTGTTGTCGGCTTCGGCTACCGCGGAGGTACCGGAAAAATGGCTGCATTGCAAAAGGTTACAGTAGAGGGAGTTGCCTTCCAGCGGGGGGCACTGTTGTATCAGGCGGAACACATGCAATCCATCCGCCGCACTCGGGGGCCTGAGCGTTATGCCATCCGCTGGCATCGGCATCAACCGCTGGCGCCTGACGGGCTAGTCAGTGTATTGGAGGCTTTTCTTCTTTTTTCTAAAGTCAAACCGCTCGCCTTGGCCTGCAATCCACCAGGCTGTACAGATTATCGGTAGGCTAAACAACAACTTACTGCCAATCGTCCATGGCATGGGCTTTCCCGACAACCCCATGAAGAGGAAGTGCATTGTAACAGGCCAACGGCACGAATGCCACCGCGGCGTTTTCCAACGGAACATGCGCCAGCGGTTGCGCCCGCTGCTGTTCGATGACGAAGATGGCGAGGCTGCCGAAGCCGCACGCCTCTCGGTCGTGGCACCGGCGCAGCGGTCCGAAGCTGCCCGCGCCAAGGCCCGTACCAAGCGCACCACCGAGGGCGACCCGGTGCACAGCTTTCGCACCCTGCTCGCTGACCTGGCCACCATCACTCGCAACACCGTGGCACCGCGCCTGCCCGAGGCCGAGCCGTTTGTGGTCACCACCCGACCCACACCGCTGCAGCGCAAGGCCTTCAAGTTGTTGGGCGTGCGGCTACCCTGTTCCCAGTAGCGGCGCACTAAAATCGCATCAATAGCGATCTAAATCAATAGGTTACGATTTTCCCATGCTCGAACTTCAGTCACGGGGGGAGCGATTATACGGAGGCTGCACCCAGGGCACGATTGCCAAACACTGCTGTGCCCACAGTCTACTCGTGCCATATGCGGGTGTGCGGCAGTGAGAGTGCGGGGGCCTGGACTGCCCCCCACCGGCGCGCCTGCGGGCTGGCGCCCTTGGCTTGCCGGCTCCCCCTCAAGGGGGGAGCGATTATACGGAGGCTGCACCCAGGGCACGATTGCCAAACACTGCTGTGCCCACAGTCTACTCGTGCCATATGCGGGTGTGCGGCAGTGAGAGTGCGGGGGCCTGGACTGCCCCCCACCGGCGCGCCTGCGGGCTGGCGCCCTTGGCTTGCCGGCTCCCCCTCAAGGGGGGAGCGATTATACGGAGGCTGCACCCAGGGCACGATTGCCGACCACTTTTGTGCCCCCAGTCTACTCGTGCCATATGCGGGTGTGCGGCAGTGAGAGTATGCCAGTCTACTCGTGCCATATGCGGGTGTGCGGCAGTGAGAGTGCGGGGGCCTGAACTTCCCCCCACCGGCGCGCCTGCCAGCGGAATACGCCGCACGCGAAAAACCAACGACCCCATAACCCCTGTCCCAGTCTCACATGTATCTGAACCTGCACACGACCACCTCGTCGGAGGCGGGGCCAATGCCACTATCGTTCAATGCCCGCACCTGGAAAGCATAGCTGGTGGTGGGGCTGAGTCCGGTAACAGTGTAGCTGGCAGTAGTCGCAGTGGTATCGGGGATGATATTAATCCAGGTGGAGTAGCGGCCGGTGCCGGTCTTCAGTCGGTACTGCCAGCCGGTGATGGCGGGGTCATTGGGGTTTTCCCAGGCCACCGTGACGTCCAGTATGCCGGCATTGTAGCGGAAGTCCACAGGTTTGGCCGGAACTGAGGCCATCGATGACTCCTCCGTCACCGTCACGGTGATCGTCTCCGCAGGCTCAAGCTGCGCCTGGCTCGGGATCAAAACGTCGTGTGGGTGGGTGGCCGGGCTCACCCGCACCGCCGTGATGCCCAGTGCGGTGGGTTTGGCAGGGGGAGGGGTATCTTGTGCCTGCGCGGCCTGTGGCACGAAGGCGACAGACAGTGTCAGCAGCAGACTGGCGGCCAGGCCCGAGGCAGGGACCCAGGGTGTTTTTGCCAGGTGCCGCAGCACCTTCGTTTCAGAGGGTGGGATAATAGCCGACCTCGAGCGTTGCTGCATCGTATTTGTCCTCCTGTGTTCCTGAACGTTGCCCTAAAGTATCCATGCACAGCAGGCACGAGGCCTGACAGATACGCGGATTATAGAAGCTTTGTGCAGACTGTCAAGCATGTGCTTGACGCACTTGAAATAAACGGCTCCGGCAAGTTTCCGGATCGGGGAATGCCCCCGCAGAGACACCGCTCCGGTGCCCTGGTTCATCTCACTGTAGAGAATACTTCTCGAGGTCCATGTTCTCCAGCAGCCCCTGCATATAGTCAAAGCGTGAACGTGGGTCATCCATCTCCAGCATATGCTGCTTGGACAGCATATTGAAAGGCAGTATCTCGGCCAACCGACCACTGACCCAGAGCGCCTCGTTGTAACATGCCGAGTCGTTCGGCAGATCCAGTTGAAAGCGCTGAACTATCTCCTGCAACAGTTGCGCAAAACTCGCGTGATCTTTGCTCAGCGCCTGCACATTTTCATCACGCCAGTCGACTTCACCCTCCACCAGACGGTCCTTGCGCTGACTGACCGAATGGACACGAAAGCGCCGGTCCGCCTCCACACGAATGCCCAACAGATTGTGCTCCAGCCCCTCCCAGTCGATGATCCGCACATGGGTACCGGTGGCGTGTAAGCGAAACTGCGATGTTGTGCCGTCAACCGCCTCATCCCCCTTGCCAGCAACCAGGCAGATGCCAAAACCCGTATCCTCACGCAGGCATCGGCTGACCAGATCCAGGTAACGTGGCTCAAAAATTCGCAACTGCAAACTGCCCCCGGGGAAGACCACGGTATCCAATGGGAACAACGGTATATACATGATGATTCGGACCGCCTATGTCAACTGATCCATGAACTTCCGCTGTATGCCTCCAAACCCTCCATTGCTCATAAACACGATACAGTCCCCGGCAACCGATTCAGCCACGAGCAACTGCACCATATGGTCTATATCCTCAAGCACACGATGTTTTGCCGCCAGTTCCGCAGTCGCCGAAGCGATATCCCAGCCCAGCGTGGCGGGCTGATAAAACAGTACCTGATCGGCATCCGCAAACGCGGAAGCCAGTCCCGAGCGATGTCTCCCCAGCTTCATGGTATTGGAACGCGGCTCCATGACCGCGATGATCCGGCTACCGTTGGCATGCGCCCTCAGGGCCTGCAAGGTAGCGGCAATCGCGCTTGGATGATGGGCAAAGTCATCATAGACCTGTACCCCACGCCGCTCGCCCAGAAACTGCAACCGACGCCTGACACCCCGGAAACCCGCCAGCGCGGCCGCAGCAAGTTCCGGAGCAATCCCCACATCGGCGGCGGCAGCCATTGCCGCCAGCGCGTTCAGGGCGTTATGCTGCCCCAACAACCTGGTCTCGCACTGCAACTGTCGACCCGCATGCCGAATCCGGATGCGGCTGAAGTCACGGCACAACCCCTTGAGCTCCCAGTCCGCTTCCTGCGCTTCGTCCATCAGCGCGAAAGCCATACTGTTGGACCAGCATCCTCTGGCCAATACCTGCTGTATATTCTCGTCCCCGGCACGAAAGATGACGGAGCCCGAACGGGGAACGACCCGGAGCAAGTGATGGAACTGGCGCCGTATGGCCTCGATATCATCGAAGATGTCCGCATGATCATATTCTATATTATTGATGACCAGGGTCTGGGGATGGTAATGAACAAACTTGGAGCGCTTGTCAAAAAACGCTGTGTCATATTCGTCCGCCTCGATCACAAAATACCGGGATTGTCCCAGCCGGGCAGAGACACCGAAATTCTCCATCACGCCACCGACCAGATAGCCCGGCTGCCTTCCGGCATGCTCCAGGATCCATGCCAGCATGCTGGCAGTGGTGGTCTTCCCGTGGGTGCCGGAAACGGCCAGTACATGCCGCTCGCGCAATACCGCCTGCCACAACCACTCACATCCGGACATGAAAGGCAGACGCTGATCCAACACATATTCAACGGCCGGGTTCCCTCTGGACAACACATTGCCGATCAGGATCAGGTCGGGAGCCGGTTGCAGATGAGACGGTGCATAACCCTGGCACAACACGATACCCTGATCCCGCAGCAGATCGGACATCGGCGGATAGACATTCTGGTCCGAACCACTGACCTGATAACCCAAGGCACGTGCGATAAGTGCCAGCCCCCCCATGAAAGCGCCGCAAATACCCAGAATATGCATGCTTTTCATCGTGTGAATCATATCACTCGGCAACGCCTTTTGTCAGTAACCCATTCCCTCGTCCAGCGCTGAATGGAGCGGGATACGCTGTCACCACCATGACGATAATGAGCCGACACCCTCCAGTGCCGACACAACCGGAAGCAGCGAACGCTTGACCCATACCCTGCTCCCCGGGTAGTATCCCGGCACGATCCCCACGGACTTGGCACGGATTGTCAGCCCGGCGATTCCTCGGTAGCTCAGTTGGTAGAGCGGGTGGCTGTTAACCACTAGGTCGGCGGTTCGAGCCCGTCCCGAGGAGCCAATCTCAAAACCCGCAAACCACCCTGCCCTGCGACACTGCACAGGCCCAAGACAGCCCCAAAATCCCGGACCCCGCACCATGCCGAAAATTGCCCTTCAAAGCCTGGGCTGTCGTCTGAACGAGGCGGAACTGGAAAGCTGGGCCAGGGCGTTCCGGAGACAGGGGCATCACATTGTCATGCAGCCCGAGCAAGCCGATATCGTGGTTATCAACACGTGCGCGGTGACCACCGAGGCGGCCAGGAAATCCCGCCAGCTTATCCGGCGTTGCAGACGGGGCAACAAAAACGCCAGGCTGGTCGTCAGCGGCTGCTACGCCAGCCTGAATGCGGCGGATGTTGGCTCCATGGGTGGCATCGACGTAGTGGTCCCGAATGCGCAAAAACGCCACCTGGTCGGACAGGCACTGGCACCAGACCGCGAACCACCCGCCACCGCCAAACACACCGCAGACACCGCCATACCCGTCCCGCACGCCAGCCCCGGGTTGCTGCGTGGTCGCCACCGGGCCTTTGTCAAGGTACAGGATGGCTGCCGGCACCGCTGCACATTCTGTGTGGTCACGCTTGCCAGAGGCGATGAAAGCAGTCGTCCCGACACGGACATCCTCTCTGAAATACGGCAGTTGACCGCCGTCGGCGTCCAGGAAGTGGTATTGACCGGGGTGCATCTGGGAGGGTATGGGAACGACCGGGGCACCGACCTGGGCGGACTGGTGGAACGTATCCTTGACGAAACCCGCCTGCCGCGCCTGCGACTCGGTTCGCTGGAGCCGTGGGCCCTGCCCCGGCGGCTGCTGGAGCTGTTTGCCGAATCGCCCAGGCTATTGCCGCATCTGCATCTGCCGCTGCAAAGTGGCTGTGACAGTGTATTGAAACGCATGGGAAGACGCTGCCATACCCGGGATTTCGCAGTCCTGGTGGACAAGCTCAGGGAACGCGAGCCAAATTTCAATATCAGCACCGATATCATCGTCGGCTTCCCCGGGGAAAGCGAGGCGGAGTGGCAACAAAGCCTGGCATTCATCCGGCGCATCGGATTTTCGCGCTGCCATGTCTTCAGTTACTCCCGACACGAACAGACCGCCGCCAGCAGGATGCCGTACCCGGTAGCGGAAACGGTCAAGCGCAAACGCAGTGCCGCGGTTCGGCAATTGTCCGACGCGCTGCTTGAGCGTTTCCTGCGTCGGCAACAGGGGCACGCCGCTACCGTGCTATGGGAAGGAAAAAACCGACAGGGTCTGCAAACCGGTTACACAGAAAACTATCTGCGTGTCATCTGGCAAGGGCCCGGGGAAATGCGCGAGAACACCATACTGAAGGTACATATCGATGGTGTGGACGCGACACGGCAGCTTTGCGCCACAGCCGTTCTGTAAACAGGAACGACCACCGCCCGGTCAGGAAAAATCCATCAACCCCCGGCAACCGGGGGCCAGACGGCCAGCGTATCGCCCTCTTTCAACACCGCTTTGTCACGCTGACCCGGTTGCAGATAAACACCATTGATCAGCAGCAGAAACGCCCTCTCGTGCGGCACCTGATACATGTCAAGCACTTCGTATGGACTGAGCCGATCCGATTCCACGTCCAGCGTCAAGGTATGGTTTTTCGCGTCCTCCGGCAGATACCGGGACAGGCCCGCGTACAACTTGAACGTAATCTTCAACGGGGCTCAATCACCCATTACATCAGCCCGGCGTTATGTCCAACCGCCTGGGTACTGCCCAGATACGCCTCCATAATCCGCGTGGGGTCCGCCTGCAGGCGTGCCTTCCACTCCCCCAGATGCAATTTGCTCTGGATCAGCCCACGCAGTACGCCCACATGCTGTGTCAACCCCAGTGCCTGAGACCCCACCAGCACATCCTCTTCGAACTGCAGGTTCAGATAACGAAAACGCTGCGCGTCACACAACTCGACACTGTCACCGCCTTCCGTCCCCATCCACAGCCCATAGGAACTGGAGACCAGCCCCATGGTATCCAGTACATTCATGTTGACACTGCCCTGATAGGCGCACGTGCGTCCGCACATGTTCATCGCGGCAATACGGGCATGGTCCGCAGCCGTCGGCTGGATCGCATGAACGCTGTATTCCCCGGTGGAAAAATCCCGACCCTGACACACATCCCCGGCCGCATAGACGTTCGGGTCGCTGCTTTGCAAACGTTCATTGACCAGGATGCCCGTGTCCGTCTCGATGCCACTGTCTTCCAGCAGGCCCAGGTTTGGCAAGACCCCGGTGGCACAGACCAGCAAGTCAGCCATGACATGCTCCCCGTTGTCCAGCGCCACGTCCAGCAGACCCGCGTCCGCCTGCTCCACTGATTCGACACGAGTTGAAGTATGAACAGTAACACCTTGATTTTCACACCACTTTTTTATCAAACCACCCGAGACCTGATTCATCATTCGGGGTACCATACGCTCCGCCATCTCCACCACCGTCAACTCCACCTTGTGCTGGGCCAAAGCCTCCAGGATGATGCAGCCGATAAACCCCGCGCCCATCAATACGACCCGCTTGCCCGGCTGCGCCAGCGCCAGGATGTTGCGTGCATCCGCCAGTGTCCAACACGGGTACACCCCTGGCAAATCCATACCGGGCAACGGCGGAATAACAGGACTGGAACCCGTGGCCACCAACAGACTGTCGTACGCAAGCGACCCACCGCCAGCCAGGGCCAACTCCCGGTTCTTGGCATCCACCGAGAGCACCCGATCCTGGCGGCAATCGATGCGCTTGCCATCATAATGCGCAGCACTCTTGCGTAACCAGGTGCCCTGCTCTCCTATACGCTCCGACAGCAGGTAAGGCAAGGCCATACGGGAATACGGGGGCTCTTGCTCGTCTCCGACTATGACTATCTGTGCGTCCGGGTCCAAATCCCGTATGTGCTCGGCAGCGATAACCCCGGCGGGACCCGCACCGATGATGACATGGCGCATTGCCGGCTCGCCTCGCTACAGGCTCAGACGCTGACGGGTCTCTGCCGTGGGCACGCCCTCGGCATCCCACCCCCGGAGCTGGTAATACTCCGGCAACATCTTGTCCAGTTCATTCACCATGTTTTGTGCCGGTCCGGTCTTCGCCGCATCCTTCAGCAGCCGCTTGGGCAGCGAGTCGTCCTTGCCCGTAAGGCCGGCGGCCAGATTGAAGTCGCGCTCCATATTCCAGATGCGCTCACCGACCTCCAGCAGTTTGTCCGCGCTCCACTCACCCTCACAGGCGGCATCGATCTGCGGGGCAATATCGTCCAGCGTCCAGGCAAAGGTGGTAAACACGCACAGACCCGAGGAGTCCACCGCGGCGGTAGCGTCCTGAAAGGCCTTGACCAGACCTGCCTTGCCATCGGTCACCAATGGGTCCGTCTTCTCCGGGATGCCCATCACCTCGGAGGCCACCGAATAGCCTCGCAAATGACAGGCACCACGGTTGGATGTGGCATACGCCAAACCCATCCCCTGTATGCCTCTGGGGTCGTATGCCGGGAATTCCTGGCTCTTGACCGTCATCGACAATTCCGGGTGCCCGTATTTTTCACACATGCGCCTGGAACCCAGGCCCAGGTCGGGACCAAAGCCCTCTCCCCTGGCGACCCACTCGGCCGCCTTGGTCAAGGCCTCCGCCGAACCAAAACGGAAATCCACCCCCTGTGTCTGTTCCGTGGTGATCACACCCATCTCGAACAACTCCATCGCCGCGGCCACTGTGGCGCCAAAAGAGATCGGGTCAAAGCCGTCCTCGTTGCAAAGAAAGTTGGCATAGGTCAGCGCGTCGATATCATCCACACCACAGTCGGAACCCAGGGCCCAGGCCGCCTCATACTCCAGCCCCCCGGATGCGCCCCAATACTCCGGCTTGTTCTCCACGGAAAAATGTTTCTGGTCTATCGTGGATATCCGGCCGCAGGCAATGGTGCAGGCAAAACATCCGGCATTGGTTGTCAGATTGGGTTTGCCATCACTGGCACGGGGTTCGGTCATCGCCTCCCCGGAGATGCGGCTGGCACCCTCGAACTGCACATCGCGCATATTGCGAGTGGGCATCGCACCAACTTCATTGATGATATTCATCAGCACCTGCGTGCCAAGCGCAGGCAAACCCTCCCCGGTAACGGCGTTTTCGGCCAGCACACGCTTGCCCTCGTTGACCGCCTGCATGAAACCCGCCGGGTCCTCGATATTGCCCACCCCCCTGGTGCCACGCACAGCAACGGCCTTCAGATTCTTGGATGCCATGACCGTTCCCACCCCGGAACGGCCCGCCGCACGGTGCATATCATTGACGATGGAAGCGTACAGGCAACCCGCCTCCGCTGAGCGTCCGACACAGGCAATGCGGATCTGGGGGTCCTGATGCTGCTTATGGATCCATTCATCCGTCTCCCAGACCGACTTGCCCCACAGCGCATCCGCCGGCAACAATTCGGCGCGTTCATTCTCGATATACAGGTACACCGGGTCTTTCGCCTTGCCCTCAAAGATAATCATGTCCCAACCGGCGCTCTTTATTTCATTGCCAATAAAGCCGCCCGAGTTGGAACAGGCAATGGCCCCGGTCAGCGGGCTCTTGGTCACCACCGAATAGCGTCCACCCGTGGACGCCATGGTGCCAGTCAACGGACCCGTGGTCATGATGAGCTTGTTTTCCTCCCCGAGTGCGTCACACGTGGGCGGCACCTCCGCCACCAGGTACTTGGTAGCCAGGCCACGCTGACCCAAATAATCCCTGGCCCATTCCATATTCAGGGCCTCCCTGCTCAGCGTACCTTCTGTCAGATTGACCCGCAAAACATTTCTGGTCCAAGCCATTTCTCAAACCTCCCCGGTTCTCGTTGTCAGGACGATTGCGACGCGTGGGCACGCATCCTTTCCAGGCCCGTATGCGACTCATCCACATAGGTAATGGCCTGTGTGGGACAGGCCTTGGCGCATTCCGGGTCACCACCGCAGAGATCGCATTTCTGGACAATGCCGGCATCCGCATTGTAGTTGACGGTACCAAAGGGACACGCAATGGTACAAACCTTGCAACCCACACAGATGTCATCCACCACCTCCTTGGCACCGGTTTCCCGATTCAGCGTGATCGCCTCCACCGGACAGGAATGCATGCACCAGGCCTCGGTACATTGGGTACAGGTATATGGAACAAAACGGCCTTCTTCATGGAAAGTAAAGACCTTGATGCGGGACTTGGCGACATTGAATACACCTTCCGCCTGATAAGAACAAGCCAACTCGCACTGCAGACACCCGGTGCATTTCTCTGGCTCTATCTGCAAAGAACGCAACATGCTTATCTCTCCCTCCGTCACAAGCATCCTGACGGCATGTATTTTAACGATTTCGGACCCCGCCATCCACGTTCAAGCCGGTTCCGTCTGTCTTGCGGGGAAAAAGTGTATGCCACATCAATGGCAGTGTCAAGCATTGCCAGGTCCATCAGAGGCGGCTAACGCCTTTGCAAATGCGAATCTATCGCACTTGCATCAAGCCACTGACGGACACCTGCCAGGTACCCGGACCATACCACATCAGCCAGCGCCGCCCGGCCGCTGTCACTCCCCCGGAGTAACGGACAAATGTGACAGTCCATGCTAAAGATGGAAACAACGTGCATTGGCACCGGCATGCCGGGCATAGCCATGCTGGTTGCGCCAACGGGACAACACCGGGCCATAGCCCGATACCCGGCCTACCAGTGCAATGTGCCGCGCAGCAGCAGACTGTGGTCCGGGCGCTGGGTGCGGTGTTGCCGGCGCAATGCCTCCAGATCCAGCTTGAACGCGGCACCGATATGGTAACGCCCGCCCAGCCGAAAACTGTGCGCGTCCCGCGCCGACAGCGCCATGCCGACATACGGGGTCAGCGTGGCGTCCGTCCCGTGACGGCGCAGACCAAAACCGTGCCCCAGCTCCGCGTCCAGACGGTAGCCCCCGGTCGCGCCGCCGACAGCGCTGGCGTGGCCAGCGTACTGATAGGGTTGCGCAATGCGGCTTTCAGTACTGCCCCGAGAGGGCTCAAGACTCAGAAACAAGCCACGACCGCGGGTGTTCGGATCAATGCGAACCAGACCGCCAATGCCCCATTCGTTACGGTCCGCCTCGTGTTCCAGCAAAGTCCTGCCACGCAGTTCCAGCGTCAAACCCAGCGCCGGGTGCAGATAGCTCAGCGTGCCACCGGTCTCAACCCCAAAACCCGTGTTGTCGCCACTGCCACCGTCATGCCGCATGCCCACCTCAATGGCCGGACGCAGACTGCTGCCATCCGGCAAGCCGTGTTCGTGCGAGCCCTGCATCGCCAGACGCAGACGGTGGGTGTCCACTTCCAGTTCCGGCAGCGCTTCCGCGTCGCCGCCGGCCACCTTCACCTGGGTGTACGCGCCCTCACCGGTAAACGCGAAGCGCGTCACGCCACCGTGGATCAGGTCCGTGGTCTCCAACAGCACGCCCCGTCCACCTGCCGCACCGCCGGCCAGATCGAGGTCGCTCTCGCGGGTCGGCGCATCGGCCTCCTTGATCTCCAGCCTCCCCTTCCCATAGCCACCGGTCACCCACACGCTCAGTCGCTCGCTCAGCGACCAGGCCAGATACGGATACACCGATGTGGTACGCGTGTCGTAGTCCCCCGCGATGGACCCGCTGCCATCCGTGACCGTGGTATCGATAGACCCTCGCGCATGGGATATGGAAACACCCGCCAGCAGGTTCGGACGCAGACGCAGGTCCGCACCCAGCGCCGTGCCCCACACGCCACCGTCCCACGCGATACCGCCCGTGGCCTGCGAGCCGGACAGCGACAGCCAGTTGCTACTGCCCCAGATGGCAAGGTTCGGCAGCGCGCCGCCACCTTCACCGGCCGCAGACAGCGGCAGAGCAAACCTCGTCCCGTTCAGCGCCTCCCACAGCGGAATGTCGGTGCCGCTGGCGTGGGTCTGGCCGTAGCGAGCCGCCAGCGCGGCAAGATTCAGCGCGTTGCCGGTCGCCGCAGGGGTACCGGCGATAGCGGCATCGATGCGACCAGTGACCGCCGACAGCGTGCCCGCGGTAATGCTCTCCACCACGTGCGGCAGCACCGCCTGGTTGACACGCTCGGCACGCGTCGCCGGCGTCTGCTCCGTCACCTCGTCGTCATCGGTGATGGAAACCACCACCGAGGTCGCCGTCGTCACCGGACCGTAACCCGACACCGCGTGTGTCAACGTGACGCGCTCGTCGCTCCCATCCGCGTCCTGCTGCGCCAAAACCGTCACCGTCTGCGGCGAAGCCCAGTCGGTGGTGCTAAAAGTCAGCGGCGAACCCTGCACCGTGAGCTTCGCGGTCGCGCCGCCCACCGTGACCAAAACCGCGTTGGCCGGGCGGGTATTGAGTACCAGCGTATAGACCCCGGTGGCGCCCTCCGCCAGGCTCAGCGTGCGGGGGGCGACAGTCACTTCCGCACGGTCGTTGTCCGTCACCGTCACCGAAACGCTGGACGCCGTCGTCACCGAACCGTAACCGGACACCGTGTGTGTCAGCGTCACGCTTTCATCGGCCGTGTCATCATCGTCCTCCACCGCGGTAACCGTCACCGTCTGCGGCAAAGCCCAGTCGGCGGTGCTAAAAGTCAGCGGCGAGCCCTGCACCCTGAGCTTCGCGGTCGCGCCGCCCACCGTGACCAGCACATCGTTGTCGGGCCGCGCATTGAGCACGACCACGTAGTTGCCAGAACCGCCCTCCCGCAGGCTCAGTGCCGGTGGACCCACGGTCACGCCGGAAACCGGCGTCGCTGTCGGCGTGACAGTCGCTTCCTCGGACGCCGGGCCCACATTGTTCGTGCCGGTGGAACCAATGGCGCGCAACTGCAAGCGGTAAGCGACAGCGTTGCTCAGCCCGCTCACCGTGTGGCGCGTGGTGGTGGCATCGGAACCCGAAATCTCCGTCCACGGCGCGCCGCTCCAGCCCGAGCTTTGTGTGGTCGCACGGTACTGCCAATCGGCAATGGGGCCCCCTGTGCCCGGAGCAATCCAGAACAGCGTCGCCTGCCCATCCCCCGCGGTCGCAATGACGCTGGCCGGCTGCCCCGGCGTGGTGTCGCTCACGCTCACATCCACATCGGCGATGGTCAGCGCATCGGAGTAGCCAGTGGCGCCGCTCGCGCTGTGCGTCAGCGTCACACTGTCATCGGCGGTGTCGCTGTCCACCGCGGCAGTCACCGTGACGCGCTGTACCGTGTCCCAGTCGGTGGTGCTAAAAGTCAGGGTCGCCGGACTGGCCGTCACATCCGTATCCGCAAACCCGCCCACGCTGACCGTCACCGCGGCGTCCGGCTGCGTATCAAGCACCACCGTGTAGCTGCCGCCCGCGCCATCGCCCTCGTTCACCGTCAGCGTGGTCGTGCTCGGCGTCACCCCGGGCGCGTCGTCGTCATCCACCATGACAACCACACTGGCGATGTCCAGGCTACCGGAGTAGTCGGTGGCGCCGCTGGCCGTATGCCGCAGCGTCACACTCTCGTCATCCATGCCGTCATCTTCCCTGGCCGTGACCGTCACCGTCTGCGCCGTGTCCCAGTTGCCACCGGCGCCGGAAGTAAAGGTCAGTTCCGCCGGGCTCGCCGTCACATCGGTACCCGCAAACCCGGCCACCGTCACCGTCACATCCGCCGCCGGCAGCGTAGCCAGCACCACCGTGTAGCTGCTGCCCGTGCTGTCGCCCTCCTCCACTGTCAGCGTGGTCGCGCTCAGCGTCACCGCGGGCGTGTCGTCGTCATCCACCGTGACAACCACATCCCTGATGACTATCGTGTTATAATCCCCATCGGTGCTGGTCGCACTGTGCGTCAATGTGACACTGTCATCGTCGGCGTCGAAATCCTGATCGGCTGTCACCGTCACCGTCTGCGCCGTGCTCCAGTTACCGTCAGAACCGGAGGTGAAGGTCAAGGTCGCCGGGCTCGCCGTCACATCGGTACCCGTAAACCCGCTCACCGTCAGCGTCACATCCGCCGTCGGCTGCGTAGCCAGCACCACCGTGTAGCCGCCACCCGTGGCGGCGCCCTCCTCCACCGTCAGCGTGGTCGCGCTCAGCGTCACCCCCGGGTTGTCGTCGTCATCCACGGTAACGGCGACATCATCGATGACTATCGTGTCGTAATCCCCATCGGTGCTGGTCGCGCTGTGCGTCAGCGTCACGCTGTCATTGACAGCGTCGAGGTCCTGCTCAGCCGTCACCGTCACGGTCCGGGCCGTGCTCCAGTTACCACCGACACCGGAAGTAAAGCTCAGCGTCGCCGGGCTCGCCGTCACCTCGGTACCCGTAAACCCGGCCACCGTCACCGTCACATCATGGCTCGGCTGGACAGCGAGTACCACCGTGTAGCTGCCGCCGGTACCATCGCCCTCGGTGACCGTCAGCGTGGTCGCGCTCAGCGTCACCGCGCTCGACTTTGGCCCCAGCGTACCACTCACCGCGTTGCTTGCAGCCACCACCGTGTGACCCGTGACGGAGGTCAACTGGATGCTGTAGCTTTCCGCCGCATCCGCGTCATCGGCTACCGTAAAATCAACGCTCGCGGTCCCGCTGCTGAAGGTCGCGCTGTCCGGTACCGTGCTGAAATCCGCCGCCTCCGCTGTGCCCCCGGTGTAGGCCCAGACCAGGCCGCTGAGCGCGCCGCTGAAGCTGGCGTCAGTGCTGTAGCTCGTGCCGCCGTCGGTGGTCGCCACCGCGCTCAGCGCAAGGGTCAGCATGCCGCCCTCGGTGCCCCCCCGGCTTGTCGCCGCCGTCAGGCGAATGCCGTCGTTGTCCGTCAGCGTTCCAGCCAAAGTCGGCGAGCCCGAGGCCACGCTGTAGCCACTGCCAGTCGCCAGACTGATGCGAAAACCCTCATCGCCTTCCACGCTGCCATCATCGCTCAGCGGCAGACTGACCGTGGCGGTTCGCCCGTTGTTGAAGCTGGCGCTGGTAATCCCGGTCAGTGTCCCGCTATTGAAGTCCGCCGCCACCGCGTCCGTATCCGTGGCCGAAGTACTGCCCTGCACCGTGAAGGCCACATCCAGCGTGCTGCTCACATTGATGTCCGAGGACAGCGTGAAGCTGAGGTTCCCACCTTCGGTACCATTGGCTGTGCCGGACAGTGTCAGTTCCGGCGGGGCCGGGGTTGAACTGACTTCCGCCGCGGCTGCACCGAAATTGTTTGTCCCCGCACCGACCGCACGTACCTGAAAGCGGTAGACGGTACCGTTGTTCAGGCCGGTCACCGTGTAACTGGTAGTACCCGCACCGGAACTGGGGACCGCTAACCAGCCACCGTAGGCATTGCTACCTTCCTTCTGCCGATATTGCCAACTGACAATGGTGCCACCAGCGCTTGGCGCGACCCAGTTCAGCGTGACTTGCTCGTCGTTCGCGGCGGCGGACAAACCGGTCGGCTGCCCGGGCGTGACGTCGGTGACCGTCACGTCCACATCGGCGATGTTCAGGGAAGTGGAATAGCCAGTGGCACCGCTCGCCGTATGTGTCAGTGTCACACTGTCATCGGCGGTGTCAGTGTCCCCCGCGGCGGTAACGGTCACCGTCCGTGCCGTACCCCAGTTGCCACCGGCACCGGAAGTAAAGGTCAGGGTCGCCGGGCTGGCCATCACATCGGTACTCGCAAACCCGGCCACCGTCACCGTCACATCCGCGTCCGGCTGCGTATCGAGCACCACCGTGTAGCTGCCACCCGCGCTGTCGCCCTCGGTGACCGTCAGCGTGGTCGCGTTCAACGTCACCCCCGGGTCGTCGTCGTCACTCACGGTGACAACCACCCCTTTGATCACTATCGTGTTGTAATCCCCATCGGTGCTGGTCGCGCTGTGCGTCAGCGTCACACTGTCATCGGCGGCATCGAGGTCCTGATCGGCCGTCACCGTCACGGTCTTGGCCGTGCTCCAATTACCACCAACACCGGAAGTAAAGGTCAAGGTCGCCGGACTGGCCGTCACATCGCTGCCCGTGAACCCGGCCACCGTCACCGTCACATCATGGCTCGGCTGCGTAGCCAGCGCCACCAGGTAGCTGCCACCCGCGCTGTCGCCCTCGGTGACCGTCAGCGTGGTCGCGTTCAGCGTCACCGCGGGCGTGTCGTCGTCATCCACGGTAACCGCAACATCATCGATGTCTATAGACTGGTAACCGCTATCGGTGCTGGTCGCAGTGTGCGTCAGCGTCACACTGTCATTGGCGGCATCGAGGTCCTGATCGGCTGTCACCGTCACGGTCCGGGCCGTGCTCCAATTACCACCACCACCGGAAGTAAAGGTCAAGGTCGCCGGGCTGGCCGTCACATCGGTGCCCGTGAACCCGGCCACCGTCACTGTCACATCATGGACCGGCTGCGTAGCCAGCACCACCGTGTAGCTGCCACCCGCGCTGTCGCCCTCGTTCACCGTCAGCGTGGTCGCGCTCAGCGTCACCGCGGGCGTGTCGTCGTCATCCACCGTGACGACCACATCCTCGATGTCTATCATGTTGTAATCCCCATCGGTGCTGGTCGCGCTGTGCGTCAGTGTGACGCTGTCATCGGCGGCATCAAGGTCCCCCGAGGCTGTCACCGTCACGGTCCGGGCCGTGTCCCAGTTACCACCAACACCGGAAGTAAAGGTCAAGGTCGCCGGGCTGGCCGTCACATCGGTACCCGTGAACCCGGCCACCGTCACCGTCACATCATGGCTCGGCTGGGCAATGAGCACCACCGTGTAGGTGCCGCCCGCGGCGTCAGCCTCGGTGACCGTCAACGTGGTCGCGCTCAGCCTCACCCCGAACGACCTTGGCTGGAGCATGCCGCTCACTGCGTTGCTTGCAGCCACCACCGCATGGCCCGTCACGGAGGCCAACTGGATGCTGTAGCTCTCCGCGTCATCCGTGTCATCCGCTACCGTAAAAGCGACGCTCGCCGTCCCGCTACTGAAGGTCGCGCTGTCCGGTACCGTGCTGAAATCCCCCGCCACCGCCGTGCCCCCGGCATAGGCCCAGACCAGGCCGCCGAGCATGCCGCTGAAACCGGCGTCGGTACTGTAGTTCGTGCCACCGTCGGTGGTCGCCACCGCGCTCAGCGCGAGGGTCAGCGTGTCGCGCTCGGTGCCATCCCGGCCTGTTGCCGCCGTCAGGCGAATGCCGTCATTGTCCGTCAGCGTGCCGGCCAGTGTGCCCGAACCTGAGGCCACCAGGTAGCCGCTGCCAGCCGCCAGGCTGATACGAAAACCCTCATCGCCTTCCACGCTGCCATCATCGCTCAGCGGCAGGTTGACCGTGGCGCTCTTGCCGTTGTTGAAGCTGGCGCTGGTAACCCCGGTCAGTGTCCCGCTATTGAAGTCCGCGGCGGCGGCGTCCCTGTCGCTGGTGGAGGTACTGCCCTGCACCGTGAAGGCCACATCCAGCGTACCGCTCACATTGATGTCCGAGGTGAGTGTGAGACTGAGGTTCCCGCCTTCGGTACCATCGGCTGTGCCGGACAGCGTCAGTGCCGGCGTGCTCGCCGTGGGTGTGGCCGTGGCCTCATCGGATTGGGTGCCGTCGCCAGTGCTGTTGACCGCACGGATACGGTAGGCGTAGACGACGCCGGGGCGCAGCCCGGTGACGGTGTGGCGGGTGGTGGTGGCGGTGGCGCCATCGATGTCGGTCCAACTGCCGTAGCTGCCAGCGCCGACCTTTTGCCGGTACTGATATTTGGTGATGGAGGCGTCACTGGGGTCGTCCCAGCGCAGTGCGACCTGTCGGTCGCCGGCGGTGGCGCTGAAGTTGACAGGTTTGGCCGGGGCCGGCACCGTCACTGTCACCGAAATCTTCCCGGAAGAAACCACTCTGCGGTCCGGGCTAACCAACTCGATGCTGTGGCTGATGGTGGCACGGCCGGGCTTGACACCGGTTACCGTAAACGACTGCGGGGTCTTGGCGGTTGATTGCGTGAAGAGCCGGTTGAGCGGGGTCACCGTCGCCGTGTCCGTATCGCTGCTCGTCGGTATCAGAGACAGATTGACACCAGACCCCGGGACTGCGGCATCCGTCAGCGCTACCGTGTAGGTGACGGTGGCGCCTCGCGCCACGCTGAGGGTGCTGGCGCTGAGCGTCATTGCCAGGTTGTCGCTGTTGACTATGCCAACAACCGGCGAAGTCGACCAGTCGCTTGACCCGTCGGCGTTGGTCGAGCGGACTCCATATACATACTGAACCCCGTCCACCAGGCCGCTGGTGTCGATGGTATGGGTCCTGGTGGACGCGGCGCTACCCGTAATCGCGGTGACGGATCCCCAATCAGTGTAGTTGCGCAGAACTCGCCCGGCCTGAAAGCTCCACCCGGTGATGGTGCTGTCGGTGTAGGCGGTCCAGTTCAGTGTGACCGAATCCTCCGCCGCGGTGACGCGCAAGCCGGTGGGTTTGGCGGGGACACCGCCCGTGGGTGTGGCCATGGCCTCGTCGGAGGCAGGGCTGTTACCACCGGCGTTGACCGCCCGCAGCTCGAAGGTGTAGGCGGTGCCGGCGGTGAGCCCGGTGACGGTGTGGCGGGTGGTAGTGGCGGTGGCGTCCGGGATGTTGGTCCAGCCACCGTAGTTGCCAGTGGTCTTCTGCCGGTACTGCCAGCCGGTGATGGAAGCGACCCTGGGGTTTCGCCAGCTCAGTGTGACCTGCCGGGGGCCGGCGCTGGCACGGAGGTTGACCGGTTTGGCCGGCGCGATCGTGGCCGTGGCCTCGTCCGAGGCGGGGCCGCCACCACCGGCGTTGACCGCCCGCAGCTCGAAGGTGTAGGCGCCGCCGAGGCGCAGCCCGGTGATAGTGTGGCCGGTGGTAGTGGCGGTGGCGCCGGGGATGCCGGTCCAGGTACCGTAGTGGCCGGAATCGACCTTCTGCCGGTACTGCCAACCGGTGATGGACGCGTCACTGGGGTCGGTCCAGGCGAGTGCGACCTGGGTGCCGCTGGCGGTAGCGCCGAAGCCGGTGGGCTTGGCCGGGAGCGTCACCGTCACTGGCTCCGTCACCGTCACCGCGAGCGTCCCCGCGGGATCAATCAGCGCGAGGCCCGGGAAGCGGGCGGCGTGCCCGATGGTGGCACTGCCGGCGGCGACGCCGGTCAGCGTCACCATCTGCGGGGTGTCGGCGTTGTCCGCGGTGAACGTCAGCGTGGACGGGCTCACCCGCGCCTTACCCGTGTCGCTGCTCGTCAACGTGACCACCAGCGGATTCACGATGTACAGTAGCGCCGCCTCACTCACCGCTACCGTGTAAGTGACACTGGCGTTGCGCGCCACGCTGGCGGTGTAGCTGACGCTGGTGGTGCCCGTCGCGCTGACCGGGCTACCGCCGAACACCAGCGCCAGGTTGTCGGTGTTGATTACACTCACCTCCGCCGTATCCGACCAGGGGCTAACACTACTGGTCACGTCTCTTCCGTGTTGTCTGACAACAATGACCGAGCGCACCTGATATTGACCCACACCCCCGTGCAATGTGGTCGTCTTGTCCAAGGTGGCGGTGCGGGTGGACGCCTCGCTATTCTTGAACAGGAAGGGGCGCCAGCCGCGCTCGCCGCGTTCCTTGTTCTTGAACCGATACTCCCACCGCGTGATGGAAGTGTCGGTGGCGGCGGTCCACCTCAGTGTGATCGAGTTCTCCACCGCCGTGATGCGCAATGCGGTGGGTTTGAGCAATCCCGTTCCGGACGTGGCCTCGTCCGACGCGACACCATTGCCGCCGCTGTTTATCGCACGCACCGTGAAGACATACTCGCCAGGGGTAATACCGGAGCTAACGTCGTAGCTGTAAACAGCAGTACGTCTGTCAAACCTGATGTTGGAACCGGTCATCACAGTCCATGGGGCGGCACCGGCACTGCCAGAGGTCTTTTGCGAATACTCCCAGCGGATGATGCCATGAGGCTCACTAGTGCTGAGGGGTGCCCTGCCCGGGATCTTCCACTCGAGTGTCACTCCACCGCTCCTGGGGCTAGCGCTGAAATTGGTGGGTTTGGGGGGGGGCAGGGTCGCACTGACTTCCGCCGCGGCCGCACCGAAATTGTTTGTCCCCGCACCGACCGCACGTACCTGAAAGCGGTAGACGGCACCGTTGTTCAGGCCGGTCACCGTGTAACTGGTAGTACCCGCACCGGAACTGGGGACCGCTAACCAGCCACCGTAGGCATTGCTACCTTCCTTCTGCCGATATTGCCAACTGACAATGGTGCCACCAGCGCCTGGCGCGACCCAGTTCAGCATGACTTGCTCGTTGCTCGCGGCGGCGGACAAACCGGTCGGCTGCCCGGGCGTGACGTCGGTTACCGTCACGTCCACATCGGCAATGTTCAGGGAAGTGGAATAGCCAGTGGCGCCGCTCGCGCTGTGGGTCAGCGTCACACTGTCGGCATCCAGGTCGCTATCCGCCGCCGCCGTGACAGTAACGCTCTGTGCCATATTCCAGTTACCGCTGGAACCGGAGGTGAAGGTCAGGGTCGCCGGGCTGGCCATCACATCGGTACCCGTGAACCCGTCCACCGTCACCGTCACATCCGCGTCCGGCTGCGTAGCCAGCACCACCGTGTAGGCGCCGCCCGTGGCGTCACCCTCGGTGACCGTCAGCGTGGTCGCGCTCAGCGTCACCGCGGGCGTGTCGTCGTCATCCACGGTAACCGCAACATCATCGATGTCTATCATGTTGTAATCCCCATCGGTGCTGGTCGCGCTGTGCGTCAGCGTCACACTGTCATCGGCGGCATCGAGGTCCTGATCGGCTGTCACCGTCACGGTCCGCGCCGTACCCCAGTTGCCACCAGAACCGGAAGTAAAGGTCAGGGTCGCCGGGCTGGCCGTCACATCGGTACCCGTGAACCCGGCCACCGTCACCGTCACATCATGGATCGGCTGCGTAGCCAGCACCACCGTGTAGCTGCCACCCGCGCTGTCGCCCTCGTTCACCGTCAGCGTGGTCGCGCTCAGCGTCACCGCGGGCGTGTCGTCGTCATCCACGGTAACCGCAACATCATCGATGACTATCGTGTTGTAATCCCCATCGGTGCTGGTCGCGCTGTGCGTCAGCGTCACGCTGTCATTGACAGTGTCGAGGTCCGGGTCGGCCGTCACCGTCACGGTCTGTGCCATGTTCCAGTTGCCGCCAGAACCGGAAGTAAAGCTCAAGGTCGCCGGGCTGGCCGTCACATCGGTACCTGTGAACCCGGCCACCGTCACCGTCACAGCATGGCTCGGCTGGGCAGTGAGCACCACCGTGTAGGTGCCGCCCGCGGCGTCAGCCTCGGTGACCGTCAGCGTGGTCGCGCTCAGCCTCACCCCGCTCGACTTTGGCTGGAGCATGCCGCTCACCGCGTTGCTTGCAGCCACCACCGCGTGGCCCGTGACAGAGGCCAATTGAATACTGTAACTCTCCGCGTCATCCGTGTCATCCGCTACCGTAAAATCAACGCTCGCCGTCCCGCTGCTGAAGGTCGCGCTGTCCGGTACCGTGCTGAAATCTCCCGCCACCGCCGTGCCCCCGGCATAGGCCCAGACCAGACCGCCGAGCACGCCGCTGAAGCTGGCGTCGGTGCTGTAGTTCGTGCCACCGTCGGTGGTCGCCACCGCGCTCAGCGCGAGGGTCAGCGTGCCGCGCTCGGTGCCATCCTGGCCTGTTGCCGCCGTCAGGCGAATGCCGTCATTGTCCGTCAGCGTGCCGGCCAGTGTGCCCGAACCTGAGGCCACCAGGTAGCCGCTGCCAGTCGCCAGGCTGATACGAAAACCCTCATCGCCTTCCACGCTGCCATCATCAGTCAGCGGCAGGCTGACCGTAGCGCTCTTGCCGTTGTTGAAGCTGGCGCTGGTAACCCCGGTCAATGTCCCGCTATTGAAGTCCGCGGCGGCGGCGTCCCTGTCGCTGGTGGAGGTACTGCCCTGCACCGTGAAGGCCACATCCAGCGTACCGCTCACATTGATGTCCGAGGTGAGTGTGAGACTGAGGTTCCCGCCTTCGGTACCATCGGCTGTGCCTGACAGCGTCAGTGCCGGCGTGCTCGCCGTGGGTGTGGCCGTGGCCTCATCGGATTGGGTGCCGTCGCCAGTGCTGTTGACCGCACGGATACGGTAGGCGTAGACGACGCCGGGGCGCAGCCCGGTGACGGTGTGGCGGGTGGTGGTGGCGGTGGCGCCATCGATGTCGGTCCAACTGCCGTAGTCGCCGCTGCCGACCTTTTGCCGGTACTGATATTTGGTGATGGAGGCGTCACCGGGGTCGTCCCAACTCAGTGCGACCTGTCTGTCGCCGGCGGTGGCGCTGAAGTTGACAGGTTTGGCCGGGGCCGGCACCGTCACTGTCACCGAAATCTCCCCGGAAGCAACCCCTATGCGGTAAGGGTCAAGCAAATTGAAGCTGTGGCTGATGGTGGCACGGCCGGACTTGACACCGGTGACCGTCACCATCTGCGTGGTGCTGACGGTTGATTGCGTGAAGACCAGGCTGGGCGGGCTTACCGTCGCTGTGGCCGTGTCACTGCTCGTCGGTGTGAAAGATATCCTTTGTCCAAAACCCCAAAACCCCGGCATTGCGGCAGCCGTCAGCGCTACCGTGTAGGTGACGGTGTCACCTCGATCCACGGTGAGGGTGCGGGCGCTGAGCGTCATTGCCAGGTTGTCGCTGTTGACTATGCCCACAACCCGCGAAGTCGGCGACCAGGCGCTGTCCCCGTCGGCGTTGGTCGAGCGGACCCTAAATGCATACTGAAGCCCGTCCACCAGGCCGCTCGTGTCCACGGTATAAGTCCTGGTGGACGCGGCGCTACCCGTAATCGCAATGATGCGTCCGGCCCAATTTCCGCCCCAATCAATGCGGCCATCTGCGAAAGCGCGCCCGGCCTGAAAGCTCCACTTGGTGATGCTGCTGTCGGCGGTGGCGGTCCAGCGCAGTGTGACCGAATCCTCCGCCACCATGACGACGCGCAATCCGGTGGGCTTGACGGGCACACCGCCCGTGGGTGTGGAGCTGACCTCGTTGGAGGCGGGGCTGTTACCACCGACGTTGACCGCCCGCAGCTCGAAGGTGTAGACGGTGCCGGCGGTGAGCCCGGGGGCGGTGCCGGTGTAGCGGGTGCCAGTGGAGGTGGCGGCGGCGTCCAGGATGTCGGTCCAGTCACCGTAGTTGCCGGTGGTCTTGTGCCGGTACTGCCAGCCGGTGATGGTGGCGTCCCTGGGGTTTCGCCAGTTCAGCGTGACCTGCCGCGGGCCGGCGGTGGCACGCAGGTAGACCGGTGCCGCCGGTACCGGCGGCACGATCGTGGCCGTGGCCTCGGCGGAGGCGGGGCCACTGCCACCGGCGTTGACCGCCCGCAGCTCGAAGGTGTAGACGCCGCCGGGGCGCAGCCCGGTGACCGTGTGGCCGGTGGTAGTGGCGGTGGCGCCGGGGACGTCGGTCCAGGTACCGTAGTGGCCGGAACCGACCTTCTGCCGGTACTGCCAACGGGTGATGGAGGCGTCACCGGGGTCGGTCCAGGCGAGTGCGACCTGGGTGCCGCTGGCGGTAGCGCCGAAGCCGGTGGGTTTGGCCGGGACCGTCCCCGTCACTGGCTCCGTCACCGTCACCGTGATCGTCCCCGCGGGGTCAAGCAGCGCGAGGCCCGGGAAACGGGCGGCGTGGCCGATGGTGGCGCTGCCGGCGGCAACGCCGGTCAGCGTCACCGTCTGCGGGGTCTGCGCGTTGTCTGCGGTGAACGTCAGCGTGGACGGGCTCACCCTTACCCTGGTCGTGGCGCTGCTCGTCAACGTGACTACCACCGGATTCACTATGTACGGGAGCGCCGCCTCACTCAGCGCTACCGTGTAGGTGACACTGGCGTTGCGCGCCACGCTGGCGTTGTAGCTGACGCTGGTGGTGCCCGTCGCGCTGACCGGGCTACCGCCGAACACCAGCGCCAGGTTGTCGGTGTTGATGATGCTCACCTCCGCCGTATCCGACCAGGGGCTAACACTACTGGTCACGTCTCTTCCGCTTTGTCTGGTAACAATGACCGAGCGCACCTGATATTGACCCACACCCCCGTGCAAACCCCCTTGCGATGTGGTGCTCTTGTCGAAGCTAACGGTGCGGGTGGACGCATCGCTACCTGTAATCTTGATGGGGAACCAGGCGCGCTCGCCGCGTTCCTTGTTCTTGGACCGATACTCCCACCGCGTGATGGAAGCGTCGGTGGCGGCGGTCCACCTCAGTGTGATCGAGTTCTCCACCGCCGTGATGCGCAATGCGGTGGGTTTGAGCAATCCCGTTCCGGACGTGGCCTCGTCCGACGCGACACCGTTGCCGTCAGTGTTTACCGCTCGCACCGTGAAGACATAATCGCCAGGGGTAATACCGGAGCTAACGTCGTAGCTGTAGACAGCAGTACGTCTATCAAACCTGATGTTGGAACCGGTCATCACAGTCCATGGGGCGGCACCGGCACTGCCAGAGGTCTTTTGCGAATACTCCCAGCGGGTAATGCCATGAGGCTCACTAGTGCTGAAGGGTGCCCTGCCCGGGATCTTCCACTGGAGTGTCACTCCGCCGCTCTTGGGACTAGCGCTGAAATTGGTGGGTTTGGGGGGGACGCTACCCTGTGCCTGCACAGCCTG
This sequence comes from Gammaproteobacteria bacterium, assembly GCA_965115915.1. Taxonomy (GTDB): domain Bacteria; phylum Pseudomonadota; class Gammaproteobacteria; order Eutrophobiales; family Eutrophobiaceae. The sequence continues at coordinate 819,504 of OZ220483.1, read as the reverse complement.
CGGGGCGAACGCGGCGCTCAGTGCCAGCAGCAGCAGGCCGGCGGTCAGGCCCGGGGCGCAGGCCCGGGGTGTGCCTGTCAGGCCCTGCAATGCCTTAGCCACTATATGGGGGGGGGGGGGGGGGGAGAGAGTAACCGACTGTGCGCATTGCATTTTTTCCTCCTGTCTCAAAGCCGCCCCGGGTATGCGACCACACAGCGCCGGCACGAAACCTTGACGCGGGTCGGATTATAAAGACCGCGTGGGCGGACTGTCAAACGCGAGGCGCCGCACGCACCCGATCAAACACCCGGCAACGGAGGCGCGTTACCAGTGCAATGTGCCGCGCAGCAGCAGACTGTGGTCCGGGCGCTGGGTGCGGTGTTGCCGGCGCAATGCCTCCAGATCCAGCTTGAACGCGGCACCGATATGGTAACGCCCGCCCAACCGAAAACTGTGCGCGTCCCGCGCCGCCAGCGCCATGCCGACATACGGGGTCAGCGTGGCGTCCGTCCCGTGACGGCGCAGACCAAAACCGTGCCCCAGCTCCGCGTCCAGACGGTAGCCCCCGGTCGCGCCGCCGACAGCGCTGGCGTGGCCAGCGTACTGATAGGGTTGCGCAATGCGGCTTGCGGTACTGCCCCGAGAGGGCGCAAGGCTCAGAAACAAGCCGCGACCGCGGGTGTTCGGATCAATGCGAACCAGACCGCCAATGCCCCATTCGTTACGGTCCGCCTCGTGTTCCAGCAGCGTCCTGCCGCGCAGCTCCAGCGTCAAACCCAGCGCCGGGTGCAGATAGCTCAGCGTGCCACCGGTCTCAACCCCAAAACCCGTGTTGTCGCCGCTGCCACCGTCATGCCGCATGCCGACCTCAATGGCCGGACGCAGACTGCTGCCATCCGGCAAGCTGTGTTCGTGCGAGCCCTGCATCGCCAGACGCAGACGGTGGGTGTCCACTTCCAGTTCCGGCAACGCTGCCGCGTCGCCGCCGTCCACCTTCACCTGGGTGTACGCGCCCTCACCGGTAAACGCGAAGCGCGTCACGCCACCGTGGATCAGGTCCGTGGTCTCCAGCAGCACGCCCCGTCCACCTGCCGCACCGCCGGCCAGATCGAGGTCGCTCTCGCGGGTCGGCGCATCGGCCTCCTTGATCTCCAGCCTCCCCTTCCCATAGCCACCGGTCACCCAGAGGCTCAGTCGCTCGCTCAGCGACCAGGCCAGATACGGATACACCGATGTGGTACGCGTGTCGTAGTCGCCCGCGATGGACCCGCTGCCATCCGTGACCGTGGTATCGATAGACCCTCGCGCATGGGATATGGAGACACCCGCCAGCAGGTTCGGACGCAGACGCAGGTCCGCACCCAGCGCGGTGCCCCACACGCCGCCGTCCCACGCGATACTGTCCGTACTGTCCGTGGCCTGCGAGCCGGACAGCGACAGCCAGTTGCTACCGCCCCAGATGGCGAGGTTCGGCAGCGCGCCGCCACCTTCACCGGCCGCGGACAGCGGCAGAGCAAACCGCGTCCCGTTCAGCGCCTCCCACAGCGGAATGTCGGCACCGCTGGCGTGGGTCTGGCCGTAGCGAGCCGCCAGCGCGGCGAGATTGAGCGCATTGCCAGCGGCCGCAGGGGTACCGGCGATAGCGGCATCGATGCGACCGGTGACCGCCGACAGCGTGCCCGCGGTAATGCTCTCCACCACGTGCGGCAACACCGCCCGGTTGACACGCTCGGCCCGGGTCGCCGGCGTCTGCTCCGTCACCTCGTCGTCGGTGATGGAAACCACCACCGAGGGGGCCGTGGTGACCGGACCGTAACCGGACACCGCGTGTGTCAACGTGACGCGCTCGTCGCTCCCATCCGCGTCCTGCTGGGCCACAACCGTCACCGTCTGCGGCGAAGCCCAGTCGGCGGTGCTAAAAGTCAGCGGCGAGCCCTGTACCGTGAGCTTCGCGGTCGCGCCACCCACCGTGACCAAAACCGCGTTGGCCGGCTGGGTATTGAGTACCAGCGTATAGACCCCGGTGGCGCCCTCCGCCAGGCTCAGCGTACCGGGGTCGACAGTCACTGCCGCACGGGCGTTGTCCGTGACTATCACCGAAATCTTCCCGGAAGCAACCCCTATGCGGTAAGGGTCAAGCAAATTGAAGCTGTGGCTGATGGTGGCACGGCCGGACTTGACACCGGTGACCGTCACCGTCTGCGTGGTGCTGACGGTTGATTGCGTGAAGACCAGGCTGGGCGGGCTTACCGTCGCTGTGGCCGTGTCACTGCTCGTCGGTGTGAAAGATATCCTTTGTCCAAAACCCCAAAACCCCGGCATTGCGGCAGCCGTCAGCGCTACCGTGTAGGTGACGGTGTCACCTCGATCCACGGTGAGGGTGCGGGCGCTGAGCGTCATTGCCAGGTTGTCGCTGTTGACTATGCCCACAACCCGCGAAGTCGGCGACCAGGCGCTGTCCCCGTCGGCGTTGGTCGAGCGGACCCTAAATGCATACTGAAGCCCGTCCACCAGGCCGCTCGTGTCCACGGTATGGGTCCTGGTGGACGCGGCGCTACCCGTAATCGCAATGATGCGTCCGGCCCAATTTCCGCCCCAATCAATGCGGCCATCTGCGAAAGCGCGCCCGGCCTGAAAGCTCCACTTGGTGATGCTGCTGTCGGCGGTGGCGGTCCAGCGCAGTGTGACCGAATCCTCCGCCACCATGACGACGCGCAATGCGGTGGGCTTGACGGGCACACCGCCCGTGGGTGTGGAGCTGACCTCGCCGGAGGCGGGGCTGTTACCACCGACGTTGACCGCCCGCAGCTCGAAGGTGTAGGCGGTGCCGGCGGTGAGCCCGGGGGCGGTGCCGGTGTAGCGGGTGCCAGTGGAGGTGGCGGCGGCGTCCAGGATGTCGATCCAGTCACCGTAGTTGCCGGTGGTCTTCTGCCGGTACTGCCAGCCGGTGATGGTGGCGTCCCTGGGGTTTTTCCAGAACAGTGTGACCTGCCGCGGGCCGGCAATGGCAGTCAGGCGGACCGGTGCCGCCGGTACCGGCGGCACGATCGTGGCCGTGGCCTCGTCGGAGGCGGGGCCGCTGCCACCGGCGTTGACCGCCCGCAGCTCGAAGGTGTAGACGCCGCCGGGGCGCAGCCCGGTGACCGCGTGGCTGGTGGTAGTGGCGGTGGCGCCGGGGACGTCGGTCCAGGTACCGTAGTGGCCGGAACCGACCTTCTGCCGGTACTGCCAACGGGTGATGGAGGCGTCACCGGGGTCGGTCCAGGCGAGTCCGACCTGGGTGCCGCTGGCGGTAGCGTCGAAGCCGGTGGGTTTGGCCGGGAGCGTCACCGTCACCGGGGCCGTCACCGTCACCGCGATCGTCCCCGCGGGGTCAAGCAGCGCGAGGCCCGGGAAGCGGGCGGCGTGACCGATGGTGGCGCTGCCGGCGGCAACGCCGGTCAGCGTCACCGTCTGCGGGGTCTGCGCGTTGTCTGCGGTGAACGTCAGCGTGGACGGGCTCACCCTTACCCTGGTCGTGGCGCTGCTCGTCAACGTGAGCTCCACCGGATTCACGATGTACGGGAGCGCCGCCTCACTCAGCGCTACCGTGTAGGTGACACTGGCGTTGCGCGCCACGCTGGCGTTGTAGCTGACGCTGGTGGTGCCCGTCGCGCTGACCGGGCTACCGCCGAACACCAGCGCCAGGTTGTCGGTGTTGATTACACTCACCTCCACCACATCCGACCAGGGGCTAACACTGGTCACGTCTTTTCCGCCTTGTCTGGTAACAATGGCCGACCGCACCTGATATTGACCCACACCCCCGTGCAATGTGGTCGTCCTGTCCAGGGTAGCGGTGCGGGTGGACGCCTCGCTATTCTTGAACCGGAAGGGGTACCAGCCGCGCTCGCTGCGTTCCTTGTTCTTGAACCGATACTCCCACCGCGTGATGGAAGCGTCGGTGGCGGCGGTCCAGCTCAGTGTGATCGAGTTCTCCACCGCCGTGATGCGCAATCCGGTGGGTTTGGCAGGTTGTGCAAGCACAGCCTGCGGGGCGAACGCGGCGCTCAGTGCCAGCAGCAGCAGGCCGGCGCTCAGGCCCGGGGCGAAGGCCCGGGGTGTGCCTGTCAGGCCCTGCAATGCCTTAGCGACCATATGGGGGGGGGGGGGGGGGGGGGGTAACCAATTGTGCGCATTGCATTTTTTCCTCCTGTCTACAAAGCCGCCCCAGGTATACGACCACACCGTACCGGCACGAAACCTTGACGCAGGTGGGATTATAAAGACCGCGTGGGCGGACTGTCAAACGCGAGGCGCCGCACGCACCCGATCAAACACCTGGCAACGGAGGCGCGTTACCAGTGCAATGTGCCGCGCAGCAGCAGACTGTGGTCCGGGCGCTGGGTGCGGTGTTGCCGGCGCAATGCCTCCAGATCCAGCTTGAACGCGGCACCGATATGGTAACGCCCGCCCAGCCGAAAACTGTGCGCGTCCCGCGCCGACAGCGCCATGCCGACATACGGGGTCAGCGTGGCGTCCGTCCCGTGACGGCGCAGACCAAAACCGTGCCCCAGCTCCGCGTCCAGACGGTAGCCCCCGGTCGCGCCGCCGACAGCGCTGGCGTGGCCAGCGTACTGATAGGGTTGCGCAATGCGGCTTGCGGTACTGCCCCGAGAGGGCGCAAGGCTCAGAAACAAGCCGCGACCGCGGGTGTTCGGATCAATGCGAACCAGACCGCCAATGCCCCATTCGTTACGGTCCGCCTCGTGTTCCAGCAAAGTCCTGCCGCGCAGTTCCAGCGTCAAACCCAGCGCCGGGTGCAGATAGCTCAGCGTGCCACCGGTCTCAACCCCAAAGCCCGTGTTGTCGCCGCTGCCACCGTCATGCCGCATACCCACCTCAATGGCCGGATGCAGACTGCTGCCATCCGGCAAGCCGTGTTCGTGCGAGCCCTGCATCGCCAGACGCAGACGGTGGGTGTCCACTTCCAGTTCCGGCAGCGCTTCCGCGTCGCCGCCGGCCACCTTCACCTGGGTGTACGCGCCCTCACCGGTAAACGCGAAGCGCGTCACGCCACCGTGGATCAGGTCCGTGGTCTCCAGCAGCACACCCCGTCCACCTGCCGCACCGCCGGCCAGATCAAGGTCGCTCTCGCGGGTCGGCGCATCGGCCTCCTTGATCTCCAGCCTCCCCTTCCCATAGCCACCGGTCACCCACACGCTCAGTCGCTCGCTCAGCGACCAGGCCAGATACGGATACACCGATGTGGTACGCGTGTCGTAGTCCCCCGCGATGGACCCGCTGCCATCCGTGACCGTGGTATCGATAGACCCTCGCGCATGGGATATGGAAACACCCGCCAGCAGGTTCGGACGCAGACGCAGGTCCGCACCCAGCGCCGTGCCCCACACGCCACCGTCCCACGCGATACCGCCCGTGGCCTGCGAGCCGGACAGCGACAGCCAGTTGCTACTGCCCCAGATGGCAAGGTTCGGCAGCGCGCCGCCACCTTCACCGGCCGCAGACAGCGGCAGAGCAAACCTCGTCCCGTTCAGCGCCTCCCACAGCGGAATGTCGGTGCCGCTGGCGTGGGTCTGGCCGTAGCGAGCCGCCAGCGCGGCAAGATTGAGCGCGTTGCCGGTCGCCGCAGGGGTACCGGCGATAGCGGCATCGATGCGACCAGTGACCGCCGACAGCGTGCCCGCGGTAATGCTCTCCACCACGTGCGGCAGCACCGCCTGGTTGACACGCTCGGCACGCGTCGCCGGCGTCTGCTCCGTCACCTCGTCGTCATCGGTGATGGAAACCACCACCGAGGTCGCCGTCGTCACCGGACCGTAACCCGACACCGCGTGTGTCAACGTGACGCGCTCGTCGCTCCCATCCGCGTCCTGCTGCGCCAAAACCGTCACCGTCTGCGGCGAAGCCCAGTCGGTGGTGCTAAAAGTCAGCGGCGAGCCCTGCACCCTGAGCTTCGCGGTCGCGCCGCCCACCGTGACCAAAACCGCGTTGGCCGGGCGGGTATTGAGTACCAGCGTATAGACCCCGGTGGTACCCTCCGCCAGGCTCAGCGTGCGGGGGGCGACAGTCACTTCCGCACGGTCGTTGTCCGTCACCGTCACCGAAACGCCGGACGCCGTCGTCACCGAACCGTAACCGGACACCGTGTGTGTCAGCGTCACGCTTTCATCGGCCGTGTCATCATCGTCCTCCACCGCGGTAACCGTCACCGTCTGCGGCAAAGCCCAGTCGGCGGTGCTAAAAGTCAGCGGCGAGCCCTGCACCCTGAGCTTCGCGGTCGCGCCGCCCACCGTGACCAGCACATCGTTGTCGGGCCGCGCATTGAGCACGACCACGTAGTTGCCAGAACCGCCCTCCCGCAGGCTCAGTGCCGGTGGACCCACGGTCACGCCGGAAACCGGCGTCGCTGTCGGCGTGACAGTCGCTTCCTCGGACGCCGGGCCTGCATTGTTCGTGCCGGTGGAACCAATGGCGCGCAACTGCAAGCGGTAAGCGACAGCGTTGCTCAGCCCGCTCACCGTGTGGCGCGTGGTGGTGGCATCGGAACCCGAAATCTCCGTCCACGGCGCGCCGCTCCAGCCCGAGCTTTGTGTGGTCGCACGGTACTGCCAATCGGCAATGGGGCCCCCTGTGCCCGGAGCAATCCAGAACAGCGTCGCCTGCCCATCCCCCGCGGTCGCAATGACGCTGGCCGGCTGCCCCGGCGTGGTGTCGCTCACGCTCACATCCACATCGGCGATGGTCAGCGCATCGGAGTAGCCAGTGGCGCCGCTCGCGCTGTGCGTCAGCGTCACACTGTCATCGGCGGTGTCGCTGTCCACCGCGGCGGTCACCGTGACGCGCTGTACCGTGTCCCAGTCGGTGGTGCTAAAAGTCAGGGTCGCCGGACTGGCCGTCACATCCGTATCCGCAAACCCGCCCACGCTGACCGTCACCGCGGCGTCCGGCTGCGTATCAAGCACCACCGTGTAGCTGCCGCCCGCGCCATCGCCCTCGTTCACCGTCAACGTGGTCGTGCTCGGCGTCACCCCGGGCGCGTCGTCGTCATCCACCGTGACAACCACACTGGCGATGTCCAGGCTACCGGAGTAGCCGGTGGCGCCGCTGGCCGTATGCCGCAGCGTCACACTCTCGTCATCCATGCCGTCATCTTCCCTGGCCGTGACCGTCACCGTCCGCGCCGTGTCCCAGTTGCCACCGGTGCCGGAAGTAAAGGTCAGTTCCGCCGGACTGGCCGTCACATCGGTACCCGCAAACCCGGCCACCGTCACCGTCACATCCGCGTCCGGCAGCGTATTGAGCACCACCGTGTAAGTACCGCCCGTGCTGTCGCCCTCCTCCACTGTCAGCGTGGTCGCGCTGAGCAAAACCCCGGGCGTGGTGTCGGTCACGCTCACGTCCACATCGGCGATGTCCAGGGCACTGGAATAGCCAGTGGCGCCGCTGGCTGTATGCCGCAGCGTCACGCTGTCGGCATCCAGGTCGCTATCCGCCGCCGCGGTGACAGTAACGCTCTGTGCCATATTCCAGTTACCGCTGGCACCGGAGCTAAAGGTTAGTGTCGCCGGGCTCGCCGTCACATCGCTACCCGCAAACCCGGCCACCGTCACCGTCACATCCGCGTCCGGCTGCGTAGCCAGCACCACCGTGTAGCTGCCACCCGCAGTGTCGCCCTCCTCCACCGTCAGTGTGGTCGCGCTCAGCGTCACCGCGGGCGTGTCGTCGTCATCCACCGTGACAACCACATCCTTGATGACTATCGTGTTGTAATCCCCATCGGTGCTGGTCGCGCTGTGCGTCAGCGTCACACTGTCATCGTCCGCGTCAAGGTCCTGATCGGCTGTCACCGTCACGGTCTTGGCCGTGCTCCAATTACCACCAACACCGGAAGTAAAGCTCAAGGTCGCCGGGCTGGCCGTCACATCGGTACCCGTAAACCCGCTCACCGTCACCGTCACATCATGGCTCGGCTGCGTAGCCAGCGCCACCAGGTAGGTGGCACCCGCGCTGTCGCCCTCGTTCACCGTCAGCGTGGTCGTGCTCGGCGTCACCGCGGGCGTGTCGTCGTCATCCACCGTGACAACCACATCCTCGATGTCTATCGTGTTGTAATCCCCATCGGTACTGGTCGCGCTGTGCGTCAGTGTCACACTGTCATTGGCGGCATCTAGGTCCTGATCGGCTGTCACCGTCACGGTCTGGGCCGTGCTCCAGTTACCACCAACACCGGAAGTAAAGCTCAAGGTCGCCGGGTTGGCCGTCACATCGGTACCCGTGAACCCGGCCACCGTCACCGTCACATCATGGCTCGGCTGCGTAGCCAGCACCACCGTGTACATGCCACCTGTGGCGTCGCCCTCGTCCACCGTCAGCGTGGTCGCGCTCAGCGTCACCCCCGGGTCGTCGTCGTCATCCACCGTGACCACAACACCCTCGAGGTCTATCCCGTTGTAATTGCTATCGCTGCTGGCCGCGGTATGTGTCAGTGCGACCCGGTCATCGACGGCGTCAAGGTCCTGCTCGGCTGTCACCGTCACGGTCTTTGGCGTGCTCCAGTCGCTGGAGGCAGGGGAAAAGGTCAGGGTCGCCGGACTGGCCGTCACATCCGTATCCGCAAACCCGCCCACCGTTACCGTCACCGCATGGCTCGGCTGGATAGTCAGCGCCACTGTGTACATGCCGCCCGCGGCGTCGCCCTCGGTGACCGTCAGCGTGGTATCACTCAGCGTAAGCCCATACGTCCTTGGCTCGAGCATGCCGCTCACCGCGTTGTTTGCAGCCACCACCGCATGGCCCGTGACAGAGGCCAACTGAATGCTGTAGCTCTCCGCGTCATCCGTGTCATCGGCTACCGTAAAAGCGACGCTCGCCGTCCCGCTGCTGAAGGTCGCGCTGTCCGGTACCGTGCTGAAATCCCCCGCCACCGCCGTGCCCCCGGCATAGGCCCAGACCAGGCCGCCGAGCACGCCGCTGAAACCGGCGTCGGTACTGTAACTCGTGCCACCGTCGGTGGTCGCCACCGCGCTCAGCGCGAGGGTCAGCGTGCCGCGCTCGCTAACGTCCTGGCCTGTTGCCGCCGTCAGGCGGATGCCATCATTGTCCGTCAGCGTGCCGGCCAGTGTGCCCGAGTTCGGGTCCACAAGGTAGCCGCTGCCAGCCGCCAGGCTGATACGAAAACCCTCATCGCCTTCCACGCTGCCATCATCGCTCAGCGGCAGGCTGACCGTGGCGGTCCTGGCGTTCTGGAAGCTGGCGCTGGTAATCCCGGTCAGTGTCCCGCTATTGAAGTCCGCGGCGGCGGCGTCCCTGTCACTGGTGGAGGTACTGCCCTGCACCGTGAAGGCCACATCCAGTGTGTCGCTCACAGTGAAGTCCGAGGTGAGTGTGAGGCTGAGGCTTCCCCCTTCGGTGCCATCGGCTGTACCGGACAGCGTCAGCGCCGGCAGGGTCGCCGTGGGTGTGGCCGTGGCCTCATCGGATTGGGTGCCGTTGCCAGTCCTGTTGACCGCACGGATACGGTAGGCGTAGACGACGCCGGGGCGCAGCCCGGTGACGGTGTGGCGGGTGGTGGTGGCGGTGGCGCCATCGATGTCGGTCCAACTGCCGTAGTTGCCAGCGCCGATCTTTTGCCGGTACTGATATTTGGTGATGGATTCGTCATCGGGGTCGTCCCAGCTCAGTGCGACCTGTCGGTCGCCGGCGGTGGCGCTGAAGTTGCCAGGTTTGGCCGGGGCCGGCAAGGTCACTGTCACCGAAATCTTGCCGGAAGAAACCACTCTGCGGTCCGGGCTAACCAACTCGATGCTGTGGCTGATGGTGGCACGGCCAGGCTTGACACCGGTTACCGTAAACGACTGCGGGGTCTTGGCGGTTGATTGCGTGAAGATCCGGTTGAGCGGGGTTACCGTCGCCGTGGCCGTGTCGCTGCTCGTCGGTATCAGAGACAGATTGACACCAGACCCCGGGACTGCGGCATCCGTCAGCGCTACCGTGTAGCTGACGGTGGCGCCTCGATCCACGCTGAGGGTGCTGGCGCTGAGCGTCATTGCCAGGTTGTCGCTGTTGACTATGCCCACAACCGGCGAAGTCGACCAGTCGCTTGACCCGTCCGCGTTGACCGAATCGACCCGATAGCGATACTGCACCCCGTCCACCAGGCTGCTGGTGTCGATGGTATGGGTCCTGGTGGACGCGGCGCTACCCGTAATCTCAGTGGTGGATCCCCAAGAAACGCTGTTGCGCAGAACTCGCCCGGCCTGAAAGCGCCACCCGGTGATGGTGCTGTCGGTGTAGGCGGTCCAGTTCAGTGTGACCGAATCCTCCGCCGCGGTGACGCGCAAGCCGGTGGGTGCGGCGGGGACACCGCCCGTGGGTGTGGCCATGGCCTCGTCGGAGGCGGGGCTGTTACCACCGGCGTTGACCGCCCGCAGCTCGAAGGTGTAGGCGGTGCTGGCGGTGAGCCCGGGGACGGTGTGGCGGGTGGTAGTGGCGGTGGCGTCCGGGATATTGGTCCAGCCACCGTAGTTGCCGGTGCCTGCCTTCTGCCGGTACTGCCAGCCGGTGATGGAAGCGACCCTGGGGTTTCGCCAACTCAGTGTGACCTGCCGGGGGCCGGCGCTGGCACGGAGGTTGAGCGGTTTGGCCGGCGCGATCGTGGCCGTGGCCTCGTCGGAGGCGGGGCCGCTGCCACCGGTGTTGACCGCCCGCACCTGGTAGGTGTAGACGCTGCCGAGGCGCAGCCCGGTGACCGTGAGGCCGGTGGTAGTGGCGGTGGCGCCGGGGATGCCGGTCCAGGTACCGTAGTGGCCGGAATCGACCTTCTGCCGGTACTGCCAACCGGTGATGGAGGCGTCACCGGGGTCGGTCCAGGCGAGTGCGACCTGGGTGCCGCTGACTGTAGCGCCGAAGCCGGTGGGCTTGGCCGGGAGCGTCACCGTCACTGGCTCCGTCACCGTCACCGCGATCGTCCCCGCGGGATCAATCAGCGCGAGGCCCGGGAAGCGGGCGGCGTGGCCGATGGTGGCGCTGCCGGCGGCGACGCCGGTCAGCGTCACCGTCTGCGGGGTCTCGGCGTTGTCCGCGGTGAACGTCAGCGTGGACGGGCTCACCCGCGCCTTGCCCGTGTCGCTGCTCGTCAACGTGACCACCAGCGGATTCACTACGTACAGTAACGCCGCCTCACTCACCGCTACCGCGTAAGTGACACTGGCGTTGCGCGCCACGCTGGCGGTGTAGCTGACGCTGGTGGTGCCCGTCGCGCTGACCGGGCTACCGCCGAACACCAGCGCCAGGTTGTCGGTGTTGATGATGCTCACCTCCGCCGTATCCGACCAGGGGCCGGCCCCGTCGGGGTTGACCGACCGCACCCGATATTGACCCACACCCCCGTGCAATGTGGTCGTCTTGTCCAAGGTGGCGGTGCGGGTGGACGCTTCGCTATTCTGGAACCGGAAGGGGCGCCAGCCGCGCTCGCCGCGTTCCTTGTTCTTGAACCGATACTCCCACCGCGTGATGGAAGCGTCGATTTCGGCGGTCCAGCGCAGTGTGATCGAGTTCTCCACCGCCGTGATGCGCAATCCGGTGGGTTTGTCCAGTCCCGGTCTGGACGTGGCCTCGTCCGACGCGGCACCGTTGCCGTGACTGTTTACCGCCCGCACCGTGAAGACATACTCGCCAGGGGGGACACCGGAGCTAACGTCGTAGCTGTAAACAGCAGTACGTCTGTCAAACCTGATGTTGGAACCGGTCATCACAGTCCATGGGGCGGCACCGGCACTGCCAGAGGTCTTTTGCGAATACTCCCAGCGGATGATGCCATGAGGCTCACTAGTGCTGAGGGGTAACCTGCCCGGGATCTTCCAACGGAGTGTCACTCCACCGCCGCTCCTGGGGCTAGCGCTGAAATTGGTGGGTTTGGGGGGAGTCGGCAGCACCGTCACCGTGATCGTCCCCGCGGGATCAATCAGCGCGAGGCCCGGGAAGCGGGCGGCGTGCCCGATGGTGGCGCTGCCGGCGGCAACACCGGTTACCGTCACCATCTGCGGGGTCTCGGCGTTGTCTGCGGTGAACGTCAGCGTGGACGGGCTCACCCGCGCCTTGCCCGTGTCGCTGCTCGTCAACGTGACTACCACCGGATTCACTATGTACGGGAGCGCCGCCTTACTCAGCGCTACCGTGTAAGTGACACTGGCGTCGCGCGCCACGCTGGCGTTGTAGCTGACGCTGGTGGTGCCCGTCGCGCTGACCGGGCTACCGCCGAACACCAGCGCCAGGTTGTCGGTGTTGATGATGCTCACCTCCGCCGTATCCGACCAGGGGCCGGCCCTGGTCCTTACGTCTTTTCCGCGTCGCGAGACAAAAATGGCCGACCGGACCTGATATTGACCCACACCCCCGTGCAAACCCCCTTGCGATGTGGTGCTCTTGTCGAAGGTAACGGTACGGGTGGACGCTTCGCTACCTGTAATACTGATGGGGAACCAGGCGCGCTCGCTGCGTTCCTTGTTCTTGAACCGATACTCCCAGCGCGTGATGGAAGCGTCGGTGGGGGCGGTCCAGCGCAGTGTGATCGAGTTCTCCACCGCCGTGATACTCAGTCTGGGTTTGGCCAGTCCCGTTCCGGACGTGGCATCGCTCGACACGGCACCGTTGCCGTTGCTGTTTATCGCCCGCACCGTGAAGACATAGTTGCCAGGGATGATGCCGGAGCTAACGTCGTAGCTGTAGACAGCAGTACGGCCATCAACCCTGATGTTGGAACCGGTCATCACAGTCCATGGGGCGGAGATGGGACTGCCAGAGGTCTTTTGCGAATACTCCCAGCGGGTGATGCCATGAGGCTCATTAGTGCTGAAGGGTACCCTGCCCGGCATCTTCCAACGGAGTGTCACTCCGCCGCCGCTCCTGGGGCTAGCGCTGAAATCGGTGGGTGCGGGGGGGACGCTGCCCTGTGCCTGCACGGCCTGCGGGGCGAACGCGGCACCGGCGCTCAGTGCCAGCAGCAGCAGGCCGGCGGTCAGGCCCTGCAATGCCTTAGCGACTATATGGGAGGGGGGGGGGGGGGGGGGGGGGTAACCGTAACCGACTGTGCGCATTGCATTTTTTCCTCCTGTCTCTGTCTCAAAGCCGTCCCGGGTATGCGACCACACAGCATCCGGCACGAAGCCTTGACGCGGTCGGATTATAAAGACCGCGTGGGCGGACTGTCAAACGCGAGGCGCCGCACGCACCCGATGAAACACCCGGCTCCGGCAAAGCCAGCGGAGGTGCTTGTCGACGCAGGGGTTTCATGGCCGAGCCCGCGCATGTCCCCGGCAGGGTCAATGTCCGGTCTGCCGAACCGAAAACATTCTCAAAACATTCTCTTTGAAGGAAGGCTGGAGTCGGAATCGAACCGGCGTCGACGGCTTTGCAGGCCGCTGCATAACCACTCTGCCATCCAGCCGGACCCGGCGGTATTGGAGCGGGAAACGAGATTCGAACTCGCGACCCCAACCTTGGCAAGGTTGTGCTCTACCAACTGAGCTATTCCCGCACTAACTGCTGTCCCTGCCAGGCTGCCAACCCGACGGTTATTTCACCCATGGTGTCGAAACACGGCAGCAAAGCCTCGAATGACGGATCGTCCCAAGGCGAACGGTGCCGTATTATCCTTTTATCGGAAAGCGCTTGTCAAGCTGTTCCGCAGCGTGGCATCGAAGCCCGCGCAGGCACGGACGGACCGCAGGTGCGAGACCATGCTATACTGAAAAGCCTTCCAGGCAACGGCAATAACAGCCCCGCGAAACCAAGACACCGCGAGTAGCACATGATGAACAGTCTCCTGCGCGAACAGATGACAGAAGCCGCTCGCATCATGAACGCGATGGCGGAGGACGCAGACCTGTTGCAAACCCTCGAGGCGGTGGCCAGCCGGATGGTCGCTGCGCTGCGCAATGGTGGCAAGGTGCTGTTGGCCGGGAATGGCGGTAGTGCCGCGGATGCGCAGCACATCGCCGCGGAGCTGGTTGGCCGCTTTGCCATCGAACGCCCGGGACTGGCCGCACTGGCACTGACCACAGACACCTCCATACTGACCGCTGTCGGCAACGACTACGGTTACGACAGCATATTTTCGCGCCAGATACAGGCCAACGGCAACGCGGGAGATGTCTTTATCGCTTATTCGACATCGGGCAAGTCCCCCAACATACTGCACGCGCTGCAAGCGGCACGAACGCAGCAACTCATCACCGTCGGCCTCAGCGGCCAGCAGGATTCTCCAATGCCGGCACTGTGCGATCACATGCTGCAAGTCCCTTCCAGCGATACCCCGCAGATCCAGCAGGCGCATCTGGCACTGGGGCACGCGCTGTGCAGCATGGTTGAAAGCCTGATGTTCAAACCCGTTGCCGATGGAGAACCGCACAAGGCTTCGGCCTCGCTATCCGGTTGACCGACACGACCGGCATCCAATACACTGTGCCCATGTCCCATCCGGGCAAAAAACAATCATCGTGGCGACAATGGCCGCTGCTCACAGCACTGCTCGGGTTTGGCCTGTCGCTCTCCCAGGCCGGCACGGCAAAGGAAACGGAAGTGTTCCATTTCGGCTTCATGGGCAAACCCACGGACAGTGCGTACGCCGGCCTGAAACTGGGATTGGATGAAGCCAATCTTCAGGGCAACTTCCTGGGCCAGCATTATGTACTGGGGCAATATCCGCATCCGGTACAGGCGGAGTTCAGCTTCCGCCCGGGCAAGGTATCCGCGATCTTCGTCGCCGCCCCGCAGGCGACCCTGCTTTCCATCAGTGAACTGGCGCCCGGCATACCCGTGTTCAATCTACAGGCACCGGAGGATACACTGCGCCGTACCTGCCATCCGAATATCCTGCACATCCTGCCCAGCCATCGGATGCTCGCCGACGCGGTGAGTCAGTGGCAACAGAAACAGCCGGATTCCACCGCCGTGGCACAGGCATGGCACCCGGACTTCAGAAAGTACGCCGCAGTGCAGCTCAATATCCGTTTTGAAAAGGCGATGGGGATAAAGATGGACGACTCGTCCTGGGCGGGCTGGGCGGCGATGCGCATGAGTGCCGACATGATCGCACGGCACAGCCAGTCCATCGCATCCCCCGCCGACCTGCTCAGGCTGCTGCAGACGGAACTCCGTTTTGATGGGCAAAAGGGGGCCCCCATGAGTTTCAGGCCCACCGGGCAATTGCGGCAGCCGTTACTGCTGGTAGAACACGGCAAACTGATCGGCGAGGCCCCGGTGCGTGGGGTTGCCACGGAACTGGACAGCCTGGGCATCAAGGACTGTGCGGCACGATGAGCCGGGCAACGGCAACCTGCACGACAGTGCCGCCGCACAGGCCATCGCGGTCAAGCCCCTCTGACAACAACCCCGCTGTTTCAATCAACCCTGATTTAGGAGATCACACCATGCCATTGTTTTTCGCCTTCCTGAACGGTCTGCTGTTATTCATCGGCGTCACACTGCATGCCGCCGCCGAACCGACCGGGCGCATCTTTGTCACCAACGAGCGGGGAGACAGCATTACCGTCATCAATGGACAAACGCTGGAAGTGGAAACGGAGTTCCCGATCGGCGACAGGCCACGAGGCATCGGTCTGGCGCCTGATGGCAGCGAGGTCTATGTCGCTATCAGCGAAGAAAACGTGATCCGGGTGTTTGACCCGAAGAGCCTGGAGATACTGCGTGAATTCGAATCTGGCGTGGACCCGGAAACCTTTGCGGTACATCCCGATGGCAACGTCTATCTGTCCAACGAGGACAACGCCAAGGCCAGTGTCTTCGTTGGCAAAACCGGCGAGAAGATCATTGAAATACCGGTAGGCCTGGAACCCGAGGGGGTGGCGATCTCGCCGGATGGAAAGCTGGTGATCGTAACCAGTGAATCCACCAACATGCTGCATGTCATCCGGGTACCGGAACATGACATCGTCGCCAATATCCAGGTCGGTGCCCGTCCACGCTCGGCCACATTCAGCAGCGACAGCCAGACCGCCTGGTCGACCAGCGAGATCACCGGGGAAGTGAAAAAGGTGGACATGCGCAGCTTCGATATCGTCGCCACCATCGTCCTGCCGCATAAACAGGCCAAACCCAAGGATATCCTGCTGAGCAGGGACGGGCAACAACTGTATGTCGCCGGAGGGCGCTCCAATAGTGTGTTCGTGCTGGATTCAAACAGCCTCGCCGTCCAGCACACGATCCCGGTAGGCAAGCGTGTGTGGGGGCTGGCGATGAGCCGGGATGGCAAGCGCGTCTTCACCACCGACGGCGTCAGCCACACGGTTTCCGTGATAGATACCACGAGCAACAAAAACATCCGCACCATAACGGTCGGCCAATTCCCCTGGGGGGTTGTGATTGACGATTGAACCCCGTCCATCCGCCTGACTGCGGGTGGCAGGGTCAGCGCCGCACGGCCGTTGACGCGGCCTGGGTACTGCCAACAGGCGGCCCGGCACCGTTCAGCGCACCGCGGGCTGCCATAGTCCGACCGCCGGACATGGCCCGGTAGCCAGGTTGGGGGCTGTGTTGCCGGCAAGCCGGGCAGCGGGTACCCCAGGGATGCTACAATGCAGGCAAAAGCCAACGACCCGGAAGATCGTCCGCACCCGTCAGCACTGCATGTCTGGCCAGGCCCGGCACAGGTACTGCGACATTGACCACAGTGTCAGCACAGCCGACAGATAAAGCAGTACCATGCCTGCCTGATATACCGGGAAGCCGAACAGCGGCAATTCCCAGATCAGGCAACTCAACGCCAACATCTGTGATGTGGTCTTGACCTTCCCCAATAGCGACACTGGCAGGCCATTTTTGCCACCCAGCGAGGCCATCCACTCGCGCAGTGCGGACACGGCAATCTCGCGCCCGATAATGACCGCCGCCGGCAGGCTCAGCCACAGGCTGGGGTTACGCTCTACCAACAGCACCAGCGCCAC
This sequence comes from Gammaproteobacteria bacterium, assembly GCA_965115915.1. Classification (GTDB taxonomy): domain Bacteria; phylum Pseudomonadota; class Gammaproteobacteria; order Eutrophobiales; family Eutrophobiaceae. The sequence continues at coordinate 802,558 of OZ220483.1, read as the reverse complement.
CGCGATCATCAGCTTGTCCGCCACCGGGTCCAGAAAGGCGCCGAAGGAGGAGGTCTGCCCCAGGCGGCGCGCCATGTAACCATCGAGCATATCGGTCAGGGCGGCAAACACAAAGACCACGGTCGCCAGCACGTTGCCCCACTGTCCGAGCGGCACGCAAAACACCACGACAAACACCGGGATCAGCGTGAGCCTGAGCAAAGTCAGTGCGTTAGGGACGTTGAGTTTCATCGCTCGGGATGGAAGCTGGCATACACCTTCTCTGCCAAAGCCGTGCTGATCCCCGGCACACAGACCAAGTCCCGGACCCCGGCACGCATCACTCCCTGCAACCCGCCAAAATGGCGCAGCAGGGCCTGGCGGCGTACGCTGCCGATACCCTCGATACCTTCCAGCATCGATGTCCTGCGGCGGGCGGCGCGATGCCGTCGGTGGCCGCCGATAGCAACGCGGTGCGCCTCGTCACGCAACTGCTGCAACAGGTGAGCCGCCGGAGAGGCTGTCTGCACCGGCGAACTGTCAGGGTCTCCGAAACGAATGAAATGATCGTTCTTCGCCCTGCGCCCTTCCCCCTTGACCACACCCAGCAACAGGATATGTCCGAGCGAAAGCCGCCGCAGCGCATCCATCGCGGCATTCAGTTGCGCCTTGCCCCCATCAACCAGGATCAGGTCCGGCAATTTCGCAGCGCCTGCGAGCCGTCGGCTGTAACGGCGCCCGACCGCTTCCCGTAGCGAGAGACAATCATCACCACTGGCATTGCCGCGTATATTCATCCTGCGGTACTCTCCGAACAACGCGCCCTGACTGCCAAACACCACGCAGGCGGCAACGGTGGCCTCTCCCTGGGTATGGCTGATGTCAAAACACTCGATGCGTTCCGGCACCGCGTCCATACCCAACTGCGCCTGCAGATCCGCCAGGCGCTGCGTTTGATTCATCCGTCCCGCCAGATGCCGACGCAACGACAGCACCGCGTTATGCGCGGCCATCTCCAACCATTGCGCCCGTCTGCCGCGCACCCGCGCATGAATGCGCACCTCTCGATCCACGTGCTGTCCCAGGGCAAGTTTCAGCATACTGGCATTTTCCGGTAACACATTGACCAGTATCTCTCGCGGAATGTCCTGCTCACCCGGCTCGTGCAGATAATTCTGGCTAATGAAGGCGGACAGGACTTCCGCCTCTCCACTGCCCTGCTCGTGGCTAGGGAAAAAAGCCCGACTGCCAAGGTTCAATCCGCGCCGTATACGCATCACCGAAACGCAGGCCTGCGCCTTCTCCATCGCACAATAGACTATATCCATATCCGCATCGCTACCAGCGATACGTTGCTTCTCCTGTATCCTGCGCAGAGTGCCGATCTGATCCCGCAACTGGGCGGCACGTTCAAAATCCAGTGCCGCGGCAGCCTGTTCCATCGGTACCGTCAGGGCCCGCAGCACCTCCTCGTTTTTCCCTTCCAGAAACAATATGGCATTGTCCACATCACGCCGGTACATCCGGCGACTGATGTAGTTCACACAAGGTGCGGTGCAGCGATTGATCTGATATTGCAGACAGGGGCGGGAACGGTGGGCAAACACGCTATCCTCGCAAGAACGCACACGGAACAGCTTCTGCGCCAACCGCAACGACCGTCTGGCCGCACCCGCGTCCGAGAATGGCCCCAGATATTTCTCCCGCTTCAGATGCGCACCACGATGGTAACTGAGGCGCGGGAAATCATGCTGTAGCGAGATACGAATCCAGGGATAATCCTTGTCGTCACGAAACAGGATGTTGTAACGGGGACGGCGTGCCTTGATCAGGTTGTTTTCCAGGATCAGGGCTTCATTCTCGGTATGTGTCGCGGTGATATCCACCCCCGCGACACGCGACACCATCTGACGGATCCTCGGGGATAGCGCGGACGGGTTGTGGAAATAGCTACGTACACGCTGGCGCAGGTTTCTCGCCTTGCCCACATAGATGACCATACCCTGGTCATCCCGCATACAGTAAACACCGGGTAGACGCGGCAGGTGTTTTAACAGTTCAGATGCGTCAAATGCCATACCGGGGCCATAGCATACCGCTGATTGGGCCAATGACAAGGATACAGGATCAGTCCCTCACCAACAACGCATTGAGCAGATTGTCCTGAAAACTGACATTGCCTGTCAGACTGTTGTGTTTCTCGCACAGCACCACAGCATGATCCAGCGGGAAGTAGGAATATTGATGGCGCGGGACGCTTGGGTCCAGCACATCACGCCCCAGCAAAGACGCCTTGGTCACGGCAACATCACCCGGCTCAAGCAATATCTTCTCGTATTCAACCCCCGGCAACGGGTTGCTTATCTGTTCCGGCAGTGTACGCACCATCGACTCGCCATCAACCTCTTCCACCAGTATGCGCGCAGGGGTCAAATGACAATCACCGCCAAACACGATCAACAGTGGATGCTCCTCCGGCAACGGTACCGTAAGCGACCAGACAAAACGTCGGGCACGCTCGATGCTCTTGTGGAAAAAACGCTCCAGCAACGCCAGATACCGCTCGGCCTCATCCGGATCCGCAAAACGTGCACCGACCCGGGCACGCAACTCCGGATCAAAGATCGACCACTGAAAACGCCGCCAGATCGCAATGTCAAACAAATCCCGATCCAGGGGCTCTCCGCTGGCATTGACGATCCAGTCATTGATCGGATGCGGCAACAACTGATAGAGACTGGGCATGGTCACCAGGGTCTCCGGGCTGATGCGCCGGAAACCCAGCTTGATGCCATAAATAAAGGCATTGAGCATCTCCACCGAGCCCAGGTTCGGGGTGCCCAGCAGGATGACGCGACGCACCCTGTCACCCCCATACATATTGACCGGAAAATCATTGCCGTTGAGCATGTCTTCACGCCCATAGCGCAGGTAGTAGCGTGCGATCAATCCGCCCATGCTGTGGGCGACGAGGTCCACCTTCAACTCGGGGTCAGCGTAATCCAGCCGGATCTGATCAATCAGATCGGCAAGCCGGCGGGCACTTTCCACATTGTCCTGGCGCCAGTCATACAAAAACACGTAGTAATGCTTCTTGTCGGGTTCGACGGGCCGCCCCGCCGTGGCAAGCTCATAGCCACCATAGTGGCTGATGGTGCGGATGATATTGCCGTAAAAATCCTTGCCGATGATATTGCCGGCCAGGGCGGAGGGGACATAGCGGCTCGGCTTCAACTCCAGCGTGTCGGCGTCGATCTCGTTCGCCAGATGACGAAACTCGTCCAGCAACAACCGCCAGGGCGAACTGAACCAACCCTCCTCACCTGTCTGCGGGTCGTGCAAACGACTGCCCAGCACGCCATGGATAAAGACCACCGGGGGCTGGTCGGTAACCACCCGGCTCTGTTCAAACAGACGCTTCAAATTGGGACGCGGGTCAAATAACTCGGACTCGGCCAACCACAGACCCAGCACCAGGGCCACTACGGCCACTACCAGATGACTGACGATTTTCGCTTTCATTTATTCGGCAACCGCGCTACCGACAATATACAGCATATGGTAACGAAAACCCGACCAGCGCGGCTCCCGGGGCCGCTGGCACGGGCTTTCCGACACGCCTTGAACAGACTATATGCCAGTCCGGGTGGCGGAGAGGGTGGGATTCGAACCCACGAAGGGAATGGATACCCCTGCCGGTTTTCAAGACCGGTGCATTCAACCGCTCTGCCACCTCTCCTCTGACCTGCCTTGTAGCGATGCATTCTAAACTGTTCCCCGCATGGCACAACCGCCCGCACTCCAAGCGCACCACGTCACGCAAACCGCCGCACGGCAGGCACCACTGGCAACGCCGATGCACCGCCACCTCATCGTGCGCACAACACATGGTAAAATACGCTTCAAAGCACAACCAGCCCTTGACTTTCAGCGGCTTTGCCCTAATATTCCAGTCTACAAGACCACGGCCTGCGCCGGGGAGTTTCTTCGGTGTCTGTGTCACTAAGCATTCAGGAGGTTTAGATGGCTCTTAACAATTTCAATAGCGTTGCGGTTGCCCGCCCACTGGAAACTGTCCTGGCAACCAACAAGGTACTACGCAATACCTATCTGTTACTGTCTCTCACGCTGCTGTTCAGTGCCTTTACCGCTGGCCTGAGCATGTACCTGAATATGCCTCACCCGGGTATGCTACTGACCCTGGCAGGGTATTTCGGATTGCTGTTCGCCACCGCACACCTGCGCAACAGCGTCTGGGGACTGGTCTCGGTATTCGGCCTGACCGGCTTCATGGGGCTGACGCTGGGTCCTATGCTGAGTACGGTCATCGGCCATTTCGCCAATGGTCCTCAAATCATTGCGACCGCCCTCGGTGCAACCGGTGTCATTTTCCTCGGCATGTCGGGTTATGCACTGACCTCACGCAAGGATTTCAGCTTCATGGGCGGTTTTCTGTTTACCGCGGTGCTGGTGGCCTTTCTGGCGGGTCTGTGCGCCATGATATTCAACATCCCGACGCTGTCCATCGCCGTGTCCGCAGTCTTTGTGCTGATCGCCTCAGGCTTGATTTTGTACGAGACCAGCAACATTGTCCACGGCGGTGAGACCAACTACATCATGGCCACTGTCGGCCTGTACGTGGCACTGTACAACCTGTTCGTAAGCCTGCTGCATCTGCTGATGATCTTCTCCGGTCAACGGGAATAGCAACCGGCCCCCTTACGGCTGACACCCTGCCCTCAGTGCACTACATGTCAGCCAACTGGCGGGGAAAAGCGGCCATGTTGCATGGCCGCTTGCCCTGTCCCGCAACCTGAATCGACCATACGTCCCTGAAACCCGTGAAGCTCGGCGTCCCGAAGGAAATCACTCCCAAAGAGCGCCGGGTCGCTTGCTCGCCAGACACAGTCAAGGCGTTCATTGCGCTCGGCTACGAGGTGCTGGTAGAGGCCGGGGCAGGCACCGCGGCCGGCTTTGATAACGCCTGCTGGCAGGAAGCGGGTGCCACCGTGGTCAAGGAAACCGCGCTGTTGTGGCAGGATGCCGACATCCTTATCAAAGTGATGCCCCCACTACGCGACCCCAAGGCCCACAAGAACGAGTTCTCTCTGCTGCACGCAGGACAAACCCTGGTCAGTTTTATCTGGCCGGCACAGAACCCGAAACTGCTACGGCACTGTGCCAAAACCGGGGTCAATGTACTGGCCATGGACAGCATCCCCCGCATATCCCGTGCCCAGACGATGGACGCCCTGAGCTCGATGGCCAACATCGCCGGCTATCGGGCGGTGATTGAAGCGTCCTTCCAGTTTGACCGCTTCTTCACCGGCCAGGTGACTGCGGCAGGCAGGATCCCGCCAGCCCGGGTACTGGTCATCGGTGCCGGAGTTGCCGGTCTGTCCGCCATTGGCGCCGCCCGATCAATGGGTGCCGAAGTCTATGCCTTCGACACACGCCCCGAGGTACGAGAACAGGTGGAAAGCATGGGAGCCCGATTCCTCACCGTCCCGATAGCGGAAGATGGGGGCGGCAGCGGAGGCTACGCCAGGGCGATGAGCGAAGAGTTTCTCGAAGCGGAACGGGAGCTGTTCTTCGCACAGTGTAAAGACACCGACATCATTATCAGCACCGCGCTGATCCCGGGAGAATCCGCCCCCGAATTGCTGACCACCGAGATGATAAAGACCATGAAGACCGGCAGTGTCGTCGTTGACCTGGCAGCCGCACAGGGAGGCAACTGCCAACTGACCACTCCCGGTCGGAGTATCACCCGGCATGGAGTGCATATCATCGGCTACACCGATCTGCCCAGCCGCCTGGCGGGTCAATCCAGCCGGCTGTATGCCAATAATGTCCTCCATCTCATCCGTGACATGAGCCAGGATGGAGCACTGTCCATCGACATGGAAGATACTGTGATCCGTGGCGCCACTGTGGTCAAAGACGGTGAGCTCACGTGGCCACCGCCACCGCTGCCGACACAGGACAGCCCTGCCACCCCACCAGTTCCGGCAGCGGAGGCACAGGCCATCGCACAACCACAGCAACAGCGGCCGTCACCATGGTCACATACATTATGCCCGCTGCTGCTGCTGCTTGCCGGAGGCAGCCTCTTGTACGGTGTCGGGCTGGTTGCCCCGCCATCCTTTTTGCAACATCTGACGGTATTCGTACTGGCCTGCTTCGTCGGTTACATGGTAATCTGGAATGTCACCCCGTCACTGCACACACCTCTGATGAGCGTTACCAACGCGGTCAGTAGCATCATCATCATTGGTGCCCTGGTACAGGTGGCTGCACCGGGGATTCTGCTGACCATGCTCGCGCTACTCAGCATCCTGATGACCAGCATCAATATCGCAGGCGGCTTTGCGGTCACCTGGCGGATGCTGCGCATGTTCAGAAAATAATCCCGGAGGCGACATGAGCCAGTCCATGGTCACCGCCTGTTATATCGGCGCCACCATATTATTCATCCTGACCCTGAGCGGCCTCAGCCATCAGGAAAGCGCCCGACGCGGCAATGTTTACGGGATCATCGGGATGGGTATCGCGATACTGGCCACAATACTTGGGCCAGACCTGGAGGATGGCAACATCTGGCTGCTACTGCTCATTTTCCTGATGATGGCCACCGGCGGGACGTTCGGCATCATCGTGGCACGCAGAGTGAAGATGACCCAGATGCCGGAGTTGGTCGCGATACTGCACAGCCTGGTGGGACTGGCAGCGGTGCTGGTAGGCTATGTCAATTTCATGGGGGCGCACCACTTCGCCTCACCGATCGAACAAACCATCCATGAGATCGAGATCTATGTGGGGGTACTGATCGGGGCAATCACTTTCACCGGCTCGGTTGTCGCCTTTGGCAAACTCAGTGGTCGTATCAATGGCAATCCACTATTGCTACCGGCTCGTCACTGGCTGAATCTCGGACTGTTGATACTGGCGGTATGGCTGGGCTTTCTGTTTGCCGGACATACCAGTACCTTGCTGGGATGGCTTTGCCTGCTGCTGATGACATGCATCGCGTTCGCTTTTGGCGCCCACATGGTGTTGGCCATCGGTGGTGCCGATATGCCGGTGGTAGTTTCGATGCTCAACAGCTATTCGGGGTGGGCTGCCGCCGCTACCGGTTTCATGTTGTCCAATGATCTGTTGATCGTTGTCGGCGCCCTGGTGGGCAGTAGTGGCGCAATACTCAGCTATATCATGTGCCGGGCAATGAACAGGAAATTTCTATCCGTCATCGCCGGAGGTTTCGGCACCGTTGACACAAGCGCTGTAGACGACAAAAACAACGCGCACGGGACGGTGCAAACCATTGAGGCCGAGGAACTGGCACAACTGCTGGAGGATGCCCGGGAGATCGTGATTATACCCGGTTACGGTCTGGCGGTATCCCAGGCACAGCATGTAACCCAGCAACTGAGCGAAGCGCTGCGTAACCGCGGAAAACGCTTGCGCTTTGGCATCCATCCAGTGGCGGGACGAATGCCCGGGCATATGAATGTGCTACTCGCCGAGGCCCGTGTGCCGTATGACATCGTCTTTGAAATGGAGGAAATCAACCCGGATCTCCCGAATACCGATGTCGCTATCGTCATTGGTGCCAATGATATCGTCAATCCTTCGGCACTGGATGACCCGAACAGTCCCATCAGCGGCATGCCTGTGCTGGAATGCTGGAAAAGCAAGGCCTGCATCGTGCTCAAACGCAGCCTGGGCGTCGGTTACGCAGGGGTGTCAAACCCTCTGTTTTACAAGGAAAACACACGGATGTATCTGGGTGATGCCAGGACCAGCCTGGATGCCCTGCTGCAGAAACTGCTCTGACCGAAGTCTCTCAAAAAAGATTGACTCTGCTGAAGCAAAGTGTTAGGGTGCGTTGGCAGTGGTGGGCCCACGATATGGGCCCACGATATGGGCCCACGATATGGGCCCACGATATGGGCCCACGATATGGGCCCACGATATTTCAGTTACTGACTGGTTCCAATCCTTCGGGGTAAGGAGGGATAATGAGTAAGGAACATAGTAACAGACTGGCCCTGATTGAGTTCGATATGGGTTGGTCATTCTGGCTGACTGCAGAGTCGGTTCCGTTTTCTCTGGGCCGTCATCCCAGCAACAGCATGTGCAGTACCAGCAATTATGTCTCCCGCCACCACTGCTCTCTGGATTACCGGGATGGACGCCTGGTAATCGCCGACAACGGCAGTGCCAACGGTACCGTCGTCAATGACCTGCACGTAAAAAATGCGCATGTCCCGGTCACCGAGCGCACCTGTGTGTTGCTCTCCGACATGCTGCTCTGGATAACCCCATGCGATGCAGAGGGAAAACTGCTTGACTCGAACGCACAAAAACAACACGATACCGATATCACAGTCTCTCCGGGCGAGCAAATAGAGCATGGTGTATGCCTGGTTGATATCTGCAATTCCGTGGAAATGAATATCCAGCGAGTGAATCATGCCACCCACTTGCTACGCTCAGTAATCCTGGCGCATGACCAATCCAAGGTACTGTTGCTCAAAAACCTGGGAGATGGTTATCTGATAGTGTATCAACACACCGAATCCGCCCTTGACTGCGCCGCACGTCTGCTGAAATGGCAAAGGAAAGCCGCCTCAAAAAAAGATACCGCTGGAAAGATAGATATTCGTGTGGCCATGGATTCCGGGCTGACCTATAGAGCACATTGTCATGACCGGGTTGGCCTCAGTATTTGCCGGGTTTCACGTTTTGAGAAGACACAACGCCGTGACATTGAATTGCCCGGGGCAAACATAGATGAACTGAAACCTCGCAACCGATGTCTGTTTTCCCAATCAGTGCTTGACCACATGCCGACCATCGACTATCACGATATAGGGAAACGCAGACTGAAAGGTTTCCCAAGCCAGATGTACGGTATCTATCAACTGCCCACTGCAAGCTGAAAAAATAATATCCCGGACTCCACTGTCTGCCTCCGGACCTTAATCAGTCAGTTCCGCCTGAGGCAAGGCAATATCTTCAGCCATCATCGCTGGCGGTTCGGTGGGGGAAGTCGATCCCCCACACTACTCACTGCCGTGAACCCGCGCATTGCCGCTATCAATCGCTCCCCCCGGGATTTTGCAGTCGGGGTTGCCAATTTTGAACCACGTCATATTGGTCTGACTGGGTTTTTCCGTCTATTGGACCACGTCAAAAAGGCCCCTCCCCGAAAGGCTCGCGCCTTTAGCCCCTCCCTCAAGGGGAGGGTGATGACACGGGGTATCAACCATCGCTGTTGCCCGCCGCGTGGCCCACGGCACGGGTAGACTGGGGCACACCAGTGGTCGGCAATCGTGCCCTGAATGCAGCCTCTCATAATCACTCCCCCCTTCAGGGGGAGTACGCAGCAGACGAGCCGCAAGGCGATGACTGCTGCGGTGGGGGGCTCCGGGCCCCTACACTCTCATGCTGGTTTCCACACCAGGATTTTCATAGACTGGCGCCATGCTGGACCCCAAATTACTGCGGACAGACCCCCGGAAGATTGCCGACGCGGCAATCAACCGCGGGATGACTCTGGACATTGACGCGCTGAATATGCTGGAAACACAGCGCAAGACAGTCCAAAAACGTACCGAAAACCTGCAGGCAAAACGCAACCGTCAGTCAAAAGCGATCGGTCAACTCAAACAACAGGGTGGTGATGCACAGGCACTGATAAAATCTGTCAACGAGGTCAATGCCGAACTCGAGGACTGCCGCGGGCAACTGCATGCAATCCAGTCCAGGTTGCTGAGTCTGATGCAAGAGCTTCCCAATATCCCGCATCCGTCGGTGCCCATTGGCGAAGATGAAAGCCACAATGCACTGGTACGTAGCTGGGGAAAAGCTCGCGACTTCGAATTTACTCCCAGGGATCATAGCGAACTGGGGGGAATGCATGGCCTGCTGGATTTTGATGCCGCCACCCGCGTTGCAGGGTCCCGTTTTACCGTCATGCGCGGCCCCATTGCGCATCTGCACCGTGCCCTGATCCAGTTCATGCTGGATATACACACCCGCGAGCATGGCTATGAGGAGGTCAATGTGCCCTATCTGGTCAATCCGCAAAGCTGCCTTGGCACCGGGCAATTGCCGAAATTCGCCGACGACCTGTTCCATATAGAGAAGCAGGATCTCTACCTGGTGCCAACCGCCGAGGTTCCAGTCACCAATCTGGTGCGGGACCAGATACTCTCCGCAACCGACCTGCCTCTCAAATACGTATGCCATAGCCCTTGTTTTCGTAGCGAAGCCGGTTCCTATGGCCGCGATGTGCGAGGCATGATCCGTCAACATCAGTTCGAAAAAGTCGAGCTCGTGCAACTGACCCGGGCCAGCGAATCCTGGGACTGTCTGGAGACGCTGACCGCACATGCCGAGTCGATCCTGCAACGCCTGGAACTCCCCTACCGGGTGATGCTGCTGTGCAGTGGCGACCTGGGCTTTGCATCGGCCAAAACCTATGACCTGGAAGTATGGCTCCCGGCACAGGGGAAATACCGCGAAATATCTTCCTGTAGCAATTTTGAGGACTTCCAGGCAAGGCGCATACAGGCACGCTGGCGCAATCCGGAACAGGACGACCGGATCGAACTACTGCATACCCTGAATGGCTCAGGCCTGGCGGTAGGTCGTACACTGGTCGCAATCCTGGAAAATAACCAGGATGTGGATGGCAACATCCATATCCCCGAGGCATTGCACGACTATCTGCACGGCATGACATGCATCCGACTGAAACAGCCTTGAGCACAACGTCACAAAAAGCAGGAGCAAACCCTGATGAACACGATACCGATCATGCAAACATTTTCCGAACGCCAGTGGCGGCTATGCTGGACCATTTGTCTGTGCTGCTGTATGCACACGGCACAGGCCATCGAGGCATACGACTATGCCGACAGCAGAACAGTACGTGCCAATGGACAATCTTTTGTCCTCAATGCTGTCGGCAAACAAACACAACCGGTGGTACTACTGCTGCATGGCTTTCCGGATTCGCGTCATGTATGGCGCTACCAGATCCCCGCGCTGCTAAACGCGGGGTTCCGAGTTGTCGCGCCAGACCTGCGTGGCTATGGAGAATCTTCACGTCCAGCGGGAGTGGAACACTATGCGATTGAACTGCTGGCACAGGACGTCATTGGCATACTGGACGCGCTACAGATATCCCGGGCACACGTTGTTGGACATGATTTTGGGGCCGGGCTGGCCTGGTACACCGTAGCGGTACATCCGGAGAAATTCGCCAGTCTGGTCGCCCTGTCCGTGGGCGTTGCCGGCAACGCTGGCTGGCATACCATCGAACAGCGTGAGGCATCCTGGTATTTTGATTTCTTCAACAAGGCGGGGATTGCCGAGACCGCGCTACAGGCAAACGATTTCCGGCTGTTTCGTGCACTGATTCGAAACCAGGGGGATCCGGAGCGTTTTTTCACGGACCTGTCACGGCCCGGCGCACTGACGGCGGCACTCAACTGGTACCGTGCCAACCTGCAGAACTGGGGTGCAGTCAGTGAGCCCCCTGTCTATCCGATGATCCAAATCCCTGTCATGGGGGTCTGGAGTGATGGAGACCACCACCTCAAGGAGGCACAAATGAAGCATTCGCGGGTCAACATATCCGGTGCCTGGCGCTACGAACGAGTCACCGGCGCAGGGCACTGGATGATGCTGGAAAAGCCGGAGCTGATAAATCGGCTGCTGCTGGATTTCCTGACTACCTTGCAAACGGATGAATGACGCCCGCTACTGCCTGGTCGACACACGTTCATCGATAACGTCCACCCCATCCGGCATGACAAAATCAAACAATGCGGGATCAAGACGTATATTGCGCTGACGATGCGACAGATCCATGCGATTGATAAAACCCAAACCGTCAGTCAACACCAGGATCAACAAGGCATAGGTGCCTGCAACCTCGTCAAAACCGATACGAATGTTCTGGTAAACCGATTCATCTCCCTTTGTTTTCTTCAATTCGATCCATTCGTGTCCATCGACCCGGCCCAGTCTGACCACACTATAAAAACGATCCGTCCCATGCCCGAGTAAAGTCACCAGCGGGGTATCGCGCAGGGCTTCCCTGGCATCACGGATAACCACTTGCCGCAATTCGTGATCATGCCACCATATGCTCCGCCCATCACTGACAATCCGCTGCCGGTAAGGCCGTTCCCATACCCAGTTGAACCGATTCGGAAGTTGCAGGTAAAGCTTGCCTGAAGAACGCTCATGCACCAGACCCTGGTCGTTATACACCGTCTGTTGAAAATGTGCCTGATACGAACGCAAACCCTTGCGAAAAGCCGCGAGCGGGTCATCTTTCCCCTCTATCGCCAAAGCGACGGTTCCAGGCGAACACAGCACTCCCGCCGACAGCAGCAACACGATGCGACTCCGGTGCCGAAAACAACGACAGGCCGCCGCAACACGAACCAGTAACGGGAAAGGACACTTTTGCAGCCGCGCTAACATGACCGACCCCGGGAATGGGAACGGGCCATCCGCGACTCACTGCGTTTCATCAACCGTATCCGACTCCGACAATGACGGTGGCGCAGCAGCCACCAGTACTTCACGAATGCCATTCTCACCCAGGGGGCTCACCACGCCGGCACTTTCCATCTCTTCCATCAGACGGGCGGCGCGGTTATACCCAATCTTCAGACGGCGCTGTACGTAGGATATGGATGTCTTGCGGGTCTCAGTCACTATGCTTACCGCCGCGTCATAGAGTTCGTCCTGCTCTCCCTCGCTTGCCGATGCCGTTGTCTCACCCTTGCCACCCGGTACAGAACCGTTCAGGATATCGGCATTGTACTCCGGCGTCTCAATCCGAATATCATCCACCACTCTGTGCACTTCCTCGTCCGATACAAACACACCATGTATCCGCTCCGGTATGTTGGTGCCCGAACTCAAAAACAGCATATCACCATGACCCAGCAGACTCTCCGCCCCCATCTGATCCAGTATGGTGCGTGAGTCCACTTTGGAAGACACCTGAAACGCGATCCTGCAAGGGATGTTCGCCTTGATGAGACCCGTAATCACATCCACCGAAGGACGCTGGGTAGCGAGGATCAGATGTATCCCGGAAGCACGCGCCTTTTGCGCCAGTCTGGCAATCAATTCCTCCACCTTCTTGCCGACAGTCATCATCATATCGGCCAGCTCATCGACCACGATAACCACAAATGGCAACCGTGCAAGCACAGTCTCCCCGGTGGGGTCTTCCGGGTCGGTAAGTGCCTCTCCACTGTCCGCGGCCTCTTTCAGTTTCCTGTTATAACTGTGGATATTACGCACCCCCTGGCCAGCCAGCAGTCGATAGCGTCGTTCCATCTCCGACACCGCCCAGCGCAGCGCATTGGCAGCCTCCTTCATATCGGTCACAACCGAGGTCAGTAAATGCGGTATCCCCTCATAGATCGACAATTCCAGCATCTTCGGGTCGATCAGGATGAGGCGAGTCTCTTCCGCACTGGATTTGTACAGCAGGCTGAGGATCATCGCATTCAGCGCAACCGACTTGCCGGAACCGGTGGTGCCCGCAACCAACAAATGCGGCATCTTGGCAAGATCGGTCACCACAGGCCTGCCACCGATGTCCTTACCCAGACCCAGCGCCAGTGGCGATTTCATTTTTTCATACTCCGCCGAATTGAGTATTTCCCGCAACCAGACCATGTCCCGTTGCTGATTGGGGATCTCCAGCCCGATCACCGTTTTCCCCGGGATAATATCGACGATGCGGACACTGACCACGGACAGGGAACGGGCCAGGTCCTTGGCCAGGGTACTCACCTGCCCCACTTTTATCCCTGGGGCCAATTCCAGTTCAAAACGGGTGATCACCGGTCCGGGACAGACCTCGGTTACCGTGGCGGATATGCCGAAATCCTTCAGCTTGAGTTCCACCCGACGGGATATGGCCTCCAGGTCTTCATTCGTATAATGATTGCCCGCAGCCTCCGGTTCATCCAGCAAGGCCAGGGATGGCCGCCTGCCACTGGGTGGTTGATGGAACAGTTCCTGTTGTTTTTCCCGTTCCAACCGTCCCCCCGGGACAGGCGGCGGAGCAACCGGCTCGATATGCGGAGGTTCCCGCGTATCACTGAGTTCGATGTGCTGAGCAATAGTCTGGCTACGCTCCTTGCGCGCCTTGTGACCCGCCAACTGATCACCCCATGCTGGCTTGCGCCGGGCATAATGCGCATGCAGCCAAAGGCAAAACACCCATATTCTGTCACCAAGGCGGAACAGCCAATGACCAATAAAGTCAGCCAGGCGAAGCCAGGACAGACCCGTATACAGCGTCACACCAATGAAAAATATCGCCAGGCCGATCAGGGTCCCGCCAATCACCCCAAGGCCCGCCAGCAACGCACCACCCAGGCTGTCACCCAGAACTCCACCCGCACCGCGCAGCGCATGTGGCAAACTGTCACCCGTAACAAAATGCATCCAACCCAGCGCGGTACCGCCCAGAAACAACATCAGCAAGCCGCTGAAGCGAACCGAAAACGAGAGGAAATCAAACGCTTGCCGACGATGACATAAACCATACATCTTCCAACTGCTATGCAACATCACAAACGGCAACAAATACGCCAGATAACCGAAGGCATACAGCAGCACATCAGCAAGCCACGCCCCGAAACTGCCAGCGGCATTATGCACCGTGCCACCGTCCAGGACGCGAGACCAACCCGGGTCCTCCGGATGGTAGGAAAACAGTGCCACAAAGACACAAACGGTCATAATACCCAGGGCAATAAAGCCTGCCTCGCGCAGATTGTGCGTGAGACGGGTGATAATGACCGGGGTTGCCACCTTGGTACTTGAAGCCTGACTCATAATAACAATTCCAGCATACGCCTTCAGCGGCATCCTACTACATATGGGTAATCAAAGCACGAAACGACCGACATCTGGCATGCTCTACGGTTACGCAGGCCATGCGTCCGGGTGCGTGGCGCGGCGTACAACCCTGCCCGAAAAAGACGGCTCAGTGTCTGCTGAACGGCGCGGTCCGCGGTGTAGTGCCACACCGCGCAGCGGGCGGCCCGGACGGCAAGGACGCCATTGGACCTCGACTTGTGAGGTGCGAGGCTTGTGAGGAAGCAGCACATGAATCATGGGCCGGTCGCCCCAGTCGTTTCCAGCCGGGTTTCAACGCCAAAGACGGCAGGAATCTCGATACGGTGACGACAGGGCGAGCAACAGTCTGTAGTGCCATCGCTGCCGGTGCAGCAATGCTCAATCATGGATACCTGTCAGGACGATCATGCGCAATTCCCGACCCGGAACCCTGTCCTGCCGAGCAGCAAGACCAAGAATCCCGCACCGAAGACCCTCCACAAATCGGAGAAAAAACCGACATTTCTACATTATTTGGCAACATTTAGCAACATTTGTATCCCGCCATCCGTCGAGATCATGCACATCGACCGGGTATCCGATCAGGATTCCGATGCATCACTCCGTTGCTGATCGGTGCATTGTGATGTATATTGCTGCATACGTTCAAATGCAGCGACCCGAAAACGATGGCTGAACACCGGAAGAAAACGACAAGGCTCACCGTGAGCCTGGACGATGCGGACTACGCCGCGCTCAACGCCCTGGCGTCGAAGAGCGATGTGTCCCTGTCCTGGGTCATCAGACAAGCAATCCAGCGCTTCTTGCGTGAACACGGCGTCCAATCCCAGTTGCCTTTGGCATTGGTGGAAGATGCCGCAGGAAAGAGGTATCGCGTTGAAGACGCCGATGTTGGAGCAAAAACCGGAAAACAATCCTGATATGGACTCGGCGGCCGGAACCGATTCGCTGTATCTCACCATACCGGGTCACCGGGAAGAGGAACGCCCAACCGCATATGCGGACCGCATCGGCACATGGTACGCAAGTCGGACGTCAGACAAGCAACGCAAGGCCTACGGGCTCTTTCTCACGCCAGTGCAGGTCGCCGACTTCATGGGTGAAAAAATTACGGTCACTGGATGGAAGATTCGAGTGCTCGACCCCGCCGCCGGCGCCGGCATCCTGTGTTGTGCGGCTGTAGAAGCACTCGTCGCCCGACAGCGGAAGCCCGAGATGATCGAACTGGTTGCCTACGAAGTCGACAATGGCCTGATCGCGCCGCTACGCGCCGTCCTCGACCATCTCACACGGTGGTGCCGCAAACACCATGGAACGACTGTCCGTGCGCGTATCGAAGCAGCGGATTTCATCCTGGCAAATGCCGATGCGATGCGACCGGGCGGACTGTTTTCCACGTGTTCGCCGGTAGAAGATTTCGACGCTGTCATCGCCAACCCTCCCTATTTCAAGATCGGCAAGTGCGATCCGCGGGCGATGGCGGTTCCAAACGTGATTCACGGTCAGCCAAACATTTACGCACTCTTCATGGCCGTGGCCGCCGCGTTGCTCCGGGCGGGTGGAAACCTCATTTTCATCACGCCGCGCAGCTTTGCGTCCGGACTCTACTTCCGGCGCTTCCGGACGGTATTCTTCGACATGATCCAGCCAACACGAGTCCATGTGTTCGGTTCCCGGTGCGACACCTTTCGCCGAGACGAGGTGCTACAGGAAAACGTCATCCTCTGCGGCATCCGGCAGGTTCGCTGGTACGAAAATGGCGTCCATGCACGCCTCGCCATATCATCCAGTCGCGGTGTCTCGGAGCTCGAACATACCGGCAACCGCGAGCTTCCTGTCAGCGCAGTGCTCGACCTCGCCTCCATGGACAAGGTGCTGCGCTTGCCGATCTGCGATGCCGACGATGAAGCACTGGCTCAGGTGGATTCGTGGCCGACCAACCTTCACGGCCTGGGATTGAATATCTCGACCGGACCGGTTGTTCCGTTTCGGGCAACCGAGCTCGTCGTCCGGGAAGCTAAGGTTCCGGGACACCATGCGCCGTTGCTCTGGATGAATCATGTACGTGCCATGCGGACAAGTTGGCCCCTGGAGCGGCACAAGCCTGAATATATCCGGCGCGCCGGCGCAGAGGCCCTGCTCGTTCCGAACAGGAACTACGTTCTCCTGCGCCGTTTCAGCGCCAAGGAAGAAGCACGCCGTCTGACAGCCGCTCCCTGGCTCGCGGCTGATATTGCGGGTACCGATATTGGGCTGGAGAACCATCTTAACTACGTTTACCGGCCCGGCGGTGAACTCTCGGAGGATGAAGCCTGGGGTCTCGCGGCACTCTATAACAGCCGTCTCCTTGATACATGGTTTCGCACGGTCAACGGCAACACCCAGGTAAGCGCGACCGAACTGCGCGCCATGCCGCTTCCGGCTCACAATATGATCGTTACACTGGGGCGACAGGTGAAACATTTGGCGGATCCTCTTGCTGGATTGGACGCGCTTGTGGCAAGCACAATCGTCTTTCCCGCATTGAAGCAGGTGGCAGTTGGCTGACGTCGAAGACGCTCGGGCAATCCTGCAATCTCTGGGGATGCCGCCGACTCAGCACAACCAGATGGCCGGCATGACACTCATAGCCCTTTGCGGACTGACACCCGACGCCGCCTGGCCGAAAGCCAAGCGGCGTCGATGTGGCGTCACCAAAGGCATCATGGACTATCTCAAGGAACATTACGGCACCGAGTATGCGCCGAACACGCGGGAGACCTTTAGGCGTCAGGTGTTGCACCAATTCATACAGGCAAGAATCGCCGACTACAACCCGTTCGAACCCGGCTTGCCGACGAACAGCCCGAAGACCCACTATGCTGTCAGCGAAGCGGCGCTGAATGCGGTCCGGCACTATGGAACGAAGCATTGGGCGTCTGCCGTGGATCGCTTCCGCCGAGAACAGGGTGCACTCGCGGAGCGCTATGCTCGTAACCGGGATCGCAGCACGATTCCGGTCAGACTGCCCGATGGTCGAGAGCTACGGCTCTCGCCGGGCCGGCACAATAAAATACAGCGCGCTATCGTTGCAGACTTCGCACCACGCTTTGCACCCGGCGCGAAGCTGCTTTATCTCGGTGACACCGCCAAGAAAAATTTGTTTGTCGACCGGCAATGGATCGAAAAACTCGGCATCCCGATTACCGATCACGACAAGCTTCCAGATGTGGTACTGTACGATGCGAAACGCGAATGGCTGTTTCTTGTCGAGGCAGTTACATCGCACGGACCGATTTCGCCGAGCCGTGTGGTTGACCTGGAGACCTTGTTGATGAAGTGCCCGGTAGGTGCTGTCTATGTCAGTGCATTTCCGGATTTCAAGGAGTTTCGAAAACACATGAAGAACATTGCCTGGGAGACGGAAGTGTGGCTCTGTGACACGCCGGCTCACCTGATTCACTACGACGGCGATCGCTTTCTGGGGCCGAGATCGGGAAAGTAAATGGATCGCATGTCGTGCGAGTTGGCTCGATATCGACAACAAAAAGAAAACGAATGCCTCCTGACGAAGAACAAATCCCCGTGCTGCGGCTGACGCAGTGGCTGGATGTCTGGAACAAGTACGACTTCGACCCCGACGCCCAGCGCAAACAACCAGAACTTCTTCGTGTACTGTCTTTAGTCTGTAATCTCCAATACCTCGGTTTTTGGCAGTGATCCTTAACCGGGTTAACAAATCTATTGGACCACATCAGTTGCCAAAGCTAAACCCTGGACCCATTCTTGACCCGGACTGGTGGTTCAACCAACACGATATGGCTCCGATCGATCTCGTTATGGAACCGCTCCGGCAGGCGCGCCCAGTCACGGGCCTCGACCAGGAAGGGGATGCTCGATTCCCGCACCGCCTCCCTGAAGTCCTCGATCCGAGCGATCGGGATCTCCACGAGACCGGGCCCGCGCAACACGATATCGAGATCGCTGCCATCATGACTCCGCCCGTTGACGCGGCTGCCGTAGGCCCAGACTTCAACCTCAGGCAAATGCTCCCGCAACAGAGCCTCCAGCACCGTGCGATGCCTCGACTCGAGATGCAACCGCTCAGTCATCCGGTGCCGCCTCGATCATGTCCGCCAGCGCCCTGGCATCAGCGATGAATCCAGGGAGTAGCCTCAGTGTGGCCTCGGCAAAGCCTTCATCATGGTCATGCGCGGTATCGTTACGGTTGTCGCGATAGTGAAGCCAGCGTTCCGCCACATCGGCATCGATCAGTCCGTGTCGGGCGGCATGGCGGAACAGATCCTTGAACACAAGACGGTCGGCCTGCTGGTTGCCAGAAAAGAAGGCGGCAATCCGCTTGCGCAGCAGCTTGCCGCTCTGCTCAAGCACCAGCTCGAACTCTTTCACGCAGGCGGCGCGATAGATGTCGTAAGCAAGATCGTCCGCCGTGCCATGCTTGCCAATTTCACCGAAAGCAGATTCCAGCGCTCCAATGCAGCGCCTCAGGAAGGTGGTGTCAATGCTCATACACCGCGCCCCAGAAAACACAGGGCCCTAAGATTCTTCGCGATCGCCACATCCGGACTTGCCCCCCGATCTGTTGCTTGCGCAGTTCCGAGACCAGCCGTTTCATCTTGTTCTCGAACAGTTCACCATCATCCTCCCGTGGCAATGAACCGCCGTTCGGGCGTGCCGATGTCTCGTCGCGCTGTGCTCCGGGTCTACCCCGAAGCATGTGGCCCACCCTGCCGCTCCAGCCACGCGGCGGCATCCAATGCCGCCATACACCCGCTCCCGGCAGAGGTGATCGCCTGCCGATATACCCGATCCGTCACATCCCCGGCGGCAAAGACACCCGGGACACTGGTCACAGTGGCCTCGCCATCACTGCCACCACAGACCCTGATGTAGCCACCCTGCATATCAAGCTGCCCGGTGAACATACCGGTGTTCGGGTCGTGACCGATGGCGATGAACACCCCCTTCAGTTCCAGTTCGCTACGGCCCTGGTCCAGATTGCTGTAGACGCGAATGCCGGTAACACCAGTATCATCGCCCAACACCTCCTCCAACTGATGGTTCCAAAGGATATCGATATTGCCCCCATTGTCCGCGCTGCGTTCCAGCAGTTTATCGGCCAGGATTTTTTCCGCACGCAGCCTGTCACGACGATGGATCAACGTGACCCGGGACGCAATGTTGGCCAGATACAAGGCCTCCTCGACAGCGGTATTGCCCCCTCCGATCACAGCGACCCGCTCCCCGCGATAAAAAAACCCGTCACAGGTGGCACAGGCGGAAACCCCCTTGCCCAGAAATGCCTGCTCCGAAGCCAGGCCCAGATAGCGCGCCGACGCCCCAGTGGCGATAATCAGGGCATCGCAGCGGTAACTGCCATTGTCCCCGTACAGCAGGAACGGATGCTGCTGGAAATCACTGCCATGTATCTGGTCCATGATGAGGCGCACGCCAAAACGCTCCACATGGCATCGCATCCGCCGCATCAATTCAGGTCCCTGCACGCCCTCCGCATCGCCAGGCCAGTTATCCACATCGGTAGTAGTTGCCAGTTGCCCCCCCTCCTGCAGGCCAGTCAGCATGAGCGGGGAAAGATTGGCACGGGAGGCATATAGCGCGGCAGTGTAGCCCGCAGGCCCCGTCCCCAGGATCAATAAACGGCAGTGTATGGGTGCAGAAGACATGGCCAATCAACCGCTTCAGCCAGTGCCCGTCACCTTCTCATCCAGCATGCGGCGAACCCACCGTCCCCGACAGATACCGCACTCCGGACGGTCACCATCAAACCAGACGCTCCGGTGTCGCCAGTTCCACCCCGGTCAGTTCACAGAAGTTGGCCGCGGTCTGCTCAGCCACCGCTTCCACCGAGATGTCTTTGAGTTCCGCTATCGTCTCCGCTACCCGGGACACATAGGCCGGCTGGTTGGTCTTGCCACGGAAAGGCACCGGGGCCAGATACGGAGAGTCCGTCTCAATCAACATCCGATCCAGCGGTAACGCACGGGCAACTTCACGCAGGTCGCCGGCATTGCGGAAACTGATGATGCCGGAAAACGAGATGAGGAAGTTCATTTCCATCGCCTGACAGGCCGTCTCCATATCCTCGACAAAACAGTGCATGATCCCGCCTACCTGATCCGCACCCTGTGTCTGCAAAATGGATATCACGTCCTGCCTGGCCTCACGCATATGAATGATCAGCGGCTTTTGGCAACTTCGAGCCAGGCTGATATGCTGACGAAAACGTTCCCGCTGCCACTCCAGGTCGCCTTCACTGCGAAAGTAGTCCAGACCCGTCTCGCCAATCGCCACCACCTGAGCGGACCGGGTCTGGGCACGCAAACGCTCGAAATCCATGTCCGCACCGGCACAGGCATTGGGATGTATCCCCGCAGAGGCCGAAATGCAGGCATGACGTTCGGCAAGCGCATCGATAGCGGCAAAACCCTCCATGTCAATCGCCACGCATAACATGTGGGCAACCCCGCTGGCCCGGGCACCGTCCAACACCTCGTCCAGCGGCAGATGCTCTTGAATCAGGGTCAGATGGCAGTGCGAATCGACTAATTGCACCTGAACAGCGCAAAGTTTGGCGATACAACGGGTTGCCGCATCACATCGTATGGGTGGGACGATCCATGCCCAGGGCACCCGCCAGGATCTTTTCTATCTTGCTCTTGGTGGCTCCTTTGTCCAGATCATTGAACTGTACGCCAATGCCGACAGTCTTGTTCGACTGGGCCCCAGGCGGGGTAATCCATATCACTTTGCCGGCAACCGGCAATTTCTCCTTGCTGTCACCCAGGTTCAGCAGCATGAATACCTCATCTCCAAGCTGATACGGCTTGGAAGTTGGAACAAACAACCCCCCGTTGTTGATAAACTGCATATACGAGGCATACAAAGAACTCTTGTCCTTGATAGTCAACGATAAAATGCCTTGTGTTGTATCTTTTTTTGCAGCCATACGCACTATCCTCTACTTGATGGAGGGCCAGAACATATCCATAGCATCCTCACCGTCGAACCTGGAACAACACAATGCTTTATCCACCACGCACTTTTATGCGTTTCCGGTCGGTCTACCAGACGAAGACACCACTAATCAACCAACATCTCACACCAAGATAACAGTCCCTCCTCCAATACGCCACGTGCATTCAAGTTCGTTGCTTGCAGCAAGAAGCTGTAAAGTGACAAGGTTTGCTCATAACATTCTGTCAGAGTAGACAATTCTAAACCTTCCAGTCGAGTTTTCAAGACCTGAATGTTCCGATTGCCCTGCCACACCGGATCTGCCGATGCACCCAACCGATGACGTATCGCTGCCCGCAACATCCCCAGCAGCCACTCAAAGGCCTGCAACACGTCTTCACGTTTGGTCGTGACGAGTGCGGAAAGCCCGGCCCGGTTTTCCAACACGGCGCGGCACGCTTCCATAAATGTATCGCGTTTCGCCAATACACCCTGCGCATGCAGGGTTGCCGCCAGCAGTGGGGCACCCTCGGACACTCGCAACAAGCTGTGCGCCACATCCCGCTCCACCCCACAATGCCGCTGCAGCCATACGTGACTATCTTCATCTATCACGGCCTGCACCTGAAACGACTGACAGCGACTGCGTATTGTCGGCAGCAGGCCACCGGGGCGCAGACCAAGCAACAATAGCACCGTGCCTTCCGGAGGCTCTTCCAGTATCTTGAGCAAAGCGTTCGCGGCATTGTGGTTCATATCGTCCGCCGGGTCCACTATACAAACCCTGCCATTTCCACACAGACTCTTCAATGACAGGAATTCGGCCACGGCGCGTATCTGCGTTACCCGTATCTGTTTTGCTCCCTCCTCCAGTGCGATATGCAATACATCCGGGTGACTGCCGGCACGCGACCAGCGACAACTCCGACAACGACCACAGGGCGGCTCCTGGACACACAACAGCCGTTGTGCGACACGCCAGGCAAAGTGTGTGATACCGCACCCATGCCTGCCATGAAGCAATATGGCGTGCGGCATGCGATCCGCAGGGAAACAGCGCAGAAACTGCTCCCAGCCTGGCCGATGCCAGGGGAACTCCGCCAGCGCTTCAGTCACCATCGGCGGACAACCTCTGCTCGATGATCCGACTGATCCGGGCCTGTACCGCGGCCTCGGACTGGCTGGCGTCAACCAGCACGAAGCGCGTGGGCTCCACCGCAGCCATTTCCAGATACGCCGCCCTCACGTTGGTAAAAAAAGACAGCCGCTCCTTCTCGAAACGGTCCCGTTCCGCACTACGCCGACGCGTCCTGCACAAACCCGTCTCCGGGTCCAAATCCAGCAGCAGGGTCAATTGGGGACGAAAGCCACCAAGTACCCAGCGTTGCAATGTGCGGATGCGTATCGCGGAGACGCCACGTCCAGCCCCCTGGTAGGCATAGCTGGAATCGATGAAACGATCCGATATGACAATCTTGCCCTGCTCCAAAGCGGGCAAAATCCGCTGCCGGAGATGCTGCAGGCGAGCAGCGAACAGCAACAGCAATTCCGTTTCTTCATGCATATCGTCTGTCCCGGTATCCAGCAACAACTGCCGTATACGTTCTCCCACATCGGTGCCTCCAGGCTCCCGTGTACAAAGGACCGAATGTCCCCGGTCCTGCAGCAATTCGGCAAGGAGCACGCTCTGGGTAGTTTTCCCGGAGCCCTCTACGCCCTCAAACGTGATAAACATGGCCTAGCGTTTCAGTTGATACTTGCGTACTGCGCGGTTATGTTCGCTCAAAGTCGCGGAAAAATGATGGCTGCCATCCTTGCGTGCGACAAAATACAGGCTATCTCCAGCCTGTGGCCGCAATGCCGCACGCAATGCCATGGCGCCGACCAGACAGATGGGACCTGGCGGCAAACCGCGATAACGGTAGGTGTTATAAGGCGAATCGATCCGCAAATCCTGTTTACGGATATTGCCATCATACGCATCCCCCAGCGCGAATATGACTGTAGGATCAGTTTGCAGCCGCATCCCCTGCTGCAGCCGGCGCACAAACACCCCGGCAATACGCCCGCGTTCGCTTTCCAGCGCCGTCTCCTTTTCAACCAGCGATGCCATTATCAAGGCCTCATAAGAGGAACGGTATGGCAACCCCGGTTGTCGCTCATGCCACATACGCTCCAGCAGAACCAGCAAGTCGCCGTGCGCCCTGCGCAGAAAATCCACATCCGTGGTGCCCTGATGAAAATGCCAGGTCTCAGCCAGAAACAAGCCCTCCGCAGAAGTATGGTCCTGCGCTTCCAGCACTGCCAACACGGTCTGCTGCAGGTGATCCGACAACGTCTGGCGAAGTGCCGGATGCGTCTTGACAGCGTGCATCACATCAGCGAAACGCCATCCCTCTATCAGGGTCAGACTATACCGGGTAACCTTGCCACTGGCAAACAGCCCCAACATATCCAACGGGGTCATGGCAGGTCGGATCAGGTATTCTCCGGCCTGTATTTGAGTGGTCTGACCACGGTACCAGGCGGCCAGGTGAAGATAGCCCGGATGTCTGACTATGCCCCTGGCGTGAAGCTCGGAAAGCACTTGAGCAAAACTGCTGCCTGGAGCAATACGGTACAGGATGTCTTCTGTCCCCTCCCGCAATGGACTCTGCAAATAGTCTTCCATGTCCCGCAACAGCCACCACGCCGTCACAACAAAGAGCAACGAGAGCAACAGGCATGCCCTGATCAACAGGCCAAGCAGGCTCCTGCCAGCACCCATGTCTGCCTATACGCTACAGACCCGGACGCCTGCACACAACCAATCAAACCGAGTCGACATCGGCAACCTCCAACGGTGCTATATAACCCTGTCCGCGCAGTCCCTCGGCGATCGACAGGCTGCGCCGCCGATCATGGAAACGACGTCCTTCCAACTCCCGCACCGACCAAATTCCGATCAGACTGTTGCACAGAAACAACTCTTCCGCATCCAATAAACGTGACAACGGGATGTCCACCACACGCACGCTGATACCCAGGGAAGACTGCCGCGCCAGGATAACGTTGCGTATCACTCCGGAGATCCCACAGTGTTGCAGATCCGGGGTCAACCAGACCTCCCCCTGACGCAAAAAGACATTGCTCATTGTCCCTTCAATAACCAAGCCCCCCTCATCCATGACCAGACCTTCGGCAATGGCACTGTCCGACCATTCCTGCCGCGCCATGACCTGCTCCAGACGATTCAGGTGCTTGATGCCGGACAAGGCCGGATTTCTTCCGTAGCGCAAGCGGCACAGCCTCACCTTGACCCCATCCAGGTGGTAATGAACAGGCCACTGTGGCCACTGGAAAAGCATCAGTATACGGGTGGGGTCCACCTGCCGCGGACAGGAATAGCCGCGCACAGAGGGCCCCCGGGTTACCGTAAGCCGGATAACGGCCTGCTGTCTCAACCGGCTCAGGGACAGCAGTTCACGCTGCAGCAAGTCCGTGTCAACGGGGATACGCAGTCGGGAACAACCCTCGCGAAGCCGCTCAAGATGGTTCTGCATGCACAAAGGCAGGTAGTCCACCACTGCGATCGTCTCAAACACACCATCGCCAAACTGCATCCCTCTGTCGAGAGGAGAAACAGACGCATCCGGTTCACCGTTGATCAGGCTTGCCAGGATCTGCTGCATGCTCCATGCGGCGAAAGATCAAGGTACAGTTGGTTCCACCAAAACCGAATGAATTGCTCAACGTGGTATCCAGTTTGAGGGAACGCGATTTGTGGGGAACAAAATCCAGATCGCAATCCGTGTCCGGACGATCCAGATTTATCGTTGGGGGGACTGTCTGATCGCGCAGTGCCTGTACACAGAAAATGGCTTCCACCGCCCCCGCCGCACCCAACATATGCCCTACCATGGATTTGGTGGAACTGATGGCAAGCCTGCTGGCATGACTGCCGAATACCTGCTTGATTGCCTTGACCTCTACCACATCCCCTGCCACTGTGGACGTGCTGTGCGCATTGATATAGTCAACCTCCTGCGCCTGAATACCCGCATCAAGCAGCGCGTTTTGCATACATGATATGGCCCCTTCTCCATCCACACTCGGGGCGGTCATGTGATACGCATCCGAACTGTTACCATAACCTATCAGTTCAGCCAATATTCTGGCACCGCGGCTACGGGCAAATTCATACTCTTCAAGCACCATCGCGCCCGCACCATCGCCCATCACGAAACCATCGCGATCCTGGTCCCAGGGACGGCTCGCCCGCTCCGGGTCATCGTTGCGGGTAGACAAGGCACGTGCCGCGGAAAAGCCCGCCCTCGCCAGCCATGAAGAAGCAACCATTTCAGCACCGCCAGCGACCACCGCATCAACCCTGTTCAACCGGATCGCATCAACCGCCGCACCAATGCTGTGCGAACCTGTGGCACAAGCACTGACAACCCCATAATTCATCGCTTTGGCTCCGATCTCTATCGACAGATTGCCCGCTATCATATTGGCTATGACGCTCGGAATGAAAAATGGGGAAACCCGCGACACCCCATGTTCATAGCGTCCCCTGACTGCTTTTTCTATATTTGCGATCCCTCCCATACCGGAACCAATGATCACGCCGACACGGTGCGCATTGTCGGCATCGGGTTTGAGTCCCGCATCGTTTACCGCCTGCAGGCCGGCAACGATACCATATTGCATGAACGGGTCCAGCACTCGAATATGCTTTGGCGACAAATAGGGCGCCGGTTCAAAATCTCGAACAGAACCGACGAGCCTGACCGCAGGATCTCCTTCTTCGATATCAGGCAACACAGAGATGCCACTCTGGCCCGCCAGCAGGCATCGCCAAGTGCCTTCGGCATCACCCGCAAGTGGACTGACTACGCCGATTCCGGTAACTACAACACGACGACACTGCATCGCTTGGCTCGCAGAAGTGCATGGCAGGGGAGACATTCCCCGGAAGACATGAGCGCAACAACAGAAGAATGATCGCGCCTGGGATAAAAAACGGTCACCTCAACGTTTCAGTCGACATCGGCATTGGCTTTGATGTATTTCAACACCAGACTCAAAGTGTTCATTTTTTCCACATCGTCATCGTCTATCGTGATATCAAAGTCCTCTTCAATCTTCATGGCGATCTCGATAGCATCCAACGAGTCAGCACCCAAATCCTCGATAAAAGACGCATCACTCGTTACATCCTCTTCCTTGACACTCAATTGCTCGGCAATAATCTTTCGGACGCGCTCTTCAACACTGCTCATGGTGTATATTCCCTCCTTTTCAGCGACCATCATCATGGCCAAAAACCGCAGATGCAACGTGAAACGGAAACCTTCGGAGACATGCATCAGCTTCGTGCCACAAGGTCCAGGTGCTTACCAGAACCTTCGGCGGCACGATTCTACATGAATATGCGGACGCATAAAACAGGCCGTTCCAACACTTGGCAACACCTTGGCCAGGCATGAAAAACAATCAAATATCCCCTTTATTTGCAGCTATCTATAGTGTATTTCTAACAAATCAAAATAGCTTAGAGCATGCAGGTACCCGAGTGCCCGCACACGCTCGATTGCAAGCCGGCACAAGCATGAACCGGTGCCGGCAAGTCGCAAACACATGTCAATTCCGCAAAAAACAGTTGCCGAGCAGTGGCAATTTTGATTCAATCCCAACCAGTCCCCACCATATTCCCATGTAGGAGTACACCCGCAATGGCACTAACAAAAACCCCTGTTTGCGACCACGGACTGTCCGCCCCCGACTTTCTGCTGACGGATGCGACCAGTGGAAAACAATACGCACTGCAAGACTGTCGTGGGGAAAACGGTACCCTGATCATGTTCATCTGCAATCACTGCCCCTACGTACAGGGGGTCCTGGAGCGTCTGGTAGCAGACTGCGAGCAACTGCAACAGATTGGCGTTAACAGTGTTGCCATCATGCCAAACGATTTCCAAAGCCATCCGGAAGACGCTCCCGAAAAAATGCGTGCACTGGCGCAAAAAATGCACTTTCCATTTCCCTATCTGCTGGACAAAACCCAGCAGGTCGCGCTTGCCTACGGTGCGGTATGTACACCGGATTTCTTCGGCTACGATCGGGAGTTGAAACTACAATACCGGGGCAGACTGGACGAGTATGGGAAAG
This sequence comes from Gammaproteobacteria bacterium, assembly GCA_965115915.1. Taxonomy (GTDB): domain Bacteria; phylum Pseudomonadota; class Gammaproteobacteria; order Eutrophobiales; family Eutrophobiaceae. The sequence goes on along the minus strand of OZ220483.1, from coordinate 774,535 downwards.
ACCCCGCGCCCGCTCGGGGGCGACGCATCCTGGTAGAGGCAATGCGCCAGATAGCCGACAGTGGCACCTGCACAGAAGAACAATTTCCCAGTATGGGATGTTCGATCAAATGGACGACATAGACACATTCTCAAGGCCACGATACTGAGAAAAATCTGAACTCACAGCAACATCCGCAGCCCAACGACTGTCAACAGCAATGCAAAAGCCTGTCGCAATATGGCTATGGGCAGAGCACGTGCCAACCTGGAACCCAGCAGTGCCGCCACCATGCTGGCAAAGACAATCGGCACGGCAGCCGGCCAATACAGGTAACCCACTGTGTGTTCAGGCAATGCAGTGACAGTGCTGCCCAGCAGCAGCATGCCACCGGCACCCGCCATGGCAATAGGAATACCACAGACCGCCGATACAGCGATGGCATTGCGCAATGGAATACCATGCCAGAGTAGGAAAGGAACGGTCAGCGTACCGCCGCCAATCCCCATCAGGCTGGACAATACACCTATCCCGAGACCGCCTGTCACTTTCGCCACCCTGCTCGGCATGCCGCCGCGTGGCAGTACCGCGCTGTCGCTGAACAAACGCCATGCGACCAGTAATTCAAATAGCGCAAACAGATAGCGCAGGTAGCGGCTATCGAGTACATGCGCCAGTGTGGCACCAAGCAAAGCTCCGAGTAACAACCATGGTGTCAGGGCATATACTATCGACATATTCACCATACGTTGCCGATAATGACCCCAGGCAGAAGCCATCCCGGTAAAGACAATGCTGAACAGCGACGTGCCCAGCGCCATATGCATCAGGGACTGGTCCGGAAAACCGCTAAACCGGAACAGATAATACAAGGCAGGGACAACGATAATGCCACCGCCGATGCCGAACAGTCCGGCACTCAACCCTGCCAGCGCACCGGTAAGTAAATACAGCAAGACCACAAGCGACGACCCGAACATCACCATCACACTAGCGGAAAATTCGAGCCATGCACCATTCTGGATATTGTAGGCGCGGAGTAACGCTATCCGATAGCGTCACAATACGCGTGTCCAATCGGATAAGGGCACTATTGTACATGCTCGGCATAGTCCTGGTGACGACTGGCTCCGCCTGCGCAAACGAACTGAATGGCTCGGAACGTGAACGGCAACGGCGCGACTACCAAACAGCAAAAAAGGCACTATACGCAGGCAGGTTGGGAGAGTTTCACAAATTGCTCGAACAGTTACAGGATTATTCATTATATCCCTATCTACTATACAGTTACTACCGCCCCCGCCTATGGAAGATCGACGCGGACACACTGGGAAAATTCATGCGGGACTACCCGAATCTGCCAATGATGAATGGACTACGCAGCGACTGGCTGAGATTTCTGGCAAAGCATGGCCGGTGGGAAAGCTTTCTCGAATTTTATATCCCGCAGAAGGACGATACACTGAAATGCTATCAGCTCATCGCCAGAATCAAAACCAACCGCAAGGCGTTTCTGCTCGAAGACATCCGCAGTCTGTGGCGCAACAGTGCGGAGTCGATGCCCAAATCATGCGACCCCGCATTCAAGTTGCTGTATGACAGTGAACTCATGAGTAGTGAGCTGGCCTGGGAACGGACCCGCCTGAGCATACAGAATGGTAATATCAGGCTGGCCCAATATTTGCGCAGATGGCTCAACCCACAACAGCGTACCCTGCTGGCCGACTGGCTTGCCATGCACAAAAATCCTGCTGCTGGCACGGCACGCAAGGATTTCCTCGATCAACCCATCCACAGAGAGATACTGCTGTATGGCATACGCAGATTGACCCGGCAAAACGTCGCGCTGGCGGTCGTGCGCTGGGACTCACTGCGAGACAATTTTCACTTCAGCTCCACACAGCGCATCAGCATTGATCGCATACTGGCCGTACAGGCCACAAAGACGAAGCATGTCCGCACGGTGGAACTGATGAATCGTATCCCGGCAAGCGAGATCGACGATGATATTCTGCACTGGCGTCTGCGCGGGGCACTGACTGACAGGAACTGGGCAGTGCTTGCCGATTGGACCAGCACTGAACCGGCCGACCCGGCCGTGAGCACCCGTTCCAGATACTGGCAGGCCCGCAGCCTGATGATGCTGGGGAAAACCGAAGCAGCACACCACATACTCGAAAAACTCGCGCAGGAAAGAGATTACTACGGCTTTCTGGCTGCCGAGCACATGGGCCTGTCATTTATGATGAACCACTATCCGCTGCCCCCGAATCGGGATGAGACCCTGCGCATACTGGGCAGGCCCTCCATGCAGCGGACGTACGAACTGTTGACGCTTGGAGAAAACAGCAAGGCCATTCGGGAATGGAACTACGCCCTGAGCCAAATGACCGACTACCAGGTCCAACTGGCTGCAAGAATGGCTGCAAGCTGGGGCTGGCATCAACGAGCCATACTGGCATTGGCCAAGGTCAAGGCATGGGATGATCTGCACATCCGCTTCCCATTACTGTTCAATGATGAGTTGCAACTGGGAGCGGAAAAGCAGGCACTGGATATGAGCTGGGTGTATGCGGTGGTCAGGGCGGAAAGCGCCTTCATAGAAGATGCTCGCTCCCCTGCAGGTGCACTGGGGTTGATGCAGGTGATGCCGAAGACCGGGGCCATGGTTGCCAAACGGCTCGGTCTGGGAAGGTTTGATGCAAGACAGTTGCTGAATGCCGCAGTCAATGTCCCTATCGGCAGCGCCTACATGCGCCTGGTGCTGGATCGCTTCGCTGGCAATGTCATGCTGGCAACCGCCGCCTACAATGCCGGTCCGGGACGAGTTCAATCATGGCTTTCCCGCATCGGAAAAAACGCCTGTATCGATGCAGATGTCTGGATAGAGTTGATTCCGTTCAACGAGACCAGAAAATATGTCCGCCGGGTACTGTTCAATACCATCGTATATGATTGGAGACTGGAAGGCACAACCAAATCCATACTCCAGCGTATGCCGAACATCCGCGGCAAAAACGCAAATCCATCATCCGACTGTACACTACTCTCTGTGCGTCTGCAGCACTGAAGATAGCGGCCGACACCGTGCGGAAACGGAATGGCTGCGTGAAAACGGCATGGCCGGCCCCCACCAGTCTCACTGTCGTGAACCCGCACCTTAACTCTTGCCGTGCTATCTTTCTGCTATACTTACCGGGTTTGTAACAAAAAACTTGAACTGCGTGATTTGCATGTCATCTACCACATGGGCGCGTGCCGCCAGGTATTTTATAACCGGATACCTTTGCTTAATGCGGGAAACACCGGCAGGCACACGAACACTGACACAACGATCAAGGTTTTCACTGCCTTATGAGATTTGAACGCATAGCGGTACTCGGAGGGTGCGGGTTCGTCGGGAATAGTCTGTGCAATCGACTGGCACAGGAAAACCGCCAGCTTCGAGTGCTGACCCGTAATCGGGAACGTAACCGGGAAAACATGATCCTGCTGCCAAATCTGGAGTTGGTGCAGGCGGACGTACATGAGCCGGACGAACTGGACAGACATCTTGCTGGCTGCGACGCGGTCATCAATCTGGTCGGCATCCTGAGCGAGCCTGGAAACGATGGGAAACTCTTCCATCGTGTGCATGTCGAACTGGCAGAAAAACTGCTGGCCTGCTGCAAAAAAAACGGCATTCATCGCATCCTGCAGATGAGTGCGCTGAATGCGTCGGCACAGGGCACAAGCCACTATATGCGTAGCGTCGGGCAAGCCGAAGACCTGTTGCATCGGAATGATGGGACCATCCATGTGACCAGCTTTCAACCCTCTGTAATCTTCGGTCCGCGGGACGAATTTTTCAACGCCTTTGCCCGCCTTTCAGGTTATATACCCATCTGCTTTCCATTGGCTTGCCCCAACACTCGCTTCCAGCCTGTCTATGTGCTGGATGTGGCAGAAATGATGGCACGCGCACTGGATGACCCGCTCAGCTATGGCAAACGCTTCCGCCTGGTCGGCCCGCAAATACTGAGTTTCGCCGAACTGGTGCGCTACACGATGACGGTATCCGGTCGGCGACGTGTGCTGATTCCGCTGCCAGACGGTATCGCACGCATCCAGGCCAGGCTATTCGACCTGCTGGGTCCGTTACTTGCACTGGTTGGTATAGAGAAAATGTTCTCTGTCGATATCTACAATTCGCTGCAACAAGACAGCGTCAGTGAACACAATGATCTGGACTTTTACGGCATACAAGCCACTTCGCTGGAATCGGTAGTTCCGGCCTATCTTGCCAATCGGACACAACGTGGCCGCTATTCACTATTGCGCAGCCAGTCGGGCCGAAGCTAGTTGTGCAATGCTATCTGGTCGGTGGGGCGGTACGTGACCGACTGCTGAAGCTGCCGGTCAAAGACCGTGACTATGTGGTCGTAGGGGCCACCCCGGAGGACATGCTGCAACAGGGCTTCCGCCAGGTAGGCACGGATTTCCCGGTATTTCTGCACCCGGACAGCGGTGAGGAATACGCCCTCGCCCGCACCGAACGAAAATCCGCGCCGGGCTATCGCGGCTTTGTGACATATTCCGGTAGCGATATCAGTCTTGAAGACGATCTGCGACGCCGTGACCTGACTATCAATGCCATGGCCGAAGACCACACGGGGCAATTGATTGACCCCTTCGGGGGCGCCAAAGACCTGCAACAAGGCATACTGCGCCACGTATCTCCCAGCTTCAGTGAAGACCCGCTGCGGGTGCTACGCACAGCGCGTTTCGCGGCCCGTTTTGACTTTGACATCGCCCCGGAAACCCTGCAATTGATGCGTTCCATATCGGCCGGTGGTGAACTGGAACGACTTAGTCCGGAACGGGTCTGGACGGAGACCGAAAAAGCGTTGGCGACGAATGCCCCGGTTCGCTATATACGAGATCTCCGGGAATGCCACGCACTGGCGGTATTGTTCCCGGAAATAGACGCCCTGTTCGGGGTACCGCAACGTGCGGAGTACCATCCCGAAATCGACACCGGGGAACACACACTGCTGGCACTCGAACAGGCCGGCATCCTGAGCAAGGAGACCATCGTGCGTTTTGCCACCCTGGTGCATGACCTCGGCAAGGCGGCGACCCCGAAGGCGGAGTGGCCGGCACACAAAAAACACGATGTGCGCGGAGTACCTATTATCGAACAGCTCTGTCAGCGCCTGCGTGTGCCGGTCAGGTATCGTGAGCTGGCGACACTGGTTAGTCGCTACCATATCGAGTGCCATCGTATTCTGGAAATGTCCGCCGACACCGTGCTGAAAAAACTGGAAGCCCTGGATGCGTTCCGGCGACCGGAACGCTTTCAGCAATTTCTGTTATGTTGCCGAGCCGATGTCCAGGGCCGAAAAGGCAAACAGCATGAACCCTATCCGCCGGCCGATTATCTGGCGGAGGCGCTGAAAAGCTGCCAACGGGTAGACACCTGCGGCCTGCAGAAACGCGGCCTGGAAGGTAGGGAATTTGCCATGGCCCTGCGCCAGGAACGCATCCATCGTCTGCGTGAGTTGCGCACCACCACGCACTGAGTGATTCTGTACCAACATGACAGTACGGACCCCGGCTCAATCCTGATCCGTTTTTTGCTCGCCGATCGCCTTCTCCCGTTCATAAAAATCGCCCTCGATAACGACTTGCCCAGTAGCTGACCGTCCATGTTGCAGCAGCAAGTGAAGCAATTGCTCCGCCAGTGCATGACGCAATGCGGGGATCAGCAGCAAAAAACCGAATGCATCAGTCACAAATCCCGGGGTCAGTAACAGCGCGGCGACGATTAGCAACAGCAGACCCGCTATGATTTCCACCGCCGGGAAACTGCCCTGTTTGAGGTTTGTGCGCAGTGCATGCAAAGCATACAAGCCCTGTATACGTAACAGCAATGCCCCCAATGCCGCGGTCGCAATGATACAGACGATAGTCGGTATGGCGCCAATAAGATGTCCTATCCTGATCAGCAGATAGATCTCTACCAGCGGAACCACAACCAGCAGCAGGAAAAGCAGCACAGGGAACATCATTTACGCCGGTGTAACCGTCCAGTCACCAGAAACAACGACGGTGTGTGGCATGCCCATAACAGTCCAACATCAGAAAGTGCGACTGTGATATACAGACCGGAGGGAAGCACACCGTTCAAGGGACCTGATAAGGACCCCAGGCTGGCTCGCGCACCTCGCCCCGCTGTACCTTCAACTGCTGCTGAATGCCCCCATCAACCGAAACCGCGGCCAAATGCGCCAGCGAACCACTCCTGGTCGCGTACAAAATCATGCCCCCATTGGGAGCAAAGCTTGGCGATTCATCATAAATGGTGTCAGTCAGCACATTCAGATAGCCACTTTCCAGTTCCAGCAAGGCGATCCGATAGGCCTTGAGCGCACCATGTACCATCGCCAAATGAGTCCCGTCCGGCGAATAGACAGGCCGCGTGTTATAAGAACCCTCGAAAGTGCGCCGCACGGGCCGGCCCTGTCTGACCTGAATGGTGTATATCTGCGGACTACCACCGCGGTCGGAAGTAAATGCCAGGGTATTGCCGTCCGGTGACCAGGCAGGCTCGGTATCAATCGCGGGATGGTGAGTCAGGCGTTTGAGGATGCGGCTATTCAGATACATGACATAAATGTCGGGATTGCCCTCCCGGGACAATGTCATCGCCAGGCGAGTCCCATCCGGAGAAAAGCTGGGGGCACTGTTAATCCCGGGCTCGGCAGATATCGTATCTCGCCTGCCTGTGTACAAGTGCTGCACGTAGATCGCGGAATTGCGGGTCTCAAACGACACATAAGCCAGCTTTCTGCCATCAGGTGACCAGGCAGGAGACATCAACGGGTGAGAAGATTCCCTTAGCACACGGGGGTTATGACCATCCGAATCGGCGATCTGCAGACTGTACAGTTTGCGATTCCGTTCAACACGAACCGTGATATAGGCGATATAAGTGGCAAACGAACCCTTGATACCGGTTATTTTTTCAAACACCAGATCGGCAATCTGATGGGCTGCCCAGCGCAATTGCTCCGCCTTCGCAAAGACCCGGAAACCCGCGACCTGTCTCTGCTGTGTAATGTCAATCAAACGAAACCCGATCGCATATTCGCCTTTGTTTTGCCGCACCTCCCCAATCAGGATATGCTCGACCCGCAATTTGCGCCAGTCCGCATAATTGACCGCGTCAACGCTGTCCGGACGCTGGGGCAAGTCCTGTGCCGGTACCACTTTGAAATAGCCACTGCGTGCCAAATCGGCACTGACGACCTCGTCCACCCTCACCGGAGGCGGTTCCGAATACAGCCAGGCGAATGGCACCACCGCCACCGGCAAGGCCTCTTCAACGCCGCGGGTAATGATGATCTCAAGCTCTGCAAAAACTGCTGATGGCAAGACCAGTAAAAACGGCAAGGCCAGCTTCGCAACGCGTGGTGCTTTCATATTTCTTCAGGATGAATATCTATTTGCCGAGAGATACTGTCCAGCCGGAATCAACGCAGCCTGACGATACCCTCTGTGGACAACACCGGGCAAAGGCCCGGATATGGCAAGGGGCTACTCCAGGCTCAGGGAAACACCCGTCGTGACCGAACATCCGCAAGCCCCATATGGTCAAGCAGTCAAGCGAAGGACCACTGCCCTGGCCCGTCCACATCCGTGAATTTCCGGGATATTAAACAATATCGGTGGCATATGCACCCGTTTGTTGCATCACTTTTCATGTACTCCTGCCCGCAACCAGACGACGCGGTCCCGAACGCAGGGCGATACACTGTGGTAATGGCATTCCCGCAAACCGGAATCGGATTGCCTGATCGAAATAACGGGCAGTGGCTTCAATGGGTAGTGGCTTTTGGCTCCCCTGCTGGTATCATAGCGCCTGGACATCGATCCGGGATATCGCCATGCTATTCATTATCGGACTATGCGGATTTTTCGCACTGCACGCTTTGCCGTTCATGCCGGAACAACGGGAAAGACTGGTGCAACTGGCCGGTTCCGAAGGCCTGTACAAGCTGATATTCTCTCTGGCCAGCCTGTTGTGTCTGATACTGGCAGGGTTGGGGAAAGGTTTGTTCCCTTTTGTGGAACTCTGGCCAACTCCCACATTCCTGCGCTACCTGAGTCTTATCGCAATGTACGTGGCGTTCATCTTCATGGTCGCCCGGGTACTGCCAACCAATCTGAAGCGCTACGTGCGCCATCCCTTGCTTGTCGGGATCATCATCTGGGCGGCCACGCACATCATTACCAATGGGGACATAGGTTCGCTAATCCTGTTCCTGAGCTTCCTGGCCTATTCCATCGTGGCGATCAGAATGACGGATTTGCGCACAGACACGGAAAGGCCGGAACCCAAGGTCTATCCACTGGAAAAAGACCTTATTCTGGTCGGCATAGCCAGCGGCATTTACCTGTTCTTCCTGGTTTCACACGGCCTGTTGTTTGGCCGTTCGATATTCCTCTAAGGTTCACAGTTTCACCGACATGAAAAAGGCGCTGATCTGTGGCTCCTTCGCCTATGACTCGATTATGGTATTCCCCGGGAGGTTCTCCGATTCCATCCTGCCTGACAAGGTACACATGCTGAATATCTCCTTTGTGGCACCCTCGCTGCGCAAGGAATTCGGCGGCTGCGCCGGCAACATCGCCTGGAACCTGGAACTGCTGGAAGAAGACTGTGCGCTCCCGATGGGCACTGTGGGAAAAAAAGATTGCACACCCTACTTCTCCTGGCTGGACGGCAATCACATCAACCGTCAGCATGTGCTGGAACTGGAAGACACCTGGACGGCACAGGCATTCATCACCACCGATCTGGATGACAATCAGATAACCGCTTTTCATCCAGGGGCAATGGAACAGTCACACCTGAACCAGGTACCCGATAATCCTTCAATAAAAGTTGCGATCATTGCACCGGACGGACGTCTGGGCATGCTGCAACATGCCGAACAATGTCATGACAAAAACATCCCTTTCGTATTCGACCCCGGTCAGGGGTTGACACTGTTCGACGGCAAGGAACTCGTTCATTTCATCGAACTGGCCGACTGGTTGTCGGTAAACGATTATGAATGGCACCTGCTAAGCGACAAGACCGGCTATGACATCGATACCTGCATGAAACATCTGCGGGCGTTGATAATCACTCGCGGCAAGGAAGGCTCCATCATTCATACCCGGAAAAAGGAATATCATATACCCAGCGTTCCGTGCAAGGATGTTATTGATCCCACCGGCTGTGGAGATGCCTACCGGGCAGCTTTGCTGTATGGCATTCTGCACGGACTGGACTGGGAAACCATCGGCAAACTTGGCAGTCTGATGGCTGGCATCACCATTACCCGTGCCGGCACACAAAACCACAGCTTCATTCGAGAGGAACTTTGCCAACGCTACCACGAAGAATTTGACGCCGACCTGCCATTGCCTGCTTCGACCAGCGCATAACACGGCAAAGGCGACATACCGTCTTGCATGATAACCAGGAATACCGATTTCAATGGTGGATGATGCCTCTGTAGAGACGCGACTCAATATCGAAAGGCTGTCCCATACAGGCGCTGGTATCGCTCACATAAACGGCAAAACGGTATTCGTTGACGGTGCGCTGCCAGGAGAGACGGCCGATGTACGTATCGTACACAGACACCGGCGTTTCGACAACGCAACAGCAAAGACCATATACAATCCCTCTGCTGCCAGAGTCCGGCCAAAGTGTCCACACTATGGCCAATGTGGTGGCTGCTGTCTACAGCACATGGACAGTGTTGCACAGATTGAATTCAAACAGTCACTGTTGCTTGAGTTACTGGAAAAAGACGCAGGCGTCAGGCCACGACATCTGCTCCAGCCACTGACATCGAAACCATATGCCTATCGACACAAGGCCCGACTGGGAGTCAAATATGTAGAAAAGAAAGGTGGCATCCTGTTAGGATTTCGTGAAAAGGCACACCATTTTATCGCTGACATACATCGTTGCGAGGTCCTGCATGTCCCGATTGGGGACCAACTCCTCAATCTGCGTCGTCTGATTGGGAAACTGTCCATTGCCCGACAGATTCCTCAGCTTGAGATTGCTATTGCCGAAAATGCAACTGCCTGTGTGCTGCGCCATCTGGCCCCACTGAACGATACCGATATCGCTCATCTGCGCTCTTTTGAACAAGCCGCAAAGCTGGAATTTTACCTGCAGTCTGCGGGCATGGAAAGCATACAGCGCCTGCCCGGTGCGATTGCCACCACGCCGCTGCACTATCGGATTGATAACGATACCATAGTAATGGAATTCGGGCCTGCTGATTTCACGCAGATAAACTTCTGCATCAACCGAAAAATGACCGCGCAGAGTATCCAGTTGCTACAAACTCAAAAAGACGACCGGGTCCTGGAATTGTACTGCGGGATTGGCAATCTCTCCCTGCCGATAGCCCGGCGGGTACACAAACTGCAGGGCATGGAAGGCTCCGCCGCACTGGTGGAACGCGCACGCTTCAACGCCATGCGAAATGGCATCGAAAATGCCGCCTTCGCCATAGCCGATCTGGAGTCAGCCGCTGCGCCGGAAATTTGCAACCAGCACCAATATAACAAGCTCATATTGGACCCTCCGCGCAATGGAGCCAAACAACTCCTGTGCAACTTGGATCTATCGAAAACAGAGCGAGTCGTGTATGTTTCCTGCAATCCATCAACATTGGCGCGTGATACCACTGTGCTGACCGCACAGCATGGCTTTCAGATTGATTCTGTCGGGGTAATGGACATGTTTCCACACACATCGCATGTGGAATCCATCGCCTTATTCACCAGAGCACCGGCATGATACGCACACCACTGCACAACATTGCTCTGAGCGCGGTACTGTTGTGCTGGCTTGCCGCGTGCCAACAACAATCTTCTGTCACGCAGATCAATTTCGGCCTTGCTTCGGCTCCCATCACACTGGACCCCCGCTATGCCACCGATGCCGAATCCTGGCGCGTCTGCCACCTCCTGTATCGCCGCCTGGTCGATTTCGGCAATGATTTCAATCCAGTACCGGATCTGGCCGTATGGGAAACCATAAGCCCACGCCATTACCGATTTCATCTGCGCGAAGGCGATGGCAGACAGTTCCATCATGGCAAACATCTGAACAGCCAGGATGTCAAAGCCAGCTATGAATCCATCCTCCATGGAGAACCGCCATCTCCACATCGGGGCTCATTGAGCGGTATCCGGGAGATTGTGCTGATTGACGAGGATACCCTGGATTTCTTTCTCGATGCCGATGATCCGCTATTCCCTGGAAAGCTTGTCATTGGCATTCTGCCAGCAGACCTGATCGCCAAACAACATCCGTTCAACTCCAAACCTGTGGGCAGTGGAGAAATGCGCTTCCAGTCATGGCCAACAAGAGGGCAACTGAAGTTGGTCAGGCTGAAAGACGGACAACCAGTACAATTACTTTTGAGCAAAGACCCGACGGTCCGTACCCTGAAACTGCTGCGTGGCGAATTGGATATAATCCAAAGCAATATGCCGCCAGAACTGATCCGCTGGCTGGAAAAACAACGATCCATCAATATAACAAGAACGCCTGGCCATAACGTATTCACATATCTCGGGTTCAATCTGAGGGATCCGGTCAGTGGCAGTCTGCATATACGCAAGGCTATCGCACACGGTATCGACCGGCAGGCAATTATCCAGCATATATTTGACCATACCGTTACTGCCGCGGAGACCATTCTACCCCCGACACACTGGGCGGCGGCAACGCTCCCGGAGACACACTTCGATATAAGCAAGGCCATGCGGCATGTCGCCGCCTATCGAGAAGAGCATGCCCTGGCCGAAACAGAGCCTGTTTCCATCAGCTACAAAACATCCAGCAACCCGCTGCGCCTGCGTCTGGCCACCATTATCCAGCATCAACTTGAGCAGATTGGTTTGCACCTGAATATTCAAAGCCATGATTGGGGCACTTTTTATGACGACATCAAACAGGGTCGTTTTCAGATGTACAGCCTGTCGTGGGTAGGTCTGAAGATGCCTGATGTTTTCCGCTACATCTACCACAGTGATTCGCTGCCACCACAGGGAGCCAACCGTGGTGGACTGAAAAATTCCCGCGTAGATGCGCTGATTGAGCGTGCGGAACGAACTGTTGAACCTGTAGAACAGGCAAAACTGTATCGTACACTACAACGACTGCTGCACGAGATACTGGTATTTGTCCCGCTTTGGTATGAGGATCAGGTGGTAATGCAACGTGACAGCATCCATAATTATCATGCGCACCCCGATGGAAATTACGACGGACTGCTAACTGCCATCAAGCTCTCGGGAACGCGGTATTCAGACACAAACCCCACATTTCCCGATGCAATCACAAATCAAAATTGACATCACTACCCAGCAGCTTCTACTGTGTGATGGAGACAAACCCTACCGACAGTGGCCAGTATCCACTGCAAAAAATGGGACAGGTGAACAACAAGACAGCGAATGCACACCGCGCGGACGTCACCTGATCGCCAAAAAAATCGGGGGCGGGTGCGAGATAAACACCGTATTTGTCGGCCGCGTACCCACTGGAGAGATCTACTCCCCCGAACTGAAGCAACGATTCCCGGAACGGGACTGGATACTGACCCGGATCCTCTGGCTGGCCGGTATCGAACCCGGGAAAAACCAGGGCGGCACAGTGGATAGCAAAGCCAGATACATATATATCCACGGTGCACCGGACGATGTCGTCTTTACCACTCCCGGTTCCAAAGGTTGCATACGCATGAGAAACCAGCACATTATCGATCTGTTCGAGCACGTGGCGGTTGGCACACCGGTTGACATTCGCGAATGAGCCGCCGCGTGGGCCAGTCCGGGGCAATATAATCCATGCTATACTACACCGCCTTGCCGGGATGGCGGAATTGGTAGACGCGCCGGACTCAAAATCCGGTTCTGGCAACAGAGTGTGGGTTCAAGTCCCTCTCCCGGTACTCTCCGAACATGGCCACCATATGGCTCCGGCAGTCCACACACTCGAGACAACGGTCGGGATACTCACATATACAGGCCACCACTGATATTGATCGTCTCCCCCGTGATGTATGACGCCGCTTCACTGGCCAGAAAAGAAACCGCTCCGACAATGTCTTCAGGCCTGCCCAGGCGCCCAAGCGGAATACGCGAAAGTAATCCATCCCCCATCTTCTGCGAAACCTCACGTGTCATATCCGTTTCAATAAAGCCTGGTGCTATCGCATTCACCGTAACCCCTTTCGCCGCCACTTCCAGTGCCAGGGAACGGGTAAAGCCGATCATCCCGGCCTTGGCCGCGGCATAGTTACACTGCCCCGCATTCCCGGACATACCGACAATAGAAGTGACATTGATAATGCGGCCAAACTTTTGCTTCAGCATCTTCCGAACACAGAATCGACTCAGGTAAAACACACTACAAAGGTCCGTATCAATAACCTCCTGCCACTGTTTGTCACTCATCCGCAATAACAAACCGTCACTGGTAATCCCGGCGTTGTTGACCAGGATATCAGGTAACAAAGCAGCTTCTTTCAGGCTGCCACTGAACTCCTCTATCGATTCCCTGTGTGCAAGATCCAAAACAAAGCCATGACCACGAAGTCCAGCCTGTGACAGTGCTTTTTCATACTGTCCGGCTCCATCAGCACTGGTCGACGTGCCTACAACACAGGCCCCACACCGAGCGAGTTCCAGCGCAATAGCCTTGCCTATGCCACGGCTTGCGCCTGTCACCAGAGCGACCTTAGCTTTCATTTCCGACATGTTTTTCCTCTCCATACAGGCAAGCGCGTATCCGATCCAAATCGGACTGCTTATGCATAGGCAATGCCAGCAGTTGCGGGACGCAACGGCGACTTAAACCACACAGCGTCTTGCCAAAGCCACATTCTATAATCACTGTAACACCCGACGAACAGATGAATCGCATACTACGGACCCATTGTACCGGCCGATACATCTGAGACACCAATGCGGGCCTGAGGTCCGCCGCCACACTGCGTGACACCGCGTCCAGATTCTGTACCACCGGGATGTCCGCGTCAACCAGACGCACACTTTCGACAAACTTTGAGAATCGTTCTGCGGCAGGACGCATCAATTCACAATGCGACGGGACACTGACGGGAAGCAGCATTGCACGCTTTGCTCCCCGCTCAAGACAACGTTCCATGGCCTGCTTTACCGCGACATCAGTGCCAGAAATAACGACCTGTCCAGGCGCATTGAAATTGGCAGGCGCCACCAAACCATCCGCATCGCTCAGCGCGTCACATACCGCACTGACCTCATTATCCTGCAAACCAATAATGGCGGCCATGCCACCCTGGCCCTCAGGCACCGCCTCCTGCATGCGACGCCCTCGCTCAGCAACCAGACGCAAGGCATCTTCAAATTGCAAACTCCCGGCACATACCAAAGCACTGTATTCTCCCAGGCTATGCCCGGCAAACATGACTGGCTGTAAACCAAGCTCGCGTTGCAAAACCCTCCAGCAAGCGACACTGACGGCCAGGATAACAGGCTGTGCACGCTCTGTCCGATCCAGCACATCACGCGATGAACCACGTGTCAGTGCAGGCAGATCATAGCCCAACACTTCAGAGGCAAGCGCAAAACTCTCCTCCACCCAGGGGAAATCCTGCAACAGTGGATCAACCATACCCAGGGCCTGGGAACCCTGTCCGGGGAAAACTACCGCAACCCGCTTGCCCATCTTAGCCGTTGATGCAAACACCGTTCAGACTAACACCTGGCAGGAGTAAACACGATCACGCATCACTCACATTCTGAGCAAAGCCGCACCCCAGGTAAAACCTCCACCAAAAGCGACAAGCAATAGCATTTGTCCCTGCTGGATACGGCCATCACACACTGCCTCATCCAGTGCCAGCGGTACTGATGCCGCAGAGGTGTTGCCATGCCTGTCCAGGGTAAGCACCACCTGATCCATGGACAAATTCAATTTTTTCGCGGTCGCCTTGATAATCCGCAAATTGGCCTGATGTGGCACCAGCCAATCTATATCCTGGTGCCCAAGATCATTTGCGCGCAGCACCTGTTCCGCGATCTGTTCCTGTGCATTGACAGCCATCCTAAACACCTCATTCCCCTGCATGGTAATATGAGGACCCATCGCGGACTCTTGGTCCCCGGAAGCCGATAACAAATCACAATAGTTGCCATCCGCATGCAGATGTGTGGAAATAACGCCCGGAGTGTCAGCCGCCCGCAGAATTACTGCCCCCGCACCGTCACCAAACAGGATACAGGTAGACCGATCCTTCCAGTTGACAATACGCGACATCAATTCAGCGCCAATCACCAACGCGCACTTGACGGCGCCGGTTCGGATAAAACTGTCAGCGATTCCAAGCGCATAGATAAATCCCGTACACACCGCCTGCACATCAAACGCAGCACAATTCTGAAAACCGATACGCTGCTGCAGCAGGCAGGCTGTACTCGGGAAAACGCGATCTGGCGTGGTGGTAGCAACGATGATCAAATCAATCTCCTTGGCTGACACCCCGCCCTGCTCCAAAGCCTTTATCGTCGCCTGCTCCGCCAGCTCACAGGTAGTTTGTCCATGTGCCGCGATACGTCTTTCCAAAATCCCGGTGCGCAAGCGAATCCACTCATCCGTAGTATCCAGAGTCTCCTGCAAATCGGCATTGCTCAATACCTTTGATGGTAGATAGGAACCGGTAGCAACCACCCGGCTGTATGGCGCATTCATTGCCACATCCAGTCATACATGGACAAACGCTCACTGATATGTGCGGGCAAGTCATATTCCACTTCAAGCATGGCTCGGCGGATTGCCGCAGCAAAGGCGACGCGATCGGCACCTCCATGGCTCTTCACCACAATGCTCTTGAGACCCAGCAGTGTGGCACCATTGTAATGCCTGGTATCCAGTTCCTGGCTCAGTTTAGTCATCATCGGTATTGCCAGCCACGCGATCAGACGACTATAAAGCGAACTGTTGCATCCCTGTATCAACTTCTGTTTCAACAGATCAGCAACTCCCTCGCTGGTCTTCAACGCCACATTACCAACAAATCCGTCACAGACGATCACATCTGTCTCGCCCGAATACAAATCGGTACCTTCCACATAACCAACGTAATTCAACGTGCTTCCCTGAAGCAGACGCGCCGCCTCCCGAACCTGGCTATTACCCTTGATCTCCTCATGCCCGACATTCAGCAGACCCACGCTCGGTGCCTCTTTATTCTTCAGAATAACAGCCAGTTCCGCCCCCATCACGGCAAACTGCAACAACTGTTCAACCCGGGTGTCGACAATCGCCCCCAGATCCAACATCAAAGTTTCACCCTTCAGCCCGGGCAACACAGCGCAAATGGCCGGGGCATCAATACCCGGCAACATTGACAGCGCCGAACGGGAGTTGGCTACCAACGCGCCGGTATTGCCAGCACTGACACAGGCTTTGACCTCATCGTTATTACGCAACAGTTCCAGTGCCACACGCATCGAAGAACGCTTTTTCCGCAGGGCATTAATAACCGAATCCCCCATGCCGATAACTTCCTCGGCATGACAGATCCGCAACCGCTCATCCGGAACAACCGAATGATTCCGGAGCTCCGTACACAAGTCTTCTTCATGCCCCACCAACACAAATTTGCTGTCCGGGAAGCGCTTGTGGACATCCAGCACCGCAGGAATAACCTCGCCCGCCCCTCGATCACCGCCCATGGCGTCAATTGCAATCACGGCTCCCATGCAAAAACCACCCGATATCCGCGTGTGTCACTTGATTGGTTTCTCTTCCGAACTGTCATGACTGGTATGGCAACGGCGCTGGGAGACAACGGCTTTCGTGGCAAAAGTCGGTAGTCAGGAAACAAACACGCACAGCAAACAGCGTCAACCAGATGTCAACGATGCGAAAAAACTGTATGCTAGTGCACCGAGCCTAATCAGGCATTGTCGGAATTCGGTCCACGACCATCCGACGACCCCATGTCAATCATCCGATAACTCGGGTTCGGAACCGATACGCCGCCAGCGCCCGCGATAGTAACCACGCGGGCTGACATGGTGACGCCGATGAACTTCTCCAGTCTCCTGCTCTATGGATAACGTGGGGAAAAGAAGGGCATGATGTGAACGTCTCATTCCGCGCTTGGAAGGTGATTTTTTGTTTTGCTGAACCGCCATTTATCGTTACCGTGTTATGGATACGCCGTCTCAAACAGAGCGATTTCGTGCCTCGCCAAGCAATGATGTCAATCTCGAAAATGGCTGAAAGCATTTCCGCTCTTCGGAAAAATCACTTTCCCATACAGCAAGCAACTGGCTGGCGGGACAAAACTCCCTGTCATGCCTGGCAACTATTGGCAGACATAGCAATGCCTCATCCTCGACCAATTGCCGAACCGACACCCTGCCCTCATCCATCAACAGCGGTTCACACTGGCTGTCCAACGCTTTCAACTGTCGCTCATCGCGCACGCAAAGCACCTGGGTTTCCCGATCAATATCAAAGTCCGTCGTCTGCAAACAACGCTCGCAAATCAAGCATATCTTCCCACTCAAACGCACCACCGCATATACCCGTCCGATAGCCTGTCTGGAAAATCGCAACTCATAGAACAAACGACCCGACTGCTCTGGTATGCAATCACGCAGGCGCGCAAGCTGCATAAGTGAATAATGCCCGCTCAACCCACTGCCCGCATCCGCAAGACGCTCCGGATATACCCACCGTTCCTGCTTATCCTGTGCCTGCTCGTCCATCATTCGCATGGGGCAGTCTACAGAGGGGCACCCTGATTGTCAAAATATGCGGGTTCACGACAGTTGAGATTACGGAAAACCCGGTTCCTGGATTGGCATTGACACCCCGCGCCATCCTCCTCCTCATCCCACCGCAGCAGCCGTCGCCTTGCGGCTCGGCTGCTGCGTACTCCCCCCTCAAAGGGGAGTGATATGGGCGATGTGCGGGTTCACGACAGGAAAAGCACCGAGCAGACCGAACCCTGTGTTGCCCACCGGGAAACCGGGTCGCGACCAGGATTCGGAAACCAACACGGAACTGTCGAATATCCTCGGCAGGGTGTACAATGACCCGAGGTTTCCAAGCTATGGGGTCTATCTATCCATGCATGAACAATCCGATGTCCACAATGCGGAAGTCGAACAGAAACTGATCAATCAGTTCGCTCACGAACTGATTGTCGAACAGCGGCGTGCACGCCGCTGGCGCATCTTCTTCAAGCTGTTCTTCTCCGCCTACCTGTTACTGTTACTACTGCTGTTCTACAAACTCCCGGAATTCGGTGAGCATCAACTGTTAATGCCCAGTACCGCGCATACCGCACTGATAGAGATCAATGGGGTCATTAATTCCGAACACGATGCCAGTGCCGATAACGTGGTAAGTGGCCTGCGTGCCGCTTTTGAAAGCAACGCCGTCAAGGGCGTGATCCTGCGCATCAACAGTCCGGGCGGAAGCCCGGTACAGGCGGCTTACATCCATGACGAGATTCTGCGCCTGAAGAAGCAGCATCCTGAAACACCCGTGCATGCGGTCATTACCGACATCTGCACCTCTGGCGGATATTATATAGCCAGTGCAGTCAACAACATATATGCCAATCAAGCCAGCCTGGTCGGTTCCATCGGGGTCATCATGGCCGGGTTTGGTTTTGTCAACGCGATGGATAAGCTGGGTATTGAACGCCGGGTACTGCACGCTGGTGAAAACAAGTCCATGCTGGATCCATTTTCCCCGTTACAAGATGAGCATGTGGCGCATTTCCAACAACTCATTGATGATATCCACGTACAATTTCGTGATGCGGTAATCGCTGGCAGGGGGGAGCGACTACAGGAAGACGAAGACCTCTTCTCCGGCTTGATCTGGACCGGGGCCGAAGCTGTGAAACTGGGGCTCGTCGACGAGCTCCGCAGCAGCAGTGAGGTTGCCCGAGAAATCATCGGTGCGGCAGACATTCGAGACTACACGGTATACGAGGATGTATTCCAGAGCTTCGTCCGCAATCTGGGAACACGTCTTTTGACCAGGCTCCTGTACAATCTGCAGTGGCACTGAATGCGTTGTCAACAGCCACTGATTCTGGCTTCCTCGTCCGCTACCCGACGCGTACTGCTCAACCGTTTGCTATTGCCCTTCGACTGCCAGTCTCCCGACATCGATGAGCAGGCACTGGAGAACGAACAGCCCGATGAACTGACACGGCGCCTGGCAAGGCAAAAGGCAGAGAAGATCGCGGCGATCAAACCAATGGCGGTCATTATCGGCTCGGATCAAGTCGCTGTGGTAGATGGACAGATATTGGGGAAACCGGGGGACATGGACAGGGCTCGTTCACAGTTGCAAATGATGAGCGGCAAGACTGTCCGGTTCGTGTCCGGGACAGCGGTACTCAACCCCGAACGTCAAACCTGCCGTCTGGAAAGCGTCCGGACCGAAGTGGTACTGCGTCCTCTTGACGATCACGAAATCGAACGCTATCTGCGGCTGGAAACTCCGCTGGACTGCGCAGGGAGCCTGAAATCCGAGTGCCTGGGCATCAGTCTGGCCGAACGCATAAGCAGCGATGACCCGACTGCACTAATGGGTCTGCCTCTTATAGGCCTGTCCCGCATGCTGCGGGAAGAAGGATACACAGTGCCATAATTGCCTCTGCCCGGTTCGCGCACGGGCTGTTGAGCGAGTTTCACGATAATGAAACTGTGAGGGCTCAGCCCTCCACCGCAGCAGCCAGCGCCCTGCGGCTCAGCCGCTGCGACTCCCCCCTCAAAGGGGGAGTGATATGAAGCTTCACGCGGCCCACGTTTGCCAATACCCTGTGTACCCCCACCGTGTACCGTGCAGCAGGCGGTGGAAGAAGGCGCCTGTTTCAACCCAACGGGCGGAAACAACGACCCCATAACCTACCCCGGTCTCACATGTGTCCGAACCCGGACACGGTGGCGTTTTCAGGCCAGGCGATCCAGTATAGCCTGCAAAACATCGGGCAGTGGCGCCTCCACATGCAACCTCTCGCCGGTGGCCGGGCTGACGAAACTGAGACTGCTTGCGTGCAAAAACATCCGTCTCAGACCCAATTCACGGAAACGCCGGTTGACGGAACGTTCACCATACCTCGGGTCTCCCACCACCGGGCATCCCAGATGGAGGGCATGTACACGTATCTGATGGGTACGCCCGGTCAACGGTAACGCGCTACACAGTGTCGCATGACGATATCCGCGTTCACGCACAAACACGGTATGAGCCGGCTTTCCAGTGAAGCGTACCTGCACCCGGTGCTCCCCGGAATCAAGCCGCCGGTTGGCAAGGAGCGGTACGTCCACCTCGCAGGACTCCTGTGGCAACTCTCCACTCAACAGCACCGTGTATTGTTTGCCAACCTCCCCTCTGCGCATGGCCAAACGCAGCGAACGCAAAGCGCGAGAGCCACTGGCAACCAGTAGACAACCAGAAGTCAGACGGTCCAGGCGATGCACCAATTCCAGCTTTTCACCTCCCACGGACATGGCCCTCAAAATGTCAATTACACCATGCATATGCCTACTGCCCCCATGTACAGCCAAGCCAGCCGGCTTATTGATGACCTGCACCGACTCGTCCGCATAGAGAACGCTACCCTCGAGTTGACGGCGCGCCTGCCGACCAGGCAATGGTGTGGCATCGCGCTGCATATGAATTGGGGGCAAACGCAGCAGATCGTGCCGCTGCAAGCGGTGTGCAGCCCTGACACGCCCCCCGTTCACGCGCACCTCGCCACGGCGTATCATCTGATAGATACGTGACCCCGGAACCCGGGGGTAGCGCGTGATCAAAAAATTATCGAGGCGCCTCCCAGCCTGGTCTTCTTCGATAATTACCTGATTCTTATGTTCTTTGTCCAATCGGACATGCCTGTGAGGATTTTTTGCCGTTGGCATGAATGCCTGCTATAGTATGCCACGGCATGGCTGAAAAGTGGCCGGTTCCGTGGCATCGACAAAGAATAGCAACTATGTTCTGGCACCATATAATCCAGCATGAAAAACGGCCATATTTGTTTCTACATGCATGGGAATACCGATGCCTCAAGCATGGCGCGACTCATTCATTGATGCCACAACCGTCTGCACAGTATTATAGATTGTCAGATCCGGATTCATAACTTGGTCCGTGGCAGGTGGTGCCTGAAGTGTCACCGCTGTCTGTTACCAAACGGCATGGCTTCTTGCGCATTCCACATGAGCTTGTCTGCAAGAAATTGGCTGATTACGGAAACAGACACCAAGGCAAAATAAACAGGTTGCCATGCTGATTACAATGGTGTAAGTGTTAAAGCTGGCGCATAGCCGTAGTTGCTGGCAAAGGGAACGGCTATCGCCTGGAACGCGCAAAAATTTGTATGCTTCTCCTGATCAATCAGAAGATACACGAGAAGCAGGCTTGCCCTCGGTAGCATCCGGTGTGGCAGGTTTGAACTGGATTATCGTACATGAAAAGAATGCTGATTAACGCGACTCAGCCGGAGGAGTTGCGTGTGGCGCTGGTTGATGGCCAGAAACTGTATGACCTGGACATAGAAGCCATCGGTCGCACACAAAAAAAATCAAACATCTACAAGGCCCGTATAGTCCGCGTGGAAAGGAGCCTGGAGGCTGCCTTTGTTGACTATGGCGCGGAAAAACACGGTTTCCTCCCATTCCGGGATATTGCATATTCCCTGTTGGATTCCTCCGAATCCGGGAAACGCGTCAATATCAGCGATTCCCTCCGAGCCGGGCAGGAATTCGTAGTACAGATAGAAAAGGAAGAACGGGGGAACAAAGGGGCGGCCCTCAGCACCTTGATCAGTCTTGCCGGTCGCTACCTGGTGCTGATGCCAAACAGCCCACGTACCGGCGGCATCTCGCGTCAGGTTTCCAGCGAAGGACGCGCAGAGGCGATGGAAAACCTGAGTAGCCTGGAACTGCCTGAGGGCATGGGAGTCATTGTACGCACTGCCGGACTGGACTGCTCGCGAGATGAACTACAGTGGGATCTGGATTACCTGCTGCAATTGTGGTCCACCATCCGTGATGCTGCACAAAACAAGGCCGCCCCATTCCTTATCTACCAGGAAGGCGATGTGATTATTCGTGCCCTGAGAGACTACCTGCAGCGCGACATAAAGGAGATATGGATTGACGACCGCGAGTTACATGGCCGTGCGCATGCTTTCATGTCACGGATCATGCCCCAGAGTCTGGGCCGACTCAATTATTACGACGGAGACATACCATTATTTCATCGCTACTGTATCGAATCGCAGATCGAAGCCGCCTATGCGCGAGAAATCACGCTACCCTCCGGCGGCTCTCTGATCATTGATCACACAGAGGCACTAACCACGATAGACATCAATTCAGCAAAATCCACCCGGGGAAGTGACATCAAGGAAACGGCGCTCAATACCAACCTGGAAGCTGCGGAAGAAATTGCCAAACAGTTACGCATACGCGACTTGGGAGGATTACTGGTCATTGACTTCATCGACATGCCTGCCACCAGTCACCAAAAAGCAGTGGAAAACAAGCTGCGCGAAGGCCTTACGCTGGATCGGGCACGCACACAGATGGGGCGCATATCCCGTTTTGGTCTGCTGGAGATGTCACGCCAGCGGCTCAGACCTTCACTGGGAGAATCCAGCCATGTTGTCTGTCCACGCTGTGACGGACAGGGGACTATCCGTGGCAACGAGTCACTTGCCCTTGGCGTATTGCGCATCGTCGAGGAAGAAGCCATGAAAGAGCAAACCAAACAGATAGTGGCGCATTTGCCGATCCCTGTCGCAACTTTCCTGCTAAATGAAAAACGTTCCATCGTAAAAGAGATAGAAGACCGCTGCCACACCACTGTCATGTTAATCCCACACGAAAACATGCTGACCCCGCAATACTACGTGGAAAGGGTGCGACATTCGGATATATCCGAGCAAACCCTTCGTCCGAGCTTTCAGATCCCACTGCCAGAGTCATCGGAAGCAAACTCGAAGCGGCCGGAAGAAACCAGGACCACCGTCCATCAGACCGGCGGGAATGAAATCCCCGCAATCAAACAGTTCGTTCCGGACACCCCGGTTCCAACCGCAAACCATGGAAACGCCGGACGGCAAAAAAAGAATCAAACCGCCAGTGAGAAACATTCCGCTGGCACAGCAAAAACGCCTGACGGAAACAAACAGAAGCCACTGTTCTCGCGGGTTACGGAAAAACTCTTCGGTCTTTCACCTGCTACCAGAAAAGCACCAACCACCAACGACTTGCAACAACAACGCAAGACCAACAGTGACCCGCATAAAAAACACTCTGCTGCCAGCGCGGCAAACCATAGCAGCAGTCCTTACGCCGCAAATATTGACAACGAACCGGACTCTCGCATTGCCGATAAGAACACCGATGTTGTCGGAAACAGAAGACCGCCAAGCAATGCCAAAATCGCGGATATCCTGGCCTCACATGCAAAGGTGGCTAATGCCACCGTGGCCGGATACCCACACGATGCAAAAGGACGCAGCCGAGGGAGATATGCCTGCGTCTATTTGAAAGCGGATGTAGAACCCAGTGATATGTTGCGCAGCGAATTATCCGCACTGGTTGGAAAAGAGAGCCGTCCCTCTGTTGAGTTGGACATCCAATGGGCCAAGGATCTACCAAAAGACCAAGCCGGAAGAGGCATGCGTCAGACTGCACGCAGGGTACTGAATGACAATAAAAATCGCAGACCCCGACACAGAAACCATGGATAAGCCTGAAGCCGCCAGCCAACAGACAAGCTGACAGACAGCTCGAACGATCGCGGAGAAACGCTGCTGGAACAAGCCTGGTCCCACTGGCTCAACAAGACACCCGGGTTTCCTGTACTGATTGATCCAATAACGTTCGCATCCGGGCAACTGCCTGATGTATGCCAACGAATACCGACTCGGCAACGATTGCATGCCCGATATTGAGTTCACTGATACCAGGCAAACGACAAATGGCCTGGACATTGTCATAATTAAGACCGTGCCCGGCATGAACCAGCAAGCCCTGGCTTGATGCCAGTATCGCTGCCTGAGACAACTGCTCCAGCGTATCGGTGCGGCTGCCCGCATCCAGCGCATTGGCATAATGCCCCGTATGCAGTTCAACGCAGTCGGCCCCAACATCTGCGGCAACTGTCAGTTGTTCCGGTACCGGGTCAACAAACAGGGAGACACGGATTCCCTCCGCTGCCAGGCGGCTACAGGCTTTGCCGATCAGTACCCGTTGTGCCACGACATCCAAGCCGCCTTCAGTAGTCAATTCCTCACGTTTTTCGGGGACTATGCAACAATACTGTGGTCGATGCAGACAAGCAAAATCGATCACCGCATCATCGGCAGCCATTTCCAGATTCAACGGACAGGGAAGCCGCGCAAGCAGATCGATGACATCCTGGTCCTGTATATGTCTCCTGTCTTCACGCAGATGCACAGTAACAGAGTCCGCCCCGGCATCCACCGCCTGTAACGCGGCCAGCAGCGGTGAGGGATACGCAAGCAGTCTGGCCTGTCGCAGGGTGGCAACGTGGTCTATGTTGACTCCCAACAGCATGTGCTTGCCTCAACCCAGAGAAAACTGTAGATGTCTACCATAAAGCTCTCTACTGGCTAGAGATTTTCCTCCAAGATGTCGATCCAGTACACCTCTCATCAAGCACTTGAGTTCCCGCAACACCACCGGAGGCTGGGTCTCCAGGCAGTTCTCATGCAACGCCAGCAGTGCCTTGCCTGAAATCCTGACTGAATCAACCGCACCATCGTCTCTCCGGCTTGGCCCGGCATCGACCCGGTAAAAATAGTTCCGCCCCGCGCTCAGTGGGGAACCCTCATCAACATCACGGTCCAATATCAGGCCATAACCCAGGTATTCCAGTAGCTGTTTCTCAAAATAACGCAGTACGACGTCGGGTCGCTCCCTGCGCCAAAGACGATCCAGCGTGTCGGCATAGGCATGGAACAACTCCGGGTGGGACTCATGGCGATGCAAAAGACGCAACACCAATTCATTCACATAGAACATGCAGTATAGCTGTTCAGGACGTTCAGCGCGCATCAGCATGCCATCTTTCTCGATACCGGTCACAGTGCCCAACTCCCCGCGTATGACCCAGGACAACAACAATCTCTGCAACGGGCGAAACAAATGCTGCTCAAGATTCTTTCCACGTCTTGCGCCTTTCGCAAGCAGATCAATGCGTCCACAGGCCGTGGAAAATACCTGCAACAGCAGACTGCTTTCTCGATACGGTCGCAAATGCAATATATAACAAGGGTCAAGCGCCACTCTCACGGGCAAGTCTCCAACACGGGGATATGTCATTCCGGTAACGCCTTCGTCCGCTTTTTCAGTAAAATGACCCGAGTTGACGACAACTTCCATCAAATACCTCATACCATTTGCCGAGGATTGGCAGTATACAAGGTGATATGCCAATGAACAAAATTTACATCGATGCGCAACAACTGCTGGAAGACAGTTTCAGACTGGCAAAGGCCATCTACGACAGCAACTGGCATCCAAACCATCTACTGGCAATCTGGCGCGGCGGCACCCCGATAGGGATAGCCATTCACGAATACTTTCGCTACCTGGACAAAGAGGTACATGATGGAGTGGTACAGGTGCGTTCTTATGCTGGTGTTGGAAAACGCCAATGCGAGGTGCGGATCAGCGATATAAGCGAATTTGCAAACGGACTGTCCCGAGACGGCAAGCTGCTGATCGTTGATGATGTATGGGAGACCGGACATACCGTCAATCTGCTGCTGCAAAAACTGAAAAAAACAGCCGGGACCGACATGCCTCCGGAGATCCGCGTGGCCTGCCCATGGTACAAGCCAAGCCACAGCCAGTACCGTAGCAAACCGGATTTTTATCTACATACCACAACCGACTGGCTGGTATTTCCACATGAACTACAGGATCTCGGCAGACAGGAACTGGAAGCACATAAACCGGCGATTGCAAAATATGTTCAGTCCTGAAACGCCATCCCACAAGTGCCTGCCTCACAAGGCAGAGACCCGGAAGGCGTTTTCAAACCCGCAGTTCAGTTACTTCGTTTCTGCAACCAGTCAACAATGGCACGGGGCAAGGTTTTCTGCGCCCTGGAAGACACATAGATGCCGATATGACCACCCTGGAACTCCAGTTCACTGTAGTCCTTCGTGCCCACACAGGCTGCCAGCGCCTTTGAGGACTCCGGCGGCACCAAATGATCCTGTGCAGCATATATGTTCAGCACAGGCACCACGATGCGTTTCAGATCAACCCGTTCGGAACCAATCTCCAGCTCTCCGTTGACCAGCTTGTTCTGCTGATAGCAATCTTTCAGAAACTGACGATACGCCTCACCCGCCTGATCCGGGCTGTCAAATATCCACTTTTCCATGATCATGAAATCGTACAGCTTGTCCGGGTCATCCAGCATATCCACCATGCCGACATACTTCTGACAAAGCAACCGGTATGGCTTGAGCCCGAGGAATCCCGCATTCAGAAAATTCCCGGGGATGTTGCCCAGCACATCCACCGCCATATCCACATCCACATGACGGGCCATATGGGAAAGCAGATCGTCCCTGGTGTGAAAATCAATCGGGGTCACGGTAGTGATCAGATTATGTACCCGATCCGGATTCAGGGCCGTATAACAGCAACTCAGCGTACCGCCCTGGCAAATTCCAAGCAGGTTGATCCTGCCAAGATCGTGACGTTCACATATGTGTTTGACGCAACGATGCAGATATCCATTGACGTAATCGTCCAATCCGAGAAAACGGTCCGCTTCGTCCGGATAACCCCAGTCGATGAGGTATACCTCAAGACCAAGTCGCAACAAACCCTGGATGATGGAACGGCCTTCCTGAAGATCGGCCATATAGGGCCGATTTACCAATGCATACGTGATCAACAGTGGTACCGGAAAAGGCCTGCGCACCATCGGAATGAAACGGTAGAGCACCAGCTTGTCTTCGCTATAAACAACCTCTTTTGCGGAAACCCCTACCTTGATTTCATCCATACCGCTCAAGGTCTCCATCCCGTTAAAAAGCTTGCTGTTGAATTGCAATGCCTCCTGCGTAATCGCAACCGGATTCATCTGAAACGGAAACATGATTCTACCCCCTCACTAAAAACACCATACCGGCTGATACCAGAAGCACCGTGCGAGCCATCTACCCACGACGCGCTGTGCGCTTCTTCGTCGCCTGCTTCTTCGCCACCCGCTTCTTCGCCACCCGCTTCTTCGTCGCCCGCTTCTTCGCCACCCGCTTCTTCACCACCCGCTTCTTCGTCGCCTGCTTCTTCGCCACCCGCTTCTTCGTCGCCTGCTTCTTCGCCACCCGCTTCTTCGCCACCCGCTTCTTCGCCACCCGCTTCTTCGCCGCCTGCTTCTTCGCCGTCCGCATCGAGGCGCGCCGCCGCGCTGTCCCTGAATCTTTATCGAAAGCATTCGATTGCGCATACAAATCCCTCACCTTGTTCGACAAGATGTCAATCTGCTGCCGGTCTTCTCGCTGTTGTTCCATCAATGCGGCATTTCCACGCCGTAACTGATGTAACTGTGCAGACATTGCCCGCACCCCGGAAATGCTTGGTGCGCCCAACAGACACAGTATCTGATCGAGGCATTCCATCTGATGCTTGCGACAACGCAACAAGCTGTTACACAAGCTGCCATACGCCACGGAGTATTTTTCAGTACGCGCAACTTCGATATAAGCGTCTTCCTGGGACTCTATCCAAAAATCGTAGGCAGTACGCAAACTGTCAATACTGTCTCCGCGTTCCATCCGTGCGACCAGTTTCTGCTGCATCAATTCAAATCCTCGCTGCTGCGCTTCGTTCAGAACACCGGCAAACTCGGTCTGTGCCTGCTGCAGTTCCAGGTATAGCCGCATGCCCTGCTGAATATGCTCCTGCTGTTCACGCATCAAGCCAATGCCCGGCATGGCATGGCGATGCTCGGCAGATGCATATGACGGATAATTAAAACCATTCATCCAGCCCAACATGTCACCAACCATTGCCCCCCCCTGCGCCATACGCTGCGTATCCGCCGCATAAGTCATATACGGAGCAAACATTTGAGACCACCACCGCTCACATTGCTGCTGTACCTGCAACAACAAATTGTCATCCGCGCCACGGAGCCCCGACTGGAAGCGACTGAAATGCCGCCGCAACTGCTTTTGCCAATCCGCGGCATCGATATCCAACTGACGACAATTCCTGACCAGATCGGAAAATTGCTGAGCAAACAAGTTGAAATGGCTGGCCTGTTCGAACACGTTGTTCACCGTGGATTGCATACCTTCCGGTATATGAGATTGCGCCGCCTTGCGCCACATGTCCATCATCATGCGCCAGACCTGGGCGGAATCTGCCGCAGGCTGATCATTCTCGGCCGTACCTGCCATCAATGCCAGCCAGTCCGCCATCATATCCTTTCCATACTGGAAGAAATCGGGCCCATTACCCTTGGTGTCGGAAAAATTACTGCCACTCATGGAACCACGCCCTCTCGATAAAATGGATGAAACACCTGTAAGGATAATGAAGAACCACCGGGCTCATTTGTTATGCCGTTGATCAATGATCTGATCGACGGCCGAGGGGTCCGCCAGAGTGCTGGTATCACCAATGTTGTCCAATTCATTGGCGGCAACCTTGCGCAGTATGCGGCGCATAATCTTGCCAGACCGTGTCTTGGGCAAATTGGGTGCCCACTGGATAATATCAGGGACAGCAATAGCGCCTATCTCTTTTCTGACCTGCCGCTTCAGTTCCTCACCCAGTTCCTCGGACGGAGCCACACCGGACATCAGCGTAATGTAAGCGTATATCCCCTGACCCTTGATGTCATGCGGATAGCCAACCACGGCCGCTTCAGCAACTTTCTCATGCAGAACCAGCGCACTTTCAATCTCGGCAGTGCCCATGCGATGGCCGGAAACATTCAGTACATCATCCATGCGGCCGGTGATCCAGTAGTATCCATCTTCATCACGCCGTGCACCATCACCACTGAAGTATTTGCCCGGATAGGTCTTGAAATACGTATCAATAAAACGCTGATGATCTCCATACACCGTGCGCATCTGGCCGGGCCAGGGACGTTTCATGCACAAGGCGCCACTGCATGCGCCTTCCATTTCCTTACCCTGTTCATCCACCAGACAAGGCTCCACTCCAAAAAACGGCAGCGTGGCAGAACCCGGCTTCAAATCAGTGGCCCCCGGCAACGGAGTGATCATATGGCCACCGGTCTCGGTCTGCCACCATGTATCAATGACCGGACAACGGCTGTTGCCAACCACCTTGTAGTACCACTCCCACGCCTCCGGATTGATAGGCTCGCCAACAGAACCCAAAAGCCTCAGGCTGTCACGACTGCTACGTGTAACAAACTCATCACCTTGCCCCATAAGCAGACGTATCGCGGTTGGCGCAGTATAGAAGCAGTTTACCTTCCACCTGTCCACGACATCCCAGAAACGGCCCATATCCGGATAGTTGGGGACCCCTTCAAACACCAGGGAGATCGCACCATTGGCAAGCGGCCCATACACGATATAGGAATGCCCTGTGACCCAACCGACATCCGCCGTGCACCAATACACCTCATTGTCATGGTAATCAAAGACATACTTGTGAGTCATCGCGGCATACAACAGATAGCCGCCCGTAGTATGCAGCACCCCCTTGGGCTTCCCCGTGGAGCCGGATGTATAGAGTATGAACAACGGGTCCTCCGAATCCATCGGGACCGCGGGGCAGTCCGGGGTCGCCTGTTCCATCAATTCGTGATACCAGGCGTCCCTGTCTTCCTGCCAACCCACCTGATTGCCAGTACGCCGAACAACTATACAACAGCGGACATCGGGACAACCCGCCAGTGCCTCGTCAACGTTCGCTTTCAACGGCACCGACTTGTTGCCACGCAGGCCTTCATCCGCCGTCACCACCACCCGACAGTCCGAATCCAGGATGCGACCACGCAAGGCATCCGGAGAGAAGCCGCCAAACACCACCGAATGCACGGCACCGATACGAGTACATGCCAGCATGGCGACAACCGCCTCGGGAACCATGGGCAGATACAGACAGACTCGGTCACCCTTTTGCACCCCTTGCGAAGCGAGTACATTGCCAAAACGGCAAACCTCCTGATGTAACTCCCGATAGGAAATCTCGCGGCTCTGTTCCGGGTCATTCCCCTGCCAGATAATGGCGGTCTGTTCGCCGCGGCTGGCAAGATGACGGTCCAGACAGTTATGCGACACATTCAGCTTACCACCCAGAAACCACTGAATTTCCGCACTGTGATAGTCCCACTGCTGGACCTTGTCCCATTTGCGAAACCAGTCCAGAAATTGCTCCGCCTGTTCGGCCCAGAACGTATCCGGATGATCCAGCGACTGCCGATACATCCTGCGATACCGCTCCGCACCCACCCAGGCATCGGCAGCAACGGATTCCGGCACCTTGTATTTGATATCCGACATCTGCTATCCCTCCATAAACTTAGCCACTTACAACACAGTCACAGGGCCAGCCAATGAAGCACAGCCGCCCTGCCTCATCAGGGTAACTTGATAGGGTAGATCAATCAAAGTCGGCTTGCAACGCCTGCTGGACAGGCAGCGCCACCGGAGTCACCTGGTGGGAATACGCAGGGTGATCAATCCCCGCATTCAACACGCTCTGCTGTTGCTTCAGCGCGTCTATCTGCTGCACAGTGAACTCAAAACGCAGAAAATGAACGGCGGCTGTTTTATCTTCCGTGACACGCTCCAGATCTTCGTCGGCGATAGCCGCAATCGGCGGTAATGCATCCACACTGAGCCAGATCTTCTCCTCAATGCCCAACATACGCGAAAGCGCATCCCTGCGCTGCGCCTCATCCGAAAACTCGATCATGAAAGTGGCCTTCAGGTTGGTGCCATCGGGGATTAGCGGATTGTAAGCATCCAATTCATCGACAACGCCTTCCACACTGGAGATGCGCTCGATACGCAACATTTCCTGCACCTGGTAGCGAATAGTCAGCGCATCCTCAAAATACAGCGTGGCATTTGGCCCAATAGCCAGTCGTCGATGTTTCTTGTGCGCCATCACACGGGCACGAAAAGCCGCACGTTCCCGGGCATATTCCTCCAGCGAAAGCAGGTCTTCCACTCTCAGTTTTTGCATGCCTGAACGCAACTTCGGGAATAGTGAAACAACGAAATATTCATATGCCGACAGGCAGTGACTGCGCAACAATCATCCTGCAGCGACCTCGGTCAGACCATAGGCGTAACGTAACAGCGAGAAAGCGTTTTGTGCTTTGCGAACATCCTGTTTTTGCTCCATACAGTTTTCAATATGGCTGCCAGCCATCGGGCAGTCACTGATGAAATGATCCGCACCGGATTGGCTTACCCGGGCTGCCACCGGACGGCATATCTTTACCGCCGACTCATGATATTCCTTTTTCAACGCATAGGTGCCGTCATGTCCGGAACAGCGTTCAACCACCTCCACCGTCGTGTCCGGAACCAGTTGCAACACCTCCTTCGTCTTGAGACCAATGTTCTGTACGCGTTGATGACAGGGAACATGCCAGACCACACGCCCCAAAGAATGTTTGAATGCGGTTTTCATCATCCCGTCCCTGTGCCACCGCATCAGATACTCAAATGGATCGACAAAAGCGTTTGCCACCTGCAACACTGTCTGATCTCCGGCAAACAGCAATGGCAATTCCTTGCGGAACATCAACACACAGGAAGGCACAATGGAGGTCAGTGTCCATCCATCCTGTGCCAGCCTCGCAAGCCCACGGATATTGAAGTCCTTGAGCTTCTCCACCCCCTCCAGATCGCCCAGTTCCAGTTTGGGCATTCCACAGCACTTCTCCTGCTGTACCAGACAAACCTGAATGCCGTTATGTTCCAGCACCATCACCATATCCTCCACCAGATGCGGCGCATAGCGATTGGCGTAGCAACTGACGAACAACGCCAAACGACCCCTGGTGTGCCGTTCCTCACGCTTCGGCGCGACAGATTCGGGGCCCTGCGCGGGAAGGTATGCGAGCTTGTCGGACAGACGCCTGCGCACAGTGTTGACATGCACCTTTGGCAGGGCAGCCCGCGCCGATATGCCCACGACCTGCTCCGTAAGCTTGCGCATGCCACGATTTTGATTGGCCGCATTGACCACCTGTGCCACCACCGGGATGCCGGCAATGTTCCCCACCAAATCGGTAGCGCTGAGCAACACATCGCGTATTTTGGCCTTTTGCTCCCTGAACCTGGCCGCCTTGGCACGCAGCATCAGATGCGGAAAATCAACCTCCCAGGGATGCGGCGGAACATAGGGACACTTGGTGAGATAGCACAGGTCGCACAGATAGCATTGATCCACCACCTTCCAGTAGTCTTGTTTGGCAACGCCATCCAATTCGAAGGTATCCGAGTTATCGATAAGATCAAACAACGTTGGAAACGCATTACAAAGACTGACACAGCGACGACAACCATGACAGATGTCGTAAACGCGCTCCAGTTCTGCAAATAACGAATCCTCCTGGTAAAAATCTTCCTGTTTCCAGGCAATGGGATATCGTGTCGGGGCCTCCAGGCTACCCTCCCTGCGGACATCATTCATATTGAAACCCTGATGGCCACCCCCCGGCAACGGGCCAGGACCTGTTGCCGGGGGGCAAAACATTCAGACCATCCGCCACGACTAGGCATTCAGTCCATCCAGTGCCTTCTGAAAACGGTTGGCATGTGAACGTTCCGCCTTTGCCAGCGTTTCAAACCAGTCTGCGATCTCCTCAAAACCTTCTTCACGGGCAGTTTTGGCCATGCCCGGATACATGTCGGTGTACTCATGGGTTTCACCCGCAATAGCGGCCTTCAGGTTCAGATCAGTACTGCCGATCGGCTCGCCCGTGGCCGGGTCGCCAACCGCCTCCAGGTATTCCAGATGGCCGTGGGCATGACCCGTTTCGCCTTCCGCCGTTGAGCGAAAGACAGTGGAAACATCATTGTATCCTTCAACATCCGCCTTCTGGGCAAAATACAGGTAACGGCGATTAGCCTGAGATTCGCCAGCAAATGCGGCTTTCAAATTTTCCTCGGTTTTGGTTCCTTTCAGTTGCATTGAGACTTGCTCCTCGTTTGGGTTGAAAAATAACCAGGCGTCATAGCCGACCCGCCCATGCACAGACAATTCCCGATGCCCGGAAACATCCAATGCGATGGCACGGTTAAGGCAACAACACCAAATACAAACACTAGCCTGGCACCCGCCGGGCACGGCCGTAATATAGACTAAGTCTAATATAGATGTCAAACCTGTGTGCAGGTTCACGACGGATGACGGATGAAACTGTGGGGGCCAGCCAGGCTGTCTTCACAAAGACAGCCCCTGGGTGTTTCAGTAGCGATAGTGGGGCCGGACAGGGTTACAGCAATGCTGCTGGTATCGGGAAAGGGCCAAAGGCCTCGGCTTGTCGGGAAGGGACGCACCGCATCAGCCATGCGCTGCGCGGCTCGGCTGCCGCGACGAGAGTGACAGCGGCGTCTCAGGCCGTTTGCCCTGCCAGCAGTTCGTGTGCCTCATCTACAGTGCAGCAAGCGGTGCAGCAGTGGCAACACGGGTGGCACCGTTCGAAACCGGCCGCGCTGCCAAAACTGGCGAGCGCGGGACGCCTGTTCCTGCCTGCGCTCGCCACGCCCGCTGATAAAGGCAGAAGATCAGGGACCGCTACCCCAGGCGGGCAGAAACAACGACGCGCCTATTCCGGTCTCACAGGCACCCGAACCCGGACACCTTCACACAGCCTGATTGCCTGTCTCGCCTGTACGAATGCGTATCACTTGTTCCAGCGGACTCACGAACACCTTGCCATCGCCAATTTTTCCCGTCTGGGCGATGCCGGTAATCGTCTCGATAACCGCATCCACCATGCTGTCGTCAACCGCAATCTCGATCTTTATTTTAGGCAAAAAATCCACAATATACTCCGCACCACGATATAGCTCGGTATGTCCCTTCTGTCTGCCAAAACCCTTGACCTCGGTCACGGTCAACCCCTGCACACCGGCTTCTGACAATGCCTCTCGCACATCATCAAGCTTGAACGGCTTGATGATCGTTGTAATCATCTTCATGCTCTGTCCTCCCAGATAGATTAAACCACATAACAACGCCTGAACTAACGCACAGAACCACGTCGATAACGGCAACGAACAACGCAAACCACTGTTTTGGCTGTCTCGCCTATCGTCCGCCAGCGGTGTGCCCGTCAAAAACCCAAGGGCCGGTACGCCACATCCTCCCTCCTGCTATTGGAAGAAGCAATTGGCATGCCAAAACTACCACAGGACACTGCCATAAACCCTGCACCATTAACAACGTTGTCATTATAATGCACAACAAAAGACAGTGGCATCCTGACATGCTGGTCGGGTGCCAGGCTGAGCACAGGGGCACCCTCACAACAGACGGCGAAAACCCCGGGCATCGGGACGAACGGGCGTACGCTTCGAGGCCAACCGCCGATAACCGGTGCTCCATCCTGGCATCCATTGCGCCGCTTTGAGGCATCGGGGTCAAACCCAATCTGCCTCGACCCGGACAGACACTTCCACACACTGTGGCCTGAAACAACAACAATGCGATATCCTTCGGTAATATGGACAGACGATCTTTCCTGCTGGGCACCGCCACCCTGCTCGGTTCCGTGCAGATAAGCGGCATCACAACATCAGCCACCGCCCATGCGGCACAAAAACCCACGCATACCGGTCTGGTCTATGAGCCGGATTTTCTTCGCCATCAGACCGGGGCCGGACATCCGGAATCGCCCAAACGGGTTCAAGCCCTGATAGCGCTGCTGAAGGAAAATGGGCTGTATCACAGATGCCAGCCTGTAGCACCACTATCCGGGGCGATCGATGCACATCTCCTGAAATTGCATACGCGGGCACATATCCTGAGCCTGCAGCGGAATTATCCCAACAGCGAATGGGTTGCCCGCCGTGTCGTTGCGGGAATGCTCGCGGCTGTAGACGCCGTATGCAGCGGTCGGCTACGCAACGCCTTCTGCGCGAGCCGACCTCCAGGGCACCATGCCCTGAACACTGGTGACATAGAAGGCTTCTGTCTGTATAACAGCATTGCCCTGGCAGCCCGCTACGCACACGATACCTACGGTCTGGAGAGAATACTCATTGCCGATTGGGACTATCACCATGGCAACTCCACACAGGCGATGTTCTACGACGATCCGGGTGTACTGTACTTTTCCACCCATGATCAATACGCCTATCCAGGCACCGGTTCCCCGCTATATCGAGGCACTGGTCAGGGTTTGGGCTATAACATCAACGTGCATCTGGACTGTGGTTCTTCGAATGCGGCGCTGCTCGCCGCATTCGAAGAACAGCTTCTACCTGTCGCGCTACGCTACCAGCCCCA
This sequence comes from Gammaproteobacteria bacterium, assembly GCA_965115915.1. Taxonomy (GTDB): domain Bacteria; phylum Pseudomonadota; class Gammaproteobacteria; order Eutrophobiales; family Eutrophobiaceae. The sequence goes on along the minus strand of OZ220483.1, from coordinate 738,940 downwards.
ACTCGTGTTAATATCGGCAGGCTTTGACAGCCGAGCCGATGATCCACTGGGGTGTTTCGAGGTCGACGACGAAGGTTTTTCCAGGCTGACACGGATGCTGATGGAACTTGCCGATCACTGCTGTGACGGACGCCTGATATCCATGCTGGAAGGGGGGTATCATATTCAGGGAAACGCCAGCGCGGCCAGTGCGCATCTGCATGCCCTGCAATACTGAGTTGCAGGCTCCGCGTGACACCAGATGGCCAACCCTGACACACTGAAATCTGAATGAAACCCACCTATGCGTTGGAAGCCTCATGTCACTGTAGCCGGCCTGATCGCCGAAAGTGAGCGATTTCTGATCGTTGAGGAAGAGATCATCAATGACAATATCGTGCTGAACCAACCTGCCGGGCATCTGGACCCGGGAGAAAGCCTGCTGGATGCGGTGTGCCGCGAGGTGCTGGAAGAAACCGCATACGAATTCACGCCGCAGGGGCTGGTCGGAATCTATCTGTTTGCGGGCCGCTATGCGCAAGTCACCTACCTGCGTTTCTGTTTCCATGGACAAGCCGGGGCATACCATCCGGAACAACCACTGGATGACGGTATTTTGCGCACATTATGGCTAAGCCAGGCGGAACTCAAGGCAAACCATGAACGTTTGCGTACACCCGTGGTACTGCAATGTGTAACAGATTTCCTGCAGGGCAGATCATGGCCATTGGAAATCCTGCAACATGACGCCGCATTGGTGCATCTCACTGCCAGTGCCACCCGAATAATACAGGAAGAATAGCCGTGTCAGAGGGAACTATCGTGGTCGGAATGTCCGGAGGAGTCGACTCCTCGGTCAGTGCCTGGTTACTCCAGAAACAGTTTCCCGGACACGAGATCATCGGACTGTTCATGCGCAACTGGGAAGAAGACGATGGCGCCGCGTGCTGCTCGGCGGGACAAGACCTGGCCGACGTACAGCAGGTCTGCGCTACACTCGGGATTAAAGTGATGACGGCAAATCTTGCGACAGAATACCGGGACCAGGTGTTTCAAGGTTTCATTGCAGGGTATCGCAAAGGCGACACCCCAAATCCGGACATCCTGTGCAATGAACGGATAAAGTTCCGCGCATTCCTCGATCATGCCATGGGACTGGGGGCGGATTATATCGCCACAGGCCACTACGCCAGCAAAGCCGGTACGGAACAACCGTATCGACTGCTCAAAAGCGTCGATGCAAAAAAGGACCAGAGCTATTTTCTGTATCGACTTGATCAACAGCAACTTGCACATACGCTGTTCCCGCTCGGGAAATTACGCAAAACAGCGGTGCGCACCCTGGCACGGCAGGCGGGCTTCGCGAACCACGCGAAAAAGGATAGCACCGGGATATGCTTTATTGGCGAACGTCCGTTCCGGGAATTTCTGGGTCGCTATATTCCATCACAGCCAGGCAAGATTCATGATTTGAAAGGTACCGTGCTTGGCACCCATCAAGGTGCCTGTTACTACACCCTGGGGCAACGCCGTGGCCTGGGCATCGGAGGTCACCGAGACACCACTGGAGAGGCCTGGTATGTGGTAGGCAAAGACATGGGGGCAAATCGCCTGTATGTCGTGCAGGGACATGACCATCCACTGTTGTTCTGTTCCCGTATCGAGGCTACCGAGTGCCACTGGATCAATCATCCGCCATACCTGAAACAACGCTACAGCGCCCGACTGCGCCATGGTCAGACGGTCCAGGACTGTACCGTCATCCATATGGAAGGTGGTAACATCATACTCGCTTTTGATCAGGCGCAGCGTGCGGTCAGCCCGGGTCAGTCGGTAGTGCTGTACGCTGATGAACAGTGCCTTGGCGGCGGCATCATATCCGGTACCGATCAACCACCGCTCCACGAAATAGTCGCGACCGGGGATGTCCAACTCAGCCAGCAAGCCGTGCCTGAGGGCAATCAACCCGTCAATATTGCGGCAAATCCGAACGGAACCGAGCGGACTGAACAGGCAGGTGACTTGGAGCCAGATACCCGCTAGAATAAAATCCCGTTGGCGGCAATCCTCTATGGACACTGCCTATGGACACTGCAAAACTTTAAGGAACGAACGTGCTTGAAGACTACCGAAAACAAGCTACTGAACGCGCTGCGCTCGGCATAGCACCAAAGCCTCTGGATGCGAAACAGGTCGCCTCTCTGACAGATCTGCTGAAGAACCCGCCCGCAGAGGAGGACGGGAAAGCGCTGCTTGAACTGCTGGCAAACCGGGTTCCGCCAGGGGTCGATGAAGCGGCCTATGTCAAAGCCGCTTTTCTTTCTGCCATCGCCAAGGGCGAGGCCGAATCCCCTCTGATCGACAGCGAACACGCGACCTGCCTGCTTGGCACCATGCTCGGCGGCTATAACATTGCCCCACTGATTGAGTTGCTAGATGATACAAAGCTGGCCCCGAGTGCGGCCAAGGCACTTTCCCATACCCTGCTGATGTTCGATGCCTTCCACGACGTACAGGAAAAGGCCGAGCAGGGAAATTGCCATGCGATACAGGTACTGGACTCCTGGGCAGCGGGAGAGTGGTTTTCCTGTCTCTCCCCGGTAGCGGAAAAACTGACCCTCACCGTATTCATGGTGAACGGGGAGACCAACACCGACGATTTATCACCGGCACAGGATGCCTGGTCGCGGCCAGACATACCGCTGCATGCCCAAAGCATGTTGAAAATGCCACGCGAGGGCATTACCCCGGACCAGCCCGGAAGTGTCGGCCCGATCAGTCTTATCAAGCAACTCAAGGAGATGGGACATCCATTGGTCTACGTGGGTGATGTCGTCGGTACCGGATCGTCGCGAAAATCAGCCACCAACTCGGTACTCTGGCATATCGGCAAAGACATCCCCCATGTCCCCAACAAACGCCGTGGGGGGGTCTGCCTGGGAGGAAAGATCGCGCCCATCTTTTTCAATACCCTGGAAGACGCCGGCACCCTCCCCATAGAATGTGACGTACAGGGCATGAAAATGGGCGACGTCATTGATCTGTATCCCTTCGAAGGCATTATCAAACGCCACGGCACGGATGAGACCCTGTGTGAATTCGAATTAAACAACCCGGTAATACTGGATGAGGTACAGGCGGGTGGTCGCATCCCGCTGATCATCGGACGGGCACTCAGTGAACGGGCGCGCAAGGCGAAAAAACTGTCTGCGGACACACTGTTCCGTCAGCACCGGTCGATCTCCGACAGCAATCGCGGCTATACGCTGGCACAAAAAATGGTCGGCGCAGCCTGCAATATGGAAGGCATACGTCCCGGCACCTACTGTGAACCACACATGAGCACTGTCGGTTCCCAGGACACTACCGGACCAATGACCCGTGATGAACTCAAAGACCTCGCCTGTCTGGGCTTCTCGGCCGATCTGGTAATGCAATCCTTCTGCCATACCGCCGCCTACCCCAAACCGGTGGACATCGAAACACAACATTCGCTACCGGATTTCATCCGCAACCGAGGCGGGGTGTCGCTACGTCCCGGAGATGGCATAATCCATTCGTGGCTTAACCGCATGCTGCTACCGGACACAGTGGGCACCGGTGGAGATTCCCATACCCGTTTCCCCATCGGCATCTCCTTCCCTGGCGGTTCCGGTCTGGTCGCCTTTGCTGCCGCTACCGGTGTCATGCCGCTGGATATGCCGGAATCGGTACTGGTACGCTTCCGTGGTGAACTGCAACCCGGGATTACCCTGCGTGACCTGGTCAACGCCATTCCCTATGCCGCACTGCAGAGCGGTGACCTCAGCCTGGCAAAAAAAGGTAAAAAGAACATTTTCTCGGGGCGTATACTGGAGATTGAGGGACTGCCACAACTCAAGTGCGAACAGGCCTTCGAATTGTCCGACGCCTCTGCGGAACGCTCGGCAAACGGCTGTACCATCCTGTTGGACGAAGCGCCAGTGGCTGAATATCTGCGCTCCAATATCACACTGCTGCGGTGGATGATCGCTGAAGGTTACGGCGACCCGCGTACACTGGAACGCCGCGCCCGGATGATGGAAGAGTGGTTGGCCAATCCGTCTCTGCTAAGACCGGATGCGGATGCCGAGTATGCAAAAATCTTTGAGATCAACCTGGACGAAATCACTGAACCACTGCTTGCCTGCCCGAATGACCCGGATGATATAAAACCCCTGTCCGAGGTCGCAGGGACCCGAATTGACGAAGTGTTCATTGGTTCATGCATGACCAATATCGGTCACTTCCGTGCTGCCGGACGCATGCTGCAAAAATGGAATTCGCCGATTCCCTCCCGGTTGTGGATCTCTCCACCCACCCGCATGGATCAATACCAGTTGACTGAGGAAGGCTATTACAGCATCTTCGGCAAAGCAGGCGCCCGCACAGAAATGCCTGGCTGTTCCCTGTGCATGGGGAACCAGGCACGGGTGGCTGCCAATGCTACCGTGGTTTCCACCTCCACGCGCAACTTTCCCAACCGGCTGGGTGATGGGGCCAATGTGTTTCTCGCTTCTGCCGAGATCGCGGCAGTCGCTTCCATACTGGGACATATCCCTTCCCTGACCGAGTATCTGGAGTTTACACGCGATATAGACACCATGGCCGGAGACGTTTACCGTTACCTGAACTTCGACCAGATAGACGCTTTCCAGAAACAGGCAAACGAGGCCCATACCAGGCTGGAAGATATCCCTGTGGCAGTAACCCCGGGCTGAATCTCTCCGACCATATCTTTGAATATGGATTGCGCAAACCTCGACCGACTCGAATATGAGCGTCATCAGACAAGATGATCTGATCAACAGTATCAGCGATGCCCTGCAGTTCATTTCCTGCTACCATCCTGCAGACTTCATCCGTTCCGTACACGCCGCCTGGGAACGGGAAGAATCCCCGGCAGCAAAAGACGCGATGGCACAGATCCTGATCAATTCAAGGATGTGTGCCGAAGGAAAACGACCGATATGCCAGGATACCGGCATCGTCAACGTGTTCATGCGTGTCGGCATGGATGTGCAATGGGATACCCGTCTGAGTATCAGCGAGATGGTAAACCAGGGGGTACGTGATGCCTATCTGAATTCGGACAACAGGCTGCGCGCCTCGATCCTCAGCGATCCTGCGGGGGAACGGCGGAACACTGGCGACAATACCCCTGCGGTCATCAACGTGGAGCTTGTCAAGGGAGCCCGGGTGGAAGTCCATGTGGCGGCGAAAGGCGGCGGGTCCGAGGCGAAAGCCCGGTTTGCCATGCTCAACCCATCGGACAACATTGTTGATTGGGTACTGGACACCGTGCCCTCCATGGGGGCGGGCTGGTGTCCTCCGGGAATACTCGGCATCGGTATTGGAGGCACTGCAGAAAAGGCAATGCTACTGGCAAAAGAGGTATTGATGGAACCGATAGACATCCAGCAGCTTATCCAGCGTGGTGCACAAAACACACTGGACCAGTTGCGTCTGGATATCTATGAACAGGTCAACATGCTCGGCATCGGTGCCCAGGGCCTGGGTGGATTGACCACCGTTCTGGATGTGAAAATCCGTGATTTCCCCAGCCATGCCGCCAATAAGCCCGTGGCGATGATCCCCAACTGTGCCGCGACCAGGCATACGCATTTCGTACTCGATGGCAACGGGCCCGCGCTACAGACGCTGCCGGAGATAGACGACTGGCCACAGATCAGCCGACAGGATAGCGACGATACACTAACAGTCAATCTGGACACCTTGCGGCGCGAGGATATAGCAACCTGGAAACCCGGGCAAACGCTGTTGCTGTCAGGCTCACTGTTGACCGGGCGCGACGCTGCACATAGACGCATCCAGGAGATGCTGGAACATGGTGAGACCCTGCCGGAAGGGGTCGATTTCCGCAATCGCTTCATCTACTACGTAGGTCCGGTGGATCCGGTACGCGAAGAGGTCGTCGGGCCCGCGGGGCCTACCACTGCCACCCGGATGGACAAGTTCACCGAACTCATGCTGGAACATACCGGCCTGATCGGCATGATCGGAAAAGCGGAACGCGGCCCGGCCGCGATCAGCGCTATCCGAAAATATCGGGCGGTCTATCTGGTCGCCGTAGGCGGTGCCGCTTATCTGGTTTCACGTGCGATAAAGCGCTCCCGCATCATTGCCTTTGAGGACCTTGGAATGGAAGCCATCCACGAATTCGAGGTACAAAACATGCCAGTCACGGTGGCAGTGGATTCAACCGGCGCTTCGATCCATCAAAGTGGCCCGGAACAATGGCAGAAAATCATACTGCAACGCAGGGCACAGGGCTGAAAATCAGCCGGTCCAACCCAGTCCGGCACTGACACAGTTAATCGACAACAACAGCGGGATCAAATCATCGAGACTGTCATTCTGCTGGTTTCGATAATGGTGCAACAACTTGACCTGAGCCAGACCCGCACGGCGCAATATCCCACTACGACGGTCAAGTTTACGAGTGAACCTGCGAAAACGCTCACACAGCCGCTCTTCACCGGTAACCGCCAGTACCTGATTCACACTACGCTGGTACTCATCACGGACCATGCCAAAAATATGTCCGCGCAGCGTTTCATCCTCGACCAACTCCGAATAACGTTCGCTTACCTGCATATCCACTAATGCCAGGGTTTTCTCAACTTCATCGATAATCAAGCGAAACAGCCTGCATTCGTCAAACAGACGGCAAAGCAACTGTCTTCCATTCACTCCCTGTGCGTCAATCAATTGCTCCAGGGCCGTGCCCACACCATACCATCCTGGCACCATATGCCGATTCTGCGTCCACGCAAAAACCCACGGGATGGCACGCAAATCAGACAGCACTTTCACACCACCAAAGCGTCGTGCCGGCCGAGAGCCGATATTCATCCGTGCCAATTCCTCCACCGGGCTGGCCGCCTGATAATAGGCTACCAGGCTGTCATCCTCGGCAAGCCTGCGGTAATGCCGGTCGGCGGCCTTGGAAAGCAGCTCCATTGGCTCCTCAAAGTCGTCCCCGGTGGAAGCTTCCCCGGTCAATGCGTCAAGCATATTGGAAAACACACTGGAAGCCAGCAATTCCATCTGATACTCGGCGGTCCCCTCATTCGCATACTTGGAGGAAACCACCTCCCCCTGATCGGTAATGCGCATCTGTCCATGTATGGAGCCTATCGGTTGTGCGGCAATCGCTCGGCCCGTAGGAACGCCGCCACGGCTGACCGAACCACCACGGCCATGAAAGAACGCTATCCGGATGCCCCACTCATCGCCCAGCGTCGAGAGTTGCTTCTGTACCTTGTGCAGTTCCCAGTTGGAGGTAAAAAAACCACCATCTTTGTTCGAGTCCGAATAGCCAATCATGACTTCCTGCGTGCCACCCTGCTTGTGTATCGAACGCCTCAGTATCGGCAATGACAGCAAATCAACCATGACCGTGGAAGCCATACGCAAATCCTCGATCGTTTCGAACAACGGCACTATCGACAATCGGCAATAATCAACGCTGTTACCCTGGCTATCAACGAACAGTCCGCAGTAACGTGCCAGCAAATAGACCGCCAGTATGTCGTTTACCGAACGTGTCATACTCAGGATAAAACTTCCAAAGGCCTGGGGATCCAGGCTTTCCATCAGTTCCGCGGTCATCCGAAACATACTCAGCGTGGCCACGGCCGTCTCACTCAGTCCATCAAAAACAGGCAATCTTTCCATCGGCCCTTCCAATTCCCGCAGTAGCCATTCCCTCCACTCTTTACTGTTCAGCACCGGAAGCACATCCTCGGCTTGCGTAGATTGCCATATCTCGACCAGCGTATTGTTGATGCTGGTGCTGTTTTCACGCAGATCCAGCCGCATCGCACAAAATCGAAAAGCCGCCGCCTTTTGCAGACAAGGCAGGACAAACGCATCCGCAAGATTGCGGCAATCAACATCCACCAGGCCCTGGTACAACGATCTCAGATCGTCAATATATTCATCCACATCCTGATACCGGAATCCTCCACCTTCACCTGTTTCCAGCGTACCGCGCAATTTGGTCAGGATACAGTAGACATACTGCCGAAAGATCTCGCCCGGGTTACGTCTTGAGATCTGTTCCGCCTCTCCGGTTCCAGCCAACAGACGTTCCAGTTCGGCCACGAACCAGGGAGGCAACACAATCGCTGTCTGCGACACGCTAATCCGCCCCATAATCGCACGCAGTGAGTTGATGTGGTGATTCAACACATGTCGTCTGTGCCGCAGCAAAGTGCTGCGGGTAACTTCATCGGTCACATAAGGGTTGCCATCCCTGTCCCCGCCTATCCAGGAACCAAACTGAAAAAATGGCGGAATGACAAAAGACTCCTCCGGCCATACCTGTTTCAGGTCAAGCTGCAGGCGCTGCAGAGTCTCCGGTATCCTCTCATACAGGGTCTGCTCAAAGAAATGCAATCCCCACACCACCTCCTGCTCCACAGAAGGCCTCTCCAGGCGCAACTCACCAGTCAGCCAGAGCAGATCTATCTCGTTGCGCAACATGGCGATAAACCCCTCCCGCTCACGCTCAATCCAACGCTCGCTTTCCAACCGGTACAACAGTACATAGATGCGCCTATGTATCTCCAGCACTGTAACCCGCTTTGCCTCCGTCGGATGCGCGGTGATAGTCGGCCGTATATGTACAGAACGCAACAGCGTGCAGATATCCATCGGGAGCACGTTCCTTTCCTTCGCCTTGTGCAACACGCTGCTGAAGGTGCCAGGAACATTACCGCGGCCCAGCCGTCTCTCCAGCAGTCGCCGGCGGCGCATCCCGGTATTCTCTTCGGCAACATTGAGCAACTGGAACCAGATGCCCCATGCCTGCAGTATGCCCAGTAGTACCGTCTTGTCCTCTCCGGGAACCAGATCGCCGGTAAACACCGGCAGAATCTCCGGCTGGCGGCGGCGTACCACCTCCACGAGCTGCTCGGTCAACAGGCCGAGTACCTGAGCGGCATATTCCGCCGCCTGCCTGTCTATGTCTCTGATCTCGACCTGCAGGGCCTCGGATGAAAGGACTTTGGACGGAACAGCGGTCATGCCACTATGACTGGAACACGGGGGAGCATACAGCGATCAATTCCGTGAAACGGCCGGCCCCCGGTCAGTCAGACAACCCGGTTCGGTGGCTCCCGACCATCCAGAAACGCCTGCGCATTGTCCAGGGCGCACAAACCCATGGCCAGGCGGGTTTCAACAGTAGCGCTACCCAGGTGCGGAAACAGTACGACATTGTCCATCTGCAACAATGGTTTGCCGACTATCGGCTCGCGTTCAAACACATCCAGCGCGGCTCCGGCAATTATCGAGTTTTGCAGCGCGTCCACCAAATCGGACTCCACGACCACATCCCCTCGCGCCGTATTGATGAGAAATGCATGGGGCTGCATCAACGCGAGCCGTTCAGCATTGATCAGACCAGTGTTCTCTCCCCCTCCCGGACAATGCAGGCTGAGAAAATCCACTTCACCAATCAATTCCTCAATCGTGTCACAACGCCTGGCGGAAAAACGTTCCATCGCTTCGACCGAAGCAAGAAATGGATCATGGAAACTGATATGCATGCCGAAACCCGCATGGGCGCGCCTTGCAACCGCCTGGGCGATACGACCAAAACCCACCAATCCAAGCCTTTTCCCTGAAACACTGGTCGCCAACATATGCGTCGGGCACCAACCGTCCCAATGTTCTCCACGTACCAGACGCTCCCCTTCGCCAGCTCGGCGCGCCACCATCAACAGCAGTGTCATCGCAATGTCGGCAGTACATTCGGTCAGCACCCCGGGCGTATTGCTGACAGCCACCCCGGCCGCCCTGGCGGACTCGACATCTATATTATTGAAACCCACACCGAAATTGCACAGCATGCGACAACGGCGATCGGTTACCCCAAGTACTGTGGAATCGATCAGATGATCGGACACCGTAGGGCAAACAACATCATATTCACACATTGCAGACTGCAATTCCTGCACCGACATTCTATGATCGTCGGCATTCAACTTTACATCAAACAGTTCCGCCGCACGCCGCTCAGCCGCCTCCGGCCATTTTCTGGTCAATAGCACTTTCGCCTTGGCTGTCATTGTTGGATATCGCCTTATTTATTATTGTTGCCAGCAAGTACATCAACCACTGTTTTCCCGAACGACGCCGGATCAGGCACAATATTCACGCCACATTCACGCATGATCCGAACTTTCTCGGGCGCACTTTCGCCAACCGCCGAGATGATTGCCCCCGCATGCCCCATACGGCGCCCTTTGGGCGCCGTCAAACCCGCGATATAAGCCATCAGTGGCTTGCTCATATTGTCTCTGGCCCAGGTCGCCGCCTCCACCTCCTGACAGCCCCCGATCTCACCAATCACGACAACCGCTTTGGTGTCCGGATCTTTCTCAAACAACATCAGATGATCCTTGAAAGAACTGCCATTGATCGGGTCACCTCCTATACTGATACTACTGGAGATACCGACATTTTCATGTTTCATCTGCGACGCCGCCTCATAACTCAAGGTGCCAGAACGAGAGACAACGCCAATTTCCCCCGGCATATAGATATGCCCCGGCATGATGCCTATCATCGCCTTGCCCGGGCTGATGGAACCGGCACAATTCGGACCAGTCAAGACCATGCGATGGTCCTGACGGTAACGACGCATATAACGTTTGACCCGGATCATATCCTGCGCCGGGATACCATCGGTAATCGCCACACAATGACGAATGCCGGCATCCGCGGCCTCCATGATCCCATCGGCGGCAAACGGCGGCGGGATAAATATGATGCTGGAATCGGCGCCAGTTTCCTTCACCGCCTCCTTGACCGTATTAAAAACCGGACGCTCAAGGTGAAGCATTCCTCCTTTGCCCGGTGTAACACCTCCAACGATATTGGTGCCGTACTCGATCATCTCTTGCGAGTGGAATGTGCCTATACGCCCAGTGAAACCCTGCACCAGCACCTTTGTATTCTCATCCAGCAGGATCGCCATGCTAACCTCTCCCCCCTTAATATTGATTCAGCTTTGGTCTCAGCCGTGGCCTTCGTTCCCGGATTGCCCACCCCGAGTCGCCGCCACCGCTTTCTGTGCAGCTTCGGACAGGGTGTCCGCAGTTATGATTGGCAAACCACTTTCCTTCAAGATCTCGCGCCCCAACTCAACATTTGTTCCGGACAAACGCACCACCAGATTCACTTTCGGCTTTTTCTCCTGAACCGCACGCACCACACCCTCCGCAATCCAGTCACAGCGGTTGATGCCGGCAAAGATATTCACCAGTATAGTCTCCACCTTGGTGTCGGACAGTACCAGGTTGAAGGCCTTGACCATGCGCTCAGGGGACGCCCCTCCACCAATATCGAGAAAATTGGCCGGTGCACCACCGGCATATTCGATCATGTCCATTGTCGCCATCGCCAGACCCGCACCATTGATGATACAACCGATATTTCCATCCAGACCGACATAGCTCAATCCACGGTCCGCCGCTCGCATCTCGCGCACGTCTTCCTGCGACTTGTCGCGCAGTTCAGCAACGTCCGGGTGCCGGTACAGTGCATTGTCGTCAAACCCCATCTTTGCATCCAGTGCCAGCAAGCGCCCGTCCGTGCTCAATACCAGCGGGTTGATCTCCACCATCGTCGCATCAAGGTCCCGCATGGCTCGATAGCAACCCAGCAACGTAGTGACGACCTGGTTCAGGTGCGTCGTGCCTATCCCCAGTGCAAAAGCCAGTTCGCGGACCTGAAACACCTGCATCCCGACTGCCGGTTCGACCGCGACCTTGATGAGAGAATCCGGCTTCTCTCTGGCCAGTTGTTCGATCTCCATTCCGCCCTCGGCAGAGGCGATCACGGTTACCCGTTCCATCTCCCGATCCAGCACGAACGCCACATAAAACTCGGACTCTATCTGGCAACCCTTCTCGACATACAGACGATAACAAAATTTGCCCTGGGGACCTGTCTGTTCAGTGACCAGCTTTTTCCCCAGCAGGGAATTGGCGGCCCGCCAAACTTCGTCTTCCGTCCTGCATGTCTTTATACCACCCACCTTGCCACGTCCTCCGGAATGGATCTGCGCCTTGACTACCCAAAAGTCACCACCGATCTCAACCGCCCGGTACGACGCCTGCTCAGGGCTATAGGCAATGCCTCCCGGCTGTATCGGCACGCCATAGTCGGCCAGGATCTCTTTGGTCTGGTATTCATGTATGTCCATGTCTCCCTCCTTATCTATCAGCTACCGTGGGGCATTGTCCCTGTCAAAACGTATACGATCACCTTCCACCAGCCTCCCTGCCGGCAATAATGTCAGCCTGCTGTATCACATTGCGTGCCATACGTTCGGAGGCAATATCGATCATCTTGCCGTCCAGTTGCGCGGCGCCCTTCCCCGCCTCGCCCAGTGCCGCGAGAATGCGCCGGGCACGAACAACCTCCGCCTCCGGCGGTGACATGATTTCATTTGCCAACGCAATCTGCGAGGGATGGATGGCCCACTTCCCCTCATACCCAAGTGCGGCCACACGCCTGGCAGCGGCACGATAACCATCTGCGTCATTAAAGTCTCCATACGGACCATCGATCGCCCGCAGACCATAGGCACGGCAGGCGGTCGCCATATTGACCAACGCCGAATGCCACTGATCCGCCATGGCGCCATCACACTGATAATCCGGATTGAGCCCACCGATATTGGTGGTACGGGCACGCATGCTGGCGGCATAGTCGGCAACACCAAAATGCAAGGCCTCCAGTCGTACACTCGACCGGGCAATGGCCATCACATTGGCTCCCCCAAGGGCAGTCTCGATCAAACACTCCAGACCGATACGCCGTTCGAAGCCCATGGCCGCTTCAATCTGAGTCAGCAACATGTCCACCGCATAGACATCGGCAGCCACCCCGACCTTGGGGATCAGTATGGTATCCACACGGCTGCCTGCCTGTTCGATGATATCCACCACATCCCGATACATGTAATGGGTGTCCAACCCATTGATGCGAACCGAAATGGTCTTGTCGCCCCAATCAATGTCGTTGAGCGCGGCAATGATGTTTTTGCGCGCCTGGGGCTTGTCCGCCGGCACAACCGCATCCTCGCAGTCCAGAAACACATAATCCGCGGCACACGCGGCCGCCTTTTCAAACAGCGCCGGGTTGGACCCCGGCACCGCCAACTCACTGCGCTGAAGACGAGTTCGCGCCTGTTCGTACTGGGTGAAACTCATTTACCTGGTCTCATCGATTATATGCGTGGCCTGGCGGTGGAACACAGATACTCCTGTGCCGCGGCAACACCGCTACCCAGCGTGATCGCGTAGCCCAAATCCTTCATCGCCATCTCGGCCCCCACGATCGGGGTCAGCACCATCAACTCGTTCATATCCCCCAGATGGCCGATGCGAAAAGCCTGACCGGCGATCTGCCCAAGGCTGATAGACAGTGCCAGGTTGTAATGCCTGTAGGCGTGACGAACCACTTCGTTACCATCAAAACCCTGCGGCACCCTGACTGCGGTGACGGTATCGGAATACCATTTCTCCTCCTTTGCAACAGGGCACATGCCCCATGCCTGTGTCGCGGCGCGGACCGCCTGCCCCATACGCTTGTGGCGGGAAAAAACCTGCTCCAGGCCCTCTTCAAACAACATGTTCAGCGATTCACGCAGACCACGCAGCAGATTCATCGGCGGAGTATAGGGGAAATATCCCAAATCGTTGGTCCGAATCTGATCGTCCCAGTCAAAAAATGTTTTCGGCAGATCCGCATCCGGACGACACGCCAAGGCCTTTTCACTGGCACAGACAATGCCAAGCCCGGTAGGCAACATCAGGCCCTTCTGTGAACCGGACACACAGACATCCACACCCCATTCATCCATACGGAAATCCATGGATGCCACCGAACTGACACCATCCACAAACAGCAATGCCGGATGATTACAGGCATCCATCGCCTTACGCACCGCGGCAATGTCCGAAGCGACACCTGTGGCAGTCTCATTGTGGGTGGCAAAAACACCCTTGATCCGGTGTGTTTTGTCCGCCTCCAGCACGCTGGCATACGCCTCCACAGGGACTCCCTCGCCCCAGTCACGCTCGATCTTCTGCACATCCAGCCCCCAACGTTCGCACATATCGATCCACAGGTTGGAAAAATGACCAAAGCCGGACATCAACACCCTGTCACCTTTGCTCAAGGTATTCGCAATCGCCGACTCCCAGCCCCCTGTGCCAGAAGCCGGGAAAATAAACACCCTGCCGTCACGAGTCTTGAAAACCTTCTTCATGTCTCCATACAGCGGCTTGCTGAACTCCGGCAGATCCATCGCACGCATATCTTCCTGCTCCACACTCATCGCGTTCTGAATGCGACGGGGGATCGTGGTAGGACCGGGGATGAACAGGAAATTGCGTCCAGACATATAAAGTAACCTCCAAAAATCAAGTGGTGTTTTCAGACCTCATACAGCAATCTTTCAAACCGCTTGAGGTGCAAGACTGCGCACTGTCTGCCTGTGAAATAACGAACGAAAAGCCCGATGCGGCGTAGCATGATAGCATCCGTGATCGGATTGAACAAGCCGACCCCGCACACCAGCGACACCCACGGTGTCCGGATTGCTCCCGGCACCGACACCGATAAAAAAGCAACGCTCAATTCGTGAGTGTCGGTGACGACGGCCAGACCATACCTGAATGCTTTGCGGTGAACCCTGAACACCTCCCCCTTGAAATCCGCAAAAACACCGGCACCATAACCACACATCGGTCACCCCGGTACAGGGCAACAGGCAGAAAGTGCACCGCAACATTTGCGGGCCCTGCCATGCAACTGTACGGCCCTGCAAAATCCTGGCAAATGCGTATAATGGCGTGTCTTGTTCCCAATCAGGAGTTTCTCTTAATTGTCTGACCCAGATAACCGACGCGTCGTGTCGGGAATGAGACCCACCGGTGCACTGCATCTCGGGCATTATCACGGGGTTCTGAAAAACTGGCTCCAGCTTCAAAACCGATACGAATGCTTGTTCTTCGTTGCCGACTGGCATGCACTGACCACCGAGTATGAAAGCGCCAGCAACATCGCGGACAGTGCGCTGGATATGGTGGCAGACTGGCTGGCCGCCGGCATAGACCCCGGCTCATCGACGCTGTTTGTCCAGTCCTGGGTACCGGAGCACACCGAACTGCATCTGCTACTGTCCATGTCCACCCCACTCGGCTGGCTGGAACGAGTGCCCAGTTTCAAGGATCAGCAGGAAAAATTATCCGACCGGGATTTGAACACCTACGGATTTCTCGGCTACCCCCTGCTGCAGACCGCCGACATCCTGCTGTACAAAGCGGGATATGTGCCGGTGGGTGAAGATCAGGTCTCACATGTGGAACTGTCCCGGGAGATTGCAAGACGCTTCAACCATATCTATGGACACGAGCCCGATTTTGAAGCCCGGGTGGCGCATGCGCAAAAGAAGATCGGCAAAAAGAAATTTCTGCTCTACCAGGAACTGCGCAGGGCCTGGCAGGAAAAAGGGGATGCGGAGGCACTGGAAAAGGCCCAGGCGTTGATCAACGGGCTGAAGAACATCAGCATACGTGATCGAGAGAGATTACAAGGTTATCTGGAGGGCTCCGGACGCATGATCCTGCCCGAACCCGAAGCATTGCTGAGCAGGGTGCCGAAGATGCCCGGGCTGGATGGACAGAAAATGTCCAAATCCTATAACAACACCATCCCGCTGGGCACCGCGCCGGAGACGGTCAGCGAGCGCATCCGGGGCATGCCGACCGATCCGGCCAGAGTACGCCTGTCGGACCCGGGCCACCCGCGCAAATGTCCGGTATGGGGCCTGCATCAGGTTTACTCGGAAAAAACCCTGAGGAAACAGTTGTACGATGGCTGCACCAAGGCAAGTATCGGGTGCCTGCAATGCAAACAGCATGTCATTGACGCCGTCAACGAGGAACAACAGGCGTTCCGGGAACGCGCAAAAGACTACCAGGACCGAGATATCGTAAGAGACATCCTCGGCGAAGGAAGCCGCAAAGCCCGCGAACTGGCACGCCAGACCCTGGAAGAGATCCGACCACTCAGCGGGCTGGTCTGTCGTTGATGAACGTGGCACAGAAACCCGGACCCGCCCCGTCGGCCCAGGGACAACAGATCGAGATGCCGTTTGCGCTGGTACAGGGAGAGCCGCTGACCCAACTGCCAAACGATCTGCATATTCCACCGCATGCGCTGGAAGTGTTTCTTGAGGAATTCTCCGGGCCATTGGACCTGCTGCTGTATCTTATCAGACGGCAAAACATCGATATCCTGAACATTCCCATCGCCGAAATCACCCGGCAGTATGTGCTGTTCATTGATCTGATGGAGGAATTGCAACTGGAACTGGCCAGCGAGTACCTGGTAATGGCTTCCATACTGGCGGAGATAAAATCCCGCATGTTGCTGCCACGCGAACCGGATGGAGAGGAAACGGAAGAGGCAGACCCCCGTGCCGAACTGGTACGCCGTCTGCAGGAGTATGAACGCTTCCGGCAGGCGGCTGATACACTGGACACACTGCCACGTTGCGACCGGGATATCTTTGCCGCCAGTGTACAAATGCTGGAACCGGACCAAAAACGGCCACTGCCTCAAGTCAGTATGGACAGTCTGCTGACCGCACTTGTGGGTGTGCTAAGACGGGCTGATCAATACGCCAGACAGCATATCGAACGGGAACCGCTTTCTGTGCGGGAACGGATGACCCTGATCCTGGATGTCATACAGCAGAATCGGTTCATCCCATTCACCCGCCTGTTCAACGTCAAGGAGAAACGTGCGGGAATCGTCGTAACACTACTTGCGATACTGGAGCTGAGCCGGGAATCATTGCTGGAGATGGTGCAGAACGAAACCGGTGGATGCATCTATCTGAGCCGCGCATCGGACTGATTCGGATGGATATGCAAACGCTTAAAAACACCATCGAAGCGGTGCTGATGGTCGCTGACTGCCCACTCGACACCAAACAGCTCCGTGCGCTGTTCGGGCAAGGTGACGAGGCACCGGACAGCGCGCTGGTAAACGCGGCACTGGACAGTCTCGGTCAGGACTACGCGGGCCGTGGGATTGAACTGAAAAAGCTGGCCAGTGGCTTCCGGTTTCAGGCGCGGGCGGAGTACAGCGAATGGATACAACGCCTGGTGGAAGAAAAACCACCGCGCTATTCCCGGGCCCTGCTTGAAACCCTTGCCATCATTGTCTACCAGCAGCCGGTAACCCGTGCTGAAATAGAAGACATTCGCGGTGTCAGCGTCAGCTCCAACATCATCAAGACGCTACAGGAGCGCAATTGGATAAAGGTTGTAGGTCACCGCAACCTGCCAGGAAAACCTGAACTGTTGGCCAGCACACGACAGTTTCTGGACTATTTCAATCTTCGGCACCTGAACGAGTTGCCACCCCTGGAAGCGATCAAAGACCTGGACCAGCAAGCGCCGGAACTGTTCTCCGAACAGGATACCGTCAACGATCAGGCCAGCCCGGCGGCACCCGATGATGGCGCCGAAAACACAGGCCCTGAAACCCTGGTCACACCGATAGCCGGCGACGATGTACAGGCAAACCCGGAAGACGACGCACTGGCCGTGCTGGAAGCAGCGATGGTACAAACGGACCAGATACTGAACCAGCCGCTGGCCACTCAGGCTGTCACAGAAAAAACCGACTCGCGGCAACCCGTGCAGCACAGCGACCCGGAACAAACCACCGACTGAAACACTCCCCCCGGCACCACACAGCGTGGCGCCGCGGCCTGGCTCTCGTCCTTTGCCACTGCGGATTGCACACTCCGGATGACGGATGCGTTTTGTTTCACGCCAGCCTGTGCCATCCCCAAGCGTGGTTCATACACATCAAGCTGTGGCTTTGACGCCGTATGAGCCATTCAGAACCCGCCTTACACCGCGCTTGCGTGCCCGCGGATGTCAATGTCGAACGCGGCATCATGGTGACCCTCACCCTTATGGTATTCCCTGCCACAACAATCCATACAGTGCGATCACGACAAGCACTATCAGCAGACTGACCCGGTTGTACGTCGTGGAAGTGGAAAAATCCATCCTCGGCGCGTGTACCACACTCGAATCTGTCGAACCCTGCGGTGGAAAAACGGTTGCTGTTTCGCCAAAACGGGTTTCATCCAGCGCTTCCCCAGGGGGCACAGTGTGCTCGGCATGCGGTGGAACAGATACATCCGGTGGCGGTGTGGGCCATAGCAGAGAGGCCGCCACTGAAAAACCCAGACAATACAGAAAGACAAAACCTATGCGGTCAAGGAACGGCATTTCCGGCACCAGCATTGCGTATAGCAAAGACAGGATCAAGGAACTCAGGATGGCGGTGAACGCACCGCTGACAGAAGTCCGCTCCCAATACATGCCTGACAGAAACAGCACGGTAAATCCCGGGGCCAGATAACTCCCCACGATCTGTATGTACTGGAAAACCTGATTGGCACCACCCAACAACGGCTCCGCTATGGCCAATGCCAATAGCAGGCTGGCAACCGCACTCAACCTCCCTACCTGTATCAACCGGATACTGCTGGCATTACGCCGCATTGGCCGATACACATTCAGCGCGAACAAGGTGCCCATCGAATTCAACAGTGCGCCAAGCGCGGAAATGGCGGTACCGAAGAGCGCGGCAAAGATCAACCCGCGCAGACCGGCCGGTGCCAGTCCCATCATCGCCGGATACGCTTGATCGGCCGGTGACAACTCGGGGAACAGCTCCCGGGCGGCGACCCCGGGCAGGATCACCAATACCGGCGTAAACAGCTTCAGACAAGCGGCAAACGCGACCCCGGCCTGTGCCTCTCGCAAATTTTCCGCTGCCAGCGCACGCTGTATGACAACCTGATTGAAGCCCCAGTACGAGATCAGCAATATCCAGATGCCACCAAACAGCACTGAAGTTCCCGGCAGATATTTCCAGTTGGGGTCGTCCGGCGGCAATATCAGCACAAAATGTCCGGGCGTACCATGCATCAGCCGCGTCGCCCCTGCAAGCACACCTGCCCCATCGCCCACCGCGTTCAGCGCTATCCAGGCGATCAGACAGCCGCCCAGTACGAACATGAACACCTGCAACAAATCCACTGTCGCAATCGAGCGGAGCCCGCCATACAGTGAATACACCAATGCCACCAGAGCGAGCGTGATCATCCCCTGCATCGTCGTCAGCCCCAACATCACATGCATGACCGAAGCAGCAAGCCACAGGATTGGCACCAGACCGATAAGCAGATAGAAAAACAGCCAGATCACCGATATCAGTACACTCAAAGACAGGCCAAAGCGCCATTCCAGAAACTGCGGCAATGTATAGATGCGCCGGGACAAGTAGACCGGCAGTATGAACTTTCCGACCAGCAGCAACGAGATCGCCGCCAGCCACTCGTAGGTCGCCACAGCAAGACCCATGGCAAAACCGGACCCGGCCATCGAGATCACTATTGCCGCAGTCATATTGGTCGCGATCAATGAAACACCGACGCTCCACCAACGCAACGAGCGACCCGCCAGAAAATAGCTGCGGGCCCCCACCGCGCCATTCCCACGCGAGGTAAACACGCCAATGCCGACATACAACGCAACGTACGCCACCAACACCGCATAGTCGAGCCAGGTAAAATTCATTTATGGACTGTACCCATGATATTTGTCAGGCGGAATAACGCTTCCCCGGCATCCATACCCATTGCATGACTTTTCGCATTTCCTTCCCCGTTATTCTCTATCCGCCAGCACTTGTCTTGCCTGCTGACGGTACTCGGTGAGTTTGCGCCCGGCGTGCCTGCGAACCCGCCGCAGGATTGCATCAGCATCCCCCTGCAGGTACCCGGCAACCGCCTCGGCGAATTTGCGCATTGACCGATCCTGTCTATTACGGCTGCAACGGCGACAGACGGTAATCAGGTTCGACTCGTGATTGCTCCCGCCGCGGCTGTGTGGCTGCAAATGGTCGAGTGTGAGTTCAGTGTGATCATTTTCAAGGTCCGCATCACACCACACACAAGCCAAGCCATCCCGCAGGTATATTGCGAGACGCTTGTCCGAACGGATCCTGGCCATAGATACATTACGCATTTTCCATCTCCGACATACACAGGCTGGTTAGCAAATCGCGGGATCGCACAGGCTTTGAAGCGACCGGTCGGAATGCTATCATGCCGCAGCAAATATCTCACCCGGGGCACAGCCCCGTACCCGAGACCCAACTATCGTGCAGCCTGCCCCCCACACTGATGGACGACGATGAGCATCCGATTGACACAGCGCAAGACATTGCCATCACAGCGGCAACTTGACCGGATCCGGAACTGGATCATGGCCTTCCCGGTCCGCGCCCGGGTGAAGACTGGCGATTTCAGCGATATTCCATACGGCAGGCTGCTGGGCGTGCGTTACAGCAACTGCTATCCCGCGGCAAATGACACATACGTCCTGGACCTGCCCAACAAAAAGCTTTCGCATGTCTCGTTCTGTACCATCACACCTGAGCTGAGCCACTTTGAACTACTGAGCCTCGGTCGCCATCTGAACACGGCACACGACGGGTTCAATACGGAACGGATCGGCATAGTGATCGGTAGCGGCTTTGCCGAGGCGCAAGCGGAACGAATCGCCGAGGCCCTGATCAGTGCCGTTCTCGCCGCACACGCCAATCTGCCCCGGTTCAGCAAAAACCGTCCCGGCGGCACTGTGCTGAAACATATCGTTCTGTATGGAATACGGACCGGACACCGTTTCCGGACCAGTTTCGCCATCGCACAAGGCAACGAACTGGCGCGCGGACTGAGCATGCTACCGGGGAATCTGCTCGCTCCGGCAGACTATCTTCAACGCATCAGAGAGTTGGCACAAAGGCAGGACTGGGCACTGACATTCTATAACCAGTCCGCATTGCAGCGAAAAAAAGCCGGGGCGTTCCTGGCCGTGGCCAAAGGCAGTGACAGACAGGATGCCGGTATTGTCCGGCTCCGATATCATCCACGCAAAGCCGATACGACGGAACGTATCGTGCTGGTTGGCAAAGGTGTCTGCTACGATACCGGCGGGGTCAACCTGAAGCCCGCCAGACACATGTTCGGAATGCATGAGGACATGCAGGGCAGCGCGGTGGCGTTGGGTACACTGTATGCCCTCAGCCGTCTGAATTTTTCCTGTCCGGTGGAGTGCTGGCTGGCGCTGGCGAGCAATCATATCGGTCCACAGGCCTACAAACCCAACGACGTGGTTACTGCGGCAGATGGCACCACCATCGAGATCGTGCATACCGACGCGGAGGGAAGGATGATCCTGGCCGACACACTGGCACTGGCGTCACGCACAAAACCGCAACTCATCATCGACTACGCCACCCTCACGGGGAGCTGCGTCGCAGCGCTCGGCAAAGCTTACAGCGGAATATTCAGTAATCGCCGCTCGTGGCTGCAGGCACTGATCGCCAACGGCGTGGAATGTGGCGAACGGGTATGGCCATTCCCTCTGGATCCGGATTTTGACAAACTGTTGCACAGCGATATTGCCGATATTCGCCAATGCGCACTGGCCGGTGGTACAGATCACATCCTGGCAGCGCGTTTTCTGCAGCGTTTTATCAAACCCGGAGTGCCCTGGATCCATATGGATCTGTCCAGCAGCAACAACCCGGACGGTCTGGCGCATGTACCCACGGCGACCACCGGTTTCGGCGTACGCTACACCGTTCATCTGCTGGAGCACATGCTGCCATATTCCTGAACAGCCGACATGCCTGCCACCTGCGCCGTCACACCCGTATTGTCGACACAGCGTGTTGTCGCGCTCTACAAACGTCTGCTCGCCGCGTATGCCGAGCAGGGATGGTGGCCGGCAGAGAGCCCCTTTGAAGTCATGATCGGTGCGGTCCTCACCCAAAATACCGCGTGGACCAACGTGCAGCGAGCCATCACCAACCTGAAACAGGCCGATTGCCTGCGACCAGAGGCGATGCTTGCGCTATCAGACAGCAGACTGGCCGAACTGATACGCCCCTCCGGCTATTACAACGTTAAAACAAAACGCCTTCGAGCCTTGCTCACTGCCTGGCATCGGATTGGCGGATTTGAGGCCATGTCCCGCATGCGCACCTCGGAACTGCGAACCTTTCTGCTCGATATTAACGGTATCGGCCCGGAAACCGCTGATGACATCCTGCTATATGCCTTCGAACGCCCGGTATTCATCATTGATACCTACACGCGAAGACTGCTGTCCCAGCTTGGCATGATCCGCGGCGACGAACCGTATACCACACTGCAACAGGCGATGGAACACGCGCTGAGAAAACACACCGGGATATATGGCGAATACCATGCCTTGATCGTCCGTCATGCCAAGCAGAAATGCGGTCGACAACCGGGATGTCCGCACTGCATGGTGCTGTCGGGGAAACACGAGCGGGCGGGTAGCGCACACTGCAAAACCCCCTGCCTGTCAGGTTGAAAAACAGTCGCTGTTGAAACGGCATTTATAAATTCTCGAAAATAGTGCATTATTACGTCTTTACTCATTGATTCATCTTATTCCTTCATGCCTATGAAAAAGCTGCTCCTACAGCTCGATACCGATGCCTGCGCATCCAGCTTTGATTCCATCGTCGCATACGATGGCGGGGCCGACCATGTCATCTCCTACTGCGGGATCCATCCAGGCAATGTGTGCCCACTGGTGGATGGGGCCATCTTCACACGGGCACCCAGCGACAAGAAAAATACCGCGATCTTCATCGGCGGCAGTGATGTGCAGGCTGGAGAAAAGCTGATGGAGGCGGTCCAAAACCATTTCTTTCCAGGGTTCCGGGTTTCCATGATGCTCGATAGCAATGGCTGCAACACGACGGCGGCAGCCGGAGTCACCCGGATACTCGGCAGCGGTAGCGTGCGGAACAGAAAAGCCGTGGTGTTGGCGGGCACTGGTCCGGTCGGGATGCGGGCCGCGGCAATGCTGGCAATGGAAGGAGCGCAGGTATCCCTCAGTTCACGCCAGTTAAAGCGGGCACATAACGCCTGTGCTGTCATCCAGCAGCGATTCGCTCTCGAGGTGCAACCGTTGCAGGGGCAAGACCATGAAGCCAGGGCCACACTCATTGAGGATGCCGAGGTCGTCTTTGCCTGTGGCAAGGCGGGTGTGGAACTACTGTCCGAGGAACACTGGAAGGGAAACCGGTCTCTGCAGATTATCGCGGACGCCAATGCGACACCACCACTTGGCATCGCTGGCATCGACACCATGGACAAAGGCGAACTGCGCCACGGTATCCGTGTCTGGGGAGCCATCGGCTTTGGCGCCCTCAAGCTGAGCCTGCACAGGGCCTGTATCCAACACCTGTTTGAAAGCAATGAGCTCACGCTGGATGCGAAAAAGATATTCGAATTCGCCAAAAAAATGGCATAATCATCCAATCCGAACCGACCATAGCTATACGAGACCAACATATGCATACCTATCACAATCCTGCCCATGTGATTCGGTGGTTTATTTCACTGGCACTGCTCTCACTGTCTCCGACAACATTTGCGGCTTCCTTTGAAGATGGCAGGCAGGCCTACATCAATCAGCGCTATCAAGAAGCGTTTGAAATTCTCGAACCACTGGCGAAATCCGGGAAATATGAGGCCCAAATTCTCATCGGTGTCATGTATGAATATGGCCACGGCGTGGAAAAGGACCCTGAAAAATCTTTCAAGTGGCACAAAAAGGCGGCCGATCAGGGGATCCCTGCTGCACAACACGATATCGGCGTCAAATACTTCAGGGGTTCCGGTGTCAAAAAAAATCTGGGAAAAGCCGTACAGTGGTGGGAAAAAGCCGCTGACAGTGGCTTTGAAGAGTCTCAGTACAATCTCGCACTAATGTATTTCCATGGCCAGGGCGCAGAAAAAGACATCCCCGGGGCCATTGAACTATTCTCTCGCGCTGCCGCCAAGGGACATGCACAGTCACAGTATAACCTCGGTGTACTGTATGCCTTTGGCAACGGTGTGGAACAAGACTACGCAAAAGCCCGAGACCTGTTTCTACAGGCGGCCAGACAAGGCTATATCGATGCACAATACAACCTTGGCACACTGTATGAAAATGGCGATGGTGTGGAACGCAACCTGGGCATTGCCAAGAGTTGGTTCCAACGGGCAGCACGACAGGGATTTGCCCCCGCACAGAAGAAACTCACCGACCCGAAATTCCGCTCTGTTCAAACCGCTGACACCGGGGTGGCAGACAGTATGGACTCCCGCACCAAGGTGCGCAAAATGGAGGAGCTTGCCCCCGGCGCTGATGATGCACATACTGTGGCAACCAACACCGGCACCGATACCCGGGACCAGCAAGATCAGGCTGCACCCCCCGCACCTGCTGTGGCAAAAAAGACCGAACAGCAAACAACGCAGGCAACAGCACAAACAGACTACTGGGCCGACAGCAGACCGCGTCCCATAAAGACTCGAAGCGAGCGTGGCAAAAACATGACGCAACCCAATAGCACTGCTGCCACAACAAAAACACCAGTCGGCAAATTGGACCTCTCTGCATGGGTGCGTGCACAGGACAAGACACATTATGTGCTGCAGCTAATCAGTGTCGGTTCCAAGGCGCACGTTTTGAAATTCCTGAGTCGCCATAATCTGCAAAAGCAAGGCGCCGGTTATGTGGCCACTCTGGTCAACAACGCCACATTCTATGCCGCGATATACGGTCATTACACTGACGCTATGCAGGCAAAACAGGCGATCCGTTCCTTGCCTGCGGAACTTCAGCAAAGCCAACCGTGGGCAAGACCCATAGGCAATCTTCAGCAATACCTGTTGCACTAACGGAATATTCCGCCCTCCGTCTTGCCCGTTCGTCCGCCATTCCCTTCCATTGGTCCAGGTTAGGCATGGCGCTGTCGACCGAGGCCTTCGAACTGTTCCTGAACGGCGAGCCGGAGGATGTCCTGCCCAAGCTGAAACCATTCGGCAAAAAAAACCTCGACATCGCCAAACAGGCAAATTCGCTCGACACCCTGCTGGAATTCAAACACGGGCAGCTTCTTTGTGCGCTGAGTTTCAACCCTCATATCGAAAAAATCCCTGAAACCCCCGAGATTCTCGGGCTTGGCAACATGGCTGAACTGCATGATCTGGCCAACAAACTGTATGCCAACGACCCCTACAAAACACTTTCCTTTCTGAGCATACTGAAACTCTATTCCGCCATTCGGGAACATGAGCCCAATCGCCAGAGAATACTCGAGTTGCTTCCCGAACGTTTGTCGATGATTGAAGCATTGATGGAGGCCACCGTTGATGTTGTCATTATCAAGAAATACAAGGAAGAACTCCGGGCCATCTATTTCGACGCCATCGCGGATATCTCGTTTGCGGAAAAACGGTTGCAGACAAAAGAAAGTGGTTTTTTCTCCATGATCAACGAGGTTACGATGATCGTGCGCAGCCGGCTGATCCCGGTCGGGGACATTTTCTATCGTGATAACGTCCTGCCGGAAGAAAAACGTCGCCTGCTTGAGCAAAACCTGGTACCCATTGACCTGGTCAGGGAACGACTCCGGGAGACCTATATCACCGCGGCTGAAAAACGGGTCCTCCAGGATTGGTTGAACTCCGCCGGGAAAAAATAAGGCGCGCCACACCGAAGCTGGTGCTGAAACCGCACCTGAGGTGGTCTGTCCAGGCACCCAACGCGAACGCAGTTGAAAAACCCGACGATACCCGCGATTCACGGTGAGCAAAAAACAACGGCAGCAGCACCGACAATCCTCACGACAACCGCAAATGAAGTGGCACATCCGTGTGCCCCTGCCTTGTCCCGGCAGGAGGTCCCGGAGAGCGGGACCCTGTATTGACTGCTGACAAACGCAACAAGCTGCGGAACCCACAACCGCAACGACTACCCAGACGGTTCCATCCTCCCAAGCTGATTCTGAGTGGCGCAATCCACCAACAGCCAAACCATTGTCTGGCGTACCAAACCCACTCTACCGGAGGTGTGGCATGCGCACCTCAATCACCTGATAATCATCACCATATGAAGACCTGCCGTGGCATCACAGCAAGGTCGTTCACTCCACACCCAGTAATCCACGGTGTCTTTCCACCAGGTCGAGAGTGACCCCACGTACCTTCGCCAAATCCTCCACTGTCTTGAATGGACCGTGTTTCTCGCGATACTCGATAATCGCCATCGCCTTCTTGGCTCCAACACCTTTTATCATTGCATCAAACGCCTCGGCATCGGCAGTGTTTATGTTCAGTTTCTCGGCAGCAGCCGCAGTCAATGCGAGCATGGTGCCCGCCAGTAGTGTCAACGCTTTCTTCATGTCTCTTCTCCTTGTAAATTCGTTCAGTTGTTCCAGATATGCACCGATGAAACGATGCTTGAGAGACATGATATGAATTGTTCGGCATCTTGAAATACCCTGGAACGGGTAATTCAATCCCGAGACCTGCGCTCCGACTCGCGCAGGCCATGCCGCCAAAGCAACCCTTTGGACAACGCAAACCGCCTCCGGCAAACACCGGATGCGCTCTTCAAGCCTTCTCTATCCGTGTAAAACAGCAATCCTGCAAGGCGATGTCAGATTTGCCGCGCTCCATGAGCCGCACACTCATGATCCTGATCCGGTGAACCACCGCCCACACCCACAGCACCGATGCAGTAATTATCCCTGAACACCGGCACACCTCCCGGGCTTGGCAACGCCTGTCCCGGAATAACACTGCACAGAGAATGCCACAACAGCGGGTTCAGCTCCCTGTTCTCGGCAATCTCCAAAGTCGAACGGCGAAACGACGCCGCAACGATCGCCTTCGCCCTGGAGGTGTCAAAGGTATAAAACCCCGCTCCATCCATGCGTGAATAATGCACCATCCGCCCGGACTCATCCACTACCGCGACACTGACCGGTATGCCAAGCTCGGTTGCCCTGGCAAGGGTCCCTGCGACAATCTCCTCGGCCAACCGCAAAGTCATTTCTATCATTTCAATACCCTGTTCATACCCTGGCTGCGCTATTGTGCCACAAGCCCTTGCGCCATTTCCATGCCATACGCGGGTTCACGACAGTCACAATGGGACGGCGCGGGCCAACCTTCCCCCACTGCAGCGACTGGCGCCTGACGGCCTGGCTGCCGCGTACTCCCAGGGGGAACGATTGATAGCGGTGTTGTGCGGGTTCACGACAATGAAACTGTGGGGGCTCGGCTGCCCCACACCGATCTCGGGCAAACGCATCAGTCTCCAGTCAGCAGCCGACTGTCACGCAATTTCCGCATCACATCGCCAACACCAATCTGATCAATCGACACCGGTTCCTTGCCCCCGGCACACAGCGACGAGGCAGCGATTACATTATGCGCCTGCCCCAGGGCATGGCAACGCCGCCACTGGCTAAGGCCAAACAACGCAAATACCGGGATGCCGGAGTACGCCAGCATATGCATCGGAGCAGAGTCGCTGGTAACCGCAAAACACGCCCGCCTGCCCAGGCTCACCAAACCGGAAAAACCGAATTCCTCACTGGCGTCCAGCCCACAACGCCTGGCCAGTTCCCTGTTCAACGACCGGTCATCCGCGGCACCGATCCAGATCGGCAAAAAACCCCGGCCGCATAACTGTTCAGCCAGGGCCCCGAAGCCTGACCAACGTTTCTCCGGATGCCCGAGACTTGACCCAGCGTGCAGTAGCACCAGTCTGTGATGCCGTACGCCACGTTTCCGCAACCAGTCATCCACCTCACCGGCAACCGACCGCGGTATCGGAAAGGCCAACTCCGGTGGTGCGGTCGAGATGGCGGCAGATCGCAACACCGAGTTGAGTCGGTCAAATATGTGACACTGGCCGACATAGCGCTCCTCGGGATGGTGTGTGTACGGGAAATGGGTGCGGCTGCCGACAATAACACCCGCACCGGAAAAAGCGCACAGCAGTGCACTCAGGTCGTTGCCCTGCAGATCGTAAATGCGATCCGGACGCAACGAACGCAGCAGACGCAATATGCCAAGATTGTTCATCAGCCCCCGCCGGGGACGCAGCAGGACCCTGTGTTTCAGTTCCGCCCAATCCTCGAACACAAAGGCACACTCCGGGGTACTCAACACGTAGCATTCATCCCGAGCATGATGTTGGATAATGCGCCCGATTACCGGCAATGCAAGGACCAGGTCCCCAACAGCGCCCTGCTTGATAATCAGCACCTTCATTCAGTGATCATTGCTAAAAATGGCGCGACCCGGACACTGGTGGCCGGCAACAGACACATGGTAGCGGCTTCCCGGGCTTGGTCGCAAGCCCGGACCTGGTGTATACTGCCGCGCACGAGTTCCCCCGCACAACACCAACCCTGGTACCGTGAAGGAAACCTGGTGCGGCTCGGAGTCACCATAACAGTCTGACAAAAACGAAAACCCATGTCCCGATCCATTGAGCCCGAAACACGCACGGCACTGGAAGCAAGCGTGTTCCGGCGCCTGATTGAGCATCTACAGGCACATCCGGATGTGCAGAATATCGATCTGATGAATTTGTCCGGTTTTTGCCGCAACTGCCTGTCCAAGTGGTATCTGGCCGCCGCTCAGGAGCACGGGCTGGATATGGACTACGATGCCGCCAGGGAGATCGTCTACGGCATGCCCTATGCCGAGTGGCGACAGAAACACCAGCAAGAGGCCACAGCAGAACAACGCAGCCGTTACAAAGCGGTAACCGGAAAAGACGCATGACACACACAAACGCGGCGATTTCGGTGTATACTTTTACTATTACCGGGGGCGGTTAGCTCAGCGGGAGAGCACTGCCTTCACACGGCAGGGGTCGCTGGTTCGAACCCAGCATCGCCCACACCAACATCCCTCCCCCGGCATTGCTGGGCAGTTGCCCGGGCATCTGGTATCCTGCAAGCCGCCGGTCGGGGTGTAGCTCAGCCTGGTAGAGCACTGCCTTCGGGAGGCAGGGGTCGCAGGTTCAAATCCTGTCACCCCGACCAAACAGCACAGTCTCCACTAGTACCACTAGTAGTCGTGACTGACAATAAAATACGCCAGTTCGTACAAGGTATCCCGAAATGGAGAAACAGGCAGCCTGGAAAGCGCCGCACAACCCCGCTCCACCTGCTCCCGGGCAAGGCCACAGGTATATTCTATCGCCCCTGTGCTCCTTACCGTTTCCAGTACCGCATCTATGCCGGACTGACCCTGCTCACCAAGCATCTCGCGTATCGTATCCCTTTCCGGCAACTCACTGTGCGATATGGCATACAACAACGGGATGGTCGGCTTGCCCTCCAACAGATCTTCATACAGGGTTTTCCCGGAATCATCCGGAGACATGCTGTAATCCATCACATCATCCATCAATTGAAAGGCCATACCAAAATGCTCGCCGTAATCGGCAATCGTCTGTTCACTGGCCTCGTCCTGATTGCTGATCACGGCACCAAGCTGTGCCGCGGCACGAAACAGGCTGGCCGTCTTTCTGCCGATCACATTCAGACAAGACTGTTCCGTGACCTCGGTGCTGTGATTCAGCAAGAGTTGTTCGACCTCACCACCGGCAATCGTATTGGTGGTATCCGCCAGGATACCCATCACACGCATGGAACCGACCTCCACCATCATCTGAAATGCCCTGGAGTACAGAAAATCCCCTACCAGCACACTGGCCTCATTACCCCAGCACTGATTGGCTGTGGCCTGTCCGCGCCGCAGCAGGGAAGCGTCCACCACATCATCATGCAGCAGCGTGGCTGTATGGATCAACTCAATAATCGCTGCCAACTGATGATGTCGCCACCCGATATCACCAGAAAAAACCCCGGCGCTGAACAACAGCAGCGCAGGACGCAAACGCTTACCACCACTATCCACAATATGGTGACTCAATTCGTCGATCAAACCCACTTCGGAATGCAATTGCTGCTGAATTATCCGATCGACACAGCACATGTCCTCGCCGATCCGCTCAAGGACCTGCTCCAATGACACTCCTTCTTCACATGCCAAACTCTGACGTTTATCCATTCAACCCCCACATAAAATGACCCGCATAAAATGAACTCCCTCCTTTTTTTTGTTCGGCCCACACCTTTGATGCAGTGTAGCAGATGAATCCGAGGTTCAGGAATAAAAAAACATTTCGGTTATAATCAGTCACCATTACTATCCCCCCATGAAAAGAAAACCCTGTAAAAAAGTCGTGCTCGCCTACTCCGGCGGGCTTGATACCTCCGTGATCCTCGTCTGGCTGCGAGAGAACTACGGCTGTGAGGTGGTCAGTTTCACCGCTGACATCGGTCAGGGAGAAGAGCTGGAACCGGCGCGCCGTAAAGCTGCCGAACTGGGAGTTGAGACTGTCTTCGTAGAAGACCTGAAAGAAGAATTCGCACACGATTACGTGTTCCCGATGTTCCGGGCAAACGCACTGTATGAAGGGGAATATCTGCTTGGAACCGCCATCGCCAGACCGATGATCGCCCGGCATCTGATCCGCATCGCGCACAGTACCGGCGCCGATGCGATCGCCCATGGAGCCACCGGCAAAGGCAATGATCAGATCCGGTTTGAACTTGGGGCTTACGCACTGGATCCGAACATCAACATCATCGCCCCATGGCGTGAATGGGAACTGGGTTCACGCGGGGCATTGCTGGAATACGCCAAACAACATGCCATACCGATAGTGAAAGGGCAGGATAAGACGCCACCCTACTCCATCGATGCCAATCTACTACACATCTCCTACGAGGGAAATCTGCTGGAAGACCCATGGCAGGAACCCGATCCGGACATGTGGCAATGGACAACAGCGCCAGAACTGGCACCGGATGAACCGGAATATATGGAACTGGAATTCACCTGCGGCGACGTCAGTGCCATCAACGGGAAACCGCACTCCGCCGCTGAAATCATGCTGCACCTGAACCGGATCGGGGCCAGGCACGGAGTGGGACGCAGCGACATCGTCGAAAACCGCTATGTGGGTATCAAATCACGAGGATGCTATGAAACCCCTGGTGGCAGCATACTCCTGAAGGCGCACCGCGCCATTGAATCGCTCACGCTGGATCGGGAAACCATGCACCTGAAAGACGAGCTGATGCCCCGCTATGCCAGCATGATCTACAACGGCTACTGGTGGAGCCCGGAACGCCGTGCCATGCAGGCCCTGATCGATGCCACGCAAAAAAACGTCAATGGCCACGTGCGACTGAAACTCTATAAAGGAAATGTCGGCATCGTTGGAAGACGATCCACCAACCACAGTCTGTTCAGCAGTACGCTCGCCACCTTCGAGAAGGATGCCGGGGCCTATGATCCCTCCGATGCCGACGGCTTCATACACCTGAACGCGCTACGTCTGAAATTGCTCGCACAGACCCAAAACCCCGACGATGCCGGCTAACGACCGGAACCCCGTCTGGTGGCCGGGCAAGCAATATGCGGCCAACACCTGTAAGCAGCGTCTGTGCAACTGCGGGAAACACAACCGGAGGTGAACGCGAGCGCCTGCCGAAGCACACGCTTCACGACCCGCATCACCACCGCAGATCGGCCGGTGCGACTGTGCGATTTTGCCGGTGACGATAGTCCACACTGCCTGGATAGATCATGCGGCGCATACGATTGAATTGACCGAGTGGGCGGTGCTCCGGCAACGCATGCCAGGGGGCAAATGACAGTGCCTCACAAAACGCTTCACGCCCGGGCACATTGAAATCCTGCTTCGGTATCACAATCTTCGCTACCGCCAAAAACGGAGAATCCCGTTCCAGCCACTCCACGGTCGGGTCTTCCAGTGGCATATATTTCCCGATGTCCTGTTTTTGAACGGTAAACCACAGACACGCCTCCCCGGCCCCCAGTTCTTCAGCCAGGCGTCGGCGCAGATAATCATCGGCAACCCCTTCCGGGGCAGGTTCGTTAACACCCCTGCGGTCACAGGGGCGGGCACTGTACTTTACGTTATGCGGTCCCAGGCGGTAGGGCGTGATGCTGAAATAGTCCATCTTCAGCAGGCCCACCGGGGTCCGGCCGAATATCCGGAGTGCCGCTTTCAATTCGCGCAGGCGCCAGCCAAAGGGGTTCCACCAGTGTGGGAAAAAATAGCCAAAAAATTCTTCCGGGGCGGCAATCAACGCGTTATAGGCCATGATATCCCTGGCAAAAAAGACCGGGCTGGTGGCCATCAGAAAATCCTGGCTGGGCGGCTGTCCGGCAGCCTGCCGCATCGGTTTGCCTGGCGGGTCCAGCAATTTGATCGCCAGGCCGCGGGCATCCGGATTGCCATCCTGGCTCACTCGGAGATTGAAATGCCCGTTGGACAGGCGTACCCAGGCCTGATACCGCCGCCCCGGCACGGAGAAAACACCGTGACTCAGCTCGGGCGAAACATCCGCATCAACCTCAAACCAGGCCTTGACACACGCGTGGGCCTTTGCGTGTGAACCCCTGGGCATATAATCATCGCTACGGTAACGCTCCAGTATGCGCTCGAAACCAGCCACCGCACGCCGTGCCTGCTCCTGCTCATCGGCACGCACAAGCTCCTCGGCACTGACCGGTGCACGCCGCCACAGAAAATCCCATACATAAAGACTCGACCCCAGCACCACGAGCGCGGCAAGTACCGAACCCGCTATCGCAATACCCACCCGACAAACGGTACCCCACCGCATCAAAGTGTCTTCATATACTCCAGCAGGGCCATCAACTCCGATGCGCCGAGTCTTGGCAAACCATCACGGCCGGTTCCATATTCGTGCCCGCCGTTGGCATTACCCTCCAGCGCCGTATCCATGCACTCGGCTCCCGACAGGTGGCGGTCGACATAACCCACCTTGACCGGGTCGTACTCCCAGCTACCGAGACAAAAATAATCCGGACGTTCCTCCTCGGGCAACAACAGGTCATACAAGGTCGGTACCGAACCATTATGCAAAAACGGCGCCGAACTCCAGACGCCATTCAGTGGGCGCGCCTTATAGGCAAGCAACGCACGTTCCGACACCTCTTGTCCACGCTCAATGATTGCTCCATCCAGATATTTGGGCGGATGGATCTCCCTGGCATGACCCAGCCTGCGTGCATCCCGGATCGCCAAATAACCCTGCACCGGATTATTGGACAATACTCCTCCCATCAGCACATTCACCACATACAGTGCCGGCACCGTCCGGCCAAGTCTGGCACCTGCAAAATAAAACCGCGGCAAGCCTTCGAACATTCCGCTTCTGCCTTCCAGGAACAGCGCATTGCGTGCCATCAGCGGATCGGTGCCTATCGCATCGAGCGAACTCATGCGCACCTTGACAAGACGCTTCGGGTCACCGCGATCAATGTCCTGATGGCAATACAGACAATAGCGTTCATACAATCTTCTCCCCGCACGCGCCATGGCCGCATCGACCACCGGAAACACATCATCCGGCCACAGTGGGGACTGCAATCTGGCGATGCGTTTCTCAAGTTGACGCAAGCCACGGATGTCAATGGAGGATGCATAGCCCGCGTCAAAAAACAGCCAGCGCTTTTTCGGGACCGTATCGACATGGCCAAACACCCCGATGACCTCGCCAACATTGCGCGCCAGTGCACCAATATCCGAGTTGGACTGCGACCCGTTCCACTCCACATAATCATGCTGGGGGGTATCCCACAAATACGGGAAACTGGTGGGGGCGTTCGGCGCATTGAAATTGTCCGGCACACCGGTCAACCACAATCCCTTGTTCAGAATTGCGCCAAACGCATCCAGCCGGGAATGACCGTACGGCACTCGTGTGCGATTTCTGAGGTTGCGCGAACGGTGTTCCCGGTACACCGCCTGTAACCGCGCACGCAATCCGGAGACACCCTCCGGCCTGGGATTGTCCCCCAGCAGGCGACGCTGGAAACGCTGAAATTTTTGCTCTTCATGCAGCGTTTCCCGCATCGCGTCCTCGATCGCACCCAGCAACATGGGCAGGTTCAGCAGTGCCTGACCACCATCAATGCGGATAAAGGTATCGCGATATTTGATCAACTGGGTGTGACAGGCGGCACAAGTCAGGCCCAGGTAATCACCATCTCGACTGAAACCTATGGGCAAGGCATCCGGGTTATAGGCACCCGCCCGCCCGGGGATCAGACCCATCCCCAGCATATTGAGCGGCTCCCTGAGCAATGCGCGACTGCCAGCCTGCTCCAGATGCAGGAAAAACGCATACGGTATCAGCCTGGAACCCTGGTTTCTGTGATAAAACCACTGGCGGTCCTGCGCATTCCAACCCTGCTCCAACAGCAGGTGCTGATCCTGGCGTAAGGCCATCGGATCGCGAAACGCCTGTGCCGCCATCCCCGGCTGGGGGACAAAAAAAACCAACCCAAGAAACAGAAAAAAATGCTGTATAGGACGCCTGCTGGAACACCCATTCATGTCAATGGGATCATCCCTCTCCAGGCAGCCAGATCAAGACTGCCCGCATGCGGGTATTCCACCACGTGCTGTTGCGCATAATCAGCGGCCAGTGCAACAAACCCGGCATCCTCCGAGCGTAGCCGGAGCAGATCAGGCGCCAATGCATCAGGCAACAACGCATTATGCTCGCCAATCTTCATGTGCATCCTGATTCCCGGCTCAACAAAGACGGAATCGACCTCTGTTTCCGGCGCAGGCTCTGTCTGCTGCTCCGGAGTCTGCGTCTCCGGGGCCTGCTCTGCATCCGGCAACATGGACTGGTATGTATCCGAACCGATCTTGCCCTCCAGCACCAGACGAATATTGCGCTGGAACAGATCGGCTTCAGCGCGGGTGGCGGCAATGATCTCCTCCAGGGTCTCCTGCGTCAATTCAATACCTGTGGCCCTGCTCAGCCGTTCCCGCTCATCCGCCTTGCCCCGCAGATCTTCCAGCCACTGCACACGTGTCATCACAGTAGTCAATACATTGGCCAGGGTCTCTATCACCCTGTCCCTGAGTACCAATTCCTCTTCACTCAGCTCCTGTACCTCCTCGTCGCTAAGCAGTTCCTCCAAAAACTGCTCCTCGGCTTCTTCCTCCGCCTTACGAAACGCGACCATCTCTTCCAGATGGGATTCATAGTCCGCCAGCCGCTCCTCCGACTCCAGCAACAGTGCCTGCGTCTGCGCGTCATCCGGATCCTCCTCCAGACGTTTTCTCAACTGCGCTATCCTTTGCTCCAGTTCCGAGATGAGCAGGCTCAGTTCCTCCTCCGTTACCGGAGGCGCACAGCCTTCCGTCTCTTCACACAGGGACAATCCCAACGCGATACCATCGCCGATCTGCCCGAACAGCGTCAGTTCACGCTCAAACAGGCCCAGATCGATATAGACAATGACGGAAACCGCCACCAGCGAAGTTGCCGGGTTGATAGTGTAGGCCTGAGCCGTCGAGACATTGATGCCTTTGGCAGTCAAAAACTCATTGATGAAATTATCGAAATCGTCGTATGTCTTCGTGTCGGACGCGTTACTGCGCACATTGAATTGCAACCCGCTCCCGGTGCCGGTAGCCGCATCCACCTCACCACCGTCCAAAGCCAGGATAATCCGGTTACTCTGATATAGCCCATCCGTCGCAATCAACGCAATCGATGGGCCATCATCTCCCCTGTTAGGGGCGGAAAACACCACATCGTCAGCCGCCTCGGTGGCGTCAAAGCGCCCGGTACTACCAGGAACACCATCCTCATATTCCTCGTCCACCACGAAAAATGCCAGTTGACCCTGCGCCGAGCTCAGATGGCTCGCGCCAATGATGTGGAAATCCCCCGCAAGAAAGCTTATCGTGCCCCCGCTACTGATCTCCTGCTCCAGGTCCATGCGCCGGGTATTGACAACGAGTTGTTCAATCTCGCTGGAATAATACGGCTCTGTACCTTCGGGGTCCAGGCGGCCACCAATGATCAGATGGCCATTAAAATTGCTGAAATCGGTTATCTGCAAACCGTCCGCCCCCAGGCTCAAGTCCTCTCCCTTTACCGCGGCAATGGTCAGCGAACTGTCCTCCTCTCCCGTTACCGCAACAGCGAAATCCAGCCGGTTCGGATCCACATGCAGGGTCACATCGCCATCGATCAGCAACCGTGCGGAAGCCGACATGTCCAGAAACGCCACGCTGATATCCTCGGTAAACAGCAGTTCGTCCGCATCCACGCTCAGACCCGCGCCATCGCTGCCAAAGGTGAGTTCCACATCCTCATTGAGTTCCTCCACCGTTGGGCCACCCTGGGCAACCCTGCCATCCACAAAGGAGGCAAAGCGAACCGTCGCACCACGTAACAAAACATCTTCCATGATCTGCACCATGCCCTGGTACGCCTGCTCACCGGTGACAATGATATCGGCGGACAGCTTGCCAAGCCCGACTACCGTCAATGCTCCCAGCGCCTGGCCGGCCTGGGCACCGAAGTCGGCGCCTGAGCGCTGATCCAGATTGGCATTGACCTCCAACGC
Source organism: Gammaproteobacteria bacterium (assembly GCA_965115915.1). GTDB lineage: Bacteria > Pseudomonadota > Gammaproteobacteria > Eutrophobiales > Eutrophobiaceae. The sequence goes on along the minus strand of OZ220483.1, from coordinate 702,390 downwards.
ATGGTTTCCACCTGAGACACTGTTTACAGCGCCACCGAACACCACTTCTCCAAGATTATCGACAATGCCCCCGGTGTACACAGACAGTTTCACATCGCCGTTCAATGTTACCGCTTTATCGTAGGTCTGGGTGCCCGTGGTCGTCACATCCGCACCCAGTTCAATCGTGCCAAGCACACTCAAGTTATCCAGATAGGTGTTGGCACGCTCCGCACCCTCCACCGCCGTACCCAGCTCGCCACCGGTAACCAGGTTGCCATCCACTACCAAAACATGGTTTTGCGCATCCTCAGGCGAACTGGCCACGCCCTTACTGAAGGTAACCGTCTGTCGTTCACCCCCGCTATCCATCGCGGTAAATTGCATGCCCTTACTCAGGATAACCAGACCATCATAGCTCTGCACACCCACAGTCCTGATATCGGCATTCAATACGCTGGTGCCAATAACGCTCAGGTTTGCCAGCGGCGTATTGGCTTCCTTGCCTGCCAGCAGACCCACTTCCTGCTGCTGCTCCAGGTTGCCATCCACTGTCAAACTGTAGTGCACAGCATCTTCGGCGTCGCTGCTCAGCGTATCCAGAAACTGTACCGCGGCCAAAGTGCCAGCGTTGTTTGCACTCAGTCGGAGATTATCCGTCAAATATACCGGGGCTCTCCATACCTGTTTGCCAGTAGTGGAAATACCGTGTCCCAGCCGGACAACACCGGCTGACACATCCACACTCAAGAGCTTCGTCGTCCCCCCGGTCTCGCCATTACTCCACTCCACCGTCCCGGTATCCGCGTCCAGGCTCAGCGCCGAGGCACCATCCACCGTACCGCTAAAGCGGATCGCGCCGTCCGTCGCGTCATCGTCCGCGTCGCTGTCCAGCGCAATGGACGCCGCGTCCAAATCCACCGCCCCGGCAAACACCAGGTCACCGTCATCACTGGCATAGCGCGCACCGTTCAAATCCACGTTCGTCCCCGTCAACGACAGCAAGCCCGTCACACGCACCGAAGCCACATCCACCTGCGACGCCGCCACCACCGTCAGGCTTTGCAGCGCCGTCGTGCCCCCGGTCGTCTCAGCCAACTCCACCGTCCCGGTATTCGCGTCCAGGCTCAGCGCCGAGGCGCCATCCACCGTCCCGCTAAAGCGGATCGCGCCAGCCGTCCCGTCATTGTCCGCGTCGCTGTCCAGCGCAATGGTCGTCGCGTCCAAATCCACCGCCCCGTTAAACACCAGGTCACCGTCATTACTGGTATAGCTCGCACCATTCAGATCCAGATTCGTACCCGTCAACGACAGCAAGCCCGTCACACGCACCGAAGCCACATCCACCTGCGACGCCGCCACCACCGTCAGGCTTCGCAGCGCCGTCAATACCCCCGTCAGGCGCTCCCGCTCCACCGTTCCCCCCGTCTTCGCAAACAACCCCACCGTCCCGGTATCCGCGTCCAGGCTCAGCGCCGAGTTACCATCCACCGTGCCGGTAAACTGGATGTTACCGTCCGTCGCGTCATCGTCCGCGTCGCTGTCCATCGCAATGGACGCCGCGTCCAAATCCACCGCCCCGGCAAACACCAGGTCACCGTCTTCACTGGTATAGCTCGCACCGTTCAAATCCACATTAGCCGCTGACAACGACAGCAAGCCCTTCACACGCACCGAGCCCACATCCACCTGCGACGCCTGCTCCACCGTCAGGCTTTGCAGCGCCGTCGTGCCCCCTGTCATCCCAACCAATTCCACTTTCCCCACACCCACATTACCACCTGCGTTCAGTTTCAACTCCGAGTCGCCATCCACCGTGCCGGTAAACCGGATGTCACCGTCCGTCGCGTCAGCGTCCGCATCGCTGTCCATCTCGATGGACACCGCGTCCAGATCCACCGCCCCGGCAAACACCAGGTCACCGTCATCACTGGCATAGCGTGCACCGTTCAAATCCACGTTCGTCCCCGTCAACGACAACCCGCCCGTCACACTTACCGAAGCCACATCCACCTGCGACGCCGCCACCACCGTCAGACTCTTGAGCTTCGTCGTGCCCCCGGTCGTCTCAGCCAACTCCACCGTCCCGGTATCCGCGTCCAGGCTCAGCGCCGAGTCCCCATCCACCGTCTTGCTAAAGCGGATCGCGCCGTCCGTCACGTCATCGTCCGCGTCGCTGTCCAGCGCAATGGTCGTCGCGTCCAAATCCACCGCCCCGGCAAACACCAGGTCACCGTCATCACTGGCGTAGTTCGCACCGTTCAAATCCAGGTTCGTCCCCGTCAACGACAGCCCACCCGTCACACGCACCGAGCCCACATCCACCTGCGACGCCGCCACCACCGTCAGACTCTTGAGCTTCGTCGTGCCCCCCGTCTCATCACTCAACTGCACCTGCCCGCTATCCGCATCGAGGCTCAGTGCCGAGTCCCCATCCACCGTCCCGTTAAAGCGGATCGCGCCGTCCCTCGCGTCATCGTCCGCGTCACTGTCCACCGTAATGGACGCCGCGTCCAGATCCACCGCCCCGGCAAACACCAGGTCACCGTCTTCACTGGTATAGCGCGCACCATTCAAGTCTATATTCGTCCCAAACAACACCAGCCCGCCCGTCACACGCACCGAAGCCACATCCACCTGCGACGCCGATAGCGGTTGCACGCTCAGGGTAGCCAGCGCCGTCGTGCCCCCGGTCTCCCCAGCCAACTCCACCGTCCCCGTACCACCCGCGTCCAGGCTCAGCGCCGAGGCGCCATCCACCGTCTTGGTAAAGCGGATCGCGCCGTCCGTCGCGTCATCGTCCGCGTCGCTGTCCAGCGCGATGGACGCCGCGTCCAAATCCACCGCACCGGCAAACACCAGGTCACCGTCATCACTGGCGTAGTTCGCACCGTTCAAATCCACGTTCGTACCCGTCAACGACAAACCGCCCGTCACACGCACCGAAGCCACATCCACCTGCGACGCCGCCACCACTGTCAGACTCTTCAGCTTCGTCGTGCCCCCGGTCGTCTCAGCCAACTCCACCGTCCCGGTATCCGCGTCCAGGCTCAGCGCCGAGTCCCCATCCACCGTCTTGCTAAAGCGGATCGCGCCGTCCGTCGCGTCAGCGTCCGCGTCGCTGTCCAGCGCAATGGACGCCGCGTCCAAATCCACCGCCCCGGCAAACACCAGGTCACCGTCATCACTGGCGTAGCTCGCACCGTTCAGATCCACGTTCGTCCCCGTCAACGACAACCCGCCCGTCACACGCACCGAAGCCACATCCACCTGCGACGCCGCCACCACCGTCAGACTCTTCAGCTTCGTCGTGCCCCCGGTCGTCTCAGCCAATTCCACCGTCCCGGTATCCGCGTCCAGGCTCAGCGCCGAGTCCCCATCCACCGTCTTGCTAAAGCGGATCGCACCGTCCGTCGCGTCAGCGTCCGCGTCACTGTCCAGCGCAATGGACGCCGCGTCCAAATCCACCGCACCGGCAAACACCAAGTCACCGTCATCACTGGCGTAGTTGGCACCGTTCAAATCCACGTTCGTCCCCGTCAACGACAGCCCGCCCGTCACACGCACCGAAGCCACATCCACCTGCGACGCCGCCACCACCGTCAGGCTCTTGAGCTTCGTCGTGCCCCCGGTCGTCTCAGCCAATTCCACCGTCCCGGTATCCGCGTCCAGGCTCAGCGCCGAGTCCCCATCCACCGTCTTGCTAAAGCGGATCGCGCCATCCGTCGCGTCAGCGTCCGCGTCGCTGTCCAGCGCAATGGACGCCGCGTCCAGATCCACCGCACCGGCAAACACCAGGTCACCGTCATCACTGGCGTAGTTCGCACCGTTCAGATCCAGATTCGTCCCCGTCAACGACAACCCGCCCGTCACACTTACCGAAGCCACATCCACCTGCGACGCCGCCACCACCGTCAAACTCTTGAGCTTCGTCGTGCCCCCGGTCGTCTCAGCCAACTCCACCGTCCCGGTATCCGCGTCCAGGCTCAGCGCCGAGTCCCCATCCACCGTCTTGCTAAAACGGATCGCGCCGTCCGTCGCGTCAGCGTCCGCGTCACTGTCCAGCGCGATGGACGCCGCGTCCAGATCCACCGCACCCGCAAACACCAGGTCACCGTCATCACTGGCGTAGTTCGCACCGTTCAAATCCACGTTCGTCCCCGTCAACGACAGCCCGCCCGTCACACGCACCGAAGCCACATCCACCTGCGACGCCGCCACCACTGTCAGGCTCTTGAGCTTCGTCGTGCCCCCGGTCGTCTCAGCCAATTCCACCGTCCCGGTATCCGCGTCCAGGCTCAGCGCCGAGTCCCCATCCACCGTCTTGCTAAAGCGGATCGCGCCATCCGTCGCGTCAGCGTCCGCGTCACTGTCCAGCGCGATGGACGCCGCGTCCAGATCCACCGCACCCGCAAACACCAGATCACCGTCATCACTGGCGTAGTTCGCACCGTTCAAATCCAGATTCGTCCCCGTCAACGACAGCCCGCCCGTCACACGCACCGAAGCCACATCCACCTGCGACGCCGCCACCACCGTCAGGCTCTTCAGCTTCGTCGTGCCCCCGGTCGTCTCAGCCAATTCCACCGTCCCGGTATCCGCGTCCAGGCTCAGCGCCGAGTCCCCATCCACCGTCTTGCTAAAGCGGATCGCGCCGTCCGTCGCGTCAGCGTCCGCGTCGCTGTCCAGCGCAATGGACGCCGCGTCCAGATCCACCGCCCCGGCAAACACCAGGTCACCGTCATCACTGGCGTAGTTCGCACCGTTCAAATCCACGTTCGTCCCCGTCAACGACAACCCGCCCGTCACACTTACCGAAGCCACATCCACCTGCGACGCCGCCACCACTGTCAGGCTCTTCAGCTTCGTCGTGCCCCCGGTCGTCTCAGCCAATTCCACCGTCCCTTTATCCGCGTCCAGGCTCAGCGCCGAGTCCCCATCCACCGTCTTGCTAAAGCGGATCGCGCCGTCCGTCGCGTCAGCGTCCGCGTCGCTGTCCAGCGCAATGGACGCCGCGTCCAGATCCACCGCCCCGGCAAACACCAGGTCACCGTCTTCACTGGCATAGCTCGCACCGTTCAAATCCAGATTCGTACCCGTCAACGACAGCCCGCCCGTCACACGCACCGAAGCCACATCCACCTGCGACGCCGCCACCACCGTCAGGCTCTTCAGCTTCGTCGTGCCCCCGGTCGTCTCAGCCAATTCCACCGTCCCTTTATCCGCGTCCAGGCTCAGCGCCGAGTCCCCATCCACCGTCTTGCTAAAGCGGATCGCGCCATCCGTCGCGTCAGCGTCCGCGTCGCTGTCCAGCGCGATGGATGCCGCGTCCAGATCCACCGCCCCGGCAAACACCAGGTCACCGTCATCACTGGCATAGTTCGCACCGTTCAAATCCACGTTCGTACCCGTCAACGACAAACCGCCCGTCACACGCACCGAAGCCACATCCACCTGCGACGCCGCCACCACCGTCAGGCTCTTGAGCTTCGTCGTGCCCCCGGTCGTCTCAGCCAATTCCACCGTCCCGGTATCCGCGTCCAGGCTCAGCGCCGAGTCCCCATCCACCGTCTTGCTAAAGCGGATCGCACCGTCCGTCGCGTCAGCGTCCGCATCGCTGTCCAGCGCGATGGACGCCGCGTCCAAATCCACCGCCCCGGCAAACACCAGGTCACCGTCATCACTGGCATATGTCATGCCCTTGAGCGTAATAGTGTTTGCCGTATAGCGCTGCGCGGCCACCGTGTCGACTCCGGCCAGCGTCAAACTCCGGACCCGCGCAATGACCAACTGCTGCAATGGCGTCGTTGCCCCCACATCAGCCTCAAAAACCACATCCTGATCGCCACCGTCAATCGTCAAACCGTCCGCTGTCAGGTCGGTATGGGCATCCACCGACGCCTTGAACGTCAGCCCGACCCCCTTCAAGGTCGGGGTACCACGCACGGTGACCGCCTGGTCATAGATTTGCTGCCCCGCGCTCATAATATCGCCACCGAGACTGGACTTCCCCGTCACACTGAGCACATCCACATTGGTGTTGGCCTCGGCATGTACTGTCTTTGTACCAGGATCGACATACTGGCCACCCAATTGGCCCTTATTTGTCAATTCCATGTCCCCTTTCACAGTGAGATCGTAATTCTTTTTGTTATTGGGCCGACTGATGACCTGCCCTCCAAACACAACCGTCTTTGCTGTCAATGTGGTATTTCTGCGCAGAATGGTTACCCTGCTCGAGTATGTCTGATCCCCGGTGGTTTGAAAATTGGCGTCAATCCGGGTAATCCCATCCCCCCCGATCGTCAACGAACTGATGTTCTTGAACGGATTACTCCCTGGCTTGCCCAGGGTCAGTGTCTCGGAAGTCACCAGACCCAGGCCGTGCAATTTACCGTCCAGTCCATTCTGCAGATCGATGGACTGGCCATTCAATGTCACATTCGCCTCCAATGTCACCTCTTCGTCATAGGTCTGCGTGCCCGAACTCAGTACATTGGCATACAACACGCTCTCGCCTTTGACCGACAGTGTACTCAGCCGGGTATTCGCAACCGTGTCACCGGCCCTCGTCCCTATGGTACTGCGCGCATCCAGCTTGCCACAGACATTCAACGCATGGTTATCCGCGTTTTGCTCATTGCTGATAAGCTCCGACTGGAAGCGTATGGTCTGCAAATTCGTGCCGTCATTGGCCGTCAACGTGACGTCACCGTCCAGCCTTACCACGCCGGTGTAGTCCTGCATACCGGTACTCGTCACGTTCGCCCCCAGGGTGCTGGTGCCCTCCACACTCAGCACACCCAGATAGGTATTGGCGCGCTCCGCACCGGTCACCGCCGCACCAAACTCCCCGTCGACAACCAGATTGCCATCCACCGTCAGGTTATCGTTATCCGCGTCTCGCTCATCGCTGACAAGCCCCGACTGGAAATGTATGGTCTGCAAACCGGTACCGTCATTGGCTGTCAGTGTCAGATCCGACTCGATCGTCACCACGCCCGCATAGGTCTGGCTACCCGTGGTCGACACCTCCTCGTTCAGTCTGCTGGTACCCGAAACGCTGAACACACTTACCCCGCCGATGAACCCATCCAGGTCCAGATTGCCATCCACGGTCAACGCATAGCCACCACCCGTCACGCCACTCAGCGTGATGGTCTGCAAATTGGTGCCGTCATTGGCCGTCAACGTGCGCGCACCGCCGATCAATGTCACGTTGGCCGAATAGGTCTGGTTCCCGGTGGTCGTCACATTCGCACCCAGGTCGATGTCATTCACGACATTCAATTCCTTCAGCCCCGTGATCGCCGGCCCATCCAGGTCCACCTTGCCCAACAGCAGCAGGGTACCGCCGCTACCCGTGACACCACCGTATAGTCCGATGTTGTTGGCCGTCATTATGCGACCACCGCTCACTGTCACCAGACCCGCATAGCTCTGCCTGTCCGTAGTCGTCACACTCGCACCCAGCGCACTGGTACCCTTCACACTGAGTACGCTCACCCCGGTGATCGCCCCATCCAGGTCCAGGTTGCCGTCCACGGTCAACGCATGGCCACCACCCGTCACACCATTCAGCGTGATGGTCTGCAGAGCGCTGCCATCATTGGCCGTCAGTGTACGGTCACCACCACTCAGCGTCACCGCACCCGCATAGGATTGGACCCCGCTGGTCTTCACGTCGGCACCCAGATCGCTGGTGCCCGTCACGCTGAGTGAGGCCAGGGTCCTGGAACCGCCCACCACCCCATCCAGGTCCAGATTGCCGGTGATGGTCAAGACCCGATCATTGAACGCCGCCACGGCCGTGTCCACCGTGCCAGTGAACCGCACCTCGCTGGCCTTCAAGTTCACATCAGCAACCAGCCCCACCGTGCCCGCGTAAGACTGGACACCGCTGGTCGTCACATTGGCAGCCAACGAGCTGTTTCCCGTCACACTGAACACCGACAGCGCCTGGGAAGCACCCACCGCCCCATCCAGGTCCAACTTACCGGCGATGGTCAGGACCCTATTATTGGCCGCCGCATCCGCGTCCACCGTGCCCTCGAAGCGTATGTCGCTGGTGCTGGACGTCAGCGTCACGTTCGCACTCAGCGTCACTGCTTTTTCATAGACCTGCTCCCTGGCGCCGGTCGTCACATTGGCGCCCAACTCGCTCTCGCCTTGAACCCACAACCAGTACAGGGCCTCGGAACCACCCGCTGTCCCGTCCAGGTCCAGGTCGCCGACGATGGTCAAGCCCCGATTACTGGCCGCCGCATCCGCGTCCACCGTGCCAGCGAAGCGTACCGCGCCAGCGCTGGCGGTCAACGTCACAGTCTTACTCAGTGTCACCGCGCCCGCGTAGGACTGGGTGTTGGCCGTCGTCACCGCCGCACCCAGGTCGCTGGTGCCCGTCACACTGAGTATATTCACCCCGGCGACCGCCCCGTTCAGGTCCAGATTGCCGGCCACCGTCAAGTCCTTGCCGCCACCCGTCACGCCACTCAGCGTGACGGTCTGCAGACTACTGCCGTCATTGGCCGTCAGCGTCACCGCCGCGCTCAATGTCACCGCACCCGCATAGGACTGGGTGTTGGCCGTCGTCACATTGGCGCCCAGGTTACTGGTGCCGGTCACACTGAGCACACGCAGCCAGGTGTTGGCGCGCGTCGCACCCACTACCGCCGCACCCAACTCGCCGCTGGTCACCAGGTTGCCGTCCACCGTCAGGGCATAGTTGTTCGCATCCGCCGAGGCACTGATCACGTCCCCGTTAAAGGTGACGTTATACAAGGTACCACTGTCATTGGCCGTCAACGTGACATCCGCGCTCAGCGTCACGGTGCCACGATAGTCCTGGGAGTCGTAGGTCTTGACATTGGCGCCCAGGTCGCTGGTACCGGTCACACTGAGATAGTCCAATTCTGAGGAATCGCCGATCGCCCCATCCAGGTCCAGATTGCCAGTGATAATCAGCCCCGACACTATCACCCCAGGCGCATCATTCACCGTGCTGCCAAACCGCACCTCGCTGGCCGTCAGCGTCACAGTCCTACTCAGCGTCACCGCGCCGGTGTAAGTCTGGGTCCCGGTGCTCGTCACACTGACGCGCAGGTCGCTGGTGCCCGACACACTGAGCACGCTGACCCCGGTGATCGCCCTATCCAGGTCCAGATTGCCGGCCACCGTCAACGCATTGCCGCCGCCCGTCACGCCACCCAGCCTGATGGTCTGCAGACTCGTGCCATCGTTGGCCGTCAGTGTACGGCCACCACCGCTCAGCGTCACCACGCCCGCATAGGACTGAGCCCCGCTGCTCGTCACATTGGCACCCAGCTTGCTGGTACCCGTCACACTGAGCACGGCCAGATGGGTATTGGCACGCGTCGCACCCGCCACCATCGCACCCAACTCGCCACTGACAACCAGGTTGCCATCCACCGTCAGATCATGGTTGTCCGCATCCGCCGAGGCACTGATCACGTCCCCGTCAAAGGTGACGTTATGCAAGGTGCCAGCGTTATTCGCCGTCAGCGTCACATCCTTGCTCAGCGTCACCGTGCCCGTATAGGTCTGGACATTTGCGGTCGACACATTGGCGCCCAGGTCGCTGGCACCGGTCACACTGAGCGACAACAAGGTGTTGCCAGCGCCTATCGCCCCATCCAGGTCCAGATCGCCGGCCACCGTCAGGCTGAACAGCCCACTATCAGCATCCACCGTGCTGCCGAACCGCACCTCGCTGGCCGTCAGTGTCACATTCGCGCTCAGGTCCACCGGCGTGTCATAGGTCTGAGTGCCCGTGGTGCTGATGTCCACCCCGATCGTGGTGTTCCCGCCACCGCCGATCGCCAGCCCGCCCAGATTGGTGAAAGACCCGAAAAACGCCTTGTCCAGCACCGTGTCCCCGGTGAAATACAGCCCCAGTTCCTTGCCGCCCCCATCCACACCCGCGCCGAAGCTGCCCGAGGCGCCAGTGAAACGCACATCATCGCTCAGCGTCACCTTGCCGGTGTAGCTCTGCGCGCCGCTGCTCGTGACATTGGCGCTCAGCGCGCTGGTGCCCGTCACACTCAGTACGTCCAGATAGCTGTTGGCGCGCTCCTTGCCCATCACCGCCGCACCCAACTCCCCATCCACATCCAGATTGCCGTCCACGGTCAGGTCATGGTTGGCCGCGGTAGCGGGGTCGCTGATCACATCCTTGGCAAAGCTGATGGTCTGCAAGGTACCACCGCTCTTGGCCGTCAACGTCACATCCGCGTCCAGCACCACGGTATTCGCATAGGTCTGGCCGGACGTGCTGGTCACCGACGCGCCCAGCGTACTGCCACCCGCCACACTCAGCACGCTCACCCCGGTGATCGCCCCATTCAGGTCCAGATTGCCGGCCACCGTCAACGCGTTGCCGCCGCCCGTCACGCCGCCCAGCGTGATGGTCTGCAGAGCCGTGCCGTCATTGGCCGTCAGCGTACGGTCGCCACCGCTCAGTGTCACCGCGCCCGCATAGGACTGGGCACCGCTGCTGGTCACATTGGCGCCCAGGTTACTGGTGCCGGTCACAATGGGGTTGGGGCCCGTCACACTGAACACACCCAGATAGCTGTTGGCGCGCTCCTTGCCCGGCACCGCCGCACCCAACTCGCCATCCACATCCAGATTGCTGACCACGGTCAGGGCATGGTTGGCCGCGGTATCGGGGTCGCTGATCACAGTCCCGCGAAATCGGACTCCCGGGAGCCTTGATGTCCTCAGCGTCACATCCGCACTCAGCGTCACGGTGCCATGATAGTCCTGGGAGCGCCAGGTCTCGACATTGGCACCCAGGTCGCTGGTGCCCGTCACACTGAACTCACCCAACCCGATGATCGCCCCATTCAGGTCCAGATTGCCAGTGATAGTCAGCCTCCACTGATTAAACCCAGGCCCATCATACACCTTGCTGCCAAACTGCACCTCGCTGGCTTCCAGCGTCACATTCGCGTTCAGCGTCACCTCTCCCGTGTACGTCTGGACACCGGTGCTCGTCACACTGGCGCCCAGGTCGCTGATGCCTGCCACACTGAACGTATCCAGCCGGGTGTTGGCGCGCTCCTTGCCCGCCACCGCCGCACCCAACTCGCCGCGGACAACCAGATTGCCGTCCACGGTCAGGTCATGGTTGGCCGCGGTATCGGGGTCGCTGATCACCGTCCCGTGGAATTCAACGGCCTTCAAGGTGCCACTGTTATTGCCTGTCAGCGTCACATCCGTACTCAGCGTCACCGCGCCCGTATAGTACTGGCCATTGGTGGTCGTCACATTCGCACCCAGGTTGCTGGCACCCGTCACTCTGATATATTCCAATGCTGTGGAACCGCCCATCGCCGCATCCAGGTCCAGATTGCCATCGATGGTCAATACCGCCCCCATCGTCGCCCCATCCACCGTGCTTGCGAACCGCACTTCACTGGCCTTCAATGTCATATTTTTTTTACTCAGCGTCACCGCACCGGTGTAAGTCTGGATACCGGTGCTCGTCACACTGGCGCCCAGGTCGCTGGTACCGCTCACACTGAGCACCTTCACCCCGGTGATCGCCCCGTTCAGGTCCAGATTGCCGGCCACCGTCAACGCGTTGCCGCCGCCCGTCACGCCGCCCAGCGTGATGGTCTGCAGAGTCGTGCCGTCATTGGCCGTCAGCGTACGGTCGCCACCGCTCAGCGCCACCCTACCGGTGTAAGTCTGGGCCCCGCTGGTCGTCACATCCGCACCCAGGTCGCTGACGCCCGACACACTGAGCACACCCAGATAGCTATTGGCGCGGGTCTGGCCCGGCACCGCCGCACCCAACTCGCCGCCCTTCCCCAGATGGCCAACCACCGTCAGGTCATGGTTGGTCGCGGTAGCGGGGTCACTGATCACACCTTGGGAAAAGGTGACCTCTCCCAAATGACCAAGAGCCCCTGTCGCCAACCGCACATCTGCGCTCAGCGTCACGGTGCCCTTATAGGATTGGTCACCGGTGGTCGTCACATTCGCACCCAGGTTGCTGGTGCCCGTCACACTGAGACGCCGCAGGGCCCGGGAACCGCCGATCACCCCGTCCAGGTCCAGATCGCCGCGGATATGCAGCAGTATCCTCAGTATCGCCCCAGAATCATCATCCACCGTGCTCGCAAACCGCACCTCGCTGGCCGTCAGCGTCACATCCGCGCTCAGCGTCACCGCGCCGGTGTAAGTCTGGACACCGGTGCTCGTCACACTGGCGCCCAGGTCGCTGGTACCCGACACACTGAACACTGTGACCCCGGTGACCGCCCCATTCAGGTCCAGATTGCCGACCACCGTCAACGCATGGTTGTCGCTGTGGGTCGACACACCACCCAGCGTGATGGTCTGCAAGGCGCTACCGTCGTTGGCCGTCAGTGTACGGTCACCACCCACCAGAAACACCCTACCGGTGTAAGTCTGGGCCCCGGTGGTCGTCACATCCGCACCCAGGTCACTGACGCCCGACACACTGAGCACCGACAGAGCCTCGGAACCGCCTATCGCCCCATCCACGTCCAGATTGGCACTGATGGTCAGGACCCGATTATTGGCCGCCGCGTCCGCGTCCACCGTGCTGCCGAACTTCACCTCTCTGGCCGTCAGCGTCACATTCGCAGCCAGGATCACCGCGTCGTCATAGGTCTGGTCACCCGTGGTAGTGATGTCCACACCGATCGTGGTGTTCCCACCGCCGCCGATCGCCAGCCCGCCCAGCTTGGTGAAGGTCCGGAAAAACGTGCTGTCCAGCACCGTGTCCTCATTGAAATACAGCCCCAGTTCCTTGCCAGCCCCGTTCACGGGAGTGCCGAAGACAACGGAGTCGCCAGTGAGGCGCGCATCATCACTCAGCGTCACCTGGCCCGCATAGGTCTGGTCACCGCTGGTCGTCACATTGCCACCCAGACTGCTGGTGCCCTGCACAGTGAACTCGGCCAGCCGGGTGTTGGCATGCGCATGAGCCGACAGCTTCGCACCCAATTCCCCTCTGGCAATCAGCGCGGCTTCCAACAGCAAATCATAGTTGTCCGCATTCCCGGGGTCACTGACCACATGCGCGCCAAAGGCGACGGTCGTGTAGCCTTTGTCCCGGGACTTCAGCGTCACATCCGCGCTCAGCGTCACCGCGCCCGTATAGTCCTGGCCAGCGGTGGTCGTCACATCCGCACCCAGGTCACTGACGCCCGACACACTGAGCACCGACAGAGCCTCGGAACCGCCCACCACCCCGTCCAGGTCCAGATCGCCGGTAATGGCCAGGACCCGGTCATTGGCCTTCGCATCCGCGTCCACCGTGTTCGTGAACTTCACCTCGCTGGCCGTCAGCGTCACATCCGCGCCCAGCGTCACCGGGGTCTCATAGGTCTGGGCGCCCGTGGTGCTGATGTCGGTACTGATCGTGGTGTTCCCGCTGCCACCGATCGCCAGCCCGCCCAGATTGGTGAAAGACCCGAAAAACGCCTTGTTCAGCACCGTATCGGTATCAAAATACAGCCCCAGTTCCTTGTTGCCCCCGTCCACACCGGCGTTGAAGATGCCCGTGTCGCCAGTGAGGCGCACATTCGCGCTCAGCGTCACCTTGCCGGTGTAAAACTGGTCTTCACGGGTCGTCACATTGGCACCCAGGGTGCTGGTGCCGTGCACGTTTATCCCCTCCAGCCGGGTGTTGGCGTGCGCATGACCCGACAGCTTCGCACCCAACTCGCCGCTGGTAACCACATTGCCGCGCATTACCAGAACATGGTTTTTCGCATTGGCGGGGTCGCTGACCACACCCGCGTTGAAGGTGATGGTCTGCAGGTCGCTGCCGTCATTGGCCGTCAGCTCCACACGCTCCGCGCCCAGGATCACCAGGGTGTCATAGGTCTGACTGCCCGTGGTGCTGATGTCGATCTCGATCGTGGTGTTCCCTTTGCCACCGATCGCCAGCCCGCCCAGATTGGTGAAAGACCCGAAAAACGCCTTGTTCAGCACCGTATCGGTATCAAAATACAGCCCCAGTTCCTTGTTGCCCCCATCCACACCCGCGCTGAAGGTGCCCGTGTTGCCGGTGAAGCGCACATCCTCGCTCAGCGTCACCTTGCCGGTGTAGGTCTGGGCGTCCTCGGTCGTCACATTGCCACCCAGGGTGCTGGTGCCCATCACCTCCAGAAGAGCCAGAGTGGTATTGGCGCGCTTCTGGCCCGTCACCGCCGCACCCAGCTCGCCGCTGGTAACCAGATTGCCGTCCACGGTCAGAGCCTCGCTATGCTCATTGGCGGGGTCACTGATCACATCCCCGCCAAAGGTGACGGTCTGCAAGGTGCCACCGTCATTGGCCGTCAGTATCATACCCCCACTCAGCGTCACCGCGCCCGTATAGGTCTGGCTGCCGCTGGACCAGAGCCTGCCACTCAGCGTGCTGGTACCCGTCACACTCAGCGTCCCCAGATAGGCATTGGGACTATTACCAACGAAGCTCGAATCCAGTTCCAGATTGCCATTCACCACCAGATTATAGTTGTTCGCGTCACCGACGAATTGGCTTATCACATCGGGAACAGCGATAGTCTGCAAATTGGTGCCGTCATTGGCCGTCAGCGTCACATCACTCTCCAGCGTCACCACACCCGCGTAGGACTGGGCGCCAGTAGTTTCCACATCCGCACCCAGCGCGCTGGTGCCCGTCACACTGAACTCGCCCACCGAGGTGATCGCCCCATTCAGGTCCAGATTGCCAGCCACCGTCAACGCATTGTTTCTACCAAACACACCTGTCAGTGTGACATTCTGCAAGACGCCACCGCTGTTATTGGCCGTCAGTGTACAGTCACCACCCAGAACCACACTACCGCTGTAAGTCTGGGCCCCGGTGGTGGTCACATTCGCGGCCAGCTCGCTGGTGCCCGTCACACTGAGAAATGCCAAGGCCTCGGTACCGCCGATCGCGGCGTTCAAGTCCAGCTCACTGATGGTCAAACCCCGGTTATTGGCCGTCGCGTCCGCGTCCACCGTGCTGTGGAACGTCACCAAACTCGTGCTGCCAACCTTCAGCGTCACATCCGCGCTCAGCGTCACCGCGCCCGTATAGTACTGGCCAGCGGTGGTCGTCACATTGGCGCCCAGGTCGCTGGCACCCGACACACTAAACACCGACAAGGCTTCGGAACCGCCCACCGCCGCGTCCAGATCCAGATTGCCGGTGATGGTCAGGCCCCGAGTGTTGGCCGCCGCGTCCGCGTCCACCGTGTTCGTGAATTGCACCTCGCTGGCCGTCAACTGCACCGTCGCGCCCAGGATTACCGGGGTCTCATAGGTCTGAGCGCCCGTGGTGCTGATGTCGGTACCGATCGTGGTGTTCCCGCTGCCGCCGATCGCCAGCCCGCCCAGGTTCGTGAAAGACCCGAAAAACGCGCTGTTCAGTGTGGTATCCGTAGTGAAATACAGCCCCAGTTCCTTGCCGCCCCCATCCACACCCGCGCCGAAGCTGCCCGAGGCGCCGGTGAAGCGCACATCCGCGCTCAGCGTCACCTGGCCGGTGTAGCTCTGCGCGCCGCTGCTCGTGACATTGGCGCCGAAGGCGCTGGCGCCTGTCACACTCAACACATCCAGATGGCTGTTGGCGCGCGTCGCGCCCTTCACCGCCGCGCCCAACTCGCCGCTGGCGACCAGGTTGCCGTCCACCGTCAGATCATGCTTGGTCGCGGTAGCGGGGTCGCTGATCACGACCTCGTCAAAGCTGATGGTCTGCAGATCGCTGCCGTCATTGGCCGTCAGCGTCACATCCGCGCTCAATGTCACCGCGCCCGCATAGGACTGGGTGCCGGTGGTCGTCACCGCCGCGCCCAGCTCGCTGGTGCCCGTGACACTGAGCACACTCACGCCGGTGAGCGCACCATCCAGCTCCAGGTCACCGTCCACCGTCAAGCCCTTGCCACCACCCAACACCTTATTCAGTGTGATGGTCTGCAGAGCCGTACCGTCATTGGCCGTCAGTGTCACCGCATTCAGTGATGTCAGCGTACTCAGTGACATCGATCCCGCATAGGACTGGGCACCGCTGGTCGTGACATTGGCGCCCAGGGTACTGGGGCCCGTGACACTGAGCACACCCAGATAGCTGTTGGCGCGCGTCGCGCCCTTCACGGCCGCACCCAATTCGCTCCTGGCAAACAGCGCAGTAAGTTCGCCGTCCACCGTCAGATCGTAGTTGTCCGCATTGGAGGGGTCGCTAATCACATTCCCGTCAAATACTATGGGATACGAATTCTTACCGTCATTGGCCGTCAGTGTCACATCCGCACTCAGCGTCACCTGGCTGTAGCTCTGGTTACCGGTGGTCGTCACATTGGCGCCCAGGTCGCTGGTGCCGCTCACAGTGAACCCTGCCAGGGCCTCGGAACCGCCTGCCGCGCCGTCCAGGTCCAGGTCGCCAGTGATGAGCAGGTCCCGAGCATTGGCCTTCGCATCCGCGTCCACCGTGCTCCCGAATTGCACCTCGCTGGCCCTCAGCGTCACCAGCCCCGCGCTCAGCGTCACCGCGCCCGCATAGGATTGGACACCGCTGCTCCTCACATTGGCGCCCAGGTCGCTGGTGCCCGTCACACTCAGCACACCCAGATAGCTGTTGGCGATCTCCTTGCCCGCCACCGCCGCACCCAAGTCGCCGCTGACAACCAGGTTGCCGTCCACGGTCAGATCATGGTTGGTCGCGGTATCGGGGTCACTGACCACGGTCCTGGAGAAGGTGACGGTCTGCAAAGTGCCACTGTTATTGGCCGTCAGTGTCACATCCGCGCCCAGGATCACCGGGGTGTCATAGGTCTGAGCGCCCGTGGTGCTGATGTCCACCCCGATCGTGGTGTTCCCGCCACCGCCGATCGCCAGCCCGCCCAGATTGGTGAAAGACCCGAAAAACGTGCTGTCCAGCACCGTGTCCCCGGTGAAATACAGCCCCAGTTCCTTGCCGCCCCCATCCACACCCGCACTAAAGCTGCCCGAGGCGCCAGTGAAGCGCACATCGTCGCTCAGCGTCACCTGGCCGGTGTAGCTCTGCGCGCCGCTGCTCGTGACATTGGCGCCCAGCGCGCTGGTGCCCGTCACACTCAGCACATCCAGATAGCTGTTGGCGCGCGTCTTGCCCGTCACCGCCGCGCCCAACTCGCCGCTGACAACCAGGTTGCCGTCCACGGTCAGGTCATGGTTGGTCGCGGTATCGGGGTCACTGATCATGGCCTTGGAGAAGGTGATGGTCTGCAAAGTGCCACTGTTATTGGCCGTCAGTGTCACATCCGCGCTCAGGATCACCGGCGTGTCATAGGTCTGAGTGCCCGTGGTGCTGATGTCCACCCCGATCGTGGTGTTCCCGCCACCGCCGATCGCCAGCCCGCCCAGATTGGTGAAAGACCCGAAAAACGTGCTGTCCAGCACCGTGTCCCCGGTGAAATACAGCCCCAGTTCCTTGCCGCCCCCATCCACACCCGCGCCGAAGCTGCCCGAGGCGCCAGTGAAGCGCACATCGTCGCTCAGCGTCACCTTGCCGGTGTAGCTCTGCGCGCCGCTGCTCGTGACATTGGCGCTCAGCGCGCTGGTGCCGGTCACACTCAGTACGTCCAGATAGCTGTTGGCGCGCTCCTTGCTCACCACCGCCGCACCCAACTCCCCATCCACATCCAGATCGCCGTCCACGGTCAGGTCATGGTTGGCCGCGGTAGCGGGGTCGCTGATCACATCTTTGGCAAAGCTGATGGTCTGCAAGGTACCACTGCTCTTGGCCGTCAGCGTCACATCCGCGTCCAGCACCACGGTATTCGCATAGGTCTGGCCGGACGTGCTCGTCACATCCGCACCCAGCGTACTGCCGCCCACCACACTCAGCACGCTCACCCCGGTGATCGCCCCATTCAGGTCCAGATCGGCGTCCACCGTCAACGCGTTGCCGCCGCCCGTCACACCACCCAGCGTGATGGTCTGCAGAGTCGTGCCGTCATTGGCCGTCAGCGTACGGTCACCACCGCTCAGTGTCACCGCGCCCGCATAGGACTGGGCACCGCTGGTCGTCACATTGGCACCCAGGGCGCTGTTGCCCGTCACACTGAGCACACCCAGCCAGGTGTTGGCGCGTGTCGCACCCACCACCATCGCACCCAACTCTCCATCCGTTTTCAGATGGCCAACCACCGTCAGATCATGGTTGTCCGCATCCGCCGAGGCACTGATCACGTCCCCGTTAAAGGTGACGTTATGCAAGGTGCCTGAGTTATTCGCCGTCAGCGTCACATCCTTGCTCAGCGTCACCATGCCCACATAGGACTGGGCACCGCTGCTGCTCACATCCGCACCCAGGTCGCTGCTGCCCGTCACACTGAACACCGACAGGGCCTCGGAATTACCCAGCTTCCCGTCCAGGTCCAGATCGCCGGTAATGGTCAAGCTCCGATTATTGGCCGCCGCGTCCGCATCCACCGTGCTCCCGAACCGCACCTCGCTGGCCGTCAGCGTCACATCCGCGCCCAGGATCACCGGGGTGTCATAGGTCTGAGCGCCCGTGGTGCTGATGTCCACCCCGATCGTGGTGTTCCCGCCACCGCCGATCGCCAGCCCGCCCAGATTGGTGAAAGACCCGAAAAACGTGCTGTCCAGCACCGTGTCCCCGGTGAAATACAGCCCCAGTTCCTTGCCACCCCCATCCACACCCGCGCTGAAGCTGCCCGAGGCGCCAGTGAAGCGCACATTCGCGCTCAGAGTCACCTGGCCGGTGTAGCTCTGCGCGCCGCTGGTCGTGACATTGGCGCCCAAAGTGCTGGTGCCCGTCACACTCAACACATCCAGATGGCTATTGGCGCGCTCCTTGCCCAACACCGCCGCACCCAACTCCCCATCCACATCCAGATTGCCGTCCACCGTCAGACCATGGTTGGTCGCGGTATCGGGGTCGCTGATCACATCCGCGGCAAAGCTGATGGCCTGCAAGGTGCCACTGTTATTGGCCGTCAGTGTGCGGTCACCACCACTGAGCGTCACCGCGCCCGCATAGGACTGGGTACCGCTGGTCGTGACATTGGCACCCAGGTCGCTGGTCCCCGCCACACTCAGTACACTCACCGCGGTGATCGCCCCATCCAGATCCAGATCGCCGTCCACCGTCAGGGACCTGCCACGACCCGTCACACCATTCAAGGTAACGGTCTGCAAGGCGCCACTGTTATTCGCCCGCAACTGGACATTCCGCCTCAGTGTCACCGCGCCCGCATAGGACTGGGCACCGCTGCTGCTCACATCCGCACGCAGTTCGCTGGTGCCCGTCACACTGAGCACACCCAGCCAGGTATTGGCGCGCGTCTCGCCCTTCACCGCCGCACCCAACTCCTTCCGCGCCATCAGATTGCCGTCCACCGTCAGACCATGGTTGGCCGCATCCGCGGAGGCACTGATCACGTCCCCCCTGAAGGTGACATCTTGCAGGACACCCAAGTTATTCGCCGTCAGCGTCACATCCGCGCTCAGCGTCACCGTGCCCCTATAGTCCTGGTCGTCCGCGGTCGTCACATCCGCACCCAGGTCGCTGGTGCCCGTCACACTGAACACCGACAGGGCCTCGGAATTACCCAGCTTCCCGTCCAGGTCCAGATTGCCGGTGATGGTCAAGCTCCGATTATTGGCCGCCGCGTCCGCGTCCACCGTGCTCCCGAACCGCACTTCGCTGGCCGTCAGCGTCACATCCGCACCCAGCAGCACCGGGGTGTCATAGGTCTGGGCCCCCGCGGTGTTGATGTCGACCCCGATCGTGGTGTTCCCGCCACCGCCGATGGCCAGCCCGCCCAGATTGGTGAAAGACCCGAAAAACGTGCTGTCCAGCACCGTGTCCCCGGTGAAATACAGCCCCAGTTCCTTGTTGCCCCCATCCACACCCGCGCTGAAGGTACCCGCACTGCCAGTGAAGCGCACATCCGCACTCAGCGTCACCTTGCCGGTGTAGCTCTGGGCGCCGCTGGTCGTGACATCGGCACCCAAGGTGCTGGTGCCTGTCACACTCAGCACATTCAGATGGCTATTGGCGCGCTCCTTGCCCGGCACCGCCGCACCCAGCTCCCCATCCACATCCAGATTGCCGTCCACGGTCAGAGCATGGTTGGTCGCGGTGTCGGGGTCACTGATCACCTCCGCGTCAAAGCTGATGGCCTGCAAAGTGCCACTGTTATTGGCCGTCAGTGTGCGGTCACCACCACTGAGCGTCACCGTGCCCGCATAGGACTGGACACCGGTGCTCGTCACATCCGCACCCAGGTCGCTGGTGCCCAACACACTGAGCATGTTCACCCCGGCGACCGCCCCATCCAGGTCCAGATCGCCGTCCAGCACCAGGGACATGCCACCGCCCGTCACACCATTCAAGGCGATGGTCCGCAGGGTGCCACTGTTGTTCGCCCGCAACCGGACATTCTTGCTCAGTGTCACCGCGCCCGCATAGCCCTGGGTGCCGGTGCTCGTCACATTCGCGCCCAGGTCGCTGGTGCCCAACACACTGAGTATGTTGATCCCGGTGATCGCCCCATTCAGGTCCAGATCGGCGTCCACCGTCAGGGACTTGCCACCACCCGTCACAGCATTCAGTATGATGGTCTGCAAGGTGCCACTGCTGTTCGCCCGCAACCGGACATTGTCGCTCAGTGTCACCGTGCCCGTATAGGACTGGACGCCGCTGCTCGTCACATTCGCGCCCAGGTCGCTGGTGCCCGTCACACTGAAATACCACAAGGCTGTGGTACTGCCCACCTTCCCGTCCAGATCCAGATCGCCGGCGATAGTCAGCCCCTGCAGCCCAGCCGCGTCCACCGTGCCCCCGAATTGCACCCCATTCGCAGCCGCCGCCAGCGTCAGATTGTCGCTCAGTGTCACCGCGCCCGCATAGGACTGGGCATCGCTGGTTGTCACATCCGCGCCCAGGTCGCTGGTGCCCGTCACACTGAACACCGACAGGGCCTCGGCACTACCCAGCTTTCCGTCCAGGTCCAGATCGCCGGCGATGGTCAAGCTCCGATTATTGGCCACCGCGTCCGCATCCACCGTGCTCCCGAACTGCACCCCATTCGCAGCAGCCGTCAGCGTCACATCCGCGCTCAGCGTCACCGCGCCCATATACCCCTGGCTGTCCGTGCTCGTCACATCCGCGCCCAGGTCGCTGGTGCCCAACACACTGAGCATGTTCACCCCGGTGATCGCCCCATCCAGGTGCAGATTGCCGTCCACCGCCAGGGACTTGCCACCACCCGTCACACCATTCAAGGTGATGGTCCGCAAGGTGCCACTGTCATTCGCCCGCAACAGGACATTGTTGCTCAGTGTCACCGCGCCCGCATAGTGCTGTATGCCACCCGTTGTCACATCCGCTGCCAGGAAGATGCCACCGCCGGAACCGGAAGACCACAGCGTCAGTGAGCCATCGCTGCCCATCAGCGTGATCGCCTGGTTTATATAGATATCTTTCGCCTGTAGTGAAAGGGCCTTGGATTTGGTGACCGTGATCGCGGCATTGGCATCAATGCGGTTGTTTGCAACCAGGTTCAGAGATACGTTGGCAAGCAGCTTCGCTACCGCGGTATTGGAAATGACGCTGTCTTTGCCCAGCTGATCACTGACGGAATCCAGATCCGTGGCCTTTGTTATGTCATCCCCCTTCGTTTTGTCACCATTGATATTCGCATTCGCAGTGCCGTCAACGATCGTGATGCGCTCCGGGTCCAGCAGCAGTGTGCCTCGTCCCGCCCCACCGTGCAGATCGACATCGCCCCGGAAATCCAGCCACTGCTTGCCGGACACCTCGGCAAAACCACCGGTCCCGTCGGGGCCGGCACCCCGGGCGCTGATCCGGCCCTGGTAGCGGGTAGTACCATCCGACCAGACAATGACCTGTCCGCCATCGCCCTGTTCACGTGCGTCTGCACGCAGCGCGACCTGCTTTGCCACCAGGGTCAACGAGGCGTTCTGCACACTGCTGTCCTGTCCGCGCAGGCCACCCCCGATGCGTATCTGTCCTCCGCCACGGCCCCCGGAGACATCTATCTCCGTCTGGTCAAACACGCCTACCCGATCACCGCTCAGTTGCACCTGACCACCGGTCTGCGTGGCAGAGTCCGCCAGCAGGCGGGACGTCCCCGAGGTCACGACCCGGGCGTCCGCATGGAGCTCGATGCTGCCGCCACGACCGCTATCGGACGAGGCATCCAGCGTGCCGGTATTCAGCACCGAGGCGCCCTGGCCAGTGGCAACCAGACGGATGGAACCGCCATCATTGCGGATCGCCGTGGCGGAAATGCTGCCGGTATTGTTCACTACATTGCTGAACACCGCACGAGCCGTCTTACCGCTCAGCAGTACCGTGCCACCATGGATCGTCCCACCATTGTCAACCGCGGCATCCAGATTGTGGGAGTTCTTCAGCACGCCTTCATCCACCACGAAACGCAGCAGCCCATCGCCATCAAAGTCCATCGTGATCTGCCTGCCCGAGGCCAGCGTGACCTGGCCCGCAGTCGCCACAATGCTCCCCTGATTGCTGACCGACCCACCCAGTAGAGACACCGTGCCACCCAGCGCCGCCTGCAATACACCCTGGTTCTTGACCAAACCACCCGGCTGCCCGGCAGTTGCGGCAAAACGGTAGCGGCCCGACAGAAAATCGGCATCCTGGATATCCAATCCCGAGGCGACCAGCGAGTTGACCTCGACCCTGGCGGTGGGACCAAACACCACACCACTGGGATTCACCAACAGAACCCGGCCATTGGCACGCAACTGGCCATGGATCTGACTGGCATCCTGATCAAAGATGCGGTTCAGGGCCGACGCGGAGGAGGACGGCTGCAGAAACTCCACCCGCTCTGTGGGGGAAACATTGAAACTGTCCCAATGGACAATCAGGCGATCCGAGGCCTGGTGAATGCGGGTGGTATCCGCACCGGGACGTGCAATGGCCGCATCACCGGAAACCACCTGGCCACCCTCCGGACCCGCCAGTGTCATGCCCGCATGCAGTCCCAGCAACAACCCGGTGGGCAGGGTGGCGCTCAGCCGGGATGGACGCGATGCAGACAGCCGACTACCGCATTTGGCGTCCGCTCTCCGACAAAATATACTGTGTTTCTTGCGCATCATTTTGGCCGGACTCCCATCACGATCCATGGACAGGCAACAACATCGCCCGGGCCACGTCTTGCATCAGACACAAACCCCTCCACAGCGCGTCGGGCACTATCAAACCAGTGTGGCAGGCAGTCTATAAGATAATGGTCCAGGCATCAATACCGTTTGCATGCCAAATCAAACCGTATTTCAGGGATTTCACTCCGTTGACAACGGGGGGGCGCCCGAGGTTCCACCCGGGTCAACGATCTTGAGTTGCAAACGCCATTCCTCGATCTGTCTATCGCTCAACGTGACCGGGTAGCTCTTCTCTGCCTGCTGGTAGACGGCCCTGGTAAGCTGCTCCACAGCCTGGTTCAACATGGCATTGCGCACTGTATCGTAGCCAGCCTCCAGTGACAGTTGGAACGGCTCGGTCACGGTGCCACGCCGAAGAATATGCAGACCTTCCGGGGTCCTTACCGGCGGGCTGACGCTGCCTTCCTCCAGTGCCAGCGCGACATCCCGGATCTCGGGGATCAAATCCGCAACCGGCAACAGGCCCATATAGCCACCATTGGCCCGGCTGGGGACATGTTCGGAATGCTGGACAGCGGCAGTGGCAAAGTCGATCTTTCCCTCTCGCAGTGCCTGCACCAGGCCATCCACCCTGGCAGTCACCCGCGCCACGACATCGGCACTGGCCTCCTCCGCCAGCGGCAGAAAAATCTGCCACAACTGAATACGTTCGCCAATAGCCAGTAGTTCTTTATTTTTGGAGTAAAATTCCGATAATTGCTCGGCTGAGGGATAGGCCTCCGGGATCCTGCTGGCGATCAACAATCTCAGATAGTATTCGCGCAGGATGTTTTCCGCGCTCCGGCGCACCAGAAACTGCACATCCCTGTTCCGATCCAGGCGATTATGCAACGCGGACTGCAGCACAGACTGCTTCTGCGCCTCCTTCCTGACCAGTTCCCGAAACGCCTCCGCGTCCGCCAGCAGCAAGTCGCGTTGCTGTTTTCCCAGACTGCCGACAAGATCGTCGATGTAGCCCTTGTTCAAACCCGGCTGCAGGGCCTGACGTATGCTTTGGGGTAACGATGAATCCACCTCCAGACCCAATATGTCACGGATCGGCGCTTCCTCCGCCAGACACGGCGGGGCATGCAGACCGGACATTCCAGTCAACATCAGAAATAACGGCAACAGGCGGCGACAGGGCATCGGGATTTGACAGCAGACTCCGGAAATGAAGCCAAACGGATATAATCGGCATTATATTACGCACAGACACCAAGGCAAGCGTTTAATAGCAAGCCCTTGCTGAATCCAGGCTATCCGGTTAACATCATACATGACTTTTTGCTGGGCCATCTCGTAACAAACACTGAAGTTCAGGCGTTTCAGGCAATGAAGCAGATCAGGCTCCAGTAGCAGACAGACTACAACATGGCAAAACAACGCAAAGTCAAACTGGCGATCCTGTTTGCTGATATCAGTGGCAGTACCAAGCTGTTCGAAAAAGTTGGGGACGATGCCGCACGCGCCAGCATCGCGAAGGTGCTGAATATGCTTTCCACCATCGTCCGCAACAAAAAAGGGACTATTGTCAAAACGATCGGCGATGAGATCATGTGTACCTTCCCTGACCCCGATACCGCGTGCTCCGCTTCCTGGGCAATGCAGGAATCCCTGGACGATGAAAATCCTGCTATTGATATCCTGGGGCCCGGAGTACCCATACAGATCCGGGTAGGCTTTCATTTTGGCAGTGCCATAGCGGAAAACAGGGACGTATTCGGGGATGCCGTCAACGTTGCTGCGCGGATGGCGGCACAGGCCAAAGGCGGACAGATCATCACCACTTCAACAACCGTGGAAATGCTCAAGGATCCGATCATGAAGGAAGGTGCCCGTTTTGTCGACAACGCCCCCATCAAAGGCAAGGAAAAACCCATACAGATATTCGAAATTGTCTGGAAAGAAGAAGACGCCACACGTATGGCAGGGTCACTGATAGGCGCTCAGGCGACACCTGCCGCCGCCACCTCTTCTCTCGATCTGAAATATCACAACACGATTATCAAAATCAATCAGCAACGCTCCTCGGTCGTACTGGGCAGGAGCCATATCTGCGATCTCCCCATTGCCGAGAAACTCGCCTCGCGCCAGCATGTGCGGGTGGAAATGCGGCGAGATAAATTTTTCATCATCGACCAAAGCACCAATGGTACCTTCATCTCCATGGGCAATGTTGCCGAATCGTTCCTGCGCCGGGAAGAGCTGCAGATCACTGGTAACGGACGTCTGAGCCTCGGCCGCCCGTTTGGCAGCAATTGCACCGAGTTCGTGCTATTCAAACTGAACTGAAGATAACACTGGAATGTCCTGAACATGCAAATCCCCTTCGCCTGGCAGGCATGCGCCACAACCCATGTCGGCCGGAAACGCAAATATAACGAAGATGCGGTGTTTGAGGATAAACAACACGGTCTATGGGCGGTCGCGGATGGTATGGGTGGACATTCCTCTGGTGATGTCGCCAGCAGCATGATCGTGCAAAAGCTGCAGGAGCTGGATCATGATGCGGAATTGGCCACGCGCATCGATCAGATCGAGGACAACCTGCTTGTCGTCAACCGGAACTTGCAAAATATGGCGCGGGAACGCTCGCAACCGACCACCATCGGCTCCACCATCGCGGCACTGCTACTGCACAAGTGCTACTTCTGTTATCTATGGGCAGGCGACAGCCGCGTTTATCGGATGCGCGAACGTACCCTGAGGCAACTGACCGTTGATCATTCCCAGGTCGAGCAATACATAGAACAGGGGCTAATCAACCGCGAGGAGGCGATGACCCACCCGCACAGCAACATGATCACCCGGGCCGTCGGAGTAACCAAGGAATTTTATCTGGATATGGAGATACAGGAACTGCAACCCGGTGACCGCTTTCTGCTGTGCAGTGACGGCCTGAACAAACATGTCGATGACGTTGAGATAGAGGAACTGCTGCGCGGCCCGGGCGATGTACAGAAAATGAGCCAGCGGCTGTCGGATATGACACTGGAACGCGGCGCGGTCGATAATTTCTCGATAATCCTGGTCGATATTGAAAAAGCGCCCTGACAGTGCTTTGGACAACACCCATGGACAGGCACACCTGCGACCTGGATTTGCGCGATATTCCTGGCGTGGTTTCTCGGGAAACACCCCTTGGCCCTCATAACGGGAATTGCCACAACGAATGGTTGAATTTCGCACTGCGGACTCTTACAATTATGGCAGCAAAAAGTCGGAACCGTTCATATCGGGAGGCGGTCTATAACGACATGCCCAAATCCCTGAAGGTCTGTCGCGGTTCAGATGAAACAAGGCAACAACAGTAACATACAACATACAACGCCGATCCACTGTGATCAGCCTGGCTTGACGAGGAATGCACCGTGGTTGATTTCAAAACAGCATTAGAGTCCCTTGGCTCTGGCAAACTCTCTCTGCGTCGCATCCGGCGCCAGATTAACAAGCTGCTTGACAGCTCCCCTCCCGAGGCAAGGCACCTGCTTGGCGAACTGGAAAGTGCGCGGGCGAAGAATATCCTGGACGGAAGACAATACTCCATTCTGAAGAAACAGATAGAAGACTTCATTGCAAGCCATCCGGAAGAGGTCAATGAGGGTTTTTATCCGAACGATGCCACCGTGGTCGCCGGTGAACAACCTGACATGGAAGTCAATCCCACTGTCATCGGGAGCGGCTCCTCGCCAGAAGACATCCGGGAAATGACCCAACCTGAAGGCGGAGTAAGAGACGACGCGACCATCCCGCGGGAACAGGCGGAAGAACGGGAAATTCCGGATGACGCGGAAGACACCACCATGCTCAAGGATGCACCGGACGGCGACAAAACCGAAGCGTTGAGCGATAGCGGCGACCGAACCGAAGCGTTGAGCGATAGCGGCGGGATGCCTGTGGACTTTGATTTCAGTTCGCCGAACGCTTTCAGTGTGGATGGCGCTAACACGCCGGATAGTTCCGATCTGTCCGGAGACATATCAGGCACCGATATGACCGGTCCTGCTGCGGCGGAGGGAGACCTGTCCGGCGGTTATGGCGAGGGCTCGATCATCAAACAGCGCTTTCGGCTGGAGAAAGTATTGGGCATTGGCGGCATGGGCAAAGTCTACAAGGCCATCGACCTGCTCAAGGAAGAGGCGCGCGACAAAAAACCCTATGTCGCAGTAAAGCTGTTGAACGATGACTTCAAGGGACACCCGGAGGCATTCATCGCACTTCAGCGCGAAGCCAGCCGACAACAGAAACTGGCCCATCCGAATATCGCCACCATTTATGATTTTGATCGGGTTGGCGGGCGCGGTACCCCGGTGTTCATCACAATGGAACTCATGGAGGGCATGGAACTCAAGGATTTCATCCGGAAAAAAGTCAAACCGCAGGGCGGCATGCCATTTGCAAAGGCCTACGACCTCATCCAGCAACTCGGGGCCGGACTCATTTACGCACATGACCGCAGCCTGGTGCATTCCGATTTCAAACCGGGCAACGCCTTCCTGTGCAATGACGGCACTGTGAAGACCCTGGACTTCGGCATCGCCCGAGCGGTCAAGAACCCGGTTACCGGAGAAAAGGAAAAGACGCTGTTTGACCCCGGCAAACTGGGAGCACTGACACCCGCCTACGCCTCGCTGGAGATGCTGGAAGGCTCTGAACCGGACACCCGCGATGATACCTACGCATTAGGCTGTACCGCCTATGAACTACTGACCGGGAAGCATCCATTCAACAAACTGCCGGCCAACAAGGCGGAACAAAACCATTTGAAACCGCCATATATCAAGAATCTTAACAAAAAACAGAACCGCGCCCTGCGCCGTGCGGTGGCTTTCCATCGCAAGGACCGCAGTCCCTCGGTGGCCCACTTCGTCGAAGAACTGGCCGGCAAGCCGACCTGGCACAAAAACCCGCTGACGATCGCGGCCGCGATATTACTGGTGGTCGCAGGGATACTGTTCAATCCAGCCATGGATTACCTGCATGAGCAGGAACTGCAACAATTGATAACAACCATCAATCAATCGGCACCAGAGACAATTCCCGGCCACTTGACCCGGATTCGTGAGCTACCGCTGGAGGAAGACAAAAATACCGTGACCCGTGAAGCCCAGGCAGTGCTGCAACGGCACCTGGGCAACAAGGTCACTGCGCTGCTGAGTGATGACACGCACGCGTTCAACTACCGACAGACAGATAACATTATCCTGGAGATCGCTGAATTCTATCCGGAATCGATATTTTTGCAGGAGCAGCGGGAGCGCATCACAGAACATAAACGCAAGCTGATCAGTGACTACAACCACGAGTACGTGGCCATGCTGCGCGATACCGAGCGCATTGGTGGTATTCGCGGCATACTGGACAAGTTGGCCAATGTTGACCCGCAGCATCCTCTACTCAGTGATCCGAGACCAGCGACCGCCTATCGTCTGCTCGCGTACGAGGCCTATGAACGCGGCGAATTGGATGAGGCTTTGACGTTGGCGCAATCCGGCCTGGAGACGGCGCCAGATGACGTGCGTCTGCATGACCTGCAAAATATCGTCAACCGGGCGAAACAGGTTACCGAGCTGGAACAGTCACTGGCGTGGGTGCAGAGCCAATTGACTTCGCTGGAAGCAATCCAGCAACAAATAAACATCATACAGAGTCTCTCCGGGCTGAAACTCGACAGTCCACAGTTACAGCAACTTGCGGATACCACCCAGCCACTGATCCGCGAACAGATACAGCAAATGCTCACAGAGGGCGAACGCCAGGATGCGGAAGCGTTGAGCAATGCCTATGGCCCTCTGCTCCGTGCACTGGGGTTATACAGGGAAGCCACGCAGATCAAACTGGCGCATCTGGGAGAGGCGGAGCGTACTCAGCTAATCCAACAACTGACGGAGGAGAATTTCGCCGCCCTGGAAACCGGGCTGCGACAACCGGAACTGGGCAACATGGACTGGGAATACAACCTGCTGGCCGCTATCCGGGAGTTGCGCATCCTGACTGCTGATTCACCTGAACCCCTGGGACGATTCGACTCCCTCGTTAGCGATGTCAGCCAACTGTTCATCGATCAAGCCAACCTGGTGCTTGAAGATAAGCGTTTTGATATCGCTGACAACCTGGTCCAGAGGGCACAACTCTTTGCGCCTGAACTGGATATGGTCAAGGAGGCACTCGTGGCTGTTGCCGATGCACGCGCTGAAGATGCGCGTCAGGAGCGCGTACGTTCCTACAAGACGGATATAAAAGCGTTCGCCGATGGCGACAATATCTCTGATGCGGTGGCAACCCTGCAAAAGTTACAGGAGGAACTGCCAGAAAATGACATCTACTTGACCACCGAAGCCATCCCTCTGGTGGTAGGCAGCTTTACTCGCGTTGCCCGGAGTCGGGCGGAGGCCAAAGATTTCGAGTCTGCTCTGACACTGGCTCGCAGGGGCTATGAACTGGAGCCGACCAATGATCTTATCAAGTCCATGGGTGACGAATATCAGGCTGAAGTCAACATCAGTGGCCTGCTGACGCTGTTCCGCGATAACACGGTTGACACCATTCCCGGCGATGCCCGGGTCAAAGTCAATCAGATCAAGGATCATGCGGCTGCTGGCCGCTTTGCGGAATTCAGCAAGGAAGCCATATCACTACTGCGAAACAAAGTGCAGACGCTACGCAAAAGGAACGAAAACGCCGCTGCTGTGGTGGCTCGCATCAGCGCGGAAATGTTCCCATCCAGTACCGACCTGGCAAAATTGCGCAGTGATCTGCAGCTCAAGCCCTGGGACCAGTATTCGACTGCCAACGCCCTGACCAGCGTCGGCAAACTGACCGAGGCTCAGGCGCTGCTGGAAAGGGAGCGTGAGAAATTTTCCGGACATCCACAGTATGAGATCTTTGCCAAGACCCTGGAAAACAAACTCGCGGAGGTGCAAAACTTCTACAATATGTATCTGGAAGACAAGGAAACGGCGGAAGGCGACTATGTAAAACTATCCGCTACCGAGGCCCTGCTGTCGCGTGCCCAGAAATTATGGACCGACAACCCGGACTATAAAGAAGAACGGACTGCACTGAAAAAGCTGATCGTTTCACTGAAACCGGCACGCAAACCTACGATACGACAGGCTGAAAAATTTGACGCCAGCTCCCTCGCCTCCACGGTAGCGCAAACGGTGGAATGGACCCCTGTCCCCAGTGTCGCCGAGTGCACCACACGTCTCGCTGGATATGGACGTCGTGCCAAAGCTGTCTGCTATGATGTGATCCATCGTCAGGGAGCGCGCGGACCCGACCTGATTGTGGTCCCCGCGGGCGAGGGGATGGAAAAATCCTTTGCCATAGGCAAATATGAAATATCCCGCGGCGACTGGACAAAGTACTGTATTATCAGTGGAAACTGCACCGCTGAAACAAATAAGGAACGACGCCATGAGCCACAGACCGGGATCAGTCTGGCCGAGGCGCAGCAGTATGCGGAATGGCTCTCGGAACGCACCGGGAAAACCTATCGTCTGCCGAGCCGCGAGGAATGGGAGTATGCCTCCCTGTCGCAAGGGAAGCAACCGTACAAGGACTACAACTGCCGTGTCGCCATTGGCGACAAGATCATCAAGGGCACCGGCATCATCAGTGTCAAGTCCGGACGTTCCAATGCCTGGGGAATAAAAAACCACGTAGGCAACGTACAGGAATGGGTGGTCGATAATGGCTCCAATACGGTGGAGGCACGTGGAGGCTCCTTCCAGGACCCACACTCCAAATGCGAGATCAGTCTGAGTCGCGAGCATGACGGCGGAGCCGATGACATTACCGGTTTCCGCATTCTTCGGGAAGAGGTATTCGACCAGAGCGAGTTGAGTTAGTTGAGCGAGTTGGTTGTGGCTACAATGACCCCACTGCGCAAGCTCGCAAAGGCGTATGCCAATGGCCAATTGTCGCGAGAGGACTATCGCACACAGCGGGGTGCGTTCCTGCATGCTGTTTGTGCTGGTTCGAAACGTCCGGATGTGATTGATTACCTGCCGCTTGTCCAACCCACGACAACAAAACGGTATACCACCGCACAGACCTCGGTCAACGCATTCCGCCCCCGCTCCGGACCCGCGTTTACCACTCCGACAACAGGGGGGGATACACTCTTGTCCGGTTTCTCCTCCCACCAACGTGCGCTGGTCGCAGCAGGCGTGGTAGCGCTGGGATGCATTCTCGCAGTACTGCTATACTCCGGTGAGGATGAAACATCCACATTGCCTGCCACAACGCCACAGCAAGCTGCCACCCCGGCATTCAGCGGTAATCCTTCCATAGAACTGACACTTGCCGGAGAGGCACTGCTCAGTGCGTTCCTGAAGGAAAATGTATGGACCCGGGACAAGATGGATACGTTTGTATCCTCCTGGCTGTTACTGAGCCAGGAAGAAAGACAGACCTGCCGCGACAATTGCGCCTCCATGAAGCAGTTCACACAGGCGCTGGAAAACCAGGTCAAGGAGCAACGTGCGCTGGCCAGTATCGGCCAGAGACAGCGGCACATCCAGCTTCAACAGGAACTGCTGGAATTTGCAGCGGCGCTGAAGATAGACATGAGTCGTGTACAGCAACACGTGGTCAACTGAAGCCCTCCTTTGCTCCAAACAGATTCGCGACCGTTATCTTCAGGGATGCCGATGCGACTGCAAAAACCGGCCTATCCGGTGTGCCAGCCAATCGCGTTCCCTGAGACTGTAAAACCCCACATGTCCGCCGTGTTCAGCCAATTCCAGGCGGATACTGTCTGCCAGTTCCTCGGCTGACGGGATAGCCTCAGGAGGCAGAAACGGGTCATCCCGTGCCTGTATAATCAGCGCAGGTCGCCGCACCCCATGCAGATACTGTCGCGAACTGCAGTGCCGATAATAATCATCGGCGTCCCTAAAGCCATGCAGTGGCGCGGTAACACATTCATCAAAGGCATGGAAACCCATATTGGCAGACAATCCTTTCGTATCCAACGGCATGGGGCGATGACGGGATTTGTGCCTTAGCCGCCGGATCAGGCTGTTCAACAGCACACGTTCGTAGACACGGGAGAACCCTTGACGCAAGCGACGTGCGCTATGCGCCAGTTCAAATGGAACCGACACGGCAACACCGACATCCAGCAGACTGTTGGACCCTGTCTCCCCCAGATATTTAAGTAACACATTCCCGCCCAGCGAATAGGCCACAGCCATCATTCTGCGCCCTGGGAAACGCGCACGCAAACATTCCAGCACCCAGGCGAGATCGGTACTGTCTCCCGAGTGATAGGCACGATTCAGCCGGTTATGCCTGCCACTGCAACCACGAAAATGCATCAGCACCCCCTGTAGACGACAGGCGGCCAGCACCGGGGGCAAGGCATGGATATAATGTGAACGCAACGAGCCCTCCAGGCCATGCAACATCAGCACCAGGGGCATATCGCTACTACCATGAAACCAGGCCAGGTCGATAAAATCCCCGTCTCTGGTCGGCAATGTCTGCCATGTGGGCGATGGGAGATACCGCCATCTGCTCAGCAGCACCGGCAACAAGGTTTGCAGATGGGGATTACGCAACCACGGTGGCGGATGAAAATCACTGGCTGTGATCGCCATGGTCCTTCGGCTCGGGAGACAACAGGGCCTGATAATGCGCGACGCGGCGGTCCCGAAAAAACGGCCAGACACGACGTAGTTCGCTGGTACGAGACCATCTGACCTCCGCCACTACCAGCTCTGTTTCATCGGCGCCTGCAATAGCGAGTATCTCTCCCTGTTGACCCGCAATAAAACTCGTCCCCCAAAAACATGTTTGTGTGGCTTCGCTTGCCGGACCACACTCGACCCCTGTGCGATTGCTAACCACCACAGGCAGGGCATTGGCAATAGCATGCCCGCGCTGCACCGTGATCCATGCCTGTAGCTGGCGTTCCTTCTCATCCTCGGCATCGTGCGGGTCCCAACCGATGGCACTGGGAAACAACAGTAGATCGGCATCAGCCAGTGCCATCAACCGTGCCGCTTCAGGAAACCATTGATCCCAGCATACCAACACCCCCAGGCGACACAGCGAAGTCTGTATCGGAACAAAGCCCTGATCTCCGGGAGAGAAATAGAATTTCTCATGGTATCCAGGATCGTCCGGGATATGCATCTTGCGATAGCATCCCGCCAGGCTTCCGTCCCGATCCAGCACCACTGCGGTATTATAAAACTTCCCCTCTGCACAGCGTTCAAATACTGTGGTGACCACAATCAATCCATGTTTGTGCGCGAGCATCCCGAGTTCCTCGGTCAGGCGACCAGGAACAGGTTCCGCGGCATCAAACCAGCACCGTTCCCGATGAATACAAAAATAACTCCAGCCATGCAACTCCGGTAACAACAACAAATCGACCTCCCTGCTGGCAGCCTGTTCAATGGCTTGGACCCCCTGCTGCAAATTCCAACGCTGCTCCTTCCTGCAACTATGCTGGGCCGCGGCAAGCCTGAATGTGTCGGGTTCTCTATTGACTCGGCCCATCACAAGGGACTCGACAAATGGCCTGGTGCACAAGGCAATTGCA
The DNA here is from genome assembly GCA_965115915.1 of Gammaproteobacteria bacterium. Taxonomy (GTDB): domain Bacteria; phylum Pseudomonadota; class Gammaproteobacteria; order Eutrophobiales; family Eutrophobiaceae. The sequence continues at coordinate 668,654 of OZ220483.1, read as the reverse complement.
TGGTTACACAATGCACCCCACCACCATGCCGAATCAACCGACTACAGTCTATGCCCACAATACTGCGCCCAGGAAAACATTTCCGCAACGACCGACATGCCAACTTATCCTCACTGACAAAACCATACTGCGGCACCAACACACAGGAGTTGGCGATATAGAAATTGACATAGCTGTATGGAATGCTCGCACAACCCTCGGACAAGGGCTGATGTGGAGAATACAATGGAATACAACAGTACGGACGACCGTCCATGTTACGCAACGCACGCAACTCATCCGCCATCATCGCAAGTGGCATATAATCCGGATGCCCGCGGTCACGACAACTGGCATGGACAATGGTATCTGTAGACACAAAACGCGCCAGCATGTCGATATGCCCATCCGTCTCATCCCCTTGCAGGCTGCCGTGTCGCAGCAAAAACAGACGGCTGCATCCCAGATATTGCGACAACATATCACTCGTGTCACCAACATCCAACTGTGGATGACGGCTATCCATACAGGAGTATGTACTCAATATGGTACCTGCCCCATCCGTATCTATGGCGCCTCCCTCCAACACAAAGTCCACCGACTGCATATCACAGTCGGCAAAGGCCTGCTGTTGATACAAACGAGCACTCAACCGGTCATCGCACTGTGCCGGGAAACGTTCGCCCCAACCATTGAAGCGGAAGTCCACCAGACGCCGGGACGATGTCTTTTCATGCTGTACGGTCAATGGTCCATAGTCACGGATCCAGCTCCCATCATAAGGACATGCGTGCAGGGAAATAGCCGTCATATCAATGCCGGAACTCTCAAGCCGACGTGCGGTACGCTGGCACTGCTCGGTATCCTGACACGCAATTATCAGACGCTGGCAGCGATACACATGACTGACAATGTCCACAAAGGTCTGTTCGACGGACGCAAGGTCATCACCCCAATCACCCCTCACATCAGGCCAGGCCAGCAACAGCGCCATTTGCGGTTCCCACTCCGCCGGCAACCGCCTCCGCCCTATGGCGGACCGCATTTACGCACCCATCCGAACCCCACACGGAAGCCCCTGCGGGACTCGGAACACGCCAGTCCATGCGGCTACCCGGTACCTCATGATGCCGACTTGGCATAGTGTGGCAGCGACAGTGAATCCAGGGCCACCAGAGATCGCCCATCCTGACACGCAAGGAAATAACCCATCTCGTCATCGTTCGCAGGAGGCTCCACCACGACCTGCAACCGCATCCTGCCGCAAGCAGACCGGCCGACAGCCAGCACCTGGCCTACCACATGATCAGCATCCCTGCGCCGTATCACCACAGCGGACAGTTCCGGCAGCACCGGGACGGAACCTGTTTCAGCAAGCATCAACCGCTGTTTGACCGTACCTCGGTAATGCAGCCGTGCCACGATTTCCTGCCCCGGATAACAACCCTTGTCGAAGCTCATTCCATCCAACCAGTCCAAATTCAGATTCTGTGGCAAAAACCGTTCACTGCCATAGCGATCGAGCCATGGCAAACCAAGCCGCAGGTCTCGGTCCCGCCAATGCTGTGCATTCTGCCGCAGTGCATGTTCACGCAACTGATCAGCCTGCATCACGATAATGCCACGACACGCATCCGCCGGGACAGCAAAACACGGCCAACCCTCGTCAGCCAAAGCGGCAACGGACCGTGCCATTGCTTCGGTATCGTCCATCTCCATCCCTGCCGCCTGCCAGCCGTGGGTACCCGGGTCGGCAATGATGACCTTTGAACGTAGCCTGAACATCTGCAGACGTGATACAAAGTCTTCCACAAGCACAACCGGTAGCAGCAACCAGAAGGCGTCTTTGTGACAGCTTAGTATGAAATTGGCAAACACCCTGCCTTTGGGATTGCACCAGGCATTGAGTTGTGCGCCCCCTGTCAGGATGGCATTGACATCATTGCAAAACTGGGCATTCAGAAATACGCCCGCATCGCTGCCCGATATCCTGAGCAGTACCAAATGTTCCAGCGGTGTCAGTGGAAGACAGTGCGCCAGCGCCGAATCAAATCCTGGCACGGCTGCCGCCAATGGACCATCGCTGCCGGGACAGATTGTCGATCAGCCAACGATAATCCTCCCTGGGAGGCTGCCTGAGCCGCATAATCCAGGCCATGATGTCCTGGTCGGCTTCATTGAGCAGATCCATGAACGCCTGGCGCTGTGACTGATCCAGTGTGGCATGGAAACGGTCCAGAAAACTCTCCAGCAACAGATCCATCTCCCGCATCCCGCGACGGCAGCGCCAGCGCATACGAGAAAGTTCCCGGTCCTGCGTGTCCTTATTCACTACCGGTTCAGAATGTCCGGTCCACCAGCAGCTTTTTTATCCTGGCAATGGCCTGTGCCGGATTCAGGCCCTTGGGACAGGTCTTTGCACAATTCATTATGGTATGACAGCGATACAGACGAAATGGATCCTCAAGCTGATCCAGCCGTTCACCGGTATACTCATCACGACTATCAATGATCCAGCGATAGGCCTGCAACAAGGCGGCTGGTCCAAGGTAACGATCACTGTTCCACCAATAGCTCGGGCAACTGGTGGAACAGCAAGCGCAAAGTATGCATTCATACAGTCCGTCCAGCCGTGCACGATCCTGTTTTGATTGCAGCCGCTCGGCATCGGGGGGTGGCGGACTCTGGCTTTGGAGCCACGGTTTGATAGACGCATACTGGGCATAAAAATGGGTGAGATCGGGGATCAAATCCTTGACGACCGGCTGGTGTGGCAACGGGTATATGCGGATATCGCCAGAGAAATCCGCAGTTGCGCAGATACAGGCCAGGGTGTTGGTGCCACCAATGTTCATGGCGCAAGAACCACAAATGCCTTCGCGACAAGAACGCCGGAAACTGAGTGTGGAATCCAATTCATCCTTGATATGGATGACCGCGTCAAGCACCATCGGGCCGCACTGGTCCAAATCAATCGCATAGCTGTCAATACGTGGCGGCTCCTCATTGTCCGGGTCCCAGCGGTATATATGAAAGACCTTGCGCCGGGCCGCTCCGGCGGCCTTGTCCATAGTTTTCCCGGGTCTCGGTCTGGAGTTTGCCGGTAATCTGAACTGTGCCATTTTCAACCCTCCATCCGCACTCAGTAGACCCGTTTCTTTGGCGGAAACACGTCCACTTCATCTGTCAGTGTGAATAAATGAACCGGGCGGTAATCGAAACGCACCCTGCCATCCTGATCCAGCCAGGTCAGCGTATGTTTCATCCACTGATTGTCATCCCGTTCCGGGTAATCCTCACGGGCATGGGCACCCCGACTCTCGGTACGATTGCCGGCAGCATGTACGCTGACTCTTGCGCACTGCAAAAGATTCTGCAATTCCAGGGTCTCGACCAAATCCGTATTCCAGATCAGGCTACGATCCTTGATCCCGACATCTGCGAAGGATTGCCAAATCTCATCGATCTTCTCGATCCCCTGTCGCAACAATTCACCAGTACGAAACACCGCGGCATGTGCCTGCATGGTACGCTGAAGTCGCTGACGGATACGCGCAGTAGGCGTTTTGCCGTTACAGTGGCGCAACCGATCCAGGTTGGCAACCGCCTCCTCGCCTGCATCAGTCATTGGCTTGTGCGCTGAACCCGGGCGGATCTCCCGTGCGCAGTAGTCCGCCGCGGCACGACCAAACACAATGAGGTCCAGCAACGAATTGGACCCCAGCCGATTAGCACCGTGTACCGACACACAGGCCGCCTCACCGATCGCCATCAGACCGGATATGGTCACATCTGCCTCTCCGTTACGCACGCTGACCACCTTGCCATAGTGATCGGTCGGGATGCCTCCCATATTGTAATGCACCGTAGGCAACACCGGAATAGGCTCACGGGTCACGTCAACCCCGGCAAAAATGCGCGCCGACTCGGCAATGCCAGGCAAACGCTCATTAATCACATCCGGACCCAAATGCTCCAGGTGCAGATGTATATGATCCTTGTGCTCACCCACACCCCTGCCTTCATTGATCTCAATAGTCATCGAACGGCTGACCACATCACGCGAGGCCAGGTCTTTGGCCGATGGCGCATAGCGCTCCATGAAACGCTCTCCGGAAGCGTTGGTCAGATACCCTCCTTCACCACGCGCACCCTCAGTGATCAGGCAACCTGAACCGTAGATCCCGGTGGGATGAAACTGGATAAACTCCATATCCTGCAGTGGCAAACCGGCACGCAGCACCATCGCATTGCCATCGCCGGTACACGTATGCGCCGAGGTGCAGGAAAAATACGCACGTCCATAACCACCCGTAGCCAGCACTACCTGATGGGAACGAAAACGGTGCAAACTGCCATCTTCCAGGTTCCAGGCCACCACTCCGCGACAGACGTCACCATCCATGATCAGATCGATGGCAAAATATTCCACGAAGAACTCAGCATCATGCTTCAAAGATTGCTGATACAGCGTATGCAGGATGGCATGCCCGGTACGGTCCGCGGCTGCACAGGTGCGCTGTGCAGTACCCTCTCCATAGTACGTGGTCATACCACCAAATGGACGCTGGTATATCCTGCCGTCCTCGGTACGGGAAAACGGCACTCCATAATGCTCCAGTTCAATGACCGAGGGGAGCGCCTCACGGCACATGTATTCAATGGCGTCCTGATCCCCCAGCCAATCCGAACCCTTGATGGTATCGTACATGTGCCAACGCCAGTCGTCCTCACCCATGTTCCCCAGCGCAGCACTCATGCCACCCTGAGCAGCCACCGTATGGCTGCGCGTAGGAAACACCTTGCTGATACAGGCGGTCGCCAGTCCCTTGCTGGCCATGCCGAAAGTGGCGCGCAAACCAGCACCACCAGCGCCTACCACGACGACATCGTATTGGTGATCGATCATCGGATAGGAAGCGGCCACGGATTCAACCCGCAAAATACAGTTTCAACACGGACAGTACACTAATCAGTCCAGTAATCAGCAGTATGGCCTTAATCAACACCAGACATGCCATGCGCTGCCATTTTGCAGCTACGTAATCCTCAATCACCACCTGCAGGCCCAGTGCCGCATGGTAATAAACCGCCACCAGCATAATCAGCATCATCACACAGGTACTCGGTGACTGTAGCCAACTCACAAAAGCGGCATGATCCATACCGCTCATTATCAGCAGTGAAACAATGAACCACAGACTGATCGGGATCAGAAAAACCGCAGTAAGACGTTGCCACCACCAATGCTCAAGGCCAGTCTTGGCGGAGCCCAGACCGCGAGCGACAGCCAGTGGATGCTGTAGCCTACTCACACCACAAATCCGACATACAGGGCCACCACGGTCAGCAACAAGGAAAAACCCACACACAGATACCCGGAGTAACGGGCGATATCAACGTCCAAACCCACACCCATATCCCAGAACAGATGACGTATGCCATTGCACAGATGGTAAAAAAATGAAAACGCGAAAGCCGCCAGCAACAGCTTGCCATACCAGGCCGAAACATGTGCCTGCGCCATCATGAACTGCTCCTTGCCGGCGACCGCCGCAAGCAACCAGAACGGCAGTAACAGCAACCCCAGACAAAGAAACACACCGGTGCCTCGGTGTGTGATCGACAACACCGAGGTCCATTGTGGCCTGTAGATCTGCAAATGCGGAGAAAGTGGTCGCTGAGACATCTGTTATATTCGCTAATGGCCTGCTGCGCAACTGGCGTTCTGGCGATTTACTCTTTTGCTGCTGTCCGGATCTTCGTATTCAGAAATCGATACAGCGACCGTTGCGCTCCCAGTCACCATAGCGGGTCGGTTCAGGACCATCGGGACCCCCGAGTTCTGTCGCCAACCCGGGCTTGCCGGACGGTCCAGGGCCAACCGGCACCGCCCCGTTGTTGGCAACGTTTTCCTGCACCGCCTTTCGGCCGCCGCCACATGGTGCGTTCCCCCAACTTTCCATGACGACCGATAATACCCGATATCCCGTTGCAAGTCACTGTCGGTATGACAGTTATGCCCGCCGGCAATGCCTGATGATTGACAAATGGGTACAATAAATGGATAATTCCGGGCCGGGTTCGTATTAAGCCCGGGACGGGGGTGCACCTGGTTTCGACGCGGGTCACAAAACCGGAGGAGCATGCCGAGGTTGCAGGACACTCGTTAAACTTCTGTAAAACCAATAGTTGCCAACAACGACAACTTTGCCCTCGCTGCCTGAAAAACAGTAGAGAGCCATCTGCCCGCCTTTGTGCTTGTGCAAGCGGATCGCAGGTGTCGACCAACACAAGATCGCGAACCGGGCCTGCCTGGGGCCCGCCGTTAAAGTGTGCTCAGGCTCGTCGACTGTCCTTCCTGCCATTCGGGTGACAGTGGACTAAATACAAAGAATCGGCTAAGCATGTAGCGCCAAAGGCGGCGGATTTGCGGACGGGGGTTCGACTCCCCCCACCTCCACCAAAACAACAGCGGGCTGGCGCCAGAGAGCCTGCCACGCTCCTCCGGTACTGTTGGCGGTGTGGGTTCCCCTGGTTGGAACACACCGTGACCGCTGGCCATACGCATTCCATCGGCACACCGCACCGCCGCTTCTGTTCCGGACATTGCGCAGTTGAAATGAACCCCGACACACAGCCCGCACAACGGTTCGCATCCGACCCTGTGCACAATCCGGGCCTGGTCCGCGATACCATAATCAACGACGTGATGAACTCCGAATTACGCATCCGGTGTCCTTCTTGCCACCGGGGCAGGCCCCGCGTCAGCCATATCCGCATAGCACAATGTCTGCCCCGATAATGGCACTCATCGGCGGCAGTGGTCTGAACCGCCTGGATACAATGAAGGTGGTGGAAAGACACTCCATGGATACCCCGTGGGGGCGCTCCGCACCTGCGAGCATCGGCGAATATGCCAACAGGCAGGTACTGTTTCTGCCACGACACGGAGACCCTCACGTCACCGCTCCACATCAGATCAACTACCGGGCAAACCTGTATGCACTGCGACAGCTTGGCGCGAAGCGTATTATCGCTATCAACGCTGTTGGCGGGATCAGTCCGGCGATGAAGGACAGACATATGGTCATCCCGGACCAGATCATCGACTATACGTGGGGAAGAGCCTCCTCATTCGATGGCCACGCCGGTACTGCAACACACATTGACTTCAGTTATCCCTACGACGAGGCACTGCGTAAATCGCTGCTACGCGCCGGACAGGGATTGTCGATCATTGATGGTGGAGTGCATGGGGTAACGCAAGGCCCACGTTTGGAAACAGCGGCAGAGATACGACGCATGAAACGCGATGGCTGTGATATCGTTGGCATGACCGGAATGCCGGAGGCGGCGCTTGCCCGTGAACTGGAAATGGACTACGCTTGCTGTGCGATGGTGGTCAATCCCGCGGCTGGCACAACCGCCGCAGCACTGGAACTCGGGCCGATGCAGGAAAACATCGTATACATGGCAAAGCAGGTGTTGAAACTGGTGGCGCGGTGTCTGCTGGACAGACACACGATACGCTGAAAAACCTGCGTGCTGTCTGTGTAGCACTATATTGAGTCAACACAAATTGTTTGACGAGATAATAAACTCCGACATGCGCATGAACGATGGCAAAAAGCCATTCGCTCACTGGGTAATGGACGACTTTTTCAATCCGCTGGTGGCAGATGGCATAGAACAGGAATTCCCGGCGTATGAATCGGATGTCTGGTATGAATACCGTAACCCGATAGAAGAAAAAAAGGCGATGAACAATTACGATGTATTCGGGCCGCTGACTTACCGGATGTTTTTGCATCTGAACTCACCCTCCTTCATACGCTGGCTGAACCAACTTACCGGACAGAAACTGTATCCCGACTTCGGTCTGCACGGCGGCGGTTTACACCTGCACAAGGCGGGTGGCAACCTGAACCCTCATCTGGACTACAGTCTGCACCCGAAGATGGGTAAACAGCGGGCATTCAACCTGATCGTATATTTGTCTTCCAATCTCGTCCCGGAACGCGACGGTGGCCACCTGGCACTGTACCCCGATCACGATGGCAAACCGGATTTTGCAAACCCGACCCTGGTCCCTCCCGTGTTCAACCGTGGCGTACTGTTTGACGTACGAGACCAGGGTTGGCATGGCATGTACAGAAAATTCGACCCTGCCAGTCCGGATGTGCTGAGAAAAAGTATCGCCACCTATTATCTGACAGACCGTGACCAGGAAGAGGGCCAGCCTCGCCTACGGGCACGTTTCTTTGCCCGACCGGAACAACAAGGCGACCCGAACGTGCTGGAATTGATAGAAAAGCGCGGTGACCTGAAACGCTCTGTGGAGATCTATCGCGAACCTGATGGCAATGACCCGGGGAAAGATGAACCCGATACTGCGACATAAGCAACGGCCATGGCCGAAGCAATAGCCGTAGTGTGACCCCGATACCGACTATTCACCCGCATCCTGCCGCAACATCGGTGCGTCCTCCTGTTGTGACGCACGCTTGCGAAGCCAGGCGAGTTTTTCCGCGATCCTCAGTTCCAGGCCACGGGGAATCGGATCGTAGTAATGGCGCCTGTCCAATGCCTCCGGGAAATAGTGCTCATCCGCTACATACCCATCTGTCTCGTCATGTGGATTACGATAACGCGCACCATGTCCCATCTCCTTCATCAGCCGGGTCGGCGCATTGCGCAAGTGCAAAGGCACTGCCTGCGAACCATGCCTTCGGGCATCCGCCACAGCCGCCTGCCAGGCACGGTAAACCGCATTGCTCTTGGCCGCGCAAGCCAGGTACACGATAGCCTGAGCGATTGCCAACTCACCCTCGGGAGAGCCGAGTCGTTCCTGTACCTCCCAGGCATCCAACGCAATGCGCAATGCGCGCGGGTCGGCATTGCCTATATCTTCCGAACCGATTCGCACCACACGCCGGGCAATATACAGCGGATCACAGCCCCCATCCAACATACGCGCATACCAGTACAGAGAAGCATCCGGATCCGAACCACGAACGGACTTATGCAATGCCGATATCTGATCATAAAAAATATCCCCTCTTTTATCGAAACGCCGATATCCACCGCCGACCAACACTTCCCGCAGAATAGTCTCGTCCAATTCCACCGGGTGGTGGCCTGAACACCTGATATGGGCAATCTCGCAAGCGGTTTCCAGCAAATTCAGCGCCACACGCGCATCGCCATCGGCAGCACATGCAAATTGTACAAGCTGTTCCTGGCTGATCAGCACCTGTGCGCCACCCAACCCCCGAGTCGGATCTGCCAGCGCATTGCGCAGTATCTGCACCAATGCGGGCTCATCCAGTGGATTCAACGCATAGACTCTGAGCCGGGAAAGCAACGCATTGTTAAGTTCAAAAGAGGGATTTTCCGTGGTCGCACCAATGAAGATAATGGTCCCATCCTCAACATACGGCAAAAAGACATCCTGCTGCACCTTGCTGAATCGATGTACCTCATCCACGAACAGCACTGTGTCCCGGTGGAACTGACTACGCTGATTATTTGCCACATCGATGCCGGCGCGAATTTCCTTGACCCCGCCAAGTACAGCGGACAGCCTGACGAATTCAGCCTTGCAATAGCTTGAGAGCAAACGGGCCAGCGTGGTCTTTCCAGTGCCAGGAGGTCCCCAGAAGACCATGGAGTGCAGTCGCCCCTGCTCTATGGCCTGGCGCAGGGGCTTGCCTGGGGCCAGCAGATGGGATTGTCCGAAAAACCCTTCCAGTTCTGCCGGGCGCATACGTTCAGCCAGCGGGCAACTTGAGGACTCAGTCATCGATACACGACGAGATTGCCCACCCGCTGCCATGATAAACGACTATCATCATCCCGGCCCCTCTACTGTCAAGAAACAAATAGCACTGCAACCCGGGTTCCCGCAACAAGCAACTCCACTCCAGCGCCTCACAGATCCGGGGAACCCCGCTCGACGAGTATAACATTGCCCCGAAGACCCGCGTTGTGCGCACTGCACGGTCGCTACCGGGGTGGCCCTGGCTGAAAAATCCGGGCCCGGACGATGGCGGATACATGCCAAAGCCTGGCATTATCAGCAAACGACGCAGACTCTGGCCGGACACCGGTCACCGGGACAAGGCATCTGTCCCCGCTATGCTATACTTTTTCCACAAGCGGGTGCACTGCGAGCCATGTTGGCACCCGCCGGTAATCTTCTATCTCATATGACCATACTGACTACTGGCGGTTGCGGCTTCATAGGCTCAAATTTCATCCTGTGCTGGCTCCAGAAACGGGATGAACCTGTCGTCAATCTGGACAAGCTCAGCTATGCCGGAAATCCGGAAAACCTCGCCGAACTGGACGGGGACCCACGTTACACCTTGATCCGCGGCGATATTGCGGACATCGGCAAACTACAGCGGGTGTTTGCGGAACACTCGCCACGGGCCGTTGTCCATTTCGCTGCCGAATCCCATGTAGACCACTCTATTGCGGGGCCAGCAGACTTTATACACACCAACATCACAGGGACATTCCAGCTACTGGAGGCGACCCACAATTACTGGCAGAGACTACGTGCTCAGGCAAAGGAGAACTTCCGCTTCCTGCATATCTCCACTGATGAGGTTTACGGTTCACTGCCACCCAATGCCCCACCTTTTGCCGAAGACCATCCGTACCGTCCGAATAGCCCTTACAGTGCCAGCAAAGCGGCATCCGACCATTTGGTGCGCGCCTGGCACAAAACCTATGGCCTGCCTGTACTGACCACCAACTGTTCCAACAACTACGGCCCGCGTCAGTTCCCGGAAAAACTGATCCCGCTGATGATCCACCGTGCCCTCGCGGGGGAAACCCTACCGGTGTATGGCGATGGCCTGAATATTCGCGATTGGTTGTATGTGGAAGATCATTGCCAGGCCTTGATGCAGGTACTGGATTCCGGCCGTCCTGGTGTCGTGTACAATATCGGGGGAATGAGTGAGCTAAGCAATCTGCAGGTGGTACATCATATCTGTGAAATGCTCGATCGACGGGTTCCCGGAAGATCCGCCAACCAAAGCCTTGCTCTGATACGCCATATAAAAGACCGACTCGGCCATGACCGGCGTTATGCCATGAACATCGGTCGAATACAGCAGGAACTGGGCTGGAAACCGGAACATGGTTTCCTCACCGGACTGAGCAAGACCATAGAATGGTATTTGCAAAATCCGGACTGGGTAGCACATGCCATTGCCAGGAAAAAACCTCACGCCACAGAATGCCACGCATGAAGATTCTGTTATTGGGTGCCAACGGGCAGATAGGCTGGGAACTGCGCAGGGCGCTGGTCGCATTGGGTGAGGTACAAGCCTGCGGAAGGACTCAGGCTGAGCTGGGAGATGTCGCATCCCTGTCCAGAACGGTGCGTTCCTGCGCTCCGGACCTCATCGTCAATGCCGCCGCCTACACGGATGTGGATATGGCGGAAATGGAACCGGATACCGCCTGGCGCATCAATGCCGAGGCCGTCGAGGTATTGGCAAAGACAGCACACACAACAGGTGCCTGGCTAATCCACTATTCCACGGACTACGTCTTTGATGGCAGTGGAGAACACTGCTGGCGCGAGGACGATACCCCGGCACCACTGAATGTCTATGGCCAAACAAAGCTTGCCGGAGAACAGGCGATCCGGGACAGCCACTGCCAACATCTGATATTCCGCACCAGTTGGATCTACGCGGCCAGACGCAGGAATTTTGCTCGCACCATACTGCGTTGTGCCATGGAACAGGAACAACTCCGGGTTGTTGCAGACCAGTTCGGCACACCGACCAGCGCAGCACTGGTTGCCGATATCACAGCCCTGGTATACAGCAGTATCCGCCACGACCGGAAAGCCAGCCGGGTATCCGGCACATATCATCTCACAGCCAGTGGCAGCACAAACTGGCATGACTACGCTTGTTTCCTGGTTAGCGAAGCGAGCAACCTGGGTGCCAAACTACGCACCAGCACAGCAGATATCCTGGCCATATCCAGCATGGAATTGAAGCAGGCCGCAAGACGGCCTGCAAATTCCCGCCTGGACACCACCCGGCTACGACATGCTTTCCACCTCAGCCTGCCTCCCTGGCAAGATCAGGTATCACGGCTGGTGACTGAACTGTGCGCTACTGATTCACAATAGCCATGATAGAAAGAAAAGGCATCATACTTGCGGGAGGACGCGGGACCCGACTCTATCCGATGACCTGCACGGTCTCCAAACAACTCTTGCCGGTATTTGACAAGCCAATGATATACTACCCGCTGTCAACGCTGATGCTGAGCCACATCCGGGAAGTGCTGATCATATCGACTCCGCATGATCTGCCGAACTTCCGCAAGCTGTTGGGTGACGGCACACAATGGGGAATGGAGTTCCATTATACGGAGCAGCCTGTGCCGGGTGGCCTGGCACAGGCATTTTTGTTGGGCGAAGCATTCCTGCAAGAAAGACCCTCAGCCCTGATACTGGGCGACAATATTTTTTATGGACATTCGCTGACAGCGTTTCTGGGCAGTGCCAATGAACGAGCGCGTGGAGCAACCATTTTCAGCTATCGAGTCAAGGACCCGGAACGTTATGGGGTAGCCACACTGGATTCCGAAGGACACGTCATCCGGATCGAGGAGAAACCCTCTCTTCCATGCTCCTGCCATGCAATTACCGGCCTGTATTTCTATGACTCCGACGTGGTAGCGCATGCGAAGACGCTGGTCCCTTCAGTACGGGGTGAGTTGGAGATCACTGATCTGAACCAGCGGTACCTGGAAAGCGGGATGCTGTATGTGGAACAGATCGGCAGAGGACACACCTGGCTCGACGCCGGCACCTCCGAAAGTCTGCTGGAAGCCAATCAGTTCATACAAACCATACAACACCGTCAAAACATGAAAGTCGCCTGCCCGGAGGAAATCGCCTACCGGGCTGGCTGGATAGACAGTATCGACATGGAACGGCTTATCGATAACATGAATGACAGTGACTACGGGAAGTACCTGCTGCGGCTGCTGGAAGACTAAAACAACATGAATAAGATAAAACACCGGTCACCAATGCCTGATGATCCTGTGATGGCCACCCAATCTTGAGCGATATGTTGAAAACAACAACCACGTCGCTTGATGGTGTGCTGGTTCTTCAACCGACCGTATTCGCTGATTCCCGTGGCTGGTTCAGCGAACAATTCAATCACGAACTGTTTGCCCGGTGTACTGGCGTAAAAACCGATTTCATACAGGATAACCACAGTCACAGCCATCGCAATGTACTGCGCGGCCTGCATTATCAACTCCATCCCAGTGCACAGGGAAAGCTGGTCTGGGTTGTGCGTGGCACAATCTTCGATGTTGCGGTCGACATCAGAAGGCAGTCGCCGCACTTTGGGCACTGGGTGGGGAAGAAACTCAGCGCACGCAACCGCCTTCAACTATGGATACCACCCGGGTTTGCGCACGGTTTCCTGACACTGAGTGCCAGCGCCAGCGTGCACTACAAAACCACCGCATATTATGATCGGGAACGGGAACGCTGCATTGCCTGGGACGACCCCGAATTGGGCATCGAGTGGCCTCTGAATGGAAACCCGCCGCAACTTTCAGAAAAAGACCGGAATGGGAAAAGCCTTGCTCTAGCCGAAGTCTTTAGCTGAAACCCGGTACTTGCCCATAGCTGATGCGACGACCGGATATTTCTGTTATCCTAAGCACGAACGCTCACAATGGAGCCGCCACAGGCGGCCATAATCAAGCGGATTTGCCGCTTTTCCCTGTAACAGACAGATTCGGAGTTTTACCAATGTTCGCGAAGGATATGAGAGTCAGCGGCTTTGACGAGGAACTTTTTCAGGCCATGGAAGCGGAACGCATCCGGCAGGAAGAGCATATAGAACTGATCGCCTCGGAAAATATGACCAGCCCTCGCGTACTGGAGTGCCAAGGCTCGGTACTCACTAATAAATATGCCGAGGGTTATCCGGGGAAACGCTACTATGGCGGCTGTGAACATGTGGATGTGGTTGAACGACTGGCTATCGAACGGGCAAAGACCTTGTTTGGCGCTGACTGGGTCAATGTGCAACCACATTCCGGCTCCCAGGCCAATGGTGCGGTCTATCATGCAGTAATGAACCCTGGCGACACCCTGATGGGTATGAGCCTGGCACACGGCGGACACCTGACCCACGGCGCCAGCGTAAACCTGTCCGGCCGCATCTACAAGGCTGTACAGTATGGTTTGAACACGGAGACCGGTGAGATAGACTACGATGGTGTAGAAAAACTGGCGCAACAACATAGACCACAGTTGATCATAACTGGCTATTCTGCCTACTCCAGAATCGTCGACTGGCAACGTTTCCGCGACATTAGCGATAGTGTCGGGGCACTGCTGATGGCAGACATTGCCCATATTGCCGGGCTGGTAGCGACTGGAGAACACCCAAGTCCAGTCCGGATAGCGGATATCACCACCACCACCACGCACAAGACGCTACGCGGCCCGCGTTCCGGTCTCATCATGGGCAAGGCCAATCCGGAACTGGAGAAGAAAATCAATTTCATGGTTTTCCCCGCCTATCAAGGCGGGCCACACATGCATACCATTGCTGCCAAGGCAGTGGCCTTCAAAGAAGCGATGGGGGACGATTTCAAGGACTATGTCAAACGAATCAAGACAAATGCCCGTGTCATGGCTACCGCCTTTATAGAACGTGGTCTGGATATTGTCTCCGGCGGCACAGACAATCATCTGTTTCTGGTTGATATGAGTCGCAAAGGGCTCACAGGTAAAGACGTAGAAGCCGCACTCGGCCAAGCAAATATCACAACCAATAAAAATTCCGTCCCCAACGATCCCCAATCGCCCTTTGTCACAAGCGGTATTCGCATCGGCACTCCTTCCATAACCACCCGTAATTTCAACTCCGACGATTGTCACCGTGTAGCAAACTGGATCTGCGATATCATGGAAAACATGGGAGACGAGTCTGTCACTGGTCAGGTGAAAAACGATGTGGTAGCACTGTGCAAGAGCAAGCCTCTGTATCAGACCTGACTGTCACCAAGGGATGCGCTGTCCTTTTTGCACAGCATCGGACACCCACGTCATTGACTCGCGTCAGTTTGATAGTGGCAAACAGGTACGGCGCAGACGTGTATGCAAGCAGTGCAAAAGACGCTTCACCTCCTATGAAAAACCAAATCTGAATCTTCCGAAAATCGTCAAATCCGACCAGCGCCGAGAGCCATTTGACGAAAACAAGCTCCGGCTGGGCATCGAGCTGTCAATTCAAAAACGTCCAATCGATACCACAATGATCGATCAGGCAGTCAGTGATATCTGCCTGCAGCTTCGCAGTCGTGGAAAACGTGAGATCAGTTCTCAAGATCTTGGAGAACTGGTCATGCAACAACTGCGTAGCATCGACGATGTCGCATATATCCGCTATGCCTCTATCTATCGAGGGTTTGGCGATATTCAATCGTTTTTGAACGAGGCTCAGGCCCTGCTGCGTGAATTGCCGCCGGGTAGAGCCGACAGTACACAAAAAGATCTGTTTTACGACAACAAAGCTGACAGTGGTGACGGGGATTGAATTGGACCGCCAGCGATTTTTCCCTGATGGGCCAAGCCTTGTCTCTGGCGACTAAAGGACTCTATACCTCCGATCCAAACCCGCGTGTAGGCTGTGTATTGGCACGAAATGGCACTATCCTTGGCTGTGGTTGGCACATGTGGGCCGGCGAAGCCCATGCCGAGATCCATGCCCTGTCACAAGTTGATGATGCCCGAGGCAGCACCTGCTACGTGAACCTGGAACCCTGTTCCCATCAGGGACGCACCCCACCCTGCACGGATGCCCTGATTGAAGCAGGGGTCTGTCAGGTACATGCCGGAATGCACGATCCCAATCCAGCCGTTGCAGGCCGTGGCCTGGAACAACTGGAACAGGCGGGGATCAATACTTCCTGTGGACTGTTGTCGGCGCCGGCACGGAAACTCAATCGTGGCTTCATCAGTCGCATGGAAAGAAAACGCCCCTGGCTGTGTGCCAAACTGGCAACCAGCCTGGATGGAAGGATGGCACTTTCCAATGGACGAAGCCAATGGATCACCAGTGCGTCGGCACGCCACGATGGTCACCGGCTACGTGCTGCACATTCGGCCATCATTACTGGAGTAAACACCATACTCTACGATGATCCCGAACTGACAGTACGGGAAATTGAGCATCCTGTCAATTCACCACTGCCCGTGATACTGGATAGCAAGCTGCGAACACCGACCAATGCCCGGATACTAAGCGGGAAAAGCTGTCTGATCTGCACTTGCTCGGACAATGCTGAAAAAATACAACAACTGACTGCTGCTGGTTCCCGTATCTGCCAACTTCCCGAAGATGCAAACGGACATGTCGATCTGAACGCCTGTCTGCGACATCTGGCCGTAGAGGAACAGATCAATACAGTGCTGGTAGAGGCTGGAGGGACACTGTGTGGCGCCTTTATCGATGCCAATCTGGTTGACGAACTCGTGATCTATATGTCCTCGTGTCTACTTGGAGACAAAGCTCAACCCATGTTTCGGCTCAGGGAAATACTGGAACTGGAACACTGTCCACACCTGCAGATCACCGATGTCCGCCATATAGGGAATGATTTGCGCATTAGCGCAGAAACGGTTCACACTGGGGATGTTTGATGTTCAGCGGCATCGTCGAGATCTGCGGTACAGTCAACTCTGTGAATATCCGAGGATACGATCGCAGCATGATCATACAAGCAGATGAAACACTGCGAGGATTGTCAGCCGGAGACAGCGTCGCTGTAAACGGTGTCTGCCTGACTGTGTCCAATATCCTCGAAGATGGCCAATGGGAAACCGATGTCTCTGCTGAAACACTCGCCTGCACCACGTTTTCCAATATCCGTCAAGGAGACCGAGTCAATCTGGAACGCGCCCTGCTGCTCGGAGAACGCCTGAATGGACATCTGGTCAGTGGACATATCGATGCCGCTGGCAAGATTATCGACATCAAACAGGACGGCCAGTCTACCCGTGTTACCATTCAACTGCCTGCAGAACTCAGACGCTATGTTGCGAAAAAAGGCTCCATCTGTATCGATGGGGTTAGCCTGACTGTAAACACACTGCTACCGGATGGCTTTGACGTCAACATCCTCCCATACACCCTGCGCCACACCCTGTTTTCACAGTATCAGCCGGGCGATCTGGTAAACATGGAAGTTGACCTGATTGCAAAATACATAGAAACGCTGCGGCGGCCACAGCCGATGTCCTGAACACCCACAAATGAGAAAACCCTATGCGTCTGAATGACACTGAAGAGCTTATCACTGATATCCGCGAAGGACGAATGGTGATTCTGATGGATGATGAAGACAGGGAAAATGAGGGAGATCTGGTCATGGGCGCGAGCCACATCCGTCCTCAGGATATCAATTTCATGGCTCGCTATGGACGAGGTCTGATCTGTCTGACACTGACCCGGGAACACTGCCGACGTCTCAATCTGCCACTAATGAGCCCTGATAGTCATGATCGTCACAGCACCAATTTCACGGTGTCGATAGAGGCCGCACATGGTGTCACCACCGGGATATCAGCGGCTGACCGCTGTGTAACCATACAGACGGCAATTGCCACCGACTGCAAATCTTCCGACCTGCTACAGCCCGGACATGTGTTTCCACTAATGGCACGGGATGGAGGGGTGCTGTCACGTGCCGGACATACTGAAGCAGGCTGTGATCTGAGTCGGCTTGCCGGGCTGATTCCTGCCGCAGTGATAGTGGAAATACTCAATGATGATGGCAGCATGGCACGGCGTGCCGACCTTGAAACTTTCGCAAAACAGCATGAACTCAAGATCGGCACCATCGCGGACCTGATCCGCTACCGCATCGCAAACGAAAAAAACATAGAACGCCTGGAAGAATTTACTCTATACACGGAATACGGGGAATTCACCACCTACATCTACCAGGATGTTATGAAACAGGACCTGCATTTCGCCCTGGTCAAGGGCACAATAAAGGCCGAGCAACCGACCTTGGTCCGGGTACAACTCCAGAATCCGATCAATGAACTGATCAGTCTGGATAAAGCAATCCAACGCTGGTCTATGGGTGATGTGTTGAAACGTTTTGCGCGTGAAGAAAACGGCGTGATTGTATATCTGTGCAATCAGTACGATCGCTCGTCTTTGCTTGGTGAATTGCGACACTGTAAAACCCTGATCCACTCACCATCCAAGGCCTCCGATGATATAAAGGATCTGCGCAGTATCGGGCTGGGAGCCCATATCCTGTCTGATATCGGAATCAGAAAGATGCGTGTGCTCAGCACACCAAAGCGCATCCATGCCTTGTCCGGTTTTGGACTGGAAGTGGTGGAATACACCGATTGAAGGAGATCGTCCATGAGCGGGTACAGAAAATTCGAGTCTCACCTGGAAGCATTCGATCTACCATGCAGAATCGGCATCGTGAATAGTCGTTTTAATGCGAGAATTACCCAACGCTTGCTGGATTCTTGCCTGGAAGAACTGGCAAGTGCTGGCGTGCCATCTGAAAACATCTGGGTGGTAAATGTACCTGGCTCCTTTGAAATCCCTCTGGCAACGAAACAACTTGTCAGTAGCCACAACCTGGACGCGGTAATCGCACTGGGGGCAATCATTCGAGGTGAAACCGCACATTTTGAACATGTGTGCAGAGAGTGCAGCCACGGAATCGCCCAGCTAAGCCTGCACAGCATGATACCGGTGATATTCGGCGTTCTCACTACCGACACCCCGGAACAGGCACTGGCTCGCACTGAACCGGGAGAAAACAACAAAGGAACAGAAGCTGCGCAGTCGGCGTTGGAAATGATTTCCCTTATGCGTCAGATAGGCGAAACAAAGCCTGTTACAGATGTCTGAAAAAATATCTTTCCGAGCCCGGGTCAAGTCTCGCCGCAACGCGATGCAGGTACTCTATTCTTTTCATCTGAATGAACGTGATCCGAATACAGTCATAGCCGAGTATCTGTCTGACTCGGAACGTTGCAAAGGTATGGACAAAGACTATTTCCGCAGCCTGGTACTCGGCACAATTGATGCCCGGAAAAAACTGAATGCCTGTTTCGAAAAACACCTGGACCGACCGTTGAAGGAACTCGACCCGATAGAGCTGTCAATACTGCAACTTGGATGCTACGAATTGTGTTGCCACTCTGAAGTGCCTTGGCGCGTCATTATCAATGACGCTGTGAACCTGGCACACATGTTTGGTGGAAAGCAGTCCTATAAATATATCAACCGCCTGCTTGACATCGTTGCAGCTCAGGAACGCGGCAGACAAACAACCGAGAGCGAACCGTAATCAAACCATGCGTACCATGCAGGCACTCGCAGGTAAACATGCCATAATCACCGGGGCAAGCAGTGGCATTGGAACAGCTATTGCACAGGCATTCGCAGCACACGGCGCCAATCTGTTCCTTAGCTACCGCAGCGCAGAGAAACAAACTGAGGAACTGTCTGAACAACTGCGTCAACACGGCGTCATGGTGGATATCGCACAACTGGATCTTGGAGATAAAATCCAGATTGGCACGGTATTGCAAAAAGCACGGGAATTTCTCGGCCAGGTTGATGTCCTGGTCAATAATGCTGGTGCCGACATACTGACAGGTGAGGGAGCCAAACTGGAACGTGATGGGAAAATGGAATACCTGCTAAGCGTCGACCTTGCGGGCACCATGCAGGCTTGCTGGACGATACTGCCAATCATGCAGTCACAGCGAGAGAAAGGGGTAATTCTGAACATGTCCTGGGAACACGCGATGCATGGGCTCGCAGGCCTCAACGCTCAGCTCTTCTCGGCAGCAAAGGCTGGCATCACCGGTTTCAGTTGTTCGCTCGCAAAGAGCTGTGATGTGCGCGTCAATGTACTGGCTCCTGGCTGGATAAACACTCGATTTGCACGCGACCACATGAAACAAAACTATTATCGTGCACGACTGGAAGAAATCCCGGTAAAGCGTTTTGGCACACCGCAGGATGTGGCAGCAACAGCAGTGTTCCTGGCTTCCGATGCCGCTTCATACATTAGCGGAGCGACAATAAACATTAGTGGTGGTTCGCATATTTAGCATCTGACCTGTGTGTTCCGGAATAGTGGAAACCAAACACTACAGTGCCATTATCACTACCTGCGACCGGGAAACGATGCTGCCAAGAGCCATAGAATCGGTGTTGGCACAGACTCTTGCTGCCAACGAAGTCATTGTCATAGATGACGGTACCAACGAAAAAACCCGTGCGCTGATAAAGACACGGTATCCGGAGATACAGTATTACCGTACCTCTCATCAAGGTATAAGCCATGCGCGCAATGAAGGCATCCACCGTTCCAGTTCACATTGGCTGGCGTTTCTGGATGATGATGATATTTGGCAACCAGAAAAACTGGAACAGCAATTCGAACTGATACATCAGTATCCGGATATACGTCTGGTCCACTGCAACGAACAATGGATAAGGAATGGCCAAGTGCTAAATCAGCAAAAGAAACATGCTCGACACGGTGGATGGATATTCCAGCACTGCCTGCCACTGTGCTGCATATCACCTTCTTCAGTCATAATCCATCGCACGGTATTTGATGAGCTCGGACTATTTGATGAACGTCTGCCTGTCTGTGAAGACTATGACATGTGGCTGCGTGTCACTGCGCGTTATCCGGTTCACCTGGCAACGGACGTGCTGGTCGTAAAATATGGTGGACACGCAGGACAATTGTCGCGCCACTTCTATGGCATGGACAGGTTTCGAATCATGGCCCTGCACAAATGTCTACAGCAATCCGAACTTTGCCAGGATGATTATCTGGCCGCCTGTGAAGCCATACTGCAAAAACTCGGAATCTGGCTGAACGGTGCAAAGAAACATGGCAATCACTGCCACACTATCGAATTTACCGAGTTACTACGGCATTATCAAAGACAGTCAGCGACGCTGCGGGGGCTTCCTTGATCCACATTCATGTCGCTTTGCCCTGTGAGGCAAAGCCGCTTCTTCAGACCTTCGGGCTCCGGCGCGATCATAAAACAGGGTTGTTCAGCCATTATCTCGATTCGAGACAGGAACTCAGCCTGTGCATCAGCGGCATCGGCAAGATCAACGCGGCGGCCGCATTGATGGAAAGTTGGTGCCGTTACCACAAGCTGTATCAAGGCAACCCTCCGATACTGCTCAACATCGGTAGCAGCGGACACAAATACCACGCGCAGGGGAAGGCTTTCATAGCAGGCCGGATTATTGACCCGACCAGTAAACAGTTGTTTTATCCGCAATTCGCGTTCAAACCACCATTCCCGATTGCGGAACTCACTACGATTGATAAACCATCCACCAGCTATGGTGATACATTAATCGACATGGAGGCCATAGGCTTCTATACAGTAGCCAGCCGCATCTCTATCCAGGAACTGAGCCACTGCATAAAAATTGTGTCTGACAACCGGGAATGCCCAACTCATACGGTATCGGCAAAACTAATAAGCAAACTGATCGGTCAGTGCATGGATCGGATTATGGAATGCATACATCAACTGCGGAAACTACAGCAAAGTATCCACAGGCCAGATATCGGCGCGATGCGTGAGCAACTCATGGTATGTGCACATTTTAGTGCAAGCCAACGAAACCAGCTTGAAACCTTGCTGTTGCGCTGGCAGGCATTGCTTCCGGAACAATCTCCTGTCGATTTCTGCACAACACTTCAGGGAAGCGGGAAGCAGAGAGCCCGCCATATCATCCGTCGTCTGAATGAACGGCTTGACACACACGTTCGCCACTGTGAACCATGAGCAAAACCGAAGCCTGAATTACATGGCAGTTTACAATATGCCTCCACACACGGCACCGAGAGATGCTGCTTAATCCATCACTAATCTATGTTGAGCAGGGGCTTGATCAGGAGGCCAGAGCCCGGAAAATACTTCAGCATTTTGGCAAGGTGCCACGGCTTGAAATTCGGCATTACGGGGAAGTATTCAACCGCAACGCGCAAAACTTTCGCCTGCAGAAGGCACGGCCAGCCCTGATCCTTGCTCGCAAAAAGGGCCGTATGGTGCTGCCAGCGCCGGCCAATTACACCCTGGGTGGACAACACAACTATTATTTTTCCCATATGCTCAACTGCCTGTATGACTGCCGCTACTGCTTTCTACAAGGTATGTACCGATCGGCTCATTATGTACTGTTCGTGAACTACGCAGATTTCGCCAACGCAGTCACACAGTGCTGCCAGCAGCACAGAAATGAGTCTGTACACTTCTTCTCCGGCTACGATTGTGACAGTCTGGCCATGGAACCGCTTACTGGCTTTGCCGATTTCTTTATCCCGGTATTCGAACAACTTCCAGACTCCTTGCTGGAACTGCGCACCAAAAGCGTCCAGATACGCTGCCTGCTGAAGCGCAAGGCCATACCCAATATTGTAATCGCCTGGAGCTTCACTCCAGCACCGATAGCTCGCGCACTGGAGTATCGGACACCGTCGGTAGAAAAACGCAACCTGGCACTGCGTAAACTGCAACGGCATGAATGGAAAACGAGCATACATATAGACCCGCTCATCTGGAGCCCGCAATACCGGCAGTATTATCAGGCACTGTTTCAGTCGCTGTTTTCGGGCATGGACATGCGGTATCTGCACTCAGTCAGTCTGGGAAGTTTCCGTCTACCAAAATCCTATTTTCAAAAACTATACCGCATGTACCCTGAAGAAAAACTGTTTGCCATGGCATACAGTAACGGAACCGGGATGATCGGTTTTGAACCCGAACTGGAGGCCGAGATGATCGACTGGTGTACAAAACAGATACAAGAACATATACCAGCAGAGAAATTATTCCCGTTACAACAGCACGTGAGTGGCTATCCCAACACGGAATCGAATATCGAGCGAACCGCATGAGCTGTATCATGGCATTTATGCAAAAATTCCTGCACATTCTCATTTTCATCTGCATCCACATGGCCCAGTGCTTTGGCAACTACCGGCAAACGACTGCTATTGATAGACAGTACATCGATGTTTTTCATATCGAATACCCGTAATGCACACTCGGCGCGTTTGAAGTAGTCGTAAGCACTGAGCAGAATATCCACATCGTCCTGCGAAAGTAATGACATGTCCGGCAACTGCCGCAACACTTCACGAGTAGATGGATGCTGCAACTGCGGACACTCAAATCCCCTGGACAACTGGAAATAGTGCGTGATGAAATCAATATCCATCAAACCTCCAGGGCTACGTTTGATATCAAAACTCCCGGCGACCCTGCCCAGGCTTTCTTCCACACGAGCGCGGGTTTCCCGGATGCCTGTACGTAGCCATTCGGAAGGCCATTGCTGATAGACGCTGACCCGTATTTCACACCCCATCCATTCACTTATCTCCGGTGGCGAAAAAACCAACCGGTGACGGGTCATCATCTGCCTTTCCCAAACCTCTCTCTGTTGCCGATGAAACTGGAAAAACTTATCACACGGGATGATCAGAATTCCCGAACTTCCATGTGGGCGCAGACGCATATCTATTTCATACAGACCGCCAGCAGGGTCATATTCTGCACTGGCACGTAGCATACGGCGCACCTTCCCGACCAGCGTTTCAAGATATTGGTTATTCTCCCTGGCGAGGAAAACCATGTCCAGGTCCGAACCAAAGTTCATTTCATCTGCTGCCAACCTTCCCATGCCAATAACAAATACCTGGTCCTGCACTTCAAAAAATCCAAACAGATGCATCATTGCCATCAATACACGATCGGCGATCCTGGTCAACAAAAACTCCATGCCCTCCTGATCCAGTACACCCTGCAAATACAGCAACAGCACATACAGCATCGCGGTGTTTTTCCCAATACGCAACAGATGCAGCGATTCATCCAACGTCCGATCGACATCCCCGGTATCAGGACACGCTTGCCATGTATCATCTATCTTCTGCAAGAGCCCATCCAATACGGGTTTGACATCCTGTTGGTGCCGGCCGCTATCCAGCGCAAGCAATGGCAACAGACTTGAACCCATGAAACAGACAAAACGACCGAAGTACCAACTGGACCCGAAGATCAGAGACAACCGCCTCTGCTGTTCCAGAGAATACTCCCAATCTCCCCTTTCAGACAGATCTTTCCATATCTGCAACCCATTGCGCATGGCCCGCAAATCCCAAATCCGATCAGGCATGAGTTCACACATGTTCAAAAACCCTTTCGAAGCATTGTCTGGAAAAATCCTGATGGCGCTTTAGATCCAGTAAAAAATGCTCTAGCTGCGCTTCCGGATCAGCGTCCGGGTAATTCATCGAACAGGCAATACGCATCCGTTTTGCAACATCATCCGGAAACAACTGAGTCTGTTGCTCATCCATCATCTGCACACGATGCTCCAATTTTCTCAGAAACAGATAGGATTCACACAGCGAATGATATTCATGTTCCTGTATCAACCCGCCGCACCATAGCTGGCGCATGGCCTGCAGTGTACTGCTAGTACGCAACGCAGCCAGTTTTGCCCCATTAAGCAACTGCAACAGATGCACAAAAAACTCAATGTCACGAATCCCCCCGACACCAGTTTTTATATTCCACTCCACCGTCCGATTACGTTGCATGGCCATCTGCTGTTTTATCTCCATAAAACGCTCAACCTCCTCCATACTCAAGCTACGATGAAACACAAATGGACCCAGACGCCGCAACAATTCGTTCCCCAGCTCCGCATCACCTATCAATGGTCTGGCACGCAACCAGGCGAAACGTTCCCATGCTTCCGTGCTTGCCTCGTAGTACCCCTCAGTCGCATCCATATCCAGCACCAGAGGCGCATCACGGCCCCAGGGGCGCAAATTCAGATCCACCCGATACAAAAAACCCTCCTCGCAACGGGATTCCAACAAACGGGACAGCTTTCTTATATAGCCGTAACATTGACGCAACTGTTCAGAATCCATCTTGTCACAGACGAAACACAGATCTACATCGGAACTGTAGTTGAGCTCCATGGAACCGAGCTTGCCAAGTGCCAGCCCGGCAATGCGCAAACCATCCCCAACACCAGTCGCACCCGCAATCTGACACATGAGCAGTTCATGTACCGCGGCGACTATATTGTCAGCCAACACGCTGAGCCAGTGCAGTACTTCTCTATCTACACCTCCTTCTATATCCAAGACACTAATCTGAAAAAGATTTCGGTACTTGTGGCGAACCAGTTCCAGCCTGTCGCTGCCTGCCACAGGAGACAGTGCGAGCGGCTGGTTGAGCAAAGCCAGATCCTCCGGATGCCGACACAGCGTCCGGAACAAAAAATCCGATATATCCAGCACCCTTGACAAGGTGTGCAGGTCCCGCTCGGAAAGTGCGGATATCAGCTTGCCACCTGTCGCGTCCCGTTGCAGCACGGCCAGCCGCTCAGCGACCCGCTCCGGATCGGACAATGAAGCCAGCACTCTGTCAATATTCATCTGCACTTAAAATACTGTACAATACATCGTCCCATTTCTGCACGAACCTGAAACACCTGAACAAGCCCATAAACTGAGCCTCCATATCCGATGAATTTCCAGCTTGCACGCAGAAACATGATCGATCAGCAGATCAGACCCTGGGAGGTACTCGATCAGAACGTTCTCGATCTGTTTTTCCATCTGCACCGTGAAGATTTCATGCCTGCCGAATACCGCTCTCTGGCCTTTGCTGATACCACCATACCAATAGGCCATGGACAATACAGTATGTCGCCCAAAATGGAAGCCCGACTACTCCAGCATGTCGCCCTCGGAGAAAACGACCAGGTATTGGAAATCGGCACAGGTTCCGGCTGGCTTACCTGCCTGCTCGCTCACAGGGCAGCGTCTGTAGTCAGCATTGATATCCATGCCGATTTTACCACTCAAGCGCGAAAAAAACTTGGGACGCTTGGCATCGACAATGTCCAACTGGATACCTGTGATATCTTCCACTGGGACAACCACGAAACCTTTGATGCGATCATCATCACCGGCTCATTGCCTTTCCTGGATCCAAGCTGGGAAAAACGGTTGAATCGTGCAGGACGGCTGTTTTATGTTTCAGGCCAACCGCCCGTTATGGAAGCCGTTTTGCTAACGCTCAATGAGCATGGGCTTGCTGCAACCGAGTCCCTGTTTGAGACGAGTTTGCCTGCATTGATCGGCGCAGAAGAAAATACTCAATTCCAGTTCTGAAATTCGTGTTTCCTCCGCGGTTAACGCTATCCCTACTGACGGTAGCACTGAACATACCCGGGGCGTTGGCAAATAATAATGATCTGCTATCGATTTACGAACTGGCCAAAGCGCGTGACCCGATCTATCAAAAAAGCGTTGCCCAACTCAATGCCACTCTGGAACAACGGCCCCAGGCAATGGCCACGCTGCTTCCTGATATCAAACTCTCCGCCTACAGCCGCAGACAGTTCCAAAGCCTTGACACGAATACCAACTTTGCCGGAGCCACTGATGGCGATCAGGACTTCAACCCTCGTGGATACAGCCTGAAACTGACACAGCCACTGTATAACCAATACAACTACCTGGCACTGGGCGTCGCCGATAACCAGATACTGGCAGCCAGGGCACAACTACAAACTGCCGAACAGGCATTGATGTTCCGGGTTGCGCAACGCTACTTTGAGTTGCTGGCCAAACGTGACAATCTGCGCTTCGCACGCGC
The DNA here is from genome assembly GCA_965115915.1 of Gammaproteobacteria bacterium. Lineage (GTDB taxonomy): Bacteria > Pseudomonadota > Gammaproteobacteria > Eutrophobiales > Eutrophobiaceae. Next base: position 641,875 of record OZ220483.1, on the reverse strand, counting down.
AGAGAAAAAATCCCTGGAACAGCAGCTTAATCTGGCAGAGGAAAATTACCGAATTGGCATGACCCCCATCACTGACATGCAGGAAGCGCGTGCTGGCTATGATCGTTCCGTGGCGGATGAAATCATCGCACAGAATGAACTCGAAGATGCCTATGAGGCACTGCGCGAGATCATCAACGAGTCGCCATCGACAACGCTTTATGGATTGGAACCGGACATCCCTCTGCTGGAACCTGAACCCAACGACATCGAAAGTTGGATCAAAACGGCCCTTGAACAAAATCCTGAAATTCTCTCAGCGAAATACCAACTCGAATCCAGCCGCCAAAAGGTGAGACAGGCGCTCAGCAAACATCACCCGGAACTGCTATTCACTGCACAGTATGGGAAAAATGCGACTGGCGGACGTTTTGGTTCTGTCACATCAACCGACTTCATCCTGGGTATCGAGCTCAGCCTGCCTCTGTTTCGGGGTGGAGCAGTACATTCGGAGGTGCGCGCCGAGCAGGCTCGCCATGCCGAAAGCCGCCATCAACTCGAGGAAAAAAGGCGCCGCGTTCAGCGTATCACACGGGAAGCTTTCCTCGGGATAGTTTCCGGGATCAGCCAGGTCAAGGCACTAAAGCAAGCGGTCGTATCAAGTGAAAGCGCTTTGCTTTACACCCAGGCCGGGTTCGCTGCCGGCACACGTATCGCGGTGGACGTAGTAACTGCGGAACGCACCACCTTGTCGGCCCGACGCGAATACGCCAGATCGTTGTACAACTACCTGCTGGAAACATTGCGCCTGCGCCAGGCGGCAGGCGACATGAGCCAGACCGATCTGCGATACATCAATACGCTGCTCGCAGAAGAGCAACTCATGGATATCGACAGTATCATACCCCCCAGCGGACCGTGAACTGCCTGTGACAAAAAACGTATTTGGTCAGAACCCTGCAATCTCGGTATAATGACAAGAAGCTCAGCCATTCCATGATAAGCTTCCCGTGCTGTCGCGTCAGGCTGAAGCCGATGCTGCTGACTGCGTACACACGATGGATGACTGGTGCGGAACCGGTTCCACCGATCACGGAAAGGGGACAAACAACCCGAGCACAGCGAGAATATAGCCCACAAAAAGGGTCTCTCCCCGAAAAGGAACAACAACACAACATTGCATAGGTGTTAAGCAAATGATATGTGAACAAGATGATAGCGTCCTGGTGCCAATTGATATTCAGGAGAAGCTTTGCAGCATCATGCCGGAACGGGTACTTTCCCGTATACTGAACAACGGTGCAAAACTGCTGCACGGAGCCCAGATACTGGATATTCCGATCCTCTGCAGTCTGCAATACCCACAAGGCCTTGGCCCTTTACATCAGACACTTGATGAAGTGCTGTCAACAGAGGTGCAACGTATTGAAAAAACTACTTTTTCCTGCTATGCAGCCCCTGCGTTCCGCGAGGCGCTGGAAGCATATCAACGTAAAATGGTATGCCTCTGGGGGATGGAAGCACATATCTGTGTGCTGCAAACCGCCCTGGACCTGCGCCAGGCGGGCTATACGGTGTTTGTAGTGGTCGATGCCATCTGCTCCAGAAAACGGGAACATTACGAACACTCTCTGCATCGATTCAACGGAACAGGCATTGCGCTTGCGACCACCGAGTCCCTGCTGTTCGAGTGGATCCGTGATTCCAAACATCCGCATTTCAAGGAATTCGCAAAACTGCTGTAGTGGACAGACCGCAATGCCTGTGCCTGAGCAGACCCGTGCAGTGCCACCTGAACAATCTGCCGAAACAACTCCATACCTGCCCCATCAGTGGATCCGTCCCAGGTTGAAGCAGCACCTCCGCTGGCTGATTTGATATAATTTCGGCAAACAAATGCCAAATGGCGCATTCAACAGACAAAACCAACCTGAGGAAATGCCATGAAAAAACTGAATGTCTTCATCCACCATATCATTATTGCCTCACTCCTGCTGCTGCCAGTCAGTGCAATGGCCGGAAAGGAAATGGATGCCATGTCAATGAGTGACAAGGACTATGTCCCCAGTCTAATCACCAAGACACCATACGAAGGCAGGCAACTGGCGATAAAACTGGCCAGAAAATCCATCGGCGAGATGCAGTCGGATTCGACGGTCAAAAAAAAGGTTCGGGCCATGTACTCGGAGGACGGGGCGATCCTCATCGATGCGGCCGAGGTGATCGCCATTGAATTCGCAACCATTGCTGCAGCAAACAATTACTGGCGCTAAACAGCAACCCGGCCACCTGGATCGACATACGGAATAACAGACCTGGCTGGCAAACAGGCTGAGCAAGCAGCCAGCGATCGCGTTCCGTATGCCGTTTCCCGGGGCACACTACCGGCAGGAAGCAAACACTACAGCGACAAACAGTCACACAGGAAGCGTGACAGCGTCTGTAGTTCCTCGGTACAGACATTGTGCTGAATGGGATATTCGTACCACTGTGGCTGATACCCTTGCCTGTGCAAAAATTCAAAGCCCTGTCTGGCCAGGGCCATCGGTACGACCGGGTCATACTGACCATGCAACATCATGATCCGGGTAGAATGCTGCGCCAGGAACCATTCTTCCCGCCATTGCCCTGCCAGTGGCAGGTAGCCGGACAAACAGACGAGTCCGGCCAATAGTTGCTGCGAACGCAGCCCTGTATACAATACGATGGCCGCCCCCTGAGAGAAGCCAACCAACAAAATACGCTGCACAGGAATGCCCTCACGGTTTTCTTCTTCTACCAACCTGTTCAACAGCAATGCAGACTCCTGTATGCCCGTGGCATCTTCCTCCACATCCAGTTCCGGAGAACGGATGTCGTACCAACCTCGCATCGTCATACCATCATTGATTGTAATTGGACGCCTTGGTGCATGTGGAAAAACAAAGCGGATACCGTGATCGGCCGGCAATTCCAATTCGCTTACCACAGGAGAAAAGTCGTTCCCATCGGCCCCCAGACCATGCAGCCATATGACACTGGCATCGTGTCGTTTCGGTGGGGCAATACGAACTGCCCCCAAAACAGAAGTCTCTTTCGCCATCCGTTTTTATGGGCTATTGAGGTCTCGGTCGGCGAGCACGGTTGCGGCGAGCAGTAGACCGCTGCCGTCCTGCACCAGAACCTTTGCCTTCCCTGCCCGCATCTCCTCTACCAAAGCGGGCAGCGGAACCTCTTCCTCTTTCTCTGCTTCGCTCCCTCGAAGATACTGGTTCATATTCACACAACAATTCGTTGCTGACTCTTTCAACGGGGATTCGATGCCCGATGTACTCTTCTATGTCGGGAAGAGAAAAAACATATTCCTCGCAAGCAAAACTGATGGCATCGCCACTGGCCCCGGCACGCGCAGTACGGCCAATACGATGTACATAGTCTTCGCGATTCTGTGGCAGATCGAAATTGAAGACATGGCTGACATCCGGGATATGCAATCCTCGAGCCGCCACATCCGTGGTCACCAACGCGGCAATTTCACCCTTGCGAAACGCCTGCAACGCACGCTGGCGCTTTTTCTGCGGCACATCACCGGAGAGCAGGGCCGAGCGGATGGCATTGTTATTCAGACACCCTTCCAGTTTCTCTGCCATACGTCGAGTATTGACAAAAATGATGCTGCGGCTCGGATCGCCCACCTTCAACAGCCCCAGCAAGAGTGCGATCTTTTCCTCCTTGCCAACATGATACAACACCTGTTTGACTTTCTCTGCAGTAACCTGTTCCGGATCAATCCGGATCAATACAGGGTCACCCATATGCTCATATGCAAGTTCCAGCACACGATGTGACAGCGTGGCAGAAAACAGCATGTTCAGGCGTTTGTCCGGATGTGGCATACGCCTTAGCAGATAACGGATGTCACGGATAAAACCGAGGTCAAACATCCTGTCTGCCTCATCCAGCACAACCGCAGATACCCGCTTGAAATTGAATATCCGCTGCTTCAGATAATCGATAACGCGTCCCGGCGTGCCGATCAGCAAATCCGTCCCCGCATCAAGTTGACGGCGCTGGTGCTCATAGTCAATTCCACCATAGACCAGGCTGATCCTGATACCAATGTTTCGAGACAGCATCTCGGCATCTTTATGTATCTGTATGGCCAATTCACGGGTAGGAGCAATGATCACCGCCACCGGATCCCGTTCGTCGCGACCCGGGACTGCCGCCTCTCGCAACAGTAACTGCAGAATAGCCAGCAGATAGGCTGCGGTCTTACCGGTGCCAGTCTGCGCCTGCCCGGCAACATCCTGCTTCCGTAGCAACAGTGGTAGAGACCTGCTCTGTATGGGGGTACAGGATGAAAATCCCATGTCATCCAACGCGGACAACAGACGGGGCTCCAGGTCCAGTTCAAAAAATGCGAGTTCCTTGTGCTGACTATCGTTCATGCCACCCCCCAAATCACGCGGTCTTCATCCATCATCCATTCTACAAATGACCGCGCCTGCAAAACTGCCTGCCTGCCATCGCCCGAACCATACCGTTCACCGCAACTGTCCGAACCCCGAAACACCCTCCAGATAGCCTCCACGATACCGGTCGTTATCGGACCAAATGGCAGAGATTGCCAGTTACTTCAATTATTTGAAACACTGCTTTGATTGATTTCGGCCTTGGCGTCTCATGGGGAAAAATAAAAACCTTGAGTCAGCGGACACTGTAGTATAACCTGAAAACTTGCAATCTGTTCCCGTTTTGTGTGCAATGTCCGTCATGAATCCGGCTCATTGCCGCAACGTGAGGTACAGAGTCACCTCTTCCAAGACCAGACCAAGTCAGCACCGGGAGAGAGTAAAGACATTACGAGGGGCAAACTTCACCAGTCTACAGTAACCACAGGAAGAAAGCATACGGCACGGCCAGACTTGGACTGCCACCCAGCCTGAGTGGAGAGAAGACAAGCTGTGCGCTATCCCCCGCTTCTGCAACCGACACCCGGACAGCGGTCATGAGTAGAATACCCCATAGTTGAGTGAAGTTGCCCCATGGTTTCGATAATCCAACAAGAGGTTTGATCCAAATTATGAGCGAACATATCATCCAGGTTAGCGATGACGATTTTGAAGCGCGTGTGCTAAATGCGGAAAAGCCGGTGTTGCTCGACTTCTGGGCCGATTGGTGCGGGCCATGCAAGATGATTGCACCGATCCTCGATGAATTGGCTGACAGCTACAAGGATACCCTGATCGTGGCCAAGATGAACACAGACGACAATCCGGAAACACCAAAAAAATATGCGGTGCGCGGCATCCCTGCACTGTTTCTTTTCAAAAACGGCTATGTAGCAGCCAGCCGTGTCGGGGCAGGAACCAAATCCCAGTTGGAGGCATTCATAGACGGCAGCATCTGAACAGGAGGTTGCAGAGCGGGAAACCCAATGCCCTGGCTTGGCCGACCCATGTTACCTTTATGCCTTATGCTGTAACATGAGTCCCTGGAATTTACCCAACACCCTTGCCTGCCGTAGTGTGCCATCTGCTGGACAGCAATGTAGAGACATGTTAAGGTACCAAAGTCCAGTTTGGACCAGACGTTCCGTTCTGGACAAAATACCCTGCTCGCAACCGCCAAGGGTCGCTTTGAACCGTAACGAACGAGACCCGTCGGCATTTATCCACGGGACAAAAGCCATTTATTTATCCGCCACCCTGGCAATGTTCTACACGTAGAACAGAGTTACTGGCAACCCGTCAACACCTGAAATCATTATATCCCCAGTATCCATTTTACTATCAACTGTTTGCCATGCATGCAAGAGCGGGGGGAAAGCACCCCTATACCTTAATCCAAACTCAACCTGTCAAAGATCATTCCATGAATCTAACCGAACTCAAACAAACGCCTCCTCAAGAGCTCGTCTCCATTGCCACAAAACTCGGGCTTGAAGGGGTCGCCCGCTCCCGGAAACAGGATGTGATCTTTGAAATCCTCAAGGCACAAGCGCGCAAAGGAGAAGACATTTACGGGGATGGCGTATTGGAAATACTTCAGGACGGCTTTGGTTTTCTGCGGGCTGCAGGCAGTTCCTACCTGGCTGGTCCGGATGATATTTATGTCGCACCCAGCCAAATCCGCTGCTTCAACTTACGCACCGGGGATGACATCTCAGGCAAGATACGCCCGCCCAAAGGCTCCGAACGCTACTTTGCACTGCTTAAGGTTGACAACATCAACTTCGAGACACCGGATAAAGCAAAAAGCAAGATTCTGTATGAAAACCTGACCCCGCTACATCCGGATCAACGCTATACGCTGGAGATTGGCAATGGCAGTACAGAAGACCTGACTCCACGGGTCATCGACTTGGCATCGCCTATCGGAAAGGGACAACGCGGCCTGATCGTGTCGCCGCCAAAAGCCGGGAAAACGATGATTCTACAGAGCATCGCCCGTTCCATAACACACAATTATCCAGACAGTCACCTGATCGTGTTGCTGATTGACGAACGTCCGGAAGAAGTCACCGAGATGGAACGTTCCGTGCGTGGAGAAGTTATCTCCAGTACTTTTGATGAACCGGCTACCCGCCATGTGCAAGTTGCAGAGATGGTGATAGAACGTGCCAAGCGTCTGGTCGAACATAAAAAGGACGTGGTTGTTCTGCTTGACTCAATGACCCGCCTGGCACGAGCCTATAACACAGTCGTTCCACCATCCGGCAAAGTACTCACTGGCGGTGTAGACGCCAATGCTCTGCAGCGTCCCAAACGTTTCTTCGGAGCGGCACGCAATATTGAGGAAGGTGGTAGCCTGACCATAATCGCCACCGCCTTGATCGATACCGGATCACGCATGGACGAAGTTATCTATGAAGAATTCAAGGGAACCGGCAATATGGAATTACATCTGGAACGTACCATCGCAGAAAAGCGCGTATATCCCGCGATACGAATCAACCTGTCCGGCACCCGACGTGAAGAGTTGCTGATAGAGGATAAAGACTTGCAGAAGATCTGGATCCTGCGCAAGTTGCTGCACCCGATGGAAGATCTGGCTGCGATGGAATTCCTGCTGGAACGATTGAAGGCGACCAAGAACAACGCCGAATTCTTCGATTCGATGAAACGCTGACCACCCTCCTCCTCAAACAGTTGCCCGAATGGCACATACCGGACAAGCTGGGTCCCGAGCCAGTCGCGCCTCGTGGAACTCCATGTGCAGCAAGTCGATCAGCAGCAGCCGACCCTGTAGTGATGTTCCCGTCCCCATCAACAATTTCATCACCTCAACCGCCTGTATACTGCCAACAACACCCAACAGTGGTCCAATAACCCCATTGGCCGTGCAAGTTTCCTCAATACCGGACTGCTGCTCATCATACAAGCAACGATAACAAGGCGACTCCGCCTCAGTAGGCACAAAAACACATACCTGCCCTTCGAAGCGAATGCCCGCAGCGCTCACCAGGGGTGTACCAACACGGACACAACTTGCATTCAGGGCAAAGCGGGTCTTGAAATTGTCACTGGCATCAGCAACAACATCGGCAGCGGCCACCTGCTCATCCAATACCTCGCCCTCCAATATATGATCGATGGCAATAAGCTCCACCTCCGGATTGAGTGCACGCAAACGCTCCGCGGCAACAATCGTCTTCTGTCTACCAATATCCCCATCTCCATACAATATCTGGCGTTGCAGATTACTCAGTTCCACCTGGTCATGATCCGACAATACCAGTACCCCGACTCCGGCAGATGCCAGATATATCGATAGCGGAGAACCCAGACCACCCAGACCAATGATAAGGACACGCGACTGTGCCAGTTGCAACTGACCTCGGGCATCGATCTCTGGCAACATGATCTGGCGACTGTAACGCAATAACTGTTCATCACGCATCATCTTCGCGTGTTCCCTCGTGCTGACTGCATCCCGCAAAAAAACCGTGCCGCTGATGCCGTTCACACAGTAGATGCAATAGCCCAGCGTAAAACTCCAGGCCTACCGGCAACCCGGCATATCTCTCCATATTTCGACGTATCCGTTGCTGCAGCCGGCGCCAAAGCCTGGAACCCGTTATGGACGAACCACTAACCATGATAACGCCCGCAACTCACACGTTGATGACCCGCATAGTCTCGGACAGTACTGATATCCTCCCGGCCATACCTGCCCAGCAACCGTTGCACGCGCTCGGCCTGATTGCAACCATGCTCCAACACCAACCATCCCCCTGTGCAAAGAAAATCGCCGGCATTGGCAATAATATGTCCCAGATGCTGCATCCCGTCGGACCCACCATCCAGCGCCATCCGTGGTTCATGGCGCAATTCCCACCACCGCATAGCCAATTCCTGCTCGCTCAGATAAGGAGGGTTGGCAAGCACCAGATAATAGTCGCGTGCACATAATGTGCAAAACCACTCTGCTTTCCGGAAAACGATATTGTCCAGGCCAAGACGGGCAGCATTTGCGCATGCTGTAGCAATAGCCTCCGCAGAACAATCGGTTGCGGTGACCATACAGTCCGGACGCTCACTGGCAATGGCAATGGCAATAGCCCCACTACCGGTACCCAATTCCAGTATCCGTGGCTGACAGCCAGCAGATGGTGAAGGCAAAAGCTGTAGTGCCCGTTCGACCAGATGTTCACTCTCCGGACGCGGGATCAAGGTATGTTTGTCGACTTTCAGAGACAACGACCAGAACTCCTTTTCTCCTGTAATATAGGCAATCGGATATCCCTGCCGTCGTTTCTCCAGCAAGGCCCGAAACTGATCAAACCGTGCCCGCTCCAGACGGTCATCGGCCCGTGCATACAGCATCGGGCGATCCACATCCAGTACATCTGCCAGTATCAGTTCACTATCCAGCCGCGGACTCGAGGAATTGCGCAATAAAGCACTGGCATGGCAGAGCAGCGTCATAATGTTCATGCTGGGGAGCATTCACTATTCCATCAATGCCGCAAGCTGATCCGCCTGGTACTCGTTCATCAGCGGCTCTATAATGATATTCAGATTTCCCGAGATGAATTCATCCAGACGATACAAGGTTAGATTGATACGGTGATCGGTCACCCTGCCCTGTGGAAAGTTATAGGTACGTATGCGCTCGGAACGACTACCACTACCCACCAGATTACGCCGGTTTTCGGCCTGTTGTCGCTGTTGTTCGGTGCGCTGCTGATCCAGCAGGCGCGCACGCAACAGCGACATCGCACGAGCGCGATTTTTATGCTGGGAACGTTCATCCTGGCATTCCACCACCGTCCCGGTGGGCAAATGAGTAATGCGGATCGCGGAATCTGTCTTGTTGACATGCTGTCCTCCAGCCCCAGAGGCACGGTAGGTGTCGATACGCAAATCAGAAGCATCGATCTGCACATCGGTAATCTCATCCGGTTCCGGTAACACCGCGACGGTACAGGCAGATGTGTGTATCCGTCCCTGCGATTCCGTCTCCGGGACACGCTGCACCCTGTGCACTCCGGATTCGAATTTCAGTCGGGAATAAGCACCCGTGCCAATCACCCGCAGGATCACTTCGCGAAAACCACGTAACTCACTCTCGGTTGCGCTGAGTTGTTCCAGCGTCCAGTGCTGCTGCTCCACATAATGGCTGTACATATTCATCAGATCACCGGCAAACAATGCCGCTTCTTCACCACCGGTACCCGCACGTATCTCCAAAAAGACATTACCCTTATCGGCCGGATCAACAGGTAGCAATCTACGCTGTAATTCCAGCATTAGCGCACCCTGCCTTTCTTCCGCCAGCGCCAGTTCTTCTTCCGCCAGTCCCCGGATATCGCTATCCTCCGCATGCTGCATCATTTCCTGTATGTCATCTATCTCACGCTGATTGCTCAGGCAAGTCTCAAAGCTTGCCGTGACTGGACGGATTTCAGCCAACTCCCTTGACAATTCACGGAACAGGTTCTGATCGGCAATAGTCTTCGGATCAGATAACAGATCGTGGAGTTGCGTCTGTCTGCTCTGTAGCCGTTCCAATTTTCTTCTCAACGAGGGCTTCATAGCCTGTAATGTACAGAAACAGCGGTATTTCCGTCAGCCACTAGCCGCTCCGAATGCAGTGACACATCCGGCTATAGAGCCAAACGTCCTTAAGCATCAGTCCTTTCTTTCAACCCGCTCGTCTGGTAGAGAAAACAACTCGCAGGCAACATCAATCAGTTCGTCACGTCCCTCCATACTGGCAGCACGCAGATTGACACATGGACCATGAACCAATTTACTGCCCATGCTACGAATGGCGTCCTCAAGCACCTGCTCAGGCACCGCGCCTGCACGCAGTCTCCTCATGCCATGGTCAATTACCTCTTGTTTGAGAGAATCCACCTGCGTACGCAGCATCTTGATACACGCGACAGCGTCCAGCGACCGCACCCAGTACATGAATTGATCAACCTGGACATCAATGATCCGTCCAGCCTCCACCGCAGCCTGCTGTCGATCACGTATATTGTCTTGCACGATGTCCTGCAGATCGTCAACGGTGTAGAGATAAACATCCTCCATATCCTGTACCTGCGGCTCAATATCCCGCGGTACCGCCATATCCAACAGCAGCATCGGACAATGCCTGCGTTCCCGGATGACCTGTTCCAATACGCCTTTTCCCAATATCGGAAGCGGACTGGCAGTACAGCTATAGACAATATCCACCTGTGCCAGATACTCCGGGATGAGCGCCATTGGAATGGCACGGCCGGAGAACTGTACCGCCATGCGCTGGGCGTTTTCCAGTGTGCGGTTGGCAAATATCATCCTTCGCATACCCTGCTCGTGAAAATGCCTGGCAGCCAGACCAGTCATCTCTCCGGCCCCAATCAACAATATCGTTTTCCTGTCCAACCGATCGAATATCCGTTGCCCGAGACACACTGCGGCATAGGCCACCGAAACGGGGTTAGTGCTGATCGCAGTAGCACTGCGCACATATTTTGCTACCCGGAATGAATGTTGAAACAGCCGATTGAGTAGAATCCCGGTGCCACCCGCCCTGGCAGCGCTCTGCCATGCCTGTTTGATCTGGCCCAGTATCTGGGTTTCTCCCAGCACCAGGGAATCCAGCCCACTGGCCACCCGCAAAATATGGCGCACCGCACTGCTGTCGGCATGGTGATAAAACCATGGTTCCATTTCCGCGACATCCAACTTGTGGTATTCACACAACCATTTCCAGGGAGCCGGATTGCCAGCCGGATCCAGTGCACAGTAGAGCTCCACACGATTACATGTTGACAGTATGGCGATCTCTGCGATCCCATACTGGCCTCGCAGTTCGCACAGTGCATAGTCCATCTGTTCAGCAGAAAAGCTGATGCGCTCACGCACGGCAATGGGTGCAGTGCTATAATTTAATCCTGAAACAAGCAGGCTCATAGAAGAATGCTCCACCGGCCTGGAAATTGTCCTCCAGCACAGCAAAAAACTCAAGCAGACAATACACCTGTTGACCTCCTGACAATCCACACAAAATACCTGAAAAAACAGGCCATCTCATCAGGGGAAAGGCGCAAAAATGCTGGACTGACGGTTCACAAACGCCCTTTGACAGTATATGATAACAGTCGTTTGGGTAGTAAGGTAGAACACACCTTGCCGTATTCGGATGCAACTGCCATGACAGCACAAAGCAGCAGATTCAAAGCCCATGCGGAACTCCGTTTACTCAGTGCCAATCCTGTACCGAAAAACACCGCCACACTGGGACCGGCGATCCAAATTGATTGATTACTAAGGAGATATTCATGACAAAAAACATCCGGTGTTTTGCCCTCTTTCTTGTCATCAGTCTGATTTTTGGCTGTTCGGCCAGAAAACAGGAGCCTGTAGCAGACGTTTCCTCCGTCTCTCCGATGATGGATGCCGACATGCCGAGCGATGAAACGATCTATCCGGTAGATCAGCCACCTCAAATCAAGTTCAAAAACATTGAAGACTCTCTCTCCGTACGCATCATCTATTTCGAATATGACAGTAGCAGGATCCAGCGGGAGCAACAGCCAGTCGTGGAGGCACATGGCCAATACCTGGCCACCAATTCCGACACCCGGGTCGTGTTGGAGGGCCATGCGGATGAACGTGGCTCACGCGAGTATAATCTGGCGCTTGGCGAACGCCGGGCCATTTCGGTCAGAAACCAAATGGTGTTGATGGGAGCAGATGAAAAACAGATCCGCGTGGTGAGTTATGGGGAAGAACGACCTGCAATAGATGAACAAAGTGAAGAGGCATGGCAACAAAATCGGCGTGTTGAGATCTTGTATTAAATCTCTCCTTCTGTCCCATAAGACGATACGCTGCTGTAACGTGGCTGTACTCGGTCTGCTCGGCACACTGGCCACCGTGCAGGCAGCCGATACCCGGCCTAGCGTCAGCACCCCTTTGAATGCTTCTCAACTGAATGCACGACTGGACCGTATCGAAAGGCTGCTGGAAAGCAAAACCCTGCTGGAGATGTATCGCACTGTGGAACAACTACAAGCGGAACTCAACGCACTACGCGGACAACTGGAGCTTCAGGGGCATGACCTGGAACTAATCAAAAGCCGGCAGCGCGATCTGTTTGGCGACATGGACAATCGCTTACATCAACTTGAAACCACACGCGCTTCAGATTCGCCCTCAGTGCCTCCGACAATGCAGAATACACCAGCGACGGACACCCTGCAAAACCTGGATTTGCCAAAACGCACGCAGATGCCGTTGCCTCGGGTTGATTCTGCCACGGTAGCAGAAGATGAAATGCAGATGGAAACACCACCATTGCCAACTTCAACACCAGAAGACACCAGTGAACAGCAGTTGATGAGGATACAATCACAGCCCGAGGAAGCAGCGGACGAACAGACAGCCAGCTCCTCTACAGCCCGGACATTGGCGGCACGGCAAAGCGAGCCGGCCATGGAGGAAGAGTCATATCAGCAGGCTTTTGAACTGCTGAAAGACAGATCCTACAACGATGCCGCCGCACACTTCCGCGAGTTTCTTGTTACCTGGCCAGATTCCGCATACTCCGACAATGCCCAGTACTGGCTGGCGGAAAGCCATTATGCGATGCACCAGTTTCAGCAGGCGATTCGGGAATATGAGACTTTGCTCAACACTTATCCGCAAAGCCCGAAGCTTACCCATGCCATGCTCAAGATCGCTTACAGTTACCAGGCATTGGGGGATGGCAGTGAAGCCAAACAGCGTCTGCAAAAGCTGGTAGATAATTACCCGGGCACAACCGCGGCCCGCATGGCCCTGGAACGAATCAATACCCTGAACTATTGACCCCTACCCTGAAAATCAACGAAATATTTTTCTCGATACAGGGTGAATCACTGAAGGTCGGGCTACCTACTATCTTCATTCGGCTGACTGGCTGCCCGCTGCGCTGTCACTGGTGTGATACCGCCTACGCGTTCCATGATGGGAAAGTAATGACGTTTGACGAGATCCTGGAGCGAGTGTCCCGTTACACCAATGGACGCCATATAACAGTTACTGGTGGGGAACCTCTGGCACAAAAAAACTGTCTTCCTCTACTAAAGCTGCTCTGCGATGGGGGCTATCGGGTTTCACTGGAAACCAGCGGAGCCTTGTCGCTGGCAGGGGTTGATCAACGAGTAATGAAAGTCGTCGATATTAAGGCGCCCGGTTCCGGTGAGATGCATAGCCGACACACAGATATAATGACTCACATCCAACTCGGGGACCAACTGAAATTCGTACTTCGCGACCGAGCCGACTATGACTGGGCCTGTCAGTTCATCAAACAACAAAAACTGGAAGGGTGCTGTGAACTGTTATTTGCACCTGTGTGGGAAAAACTGCCTGCAAAAAGACTGGCCGAATGGATCCTGAATGATGCGGCACCGGTACGTATGCAATTGCAGATACATAAATTTCTCTGGGGAGAAGTTCCTGGACACTAGCCATATCCACCAGCCAGCCGTCATCATTTCCATTAGCGAAAGAGGGCACAGCTAAACAGTAGCGGTGTCCGCTCCATGCTTCAGTGTCCCGTAAAGCTGGTCGAACAGTTCATGCACCGACCGAAGACGGGAATCGGCATCAGGCATCGGACATTTAATGCGTAGTCCGTGCTGGCCCTGAAACTGGAACTTCTCCGGATCGGACTGTACCAGCCGAATGACAAGTGCTGCATCCACAGCCGGGCACTCGACAAACACCAGGCTGATACCTGCGTCACTGGCATCAAGCCTGCGTATACCCAGGACCGTCGCCCTGAATTTCAGTTCTGTCTGCTGGAACAATGTCCGCAACTGGGTCGGAAGCAGTCCGAAACGGTCAATCATCTCTTCACGCACCGAATTCAGCTCTACACTGTCTTTAGCGCTGGCAATGCGTTTATATGCCAATAGACGCAACTGCACGTCTGGCAGAAAATCCTCCGGAATCAAGGCAGGGACATGCAGATTTATCTCCGGACCATGATCCAGCGGGCGGTCGAGCTGTGGCAACTGTCCACAACGCAGCGCGACAACAGCCGACTCGATCATCTGCATGTACATATTGAAACCGACTTCCTGAATATGCCCACTCTGCGCCTCACCAAGGATCTCCCCAGCCCCACGGATCTCCAAGTCATGCGTAGCCAGGGTAAAACCTACACCGAGCTCTTCCAATGCCTCTATCGCCAGCAGACGCTGCTTGGCACTTTCCGTCATGCCGTCGGAGGGGACAATAAGCCAGGCATAGGCACGATGGTGCGAACGCCCAACCCGCCCCCGCAATTGATACAATTGTGCCAAGCCAAAGCGGTCTGCCCGATTGATGATGATAGTATTCGCAGTGGGAATATCGATACCGGTTTCTATAATCGTTGTACACACCAATACATTAAATCGAAGATGACTGAAGTCCATCATTATCCTCTCCAAATCCCGCTCCGACATCTGTCCATGCGCCATCTGCACTCGCGCTTCCGGCAACAATTCCTGCACTCGACGCATCATACGCTCTATGCTCTTGACCTCATTGTGCAGAAAAAAGACCTGCCCCCCACGCCTGATTTCCCGTAGCAACGCCTCCCGCACCATCGCATCATTCCACTCCCTGACAAAGGTCTTCACTGCCAGACGGCGTGATGGCGGAGTGGAAATGACGGAAAAGCCGCGTAACTCCGACAACGCAAGATTCAGTGTGCGAGGAATGGGGGTCGCTGTCAGCGCAAGCACATCGACCTCGGAACGCAACGCTTTGAACCTTTCCTTCTGTCGCACTCCAAAACGGTGTTCTTCATCAATAATCAACAACCCCAGACGGGAAAAACACACATCCCGCTGCAGCAGCCTATGTGTACCAATCACAATATCCGCAGTACCTTCCCGCAGTGCAGCTATGCTCTTGAGTTGCTGTTCTCCAGTACGAAAACGGGATAGCATCTCTATACGGACCGGCCACTGCGCAAAACGATCGAGAAAATTCTGATAATGCTGCTGCACCAACAACGTGGTAGGAGCCAATAGTGCCACCTGCCGTTCATTTCTGATCGCAATAAAGGCGGCACGCATCGCTATCTCGGTCTTGCCAAAACCGGCATCACCGCAAATTAGACGATCCATTGGCTGATTGGCGCTCATATCCTGATACACGGCCTGGATCGCATTATGCTGATCCGGAGTCTCATCAAAGCGAAATTCCTGTTCGAAAGCGCTGCATTCCTCACTAGACACCACAAAACCATGTCCGGGCCTCGCCATGCGTCGCGCATGGAGTTCCAGCAACTCCGCAGCAACATCATGCGCCTTCCGCACCGCCCGCTGCCTTGCCTTGGTCCATTGTGCACTACCCAGCTTATGCAAAGGAGCATGCTCCGGATCGATACCCGTATAACGAGCCACCAGATTCAGATCACCAACCGGGACATACAGCTTATCCTGATCCGCATACTCCAACAGGATAAACTCGGTCTGTACCGCGCCTGTCTCCAATCGCCGCAACCCCCGATAACGTCCCACTCCATAATCGATGTGCACCACCGGGTCACCGGGACTCAATTCCACCAGATTTCGGATTACTGCCTCGGCATCGTGTCTGCGACGCCTCTGACGAGTCTGCCGTGTTACCCGATCACCAAAAAGCTCGGCATCACCCAGTATCGCCAGTTCAGGCTGGCCACTGACCATGCCCCGTTCCAGACGGGCAACACATATCGCCAGCGGCGTGTCCTGATCCAGGAATTCCTGCCAACCGGACAGTTTTATCGGACGATAGCCCTGCTTTGACAACATCTCCAACAGGGTCTCACGCCGTCCCATACTGCCAACCACAATTAATATTCGGCCCTGAAAAGTATTCAGAAAATTTTGCAACAACGCCATCGGCTGCGCGGCGCGCACGTCTATGGAAAGCCGCGGCGGGATGCGACTATCATATTCGACCACATCATGCGCATCGGCAGCACAAAACTGTATCCGGTGAAAATGGCCAACCGTCGTACGCAATCCATCGACATCCAAAAACAACTCCTCTACAGATAACAGCGGCCGTTCAGGATCATCCTTGCGCTGCTCATAGCGATCATTGGCCTCCTGCAGAAAATTCTCCAATTCAGACCAGGCATCTTGTTCCACAGCCACGACAGCATCTTCCCGCAGATAGTCAAACAAGCTACTGGTCTGTGAATAAAACAAGGGCAGATAATATTCAATCCCCGCAGGGGCATTGCCACAAGCCACATCCATATAGACCGGACTGCGTTCCGGAGCGTCGGGAAAGCGTCGCTTCCAGGCACCGCAAAAGTGGGAAATGCCGGCATCTGCCATATTCACTTCGCGGGCAGGCAATATCCTGACCTCCTGATGACAGTTCAGGGAACGCTGCGTATCGCGATCGAATTCGTGAATGTTTTCTATTGTTTCATCAAACAGGTCAAGACGATATGGATGAGAAGAACCCATAGGAAATATATCGATCAGTGAACCGCGCACCACCATATCACCATGTTCTTCGACCTGTTTGACGATTCGGTAACCACATTCCTGCATGCGGAGACGAAAAGCCTCCTGACCCAGTTGCTGTCCCTGCTCCAGCCGCAAGGTATTCTGCATGAGAAACTCCCTGGGCAACAAACGATGCGCCACCGTTGTAATGGGTACAACAATAATCCCCTGGCGCAGTGCCGGCAGTCGAACGAGCGTCTCCAAACGAATCGAAGTGATGTCATACCAGGGCGAAAAGACATCATACGGAAGCGTTTCCCAGTCCGGGAATGACAAGACCGGGAACTCACTGTCCCCCAGAAAAAAATGCAGTTCCTCAATAAGGCTGCCAGCCCGCTGGCTACCGGAAGTCAGCACCAGAAAAGGGCGACAATGACGCTGCATGGCAGCGGCCAGGGCCAATGCTCCACCACTGCCATAGAGACGGGACCAGCCGATATGTTGCCTCGCACCACACAATACTGGTTGAAACAGACTTTGCCGCCCACTCATGGCTTCAGCCACGCCCGAGGACAACGATGGGAAAACACCTATCTCCCGACAACAGTGCGAATTTCGTTCTCGATCATCTGTAAGGCGCGCATCGGGTCCGGTGCAGCGGTGATCGGACGACCAATGACCAGATAGTCGCTCCCCGCCCGGAGCGCCTGAAACGGACCCATCACCCGTTTCTGGTCATCGTGCTGTACGCCTTGCGGACGTATCCCCGGGGTCACGAGACAGAAATCAGTGCCTCTGGCCCGCCTTAAAGCGGCAACCTCATGGGGCGAACAAACCACCCCATCGATACCACATTCCTGTGCCAACGCAGACAGTCGCGCCACCTGTTCAGGTACCTTGGCAGCCACCCCGAGTTCATGCAGATCCGCATCACGCATACTGGTAAGCACGGTAACCGCAACCAACAGCGGCGGGTCTCCACCACCAGAAAAGACCCGCGACACCGCCTCCCTGGCTGCAAGGAGCATGGAACGACCACCACTGGCATGGACATTGAGCATCCACACACCAAGCCTGGCAGCCGCCGTGCAGGCACGCGCCACGGTGGTTGGAATGTCATGGAATTTCAGATCAAGAAATATCCGGTAATTACGTTCCTGCAGACGTTCCAGCAATGGGGGACCCGCCGCCACAAACAACTCCTTGCCGATCTTCAAGCGACAGTGTGCGGGATCCAACTGATCCGCAATAGCCAGTGCCTGCCTCGAATCCGGCACATCCAAAGAAACAATGATCCAGGGCCCTGGCTGCATCTTTTATCCCGGAACCCGGATGACGAAGACCCATCGAGCCCAGCACCATGGTCCGCCACATGGCTCGCCCGGACCCGGTCGACCGCAACACTCAGCGCGGCAGTGAACCCGAGGAATGGCTACCATCTCCAGCATCCCTCTTCCGCCGTCTTCCAGCCAGAAACATCGCCGGCACGCTAACGAGCATACCCAACAGTGCACCAAGGATAAGTACCAACACCAGCAACATCGACAATGGCAGTTCAAAGACTTGAACATAGATATCCAAAGTGACCTGCTGGTCGTTGCGCAGGTACAGTAATAACCCGACAAACAGAAAAAAAAGCCCACTAAGCAGCTTGACGAAACGGAGTATCACACGCATGGCAACAATCAAACGGGCCGCAACACAGGTTGGAACCAGACCGCACCGTATCTCTGTCCATACACCGGACCGGCTGCAGGGAACATCAACCTGACACGGGTTTCGATGGCTCGCCAGTCACAGGGGATGAAAGGTCCGTCTGCTGCTGCTGACGGTAACGGTTAACCCGAGCACGCAGTTCCTTGCTCGGATTAAAATGTGGCACATATTTGGCAGGCAACTCCACCATGCTACCGGATTTCGGGTTCCGTCCGGTCCGTGGTGGACGATAACGCAATGAAAAACTACCAAAACCCCGTATCTCAATACGCCTGCCAGTAGACAGTGCGGAAGACATGCCCTCCAGTATGGCTTTTACCGCCAACTCCGTGTCCGAACCACTCAGATGCGGCTGCTTCTTTGCCAACCTCGTAATCAACTCTGATCGAGTCATGTTCCCCTCCCGATAATCCGAGACACGACTGGGCTCATATCCAATACCACCGTCAGCCTCTGTTTAACCCAAGCTACTTGTCCGTAACTGCGTCATCATCCAAATGTCCTTTAAGTATGTCACCAAGTTTCGTGTTGGTTGCCGTATCCGGAGCATATTCCGCGGCGTCCAGTTTTTCCTGTTCTATGTCCCGTGCACTCATTGAGACAGCGATACTACGCTGTTTCCGGTCTATCGTGACTATCTTCACTTCTACCTCACCCCCTTCCTTCAGTTCCGAGCGTACATCCTCCACCTGCCTGTCTCTGGATATCTCGCTGCTCTTGAGTCGTCCGGTAACCGACTCTGCCAACATCAAAATGGCATACCTGGGATGCACCTCCTTGACCACCGCATTAACCACACTGCCTTTGCCATGCTCGGATACATAGGCAGAAAAAGGGTCGTCCTGAAGCTGCTTGATACCCAGGGAAATACGTTCACGCTCGATATCAATACTGAGTATGACGCTCTCAATCTGGTCACCCTTGTGGAATTTGCGCAAGACCTCCTCGTCATCTTCCAACCACGAGAGATCCGACATATGCGCCAACCCATCTATGCCATTTTCAAGGCCGATGAACACCCCAAAATCGGTGATCGACTTGACCGTACCCACAACACGGTCATGTTTGTTATATCGCGCTGCAAACTCCTCCCACGGATTGGGCTGACACTGCTTCATACCCAGTGATATGCGGCGGCGTTCCTCATCAATATCCAGGATACAAACTTCCACCTCGTCACCAACATGGACCACCTTGGAAGGCAGTATATTCCTGTTAATCCAGTCCATCTCGGATACATGCACCAAACCTTCCACACCTTCCTCAAGTTCGACGAAACAGCCGTATGCCACCAGATTGGTAACCTTGCCGGATATCCGAGTGCCTACAGGATGGCGTTCGATCAGATTGGCCCAGGGGTCACCTCCCATCTGTTTCAGGCCCAGAGAAACCCGGCTGCGCTCACGGTCAAACTTCAATACCTTTACCGTCAGCACATCACCAATGGAAACAACCTCCTTGGGATGCTTCACCCGTCTCCACGCCATATCCGTGATATGCAGCAGTCCATCTATGCCCTGCAGATCAAGAAACGCACCATAATCTGTCATGTTCTTTACCGTACCCTGAACCTCCATACCCTCCTTGAGTTTTTCCAGCAGGGCCTGACGCTCCTGCAGATTCTCGCTCTCCAGCACCGCACGCCGGGAAACCACTACGTTGTTGCGGGCCTGATCGATCTTTATCACTTTGAAATCAAGGAGCTTCCCCTCCAGGTAGGCAATATCGCGCACCGGCCGCACATCTACCTGGGAGCCGGGGAGAAAGGTATGGAGATGCATTATCTCCACGGTAAAACCACCCTTGACCTTATCCGTGATAATGCCTTGTACAATCTGTGAATTCCTGTGCGCTTCCTCCAGTTTGCTCCACGCCCGTATGCGTTTCGCCTTGTCACGCGACAGACGGGTCTCACCGTAACCATCCTCCACCATATCCAGGGCCACTTCCACCTCATCACCCGGGCTCACTTCCAACTCGCCACGCTCATCCATAAACTGGCTAATCGGGATAAACCCCTCGGACTTCAGTCTGGCATCAACAACCACCATATCCCGGAGTATATCAATCACCCTGGCAGTGATGATGGAACCCGGGCGCATATTCAAGTCAATATGGCTCGCCTCAAATAATTCTGCAAAATTCTCGCTCATGTTTTATTTATTCGGTTTTCTTACAAATTTTTCCTCATTCGAGACAGCCATCGCCCGCCGGCAAGACCGGTACAAATACACGCAACGGCAGTCAGGTGTCACCCCGAAACTCCGGAGCAACGGCAAACAGGCCGTTCAGGATCATCTCGCAGACAGCGGATGCACTGAGCCGATTGGTATCGATAAGTAACGCGTCATCCGCTGGATGCAGTGGCGAGACGGCACGTCCCCTGTCTCTGACATCCCGGTTTGTCATGTCGTCCAAAATCCGGGATAGCGATAGACTACGGCAAACCCCCCTTCTTTTCAATTGCCTATGGCGTCTTTTCGCACGTTCCTCGGGACTGGCCACCAGATAGACCTTGAGCGTGGCCTGTGGAAATACCACCGTGCCCATATCCCTGCCGTCCGCAACCAACCCCGGGAGACGACAAAAGGCACGCTGTCGATCCAGCAGGCTCTTTCTCACCAATGGTGCGGTTGCAATGCGCGAGGCCAAGTCGCCACACACCTCACTGCGTAGTTTATCACTGATGTCCTCATCCGCCAACAGGATGCGTGTCTCGCCCAGCACCGGATCATAGTTGCAACGCACATCCAAATCCCGCGTCAATCCAACCAATGCCCGCTCGTCCTCCGGGTCACATCGCTGACGATCAGCAAGCCAAGCCACAGATCGGTAAATGGCGCCACTATCGAGCACGTGCCATCCAAGACGAGTAGCCAGCATCCCGGCCACCGTGCCCTTCCCCACGCCACCTGGGCCGTCAATACTGATCACCGGGGCAACCACACACATCGCCGTTCAGGGCGGCCAGCCCGAGGATATGTCTCTGATGTCCATGCCTGCCTGGATGGCACAGTCCACGAAGCCCGGGAAGGAAGTGGCAACATTCGCGCAGTGATCGATACGAACCGGTACGGAGGCGGCACCAGCCACCGCAAACGCCATCGCGATACGGTGGTCACCACAACTGTCCACCTCCCCGGAATGCGCCGCCTGGCCACCCTCCACTACCATGCCATCATCCATTACCTGGGTATTTATGCCCATGCTTGACAAGCCGTTTGCCATCGCAGCGATACGATCACTCTCCTTGACCCGCAGTTCTCCCGCACCATCGAGCACAGTGGTACCCCGAGCATGCGCCGCCGCAACCAATATGGCAGGAAATTCGTCGATTGCGCCGGGCACCAGTCCCACGGGAATGGCTATGCCCCGCAAAGGGGCATGCACAACATGAATGTCTGCCACTGGTTCACCGCTACATTCATGCTGTCCGCACAGACGGATATCAGCGCCCATACGACGCAAAATATCGATCACCCCGATACGGCGCGGATTGACCCCGACTCTGGGCAAGTACAGATCCGAACCCGGGACAAGTGTCGCCGCCACCATGAAAAATGCCGCCGATGAGATATCTGCCGGCACATCCAGTTCGCAACCTTGCAACCGGGGTGTCGAAGCAATGCGAACACTGTCGTCACGTATCATCGGGGCATGACCAAACCGACGCAACAAGCGCTCGGTATGATCCCGAGTCGGCGCAATCTCGACCACTGTAGTCTCACCACGCGCATACAAGCCGGCAAGCAGGATGGCCGACTTCAACTGGGCACTGGCAAACTCTGGTCTCCAGGTGAGGCCCTGCAGACCACTGCTGGCACCAATATCCAGCGGCAACGTGCCGGAGGGACTGGCCGTGATGTCGGCCCCCATTGCACACAACGGCTGGACGACCCGTGCCATCGGCCTGCTCTGCAAAGAATCATCTCCAATCAGACGACTGGCGAAACCCTGTGCACACAACAAACCCGCGAACAGACGCGCCGCAGTACCGGAGTTGCCCATATCCAGCGCGGTCGATGCAGCCCGCAGGCCACGCAATCCAACGCCGGATACCTGCAACTCATCTCCCTGCCACTGAATGCCAACACCGAGTTGACGCAGTGCCGACAGACTGGCATGGATATCGGCGGCGGCAAGCAGTCCGCGGATACGGGTCCGGCCCTCCGCAATAGAGGCCAGTATCAGCGCACGATGCGATATGGACTTGTCACCGGGGATCTGCAAGGTCCCACATAATGGCCCCGAGGGATAAACACACAGGGTATCCGGGATCGTCTCCGTCACGCCGTTCCCGTCAGTTTTGATCGACATCACGCAATTTGCGCACATCCCTGAACTGATCCCGGATCCCTTTGACTCCGCTAAAAAGCTCCATCAGCCCGGCACTGTCTTCCTGCTCCAGCAATCTGCGCAAACCCGCAACATGCGATTCAAAACGCCCCAGCATCGCCAGTAAGGGCTCACGATTCAACAGGCAGATATCGTGCCACATCAAAGGACTGCTGGAGGCGATACGGGTAAAATCAGCAAAGCCTCCAGCAGCAAATTGAAATACCTCATGCCGGTCCGGCAACTGTGCAAGACAGTCCACCAGGGCATAGGCGAGGACATGCGGAAGATGGCTGGTAGCGGCCAGGACCTCGTCGTGGTGAGTCGGGTCAAGCAGAGAGACACTGGCACCGCTCAGTTCCCACATCCGCCGCACTGCTGCCAGGGCCTCCGTATCGGTAGCGGGCAGCGGGGTCAGGATGACCCGATGCTGTTCAAACAACTCCGCAAAAGCGGCATGCAGTCCACTGAACTCAGTGCCCGCTATTGGATGCCCCGGCACAAAACGTGGGAAAAACTCCCCCAGTTCCTGCTCCGCATAACGAATGAGACGGCACTTGACACTGCCCGCATCGGTAATCACCGCCCGACCTCTACCAAGTGCCGGCACCAGTCCTCGAAACAGCACCGGGTACTGGCTGGGAGGGGTGGCGACCATTATTATGTCAGCATCACACGCCACACTGACAGGATCGGATACCACCGCATCAAAAACCCCTCGCTGTCGGGCCAGATGCAGGCAGTCCGGGTCACAGTCACAACCCGTCAGATAGACATCCGCTCCCGACTTGCGCAAAGCCAGCGCCAGCGACCCGCCAATCAGACCAAGACCGATGATCAGCAGCCGTCCGATCACACCCGTAAACCGCCACCCAGGAGACTGTCCAGGGCCCGGACAAAAAGCGCGTTTTCCCACTCCATGCCAACCGATACCCGAAGATGACGCGACAAGGCATAGTTATCCAGTGGACGAACAATCACCCCCTGTGACAACAAGGCGTCAGCGAGTTCCGATCCGGACCAGGGCGCGGGTAGAGACAACAGCACATAGTTGGCCGGAGAACACAGATACTCCAGGCCCATCCGCCCCAGGGCCATACAAATCTGTTCCCTGCCCTGTTCATTTACCTGCAAACTGTGTGCAAGATGTTCCCGATCCTGCAGTGCACAGATGGCGGCACGAAGGGCCATGGCATTAATGTTGAATGGCTGTCGGATACGGTTGAGGAGTCCCGCCATATCCGGATGCGCTATCGCATAGCCGATACGCAGACCAGCCAGGCCCCAGGCCTTCGAGAAGGTGCGCGTAATCACCAGATTGGAAAATTGTTTCAGCAACCTGATCGACTGTGGCCAGCTTTGGTTTGCGGCAGCATATTCGTGGTAGGCCTCATCCAGCACCACAACCGCCTGGTTCGGCACTGACTGCAGAAAATCGCACAGCGCCGCATCAGGGAACCAGGTGCCTGTGGGATTGTTGGGATTGGCGAGAAAAACCAGGCAGGTGGACTCTGTCACCCGCTTTGCCATGGCATTCAGGTCGTGCCCATAATTTTTTGCCGGAACAACGACATGAGTACCACCAGTGAGCTGCGTGAGCAATGGATACACCGCGAATCCATACTCCGAGTAGACCACTTCCCGTCCCGGACAAACCACCGCCCTGGCGATCAGTTCCAGCAATTCATTGGAACCGTTTCCCAGCACGATGCACTGGCTGTCCACACCCAGATGAACAGACAACGCCTGTCTGAGCGCATATCCCTCTCCATCCGGATAGCGACTGATTGCACCATCGATCGCATCGTCATGTCGCAACTGACGACAAACCCTGGGGGAAGGGCCCAGTGGATTCTCATTCGATGCCAGACAGGCGATCCGATCCTCCTCGAAGCCATACTCACGCACCAACATCTCGGCTGGCCGCCCAGCCTGGTATGGCTCCAAGGTCCGAAGCTGCGGCAGAGCAAAATGGGGGAGGTCGCAAGACACCGGGGCCAACCTCATGGCTGCTGTGGGTAAGAACCAAGCAACTTCAACATCGGCACCGCCTCTCTCAACTCCTTCAACGCGACCCGCAACGGCTCTTCATCGGCATGGCCCAAAACGTCCACAAAGAACACGTACTCCCACACACCCTGGCGTGAAGGACGCGACTCGATACGGGTCATGTTGATCCGATGGGAAACAAAACAACTCAATGCCCGATGCAGGGCCCCGGCACGATGGGCTACAGAAAAAAGCAGCGTTGTCTTGTCATTGCCACTGGGTGCGACCGGCCTCCTGCCAATAATCAGGAACCGGGTAGTGTTGTCCGGGTTATCTTCAATATTACTGGCTCGTATGGGCAGACTGTAGAGTTCGGCCGCGGCAGCACTGGCTATGGCCCCGGCATGTGACGCCGTGGCCGCCTTTTGAGCCGCTTCGGCGTTACTGTTCACCGAAAACCGCTCCGCTCCCGGCAATTTGCTATCCAGCCAATTGCGACACTGGGCAAATGACTGTTCGTGTGAATACAGACGGCGGATGCCCGACAGTTTCGGCTCCGTAGCCAGCAGATGGTGATGCACCGGCAACTGCACTTCCCCACAGATCAACAGACTGGACTCAATAAACATGTCCAGCGTGTGCGTTACTACACCCTCGGTGGAGTTTTCAATGGGCACCACACCATAATCACAATCCCTGGAACTGACCTGATAGAACACCCGGTCAATACTCGCTTGACTGACAGCGACCAGCGCATGACCAAAATGCTCCACTGTCGCTGCATGAGTAAAGGTCCCCTCCGGACCCAGATAAGCCACACGTAGCGGCTGCTGCAAGGCAAGGCACGCAGACATCAGCTCGCGAAATATCCGATCCACCGCTGCATCCGGCAATGGTCCAGGGTTTTGCCGAAGCATCCTGGATACGATCTGCGCCTCCCGTTCAGGGCAATAAAACACACTCGCCCCGGAGCTTTGCTTCTGCTTGCCAATCTGCTGTGCCAGACGTGCGCGCTCATTGAACAAAGCCAAAAGCTGTTCATCCGTCTTATCAATCACACGACGCAGCTTATCCACCTCCTTTGTCTCAGCAGGGGCGGAACCATTATGACGATCATCACTATCAGCCATATCTACGCTCAAAATCACACATGAAATCCACCAAAGCGGATACGCCTGCCTCCGGCATCGCATTATAAACGCTCGCTCGCAACCCACCGATCCGGGAATGACCACGCAGGGCATGCAACCCCACCGCCTCAGCCTCCTCGACAAAGCGTCCTTCCAACTCGGAACGGTTCAACTCAAAACTCACGTTCATACGGGAACGAAATCGCCTGTCGATACGGTTTTCATACAGGCCAGAACCATCGATACAGGCATAAAGACGCTGTGCCTTGCGCCGGTTTCGCTCAGCCATGACACGCATCCCCCCCTGCCGCTTTAACCAGCCGAAATTCAGCCCCGCCATGTACCAGTTGAAAGTCGGCGGCGTATTGCACATACTCCGCTCCCGTGCCTGCTCGCTAAAATTGAACACTCGCGGACAATCAGTACGGGCGCGACCCAATAAACTTTCATGCACGATGACCACCGTCATGCCTGCGGGGGCGACATTCTTTTGGGCACCCGCAAAGATCAGGCCGAAACGCCCGATGTCCAGTGGTCCGGACAGAAAATTCGAGGTGGCATCAGCCACTAATGGCAACTCGCCACAATCCGGCGGCTCCGGGAATTCCAAACCTTTGAGGGTCTCATTCAAGGCCAGATAAACATAGCGACTGGCAGGATCGATCTCCCAGGATACCCGCGGAGGAATAGTAGTGAAACCACTCTCCGCGGCAGACATCGCCGTACGGGCACGGCAATACTTTTGCGCCTCCCGCAATGCCATCCCGGACCAGTGCCCGGTATGCAGGTAATCTGCACCCTCATTCGGTGGCACCAGGTTCATTGGTACCATCGCAAACTGATGCGATGCCCCTCCAGCCAAAAACAGCACCCGGTAGCTTGTCGGGACTGCGTACAATTCCCGCAGATCAGCCTCAATTCGGTACGCCAGTTCCTGAAACTCCGGACTACGGTGGCTAATCTCCATTACCGAATAGCCACGCCCCCCCCAATCCAATAGCTCCTCCCGAGCCTGCTGCATCACCTC
Source organism: Gammaproteobacteria bacterium (assembly GCA_965115915.1). Taxonomy (GTDB): domain Bacteria; phylum Pseudomonadota; class Gammaproteobacteria; order Eutrophobiales; family Eutrophobiaceae. The sequence goes on along the minus strand of OZ220483.1, from coordinate 614,790 downwards.
GAACGGCAACATGGCCGGCCCGGCACTGAAGTTGTATCGCTGCACAGACACTGGAGGATATCCCGATATCACTGTGCGGCACTCAACCTACAACTGCCACACCGGTACTCCCACACCCGCAAACTTTCCCCCGAATCTCCGCACCGTGCTAATCTCCAGCATCGGAAATACGCTCAATACCGACCAAATGCTCTCCCTCATTCAACCGCAACAGACGCACACCCTGGGTGTTACGGCCCACCACCGAAATGTCCGACACCGGCGAACGGATCAAGGTGCCCTGATTGCTAATCAGAATCACCTCATCGCCCTTTTCCACAGCGATTGCGCCCATCAGATCGCCATTACGCTCACCGGTACGTATCGCTATAACCCCCTTGCCACCACGACCATGGCTTGGATATTCGCTTGCCAGAGTGCATTTGCCGAAACCATTCCAGGTGGCGGTCAGGACATGTTTGTCCCGTTCGACCACGATTAGAGAGATAATACGCTGCCCCTTCGACAACCGCATCCCGCGAACACCTTTGGAGATACGCCCTGTAGAACGCACCCGTGACTCACTGAAACGGACAACCTTCCCGGCATTGCTGAACAGCATCACATCCTGCCCGCCATCGGTCAGTTCCACACCAATGAGACGGTCCCCCTCACCCAGATGAATGGCGCGGAGACCCGAGCTACGCGGTCGCGAATATGCCTGTAACGCAGTCTTTTTGATTGTGCCATTGGCAGTCGCCATAAACAGATAGCGGTCGGCGGTGTATTCGCGGATTGGCAGGATTGCGCTGATGCGCTCTCCCTCACTCAGCGGCAACAGATTGATAATCGGCTTACCACGCGCATGGCGTCCAGCCTGGGGAAGCTGGTAGACCCGTTCTATCCAGTAGACTTTCCCCAGGCTGGAAAAACACAGGATGGCATCGTGGGTACTTGCAATATACAGCCGCACAATGAAGTCTTCCGCTCGCGTCGTGGTCGCCAGTTTCCCCTTGCCACCACGGCGCTGTGAACGATAGGCGTCCAAAGGCTGCGCCTTGACATACCCTGCATGAGACAGTGTAACAACCATTTCCGCCTCCGGGATCAAGTCCGCCTGTTCCAAATCCTCTTGATCGGAGTTGATCTCGGTTCGACGCGGGTCGGCATATCGTCCTTTCAGCCGTTGCAATTCCTCACGAATAACCTGCTCAAGACGCATCTGATCAGAAAGAATTTGCTGCAACTCAACGATGGCATCCAGCAACGAGCCAAATTCTTCGATGATCTTTTCCCGTTCCAGTCCCGTCAACTTTTGCAAACGCAGTTCCAGGATCGCCTGCGCCTGGGCCGGAGACAGGCGGTAACCGGATTCCGTCATGCCGCAACCCTCCTCCATATCTTCCGGTTGCGTGCTGATGTCACCCGCCCGGGCCAACATCTCCACTACCATCCCCGGCGGCCAGTGCTTTTCCATCAGGGCCTGTCTTGCCTCTGCAGGAACACGTGAACCACGAATCAGGGACACCACGGAATCGATATTCACCAACGCGATAGCCAATCCTTCCAGCAGATGCGCACGTGCCCGTGCCTTGCGCAATTCAAACAGACTGCGCCGAGTAACAACTTCGCGGCGGTGATCCAGAAAAGCGGCCAACATATCCTTCAGACTGAATTGCCGTGGTCTGTTGCCACTCAACGCAACCAGGTTGATGCCGAACACAGACTGCATGGCAGTCTGCTTGTATAAATTGTTGAGCACGATCTCCGACATCTCGCCTCGACGCAACATAATCACGAGACGCATCCCCTCCCGATCGGATTCATCGCGCAGATCACGGATACCAGTAAGTTTTTTCTGTTTGACCAATTCGGCCAGCTTCATCTGCAACAACGCCTTATTCACTTGAAAGGGCAGTTCAGTGACTACAATGGCCTCATTTCCAGACGCATCGGTTTCGATATGACAGCGCGCACGCACACGTATCCGACCACGACCCGTGTGATAGGCCTCATGGATACCCGCGGTCCCGTTGATGATCCCGAAAGTGGGAAAATCCGGACCCGGCACCAGTTCAATAAGCCGATTGATCGTGGCATCCGGATAATCAAGCAGATACAGGCAGGCATCCAGCACTTCCCCCAGATTATGCGGCGGGATATTTGTCGCCATGCCGACGGCAATACCACTGGAACCATTGATAAGCAGATTGGGAAGGCCGGTCGGAAGTACACAGGGCTCGCGTTCCACACCGTCGTAGTTGGGGATGAAATCAACCGTTTCCTTATCAATATCAAGCAGCAACTCATGTGCAAGACGCGCCATGCGCACCTCGGTATAGCGCGATGCGGCAGCCGTATCCCCATCCACGGAACCGAAATTCCCCTGACCATCTATCAGCACATAACGCTGGGAAAAATCCTGTGCCATTCGCACCATCGTGTCATAGATCGCACTATCACCATGCGGATGGTACTTGCCCATCACTTCACCAACCACGCGCGAGGATTTCTGGTGCTTCCTGTTCCAGTCATTGCCCATTTCATACATGGCATACAAAACCCGTCTATGCACCGGCTTCAGGCCATCGCGTACATCCGGTAGCGCACGTCCCACGATTACGCTCATCGCGTAATCCATATAGGACTGCTTCATTTCGTCTTCTATATTGACACTTGGATAAACGCGCTCAGGAGCATTGGAATTGTTGTCAGCTTCACTCATCTGCTACATTACTCGCCTTACTCACCTTAGACCTCAAAGGACATTGCCATATGGCACACTTTGTAGTTGTGATAAAGGCCATTACAATGACAAAAGTTCCAATAGATGCCGGACCATTTTCACAGCCAGCAGACGCTTGATTGTATCACAATGAGCCGCCTGGGATGTCCCTGCGGAAGGAGTAGCACCATAACGCAACAGGGAAACAACACGTGGCCTATCGCCCGCATGCGGGCAAAGAGCCTGATGTATCGGCAACGCACCTTCCGGCACAGGCAAGCTTCCCATATGTTCACTCGGAAATCACACTGATGCCACAAAAACGGAGCGGCAAGGGAAGCCCTGGAACCAAAACAAAGAAAACGAATACTCCAAAACCCTGTCGAGCAGCGTCGGGGATAATGCACGGCCAGGACCGATACTTGCCGGTACCCTTGTCCTCCCTGCTGCCATGGCTTGCACTGTGCGCGATGGTATTGGTCTGCTATTTCCCTGCCATCTGGTGGGGAGGTTTCGTCTGGGATGACCGTATCCTGCTGGAATCAAAAGCCATACATCAATGGTCCGGCCTGTCCAAAATATGGCTCTCGCCTTCTGTCATCCGCAATGAAGTACATTACTGGCCACTGACCTACACCACCTTCTGGCTGGAACACAAACTCTGGGGTTTGTCCCCTACTGGATACCATCTGGTCAACGTACTGCTACATCTGGCAAATACCCTGCTGTTGTGGCGAATATTGCTGCATCTGAAATTGTCCGGCGCCTGGCTGGTCGCCGCTGTGTTCGCGGTCCATCCGGTGCATGTGGAATCGGTCGCCTGGGTCATCGAACGCAAAGACACCCTCTCGACGCTATGTTACCTGGGTGCCGCATGGTATTGGATACAACATGTTGAACACCCAGGTTCACAGTGGCTACGATACTGCCTGTCACTACTACTATTGACCGCTGCGTTGCTCAGCAAATCCATTGTGGTGACACTGCCGCTGGCACTGCTGCTGTGGCACTGGTGGATACAGGGGAAAGTCGCCCCTTCCCTGCTGCCAAGGCTTGCTCCATTCTTCTTGATAACACTCGTCATCACGGTTGCCGACCTGCATTTCTACCGCAGTATGACCACTGTAAATTTCGACTATTCGCTGGTCGAGCGCCTGCTGATCGCCGCCCGATCACTCTGGTTCTACGCGACAAAACTGGTCTGGCCCGATCCACTGATGGTGATCTATCCACACTGGGAGGTCGACGTTGGCAGTCTGCTGGACTGGGCTTGCGTACTGGCCACCTGTGCGCTGCCGGTAGGCCTGTGGCTTGCCCGAAAACACATCGGAAGAGGCCCGCTGACTGGCGTGCTGTTTTTCGGGCTGACGCTATTCCCGGTTTTGGGCTTCGTGGATCATGGCTACATGGAATTCTCTTTTGTCGCAGACCGCTACCAGTATCTGGCCAGCATCGGCCTGTTGGCTGTCATCGTCAACATGATGGTACAGGGAGCCTATCGATTGGCCGATATGCACCAAACGGCATCCGGCCGGGATACGCCCAGCCTGTTGGCCATACGGTTGGCAGGCCTGAGCCTGCTCTGCCTGCTCGGGATACTGAGCTGGCGACAGGCACACATCTACCGGGATGTCGTGACCTTCAACAGCTATATCATCTCTCATAACCCACAGGCACACCAGGCACATCGGAACCTGGCCAAGGGACTCTTTGATCGTGGAAACCTGCAAGCGGCACTGGCGGCCGCCCGTATCGCGGTGGAACAGGAAGACTCCGCCGATGCATATACTGCTTTAGGCACGATACTACATGTTTTGGAACGCGATGAGGCGGAACCTTACCTCCGATCGGCATTGGAACGGGAACCGTATGATCCGACTGCACTCCATAATCTGGCCAATCTGCTGAACCGACAAGGCCGCGACGAAGAGGCACTGGAATTGCTGCGCATCGGAGTGAAAACCGACCCCAATCACCCCGATCATGCCGATATCCATACCACACTGGGCCGGATACTGCAAAACATGGGACGTTTTGATGAGGCAAGGAAACGATTATTGCATGCACAGAAACTTGAGCCACAAAGTACTTATGTCCGTCAGACCCTGGGTGAGTGGTTTCGCAAGCAGGGGCGCTATCGAGAAGCGATGATGGAGTACCAGGCGGTACTGGATATCGATCCGGAGACCCTGATGGCTCATCTCGCGCTGGCAAACGTGCTGCACCATCTGAAGGATTACAACAAAGCGGAGCAACATCTGCGAACCGCACTGAAGATCGAACCGAAGAACAGTCAGGTTCAGATTGCCCTGGCAAAATCGTTAATTGAAAAGAAACGCTATCCAGCAGCCATACAGCATCTGCGCCAGGTGATTTCACAAACCCCGGACCCGGCCATGCTGCCTCCCGAGATCCTTCTACTGATGGGGATAGCGGCAAAGCAAAGCGGCGAAACGACAGTAGCGCTGCAACACTTCAAACAGGCATTGCAACTTGCCCCCGAATCGCCCAAAACACTTATGGAGTTGGCAGCGCTACAGTTCGAACAAAAGCAATACCCGGAAGCACTGAAGCTGTTACAGACCGTGGTCGAGATTGAACCGGAAAACGCCAGTATCCACTCGGATATGGGAGTCGTATTGTATGCTCTGGGTCGGACAGCGGAGGCATTGCAACATTTCGAACAGGCATTGACCCTGGACCCGGATCTGGAATCCGCCCGCAACAACCGGGAACAGATACTCCGACAACAAAAACACTAGGGCCCAGGGGCATGGGTCATGCCGGAACCATCCTCATCCGATATTCCAAGAGCCATGCCTTCGGCTATGGCTGGCGAGAAATGCGTTCCAGTTCCGCTGGCTTTGCCGCGCCCTGCTCGGTAACAATAACATCTATCAACTCTGCCGGCGTGACATCAAATACCGGGTTCCACACCGGTATGTTCCGAGGCGCAAGCGACCTGCCATCCACACAGCAAAGCTCACTGGCATCCCGATGCTCGATCGGCACCTCGTCAGTATTGGCGGTCTCCAAATCAATGCTGGAAACCGGTGCCACCACCATAACCCGAACACCGTAGTAACGAGCCACGATGGCGTGACTGCAAGTACCGATTTTGTTCACCACATCGCCATTGCGCATGATTCGATCCGCCCCCACGATCAACCAATCGACCTTGCCATATGCCATTAACGCGGCAGTAGCAGCATCCGCCATCAGGTTCACCGGGACCCCGTCCTGCCGCAGTTCCCACGCAGTCAACCGGGCACCCTGCAACCAGGGCCGGGTTTCACTGGCGTAAGCCTTCCCAAGTCGCCGCTGCAAATGCAGACAACGGATAACACCCAGGGCCGTACCACAACCACCAGTCGCCAAAGCACCGGCATTGCAATGCGTTATGACCGCACACACGCCCTCAATCTGATCCGCACCAAAATGCCCCATGGCCTGATCAGCCTTCCTCTGCTGGTGATGCAACGATTGCGCAAGCCCTAACAATTCCGGTTCCGGGTTCCGATCCGGCTGCATGGACAGCCTGTCAATTGCCTGTCGCATCTGTCCCACCGCCCAGGCCAGATTAACAGCGGTAGGACGCGCCCGGTACAAGCTGGACAGATCGTCCTCCATATGCCGCCACCAGTCCTCGGCATACCTGCGCCAGGCGTTGCGTGCCGCCAGTACCACCGCATATGCAGCAACAATGCCGAGCAACGGGGCTCCACGTACCACCATTTGTTGAATGGCCTGCACCACTTTCGCCACATCCTCATACTCCAGGATGCTGACTGTACCGGGAAGTAAACGCTGATCCAGTAGTCGCAACCGCCCCTGGTGCCAATCAATAGCCTGAGATGCCACTACAGATGATATGATCATCACAATTTTTCATTTCTGGCCACAGGTATCCCCAAATGCATGCAGACAGCTTGATAAAGGCTCGCTGGGTAATCCCCATGGACCCCCCGGATGCCAGACTGGAACATCATGCGGTCGCTGTCAGTGATGGACGCATTGCAGCGATTATACCGAGTGCTGAAGCACAGTACAGCATCAGTGCATCCGAAGTTATTGAACTGAATGAGCACGCACTGATACCTGGCCTCATCAATTGTCACACCCATGCCGCAATGAACCTGCTGCGTGGACTGGCCGACGATCTACCACTGATGGACTGGCTGCACCATCACATCTGGCCTGCCGAGCAACGATGGGTAGACAGCGACTTTGTACGAGATGGTACTCGGCTGGCGCTTGCCGAAATGCTACGTGGTGGCATCACCTGTTTCAACGACATGTATCTGTTCCCGGACACTACCGCACGGGAAGCCATGGCGGTCGGCATCCGTGCCATGATCGGACTGATACTGATCGATCTACCCACCGTCTGGGCCAAAACCCCGGAAGATTATCTGGGGAAAGCCCTGGCAACGCACGATAATTACCGGGGACAGTCACTGATCCGCACCGCGTTTGCTCCGCACGCCCCATACTCGGTATCGGACCAGATGTTCCACCGGGTAATCAGTCTGAGCGAAGAAATGGACATTCCAATCCACACTCACCTGCATGAAACCCGGGAGGAGATACAAAACAGTATGGAAAAATACGGCATGCGTCCACTGCAGAGACTGCAGAAACTCGGTGCAGTTTCCGAGCGATTGATCGCGGTCCACGCCACCCAGTTGGAAGCAAAGGAAATCACTTTGCTGGCCCAGGCAGGGAGCCATATTGTGCATTGCCCGGAATCCAACCTGAAACTGGCCAGTGGGATCTGCCCTGTGCCGGAACTACTGAATGCCGGAGTGAATGTCGGCCTGGGCACCGACGGCGCCGCCAGTAACAATAACCTGGACTTATTCGGCGAGATGCGCACCGCCGCACTGCTGGCCAAGGCACATGGCAACGACCCGGCGGTTCTGCCCGCCTGTGACACACTGGCTTTGGCCACCATCCGTGCTGCACAGACACTGGGGCTGGATGAGTATATAGGCTCGCTAAAGACCGGGAAACAGGCAGACATGGCCGCGGTCAATCTAGGTTGCCTGGAGACACAACCCGTCTACGATCCGGTATCACAACTCGTGTACGCCGCCGAAAAAAGCCAGGTCAGCGACGTCTGGGTGGATGGCAATGCATTGCTGCGGAACCGGAGCCTGGTCAGCCTGGACACGGTTGCCATCACTCGGACTGCACGCGCCTGGGGAGAAAAGATCGCCAAAGCGCGGGGTATTGGCTAGAACTTCTCGATACCCCTGGCACTGGCCATCAATACGATATCCGGCGGATGCACTGCGAAGATACCATTGCACACCACTCCTGCGATATTATTCAGCCGCCGCTCCATCTGCACCGGATCCAACAGTTTGATATTATGTACATCCAATATCTCGTTTCCATTATCGGTGACAAAACCCTGCCTATAGACAGGCTGTCCGCCAAGTTTGCTGATCTCGCGCGCCACATAGCTACGGGCAAAGGGGATCACTTCGACCGCCAGAGGAAAAGCACCCAGCACATCGCTTAATTTGCTGTCATCTACGATGCACACAAAACGATGGCTGGCAGCGGCAATAATCTTCTCACGTGTCAACGCACCGCCACCACCCTTTATCAAATGCCTGTGACGGGTACATTCGTCAGCACTATCAACGTAAACGGCAATACTGTCACAGCTATTAAGCGGAATGATCGGAATACGATGCTGACGCAAACCCTCCTCGCTGCGCACAGAACTGACCACAGCACCCTCAATGCGACTGCGCATGGCAACCAACTCCTGAATAAAGCAATCAATCGTACTGCCCGTACCGATTCCGACAACGGAGTCGTCCTCCACAAAATGCAAAGCGGCCTGTGCTACACTGCGTTTTTTGTCAATTTCATGCATGGACGACTCTCACCTGACCCGGTATGCCTGAATCCGCAGGTGACTGATGAGGCGTTCTTAATGTGTTATCTCGGAACAACCGCCTCCGCTGACAGGTTGCAGCGAGAAAGCCTCCAGGCCGAACCAGAGCTCGCAACGGATGTTTGAAGAGTATAACAGTCTGATCAAAGATGCCAGTGCCAGGGTATATGCGCTCGCCCGGCGCACCTCACTGGATCATGCCTCCATGATATCGGCACGTCTGGATAATTCCGTGTGGCTGAAACGAGAGGACCAACAACCTGTGTTCTCGTATAAGCTGCGTGGGGCACACAATCTGATCAGCACGCTGGACAAAGCCAGCAGAAAGCACGGTGTCATCGCTGCATCGGCCGGAAATCATGGCCAGGGGGTTGCTCTGGCGGCGAGCAAACAGGGTATCCGTGCACTCATCGTACTGCCCAAATCGACTCCGGAGATCAAGGTCAATGCGGTAAGACGACTCGGTGCCGAAATCCTGCTTCACGGCAACAATTTTGATGAAGCCAGCGCCCATGCCCACAAACTGGCACAGGAACAGAAATTGTTTTTCGTACCCCCCTACGACCATCCTCTGGTGATCGCGGGCCAGGCGACTGTGGGCGTGGAAATCATCGAACAGAGTCCGGGACTGCCGGACATTATCTTCGTTCCGGTTGGCGGTGGCGGCCTGATCGCTGGAATTGCCGCACATGTGAAAATGCACCATCCCCAGGTGCGCATTATTGGAGTGGAGCCGGACGAAGCCCCCTCACTACATCATGCGCTACTCGCAGGCAAACCCGTATGCCTGGAACAAATCGGCATCTTCGCCGATGGCGCCGCCGTACGTCAGGCGGGGCAAGAACCCTTCCGCATCGCACAGCAGTTGGTCGAACAGGTACTGCTGGTGAGCGTGGATGAGATCTGCGCAGCGGTAAAGGCGATCTTTGAAGACACACGTTCCATCCCGGAGCCTGCCGGTGCCCTGGCACTGGCAGGGCTGACACAGTTTGTACAGCATGAGCAGATAAAAAATCAGCGGCTGGTGGCAATTTTCAGCGGTGCAAACGTTAATTTTGATCGGTTGCGGCATATTGCGGAACTCTCCGCGCTCGGGGCCGACCGAGAGGCGATCATCGGCAGCCCACTGCCGGAGACCCCGGGCAGCTTCAAACGTTTCTGCCATATGCTGGGGGCACACCACATCACCGAATTCAACTACCGTTACAACGACCACAAGACCGCGCATGTATTTGCCGGTGTGCGCCTGAACCATGGCAAAACGGAAAAAGAAGCGATGATCCGAAACCTGCGCAAACAGGGTTACGAGGTGCTGGACTTCAGTGACAACGAGATAGCCAAAATGCATATCCGCTATATGATTGGCGGCCATGCACCGCAGGCAAAGGACGAATTGCTATATCGTTTCGAGTTTCCGGAAAGGCCCGGAGCCTTGCAGCATTTCCTGAACCATCTGGGAGAACGTTGGAACATCAGCCTGTTTCACTACCGGAACCACGGTGCCGCATACGCCCGCATCTTGATGGGTATCCAGGTGCCCTCTGCCGAGCATGACGAATTCCAGCGCTTTCTCGACAGCCTTGGCTATCAATACTGGCCGGAACTCGATAATCCTGCATATCGGATGTTTCTGCGCTAGACCCGGTTCGGACAAACTGTCATCCGTTATCGTCCCACACGGCCACACTGCCCGAACAGTGGTGGTGGTTGGCGGGCATGGATAAAACAGGCTAGTCCCCGTGTAGATAGCGGCGGCCCGTGCGATTCAACAGCAATCCAGCCAACCAGCCGGCGGCGGTGGCAAGTTTTATCAACCCTTTGTGCAGATTGCGCTCTCGATCGATAAACGGCACCAACAGTAGCGCAGGCAGAGCCGCAAGCACCTTGCCTGAGGCCCGGACAAAAAAATACGGCCAGGCCGCCAGACTGGAATGGTGTTTTTTGAACAACATCACTTTGCCCAGGCTACTGGTATAGTGTCGATATATCCAATAACGCAGCGTACTGCGACGCGGTGGGATGGTTTCATAACACACCGCCTCATCGACCCAGACAGCGACATGGCCACAGCGCGCCGCACGGATGAAAAAATCCTGGTCCTCGGAACCGGAAAAATCGAACCTCCTGTCGAAACGCAGGCCCGAATCAGCGATCAGCCTGCTGCTGAATAACACATTGCAGGCACTAACATGTCTTGGAGTCTGACCAGTCCGGTACTTGCTGCTCTCCCCTGCCCAGATCGGCACCTTGCCCTGCTGCACCGGGACCACAGGACCGGTAACCACATCTGTGCCATAGCGACGCATGCCCATAACCAGCGCCGACAGCCACCGCTCATGTGGCCGCTCGTCGTCATCAATGGACGCCAACCATTCGCAACGGTGCGCCAATGCCTGCTCCAGCAGACGGTTGCGTACACTGGACAGCCCGCGTTCCGGCTCCACATGATAATGCAGCGGGAAACGACTGGTGGAAGCAAACGTGGTACAGGTCTCACGGGCTGATTCCTGCCGATCATTGTCTACCACCAGTACCAGCACCTCCAACTCATCCGGCACCTGCAACCGTGCTATCGCCTGCAGACAGTCGCCAAGCATCTGTGGCCGCCGGTAGGTGGCGATAGTGATCGCCACCCTGATTCGCTGTGCGGACGCCATACCGGGATTCTAGCAAACCTTCGACGCATGCCCATAAGCATCGCACGTGCCAACGGTGGATCTGTCCGCTGCAAACGCCTTCAGAACCACCATTCACTGACACCTCCATCGTTTCCCGATACCGTGACCCGCCACCTCCTGGTACCGAGAACAAGCGTTCCGCCTGCATGATACCAGCGGGTCGATCATTCAACTTTCACTCAGACCCGCCTGTCAGACAAACCAACATCGACCATGCCTGTACTCCATAGGCGATACACCGCAACGATCCGGGATATCACCGGTCATATCATGGATCGTATGCAGCACTTGCTCAAAGACGAAGCCCGGCTGGCATTGCTGGTGATCGGTACGCTGTAGTTGGTAGTTTTTGTTCCGCATGGCCATCCGCATATCGTCCGGTGGCATAAAATAGAGGAGATGCAACTGCGGCAACTGGCAAATAGGGAACCGAGCGAGCCAACCTCATCCCGGGTCCACCAAGTCTACGAGACACAGCGTGCCAGACAGGTGATGGTATTTCCGAAGGCCAATCGTCTGTCACGCTATCGGGGGAATGGGAAGAATTTACCGAAGGACCACAGAATGGCTTGTCAACCGGACCCCGGATTGCTACCATGCGCGGCATGAATCAACCATACGCAGGCCGTCCTCCCTTCACGACCCGCCGGGCACTGCTGCTCCTGCCCCGGTGAGGGCAGGCAATACTCCACATCCATCCCGTTTTTGTTGTCTTGACCGAATCCCGGTCGCCCGACGTTCGGCTACCGGGGTTGCGAACCGGGACAACAGTCGTTCATCTGAAATGCTGACAAAACGATACCATTTCCTATAAACTGGCCCCACGGCTGTCAATTTCGGCAAGGGCCATGCTTGACTTGGAGCAGGACCATGCAAGACCATCTGATCATTTTCGACACCACACTGCGTGACGGCGAACAAAGTCCGGGCGCCTCCATGACCCGGGAGGAAAAACTGCGCATCGCCTCCGCCCTGGAACGCCTGCAGGTAGACATTATCGAGGCGGGCTTCCCGATGGCGAGCCGCGGTGACTTTGAGGCAGTACAGTTGATTGCCAGTTCCATCCGCAACAGCACTGTCTGCGGGCTGGCTCGCGCCCTGGACAAGGATATTGAAACCGCCGCGGAGGCACTAAAGCCTGCGGCAAGCAGTCGCATCCATACCTTCATCGCCACCTCTCCCATTCACATGCGCGAAAAGCTGCGCATGCAACCAGGGCAGGTACTGGAAACTGCTGTGCACGCGGTCAAGCAGGCCCTGCGACACACCGATGACGTGGAATTCTCTCCCGAGGACGCCGGACGCTCCGAAAAGGATTTCCTGTGCCTCGTTATCGAGGCCGTGATCAAGGCCGGTGCACGCACCATCAATATCCCGGACACCGTGGGTTACAGTCTGCCACAGCATTTCGGGGAACTCATCCATGATTTGAGGGAACGTGTGCCCAACTCCGACAAGGCGGTTTTCTCGGTGCATTGCCACAACGACCTGGGCCTGGCAACAGGCAATTCCCTGGCGGCGGTACTGCACGGCGCCCGTCAGGTGGAGTGCACCATCAATGGACTGGGTGAACGCGCCGGGAATGCGGCCCTGGAAGAGATAGTCATGGCGGTTCGCACCCGTCAAGACATCTTCCACTGCGATACCCGTATAGACACCACGCAGATACTGCATTGCTCGCGTCTGGTCTCCAGCATCACCGGCTTTCCAGTACAGCCAAACAAGGCAATCGTCGGGGCCAATGCCTTCGCCCATGAAGCCGGCATCCATCAGGACGGGGTACTGAAAAGCCGCGGCACCTATGAGATTATGAACGCCGAGGATATTGGCTGGGGTGCCAACCGTATCGTACTGGGCAAACATTCGGGACGCAACGCCTTCCGCACCCGACTGCGTGAACTGGGCATCGAAATGGGACGGGAGGAAGAACTGAACAAGGCCTTTGCCCGTTTCAAGGAACTTGCGGACAAAAAAACCGAGATCCTGGATGAAGACCTGCAGATGCTGATCAGTGACACTCTAGGCACTGGAGCAGAGGACTCGATCAAACTGATCTCGCTGAGCGTCAATATTGGCACAGGCGAGGTCCCCTGTGCCAATATCACACTGTCCGTCTCCGGCGAGGAACACAGTTCCAGTGCCTATGGCAGCGGGCCGGTGGATGCCACCTTCAAAGCCATAGAATCCCTGGTCCAAAGTGATTGCAAATTGCAACTCTACTCGGTAAACAACGTCACGGATGGAACCGATGCCATGGGAGAGGTCTCGGTACGCATCGAGCAACAGGGGCGTATCATCAACGGCAATGGCTCAGACACCGATATCATCGTTGCCTCCGCCAAAGCCTATGTCAATGCGCTAAACCGCGCATCCAGAAACATCCAGCGAGTGTATCCGCAGGTATGATCTTCAGCCAACGCCAATGCCTGATCCTGGGGCAGATGGATATCGATGTCTGGGTAACGGAGAAATCCGCCGGCACAGCCAAACCCATGGCTGTACCAGAAGAAAACTCCGGACCGCCGACGATCTCCGAAGGTGGCACGGGACCAGACAGGGATGCGTTTGCAGTACTGCGCGCCGAAGTTGCCGCCTGTACACGCTGCCCACTACATCGCTCGCGGACACAGACCGTGTTTGGCAACGGTCCGACTCCGGCAGACTGGATGCTGATCGGTGAGGCCCCGGGGGCGGAAGAGGACCGGCAGGGAGCTCCTTTTGTCGGCACTGCCGGGAAACTCCTCAGTGCCATGCTGCAAGCCATCGGCATACGACGCGAGGAAGTTTTTATCGCCAACATCCTGAAGTGCCGCCCACCCGAAAACCGCAATCCAAAACCGGAAGAAGCGGCTGCCTGCCGGGATTATCTGCAAGCCCAACTCACAACGGTACAGCCCCGGATCATTCTTGCGCTGGGGCGCATCGCGGCGCAAAATCTGCTGGACACCCAGACTCCCGTCGGAAAACTACGCGGCCGGCCACACCAATATCATTGTCAGCAACGGGACATCCCCCTGGTGGTGACCTGGCATCCGGCTTATCTGCTGCGTAAACCGATCGCAAAGTCACAGGCTTGGAACGACCTTGTGTTGGCCCTGCATGTGGCGGAGTCCATGACATGAGTGCTGTACTGCGGCATCAACCATTCCAACTGCGTTTGATGAGCTTCTCCGATCTGGAACAGGTGCATCTGATCGAATGTGCCAGCTATAATTTTCCCTGGTCATCCGATCTCTTTGTCTCCTGCCTGCAAGCCAATTACCAGTGTTGGGTGTTGACTAACGGGGAACAGATAGCTGCCTACGGCATCTTTTCCATCACTTACGAAGAAGCGCATCTGCTCAATCTATGCGTCCATCCGCAATACCGACGCTGCGGGCTGGCCCGCAGTATGATTCGAGCCTTTGTGCGCATGCTGCGGAACCATGCCGTCAAGCTCCTCTATCTGGAAGTGAGGCCGTCCAATATCGGCGCACTACGCCTGTACCGGAGCGAAGGATTCCAACGACTGGGGGTACATCGAAATTATTATCGGGCGGTGCGTGGGCGTGAAGACGCCATCATCCTGGCCCGTCGCTGTACGGTACCGGCAAAACCACCCATAATGTGTGCCCAATCCCGGAACACCAGGAACCCTGATGGCCACTGAATCAGTGCATGCACCACTCAGGCTGCCGACCATAGAAGCCTTTGTTGGCAATACCCCGTTGGTACGCCTGCAACGACTGCCCGGCACAAGCAGCAATCTTGTGCTCGCCAAGTTGGAAGGGAATAATCCGGCTGGCTCCGTCAAGGATCGGCCCGCACTCAGCATGATCCGCCATGCCGAGGCCCGCGGAGACATCCGTCCCGGCGACACCCTGATCGAGGCAACCAGTGGCAATACCGGCATCGCCCTGGCCATGGTGGCGGCCATTCGCGGATATCACCTGATCCTGGTCATGCCGGAACATATGAGCGTGGAACGACGGGCACTGATGCGCGCCTTTGGCGCGGAGTTTGTACTGGTGTCCCAGAAAGGCGGTATGGAGGAAGCGATAGACACCGCCAAGGCGATGGAGGCGGAAGGCAAGGGACGCATCCTGGATCAATTTGCCAACCCGGACAATCCTTTGGCCCATTATGAGGCCACCGCACGCGAGATCTGGCGCGATACCCAGGGACGTATTACCCATTTTGTCAGTTCCATGGGGACTACCGGAACCATTATGGGAAGCTCACGTTTCCTGAAAGAAAAGAACCCGGATATCACCATCATCGGCGTACAGCCAAAAGATGATGCTTCCATTCCCGGCATACGGCGCTGGCCCCCGGATTATCTGCCGCGGATCTACCAACCGGAACGGGTGGATCGCATCATCGATGTGGGTCAACAGGAGGCCGAGGAAATGACTCGACGCTTGGCGGCTGAGGAAGGCATTTTTGCCGGTATCTCCGCGGGTGGGGCCATGCATGTTGCGCTGAAGTTGAACGAAGAACTGAACAACGCGGTTATCGTCAGCATCGTCTGCGACCGCGGTGATCGCTATCTTTCGACTCAGGTTTTCCCTGCCTGAACACACCGCCGTGTGCGAGCTGACCTTCGACATAGAGACCGTTCCCGATACGGAACTCGGGAAGCAACTCTATGCGGTGGGGGATCTGGAACCAAAGGTCATCGCCCAACTCATGTTCAACCGCCGACAGCAGGAGACCGACGGTCAATCGGAATTCCTGCGCCTGCATCAGCATCGCATAGTGGCAATATCGGCAGTCTGGCACAAGCAAGCGCAATGCAAGGTCAGTTCCTTCGGTTCCCTGGAGGCTGATGAAAAAACCATAATAGAATCTTTTTTCAATACCATAGAACGCCACAGTCCTACGCTGATCTCATGGAACGGCAGTGGTTTCGATCTACCAGTACTGCACTATCGTGCACTACTCCATGGTATCGCCTGTCCCCGCTACTGGGAGGACGGCAGTGAGGATAAAAGCTTCCGGTGGAACAACTACCATAGCCGCTATCATAGCCGTCACACCGACTTGATGGATGTCCTGGCCGGTTACAATCCACGTGCCTACGCCTCATTGAATGAAACAGCACTGATGCTGGGCTTGCCCGGAAAACTGGGCATGGACGGCAAACAGGTATGGGAACATTGGCTGCACGGAGACCTGACTGCCATCCGTAACTACTGTGAAACCGACGTGCTCAATACCTGGCTTATTTATCTTCGCTTTCAATTGATGCGCGGGCGTCTGGACAAAACCCGGTATCAACAACACTGTGAATCACTCCTGAGCTTGCTCAGGCAAGAAACCGACAAACCACATCTGCAGCAATTTCTCAGCGCATGGCAGACCGGATAAGAAGCTGCAGCGAGATACGCGAGTCCTTTCTGGACTATTATGCCCGGCAGGGCCATGAAGTGGTGCCTGGGGGACCGCTGGTCCCAGCCAATGACCCCACACTATTATTCACCAATTCCGGCATGGTGCAATTCAAGGACGTGTTCCTCGGGCACACGACACGCAAAAATCCGCGTGCGGCCAGTGCCCAATGCTGCATACGCGCAGGTGGAAAACATAACGACCTGGAACAGGTTGGCTATACCGCACGGCATCATACCTTTTTTGAGATGCTCGGCAATTTCAGTTTCGGCGACTATTTCAAAGAAGCCGCCATCCACTATGCCTGGGATTATCTGACACAGGTACTGCAACTGCCGCAGGAACGCTTATGGGTTACTATCTATGAACAGGATGATGAGGCTGCCACCATTTGGCTGGATCGGATTGGCATTGCACCGGATAGCTTCAGTCGCTGCGGCGAGCAGGACAATTTCTGGACCATGGGCAATGTCGGCCCTTGTGGCCCATGCAGTGAGATCTACTATGACCACGGTGCAGAATTGGCTGGGACGCCTCCAGGAACGGACGGTGAGGAAGGCGACCGTTTTGTGGAGATATGGAATCTGGTTTTCACCCAGTATGACCGCGACAAAGACGGGGAACTCCATCCTATCCCACACCCCTCTGTTGACACGGGAATGGGGCTGGAACGCATTTCAGCCGTCCTGCAGAAAGTGCATGACAACTACGACACAGAATTGTTCCAAACCTTGATCCAGGCCATTCCGGCCTCTATCACATCGAATGGATTGTTGTCTGCCCGGGTCATCGCCGATCACATTCGCTCCAGTGCCTTTCTAATCAGCGAGGGAGTTAACCCCGGCAACGTAGGACGTTCTTATGTACTACGCCGTATTATCCGCCGTGCCATCCGCCACGGACACAAACTGGGCATTGAACGCCCGTTTCTGTCGCAACTGCTGCCGGCGCTGGAACAACAAATGGGAGATTTCTATCCGCTGCTGGGGGAACGGCGGCAACACACGGAAAAAGTGCTGCTGAACGAGGAGGAACGCTTTGCTCAGACCCTTGGTGAGGGCCTGAAGCGACTTGCCGAGGTGATCGATAACACCGACGGCGAGACCATCGCCGGGGAAGAAGCATTCCGTCTCTATGACACCTATGGTTTCCCCATGGACCTCACTGCAGATATTGCTCGTGAGAACGGCATGCATGTAGACACACGAGGCTTCAACCGGGCAATGGCAAAACAACGCCAGCGAGCCAAGGGAAGCAGTCAGTTTGACACCCCGGTCCAGTTCAGTGGCGATGTTATGGGAAACAGTACCTTTACCGGCCATACCCAATTGGAGCAGCAAACCATAGTGGAAGCGCTATATCAGGATGGGAGAGAGGTAAATACGCTAAAGCAGGGAGAACTGGGTGGCGTGGTCCTGCGTGAGACACCGTTCTATGCTCAGTCTGGCGGCCAGATAGGTGACCGGGGGGAACTGGTGTCTGTCGACGATGATAGCTATTTTGAAGTGGAGGATACCCGTAAGCAAGGGCAATCACATGTGCATCTCGGTGTATTGCGCACCGGGACGCTGAAGACCGGCGATGCAATCATGGCCTCGGTGGATAGTCTGCGCCGCTTGCGTATCATGCGTAATCACTCTGCCACCCATCTACTGCACGCCGCGCTGCGCCAGCACCTGGGCACACAAGTCGAACAAAAAGGCTCTCTGGTAGCAGATGATCGTCTACGCTTTGATTTTTCCTGGGATACCGCGCTGAGTAAAAAACAACTGACGGAACTGGAACACCTGGTCAATGCGCGGATCATGGCTAATGCCCCGACCACAGTACAGATAATGCCGCTGGAAGCGGCACGGCGGAGCGGTGCGCTGATGTTGTTCGGGGAAAAATATGCCGACGAAGTCCGGGTACTGTCCATTGGAGGGGAGTTTTCCAGGGAACTTTGCGGTGGCACGCATGTTCAGCGCTGTGGAGATATCGGACTATTCCGGATCATCAGCGAAAGCGGCGTGGCTTCGGGTATCCGTCGCATTGAGGCAAGCACCGGGGATGTGGCACTGCAAATGGTGCAGGAAAATGAACATATCCTGCAACGACTGGCAACACTGCTCAAAACCGACAACCAGCAGGTGGAATCACGGCTGTGCCAGCACCTGGAAAAAACTCGGCTGCTGGAAAAAAAATTGGACCGGCTACATGCCAGGCTGGCACACGGCAGCAGCGATGATATTGCGACAAAAGCGCAGGATATCAATGGTGTCAAGGTACTGACACACACGATGGAAGAAACCAATATAAAGACCATGCGTGATATGGTGGATACCCTCAAGGACAAGCTGGGCAACGCGGCCCTGATATTGGCCTGTGTCGCAAACAATGAACGGGTACATCTGGTCGCAGGCGTCACCAAAAACAATACTGACCGCATCAAGGCTGGGGAACTGGTAAATTTTGTCGCCCGACAAGTCGGTGGCTCCGGTGGCGGACGTGCGGATATGGCACAGGCTGGTGGCTCCGACCCCAGCGCCTTACCTGCCGCACTCGCCAGCGTTCCGGATTGGATCAGACAGGTCTTGGCGACAACCAATCAACAATCCTGAAATAACCCGGATTCATGCAGTGATGCCACACCGATTGTGAGACAAGCCTCCAGCACCGGATATTCGTTGACACCTGACCCAAAAGCCACTCATATCCGTTGGTATATGGTCTGCGGAAATCTCGATCAATCCGGACGCAGGGTTCTGCTGTATACAGAAAGACCGGAACCGGAAAACATGGACGGGCCACCCTCCTCTCACTATGAGCCGATACTCGTCTGCCTCACAAACTCTGTATCTCACCCCGGCTTACAGCGTAACCAGGCTTCTTTCCAGTCATGCACACTTCAAGGCATGGCCATCTTGGTAGAGCACGGTCGCAGCGGAAGATCATCATGGTGACGGAGTCTATCCAACCCCAAACCCGCGAGGATACGGCTGAGGTTCGCCAGCCCGGCCTCTGTACCCCAGGTCCGATGGGAAAATTCCAGGCCTGAATCAGACAGTCTCATCCATAATTCTTCATCCTCATATACTTGTGCCACGGCACACGCGAAAGCTTCGTTGCCATCGGCAATCAGTACATTCTGCCGATCGGTCAAACCCATACCCTCTGCACCCACGGAAGTCGTCACCACCGGGACCCCCGCTCCCATCGATGTTACGATTTTTCCCTTGGCACCAGCACCATAACGCAGAGGTACAACAGCAACACGCATCCGGGAAAACAACGGCTCCAAGTCCGATACAAACCCTTCGATGAGAATATCATCTGCTGCCAAGGCCTGGATCTCATCTGGTACACGACTCCCGACTACGTGAAAACGTACCCCTGGCAATTGTTCCCGCAACAACGGCATAATATCATGCACAAAAAAACGCACTGCATCGACATTGGGTGGATGCCGAAATCCTCCCAGATAAACCAGTCCGCTCCGGCCACACATCAAACCCTTTCTGCCAAAATTATCAGCAACCAGTGGCTGAACATGGACGTGAGAGACTGGCATCTCACGGGAAAGCATATCACGCTCGAAAAAGCTACAAACAAGCGTGGCATCCACTGCAGCAATATTGGCCAACTCCATCTGTTTCATCTTCGCAGCAGCCTTTTCACGCACAGCATCACCAAACAGCACTGCCTCACGTTGCATCCGCAGATAGTGAATATCCGATGTTTCGTAAACCACCTTGGCACGGGGACAATATTGTCGGACTGCCTGAATATGTTGCCTGACCGTACTCGGACGAATCATGAACACAAGATCATAACGGTTGCCACACTCTCTCACATGCTGTCCAACCGAAATACAGTACGGAGCATACAATGCTTCAATCCCGGCCCGCTGCAAACCGACCGTGTATGAGGAAACATACAGGTAATTATCCACCGGAATAAACGTTAGCTGAAAACCCATCCGGCGTAGCAACAGCATCAGGTTCATCGCCAGAACCGAACCCGCATCCTTATCCGGCTCCGGCG
The DNA here is from genome assembly GCA_965115915.1 of Gammaproteobacteria bacterium. GTDB lineage: Bacteria > Pseudomonadota > Gammaproteobacteria > Eutrophobiales > Eutrophobiaceae. The sequence goes on along the minus strand of OZ220483.1, from coordinate 594,104 downwards.
TGCAAGAATCCAGCACCAATGCCCGGTACCCGGACTTGCGATCCTTCACAACATTAATACTCTCCCCGTACACGCAGTGCTCCATCAGGCGTTCCTTCCAGCGTTCATGCAATTTGCTGGTATTTGCGATCTGATATGCCTTTGTTCTTCCAAATACGGTATTGGTTCCGGAGGTCACGCCCTCATGATGCACCACAACGGATAATGGTTGATAGATAACCTGCAGCCCCCGATCATGCACCTTCAATGCCAAATCCACGTCCTCACAATAGGCCGGTCGATAGTGTTCATCAAACCCCCCGAGTTCATCGAACAAGGTTTTTTCCAACATCAGCGATGCACCAGAACAATAATCGACCTCACATGCGTAGTTGTAGCCGGGCTTGCTTGCATCCTGGTAACGGCCGATATTCCCGGCACCGCCATTGGACCAGATTATGCAACCCGCCTCCTGCAGCATGCCATTCGGATAAAGCAGTTTTGAACCCACCAGGCCAGCACCCGGAAAATCCTCGAACGTTCGCAGTAATGCAACCAACCAGCCTGATAAAACTTCCGTATCGTTGTTAAGAAAATGCAGATATTTGCCATTCGCCAACGCAGCTCCATGATTGCAGGCGCAAATAAAACCCTCGTTTTTTCTCTTGGACAAAAGCCGCAATCCCGGGACAGAACCCAGTACCTGACTGGTATTATCTTCGGAGCCATCATCAACGACAATGATTTCGCAAGGAATTTTTGGCCAATGGGTCATGACGGACCGCAGACACCTGAGTGTCTGGTCAAGATGGCCATAGACCGGAATAATGATCGAAACCAGCGGTGACATGGACCGAGGGAACCCATTTCCCTGAAATAAACCGGTACGCGTTTCCACAGCGACACCCTGCGTTTCCTCTACCGACATACCTGAAGCTGTGGTTGAGATGTCCGCAGCCCTCAAGCGCAACCTCCGTTGGTAGAACAGTCGGCAGAATGAGCAGATAGCGACAGTGTCCGAAGCAACCCCCACGCCCCGTATCGAATGTAACATCGACATCAGCCACGGGGTATGTCGGGCCAGTATGCGAATAATGTCCATCCTCCACTCCACAGGCAGCCTGCGAGCCAACCACCGGACAGGAACGTGCACCACGACCAAAAAATGCCAGACCATCCAAATACCCATCTTTCGGTATCTTATCCCTCCCACAGTTACGGTGGTGCCCACATTTCCCTGGTACGTCTCCCGTACTGAATACAATATCCGTATCAACCGCGGTGTATATCGGGCCAGTATGGGGACAACGACTCCTCTCCACCTCACAGGCAGCCTGCGAGCCAACCAAAGGACAGGGACACACACTACAGCTAAAAAATGCCAGACCATCCAAGCGCCGACCCGCTGGCTCCTTCTCTCTCCCAAGGGCCATATGTTGCTAGCGCAGGTACTACCAGGCGGATCAGCCGCCTGTTTCTCATACCCGGCTCCTCCACACTCGGCAACAACTCCACTACCAGACGCTTTCATCACACATTCAGCGTGGAAAAACAGCACTTCATCCAGACACAGGTTCATGGTTTCCAATACCTCTGTATCGGCTTCATACACCTCTCCGGAACACCAGCGTCTGAATAGTGAAAAAAACGACTCGGCAACTGGTGGGATATCCAGCAAACTGCTGCGACGTCCGCCAATCCGACTGCTGATCTCGGCCTGCAAACACCCACTTAGCCGTTTCGATACCTCCGGAGATTCGAAGCCACTCCACGATATACCAAACATTCTGCCCAATTGGTCCATCTTTGCATGAACATCCGAGGCCATATCCTCATAACACACAAAGGCACGCCTCCGGGAGCGCGAAGCAGCTTCCGCAACCAGCATATGGCGCAGCCAAACGTAATAACCGATGTGGGAAGTCATGCTATTGTTTGTCTCAGGAGTCGGGATGACAACATCGGCAGAATTTCCAACAACGAAGATAATGCGCACCCTGGCCCCAAAAGCATCCATAGCATCCAACCAGAATGGCAACAGCAGACAGAATCGGGGGTCACTGAGCATAAACAGTTGACTGTCGCCAAATTCTTCCTGCAGCACGATATGGGCACGGCTGTGAAACTCTCGAACACAGCGGGAGGCATACCACCCTGAAGGAACCACTTCCAGACTGTGCAGAGAACAACCCGCGGACGCAAGCATTTCGTCATTGAGAACCGCAACTGGAGCAGACTCCGAACAAACCCGAGCATCACTATCAGGTATAGGCTGTGTCTGCGTGGCAGGCACACTGCATCCCGCCAGATTCAGCAATCGAGCCATGCACCGGGTGTCACCCGGTGATGGTCCAAGGACCAAAATTCCCGTTTTGTCAAAAACCGCATCCGACATGACAGGAAACCGCTATGGCAACAATGAGGATTTCAATACAGGAAAACTCCAGAATCCAAGGATGTGCACACACCCGAGTGTATCTACAAATATATCACATTGCGACAAAATAATCGTAACCGACCACTCGCGCAAAACACAGTCCTTTGCGCGAGGACGCGATAACCAACATGGCGTCTCCGGGACCACGGTTTTGCGTTCTCACGCAACTGCCTCAAAAATCAGGGGCCACCTTCAACCCAGGTCCATCAAGAAACCCATTTGACAAGCATGTGCCGAATACAGCACAATGCCACTCCATCACAGTGCCGGACAGTTCGGGGCTGGATCTACCAGCATGGCCAGGCCTTGACCCGATAGCAACCGCGACTGGCTCTGTTTCTATAATTGCACTAACTGTACGATTCTGCGCATGCGCCACAATACCCAAACCCTGACAAGACACACAACAACATCAGGCAAAAATACACTGCAAGGCTATCATATCAAGCTGTCACCGATCTGAAACCATGCATGGCTACGCCTATCAAACTGCGCTGCTGTCCCCGGATGAGGTCGAGTACTGGGACGCACGCATTAGTCGGGACGTGGACAGTACAGGCTACCTGGGCACTATCAACGAAGGTGACGACTATGTAGTACGGGAACAGATGCGCAGGTCCTCCGTGTGCTTTCTGGACCCCTGGGATTCGGAATATTCAGACCGGGAGGAGGACGCAATGATGGCGCGGCGCCTCCTCTATCTGATAATGGGATTTGCAGAGGTCTCGGCAGGCAGCGTGTTATCGAGCCTGGATGTCGATCTGCATTACGGCCAGGATACCCATATCCAACTGGCCCGTTACTGTATTGGAGAAAACTACGGCATACATCGAGACACTGCATCCACGTACGAAGGGCGGCAGGTATCGGTAGTTATCACCATCAAGGCGGCTGACGGCGGCGGACAGTTCCGCTTTCAGGAAGTCGTGCTGTCCAAGGAAATGCGGGAATGCCTGAACACACCGGGTACTGCAGTGGCTTTCCCAAGCTGGGCCTACCATTGCGTCGAACCCGTCACCGAGGGTACCCGACTTTCCATCACGACCTGGGTAACAGGAACTCAGCGCAAATAAATCAACAATACCTCCGGATCGAGATCGACCGCCAATCCTCCGAACAGGGCAACGGCAGAGGACTAAAGCCGAGTACCATGCTCAACTAACAATGCCACAAACGCCTGCTCATCCAGAATCAGGGTACCAGGATGCTTTTGCGCCCGTTCCAAGGTACTCCCTGGCTTCTCACCACAGATCAGATAATCGCTGCCAGACACTCCCTGACTTACCCGCGCACCAAGCGACAACAAATGTGCACGGGCCTGCTCCCGACTCATACCAACCAATTTTCCCGTAAACACAAACACCTTGCCAGACAACGGTCCGGAAACCTGCGCATCCGCCACGACAAACCTTGGCCAATGTACCCCAACATCCTGCAGACGCAGTATGATTTCACGGTTGCGCGGCTCACTGAAAAAAGCATGAAGGTGTCCCGCCCCCACCGGCCCAAGACCACATACCTCCTCCAGCTTTTCTCTGTTTGCCACCATAATGTTCTCCAGGGAACCAAAATGAACACTCAGATTGTGTGCCATCACTTCCCCAATCTCATGTATCCCCAAGGCATAAACGAACCGGTCCAATGTGGTCTCTTTACTCTGTTTCAGGCTCTGCAGCAAATTCTCTGCCGATTTTCCCCCAAAGTTCTCCAGCTTCTGCAAATCCTCCTTGCTGATGGTGTAAAGATCAGCCACATCCTTGACCAATTTCGCATCCAGCAACTGTCGCACCAGCGTCTTTCCCAGTCCTTTGATATTCATCGCCCGACGTGACGCATAATGCAAAATAGCATGATAGACTTGTGCTGAACACGACAACCCACCAGGGCAATGCACCAATGGACCCTCGGCGATCAATTCCACGCTGGAGCCACACTCACCACAGTGCGATGGCATCTCAAACCGGACAGTCTTCTTTGCCAGCGGCCATTTCCGATGTTCCCGTACTACCTGCACGATCTCGGGGATCACGTCACCCGCCCGATGCACTACCACCTGGTCGTGGATGCGGATATCCTTACGCCGAATCTCCTGTTCATTGTGCAACGTGGCACGAGCGAGTTTCACCCCGCCGACCCGAACCGGATCCAACACAGCCACTGGCGTCAAGACACCAGTGCGCCCCACCTGTACTCGGATATCCTTGATCCAGGTCAATTCACGCTCCGGCAGAAATTTCCACGCTATTGCCCACCGCGGAGCCCTGGACGCCGAACCCAACACGGCTTGCTGAGCAAGGTCATTAACCTTGAATACGACCCCATCGATCTCAAACCCCAACTGTGCACGCAATCTCCCGATCTCGTCATAGTGCATTCGGGCCTGTTCCACACCGTTGGCCTCCCGTTCCGCCCAGCACACCTGTAGACCCACCTTGCGCAGATACTGCAATACCTCGGAATGGCTGACACAGTCCAACTTTCCCCCCGCTATAGCACCAATGCCATAGGCACGAAAAAACAAGCCCCGGCGGGCAGTGACCTGAGGATCAAGTTGACGCAAACTGCCTGATGCCACGTTTCTTGCACTGACAAAGATCTTCCCGCCACGCGCTTCCTGCTCGCTGTTGAGTCGCCTGAAACTCTCTCTGGACATGAATACCTCTCCGCGTATCTCCAATAACTGCGGCGGGGCAACATGATCCAATCGTGAAGGTACCGTGGACAAGGTACGAATATTGGCGGTAATCTCCTCGCCCGTATAGCCATCCCCTCGGGTGGCGGCATGTGTGAGCACCCCACGTTCATACAACAGGTTCACCGCAAGGCCGTCCATTTTGTATTCCACACAGTAAGAGACAGTGGACCCATCGGGCAGACGCTCTCTGACCCGCCGATCAAAATCCGAGAACTCTGCAACATCGACAGCATTGTCCAAAGACAACATCGGCTGTCTGTGAACAAACGGCGGGAAATCTCCGGATGCGGTGACACCTACCCGCTGGGTAGGTGAGTCCTGCGTACGCAACTCCGGATGACGCTGTTCCAGTTCCTGTAATTCACGACGTAGCGCGTCATACTCGGCATCACTAATCAGAGAACGATTTTTTTCGTAATATTCATGGTCGTACATCTCTATCAAGCGACGTAATTCCAGGACACGAGTTTCCGCGTTGTTATCTGCTGTCATAACATGAAACGGCGATGTCGACCCCAATCATACGCCACGCAATACGCACGCACAGGCTAACCCTGGGTCTCTTCGTCTCCCACGTAGGCCGCACGCATTTCCATGATACTTCTCCGGTCCGACAACACCTCACGATCCAGATACAAGATACCACCCAGAGCCTTGCACAGGTGCATGGCGATGACCATCAACTGATCAAACAACACATCTGAAGTCACCGGATTGCCATCATCTCCAACAAGCGCATCACCGCGATCATTGGCAACAAGAACAAGGCCATTCGTCCTGAGCGCGTCCATATCATCAACCGGAAAGAAGCCCGGCTCATAAATATTGGCAAGAAAATACCATGGGAGAAAATCCTCATGCTGTTGCCTGCTCCCCGGATACTCAAACACACCACGCTCCCCCAAACTCATACCATTCTCCTGCGCGGCACGCCGAATATCCGCGCCGCTGAATCCCCCATCTCCTTCCGCCCAGATATAAACCGCCAGCAATGGACGCTCCGACTCCTCCTCATCCAATTCCATCTGCTGTTGATCAGGCGACGGCTCAAATACCAGACTTTCCTGTCTCAAACCCTTGTCCGCATCTGTATCTTCAGACGCCGCGGCAAGCCGTTGCCCAGATGGCGAAGATCGAACCTTCTCAACCAGGGACGACGGCCTTGATGGATCCGAGGCTCCCGCTGATAACTCCGTTGCCGGCATTGGCTTAGCCCCCGCCGCTTCAATATCCGGGGCAATACGCTCGCCATACGAAAAAAAGTCCATGCCTTCCTCTATTTCTCTGCGGGCAACACGGCGACGCTCGGACAGTATCTCCCACAGGTATACCCCGACAACGGTCAGGGCACCTATAAGAAGCAGAGATAAACGCAGCTTTTCCATCGACAGTTCTCAATTCACACACAGATGGCAGCAACCCATCCTGCAAACAAACCATACAAAACCGCCGACTGCAGGCACACTCCGCGGACGGCTTCCGCTCCAGTTCAGCAGGAATAACTAATAGAATCAGGCATTTGCCACAGCCTGCAGGGTTTGTTCCATATCAACCGCTACTAACCTTGACACCCCCGCTTCCTGCATTGTCACACCAATCAAGCGCTGCGCGATTTCCATGGTCAATTTGTTATGGCTAACAAAGATGAACTGTACATCATCCGACATGCTTTGCAGCAATTCGCAGAAGCGACCAATGTTGACATCATCCAGCGGCGCATCCGCCTCGTCCAAAACACAGAACGGGGCAGGATTGAGTTGAAATATCGAAAATACCAGAGCAACCGCAGTCAATGCCTTCTCACCACCAGACAATAAATGTATGCTGCTACTACGCTTGCCTGGAAGGCACACAGTGATACTGACTCCAGCATCCAAAAGATCATCACCGACCAAACTCAGCCTGGCCTCGCCACCACCAAACAATCTGGGAAACAGTTTGCCCATATTGATATTGAGCTGATTGTATGTCTGCTCGAATCGACTTCGGGTTTCCTTATCAATCTTTTTAATGGCTCCCTGCAGTGTGTCCAGGGCACTGTTGAGATCGGCAAGCTGCGCATCCAGGTAGTCACGTCGCTCTGACAACTCATCAAATTCATCTATCGCAGCCAGATTGACTGGTCCCAACCGATCAATCCGGCCCCTGATCCGAACCAGCCTGTGTTGCCATTCCTCTTGTCCATCGTCCGACCCCAGCTTCTCCAACAGCTTCTCCGGCTCATATCCAAGCTCCGCAAGTTGCACGCCCAGACTGTCCGCCTTCACTCGATGTTCCCCGGCAGCTATCCGCGCCTGCTCCAGTCCCTCCTGCAGTGACTGGACATTGCGCTCCTGCTGCATCCTCTGACTCTCCAACTCCGACAGTGCCTTCTGTATGCAATCCAGATTGTCACGTGCCTGGGACAAATGCTGCTCGGTCTCAGTCACTCGCCGCAGGCCGGATTCCAATTCCTGCTCCAATTCCGGCAACCTGGACACACATTCAGCAATCTTTGCGTCAAGTACCTCTGCCCGTTCCTCCAATGCCTTACCCCGCTGCTCCATACGCATGACTGTCTCCCGTATCAAGTCCCTGCGCGACTTCAACATTTCATGCTGCTGCATAATCACACTGTTTTTCTGATGCGAACTTTGCCACTCACTGCGTACCTGCTTCAACATGGTGTCATATTGCTCGCGCAAACGCGACAACTCATCACGCCGCTCAGCCAACTGACCAAGTTCGACCTCCAGTGCACGCAGCCGGGTCTGCTGCTCATCGATCTCCCGCTCGTTCTGCTGACAGGTTCTCTGCAACTCTTCCAGTTCCCGTACAATACGCTCACGGTGTGCGTCATTCTGTTCGATTCGTGCCTTCAAAGTCGCCATATCACCCGTCGCCGAAGCCAGTTCCGTCTGTGTCACCTGCAAACGGGTCTGGCAATCCTCCTGCTTGCGCTCAGCCACTAACAGACGTTCTTGAATCTGCTCCTGGTGCTGTTCCATGCCCTGTGTGTGCCGTTCCTCCTGTTCCAGCTTCTCGCGCAACCGCGCCATCTCCTGTTCACGCCGCAGGACCCCGCCATCGCCCTGTCCGGAACCAGAAAATATCCAATTCGACCCCACCCAGACACCCTGCCGTGTAACCACTGATTCATACGCCGACAACTCGGGACGTATCCGCAGTGCGTCCTCCAGACAATCTGCGGTGTACACAAAGGCCAGCATCTGCGGTAACAATGTTTGGTTGCGTACCCGATCCAGCAATCTTGGCCACTGCGCCGCCGGCAATGTGCCGATCCCTGCTGTCACCAGGCCAACCTGCTCCGGGGCATCATCAAACTGGTCCAGTACCGGGGCCGGTGCATCAACCCACAGATAATGCAAAAATCCGGATGCTACGATTTCCATCGCCTCAATCCATTCCGGCTCAATATCCAGCAGTTCCACAAGCGGTTTATGCCCGTCCAAACCCCGTACCTGCAACCAAGCATCCAGCACCGCTTGATCGCTACCCCGCCTGGCCTGCTGTAGCGTGCTAAGTGAACGCAGATGCCCACGCAATTCCTGCGACCTGGAGCGAGCCTGATCCAATTTCAGTGTCATCTGTCTCAGTTCCTCCCTGTACCCGCGGACCGCTTCCCCTGCCTCCTTCGCAACATCCTGATCACGGGAAATATCGGCCTCCATAGTCTGACAACGAACACACAAAGCAGCCAACTCGGATTTATCCTCTTCCACAGGTAGGGAAGCACGTTCCTGTTGCAACGCAGTAGTGCGCACTTCCTGCCGCTGTTGTTCAGCGAGCATGAAGTCAAGCTGGGTCTGAACCGTTTGCCTTTCACGCTGCAACTCGGATTCATTACGACTCCAAGCATCCCAGTCAAGCTGCCAATCCCCCCAGGTCGACTCCGCCTGATCCAGCAGTTTCTGTACCTTGTCGCTATCCGACCGTATCAGTTCCAAACGCGGCTGCAACACCGTCATTTCCGCTTCGATCCTGTGCAACTTCTGTCTGTCAGCCCCCTGTTCCTCACGCATCTGGGCTATCTGCACCCTCCCCTCGCCCCGTTCCTGCTCCCATGCTGTCTTTTTCTCTCCGACATGACGCTGTTCCTGTTCCAGCCGCGATATTTTCGCACTGGCCTGGTAATAATCGGACTGGGCCGTGCCCAATTCCCGATTCGCCTGATTTTCCCGCAACCTCTGTTCCTCCAACTCTGCTTCCGTTGCACGCAAAGCCGCCACCGCTGCCTCATATTCCGTTTCCTGTCGCGACAATACACGATGCTGCTCCTGTGCAATCTTTTGCAGATCACGCCAACCCAGTGCAAGATATTCAGCCTGCAGCATGCGTTCCTGAGCTTTGTATTCCCGGTACTGCTCCGCTGATTTGAGTTGGCGACCCAGCCTGTCAAGCTGGCTTTCAAGTCCTGACCGTATATCATTGACTCGATTTATATTTTCCTTCGCGTGTGTTATTCGACCCTGCGCCTCCTTACGCATTTGCCGGTACCTGGAGACGCCGGCCGCCTCCTCGACAAAGATGCGCAGTTCATCCGGCTTGGCCTCGATCAGACGCGAGACAGTGCCCTGTTCAATAATCGCATAACTACGCGGGCCAAGCCCCGTCCCCAAAAACAATTCTGTGATATCACGCCGCCGACACCGCGTCCCGTTGAGGAAAAAGCTGGATACGCCATCCCGGCTTAACTGACGACGGACCGACACCTCATCATAAGAGGCATACCGGCCTCTGAGCCTGTGTGTACTATTGTCAAACAGCAGTTCGACCGATGCTCGGCCGACTGGCTTGCGCCGGCTGGAGCCATTGAAGATAACATCTACCAGGCTATCGCCACGCAAATGCCGTGCAGAACTTTCGCCCAGGACCCACAGCAGCGCATCGATAATGTTCGATTTACCGCAACCGTTCGGGCCTACAATGCCGGTCAGATCCTCAGCAATATCGATGACCGCAGGTTCGACAAAGGTCTTGAAACCGGAAAGCTTAATCTTGCTTAACCGCATGTGTGGGCACAATACCGCAAAGCATATGTCAGTCAAGCATCAGTTTTGAACTCGGGGAAATGGACTCCGGCATGGCCAACGGGTGGGGTGCCATTACCACGGAATATTGCATATCCGAGTAATTTCAGGTATAAAGAGCCGCTGCGTCTCAAGCAACGCATGTATTCCATCTGAAACATCGGAAACAAACGCATGGCCAACAGAAAAAAAGTGACAAAAAAAACCCGCGCTACTAAAACCCGCGCTACTAAAACCCGCGCTACTAAAACCCGCGCTACTAAAAAAATCGCACGCAAAACCACCACCAAAAAGCCCCGCACAACTACTAAAAAAATCGCACGCAAAACTACTACCAAAAAAACCCGCGCAACTAAAAAAATCGCACGCAAAACTACTACCAAAAAGCCCCGCACAACTACTAAAAAAATCGCACGCAAAACTACTACCAAAAAGCCCCGCACAACTACTAAAAAAATCGCACGCAAAACTACTACCAAAAAGCCCCGCACAACTACTAAAAAAATCGCACGCAAAACTACTACCAAAAAGCCCCGCACAACTACTAAAAAAATCGCACGCAAAACCACTACCAAAAAAACCCGCGCTACTAAAAAAATCGCACGCAAAACTACTACCAAAAAAACCCGCGCAACTAAAAAAATCGCACGCAAAACTACTACCAAAAAAACCCGCGCAACTAAAAAAATCGCACGCAAAACTACTACCAAAAAGCCCCGCGCAACTAAAAAAATCGCACGCAAAACTACTACCAAAAAGCCCCGCGCTACTAAAAAAATCGCACGCAAAACTACTACCAAAAAAACCCGCGTCGGCAGCGCCACCACAGGCCTTTCTCCTGCTCCCTCTCTCTCTCCCGGGGCACACTCCAGCGACGACGATTACATGAACACCACCCAGCTTGGGTATTTCCGCGATATCCTGCTGGAAGAAAAACGCAGGCTACTCAGTGAGGTAGAACGCACCCTGCAGGAATTACAGGATTCTGAACGAAATTTCGCCGACGATGCCGACCGCGCCAGCAAAGAAGAAGAATTCGGCATCACACTGCGCACCCGAGAACGCGAACGCAAACTGCTGGAAAAGATCAATGCCGCCCTGCTCCGTATCGAAGACGGCACCTACGGCTATTGTGAAGAGACCGGGGAAGAGATCGGCCTGGAACGGCTTAAGGCGCGGCCAACCGCCATTCTGTGCCTGGAAGCGCAAAACCGGCATGAACAACGCAAGAACAGATACCGCGACACCGACGACATCGATTAGCTGTTGATCCAGGATTGTCCCGCTGAATCCACACTGCCCCAGCCATTTCCCGGCCACCTACGGCGTCACACAGGACAGTCCCGGTCCCTTTGTCAAATCAAGGTTTGCTGCGCAACTCCATAATCAGCCCGTTGCGCTTCATCTCCACCCTGCCCAGAAAAGACATTCCCAACAGGGTAATCTCAGGGTAGTCTCCCTCGATGACAGAGCCCCGCACGTTGTGCAACTCGATATCTCCCACTCGAACCTGGCGTAGATTGACATTATACGTCCGCACCACGCCCGAAGCAGTACTGGCATAGGCCTTCTCTCCCACAAGCAGATAGTCAATCCCCAACCGCCTGGCGACCCTGCTATTCATCGCCACCAGGGTGGCCCCGGTATCCACTACAAATTGCACGCCAATACCATTGATACTACCCACAACATTAAACATCCCCTGTTCATCCTGGACAATCTCGGTCGCCCGAACTTTCCGTTGGGAAAAACTGCTACTGATACGCTGTCCCAATTGATAACTGCGCTGCTCCCCATCAATTTCCAGCACGGCGGAACGACTGTCCGACGATATCAGACGCACATTCTCCGGGCTCGACTCGCCTTTTTCCAGCAATCTGCGCTTACCGTCAATCATCACTACCACTTTGTCCTTGAACAAAGCTACAACCTCCACCTCCTCCACCGCCCTGACCGGCAATGCCACCACCATGAAGGCAATGGCAACACAGCATATCGCCGCATTTGCTCTACTGCGTATCATCTCTATCCAGTTGGAGCCTTCTCACAATATCACCCACCCCACACAAACACTGCGCAAAACACCAAATCAAGCGCGGCTTCCAGAGCCTGCATTCTAGCAGAAGCGCGCTTCGCGATGTGGCATAATGCGCGCTATAACTGACGGTTTCACACACCGCATCCATCTCAAGGTTGTAACATGAGCGTCTTTTCCATTCCCGGCTTCAAACCATACCTGCTAGTCGTATTCCTGAACGCCTTCGTCGATCTGGGACACAAGATTCTTATCCAGAATACCGTATTCAAGATCTACCAGGGTGAATTCCAGATTATACTGACTGCAATACTCAATGCCCTGATCCTGCTACCCTTCATATTTTCATTCACTCCGGCCGGTTTCTGCTCCGACCGTTATCCAAAAAACCTCATCATGCGTTTCAGCGCCTGGGTGGCTGTCGCCCTTACCTTGTTCATTACACTGTTCTATTACCTGGGATGGTTCTGGCCTGCCTTCGCAATGACTTTCATGCTCGCACTGCAAAGCGCGTTCTATTCGCCCGCCAAATACGGCTATATCAAGGAACTCGTCGGCAAGGAACGGCTGTCTATCGCAAACGGTGCCGTGCAGGCAACGACAATCACCGCGATATTGTTCGGCTTGCTTGCATTCTCCATCCTGTTCGAACTGCTACTGAAGGGAAAATCCTACACCGACACTGCATCCCTGCTGATGCATATCGCCTCCATCGGATGGGTACTGGTTGCGTTGAGCCTGGCAGAGGCCGGACTATGCTATTCCATCCCGAAAACTCCGCGGCCGGAACCAAACAAGCCCTTCGATTGGAAGAAATATATATACGGGATCTACCTGCGTGAAAACCTGCGGCGCGTAAAAAATCACGAGATAATCCTGCTTTCGATCATCGGTCTGTCGATATTCTGGGCCATATCTCAAGTCGTAGTCGCCACCTTCCCGGCCCATGCCAAACAAGTGCTGAATATCTACAATACCGTAGTGATACAGGGCATGATGGCCTGCTCGGGGATCGGCATCGTCATTGGCGCCATGCTCGCCGGACACCTGTCGTCCAAACACATAGAAACTGGACTGATCCCGATCGGCTGCCTCGGAATTACCCTGACACTGATCGTACTGTCACTATCCAACAGTCTGCTGCTGCAGGCAGCCAATTTCTTTGCCTGGGGCATATTTGGTGGTTTTGTCATTGTTCCACTGAATTCCCTCATCCAATTCCATGCCGGACCAGATAACCTGGGCAGGGTGCTGGCGACCAATAATCTATTCCAGAACGTCTGCATGGTCAGCTTCCTGGCACTCACTATTATCCTCGCCCGCAGTGGTGCCAGCAGCCACTTCCTGCTTACGCTACTGTGGCTCATCGCCATGCTCAGCACAATCTACAGCGTACGAAAACTACCGCAATCGATGCTGCGCTTCGTATTCACCTGGATCATCGGAAGACATTACCGTCTGGAGGTGCAAGGATTGGGAAATATGCCTGAACGCGGTGGCGTACTACTACTCAGCAATCATATAAGCTGGCTGGACTGGGCCATGCTGCAAATCGCGTCACCACGAATGATCCGTTTCGTGATGATTCGTGACATCTACGAAAAGCCCTATCTGAAGTGGTTTCTGGACATGTTCCGCTGCATCCCGATCTCCCAAACCCGTTTCGGCAAAACCATAACGGAGATACGTGAAAGCCTGAATGCCGGGGAGTTGGTCTGCTTATTCCCGGAAGGGGCGATCAGTAGAACCGGACAACTTGGCAAATTTCATCGCGGTTTCGAGAAAGCGGCCGAGGGCGCCAACGCTATCATTCTGCCATGCTACATCCGTGGTATGTGGGCAAGCGTGTTTTCACGTTCCGGTAGCAGACTACGACAACTGCATGGCCACACCATCAAGCGCGACATTATCGTGGCCTTCGGTACACCCATGACCATTGCCGCAAAAGCCGAGGAAGTCAAACTGAAGATCTTTGAACTTTCCATCCAGACCTGGGACAACTACAGCCGCTCATTACCCGATATAGGTCGTGCCTTTATCGACAGTGCCAAGAACAATGGCTGGAATGCCATGGCCAGCGACAGTTCCGGGAAGACATTGCATGGCCATCAGTTGCTATGCGCCGCCATATGTCTCTCCCGACATCTGCGCCATGATTCAAACGGACCACACATTGGACTGCTTCTGCCATCCAGCAGTGCCGGAGTAATCATCAATATGGCCAGTTTTCTGCTTGGCAAAAGCGTGATCAATCTGAATTTCACCAGTGCCCCCACCGCGCTGCGCCATGCGGTTGAAAAAACTGGAATACATACCATCTACACTTCGAAACGCTTTCTTGACCGACTGGAGAAGCGAGGCATATCCGCAACCAGGATCTTCCATGACTACAGACTGATAGCACTGGAAGACCTGGCACAGGAAATCAGCCCGGCAGAAAAGCTGTGCACACTACTCACCGTGACGCTGCTGCCTGCAGTCTTGCTGAAGCGACTATACTGCAAACCCACTGACCCCAATGCACTCGCCACAATCCTGTTCACCAGTGGTAGCGAAGGGCAACCGAAGGGGGTCATGCTCAGTCACCGCAATATCATGACCAACATCAAACAAGTCATCGACATCCTGAACTTCGATGAGGAAGAGACCGTGCTTGGCAGCCTGCCGTTATTTCATGCCTTTGGTATGACAGTCACCACTTTTATGCCCATTGTTACTGGCCTGCATGTAATATTTCATCCAGACCCTACGGATGTCGTCAACATTGCCAAGGCGGTTTCCCGCTACCGCATCACGATGCTGTGTGCAACCCCCAGTTTCCTGCGCCTGTACATACAAAACAGGAAGGTCCACCCACTCATGCTGGAGAGTCTGCGTATCGTAGTTGCGGGGGGAGAACGACTGCCACCCGATATCCGTGCCGACTTCAAGAAAAAATTCAACCGGGAAGTCTATGAAGGCTACGGTGTCACAGAGACCTCACCAGTAGCCAGCGTGAACATACCGGATGCGCTGGACATCAACTGCTGGCAGATTCAGGAAGGCAGTCGGCACGGAACGGTGGGATTGCCTCTACCCGGAACCAGTTACCGAATCGTTGACCCCGACAGCATGCAACCATTACCGGTCGGTGAAGCAGGCCTGGTGCTGATCGGAGGCATGCAGATCATGCTTGGTTATTTCATGGATGAAGCAAAAACCGCCGATTCGATCACGCTAATCGATGGAAAACGCTGGTACAAGACTGGCGACAAGGGCTACCTGGATGAGGACGGCTTCCTGACTATCGTTGACCGCTACTCACGCTTTGCCAAACTGGGTGGGGAGATGATCAGTCTGTCGGCGGTTGAACAGAGTATCCGTGACGCATTGGATGATCCGGAGCTCGACCTGGTCGCACTGAACATTCCGGATGCCCGGAAAGGGGAAAAGATCGCGCTACTGATAACTGGAGACCATACGTTGGAACATATCCGCAAGGCACTGCTGGAAAGGGACACACCCGGCCTGATGATCCCCACTACCGCAGTGAACGTAGAAACTATCCCAAAACTCGGTAGTGGAAAAACCGATTTTGCAGCGGCAAAAATACACTTGATAAAGGCCCTTGAACAGTGAACCGGAAGAGCACATCATATGCTACACGGTTGACTGAACATCATTGCCACGGGCCTTAGTGCTGAGTAAAGTTTCCAATGCCATTACAGATCGATCCCATCACCGCACTCCGAGATAACTATATCTGGGCAATGCGACTGCCGGGAAAACGCCAGACTGTCATTGTGGACCCGGGTGAGGCACAGCCCGTACTGAATTACCTGACAGATAAACAGCTCTCTCTTTCCGCAATACTGATAACGCACCATCACTGGGACCACACCAATGGCATTGCCGAACTGCTAAGGCATTATTCAGTCCCGGTACACGCATCCGCCAATGAGGATGTCGCAGGACGTACCGTCGCGCATGACGACGGAAGCCGTCTGGAATTGCCAGAACTTGAACTCGGTGTGGAAATTCTGTCCGTACCAGGCCATACACGCGGGGCTATCGCTTATCACATCCCAGCCGGGGAACACTGCCCTGAGGGCTTGGTGTTCAGTGGTGATACACTGTTCACCGCAGGTTGCGGCCGCCTGTTTGAAGGCACCGCGGAACAGATGTGCCACTCACTACGACGCTTCCGAAACCTGCCTCCCACCACACTGCTGTACTGCGGACATGAATACACCGAGGACAATCTGCATTTTGCCGCGGCAGTAGAACCAGACAATCCCGCGATCCGGGCCCGTCTGCAAACCGTATCCGACAGACGCGCACGACAACTCCCTTGTGCCCCTGCACCATTGGAACTGGAACGGGAGACCAATCCTTTCCTGCGCTGCGATCGCGAAACAGTACGCGAATCCGTCAGCTCCCGTCACGGGGATGCGCTACCAGACGAGGTGGCGGTGTTCGCCGCATTGCGTACCTGGAAAGACCACTGGTAACAGCCACCCTTCCTTTCCGCACACAGCACGGCACCCAATCGAACCGCACAGACTCCCACTATGCGGAATGGGGCATATTGCGACGCACCATGCTGAGGGCACGAAAAATGACCTTGCCTTTGTTCAAACTCTCTTGCCATTCCGCCTGCGGATCGGAATCGGCGACCACACCACAGCCTGCCTGTATATGCAAGGTCTCGCCCTGGATCACCGCGGTGCGAATGGCAATGGCCGTGTCCATATTGCCATCCCAGCCCAGATAGCCCACCGCACCAGCATATATTCCACGCCTGACAGGCTCCAACTCAGCGATGATCTCCATCGCCCGGATCTTTGGTGCACCGCTCACCGTGCCAGCAGGAAAGGTTGCACGCAACACATCCATCGCGCTCATACCGGAGCGCAGACGGCCGCAGACATTGGAAACGATATGCATCACATGAGAATAACGCTCAATGACCATCTTCTCTGTCACCCGCACACTGCCTCCCACCGTCACCCTGCCAATATCATTGCGCCCAAGGTCAATCAGCATCAGATGTTCCGCCAGTTCCTTCGGATCCGACAGCAGTTCCTTTTCCAAGGCCCGATCTTCCATCTCGGTAGTGCCACGTGGACGGGTACCCGCAATAGGCCTGAGCGTGACTATCTCCCCCTCCATTCGCACCAGAATCTCCGGGGAAGAACCCACGATATGAAAATCTTTCATCTGCAAGTAGTACATATACGGAGATGGGTTCAGGCAGCGTAGCGCACGATACAGATCCACCGGCTGACCGTGAAAAGGGGCGCTGAGGCGCTGTGACAGTACCGTCTGCATCACATCCCCATCCCGGATATACGCCTTTATCCGCCGTACCGCCTCTTCAAACCGACTCCGACTAAAACCTGTGCTGAAATCGGATACATCATCCTCACCGCCTACATCGCGCATGTAGCTCCGCGGAACCCATGCTTGCGACAGACACGCCTCCAATTCATCCAGCCTGCGCTGACCTTCCTGCCAGGCATTTTCGACTTCCGGGTCAACATGCACGATGATGCGCAACCTGCCAAGCAGGTTGTCATACACGATCAGTTCGGTCGACTCCAACAACAGAATGTCCGGGACACCCAGCGGATCCTTCATGCCGGAGGTATCGATACGCATCTCCATGCGACATATCACGTCATAAGCGAAATATCCTACAAGCCCGCCGGAGAAACGCGGCATCCCCGGCAGTTCCGGGACCCGGTAACCATTCCTGATCCGCTCAACCTCGGTCAGTGCGTTATCGCATTCTCGAGTCCGGACGGGTTCACCATGCTCCTCCACCTGCAGGGAGTTGCCATAAAAGCGGAACACGCGGACGGCAGGCAGACCGATAATCGAATAGCGCCCCCATTTTTCACCACTGTGCGCGGATTCGAACAAATAGGTATAAGGACCTTGCGCAAGCCGCAGGTAGGTAGATAGTGGGGTATCCAGGTCGGCGAGACGTTCCCGGGTCAACGGGATCCGACTATAACCCTGCCGCGCCAGGGCGTGAAACCCGGACTCGTCCGGATGATTCATACGGGCGTCATACCGGCGACCTGAGCCAGTTCATCACGCAGTGCCGTCAGGGTTTCTGCATAATCCTCACTGTCAAACACCGCCGAACCAAGCACAAAGGTATCTGCCCCGGCCTCGGCGATGCGGCGGATGTTGTCCACCCTGATACCTCCATCCACCTGCAAACGGATATCACATCCACAACCATCGATAATAGTGCGCGCCTGGCAGATCTTGTCCAGAGTGGATTCTATGAAGGTTTGACCTGGAAAACCCGGATTGACCGACATCAAGAGCACCATGTCCACCTTGTCGAGGACATGCGGCAACAGGCCCAACGGGCTTGCAGGATTGAATACCAGCCCCGTCCGACAACCCGACTCGCGGATCAATGACAGACTGCGGTCCACGTGGTCACTCGCCTCCGGATGAAAACTGATATACCCCGCCCCGGCATTGGCACAATCCTGGATCAAACGGTCCACCGGCCGCGCCATCAAATGTACATCCAGCGGCACCCGGACCCCATGCGCGGACAGTGTGGCAATAACCGGGGGACCGAAACTCAGGTTTGGCACATAATGATTATCCATCACATCGATATGGATAAAATCTGCCCCCGCAGCCACCACAGCATCCACCTCTTCGCCAAGACGGGCCAAGTTAGCAGACAGAATCGAAGGAGCAATGATGTATTGGGACATTTCCGTTAAGGTCGCCTGTCCGGCATGGCAAAATGAAAGGCTACGTCCTTATATCCGCATGAAGATGTCAGTGCTGGTTCGAAGTATAAAGCAGCCGGACAAAAAATGCTCCCCCGGACAATCCCTATACCACGTCGACAGGTATCCGACCTGCCTCCCGTGACCGATCACTGCTACAATGGGATATGTCTTGGAAACTGCAACGGCAAACACCGGGGTTGACAGACAACCTGCCCACACACGGGCAAGTCACTGGTATCCGTATCAGGCAAAACCACGGTTTTCCTCAACCAAAGCCTGATGCCTGAATATACTGCCGACCCTTCAGCGGCACACAGTGTCGCCTTTGCCACAAACTACCAACACCTCGCTTCCTGGTGTGTCACTCCAGTCGGGCAATCCTTGTTGCAAGAGGAACAGCGGGTGGCCGATGCGTTGCTGCCCAGGTTTCACGGTTACACCGCGCTTCAGTACGGCATGCTGGCACGACAGGATTTCCTTGCCGGTGCCAGGATGGCTCACAAGTGGTACCTGCTATTCACTGAATCCGGACCGGTAATGCCGTACGGACCATCGCTATACGCCCGGCCCGACCAACTCCCATTGGCAAATGACAGCATAGACCTGATTTTTCTGCCACACATACTCGATGTTTCCGCCAACCCGCAACAACTGCTGGCGGAGACTGATCGGGTACTGTGCGCAGATGGACACATCATTATTACCGGCTTCAATCCACTCGGGCTGTGGGGGCTGGCACGGCTGGCCCTGCGCTGGAAAAAACAGGCTCCCTGGTCCGGCCACTTTCTTTCCGCATTGCATATCAGACACTGTATGAGCAGGAGAAATTTTGATACTGTCGCCACATATCACATCTTCCGTCATATACCCTGTCGAAAATTCTTCCTGACCACACATGCGGACGACCCCAGGAAATCCCCTTTCCGAACATGGCATCCGGCAGCAGCCGCCTGGTTGCTTGTGGCCCGCAAACGTACCATCCCGATCACACCGATACGCCCATGGCACACAAAGACAAAGGAGCAACCCGCCGGCATGACCGAAGCCGCCTCACGCCACAGCATATGTGCAAACCCGGAGGAAAGTGGCTGACATTGTTTGCCGACGAGCCAGTCATGCTACCGCACCTTTGCTGTCGTCAACGGAACACACCCGGAAAAATCACAGTCCGGGAAAAGAACAATGCACGGCCTGTCTCCAAATAATCGTTTCTCCCTCGTATGCCCAAAGCCACAAAAGAGAAACGGCGGGTAACCGTGTTCACTGATGGCGCCTGTATTCACAATCCCGGGCCAGGGGGCTGGGGCGTACTGCTTCGCTATCAGGACCGCGAACGGGAACTATCCGGCGCTGAACAGGAAACCACCAACAACCGTATGGAATTGATGGCCGTCATCCAGGGTCTGGAGGCACTCAAAACCTCCTGCAAGGTGCACCTGGTGACAGATTCACGCTACGTCAAGGACGGCATCGAACAATGGCTGTCGGACTGGAAACACAATCAGTGGCGCACCCGGAACCGCAAACCGGTCAAGAATCAGGATCTCTGGCAGCGGCTGGACAAAGCGCTGCAACGGCATGAGGTAGACTGTCAATGGGTACGAGGGCACAGCGGACATACGGAAAATGAGCGGGTGGACAGTCTGTCCCGACTGGCGATCCAACAACTGTACGCCAAACCATGAGGCTGGTCGTACTGGATACCGAGACCACCGGTCTTGACCATGAAAACGGCGACCGCATCATCGAGATCGGCTGCCAGGAGATCATCGCACGGCGCGAAACCGAACAGATACTGCATCATTACATCAACCCGGAACGCGATATCAGCAGTGGGGCCATAGCAATCCATGGCATCACCGAACAACAACTGTGCAACGCCCCGCTATTCTCCGAGATCGTTGAAGAACTGGTCGATTTCATCCGCGATAGTACACTACTGATACACAACGCCGCCTTCGATATCGGTTTCCTTGACATGGAACTGCAGCGACTGGGAGGAACGTGGCAGCCCGTGGAAACATACTGCGAAGTCGTGGACACCCTCAGCATCGCCCGTCAGAGACATCCCGGACAGAAAAACAGCCTGGATGCGCTATGCCGACGCTATCGGATAGATAATTCCGAACGCAAACTGCACAGTGCGCTGCTGGACGCACAACTGCTGGCGCGAGTGTATCTTGCCATGACCGGAGGACAGACCTCCCTGGAATTGAACACACAGGCGCCAGTACGGAAAAACCGCGGTGGAGACAGCGTGCCCGGTTCGGAAGCGCCGCTGAAACTGCGCGTACTGCCAGCAAACACCGAGGAAAGAAAAGCCCACCAGGAAACGCTGGAAGACATCAATCGACAAAGCGAGCATCCCTGCCTATGGCCTGCCCCCGGGGAAACCGGACATCAGGATGTAAGCAACGCCACAACCAAATAACACAGCAAAAGAGCAAGTCAGACAAACCGCGAGGGGAGTGTCTTTGGTCTCGGCACCGACTGGCGGTGCCGCCAGTCTCAGGAGGCGGTAGACTGACTCGCCGTTTGCACCAAGCTGTCCAACTCGCCGCGCTTATGCAGTTCCAGGATGATGTCGCAGCCTCCGATCAACTCCCCATTGATAAACAGTTGTGGAAAGGTCGGCCAATTCGATATCCGGGGCAAAGCCTTGCGGACATCGGGTTCGGCAATCACGTCCACATAGACAAAATTATCAGTACAGGAACGCAGTGCCTGCACCGCCTGCATGGAAAAGCCGCACTGCGGAAAATCCGGCGTGCCTTTCATAAAAAGCACAATCCGGTCATCGCGCAAGGTGGCTTGTATACGTTCCTCGGTACTCATGAATTCTCCGGATTTCGGTTCAGGATTTCTCAAACAGCAAGGCGGATTATAGCATGACAGCGCAGGCTAAAACAGGCCAACGATCCTGCCTTCCTCATCAATATCAATATTCTCTGCCGCGGGGACCTTTGGCAACCCCGGCATTGTCATCATGTTTCCGGCAATAACCACGACAAAACCCGCGCCAGCGGCCAACCTGAGTGCACTGATCTCCATCACATGGCCTTCCGGGGCCCCGCGCAACAACGGGTCGGTGGAAAAAGACATCTGCGTCTTCGCAATGCACACCGGCAGATGACCATAGTCCCGGCTCAACGTATTGATCTCTCTGCGCACCGAGGTACTGGCACTGATGCCGGATGCGCCATAGATACGCGTCGCAACCCGCTCGATCTTCTCCCATAGTGACACCCCATCCTCATACAGATAACGGTGTGTGACTTTCTTTTTTTTGTCCGCGATATCCAACACCACTCTCGCCAATTTCTCGGCCCCCGCGCCACCTTCTGCCCAGTGCCGAGACACTACGGCCCTTGCTCCAAACTTCTCCACGTCGGCACAAAGCAACTCCAGTTCGGCATCGGTATCGTTGACAAAATGATTGATGCACACCACACAAGGCAAACCGTAGTGACTCTGAATGTTGTCCAGGTGACGCTCCAAATTGACCATGCCTTTTGCCAAAGCCTCCAGATTCTCTTTATTCAACTCGTCCCGCATGACCCCGCCGTGGTATTTCAACGCTCGCACGGTGCTCACAAGAACCGCCGCGGCGGGCTGCAGCCCCGCCTTGCGGCACTTGATATTGATGAATTTCTCTGCCCCCAAATCCGCACCAAAACCGGCCTCGGTAACTACGTAATCGGCCAACTTCAATGCGGTCTTTGTGGCAATCACACTGTTGCAGCCATGGGCGATGTTGGCAAAAGGCCCGCCATGTATCAGGGCCAAATTGTTCTCCAGGGTCTGCACCAGATTGGGCTTGATGGCATCGCGCAAGAGTGCGGCCATCGCACCGTTTGCATTGATATCGCGGGCAAAAACCGGTCTGGCCTTATCCAGAGTACGGCCGATTATGATATTGCCAAGCCGCTCCTTCAGATCCTGCAGTGAGGTGGCCAGGCAAAATATCGCCATCACTTCGGAGGCGACTGTGATATCAAAACCGTCCTCACGCGGAAAACCGTTCGCGACACCCCCCAAGGCAACCACGGTCCGTCGCAGGGCCCGGTCATTCATGTCGACTACCCGTTTCCAGTCAGTCCGGCGCGGGTCGATGCGCAACGCATTGCCATGATGGATGTGATTGTCCAGCATCGCAGCCAACAGGTTGTGCGCGGCACCAATGGCATGGAAGTCGCCAGTGAAATGCAGATTGATATCCTCCATCGGGACCACCTGAGCGTATCCGCCACCTGTCGCACCACCCTTGACACCGAAACACGGACCCAGTGAGGGCTCGCGCAGGCAGATCAAGGCTTTTTTACCAAGCCGATTGAGTGCGTCACCCAGTCCCACCGTAGTCGTGGTTTTGCCCTCGCCAGCCGGGGTTGGGCTGATCGCGGTTACCAGGATCAGTTTGCCATCTTTACGTTTCTGAAGTTGATCCACATAATCCAGTGACAATTTGGCCTTGTAATGGCCATATGGATCCAGATGGCTGCTGTCAATACCGTACTGCTCGGCAGCCAACTCCACGATGCGCCGACTATTCGCCTTTTGCGCTATTTCAATATCCGACATTGTTTCTCCCCTCTCAACTGTCCTTTATGAAAAACTGTCCCAATCCGCACTCCCATCAGAAAAGATATAGCCATACCGAAACCCTCTACCCACCTGAGGTTTCAAGGAGGCCGATTATAACATACCGCAGTCCGGTAACAGCGCCGATTCGAGACCGTCCGAACCGCTACCGGCGCAGACGCAACAGCGACAGACTCCCCCCCTGCACAAACAACGTAAACAGCACCACCCCATAGGCCATACTTTGTATCGTGTACCATCCTTCCAGCGCGGTTGGCAACGACAGAGCCAACGCCAGGGTCACCGTACCACGAACGCCACTCCACACCAGCAAGCCCTGCTGCCAAAATGGAAATCCGTGCTGGCCCGGCAGCCATCCCAGTGCCGTCAGTGATGGAAATATAATGAGGCAGCGGGCCAACACAACTGCGCCAATAGCGAGCAACATCGCCAGCCACTGCTCAGCAAACATACCCAGCGTGACAGTAAGCCCCGCCAACAAAAATATCAGCAACTCACACAGGTGTGCAACAAGCCCCCAAACCGCAATGATGAATGCACCGTGCGGCCCGGCCACCCCGGCAGTGGCAAACTCCCGGCTGCGGTGCAGGCTGTGACCAAACAGCAACCCAAAAACCAGTATGGCCATGATCCCGGAACAGTGCAGATGCCTTTCCACCACCAGAAACGTCAGATATACCCACACCAGACTCAGCAGCATCTGTCCATTGGCATCTCGAACCAGATGCAGCAGCGGCATGAACAGCGCGTAACATACGACTCCCATCACCATCCCACCAAAAAATACCATCCCGAGTTGCCATACCAGGGTCCATGGAACCAGTTCCACCGAATGATGCGCAACAGCAAACTGCAGCAAAAAATGGAACAGCACAATGGTGATTGCGTCATTGAACAGGGACTCCCCCTCCAGCAAGACCAGTATCCGGTCCGGCACACCACACTGCCGAAGCAGCGAGAGCACCGCCGACGGGTCGGTGGCCGACAACAGCACCCCCGCCAGCAAGGCGGCCACCCACGGGAAACCGGTGGGATGACCTATGCCATAATACAGCATGGCTGCGGTCAGGACGGCACCTACCACCATCAACGGGAAAGCCAACAGCAGTACCGGCAACAGGTTTCGACGCAACTGGAACGGGTCCAGATCCAGCGCCTCACGAAATATCAAAGCCGGGACCAATCCATAGAATACCAGGCCATAAAAACTGTCCCAGCGCACCCCGGTATCGATACCCAGCACGCGGGTAGCCCACTCCGAACCCAGATAGCCAACAGCAACCAACAACAACGGGTAAGGAATCCCCCTTTCCCGCCCCACCGGCAGCAGTACCGTGGCACATAACAGAAGCAAAAGAAAAAACAGCGCTACCGTACTGTCAAACACATCTCGTCCCCTGGCAGCATGGCGCACTCAGCGCCAATAACACCACAACCCGATACGGCAGGCTATGTTCTACCGCATTTTCGCGCCACCCAGTAATCTACACTAGCGACCTTTCCGGCACCACTGAACAGCAGCACCAACAGCATCAAAAAATACGTTGCGGCAAATTCAATCCCGTTGTTCAAGATAGTGACCTTGCCATACTCCTCATACCACTGTTTGCGCTCATGCTGATCGATCAGTGTCCGGATAGCATCGCGACGCGCTATGATCCGTTCTATACGATCCGACTTCCATTCCCAGGGCACTTGCAGTTTGGTCTCCGGCAACGCATGCCAGCCATTGTCCCAGTGCGCAGTAAGCGCCGCTACGATCATCGTAAACATCAAAGGAATCGCTACGTAACGGGTAAACAGGCCAACCAGCAGCAACCAACCGCCGAGAAACTCGGTCCATCCTGCCAGAAACACCATCAGTTCCGGGGCCGGCAGGCCAAGACCCCACTCCGGATTGCCAAACCATGCGACAACGCCGGGTTTCGGCATAAAACGCTGGAGCAACCCGACCCCCTCCACACCGAGTTGCAGCTTTCCATAGCCAGCATAGATAAAGATCGGCGCAAGAAACACGCGAAGTAACAACGGGGCAATAAACTCAAATGGCTTTCTTGCCCTGGCAAAGACTTCGTCCAGATGACACGCAGACTTCATTATCGAACCCATTCTCTCACCTCCCACTATCTTCTTTGGCACATGGTTATCGCCACCGCTCCCTTGTCAAGGCAACCACCGGCCCCGATCGAAACCAGTCACTCATGCTGACGATACATCACTCCGTGCCCCCAGCACAATTTCACGCTCAAAAAACGCCTGCAGGGTTTCGCTCCCACCCCGCACCACCACATCCGCCCGGGGATGGCCGAGTTCTTCCGCTATCCCATGCAGTATCTCCATCCCGGTAGCTGTCTGCATACGCAGACGCTCAAACAACGCTGCGCTTACCGTATTGAGCTCCATAAAACCATGGGTATGATCGCGGCGCCGAAAAATCAGCAAATAACTGCTGATGTCCGGAGGCATATCCGGAAGGTAGGCAGGACTGATACGATGCACTGGCCATCGGTAATCCAGCAGCGAGGCCAGCGGGCTCAGCACAGGGATGCCCGTCAGCAGATCACCCTCCGGATCATAACCATCGTCCGGTATCTCCCTTCCGTCCAATAACACCTGGGTCTCCATCCATTCATAATGGGCGAGTTCACGCATGAATGGATAGTCGCCAGGTCGCTCTCCGCGCTCATGTTCCAGGTAATAGAGAAACTCCCGCGTAAGCTGTGGAAATAACGGGGTACGCGCACGGTGGCGGGCAAAAAAATCGCGTACCATCTCCTGCCAGGCATTTTCCGACATGATCCGATGCAGCACCGGGAAGCCGTTAGCGATAAATCCCTCCACATTGCGGAACAACAATTCCCGGTAGACCCGCATGCGCCGGTCCTCGATACCTGGCGGAGCCGGGCAATGTTCCGGGTCACGCAGATGACGAGTAAACTGGTACTGTATCTGCTGAAAAGGTTCAGGCGGTACGCCTGCTGGGATACCCATGACTCCGACCCTGAAGTGTCTGCAACTGGCCGATCCTGGCCGCCTCCTCCAACAACACGGGCAAGGGCGGGATGTTGAAATCGCGCTCCAGCAGTGTCGGAAACACACCAAAATCACGGTAAGCAGCCTGCAGCAACCACCAGACTGGCTCACTGACATCGGTCCCGTGGGTATCGATACGCAGATCTTCCGCCTCCCGGTAGTGCCCGGCGACATGCGCATAAGCGATGCGCTTTGCGGGCAAGCCAGACAAATACTCCACCGGATCATAGCAGTGGTTAATGCTATTGACGTAGATGTTGTTCACATCCAGCAACAACCGGCAGTCCGCACCCTCCAACACCGCGTTGATAAAATCCAGTTCGCTCATCTCTTGTCCGGGAGCCGCATAATAGGAGACGTTCTCAATCGCCAACTGCCGTCCGATGATGTCCTGCACACGGCAGATGCGATCCACCACATAATCCACCGCGGCCCGGGTAAACGGTATCGGCAACAGGTCGTAGAGATGGCCGTCATCGGCACAGTAACTCAAATGCTCACTGTAACAGCGCACATCCCAGCGTTCCAGAAACTGTCTGACACGATGCAGAAAAGGCTCATCCAGCGGGGCTGGACCACCCAGGTTGAGAGACAGCCCATGGCACACCAATGGCATATCACCGAGCACACAAGCAAACTGCGCCCCGTAATGGCCACCCACGTCGATCCAGTTCTCCGGGGCGACCTCCACAAAATCTATCCCTGGCAGACCATGGTCTGCGGCAGCATCAATAAAATCCCGCCGCAGACCCAGCCCAACCCCCTGTACCGAATAACCCGTCCCTGACAAAGGCAGATCCGACATCAATGACCGCACTTGCCCTCGCCACACTTGCCTTCCTTGCCCGACATCTTGTCGGACCCGCCACATTTGCCTTCCCCGCACTTGCCTTCCCTGCCCGACATCTTGCCGGATTCACCACACTTGCCCTCGCCACACTTGCCTTCCTTGCCCGACATCTTGTCGGACCCGCCACATTTGCCTTCCCCGCACTTGCCTTCCTTTCCCGACATCTTGCCAGATTCCCCACACTTGCCTTCCTTGCCCGACATCTTGCGGGATTCGCCGCACTTGCCTTCGCCACACTTGCCCTCCTTGCCCGACATCTTGCCGGATTCGCCGCACTTGCCTTCCCCACATTTGCCTTCATGGTGGGCGGCAACCATGTACCCGCTCGCCATATCACTCAGTGCGAACGGGTTCTGGCCATTGTCAGCACTGACACTGGCGGAAAGACCGATGCTCAGTGTTGACCCCAGGGCCAACGCGATGGGTTTGAGTCTATTTGATTTGTCTGCCATAAAAATCTCCTTAAGAAACGTATCTGTATCTGGATGTCTTGTGGGGTACTCTGCCTTATACCAGGAAAGCCGGGAACCCGAGTCGCAAAGGACTGTATCATGCGTTAGTGTGGAAATCTATCATCAAGTTCCAGCCGAGACGCTGCCTTTGGGACGAAGCTGCGGGAACAGGATTACCTCACGTATACTGGCCACATCCGCCAACAACATCACCAACCGGTCGATCCCGATACCCTCTCCCGCGGTGGGCGGCATCCCATACTCCAACGCGGTGATATAGTCCGCATCATAACGCATGGCCTCGGCATCCTGGTCCGCGGTCTGCCTGCGAAAACGCCGCGCCTGTTCCTCCGGGTCGTTCAGTTCGGAAAAACCATTGGCGATCTCCCGACCGCCCACGAAAAACTCGAAGCGTTCGGCAACCGCCGGATCCACGTCACTACAACGCGCCAGCGGCGATACCTCTGCCGGATAAGCGGTAATAAAAACCGGCTGCAGCAATTTCTCCTCGACCGTCTTCTCAAATATCTCAAGCTGTACCCTGCCCAAACCAACGCCGTCTTCCACTGGCACCTGCAACTCCCCGGCCACAACCTTTATCCGCTCCGGGTCACGCAAACTGTCTGACGACACCGAGGGATTGTGCTGACAAATGGCCTCCAGCATCGTCATACGTGGTATCGTTTTGCTGAAATCGTAGTCCCTGCCCTGATAACGCAGCACCGGGGAACCGTTGAGCGCCGTCACCAACTCGCGCATCAAGGTCTCGCTCAGAGCCATCAGATCCTCGTATGTCGCATAGGCTTGATAGAACTCCAGCATAGTGAACTCCGGATTGTGCCGGGTCGACAAACCTTCATTGCGAAAGCTACGGTTGATCTCAAATATCTGTTCCATACCCCCTACCACCAGCCGCTTCAAATACAGTTCCGGGGCAATACGCAAATACAAATCCAAACCCAGACTATTGTGATGGGTAACAAAAGGCCGCGCCGCCGCCCCACCGGGTATCGGATGCATCATCGGCGTTTCCACCTCGATAAAATCACGCTGCAGCAGGAAATTGCGCAATTGCTGAATCACCCGGGAACGCAGCGCGAATATTCGCCTGGCATCAGCATTGCACAGCAGATCCAGATAACGCCGCCGATAGCGCGTTTCCTGATTTGTCAAGCCATGGAATTTTTCCGGCAGTGGCCGCAGCGACTTGCACAACAGTGTCAGCCCGGAGACTTCTACACTCAACTCTCCCCGTTTGGTCTGCATCAAGCTGCCCGAGGCACCAATGATATCCCCCAAATCCCACTCCAGAAAACGCTCATAGCTCTCCCCGGACAGATTGTCCTGACGCACATATAGCTGGATCCGGTCCGACATGTCCTGCACATGTGCAAAAGCCGCCCTGCCCATCACACGTCGACTCATCATGCGCCCGGCGATGCGTACCACAACATTCTCCTGCAACAGTTGCTCCCGGCTCATACCCCCGTAGCGTTCCCGCAATCCACCCGCCAGCGCATCACGCTGGAAACGGTTGGGATAGGCCTGTCCAGCGACACGCAAAAGCTGCAATGCACGCCGACGTTCGCCGCTCAACTCGCTCTCGTCGTACATGCCTACACCCCCATTTTCAGACTGGATTCAATAAGAAAATCCAGGTCCCCGTCCAGCACCGCCTGGGTATTGCCGGTCTCCACTCCGGTACGCAAATCCTTTATCCGAGACTGGTCCAGCACATAAGAACGGATTTGATTGCCCCAACCAATATCGGACTTGCTCTCTTCCAGTTCCCGCCTGAGCGCGTTGCGCTTCTGCATCTCCAACTCATGCAGCTTGGCACGGAGTTGCTTCATCGCCTGATCGCGGTTTCTATGCTGGGAACGGTCATTCTGGCACTGCACAACAATACCTGTAGGGATATGGGTAAGCCGCACCGCAGAATCGGTCTTGTTCACATGCTGCCCCCCGGCGCCACTGGCACGGTAGGTGTCGACGCGAATGTCCGCCGGATTAATCTCGATCTCCACGTTGTCCGGGATCTCGGCAGAAACAAATATCGACGCAAAGGACGTGTGGCGACGATTCCCGGAATCAAACGGAGATTTACGCACCAAACGATGCACACCCGTCTCGGTACGCAGCCAGCCGTAGGCAAAAGGACCTACACAGTGCACCGTTGCACTCTTGATACCTGCAACCTCACCCGCAGAGACTTCCATCAGTTCCATAGCGAAATCATGGCGCTCCATCCAACGCAGATACATGCGCAGCAACATCTCCGCCCAATCCTGAGCCTCGGTACCACCGGAACCGGCCTGCACATCCACATAACAGTGATTGGCGTCCTG
The DNA here is from genome assembly GCA_965115915.1 of Gammaproteobacteria bacterium. Lineage (GTDB taxonomy): Bacteria > Pseudomonadota > Gammaproteobacteria > Eutrophobiales > Eutrophobiaceae. The sequence continues at coordinate 563,897 of OZ220483.1, read as the reverse complement.
CTCGCCAGAAAACATGCGCTGGAACTCCAGCCGCTCCAACTGCTGCATACATTCCTCGACATCCCCGGCAACCACCTCCAGGGAATCGGCATCCCCGTCCTCTACCGCCAACGACAGCAATTCACCGGCACCCTCAATACCAGCATGCAAGGTATCCACGGACTGGATCACCCGCTCCAACGCAGCACGCTCCTGACCCAGGGCCCCGGCCCGTTTCGGGTCACCCCAGACCGCAGGGTCTTCCAGTTGCCGATCTATGTCTTCACGCCGCGCCAGCTTGGCATCGTATTCAAAGATACCCCCTAAGGACATCCCAGCGCTTTTGCATGTCCCTGATCTGTTGGGACAACAGGTTTTTATCCGTCATGGCGAGGCGATACTCCGTGATATTATGTCGTTGCGCATCATCGGTACTCTGTGTGGATTGCGGTTATGGATACGGAAACCATGGCCGCCGTAGTACACCCCGACATACCCATCATCGGTCTCCTGATTGGATTACCGCCATTGTAGTATTGGCGACGGCAAACATCAATTTCCTGCACCGACATCGCCGCCAGACACAGCGCTTGAATCCGCGCCGCACCCCTCACCTGACGACAGTCATGGCGAAGCACCCCCGGTAAGATAAGCTGCTGAACAGGCCAGACAATACGGCGGTTTGCCTGAACGAACGCAACCTGGCCAGCATCCCCGGCAAGAGCTGTTGACCCATGTTCACTCCGGATAAAATCTTTCGAAGTCCCTGGCATAAAATATCTTCGCCCATTCCACCAGGCGTGGATCCAGCCTGGGCTTGTTGATACCAGTATGCGTTACGTTGAGTCTGGGGAGGATATGACGCGTCGAAATCCCCACTCTTCCCAGTACCTCCCTGAGGTCATATTTCAAGTGTTCGTAATAGCCAATAAAATCCACCGCTCTATCCAGATAAGCACTCTGCGTATGCAATTCGTCAGCCCCGTTATTCCAATTCCAGAAATAAAACTGCGACAGGACCATGCCGGCATACCCCTGCATGAAGCTGATCTCGCCGGGTAAAGACCTGGGCAATTTACGATTGGAATCCAGTACCCAATGTATATCGTCTATATTCGAGAAATCATATTCACTCAAATCGGTAATCATTGAAGTCAGCCAGCTCAATGGATGACGTACAAACCCGAACTTGAGATATTCATCGTAGGCATATCGGGCCGGCAAGTGACCATAAACATCGTCCTCACCACGCGTGAACCATAGCTGGGACGATTCCGATGCAGGACTCATCGCACGCTCAATCTCACTCAACCGATAATGGCCGTGGGGGTAATGATTATGGCAGGAGCGAATGCAGTCCGGATCAACATCGAACAACAGCTTTTCCACCGACGTCGAGGCCGTCTTCGGGACTCGAACAAAAATCAGCTTGTATCTGTCCGAAATAATCATGCCCTTGGCACACACATTGAAATGGCGGCACGACAAGACTACCATACACATGCATGTGGCAAAAAACACCTCTCCCAGTTTCACATACCGAGCACCTGTCGTCTGACGCCTCTGTCACCTGAATCATTGCGATAGATCCTCCACACCACACCTGAATCCACTCCAGTCGAAGTCGAACTCGGGTCAACCGCCGTTGTGGCAAAGAAAAAGGACAAAACCAAGCTGCCTCGCGTGACAGGCAATCAGGAACCGAATGCAACCCACCGGGTGGCGGCAATGCCGGGCCCCAAAACCATACTCCGGTCGGAAACAGCAAACCGCCTGGCGTTCACGCAACGCGACACGCTGGCCGTGCTCGCACTTGCGGCCCTGGTCACTGCCAGTTACTTCCCGGCACTGCTTGCGGGCTTTTTCTGGGACGATCATGTTACCTTTATCAAGGCCCAACCCGTGCGCGAGGGACTGTCCGGCCTGCGGCAAATCTGGTTGTCGCCGTCCAGCATCCATGATGAAAGGCACTACTGGCCACTGACCTACACCAGTTTCTGGCTGGAACACAAGCTATGGGGGCTTGATCCGACCGGCTATCATGCCGTCAGCCTGTTGCTGCATTTCGCCAATAGCACCCTCGTCCTGCTCCTGCTGAGACAGCTTGCCGTGCCCGGGGCCTGGCTTGCCGCCGCGCTGTTCGCGGCACACCCGGTACATGTGGAGCCGGTAAGCTCGATCATATCCCGCAAGGATCTGCTCTACACCTTATTCTGCCTGTGTGCCATGCTGATCTGGTCGCGCTCCGTGCTACCCATGACCAATACCGGCAACGCTGCCACGCTGCTTCGCATCGTCTCCAGCGGCCCATACCTGGCCGCACTGGTGCTGTACGTGGCGGCGATGCTGAGCAAGAGCATGGCGGTAAGCCTGCCTCTGGCACTGTTGATCGGGCAGTGGTTGATGCAAGGCCGTATCGTCTTGCACGACCTGCTGCGACTGCTACCCTTTTTCGGCATCGGTTTCGGCGTCACACTCGGCGACTTCCTCTACTACAACTCCGGTGAGGCGGACCCGTTTTTCGATCATTCCCCGGGTGAACGCCTGCTGCTGGCCGCCCAGGCCCTGTGCTTCTACCTCGGCAAACTGCTGTGGCCCACCGAATTCATCCCTATCTACCCGCACTGGGAGACGGGTAGCGCCAATCCACTGGCATGGCTGTGCCTCCTCGGCATCGCGACTGTATTCGCCACACTGCTGGCACTACGCCAACGTATCGGACGCGGGCCACTCGCAGGCCTGCTGTTCTTCGCAGTGACACTCACACCGGTACTCGGCTTCGTGGAATACGGCCACATGCGCATTTCCTTCGTGGCCGACCGCTACCAGTACCTGGCAAGTCTTGGCCCACTTGCGCTGTTCGCGGCCACCGCACACCGGCTCATCCTGCGGCTGAAGCGGGGTTCGTGCTGGACGATGGCAGGGTTGACAACCGTGTTGCTGGTCACGCTGGGGACACTGAGCTGGCGACAAACGAATCTGTACCGGGACGAGGTCGGGCTGTGGACATACATCATCACGCGCAACCCCACCGCGTATGAAGCCCATCACAATCTGGCTACTGTGCTGATGGCAGCAAAGCGCCACGAAGAAGCCCTGGAGGCAGCCCGCACCGCAATGCGGATGCGCCCGGACAGTCCGCTGATCCATGCCATGGTCGGGACGATACTGATCGAACTCGAACGACTTGAAGAAGCCGAGCAAGTGCTGCGCGAGGGGCTGCGACACAGACCCGACAAACTTGAAATCAACAACAGTCTGGGCACCGCCCTGCTCCTGCAGGGACGTCACGAAGAGTCACTGACATATTTCCGCACGGCCATACGGCAGGCCCCCTACATGGAACAGGCCTATGTCGGTCTGGGGAAAGCCCTGCTCGCTCTGAAACGCCACCAGGCCGCATATGAGGTGCTGAAACGCGGCCTGGACGCGGCACGAGGAACACCTGTAGAGGCCGGCATGAACGCGCTGCTCGGACAGGCCATGGACGGGATGGGCCAGCCGGGACTCGCTGCCCGGCATCTCGAACAGGGGTTGCGGGAGAATCCCGGGCATCCTGAGACACTGGCCGCAATGGCCAACCTGCAATTGAACCGGGGGGCTCACGCGGAGGCCCTGAAATTGTTGTCCCGACTGGCCGCAATCGCCCCGGACCCCTCCGTCCAACTCGGCACGGGGAAAGCACTGTTCTCTCTGGAACGTTACCCGGAAGCCCGCGCCGCGCTGGAACAAGGTCTGGCGCTGGAACCAGAGGCAAAGGTCGCGACCGAGTTACACACACTGCTCGGACGATGCCTGCTCGTCATGGAAGATGCCGAGACCGCGGCACAGCATTTCCAGCAGGCCCTGCAGGTCGATCCCCTCCATGCCGAGGCGCTGCTCGGACTCGGCAATCTGCATATGGCGACTGGGCGCTATCAGGAAGCACTGGCATTGCTGCAACGGCTGGCCGACATCCATCCCGACAACGCGTCGGTGCATGGTGGTATCGGCATCGCGTTGGCCCGGCTCGGCCGCAACACCGAGTCGCTCAAACACCTCGACCTGGCACTGTCTCTCGACCCCTCCGCGCAGGTATTGCAGGCTGAACGCGAACGCATACACCAGGAGATGACTCCGGGCAAACACTAGTGTGTACTGTTGCCCTGCGTGAGCCTATCGCTTTCGAAAAGCGTGGCGAACCGTGTGGGCTGCAACATATGGCACCACAAGCAGCGTCCGGCAAACTTTGCAATGAATGCGACCGGGCTCAGTCGTACACCACACGCAAACCCACTCCCGCGGAACGGTGGTGCAAAGGCACCAGGCGACCAAAGGCGCTATGGGCAGTCTCTTCACCCGGCAACAGCCAGTTTCCACCCTGCACCCAAATGGCGTAATTCCCGTAGGCAACCGATAGGCTTTGGGTCCACTCGGAGACATTGCCCGCCAGGTGCCGCACACCGGATACACTGACGTCTTTCAACCCTTCGTCCATGCAGGCACGCAACCCGCTTTGCGGCAGGTCACCGGTCACCGAGGCTGCCGGATCATAACCTCCACCCCAGGGATACAGCCGTCCGTCCCCACCAGCAGCCAGCAACTGCCACTCCTCCATACTCGGCAATCGTCCCCCGACCCAGCGCGCATAGGCATCCGCCGCCCACCAGTTCAACCCGACAACCGGCAGCTCCAGGTGCTCAAGCTGCTCCTCCCAATCATTCGGCACATAGTCCTGATCCCGCGGTTCGCGGGTATTGGCAAAGAAACCGGCGCGTACCAACGGGTCAGCCAGAAAAGCCTGATATTCACGACGGCTCACCTCGCATCGACCAACCTCCAGCCGTTTGGGCCGACGCTCGGAAGAACGCAACAGTTCCCTGGCACGGTGCTGCTGTCCCGCAGGGAGCAGCAGCGCGATCGGGGTCAGACGCAGCCCGGCCGGCATACCCAGGCGATAGGAACCAGCTTCCATGAATACCGCATCCACCGGGCTGTTGGTCCATGGAAGCTTCGCACCCGGTAGACGGTCATAAGCACAGCGAAATCCCAGATGATGATTGCGCGTCATCGGATCAGCATCCTCCAGCCAGGCGGCATTCAGCGCATACAACTCGCGTCCCGGCACCTGCACGGCCGGGGCGCCATGCAGCGAAGGCCTGGGCTCCTGAATCCGGCCACGAAGACTGCCCGCTCCCCACTCCATCGCATTCCCATTCAGATCGCTCACACCCTGGAGAGAACGCGATTCAGGATAGGCACCGCATGGTCGTGACGCGTTGCGGTCAGCGTCCTGATAAGGCCACACGGCAGGGTCAAAGTCATCGCCCCAGGCATACAGGCGGCCTTCGGTCCCGGCTGCGGCAGCCTCCAGTTCCTCCGCCCACGGCAGCCTGCCACCGGCTGCCGTACAATAGCCTGCGGCAGCATGAAAATTGACACCAGTCACCGGCGAGTTGAGCAACCCGGTGATTCGATGCCCCACCGAAATGCTGACCAAGGCTTCGTGCCTGTCCGTTGCCGACCGTTGGCCACCGCGCCATCGTACAAACTGCTCAAAATCGCGCTGACGCACCTCACAACGGTCCAGGTAAAAACCCGGCAGACGCATCGTGGCAGCCGAACGCGCCAGACGGCTGCGCAACTCCGGAGCAAAGGTTCCACGCTCAATGCTGGCCAGCACCATCTCATCGATCTGCCGCGCCTGCGGGGTAACAGGAGGCTGGATACCAAGTTCCACCTGCACCGTGTCCGAACGCAGAAGCTGGACAACCGGACGCATCAACAACAGCAACACGATGGTCGCGCACAACAACGCAGCCACCCCAAGCAAAGCTCGGTTTCGCAACACTGACGCAGAAATACAGTGCGCCAACGTCCTCATAGCATGCCCCGGCGCAACCGCCACCGGGATAGCATCAAGACCAGCAATCCACCCAGCAACAACGCATATAGCGACACCAGCCAACCCCGGGAACCAAAATCCGATACCGGGAAGCGGGTAAACAGCGGGATGCCCGCAAACCGCGCCCGATTGCCGTCGGCCTGCAATACCAGCAACTCGCCATCCTCGCCGATTCGGGACAGTACAAAGCCGACCACCACGTCCTCCAGGTCGCTGGATATCCAGGACACCGCACGCCAACGCAGACGATCCGGCCAACGCTGCTCGGGGGGCATCAGCAATGCAGAACCCCGGTGCGGACTGATATCCACCCCTTTCCATATGGCAGGATAAGCGTGAATACGAAGCTGCAGATTGCCCTGTTCCGGCAACTGTGCACTCTTTTCCTCCCCAAGGCCCAGAGGGCTGCGTACCACAGCGACACGGAACAACCACTGGTTGACCGGCAAACCAAGCACTGTATCCGCCCCCGGCGTTGCCGAGAGTGAGTGCAGCATGTTCAATCCATCATCCGTGCCAGTACGCCGCATGTCCCGGAACAGATCGGCCATGCGCTCAACGATACGGGCCTGCTCCTCATTCAGTTCCGGAGGCTGTTCCAACAACGCGAGATACATGGTGCGGAATGCGTCAACGGTACGACTCGGGCTTTGTCCATTGTCCCACTGTTCCTGCAAAATACCCAGATACGCAAGCAAGGCGGCAAACAACGGCTTCAGGAAGTCCGGGTCATCACTGGACAGTTGACGCACCTCCTCGTTCCTGGCGTTCTCCTCGGCAGACTCCGCCTCCGGCAACGCAACGCGCATGCGCATCATGCCACCATCCGACGGACCCGGTGGTAAATGGGCCCCGGCCCAGTTCCGCCCCCCCGCACCGGGTTGGCCTCCGGAACTGCCACCGCCACCGCCACCCGTACCAGTCCCCAACAATCCGCGCATCGTCGCCATACCGGAACCGTCTCCCTCACCAGCGGCCATTGCAGGTACCACACCTTCCGGCACCCCGCTGACATCCTCAGCCACCCCAGCGCCTGTGCCAGTCCCGGGTATACTCCCAGCCTGACCCTCACGCCGCCCTGAAAACCAGGCGGAGAACACATCCCGCAACGAGGCGTCAGCGCCCTCCGGGGGCACATCGGACAGCAGTCCGATACAATCCCTGGCCGCCACGCCAGGCGGACAGGCACGTGCGCTGGCCAACGGCAGGGACTCCGGCAAAAAATGCCAGTGGCGAGACTTGATCCCGTATTCGCGCAGGATGGACGTCGCGATATAAAATTCCGATATCTCATAGATATCTATGCGCAACGCCTGTTTCTGCTGCGGCGACAACTGGGCGGCCCAATGACTCATCGCGCTGCGCTCACGCAGCAACTCAGCCCTGGGCCAGATGGCCCCAGTGTAAAATTCACGGACGTATTCGCGGTGCAGTTCCAGGATCGGGAGTATCTGCGGATCGAGTATCCGATCCAGTTCCGAGTTCTGGTAGTCGTGCAACACAGCGGGCGGACTCGCCCCCAGGTTATTCAGAACCAGTGAGGTACTGAACTTATGACTCAGTACAGTGGCAACCTCGGCCGCCTTCTCCGCACTCTCACGCTCGCGGTCGGCGCGGGCGGCAATGCTCAGCACGATAACGATGATCAACATGGCCACACCATTCGCCAGGATATCCACAAGAGCGACCCCGGCAAAATCGGCCTGCTGCGTCCGTCTCATGGAGCCTCGTCGACATATTCCTGTATATAGGCGGGGATGTCATCCAACGCAACGGACTTCAGGAATTCGTTGTCTGCCATTACCCAACCTATGGTAAGCGCCTGCCCCGGCCATAAGCCACGCAGACACTCGCGTGCTTCGGCCATCACGGGAACCCCGCCTTCCAGCAGAAAAAACACGATCTGGTCGCGCTGTTTCGCATACACCTGGCGCGCATAGTCGACAAACGCACTGCCAAGTCTGCAAATCCCGCCAAGCGCAACAGTACCGCCATTTTCCACGATGCGCAGTGAGTCCGGCATCACAATCACCACATAACCCGCACCACCATCCTCCCGCACGATCCGATGCAAACCCTGTTCCGATGCCCCTTGCAGACGCTCACGTACCGATTCGCTGGACAATACACTGACCAGCAGCAGGAATACCAGCATCAGCGCAAAGGCGCCACCAAATATAGCCAGCATCGGCGCATTGTTCTCTTCCTGCTCGGCGAGCGATGCCAACGCCCCACGCGCATCCTCACTGGCCATGCCGAGAGCCTCGCAGGCTCCATTCCAGTGCGGCCAAAAGGCGCTCCTCGGTACGTTGCACCAGAGACAACAGCAGCGTCAATACCAGGCTCAGCGAGAGTGCGATCAACGTTGTATCGAAGGCGATGCCCAGTGGAGCGATCGCGCCACTCAGGTCACCAGACAATGAAGACAGTCCTACGTCGGTGCCGATGATCTTGCGGATACCCTCGGCAGCGAGGGAAATCCCCAGCACGGTACCCACAAAGCCCAGGATCGGGACCGCCCAGGCGATATAACGTGGCACCAGATAAGATTCATCATAGCGCCGCCACAGCAACTGCAGATTCTCCTCCAGGCGAGCCGTTGCCGGTGCAACGGCCAGCGCATTGATACTACTGACGACCCCGGCAAAGCCCTGGCTGGCACCACCGTGCCACAGGTTCAGGCAACGGCGCAGATGCCAGCTATTCCAGAGCTTGCCAAACAACAGCAGCACACCCCAAAAGAACAGCAGTATCGTCAGTGGCGGGATAATGCCACGCTCCAGAAAACGCCGGGTAACCGCATGTGTGGCAGGATTCTCGGCCACCCAGGCAAGGCTCAGGATAAAACCGGAAGCCAGTAGCAAGGCCGCGATCAAACTCACGAAAAGCCGCGGACCGGACAACAGTCTGGCAATCCGGTCCACATCTCGATCATCGCGTTCCAGCAACACGATATCGACCCACAGATTGGCACCGTACAGGATCAGTGCCCCGACAAACAACGGGGCCAGACGCCCGGCATCCGCCTGACTGATGCCATTCAATGCCTGCCAGACCGGCACAGTCAGCACCAGCGCAACCAGCAACAGGCCAAGCAGACCGAGCCACATCAGACAATGCAACATGGCGGAAGCGCTATTCTTCGTTATGCGGCGGGTCAGAAAGACCGCACCGAGTATGAACAGGATCGGAAAGATCGACAGCCCCAGGTGCCAGCCGCTCACGTAAGTGAGATCCACCGCCAACAGGATCAGTACTGCCAGATACAGCACCAGTGCAATTCGTTGAGCCATGCTACGTGTCTTGCAACATTTACGAGAATCCCGGGCCGCCAACCCCCCGCGACATCCCCGGTAACGGAAACAAACCCGTCAAAGGCGGCGAAACCGTCTCACATCCGGACACGGTCGGAGCTAAAACAGACAACAGCAAGAATAAAAGATTTTGAACAGTTCAGAAGGCCGCCCGATACTAACCCGGAACGGATCGAAAATCAACCCTTGTGCGGGTTCACGACAATGAGGCCGCGGGGGTTCAACCTCCTCCTCCCACCGCAGCAGCCGTCGCCTTGCGGCTCGGTTGCTGCGTACTCCGGGGGAAATAATGGATAGCGGCGGTGTGCGGATTCACGACAATGAGACCGCACAGGCACAGCCATACCTTAAGTTGGTCATTGCCCGTTATCACCCTCTCCCTGTGAGCTAAACCAAAGGCGTCAGCCTTCAGCGGAAGGACTTCCTCCCGCCACTATCCCGGCCTCACATGTATCTGAATCCAGGCATATAATAATGTAGCCACTTCATGGACATATAATGTTATTCACATGTTTCTTCTTAGATAACAACGTGAGCAACAATTCTTTAGGTGGGCATACCGGTGCCCGAATCATGTCTTGAAAACTTGGCTGGGTGGATTGGCCGGATGATGCTATGGGACCCGCGTAAAACTCACCCGTTTTTAATTCCAATATTCCCGAAGTATTGTTGTACTGATTTCCATATGAAAGAGAAACAACATTCACTTCCGAAGCAACCGTTGCTATAAAATTGCGGAAATCCAAAGCCGTTGAAGCAGTGATGTAGTTTGCCAAGTTGTCTTGCAATACCCAAAAGGTTTTACCACCCCATGCTGAACCTACTTCAGATTTTACTATGAATTGGCTAACCATCCTTGCCCAGACTTGCCTGTAATTGATTCCCGGTCCAGCGTGCATTTTCCCCAACATGGCATCTTCAAAAGCCATTGGTATAGTCGTTCTTTTCCTTTTGTTGCCACCGGAAGTACTGGAAGTCATTATCTCTACAATTGAAGGATTTCCAATTGGAAAATCTTCAACGTAGTAGCCATCGTGTCTGAAGGCCAGGGTATACTATACCCTGCTTTCTGAATAATCGGCTTTAATCGCTCCCATTTCTTGCCGGTCGCCAACTCAACATCACTTGACTTCACGCTTCCAATCGGCATAAGTATGTAATCAAACGTGTAGTCAAACGATTTTCCTCGAGCGTTTTTAGAGCGCTTCATTTTTACTTCCGACCAAACACCGATTCTCGTCCCGGTGTTGTAGCCAGCGTGATTCAAAAGAAGCGACTCTGCATAACTCTGGTGTTGTCTGGTACCAGCATTTGTTCTTCCCAACACCAGAAGTCTTCTTGGGCAGACTATCCACGGTGATTCACCGGATTTCATTTGAAGGGAGCAAACCCCGGAAGGTATTTCAGTCCTGCCGGGAAACAAATTAGCAAGTGTGGGATTGCGTTTCAGGTCTACATTGGATAGATGCCGGTTTCCACCACCATCGCACTCACAATCCATAAAAGGGCACCATGCCCTCTTTCTTGTGGATTGCGCCTGTAGACTGGTATCACCTATGCGATAGCCAAACGTTTCGAATATTTTCGACATTCCATTACTCTTTTAATTTCTACCGCAATGGCTTCGGCAATCGGTGGTGGTACAGAATTGGCGACCTGCCGATGTTGATCAAGTTTCTTGACCGTACCGGATCTACCGCGTATCGGTCCACGGAGAACATAGGAGTCAGGATAGCCGTGGATTCGCATGTATTCCCTTGGGGTTAAATAACGATTCTCAGTAGGGTGAAAAAATATTTCTCCACAACGAAGTGTATTAGCCGGTTTTTTGCGAGATAGGCGCAGATACTTTGTAGTGTCTTTCTTGGTCAACCGACCGATTTGCTCTGGTGGAAGGTGTTTTTGTGCCGCCAGGAATTCACCTTCAGGAACACCTGCTATTCGTTTTTGGTCGCCGTTCGGGGTAACGTCAACGTGGCTATCCGTACGTTCACTACCTTTTGGGGATGGTCTTCCAAGACCTGTTAGCACTTCACCGATACCTTTATGTTCGGGTAGCGGAAACAGGCTTTGGTGTGTCCCTTGTGGTAAATGTGTTTGCTCTGGAAAGTGAAATCCGTTTGGTTTCCTGGCTGCAACGATAAAAAGTCTTTTTCGAAGTTGTGGCAGTCCATAATCTGCCGCATTAACCAGCTTCCACTTCGGAACGTAACCCGCGGACTCCAAGTCTGACAATAGCATTTCCAAAACCCCACCGCGATTCCCATGCGCATCTTTAGCACTAGCCAAACCCGTTACTTGCTCAATAAAGATAGCCTTCGGCTTCATAACTCGTGCGAAACGGACCATTTCAAAAAGAAGCAACCCACGTTCGTCATTCAATCCCTGCTGTTTGCCGATTTGCGAGAAAGACTGGCAGGGAGGACCTCCGCAAAGCAAATCAAGTTCACCAGCCTTCAAACCCAACTCTCTCATCAGGGTAATTGGTCTGATTGTTCGAATATCTGCTTCAATAACACGAGTATTCCTATGTTCAAGTTTGATATTCGTTTGAAGAGTTTCACAACAATTTTCGTCTATCTCGATTGCCGCAAGAACATCGAACCCAGCATTGATTACACCAATATCCATGCCCCCACCACCGGAGAAAAGTGATAATGCGCTCAGTGAAGTTGAGTCGGTCATATGAATGGTCTTGTTGATTTACAGGTTCCATTCTTCGGATAAAAAAATTTTCCGTCTCAGAAAAATTGAACAAATCACTCTACACGAAGATACTCCATGGATGTTTTCAAGTCCAGTGCGTAGTAGGCAAACAGGCTTATAACAGTGCCGGGCTGGCGGCTTTGACGCTGAGTTGGCCCTCGTAGCGACCGGGGTCAGTGCTTGGGCTGGCGTTGCGCCCCGCATCATCACCTTCCCCTCGGGTAGAGACATAATGACGTCAAGCCTTTGGCGAAGGTGTCTTCCTCCTACCGCATTAGCCATCGCCTCACGGCTCGACTGCTGCAACCCCCGGGGAGAATGATTGGGGCCCCTCCGCCTCAAAGTTCGATCGCGTACTCGATGCTCAACGGGGCATGATCCGAAAAACGCTCCGCCACATGGATGGTTTCCGAACGCAGGTACGGCCTTAGCGACGGTGAAACGATCTGATAATCGATACGCCAACCGACATTGTTCGCTCTGGCGTTTCCACGATTTGACCACCAGGTATACTGCTCAGGGGCCGGATTGAGTACACGGAAAGCATCGACCAGTCCAAGCTCGCCAAACACCCGATCCATCCAGGCGCGTTCCTCGGGCAAAAAACCGGAATTCTTCCGGTTGCTGCGCCAGTTTTTCAGGTCGATCTCGCGGTGGGCAATATTCCAGTCTCCACACAGCACATATCGCCGCCGCTGACGCCGCATACGTTTGAGAACCGGAAACAGCGCGTCCAGCACGTCAAACTTCACCGCCTGCCGGGCCTCGCCAGACGAACCGGACGGCAGGTAGATGGAAACGATACTCAGTTTGCCAAAGTCCGCCTGAATAAACCGGCCTTCCGAGTCCATGACCGGGAGCCCAAGTCGACACAAGGTGCGGTCGGGCCGCTTTCTGCAATACAGTGCAACCCCACTGTAGCCTTTTCTTTGCGCACTGCAAAAGAAACCATGGTATCCCGGAGGACTGAGGATTTCCTCGGACAACTGCGTTACCTGCGCACGGGTCTCCTGCACACAGACCACATCCGCCTGCTGTGCACACATCCAGGGAATAAAGCCCTTGGCAGCCGCCGAACGGATGCCATTGGCATTCAGTGTGATGATTTTCATTCTGTTACACCCACGAACATGCGGTTTATTCCTGAAGACGGGGCAGGATATCCCGTCTTGCCCGCTCCACATCCTCAGGGAAATCGATCTCCAACCAGGGCAGATCGCCGATGTCTTCCCAGCCAAAACGCCCGGCTTCGGCCAGTATCAGATCACGGATCGCCGCCTCATGGGGAGCCTCGTTGTCACCCCGGTCGATATAACCCTGCACAGTCCGCATCAGGACCTGCAGCGTGGTATCGGAAAAACGGAAAAAACCCACCGACTCACCCCGCAGATCGCATTCGATCCCCGCGTCAGGACGCTTGCGAAACTCCACGATCCGACCATCGTGAATGCATACCGTCACCGGTTCATCACCAGCCACAAACTGTGGGTCGACCAGCAAACAGTCCGGATGCCGACTGCATGACAACAACCCCAGCATGCGTGCGTCACAAAGCACATCCGCATCGAGCAACAGCACCGAAGTCTTGTCCGCGAGATAATCACGGGCAGCCCATAGACTGATCATGCTGCCCTGTGTAAAACGCGGATTAAACCGAACCTGCGTGCACACCGGGGCCCCACGCAGACTTTGCTCTATTTGTTCGGACTCATAGCCGGTAACAATACAAACCTCCTGTACACCGTGTCCCGCAAGGTGGTGCAGGTGCCGGGTGAGCAGGCTGCGTCCGGAAAACTCCAACAGACATTTGGGGCTGCCCCCGGCCATTGTACCGAGCCGCCTGCCCACGCCGGCGGCAAGGATAAGAGCGACGTTCGATGCGGGCATGACAAAAAACAACGCTTGGATTGCGACTGATGGCCTGTATAAAACAACCCGGGCAGGTTATATTGAAACCATGTCCAGGACCCATCCAATCATATCAATAACTGGCTCCTCGGGTGCCGGCACCTCCAGTGCGCACCAGGCTATCAAACACTTTTTCTCGCAGCACCAAGTACGTGCCGCGATCATTGAAGGTGACGGCTTCCACCGCTACAACCGTGAAGAAATGGACCGGCGGGTACAGGAAGCGGCACAGCGCGGCGTGAATTTAACTCATTTCGGCCCTGGAGGGAACTGCTTTGATAAACTGGAGGAACTGTTTCGAGAGTATGCCGCGCACGGTACAGGCCGTCACCGCTACTATATTCATAACGGGGAAGAATCGGCAAGACACGGCTTTCCACCGGGTTCACTCACCCCCTGGCGACCCCTGGAATCCCACACCGATCTGCTGTTCTACGAGGGTCTGCATGGCGGACTGGTAACCGATGTGGTCGACATCGCACAGTACGTGGACTTGCTGATCGGCGTGGTGCCAATCATCAATCTGGAATGGATACAGAAAACCCATCGGGACCAACAGATCCGTGGATACAAGCGCAGCAATGCCATAGAGCTAATCCTCGACCGCATGCACGACTATGTTCACTACATTACCCCGCAGTTTTCACGTACCGATATCAATTTCCAGCGCGTACCCACAGTGGATACCTCCAATCCCTTCGACTTCGATACCATCCCGACCGAAACCGAGAGTTTTCTGGTAATTCACATCCGTGATCGCCGCAAGATCGCAGCAGACTTCTCTACACTGCAACAGGCGCTGGAGAACGCTTTTGTTTCCGCCCCGGACACGCTGGTGGTACCGGCCGAAAAAATGTCCATGGCCATGCAGATGATCCTGGGCCCGGTACTGATGCGTCTGGTGGAAGATGCCAGAAAAGCCAGGGCCGCGACAGCGGGCCAGTCCTGACAACAGCACACCTGCCACGGCCAACCCTGCTTTACCTACCGGGGGCAGACAAAATTCCCTGACGGCACACCTGTCTGTCCCTGTCTGCGCTCGGCAAATACACTCCAGGGACACCACCGCCCCTCGGCACTTTTCAATTCAGCGTTCGTCTCGGATGATAGACACCGCTTCTGAAATCATCGAAATAGACCAGCAGCAGGGGATGCTGGATCGATTCATTACCCTCATAGGCACATAAATTCCGTTCCGCCACATAGGTCGTGTAATCCGCTTCGTGTACCAATATATGGTACCAGGGCCGGTCTCTGGGTGGTCGGGTAATCGCCATCTGCTCATACCATCTGTCTTCACCGGAAAACTCGGGATCCACATCAAACACCAGTCCGCGATAATGGAACAGTTTGTGCACAACCTGCTGACCGATATAAAAGAGCGACCGCTCACTGTCAATGCTGTCCATCGACCTACTCCATCCAAAGGGAAGCTGTGATGGTGGGCCCGGGAAACCTGCAAACCTTCGGGGGAAAGCTACCGCTACCAACAAATAGCATAAGTCCGGGATGGCACATGACATGGAAGATACAGTATCGCCATACACAAGACAAGCTTGTATCACATAACCACCGCAGACACATGTCAGGCGGGAGCCCGGGCAACGAATCCACGGCAGGTTCGGGAAATCCACCGCCTAGCGCCAGCGCCGAAACGACAATAACGCCGGAGCGCCAAGCCGAAATTCCCGGCCTCCACTGAGCACCGCAAGGCGACCCAGCCGACGCCGGTTCCGCAGTTCCCTGAGCGGTTCAAACCATTGCCTGTCGAGCCACGTGACCCATTCCCTCCAACCCGCAAGATCCCAGGCTGCAAAACGCATCCCCCCGTGCATGAACACCACGAGGGTGTCACCCTCAGGAGCTGGCTGACACTGGACCAAACCATCCGGCAGCGGCGAGCATGGCACACCAGCATGGTACGCCAGCCCTTGTGCCAACACCGCACTGGCATGGACCCTGGTCCAGGGACAAGGACACACAGGTGGCAAGCGGCCCTGACCCCAGAACCACAGACTGTTCGGCAGTGGGTCGCATTGCCACTGCACCGCACCTCCCGGAGGCTTATGCATAAGCATCTGCATCTCATTAAGCAAGCCGTGCCAGACACCCTGATCCCTGCCCCTCGGCAGACCTGCATCCAGATACCGCCCGCGCAACTCCAGCGGGGACGTCGTACAGATATGCTGCATCTGTGGCAGGCGCAGATACCAGCGTTCCATCACCGGTGTCAGCAGATGCATCCGGTATTGCTCCAGCCACCCGCGTAGCGGCCCGGCAAAGGCCGTCAGTGCATCCACGTCAAGCGTGGGTACAGTACATTCGGACAGTAACAAGCCGCCCGGGTCGGCATGCAGATACACCGGGTCGGCACGCATCCATATCCCTTCGGAAGCCTGCTCCGGGGCATCCATCAACAAGCTCAGTGCCGCCAGTGGATAGTCGCCATCCTGTGGACCAGGCAACCCGAAGACAGCACACAGCCAGGCCTCGGCACTATCAGGCTCGGGAGTCAACGGCCTGCTCCGGGCGCAATCCAGAAAACCCCTCAGCGCAGACCGTTCAGCGCAACAGTCATCAAGCAGTTTCGGTTCCGCCGACAACAGGCCGGGGATGAACAGCGTGATATTCATGAACCCGTCTTTGTGTGGCATCCGTTCCCGAACCGCGCTGGACGCCAAGCTACAGTGTCAGGCTCGGCCGAGACCGTCCAATATCGCTCGGCGTACCGCATCCGGTTCCGCTTCCACTTGCCGCAAGGCAGAACCGGCTTGTGCCATCGCCGTATCCGGGTCTTTCAGACCATGGCCGGTCAAGGTACATACCACGGTACTGCCAGGCCGGACCTGGCCTGCCCGCATCTGTTGCAATAATCCCGCCACAGAGGCCGCCGAGGCCGGCTCACAAAAAATCCCCTCGACATCTGCCAGCAGCTTCTGCGCCGCAAGTATCTCCTCATCCGTACAGCGCACAAACAGACCGTCCGACTCTTTCACTGCCGCCCAGGCCTGATCCCAGGACTGGGGATGTCCGATGCGGATCGCCGTAGCCACGGTCTCCGGGGCATCAACCATACTGCCCAGCAGGAACGGCGCCGCTCCGCTGGCCTGACAGCCCCGCATCACCGGTCTGGCATCAGACCGCGGCAAACGCTGGAAATGACAGGGGCCACCCTCACACAGTGAGCAGGCAGCGGTATCATGGCCAGCGTATTCACTGTAGCCGATCCAATAGGCACTGATATTGCCCGCGTTGCCAACCGGCAGAAAATGGTAATCCGGCACCCGGCCCAGGGCTTCAACTATCTCGAATGCCGCCGTCTTCTGACCCTGTATGCGGTAAGGGTTGACGGAGTTGACCACCGTCACGGGCGCTTCTTCAGCCACCTTCCTGACCAACCGCATACCGATATCGAAATTGCCCTGGATCTGCAGTGCCACCGCACCGTGCATCACGGCCTGGGCCAGCTTGCCACGTGCGATCCGACCCTCCGGTATCAGCACAAAAGAGACCATGCCGGCACGGGCAGCGTAAGCGGCCGCGGAGGCGGAAGTATTACCGGTAGAGGCACAAATGATGGCCTCGGCACCCTCTTCCAGGGCCTTGCTCACCGCCACAGTCATGCCCCGATCCTTGAATGAACCGGTCGGGTTCAATCCCTCGCATTTGGCATACAACTCCAGTTCACAACCGTATTCACCATTGCCGATGCGACTGAGTGGCAACAGCGGTGTGTTACCTTCATCCAGACTCACTATCGGGGTCTGTTCCGTTACCGGCAACCAGGCCCGATAACGTGCGATCACCCCACCACCATCGTCCCTCGCCTTCATTGCAACGGCTCGACGCGTATTCGTGCCACCGGACTGGGCACCTCGTCCAATTCGCTTATCCTGGCCATCGCCCTGTTCATGTGCTGTTCCCGCACTGGCCGAGTCAGCATGATAACCGTAGCGTCACCCGCCTTGATATCCTTCTCCTTCTGCAGTATCGAGTCAATACTGATGCCCGAGTCGCCAAGGATATTGGTGATCAAGGCAAGCGTGCCCGGACGATCCTTTACCCGCATCCGCAGATAGTACGCAGTCTCAATATGCTCCATACCCAATACTGGCCGTCTGTCCATCGCGTCTGGCTGAAACGCCAGATACGGGACACGGTGTTCCGAATCGGCACCCAACACACGGCTGATATCCATTATGTCGGCAAGCACCGCGGAGGCAGTCGGACGGGAACCGGCACCAGCACCATAATACAGGCTCGGCCCCAATGCGTCTGTACTGACCAGTACCGCATTCATTACTCCATCCACACTGGCCAGCAACTGATGCGCCGGGATTAGTGCCGGATGCACACGCATCTCTATCCCCTCCGGGCCACGCCGGGCAATGCCCAGATGCTTGATGCAATATCCCAACTCGGCTGCATAACGGATATCCTGGGGCTCGATCGAGGCAATACCCTCTTTCCCTATGCGCTCAAACTGCAGCGGTATCCCGAAAGCGACGGAACCGAGGATAGCAAGCTTGTGTGCGGCATCCTCACCATCTATGTCAAAGCCCGGATCGGCTTCCGCATAGCCTGCGACCTGTGCCTCCTTCAGCGCAACATCAAAATCCCTGCCCTGATCCGACATCGCACTAAGGATATAATTGGCAGTGCCATTGATGATCCCGGCCACCCAATCTATATGGTTGGCCGCCAGGCTTTCACGGATTGCCTTGATGATAGGAATGCCACCACCCACCGCTGCCTCAAACAACACCATTACGCCACGACGTTCGGCCGCTGCGAAAATTTCGTTGCCATGCAACGCGATCAGGGCCTTGTTCGCGGTCACCACATGCTTGCCATTCTCTATAGCCTGGAGCACCAGTTCACGTGCCGGACTGAAACCGCCTATCAATTCAACGACAATATCGACCTGTGGATCATTGACCACCGCAAAGGCGTCCTCACCAAGTCGCTCAATTTTATCGATATTCGGAATGTCCGGATTATACTGCGTTGCAGCGGCATGGCTGATCACAATATCATGCCCGGTGCGTCGCGTGATCTCCCTGGCGTTGCTGTACAACACACTGACCACCCCCCCACCTACCGTGCCAAGGCCCAACAGGCCAATCCTGATCGGTAAAAGCGCGGTGCGGGTAGCGGACGCGGGTTTTTTCCATTTGCTATTCATTCGCCTATACCTGTATTACGCAACATCGATCGCACCGAACGCACCGCCTGCCGAGTACGGTGCTCATTTTCTATCAGGGCAAAACGGACATGGCCATCCCCGTAGCTGCCAAAGCCAACGCCCGGAGACACAGCCACCTTCGCCTCACGCAGCAGTTTTTTCGCGAACTCCAGCGAACCCAACTTTCGATATGGCTCCGGGACCGGCGCCCAAACGAACATTGTGCCACGTGGCTTCTCCAACGGCCACCCGGCGGCACACAAACCGTCACACAACACGTCACGACGGCGCTGATACATGTTCCTGATGTCCATGACGCAGGACTGATCGTCTTCCAACGCAGTAATTGCGGCAATCTGGATCGGAGTAAACAAACCATAATCCAGGTAGGACTTGAGACGTGTCAACGCCTGCACCAGTACCGGATTGCCTACCATGAAACCCACGCGCCAGCCGGGCATGTTATAGCTTTTGGACAACGAGTAGAATTCCACCGCCAACTCCTTTGCTCCGTTGACCTGCAACACCGACGGAGCCTGATAACCATCAAACACGATGTCTGCATAGGCGAGATCATGTATCAACCAGATCTCATGCCGACGCGCAAAACGGACGATCTCGGCAAGATAATCCAGGTCAACACACTGCGTGGTCGGATTGCCCGGGAAATTGATCAACAGCATCTTCGGCTTCGGCCAACTGTCCCGTACCGCTTTCTCCAGTTCTTCAAAAAAATCCACATCCGTCCCGATAGGCACATGCCGGACATCGGCACCCGCAATGATGAAACCAAACGGGTGTATCGGGTAAGAAGGATTGGGTACCAACACCGCATCACCGCGGTCCATGATCGCCAGCGCCAGATGCGCCAGGCCCTCCTTGGAGCCAAGCGTGACTATGGCCTCGGTCTCGGGGTCAATCTGCACATCAAAACGCCGCTGATACCAACCGGATATCGCCCGACGCAGCCGCTGCACCCCGCGGGATACCGAATAACGATGGGTATCCTCGCGCTGCACCGCTTCAGCCAATTTGTCTATGATATGCCGTGGCGGAGGCTGATCCGGGTTGCCCATGCCGAAATCGACAATGTCCTCTCCCGCCCAACGCGCCTTCATTTTCAACTCGTTGACGATGTTGAAAACGTAGGGGGGTAAACGCTTTACACGTGGAAACTCGCTGTCCATCCATACAAACCATCCATATAAAGGGCCGTCAGTATAGAACATGCATACACACAGATCACTGATAAACCCACGATTCGGGTTATACTTGCCGATATGGAACCGTTTCGAGCCGCCGCTGTGCAGATGGTATCCGGGACCTGCCTCGAGGAAAACCTGGACTGTGCCTGTAAACTGATCGCCGCCGCAGCGGCAGAAGGTTGCCGACTCGTTGTATTACCTGAAAATTTCGCCCTGATGGGGCGACAGGCAGATTATCTGAACATGCAGGAAAACTACGGCGATGGGACTATTCAAACATTTCTGTCCACACAATCAAAGGAACACGGTCTCTATCTGCTCGGGGGCACCATCCCCATCTGCAGCCAGGATCCGCAACGGATACGCGCCGCCTGCCTGGCCTTTTCCCCCACTGGCCAATGCGTTGCCCGCTATGACAAACTGCATCTGTTTGATGCGGTGGTGGATGCCGGGCGCGATGAACGGTACCGGGAATCCGCCTCTATAGAAGCGGGCGACACAACAGAGGTGCTGGACACCCCGCTGGCAAAGGTGGGGTTGTCGGTCTGCTACGATCTGCGGTTTCCGGAGTTGTACCGGCTGATGCTGGAACAGGATGTGCAACTCATCGCGGTAGCAGCAGCCTTCACCGCCACCACAGGCGCGGCACACTGGGAAAGCCTGGTGCGGGCACGTGCCATAGAAAACCTCTGCTATGTGGTGGCAAGTAATCAGGGTGGAAAACACGACAATGGACGCAACACCTGGGGACACAGCATGATCGTGGACCCGTGGGGGCAGATACTCGACAGCATCGCTGCCGGAACCGGCATCGTGTGTGCCACCATTGATCCAGGGCAACAGGCAACCCGGCGCCAATCCTTTCCATGTCTGGAACATCAGCGCATCCGGAGCCTGCAGTGAGCGAAGAATCCTTTTCCACCGCCAATACCCTGCTGCTGGATGCCGGCGGTCTGCAACTCAGTCATCTACAGCACACGCTGGACCTGCTGATGAACCATTCCCTGGATCATGCCGATCTGTTTTTCGAGAGCTGCCACTCGGAATCCTGGCTGCTGGAAGACAGTATCGTCAGGGAGGGCGGGTTCCATATAAACCAGGGCATCGGAGTACGTGCGGTCCATGGTGAAAAAACCGGCTTCGCCTACTCCAATGAGATCCTGCTACCGGCACTGCAACAGGCAGCCACCACAGCCCGCGCTATCAGCAGGCAAGGTGCGGATGGCTGCCAACCCGCATGGAACCGCTGCAAACCACCCGCACTCTACAACAATATCAACCCGCTACAGTCAGTCTCCGCGGCAGAGAAAGTGGCCCTGCTACATGCCATCGACAGCGCCTGCAGACAACGGGACACACGGGTCAAACAGGTACTGGCAGGACTGAGTGCACGGTATCAAGTCGTCCTGGTGGCAAACAGCGAGGGCACATTGGCCGCCGATGTACGTCCACTGGTACGTCTGAATATCAACGTCATCGTTGAACAACATGGCCGTAGAGAACAGGGAAGCGGTGGGGGCGGAGGCCGTTTCGGCTATGCCTCGCTACTGGCGGAGGAACGCTACCTGCAACACGTGGAGGAAGCCGTGGATGAGGCCCTGATCAATCTGGAAGCAGACCCCGCACCAGCCGGAACCATGCCTGTCGTGCTTGGACCAGGATGGCCGGGCATACTGCTACATGAGGCTATCGGCCATGGTCTGGAGGGAGATTTCAACCGCAAACAGACTTCAGTGTTCAGCAACCGCATGGGTAAACGCATCGCCAATACGCAAATCACCATTGTTGATGATGGCACGCTGATGGATCGACGTGGTTCGCTGAACGTTGACGACGAAGGCACCCCAAGCAGTGTTACCACACTGGTGGAAAACGGCATCCTGAAATGCTACATGCAAGACCGGCTCAATGCCCGGCTGATGGGCACCCATTCCACCGGCAATGGCCGCCGTCAGTCTTTCGCCCACATACCAATGCCGCGCATGACCAATACCTATATGCTACCAGGCCAATATGCCCCTGAAGAGATCATCGCCTCGGTTGACAAGGGGCTGTATGCCAGTTCTTTCGGTGGCGGCCAAGTCGATATTACCAACGGACAATTCGTATTCAGTGCCAGTCAAGCCAGACTGATCGAGCACGGCAAACTGACTCGCCCGGTACGCGGGGCCACATTGACGGGCTGTGGTGCCGAGGTACTGACCCGGGTTTCAATGGTAGGCAACGATATGCAATTGGACCCGGGTATCGGCACCTGCGGCAAAGATGGACAATCCGTTCCAGTGGGTGTTGGGCAACCCACGATACGCATTGACGAACTGATCGTTGGTGGCACTCTGACCGAAGACTGAATCTGCTGGCCGACAACAAGGCATCCGACAAGCGCTACTGCAGCAGTCTCGGCGCCGGCTGCTGCAGAAAGTCACCCACCGCCTGCAACACCCGCATATCCTGCCCGACACTCAACCAGGCGGCAACCGCATAGCGTTTTGCGGCATGGGCTGAACCCGGCAAACTCAGCACGGCCGAGAATCCCCGGTCTTTATCCCGTTGCAATACCCGTTGCCTGAAACCCAGGACGGAAAAATTGCGGACGAACCTGCGGCCAGCATTCTCTCCCCGCACAACATGACTCACAATGCCGAACCCGAGCAGCGCGACGCTGATACGGTAATCCTGCCCCGCTGATAGCCGATGCTGATCCGGCACAAAACGCGCCTGCAACTCGCTACCCTCCCGGTCCAATAACAAGGTTCCCGGCCGATCGGTCGGAAGCAACAAATTCCTGTGGCCGAAAAAAGCACGCCACTCCCGACCATTGAGCAGCAATCCCGGGGTATAAACACTATTCAGGTTGCCAGCACGGGCATGGTTACGCTGTCGTTCCGCGTAAGCGGGCTCGGCAAAGGGGTCACGCCAACCTAAATAATCCCAGTAATCCACATGAAAGGCGACCGGGACAACCTGTCGCCACAAACGAGGGTCATCCAGAAAACGGGCGAGCCAGCGATCCGCCGGCGGGCAACTACTGCAACCTTCAGAGGTATACAGTTCCAGCATAGACACACGAGCTGCGGTCCCGGCGATGCGCTGCCCGGCACCGGCCACTGCAGGCACCAACAACATGGCGGCAAGCAACCACTGCCAGCAACGAGCCGCCATCGCCTGTCACCGGGTGTTACCCATCAACGCGTATTGAAATGCCGCTTCAAGGCATCAAGCCCGGCATCATAGACACCGGTAATCACATCAACCGCCTCCTGGCTGCTGACACCCTTCTCATCAAAGGTCGACTCCCAGACAACGCGGCTTGTCATCTCACCCATACTGGATACCGTCACCGATGAGACATAGTCCATGACCGGCAGCGGGCCCTGATTGATTTCATAGCTGTAACTCCGGCTCCCATCGCTATGCGACAGCAAGGTCTCCGTGATGTTGGCACCATCACCCAAAGTCAACACGCGGATATCTCCTTCCCGGACACCGGTACCCTGCAGGGAAGAATCCACTACCGCCGGATGCCAGACATCCAAATGATTGAAATGACCAATCATCTTCCATACGGTATCCGCACTGGCATTGAGTTCAATTTCTCTGGACACCGACAACATGCCCCCCGCGCTTGCCACCTGCACCAGGCCCAGCATCCCGACAGCCAGTCCAACCGGCAGCAAACCAAACAACGATCTCGTAAATGGCAACATGACTCTATCTCCTCTGCTTGCAACACGTTTCTAATGCCTGGGCAGGATTTTACACACCTTGGCACAACTATCAACACTTGACTGTTCCAGCCAGGGTCGTTTAGTATCCGCTACCATATTCCTATCCGCTATCCGCGAATTCGGAGGGCCTCCTTTCCCATGACATTCCTGCTTGATGGACTGCTTGATCTGCCTTGGTGGGCGTATATCGTTTACACCCTGTGTGTCACCCACATCACTATTGTTTCGGTGACACTCTATCTGCATCGCCACCAGGCACACCGCTCACTGGATATGCATCCGCTATGCAGCCATTTTTTTCGCTTCTGGTTATGGCTCACCACCGGAATGCGCACCCAGGAATGGGTGGCGATACATCGCAAGCACCATGCCTGTGTGGAAACCCGGGAGGATCCACACAGTCCGCTGTTTTACGGCATCGCTCGGGTGCTGTTCTCCGGCGCGGAACTTTACCGCGATGAACTCGTCCATCCCGAGACCATGGCCGATTATGGACACGGAACCCCGGAAGACTGGATCGAAAGCCATCTGTACGGACCCGGCTCTTCCATCGGGATAGCCTTGATGTTGCTACTGAATATCGTGCTGTTCGGACCCATCGGGCTTAGCATCTGGGCCGTACAGATGGCCTGGATACCCTTTCTTGCCGCCGGCGTCATCAATGGCCTGGGACACTGGCGTGGTTACCGCAATTTCGCCAGCGATGACACCTCCACAAACATCGTCCCGTGGGGCATCCTGATCGGCGGAGAAGAATTGCACAATAATCATCACGCCTTCGCCAGTTCGGCGAAATTCTCCATCAAGCCATGGGAATTTGATATCGGGTGGCTATACCTCCGGCTGCTGTCCTGGCTCGGTCTGGTAAAGGTGAAAAAAGTGGCCCCGCGTCCTATATGTCTCCCGCACAAATGCGAAATTGACGAAAACACCGTGGGAGCAGTGATCCTGAACCGACTACATGTGCTGTCGGAATATGGGCAACAGGTGGTAAAAAAAGTATTCCTGCAGGAATCCGCATATTGGAACAAGGCCGATCAAGGATACCTGATGGCACACCTGAAACCGTGGCTGCATACTACAGAACGCTTACTCGACGACGAGAGATGGGAACAACTGGAAAGGCTGTTCAATGAACACGAAAAACTGCGCGTGGTATACGATTTTCGCGAACGCCTGCAAGAGATATGGACTAAAAAGACCGCCACCAAAGCCAACTTGACAGAAGCCCTGCAGGAATGGTGCAACCAGGCAGAGCAAACCGGCATCGGCGCGCTGGAACAGTTTTCACGCCGTCTTCGCAGTTACAGCCTGAATCCTGCTACAGCCTGAATCCTGCCTGAAGCAACAGGCACGCAGGGAAGCTGATACTACTTGATCTTGGCTTCCCGGTAGATAACGTGACGACGCACCACCGGGTCGAATTTTTTCATCTCCAGTTTTTCCGTCGGCGTGCGTTTGTTCCGGGTCGTGGTGTAGTAATGGCCAGTGCCGGCTGAAGACACCAGCTTGATCTTGTCACGCATCACATCACACCAAACTAGACCGCCGTGCCTCGAACACGGATATCGGCCAGCACCTTGTCTATACCTTTCTTGTCTATAATACGCAGACCCTGGCTACTTACCCGCAGCCGTACCCAGCGTTTCTCACTCTCCACCCAAAAACGGCGGTAATGCAAATTGGGCAAGAACCTGCGCTTGGTCTTGTTGTTGGCATGAGACACATTGTTCCCTGCCATCGGGCCTTTCCCGGTAACCTGGCAACGTCTGGACATGGAGTAGATTGAGTTCGTGTTGTATCGTATGTTCACCAAACTGGAGCCAATGCCCCAGAGCAATTTTGCGCAGCCTGCTGCCTTTGTTGGCGCAAACCCTCGCAAGGCGGCGATTGTATGCCAGGCGCAGCGGGACTGTCAAATAGTGTGCAGGTTCACACCAGCGAGGCTATGGAAGCTCGACCATCGCCCCGTGTCATCAAGGGGAAAGTGATTAGAGGCGTCTTCCAGACTACGATACCAGCAGCCTGTGTGCCTCGGTCTGCCAGTGCAGTGTGCCATGCAGCAGGATGTTGTGGCGTATGGGCCGTTGCGCCTGTTCTTCCCGCTGCCCTTCCAGATCCAGGCTGAGCCCGGAGCCAAGTTGCAGACGGCTGCCAAACCGGTAGGCACGGTGTAGCCCGTCCAGCGTGGTACCGACAAAGGGCACCAGTACACCGCGGTGTGCGGCCAGCCCATAGCCGTAACCCAGTTCGGCCTCCAGGCCCAGTTGCCCCGGTGCCGGATTGGTAACCGGTGTGGCTCCCGGGTCAAGCAGGCGGTCGAGGTCCGTGCGCTGGGACGGACCGTGCCGCGGCACCAGACTGAGCGCAAGCCCGCGCCGCTCGGTGCCCGGGTCCAGGCGCAGCAGGCCGCTGTCAATCAACAGGAATGCGGCAGTCTACCGCCGGCAGGACCAAACCACAACGCACCGTCTCAAGTCCATTCCTGATCTAACAGACACAGTGTGAAATGACGCATCTGATAAATGAGACGGCCATCCACGGACAACAGTCCATCAGCCGAAAGCAGCGCATGCCTTTCATCCCAGCCGGTAAATACCGCCTCCACCAGAACAGTGTGGTCGGCAGGCAATATCTGCCCTCGATACAGCCATTCATGGCCCTGTCCAACAGCCATGCATCGGAAGGATTGCTCTCCAACCGACCCGAAGCGATGGCAGGCATGGAATTTCATAAGCTGTAACAGAGACTCCAGCCCGAGCGAGCCCGGCCATACCGGGTCCTGATAAAAATGCGCCTTGAAGAACCACGCCTCTGGCCGCACCTTTGCCCTGCCTTTAATGTAGCCCAGCCCGTGGGGGCCACCCTGTGGGTCATGGTGCAGGATCTCCTCCACCATGCGCAACTGGTCGTTGGGAAACGGCGCGTATTCCGGGTAACACACGGGGCTGTCGTGCCCGTCTTCCATCTCTCCAGCCGTGGAGTAATGCTGTACCCCCCGTATCCCAAGCTGGTTTGCCAATGCCTCCTTCGAAAAGAAACCGAAATAGGTATTGCCCTGATACAGCAATCCTCCATCCTGGCCACGCAATACATAATCGTAATGCTGGATAATCATGCCTCCGGAATGCGACACTTTGGTACTGCGCACCGTGGTACGCAAAGTCCCGCTCTTCGGACCCACAAATCCATGTTGTGTGGCCATGCCCCCAAGATTGCGAAAAGACAGGTCTCCCTCGCTGTACAGAGCCGAACCCATATAGGCAGCAAGCCAGCCACATGGCTGCAATACCACCTCCAATAATATCGCAAAGGGCATCCGTGGCTGCCTTTCGGCATCAAAGTACCAGGCATCCTCTGGCACATCATATTCCGCATCGATCTCTCCCCCGGCATGCATCTCCCATTGCACACAATTTTCAATGCGGACGATGCGGTCCAAAAACTTGTATGGTGGACCAGGTAAACGTGCTATCACACGCGCATCATCAAATACGCGATATCGTTCCCCAAAGGCCTGTGAGGGTTTGCCCACGGCAAACGCGAGGATTGATTCGTTATCAAACAGGATATCCTGCGTCGTGCGGGAAGCCCGGGCCTGCCATAGCAAGTGCAACGCTTCGTAGCGCAGTCCACACAGCCTCAACGACATATCCCGCATCTGCACGATCGGGCGCTGATCGGCATACATCAATGCGTCCGCTATCGCATAGGGACAACCATCATCCTGATAGCCAAGTTCCCGGATATCGATCTCATAACGCACTTTCCGCGTCGTGCACGTAACCTGACCACGACACTTGAGCTGACTACGCACCCCCCGCATCGGTTGATACCGCAGTTCACCGACCTCTCCAAGCCAACCCATACGCAGTAGAAACACGCGCAGCACCTGTAAACAGCCTTCGTACATCAGTGTCCCGGGCATGACTTGATCATCCACGAAATGGCAGCGTAGAAACCAGTCGTCCGGGTGAATGTCCGCCTCCCCAAGGATATTCCCCAGGCCATATCGGCCACCATCGGGACTTAGCCGCAGGATACGATGCACCAATTCCATACGTCCGCCAGGCAAAGTGTACGGTCGATGCAGTTGCACAGGTGCAAAATCATCACCAAAGCAGACCTTCAGGTCACCTTTGCGCAACGCCTGTAACTGTTCCTCGCTATAGGCCACCTGCTGTCGCGGTTTCGGGGCCAGCCACAGTGTCTTGTCAGGGTCCGCTATCGCCTGCGACTGAACACGGTCAGACACAGTGCCGGACATTTGATTCGGCACAATGCCGCGACCGGCTGCCAATTCCGGGGCACTGAAAAAACCGGCACAGCCCTGGCTCATACTGAGCAATGGCCGCCCATTTACCTGCGCCTCGAAGTGAAAACGAAACAGCCATGTCTCTCGCTGACGGAAAAAACGTTCTATACGTATGTCATAGCGTATGCACTGTCCGGGCCCAGGCAATTCGTCGTGAAATTCCACCTGAGCATCCAACAGGCGATACATCGACTCTCCCCGCGTGACATGGTCAATCCCGAGCCAGGCCGATAAAAACAGGTCCGCCTGCCCCGCCTCCACCGCGATACATATCGGAACCCGTTCACCATCGAGGTACCACGCACCGGCCAATACTTCATGTTCCGTGACAACCCGTCCCTGTGCATCAGGCTGATGCCTGAGTATGCCGGCCTCCCCCTCGATGTGCAGAATGCGATCCACCAACATCAGTGGTTCATCCGGCAGACGTACACGGGTAGGATGCCGATCCACAGCCACGAACCGCGCCCCCAGCACCTGACCTATGGAACCGCGGGCAAACTCCAGGCATTGCCGCCGATCCAACACGACCTCGGTGTCCGCATTTGCAGTCTCCACCACCGGGGAATGCTGCAGGGCCAGTGCCAAACCCATATTCCGCTGCAGGTCTGCACTCAGTTGAAGAAAATCGTGCTGTACCCTGGCCTGGGCACTGTGCACCGTGCGCAGACCTTCCCAGATCATGGCATCCGGATCGACAATATCCATATTCGATGGTGAACCCGATGCGAAATCCGGGTGCTGAATCGACACATCCGGCAATCGTACCGGAATGCGTAGCGACGGCGCAGCGATAACCTCGGTCGGCATCTCCTGCCAGTGGCGCAGCAACGGACGCGGATCGATATCCACACCATGACAGTATAGTGAGGCAAGCACATGCAGCAACTTACCGACACTGTCCTGCCGCCTCACACAAAGCGCGTCCGCATAATGCGGGCGCTCGCCAAGGATGGTATGGATCATGCGGGTACAAGAGGCACCCGGTCCAAGTTCCACAAATAATCTGACACCGTCCTCCCAGGCCTGGTTGACAAGCCGTGGGTAATCGAAACCATGTAGTGCCTGCTGCAAAATGGCCTCGGCCGCACTGTCACGATCCGGCACTATGGCTCCACCTTTGGCACAGCTATAGAACGCTGTTCCAGTCGGCGGCGTCGTCTCAAACAGGTGCAGTTCGCGATATTGCCGAGCCACTTCAGCAACGATCTCGCAATGCACCGCAGGCACACAGGGGATAATGTGCGTATGGCAACCCTGTTCCCGAGCAAAACGCAGTACCGCCTCACGCTCACCACCAATAACACTTTCCTTCTCGGTATTGCGGATTAACAGATAGACCCTTGGATACCGGGATAATACCTGTTTTACCCGCACAGCCGACAGCCGCACCACGGCACTGACCCAATCCACCGCTTCGCTGCAACCCCAGCTTCGCTGTGCGGCCAAACACGGGCCCGCGAGTTGTCTATGGAACAAATCACCACAGCGTATCCGCTCCAACATCGCATCGCGGTCACGCCATGTCCGCGTGGCAAACAACCCCGCCGTCTCCCCCAGACTATAACCCATCACCGCCTGTGGACGCACACCAAAGCTGGCCATCACATCATGCACAGTCACACCCAGACAGACCTGGGCAAAGATCGCTTCCGACACTGTAAAATCCGTTTTTCCATCCCACATGTGCCCATCCGCATGCTGTGACCGAAGGTACTGGTTTTCCCGGTGCAATTGCTCAAGAACCTCGGGAAAACAACGACCCAGTTCTCTGCCCATGTCCGGGAAATGATTGCCTGAGCCAGGGAACACGAAGGCCATGCGTCCACCCTGTGCATACAGTGGCGCAGGTGTATAGCAAACATCGGGGTTTACACTGGCTATCCCGCTGACTATCGCTTGCCGTGCGGTATGAATCGCCCGCTCAAGCTGATCGGAATCCGTAGCCAGCAACGCGAGCCGGTGTAACCCCGATCCACCGGAAACAGGTAGCAAGCTTTGTACCGAATGCTCAATACGCAACTGTGACAGTTGCGACAACAACTGTTCGCGGCTATCCGCCTGGCACAGCAGCAATCGCGGAAGGGGTACAGGCAACGGCAGCGAGCTCACCTGGATGACCGCATCCGCGGCGCAGGGCGGTTCAGACAGCACTATTCCCACATAATTTCCGCCCAAACCGGCACCGTTTACACCCACGTGCCGCAGACCTGTGGCACGGTCATGCAGCCAATACTTTGGCAACTGCCCGTCATGCGCGGGTAACTGACAATGTGCCAGTGCCATCACCCCTCGCGCCACCGCAAGCAAGGTCGATGCGGCACCAGCATAACCCAGTTTGGCACAGACCCCACCCGTCTGGAAAGTCGCCTCCGGCAATTCAGGCGGCAATCGCTCATCACACACGGACTCCAGATAAGCCAGGTGTCCGGGACTCAGGCCTCCATCGCTACAAGCAAGCCGCAGCGTGCGCGATAGCAGCGCGGTTTCCAGTCCGTTCCAATCCTTACCGGAACCTTGTGCCACCCCGTTCAGCATTGCGTAGATCTTGTTATCCTCCGGCACCTCCGCACGCAGTACAAAGGCGATGGCGGCATCACAAAACCCACTTTGCTCTTCTCCACGGTCTCCTGCCAACGGACTGATATCGGCCGCCTGCATGGAACGCGGCTCGCAACTCAGATCGACCGCGCCAACGATCACCTGATCCAACTCCCCGGAACGCAATGCCCGCAGCGCCAGACACAGGGCGTGCCCTCCCGAGGTTTCCTCCGAGGACACGGTAAAACAAGGCCCGCCAAGGCGGAAGGTACGGGCAATGCGACTGGCAACAATGCTACCCAGAGCACCCAATGTACGACTTGCGCTAAGTGGCGGACACACCGCATCTCGCAGTTGCCCAAGCCATGCCTCGGGCACCTTGCCACTACCACCAAGCCGCTGCCACCAGCGTGGGGCAAGATTCTGCAACACCCAGCGAAAATGGAAACTGCAGGCATGCATATCCAGCCCCACGCCGATAAATACCCCGGTGCGCAGCCGCGCCGCTTCATCCATCTGTTCCAGTCCCGCATCGCGTAGTGCGGCATCCGCCACATCCAGCATCAATAATTGCTGAGGAAGGGATTCCTTCAGATCGGCCGGGGGAATAGCCCAGTTTCCCATTGGCAATTCGATCTCGCGACAGGCACGCTGAGCCACCACTGTGGGCTGGAGCAGTGCCTGTGCGACCTGGGCACGATCTCCGGACTCCCCGAGCCGTATCGCCATACCAACAATAGCGGCCGGGGCATGGCTGGCAACCCTTTCCGTCCCACCCGGTGGTCGGGTGCGTATGGCAGCAGGAGTATATTCCTCCAACAGAATGTGGGCATTGATACCACCGAAACCGAAACCACTGACGGCAGCCCGCCGCGGCACACCTTCTGCTGTGTGCCAATCCTGCGCCTTGCGCAACACATGAAACGGACTCCCCTCGAGTTCGATGCCTTTTGCGGCGCATTCGAAATTGGCGGTAGGGGGAAGACACTGTTCGCGCATTGCCAACAGGGTCTTTATCATCGATGCAGCACCTGCCGCAGTCAGCAGGTGTCCGATATTGCTCTTCACCGAACCGATGACGCATGAACCACCATCGACATCCGACCACAGCACAGACAATGCATCAAATTCAACTCGGTCTCCCAGCGGAGTGCCCGTGCCATGACATTCAATATGCTGCACCATATCCGGCGTCCAGCCAGTTCGCAAAAAGGCACTTCGCATGACCCGAAGCTGCCCGGATGCATCGGGCTGCATCAGGTTTCCGCCAATATCATTACCCAGACCGATCCCGACAATGGTCGCATAAATACGATCCCCGTCCGCCCGTGCGTCGGCCAAACGCTTAAGCACCAGCATGCCACTGCCCTCACCCACCACCAGGCCATCCGCCTTGTGGTCAAATGGACAGCAGCGACCCGAACGGGATATGGCCTGCAATTGGGAAAAGCCCATCTGGGTGTACAGAGAGTCCGGACGGGATAGTCCACCGGCCAGCATCAAATCAGCACGCTCGGCCAATAGTTCATCCGCGGCATACTTGATCGCATACAGAGAGGAAGCGCAAGCGGCGTCCAGCGTCCATGCCCCACCACCCCAACACAATGCGTGCGCCAACAGGGCGGCAGGCAAGCCCACCGCATGGCGACCCAGCATATTACAGTCCGATGGAGCCGATGCGGTGTCAGGAAAAAGCTGCTGCTCAAAGCGGTGCAGAAAAAACGCATCGCTAAGGCGCGAAGCATGCTCCGTAGGAAGCACGATATTACCGATAACCACACCTGCCCGCCGCCGGTCCAGTCCACCCTGATACTGGCTACAATCCTTCCATGCCTGATGCCCGGCACTCAGCAGCAAACGATTTCCAGGGTCCAGTTCACGCATCCAGCCTATATCCGAATGCAGCTCCCAATCCAGGCCCGACGCGGAATCGTCAATCAGACAGGCATGACGCGAATTGACACGATCCGGCTGCAGCGTGTCGGAATAGTATGGTCCGTCCGCAATTGGCCAACGTTCGCTGCCAGGCTCCGAGACACAACTGTTGGCATTGCGAATGTGGTCCCAGAATTCCCGCAGATTGTCCGCGCCCGGGAATACACCACCTATGCCTACAATGGCAATTTTATGGCGCTCTGTCGACATAAACAGGGCAAAACCCGATTATTTGCTTGCCGCCGCGTATTTTCCCGTAATGAGCAGAAGTCGCTCAATCAAGGTCCGAATAAAGACCTTGTTGAACTTCAACTGACAGTCAACCGAAACCTGCTCTATTGCCGTGGCATTGATCTTCAACATATCGATATCGGTTTTGGCGACAACAGTGGCCGAACGACGTATCTTGCCAAGATAACTCATCTCACCGAAACAATCCCCGGCACTAAGAGTACCGATGCAACGTTCCTCCTTGAGGATCTCCACGTCACCGGAAAGCAGCACGTAAAACCAATCATCCATCGTCCCCTCAACAATGATCCTGGAACCCGCGGACGTGCTGTGAAATGTCCCCACCCGCAACACCTCCCAAAGTTCGGCATCACTGAAATTCTGGAAAAATCCCAGTCCCCTGAGTAGATTGAAGCTCTCTTGCTCGGAAATGTTTTCCTCCTCAGTCTCCAGAAAGTCAAACGCCAGACTCAGGTCGGCAGCCATATTCAACCCCATCCGATAACGTTTCGACAGGCTTTTTTCCAACGCATGGCTAATGATCTGCTGGAGCACTCTCGGCAGCTTTTTTCTGTATTTTCCGATACGGGGAGGCGCCTGATTGATTATCTTGTGGATCAGTCCCGAAAAACTCTTCGATTCAAACGGATGATGTCCCGTCAGCAGTTCGTACATGACAATACCCAGGGAAAACAGATCGGTCTGATTCGTCACTGGCTCCTCCTGAGCCTGTTCCGGAGACATATAACGTGGTGAACCCATGAAACGGTGGGATATCGTCTCATCAAAATCCGGCTGCATTATACTGGCAATGCTGAAATCAGCGATACGCACATCCATATCCTCCTTCACCAGGATATTGCTCGGCTTGATGTCACGATGAATTACGCCTATTCGGTGAGCATAATCCAGCGCCTTGGCACAACGGAATATGATCTCTACAACCTGATGACTTGAAAGCAGATTCCCGGGTTTGCAGAAGGGCTTCAGGGTTTTTCCTCCCGTCACAAGCTCGGTCACGATGTAATATATGTCACCATCTATCCCGGCATCAAACACTCGGAGAATATTGGGATGGCTCAACTTGCCAGCCGCTTTCGCCTCATTGAAGAACATCTTGCGCATTTGTTCCACGTGTCTGGCACTGCCACTATCCTGTGCGGCATGATGCGCAACCTTGATAGCCACAGGCTTGTCTTCGAAGGGATCGTAACCACTGTAGACAATTCCCATGCTGCCTTTCCCAACGGGTTCGTGCACCATGTATTTTCCAATCTTTTTTGGTGGCTTCATATCCAGGATCCAGTTTCAGAGTCGGGATGGCTGCGCTGACACCCATCGTCACTCCGGGCGTTTCAGGACCTTTTATCATAACAAAAAACATTCTGTCCGTCGGATTCCGATGCCTGCAAATCAAGGCATCCCCCTCCACTTCTCTCGTCGTCACACCTCCGGACCTCCACGGAAAGGACATGCCGGAGAAAGAAGCCTCTTGCAAGCGACGGGTTCTGGCATGATAATTACTCGCATTTGGGCAATGGTGTACCCATGAGCAACACGAATCCGGATACTGCCGGGAAACAGCTACTGAGTTCCCTGCTTGATGACATTGATACTCCGGCCGACCTGCGTTTGCTTTCCGAGCACCAGTTGCCGCAGTTGGTACAGGAACTACGCGACTTTCTAATCCACACCGTCAGCGGATGCGGAGGGCACTTTGCCGCCAGCATGGGGGTAGTGGAGTTGACCGTCGCACTACACTACGTCTACAACACGCCGGAAGACCGTCTGGTCTGGGATGTCGGGCACCAGGCTTATATCCACAAGATCCTCACTGGCCGCAAGAACCATCTGCATACCATACGCCAACATGGCGGCCTGGCCCCGTTCCCTCGTCGCAGCGAGAGCAACTACGATACCTTTGGTGTAGGACATTCAAGCACCTCCATAGGGGCCGCTCTGGGCATGGCGATTGCCGCGAAACGAGGCAACAGCAAGCGTCATGCCGTTGCCATCATCGGCGACGGCGGCATGACCGCAGGCATGGCATTCGAGGCACTGAACCATGCGGGCGACATGCATAGCGATCTGCTCGTCATCCTGAATGACAACAACATGTCCATCTCTCCAAATGTTGGTGCCCTATCCAACCGCTGGGCCCAGGTGATTACTGGCAAAACGTGGTCAAAGGTGCGCAACCGAGGCAAAAAGGCGTTGTCGACACATCCCGAATTCAGCAAAGTAGTCAAGCGCATGGAAGAATACGCCAAGGGTTTTCTGGGCAACGGTGTGCTGTTTGAGGAATTCGGTTTCAACTATGCAGGGCCAATCGATGGCCATGACCTGGACGTGCTTATCCACACCCTGCGCAATCTGCGTAACCGGGAGGGGCCTCAATTCCTGCACATCATAACCTGCAAGGGCAAAGGGTATCACTTCGCCGAGCAAGATCCGGTTCGATACCACGGTGTGACGCCTTTCGACCCGGATGTCGGAATGGTCTCATCTTCCAAGAGTGGCGATGGACCAAGCTACAGCCAGGTATTCGGAGACTGGCTATGTGATATGGCACGACAAGACGAACGCCTGATCGGGATCACTCCAGCCATGAGCGAGGGTTCCGGAATGACACGATTCGCCAGGGAATTTCCGAATCGATACTTTGATGTGGCCATTGCTGAACAACACAGCGTTACGGTAGCTGCGGGCATGGCCTGCGACGGCTTGAAGCCTGTCGTGGCGATTTATTCCACCTTTCTGCAACGTGCTTATGATCAACTGATACATGATGTGGTACTACAACGCTTGCCTGTGCTGTTTGCCATTGATCGAGCCGGGCTGGTGGGAGCGGACGGCACTACCCACCACGGGAATTTTGACCTTGCCTTCATGCGTTGTCTGCCAGATGTGGTGTTGATGTGTCCGGCAGATGAAAACGAATGTCGACAGATGCTCTACACCGGATACCTGCAGGACGGACCTGCTGCCGTGCGCTACCCGCGAGGTAGAGGTCCTGGCGTAAAAGTACAGCAGACCATGCAGGCCATCCCTGTGGGCAAAGCGGAACTGCGGCGCCAAGGCAACGAAATAGCCATACTAGCCTTCGGCCCAGTGTTGGATATGGCACTATCAGTCGCTGAAGAACTGGATGCCACAGTAGTCAATATGCGCTTTGTCAAGCCCATCGACCAAAACATGGTACTTGAAATGGCCTCCACCCACGCGCTACTGGTAACCGTGGAGGAACACTGCATTCAAGGAGGCGCTGGCTCAGCGGTCAACGAAACGCTGGCGGCACACGGTATAACGAGCCGGATCGCCCATTATGGGCTGCCCGATCGCTGGCTCGACCATGGGACACGCGAACAGGTACTGAATGAAGCGGAACTGAACCCCTCGGGATTGCTGGAATTTATCCAGCAGAGACGCGACCTGTCAACGATACCGCAAACCCACTCCAGGGGAAACAGGGAAAAAAACGCCTGACCCTGCTTCACAGCAAGGCACCATCATCTCGTCTTACTGCTTTTTGTCCGCCTCCGCCGTCGCCGGGTCCACATAACCCGCCGCCTCCAGTGCAGAAAGCAACTTGGTACGACTGTATCCGGTGAGTATCTGTTCACCGATTACCGTGGTAGGAGCACTCAGGTTACCAGTCAAGTCACGCAATTCGTTCTGCGTGTCAATATCCTCGTGCACCATCTTTCTGGTTGTCCGGATACCGCGCACCCTCAGGAACTCGATCACCTCGATACAGGATTCACAATCCGGGATCATGTAGATCGTGGCTTCGATATTGGCATTCACATCCCCGGCTCCACGCTTTTTGCCACGGATCTTGACAGCATTTACCTGCGTGGTCCCAAGCGGACACTTTTGATAAAACGAACGTTCGCCTTTCTTGTCTTCACACTCGACAACCTGTACCCCTTGTGCTGTCAGAGGCAACAACAATATGGCGGACAAAATGATGCCAGCTACCGGCATCGTGCGTATAAGCCTGTTCATGTGTTGTTCTCCAAATGCTACTTCAGACACGGTTCAAAATGCGCGCTTATCACTCGCTGCATCTCAATACATCGATATATGACTGCATTAAAACAAAATTTACTCACAATGCCAAACAACATGGCACCATCGTGTGCGGACCTCGGCGACCGTGTCGAATACGGTTATTCCTTTGTATTACAGTGGATTATAAAATAATCACCTACACAAAAACAGCACCCGAAGGCCTGCGTTTCTTTTTGCCACACCCGCAAGCGGGTTCCTCCACCGCCGTGGCCTCACTCCGAACCGCGTGGCACCTGTCCCTATTCCGGCCAAAGTTCCAATCCGTAGACCGTATGCCAGTATTTCCCCGTCACCCACAATCGCCGCCCGTCCCAGGCGATGCCATTGGCGACCCCGCCACCGACCCTGCGCTCCGCCGCCGCCAGCGAGCCCATATCCAGCCATCCGGTAACGACGCCATCCACCGGGTTGATACGCGCCAAGCGATCCTGCTGCCAGACATTGGCATAGATCGCACCCCGAACAAACTCCAGTTCGTTCAGTGCCGAGACCAGTTCATCGCCATCACGCACGGTGATGGTCCGCTCCACGCCGAAGTCCGACGGGTCACGAAACTGCAGGTGTGCACTGCCATTACTCATCACCAGGTGCCGGCCGTCAAACGCAAGTCCCCAGCCTTCTCCGGTATAACGAAACTCTTCCAGTAACGAAAAATCCTCCCTCCGCAGCACCAGTGCCCGACCCGCCCTCCAGGTGAGCAGGAAAAAACGCCCGCCAACCAGGGCAAGACCCTCACCAAACAGACTATCGGCCAAATGCTGCCGCTGCAGGACCCTGCCACTGCTCAGTTTCACCTTGCGCAGACTGGATTTCCCATACAGTCCGGTACTCTCATACAGAAAGCCACGATGAAACAGCAAACCCTGGGTGAAAGCCCGCGGGTCATGCGGATACTGTGCCACTATCCGGTATTCCAGCACAGGCGCCTGCGCACGGACATCGGGAAACGCCAGCAGCCAGATGCCGGCAACCAGACCCAGCCTGCAACTTTTGCTTACCACGGCATATGGCCATCGAATCATGGATACGGATGATACCGCCAATATGGTGCGTGACAAGCGTACTACGCATCAGGATGGGGCATAACACACTGGCGCATCGGGTCGCCGTTGCTGTGCAGTTGGCGGTTTATCACATGCGGCCACACAGCGAAGTCCCTGCCCATACGCCAGGAACAGGGAACAAAGCACGCCCCCGGGAAACGTATGAAATACCCGTTTCAAAGGCCTCTGCGAAGCCTGGCATCAATTTTGCTTCCAGTTCAGGCCAGAACCTTATTATTCGGAGTGTATTATGGAACAGACATTGGCACTGCAGTACGCGCTTGACACCTTCTACTTCCTGGTATGCGGGGCGCTGGTCATGTGGATGGCAGCGGGATTTGCCATGCTGGAAGCCGGTCTGGTCCGGTCAAAAAACACGGTGGCCATCCTGACCAAGAATATCGGACTGTTCTCGATTGCATGTTTGATGTACATGATCTGCGGGTATTCGATCATGTACGGGGGTGAACTGTTCCTCAGTGGTATCGCGCTGGACGGTGCCCAAAACGCCGATCAACTGGTAGCCGCCGTGATGGCAGAGTCACATGCAGCCGGGTTTGACGGAGACTCGGTTTATGCGGACGCATCAGACTTTTTCTTTCAGGTGGTTTTTGTTGCGACCGCGATGTCGATCATTTCCGGCGCGGTTGCGGAACGAATGAAATTGTGGATGTTTCTGCTGTTCGCGGTAGTGATGACAGGGTTCATCTATCCACTTCAGGGAGCCTGGACCTGGGGAGGAAAAGCCGTGTTTGGTCTGTACTCCCTGGGAGACCTGGGTTTCTCCGATTTTGCCGGGTCCGGCATTGTACACATGGCAGGCGCAACCGCGGCCCTGGCCGCCGTGCTGATGCTGGGTCCACGCAAGGGCAAATATGGCGCGGATGGCCGTATCAATGCACTCCCGGGGGCCAATCTGCCACTGGCAACCCTGGGTACCTTCGTGCTATGGATGGGCTGGTTCGGATTCAACGGCGGTTCCGTGCTCAA
This sequence comes from Gammaproteobacteria bacterium, assembly GCA_965115915.1. Lineage (GTDB taxonomy): Bacteria > Pseudomonadota > Gammaproteobacteria > Eutrophobiales > Eutrophobiaceae. The sequence continues at coordinate 524,859 of OZ220483.1, read as the reverse complement.
GCTGGGTGATATCCCCAGTGCAAACGCCGTCGCAATGGTGTTCCTGAATACCAACACCGCAGCGGCCGGGGGTGTGATAGCCGCGCTGATCGTCTCTCGCCTGCTGTTTGGTCGAACCGACCTGACGATGGCCCTGAATGGGGCCCTGGCCGGCCTGGTGGCGATTACCGCCGAACCCTCAACACCAAGCGCACTACAGGCGAGCCTGTTCGGGGCGCTGGGCGGCGTGCTCGTGGTGTTTTCCATCGTCGCACTGGACAAACTGCGTATCGACGACCCGGTCGGCGCCATCTCGGTGCATGGCAGTTGTGGCCTGCTTGGTCTGCTGCTGGTGCCACTGACTAATCCGGAGGTCAGTTTCACTGGCCAGATAGCCGGTGCGCTAACCATCTTTTGCTGGGTATTCGCCGCCAGTCTGCTGGTATGGTGGGGGTTGAAAACGGCCTTCGGCATCCGGGTACCGGAAACGGTGGAGTATGACGGACTCGATTATGCAGAGTGTGGCATGGAAGCCTATCCGGAATTCGTCCCCCGCTAGATAATCATTGCACAGCAGCACAGGCTCACAGACAACTCATCGACGTGGGACTCTCAAGTCCACGTCCCACCGCTTACCAGCGATGAGATCAATGCGTGTCCGACTGAGTTGGTGCGACGATACGGTGTATGTGAGTGACAAAGCGCTGTATGTCCTGCGTACTGATCGCGCCCATGCAGGAAACACGAAACGCTGTATCCGCCAGCACCCCTTGACCGGCATAAATGATGAATCCGCTTTCCTTGAGCCGGTCATGCAGATACGCATAATCCAGCCACTGCGGCAGTTGAAAAGCGTTCAGCACACAGGAACAGTCTTCCTCCGGTAATAGCGCCTGTATGGCGCACCGCTCCCGCAACCCGGAACGTACCATGCGAAGCCGCTGCCAATAGCTGCGGTGGCGCTGCCGCCAACCCCCATCCTCAGCCAATTCCTCCAGGGCCTCGGCAAGGGCGTAAAAAGCGTGCACAGACTGGGTAAACGGGGTGCCGCCTTGTTCCTGCTGCCGCAGGTAGGTGTTCAGATCAAGATACAGACTGCGTGCCCGGGTACCCCCTGCCACCTGCTGAAGTCGCCGTTTGTCAACAATGACAAAGGCACATCCTGGTACACCATGCAGACATTTATTCGCAGTGCCCGCACAACCGGCAATATCCCAGTCCTCAAAACGCAACATCTCGGCACCAAAACTGCTGATGGCATCGACCAGCAGACGCACATCACGCTCCCGGCACAGTGCCGCAATAGCGGCAAGATCGTTAAGCCGTCCGGTCGTGGTCTCATGGTGGACAACCGCAACATGGGTAATGGCACGGTCCGAGCGGATGGCCTGCTCCAACCGTGCCATGTCGAAAGCCGAATTCCACGCATGGGACAGCACGGTATGCGCTATACGATGAATATCGGCAATACGTGCCAACCGCTCGCCATAGACCCCGTTAGCAGGGATCAGCAACTTGCCTCGTTCAGGTACCAGGCTGCAAAGCATTGCCTCCATCGCCGCAGTTCCGGAACCGGTCAACAGTACCGCCGCCCAGGTTGCAGCAGGTAATTGATAGACATCGATCAGGCCCTGGCGAATGGTCTGTTGCAACTCGCTGAATTCCTGCTCACGATGGCACAGATCCGGACGCAGCAGTGCCTGACGCACACGATCACTGAGCACCACCGGGCCCGGGTTGAGCAGTATCCTAGGCCGTGATGGTGACATTGCCCTCTACCGACGCGGGTGCAACAGTGCCTATATGCTGCATCAGCCTGTGCTTGACCTCCACAGGACCCAACCGAGGCCGAGGCAAGCCGGATGACGCGCCAGGGCGCAGTTTCAGATGGGCAAACCGGGGACCCTCGGGTTGGGTCAATATCGCATCGATCAAACTCAACTCGTTACCGGAATAACAGACCCGGTAACGGCAGGCGGCCGCGATGGCAGCAAAACACACGTTCGGACTCACCGTTGCCTGACCGCCGGTAGAATCATGCACTTCGTTATCCAGCAACAAATGCGTCAGATTGGTACCCGCATAGGTCCCCAGCGTGGCAAGATTGCCCATGCGCATCAGCGCGGCACCATCACCATCCAGTACGATGACATGCAGGTCAGGGCGTGCCAGGGCCAGTCCCAGTCCCAGTGCCGATGCACAACCCATGGAACCGACCATATAAAAATGATTGGGACGGTCCGCAAGTGCGCACAGTTCCCGACCAGTATAGCCAGTAGTGGCGATCAGCACACTACGCGTCGGATCGGTGTTAACGACAACGCGCTCCAGGGCCTCTGTCCGGCTATGCAGTCCATCCCCGGAGCCCCGCAGGAAAACATCGCGCAACATCTCGCGTTGTGGATGCCCGGGCACCGGATAATGGCCCGGGTCGGACGGTTTCACCGTGTCCTTTTGCATAATCAAGGCCCATGGGCGCTGCTCGGTCCGCAGGTGCTCACCCGCCATCTCCAGCGCGGGCACAATGGCCTCCGACGCGGTTGGAAACGGGGCACTCGGGATCTCCATCAGAGACAGCATTTCGTGGGTAATACGGCCCATCAATCGATGCTGCGGCTCATCCTTTACACCAGGTGCGCCACGCTGGGTGACGACCAGCAGTATCGGAAGACGGAATGTCCAGCTCAGCGAACTCAGAGGATTAACCGCATTGCCCAAACCGGAGTTCTGCATCATGGCCAGGGCGGGTTTCCCGCCCAGCGCAAACCCGGCAGCGGTGGCTACAGCGTCCCCTTCATTGGCGGAAGCTATCCAGCCAAGCCCGCGATCATTGATGACATGGTTAATGAACGGGGTCAGAAAGGAGCAGGGTACGCCGCTATAGTGACGGATACCCAACTGTTCACGTGCCGCGCTGACAAATTCATGCGCCTCAATCATGGGCAAAGCTTCCCGCCCGCTGCATGTCCTCTATAGTGTTGATGTCCAGCCAATGGCCATTGATATAATGCGTATTCACGGTCTGTCCACACTTGACCAGATGATTGAGCAGATCGGGAATAGTCAACCGGTTGAAGTCGTCCCTTTGTTTCAGGTCGTACAGGGCGCCACTGAATGCCTCGCAGCCCTTTCCCTGCACCTTCAGCAGACCGATCCAACGGCCGGATGGTGACGCCGAACGACTGTCGACCTGCGCATCAATATGCTGCAACGTGACCTCCTGTCGGAATAGCGAACGGTCGTCCGTCCTGTCGCACCAGGCATAATCCGTGGAACTGCTGATGGACTCCCGCTCAATAGCGGAATCCACGACCACCACGATATCGCCCTCCGTCTCCATCAAATCACCCAATATATAACCACGTATCAGCAAGTCCCCGTAACAGATGATGGTATTGCCAGTGAACGAGTCCATCGCGACCATCAATGACACCAACTCATTGGTAACCGCGTAGTCCGGATTAATCACGATCTTGATGTCATCCTGGTCGATGGTTTCCGCCTTGTATCCAGCCACCAGTGTCAGATCACTGACACGCTGCTTCCTGAACACATTCAGCAAACGCCTGAGCAACGGCTTGCCACCTACCGGCAACATCACTTTAGGACGGTCCCGGGTCAAACTCTGCAACGCTCTGCCACGACTGGCGGCCAGAATAATGCCGCTGGCACTGGGACGGTTCAGATAGCGTTCTTCCGCATTGGCCAGTTCATCCATCCCCTGCAATGAAAACAGCTCACTGAGCGGGGTAATATCGTCTTCTATATTATGTGTAGTCCGGGTCCGAACAATATGCTCGGCAGACTTCTGCATGCTGGCAATGCTACTTCGGATCATATGATTCGCCCAGATAATCAGACTGATACCCAGCTTTTCAAACACCTCGATCGGGGTACTGTAGTACGTGGTCGGTATCAGCAACAAGGGGCAGCGGTTTGCCCACTCACTGGCAAACTCCAGCACCTCGTTGGCCTGACTGGATTTGCTGTGGATCAGTACAGCGTCCGCCCCCGCCGCATGATAGAGTTCAGCGCGCCGCAGCGCCTCGCCCATATCCCAGCCTGCGATCAGCGCCTCCACCCGCGCCACGATGCAGAAATCCTCATCCTGCTGAGTATCCTTCCCCGCCTTGATCTTGCCACAGAATTCTTCGGCATCCGCCAGCGGCTGACGATTGCCATCAATGAAGCTGTTGGTCTTGGGAAACTGCTTGTCTTCAATACACACCCCGGCAATCCTGCGCTGCTCCAGCTTTTTCACCAAGCGGCGCATGTTGTTGAAATTACCGTAGCCGGTATCGCCATCCAACAGGATGGGGATGCTGGTCGCATCCGACATGAATTCCAGCATGTCCACCACCTGAGTCCAACTGATCTCATTGTTGTCACGCACACCATACTGCATGGACATCGCCAGACCACTGCCCCAAATACCTTTGGCACCACTATTTTCCACAACCATGGCCGATACCCCGTTATGCGCCTCGAGCAATATGTCCGTCTGCGGAGACAAAATCAGTTTGCGCAACTGGTGCGCCTTGCTGGGGGCCTGTATTGCTGAGGACATCTGGGAGGTTACGGTGACCACGTTGTCATTGGGCCGGACTGCATGCCGACTCCGGTAGCTACAGCCCGGAAACAGACAAGGTCCACACGGTTGTTTCGTGGCTCTTCATTGTACTGAATCGGCCTGTATATTGCACGGCCCAATCCCGGCTCAGCAGACCCGATCGCATACCGACATGGCTACCGTGATAGACTGCGCTGCACTATCGTCCGTGCCGAATACCATGACCAAAACCAAACAAACACTGCGCCGCAGGCTACGTGCACACCTGCAACAGTGGGATACCAGGCAACGGCGCGAGAGCGAGGCACGGATATTGAAACAACTACTTGCACTACCACAGTGGCAACAGGCAAAGCGTGTATTCTGTTACATCTCGTGCAACCCCGAGGTGGATACCCACGCACTGATTCGACAGCACTGTACGCGACTGGAAACACTGGCCGTTCCATTCATCGCCAATAACAGACATATGTTTGCGGTACGATTAGGAGACTGGGACAAATTACGCAAGGGCGCACTCGGGATATTGGCTCCATCGCACTGCCATGCCTGTCCCGGACCCTGGGATCTGGTCATCACCCCAGGGCTTGGCTTCAGCCGCACCGGGCAACGGCTTGGTCATGGTCGCGGCTATTATGACCGCTGGTTCGCCCACAACGAGGTACGCTGCCGGATAGCACTGTGCCACCACTGCCAATTACTGGACGCGTTGCCCTGCACCGGGCATGATGTGGCCATGGACCTGGTCATTACTGGAACATCACTGATTCGACCGCAAGAAAACGCCTGAAAAAACAGCCCGGACAGTGCGCAGTCCGGTACCTACATGCGCTGTTCCAGCACGGCAATATATGCCGCGCCGGCAACACTCCGCAGGCTTGTCACGAACCTCCGTACGCGACGATCCACTGCATGAGCGGTTATCCGCTTCATCTTGCCAACAACTTGTGTATTGTATATCAGCCCCTGGAAATATGGCATTATCTGCACTATGAGCGACCAGCTTTATCAGTTGAACATCACCTACTCCGGCAAGGAAGACCGTTTGCTGTTGCGTTCCTCGACCCGGCACGGAGATGAGTACAGGATATGGTTGACCCGTCGCTTTTCCTTGATACTTCTGGATATCCTGGATAAGGAAATGAAAAAATACGGCGGTCCGCTATCCGTCGCCGCCAAACCGGAGACCACCGAGATGATCAAGCAGGGGGCACTGGAACAAGCCTATGAGCAAGAAAAAAATTTCAATTATCCATTGGGCGAGGAGGGCAAGCTGGCGTGGGGAATCAAGTCCGGGATACTGGAAGAGGGTCTGTTTTACCTTGAGCTGCATTTTGACAACGACCAGCAGTTGAGTTTCAACCTGAGCAAAAGCCTGCTGTATATGCTGCACTCCCTGATCTCGCAGGGCATAGAAAGTGCGAACTGGAATATTGCCATGATCGGAGATACACAGGGGCCGACCCGGGTCCACTGAAAATACCAACGCTTCAGCCAGTGTCGCTCGGCCATATCCGAGAAAAAATGGTATCGGGGATACCGGGCAATGACTCGCTTGACCGTGGCAAACCACGAACGATATAACAGGCCGATCCGGCCAGATAGTTGGCAAATGCGCGGGAAACTGTAATAATCTGGCGCCAGAACAGGGGGTTTTCTCGGTATCTGCGGGAACACACCCCCCGAAAGATGCCAGGGTGGCACACCGGTGTGTGCTTGCATCACCCCGAAATTCCCCATAGTGCGGGAATGTCCTGACAAACAAACAACAACGAGATGGAATCACAAAAACCCGCGACGGACGGATAAAGAACATGGAACAGCAACCAATGAACTCCTACGACGAGGTGCCATATCCCAGCAAACCCTTCAGTCAAACCCACCCGCGCACACTGGCCACTACCGCCACACTGTTCGGCATGAGCCCACCGGACATCCACAAATGCCGGGTACTTGAACTCGGCTGCGCCAGTGGCAATAACATTGTGCCAATGGCCAGCGAACTACGCGATAGCGAATTCGTAGGGGTTGAACTGTCCGAGGTCCAGGCCAACAACGCTCGTACCACCGCAAACAGCCTTGGCCTGAAAAATATTGCTATTCGTCAGTGCAATATCCTCGATGTCGATGACAGCTTTGGGGAATTCGACTATATCATCGCCCACGGCATCTTCTCCTGGGTACCCACGGAGGTACAACAGCACATACTGAAACTGTCACGCGAACGCCTTGGCAAACAAGGCGTAGCCTATATCAGTTACAACACCAATCCAGGCTGGCGCATGCGCGGCATGTTGCGTGACATCATGCTGTTTCACGCCAGAAACTTCACTGATGTCGGCACTCGAATCGCCCAATCACGGGCATTGATCAATTTTCTTGCCGAAACACTCACTGGAGAAAAAAGCGCTTACGCCACACTGCTGCAAAACGAAGTGGAGTTGATGAAAAACTGGGAGGATGCCTATTTCAGACATGATTCGCTGGAAGAGGTGAATGACCCGGTGTATTTCTACGAGTTCATGGCACGCGCCGACGAACAGGGTCTACAGTATCTGGGAGAAGTGGATGTCAATAGCATGGTGGCAAACAATTTCAGCGACAAAGTCAAAGAGACTCTGGACAAGGTCGGCAACAACATCATCCAGCGAGAACAGTATATGGACTTCATACGAAATCGGATGTTCCGCCAGACCCTGCTCTGTCACCGCGAGGTTTCGTTAACCCGGGAGATAGATATTGGACTGGCAACCCGGATGTCGATAGCCGCAAACTGTGTTCCGACCCTGGAAAACCCCGCGCTCACGGATAACTCGAGTGTCGATTTCAAGCTGGATAACGGCCCTACCTTCAGCACAACCTGCCCGTTCACCAAATCTATCGCGTACTCACTTGGGAAGCGCTGGCCAGCGTACGTTGTATTCGATGACCTGGAAAACAGCGTACACCGAACTCTGTACCACAACTCACTGACGATCACCGCAGACGCACAGCTAAACCGCGACAGGCAGATCATCTGCGCTCGTATATTCGAACTGTTCATCCGGGGAATCCTCGGCTTGACACTGTATCCTCCGACGGTGAAAACCGACGTCAGTGACCGACCTATCGCCACACCGATCGCGAGACTGCAGGCCAGCAAGCAGACCTGGGCCACCAACTGCCTGCATCAACCGGTAGCGGTTGATCTGGTAAAACGGCATCTGCTACCTATACTTGACGGTAATCATGATCGCTCAATGATTCAGGATGAGATGCTGAGGCTGATCAAAAACAAGACACTGCTGATGCAACTTGACGGCGTCACCATGGAAGACGATGAACAGATCAGGGAAAAACTCGATATCCAGATCTCCGCCTACATGGAACATGTTGCCAAGAGCGGTCTGCTGCTAAGCTGAGACACAGGATACGTTCATGCTGAGCCGGGCCAGGGGGGAAACTCATTCCCGCGATATACCGAGCCCCGAGACAAACAAAGACCTGGACTATCAGCAGCGTATCCTGCAAAGGGTCTCACGCACCTTTGCCTTCACGATACCCGCGTTGCCTGAAAAACTCGCAAAAGTGGTAGGCAACGCCTATCTGCTGTGTCGCATCGCTGACACTATAGAAGACGACCCGGAACTCAGCGCAGCGTACAAGTCCAGTTTCAGCGAACAATTCCTGCAAGTCGTGCGTGGGGAAAAAGTGGCGGTGGATTTTGTCAACGCCCTTCTTCCCGCATTGGCAGTGCAGGTCCCGGAAGCGGAAAAAGACCTGGTACTGAACACCGCCACGGTAATCCGCATCACCCACAGTTTCAATAAGCGTCAACGCGCCGCGTTGGAACGTTGTGTAGACGTAATGACCAAAGGCATGTCGAAATATCAGCAGCAAGGCTCTCTCGCAGGATTGAAAAATATCCATGACATGGAACAGTATTGTTACTATGTGGCGGGCGTGGTTGGAGAGATGCTCACCGAACTGTTCTGCGACCATTCCAAGGCCATCGCCGACAGGCGTGAACAGCTTATGTCACTGGCTGTCAACTTCGGCCTGGCCTTACAGATGACCAATATCCTGAAAGACGTCTGGGAAGATCATTCCCGAGGTGCCTGCTGGCTACCCCGGGATGTATTTTCCCGCCGCAATATCGATATCTCCAGCAAGTCTCCCGCACAACAAGATCCGGAATACGCCCAGGGATTACGTGAACTGGTTGGTCTCGCCTGTCATCATCTGCGTGAGGCAATGGAATATGTGTTACTACTTCCGACCCGGGAGACCGGGATACGGCGCTTCTGCCTGTTGGCACTCATCATGGCGGCACTGACACTACGCCGGATCAATGCCAATCCGCAGTTCTCATCCGGCAGGGAGGTGAAAATTTCCCGCCGCAGTGTCCGTATCACCATGATCCTGTGTCGGCTGTTCAGTGGCAACAACCCCGCACTGCGACTGATATTCCGACTCACAACCTGCAAACTGCCCCCTTGTCCGCAGCGCACCGACACCAGCCTGTTTGCCGCATGAGTGCGCAACTGGAAAGGCGACTCGCTGAACAGTCCACCATCCAGCCAGAAAACAAGCTGGAAGCAGCCATCACAAGTGCCAGCCGTTGCCTGCTTGCCGATCAGAAAAGTGACGGGCACTGGGTATATGAATTGGAAGCAGATTGTACGATACCCGCAGAATATGTGCTAATGACTCACTTCGCCGATGACGTCAATGTCGACCGGGAACGACACATTGCCAGTTATCTACGCGGTAATCAGGATCCGGATTGCGGCGGCTGGCTACTATTCCCCGGCGGTGACTTCGATCTGAGCGCATCGGTAAAAGCCTATTACGCGCTCAAGCTCATTGGCGACGACCCGATGGCTCCACACATGACAAGGGCCCGGGAGGCCATTCTCGCTCACGGTGGTGCCGAACGCAGCAATGTATTCACCCGTATCAGCCTGGCATTATTCGGTCAGATACCCTGGCGAGCCACCCCATTCATCCCGGCCGAGGCAATACTGCTACCACGCTGGGCACTGTTTCACATCAGCAAGGTAGCATACTGGTCACGCACAGTGATGATCCCGCTGTTTGTGTTGTGCACCCTCCGGGCACAGGCAAAGAATCCTCGCAATATCGGCATCGAAGAACTGTTTCGTACTCCACCGAATCGGATCAGGCACTACTTCCCTCCGGCCAGGAATGGGTGGGCTCGATTTTTCCTGTTGGTAGACAAAATATTACGCACACTGGAACCGCTACTGCCACAAGCGCTACGCCGCCATGCCATAGCAAAGTGCAAGCTATGGTCTGTAGAACGCATGAATGAGGAACATGGCATCGGCGGCATCTTCCCAGCCATGGTCAATGTGTATGAGGCATTGCTGACACTGGGACATCCGCTTGACGATCCGTTGTGCCTGCAGGCCAGAAAGGCGATTGACGCCCTGCTCCAGGAACGCGGTGAAGCACTGTACTGCCAACCCTGCGTGTCACCGGTATGGGACACCTGTCTTGCCGCTCAGGCCATGATTGAAAGCGGCACTGAGCCCGGCAGTGTCACCGCTGCGCTGGATTGGCTGAAAGAACGCCAACTGGGCAATGAGCCGGGTGACTGGCGCACTCTACGGCCCGGATTGGCTGGAGGTGGCTGGGCATTTCAGTACAGCAACTACTATTATCCTGACCTGGACGACACCGCAATGGTCGCCTGGGCCATGCATCGACATGACTCGCAGGGCTATCATGAGTCAATCCACCGGGCCGCCCTATGGCTGTCCGGAATGCAGGCAGATGACGGAGGATTCGCCGCCTTTGAGGCAGACAATAGCTACACCTACCTGAACGAAATCCCGTTCGCCGATCACGGGGCCCTGCTGGACCCGCCAACCGCGGATGTCACCGGCCGTGTCGTCGCGCTGCTGTCACTTGCCGACCACAAACGCTACGCCACGGAGATCCAGCGGGCGATCCACTGGCTAAAGGACGCGCAAGAAGACAACGGTGCCTGGTTCGGACGCTGGGGCACCAATTATGTTTATGGCACCTGGTCTGTGCTCAGTGCGCTGGAAGTGGCTGCTGAAGACCCGAAACAGGAGTACATACAGAAAGCGGTGCGCTGGCTGTTATCGATCCAAAACAATGACGGTGGCTGGGGGGAAAGCAATCGCAGCTACTACGCGACAGCCCATAATCGTCCCTACCGCAGTACACCGCATCAAACAGCCTGGGCACTGCTGGCACTGCTGTCAGTTGGCAAACCGGACATGCAGGCCATACGCCGCGGCGTACAGTACCTGCTGTCACAACAACAGGCATCCGGACAATGGTCGGACACAGATTTCAACGCCCCGGGATTTCCCCGGGTGTTCTATCTCAAATACCACGGCTATGCACGCTATTTCCCACTATGGGCGCTGGCACGCTGCCGCAACAAATTGCCGGAACTGACATGAAAAAGCTGCCACTTGGTATCATCACCGCGCTGCCGGCGGAAGCCAAAAGCCTCAGCAACCGACGTATCGCGCCGATGCAAGGCACCGAGATCAGATCCGGCATCTGGCTCTGCTTGACCGGTATGGGTTCCTCACGCCTGTATGACACGCTGCGACTGCTGCATCAGCAAGGGGTGTCGCATATCGTCAACTGGGGGGTGGCAGGCGCGCTGAGACCAGCGCAACACAGCGGGGAACTCTTGCTCCCCGCCAAACTCACTGACGGTGAACAAATCACCTCCACCAGCGCGTGCTGGCGCGAACGCATCGGCAATTTGCTGCAGGCGTCCGGTCATTTACCGTGTTCCGGCACACTGCACTCCGCGGACCGCATGATCCGCGACCCGAAAGAGCGGTCGCAACTGGCACAGAACAGCACGGTGGCAGCAATAGACATGGAAGCCCATGCGCTTGCGATCATCGCCCATGACATGGGCATGGAACTGATAGTCATAAAAACCATCGCCGATAACTGTCATAACGACATCCCGGACTGTGTATGCCACCACATAGATGCCTATGGGAACCCAAAATTTCCGCAGTTCGCGCTGAATCTATTGCGCAACCCTGCCCAACTCCAGCCACTGCTGTCACTCGCACTCGCCTTCCGCCGGGCCTTGCAAACCCTGGCCGATATCCGCGGTGTATTGCTGGAAAACCATTTCTGTCTGCCCTGACTACATCCAATGACTGCGATAAGCCAAATGACGCCGGCATCCTTTCCATACCAGGAAACGTGGCACGATACCAGGCTGAGCCAGACACAGCTTGAACGCTTTTCCACTGACGGCTATCTGGTACTGCCCGGTCTACTGGATGCCAACGTGATAACAGAGGTCTCGCGTTGGACCGATGAAGTATCCAACTGGCCAGAAACGCCTGGCAGGCATTGGATGTACTTCGAGAAAAGCATCCTCGATCCGGGAAAACGCATTCTGTCTCGAATGGAAAACGTAGAACCCTGGCATATTGGATTCAGTGCACTGTGCAATGGGATACTGCGAAATATCTGCACACAACTCTTTGGCGAACCCGCCGTCTTGTTCAAGGACAAGATCAATTTCAAACTGCCCGGTGGAGACGGCTTCAAGGCACATCAGGATGCGCAGGCTGGCTGGGATCGATACGCCAGCTTACATATCACCGCATTGGTTTCCATAGACTACTGTACGCCAGAAAATGGATGTCTGCAGTTGGTTGCCGGGAAACACCGCGAGGGACTTCTGGGGTCACACTGGAAACCACTGCAAGAGTATGAACTGAACTACCAGCCAGTGCCCACCGAGCCGGGAGATATAATATATTTCGATTCTTACACTCCGCATCGCTCGGCACCGAATCTGACGCAGCAATCGCGTCGAGTCCTGTACATCACCTGGAATGCGGCCAGCGATGGCGATAACCGGCAGCGCTACTACAACGAAAAACGCCAGAACTATCCACAGGACTGCGAACGCGAACCCGGAAAGGAATACCAGTTCCGGGTCTGAACACCCCACTGAACACCGTGGAAAGCGGCGTCAGTCGGAATCCGTTTGCTTTACTTCCTCTGTCGCATTGGACTTCTTCTCTTCCTGTGCATTCTCCAGCTTGATCTTGCTCAGGTCCTGGTGACGAATATCATCTCCCTCAGCCAGATAATGGATGTACTGGCAAATATTCTTGGCGTGGTCTCCCACCCTTTCCAGGGCGCGCACCACCCAGATGATACTCAATATTGAAGATATCGTACGTGGGTCTTCCATCATGTAGGTAATCAAATTACGCATGATGTTATCGTACAGACGATCATTGCTCTTGTCGCTCTTTGCAATCTCCAGTGCAGCGACATGGTCGACACGGGCAAAGGCATCCAGCGTCTTCTTCAACATCGTCACTACCTGCCCACCAAAGAAGTTGATATTTTCAAACTGATCCATGCGTGAAATACTCATCTGCGACGATGCCATGGAACTCAGGCTAACACTCATCTGTGCAATCTTTCGCGCCTCATCTCCAATACGCTCCAGATCGGTGACCGTCTTGATAAACGACAGAATAAGACGCAGGTCTTTTGCGGTAGGCTGATGCCTGGCAAGTATCAAGACACATTCTTCATCCAGCCTGACCTCAGCGGAATTGATCTCGGCATCATTCATCACCACGTTCTCAGCCAGGTCCTCATCCAGTTGCCGAAAGCATTGAAGACTGGCAACCAACTGCTTCTCCACCATGCCGCCCATCAACAACAGGCGATTCCTGGTTTCTTCGACGGTCTCATCAAACTGCGGGAAAATATGATTTCCCATGTAATCAGTCTTTTTGCTCATGTTTCATCCTCTGCCAGTTATAAAACGCTCAGCCGAAACGACCAGTAATATAATCCTCCGTCTGTTTGTTCGCCGGTTTGGTAAAGCATGTCCCGGTATCCGTGAACTCGATCAACTTTCCTGTATACATGAAGGCGGTATAATCCGACACTCGTGCCGCCTGCTGCATGTTGTGAGTCACTATTACGATTGTGTAATCACGCTTGAGTTCATCGAGCAGCTTCTCGATTTTGAGTGTGGACAGTGGATCCAGTGCCGACGCAGGTTCATCCAACAGCAGGATTTCCGGTTCCACCGCAATCGCTCTGGCAATAACCAACCGCTGTTGCTGTCCACCTGAAAGTTCCAGCGCGCTCTCGTGCAGCCGGTCCTTGACCTCATCCCACAAAGCCGCTCCTTCCAGCGACTTCTGCACGATCTCGTCCAGCACACTGCGCTGACTAATACCGCCTATACGCAATCCATAAGCCACATTTTCATAAACCGACTTGGGGAATGGATTCGGTTTCTGGAACACCATGCCCACACGCCTGCGTAGTGCCGCCACATCCGTTGCGTTTGCATAGATGTCCTCTCCGTCTATCTCTATACCTCCCTCGATGCGTGTACCCTCAGTTAGATCGATCATGCGGTTGAAACAGTTCAGTAGCGAAGACTTTCCACAGCCGCTGGGACCAATGAACGCAGTAACCAGATTGCGCGGTACACGCATGCTGATATCGAACAGGGCCTGGCTGTTACCGTAGTAAAGGTTGAGGTTTTTTACCTCGATACAAATCTCCTCATCATGGATATTGCGCTTTTCGTCCCACTGCATATCCAGCGAAATCGCATGACTACGCCTTGCCGACGATTGTCTGTCGGCGACCGACTGTTTTTCATTCTCCATCATTGTTCCAGAGACCTGTATTTTTCACGAAGGTGGTTACGGATCATGATCGCCGTCAGATTCAAGGCGATAATGATCCCTATCAATAACAAGGAAGTCGCGTAGACCAACGGCCGCGCCGCTTCCACATTGGGGCTTTGAAAACCAACATCATAGATATGAAAACCCAAATGCATGAATTTTCTGTCCAGATGCAAAAACGGGGCCACGCCATCAACCGGCAGGGCCGGGGCCATCTTGACCACACCCACCAGCATCAATGGCGCGACTTCTCCCGCGGCACGGGCTATGGCAAGGATAACGCCAGTCATGACAGCCGGACTTGCCATTGGCAGGACCACACGCAACATTGTCTCCGCCCTGGTTGCGCCCAGTGCGTAACTGCCCTGACGTAACGAGGACGGGATTCGGGCCAGACCTTCCTCCGTCGCGACGATCACGACTGGCACCGTCAACAGTGCCAGTGTCACCGAGGCCCATAGTATGCCTCCGGTACCAAATACCGGGGAAGGCGCCATCTCGGGATAAAACAGCCGATCAATATTACCTCCAAGCACATAGACGAAAAAACCCAGACCAAAGACACCATATACGATAGACGGTACACCCGCCAGATTATTGACGGATATATGTACCAGTCGGGTAAACAAATTCTGTTTGGCGTATTCATGCAGATAGATAGCCGCGATGACACCGAAGGGCGTTACCATCACAGACATGATCAGTACCATGATCACGGTACCAAAGATCGCCGGAAACACCCCGCCCGCGGTATTGGCCTCCCTCGGTTCCTCAGTCAAAAAAGCCTTGATCCGACCCAAATAGACCTTCAGCTTCTGCCATACACTCATGTTGTTGGGCCAATACGCACGCACGATATCACGCACCGGGACCACCATCCGGTCGCCCCCGGCAGAACGCACCACCACCGCCACCTCAGCCATCTGTGGATTGAGCTTTTCCAACTCCTGGTACCATTGCTGATACTCCCGCTCCAGTCCGGCCTGCTCAGACGCCAGCTTCGCCGCCGCCACGGCGTCCAGTGCGTTGTCAATCTGCAGGCGCCGACGCTCCAGACGCACATTTTCCATCCTGTAATTGACTGCGCTAATCTGATGACGCTCTATCGTCTCAATCGCCCGGTTCACTTCCGTTGCCTGTCGGATCAACGTCTGTAATTCCCGCATGGAAAACAACTTGCCAACACTGTCCGTATCCCCGGAAGAAAAATGAATTGCCTCCGGAAATCCGTAGACGTTGCCATTCACCACGCGCTCCAGCACCAATATGTCAACTGGACGAGTCTCCGACAGCACTGCGTTTTTGGACAACCAGCGAAACTCCAGGCCCGTACTCCACTCGCGATTGCCAATCTCCACCAGATAGCGCCGTGCCAGGCCGGAGTCAGGCTCAATCTCCCATGGCTTCACACCGGCCCGATTACCGGGCAGATATTCCTCGTCCGTCAAGGCTCCCATCACACGCTCACGCTCGCCCGTCGGCTCCCTGTACTCATACAGGCTCACCGTGGCGGGCCAGAAATAAACCAGACCCTGGACGGCAATAAACAGAATTACCCCCAATACCATGCATAGTGAAGTGGCAATCGCTGCCGCATTGAGCCAGATCCACGGATCACCACTGTCAAACCATTGTTTCAGTCCCTGCCTTTGCATGTTCGCTATAAACGACTGTAGTTTTCGCGCAGGTGCTGGCGTACAACCTCACCTGCGGTATTGACTATAAAAGTGAACAGAAACAACACCAATGCGGAAAGATACAACACCCGGGAATGCGTGCTGGCGACTTCCGCCTCCGGCAATTCAATGGCGATATTCGCCGACAATGTACGCATCCCGTGCAGTATATTCATATCCATCACTGGCGTGTTGCCGGTCGCCATCAACACGATCATGGTCTCGCCCACAACCCTCCCCAGACCGATCATGATGGCGGAAAACATGCCCGGACTCGCAGTCAGGATTACCACACGGACCAGTGTCTGCCATGGGGTTGCTCCGAGCGCAAGCGAACCGCGTGTCAGGTAGATTGGTACGGAAAAAATCGCATCCTCGGCAATAGAAAAAATGGTCGGGATAACAGCAAACCCCATCGCAATCCCGATGATCACCGAATTGCGTTGACTGAAATCCATGTCCCATTCCGCATCCAGCCAGGCAATAAACCCGCGTTCAAACAACGCGGAGTCCAGAAACGAACCGAGCGCAACACTTCCCCACGCGGCCAGCACCATCACCGGCACCAGAAACGCCGCCTGCCAGCCACCTTTCACCATCCGGTGCCACCGTGATGGCAGATAGTGCAACAGCCTCGCTGCCAGTAATGCTGCCACTGGCAACAGCAGGATCATCAGGAATATGCCCAGTAGATTCTCCTCCGCGTACGGTGCCAGCCACAGCCCGGCCAGGAAACCCAATATCACCGTCGGCAGGGCTTCCATAATCTCTATCGTGGGCTTGACCAGACTGCGCATACCGGGAGACATGAAGTAGGCGGTGTAGATGGCTCCAAGCAACGCCATCGGAACAGCAAACAATACCGCGTAGAACGTGGCCTTCAACGTGCCAAATGAGAGTGGTACCAAACTGAATTTAGGTTCAAAATCCTGGCTGGCAGCGGAGGATTGCCAGACATACTCCGGCTCCGTGTAACCCTCATACCACACCTTCCCCCACAGGCTGCGCCATGATATCTCCGGGTGTGGATTGTCCAGGTTCAGCACGCTGGCAACACCATCCTCGCCACCGAGCAATATGCGATCGGCTCGCGGTGCAACCGCCAGCGCGGCGGGCATTCCGGAAAAACGCTGCTCGTGCAACAGGTGATTACCCGAGGTGGCATGGTAAATGCCGAGATAACCTTCGGTGGAAGCCGCAAGAAAACCTTTTCTTCTATGTTCCCTGCGAATGAAGCGAACCTCGCCCTGAATGAAAAACGCATTTGCCCGTTCCAGCCGTATACCATCTCCCCTGTCCACCAACATCCATTGCACAATATTCCCTCTGTTATCACCTGTCAGTACCGAGTTTCCACCAAGCAGAAATTCCATTGCGGTAAGCCTGCCCTCGGATAACAGGGAATAATTACCTAACAGCAGCGGACTTTCCCTGCGCGGCGTGATATCGTAGTGAATCGCTCGTCCATCGCGGTCTGCGACATAAACATAACGACGGCTTGGCCCAAGGAGTAGAAAATCCACCTGTTGCGGCAACGGGATAACAAACTCCCGCACCAGTTCCAGCGTGGCACCTTCGCCAAACAATGCGGACTCTCTCTGGTAGTGCTGTATCAGCAATTCAGCACGCGCATCGTTGTAGTCATCCTGAACCACAGCGGCCAGACTCAGGCCTTCTTCTTCCACCGCAACAGCGATCCGACGAAGCGGGCGCTCAGCCTCCCTGTCCATAGCAAAAGATTCTTCCCCAAACGGGTAACGCATTATCGGGGTGACACGCTTGATATTGTCCTCAAAGCCGATCGACCACTCGCGTTCCAGTATCAGTGCCCGACCATCATCACTCCCGTAGACGATATAACGACCTCCGTGACTATCGCTGATTGCAGTGGCAGTGCCCTGCCAGTCGGGAGGCAGATGGTGAGTATGCAATAACGCACCGCTCTCGGTATCGAAAAACTGCCATTCACCAGAACGCCGGTAACGTGCGAAGACGTCCGCCCCCTCCTCGAATTCCAGGATATCGCTTTCGTCCAGCCCTTCACCGGGGAAATCATATCCCGCATATTCGTCAAGCGATGCCGAGCCAAACAGCGGCATAACACTGACCAGCAGATAGACCATGATCAACACCACCGAGATGATGACCAGCAATCCACCCCCGGAGACAACGCATGTCATCAACCGATCCGCCCAGTGACGGTAACGCGACCGCCATCCGGCGATTTGGTTCATTCGCTGACTATTGCTATTCACAATCTACCTGTCCGGGCACATGGTTTTTGGTATGGTAGGCTAACGGTGTGGGTGAGACGACCCCGGGACACTCGGCGCTAAAAGTCCCTGGCAATCCCACGTGATTCGGGTCACCTGAAGTTGGACGACACTGTACTACTCAGGAACCGGCTTGGCAAAGTGTCCTGTCGGACACGACACATCAGGAGAAATATATGAACGTCGTGGCGCGGGGGGCAAGGCAACACAAGCAGCCATTGCCCGCGCCCCGCCGCCCAGTCTCCCGGCACGCCACAACGAACCTCTTAGAACCTCTTACAACCCGAGTTGGCTCCTGACATCTTTCATCATTGCCACTGGCAAGCGGATGTACCCGTCTTTTTCCACGATCTCCTGACCCGGCTCGGAGAGAATCATCTTGACGAACTCGGCGATCAGCGGCTTGAGCTTCTCGTTCGGCTTCTTGTTGACATAGATATAGAGCAAACGAGACAAGGGATAGGTGTTGTTTACCGCGTTACCGGGTGTGGCGCCAACAAAGGGCTCACCTTCTTTCTTGACCAGCGGCACTGCCCGTACTTCCGATGTGACATAGCCGATGCCGGAATAGCCGACTCCATTCAGTGAACTACTGACAGACTGTACCACCGAGGCAGAACCCGGTTGCTCATTGACCTGCGACTTGTAGTCGCCCTTGCAAAGGGCCTTTTTCTTGAAATAACCGTAGGTGCCAGAAGCGGAATTGCGACCATAGAGCTGTATGCTCATGTCCGCCCACCTCCCAGTCAATCCCAAATCGCCCCATTTTTTTACATTCATCGCCGCGCCACATTTGCGGTTTTTGGAGAAGATCGCATCCACCTGGGGAATGGCCAGGCCTTCGATAGGATTGTCTTTATGCACAAACACCGCCAGTGCGTCGATAGCAACCGGGATCGCGGTCGGCTTATAGCCATGTTTCTTCTCAAACGCATCGATCTCCTTGTCTTTCATCTTACGGCTCATCGGGCCCAGATCAGACGCCCCCTGGGTCAGGGCTGGCGGCGCCGTGGAAGAACCAGCAGCCTGTACCTCGACCTTGACTCCGAGATACATTCTGCGGAATTCCTCCACCCACAAGGTCATCATATTGGCCAGCGTGTCGGAACCCACACTGGAGAGATTTCCCGAGATGCCACTTACCGGCTCATACTTGAGCTCCGCGACGGCAGGCTGAAAACCCAGCAGCAGGGTGATAAAAAGGGTCAGGGGTCGCAACAACATGGACAATACCTCCCATAGCAGAAAAACAATATCGAATGTCCGCACACTACAGTACAGTTATTACAAAACGATGACAGCCCGGGACATCCGGTACCGTCAGAAATTTTCTCTGGCTTTTTATATACTTGGCGAATAATTCCCGAGCAGGGATTACATCTGCCGGGGGACTTCGGGTATGGACACGGATGATTTCATCCGCATTTGCTTTAAGATCACGGACAGACCATCAACGGACACGTTTCGAATTCATATGAATGCCAACAAGACAGCGACACAGCGGGGAAATCACATCCTCGTGGTAGAGGATGAACAGGCCCTGTCTTCCATGCTTGACAACTTTCTTGGGAACATCGGCTACCGTGTCAGTTGTGCCCACGATGTGGAAACGGCAAAAAGCCTGCTTGGCGATAAAACCCGGTCGGTCGAACTGATTATTCTGGACTGGATGCTGCCGGGCACCAGTGGTGCTGCATTGATCAGTTTTGTCAGATCCTGGCTGCCACTGACAGATGTTCCGGTAATTATCCTGACCGCCCGGGCAGATGAGGGAAATAAACTCCGGGCGTTTGATCTTGGCTGCGATGACTACATCACGAAACCGTTTTCGCTGAATGAACTGGAACGCAGGGTCCAGGCCGTGCTCAAGCGCTGTCATCGAAGCCATGAACACCACTTTCGAGCTGGCAACTTACTGTTCGATCCGGCCAGGCAAGTGCTGATACATCATAACCGCACTATTTCCATCGGGAAAAAGGAATTCCGATTACTCCAGTATTTTGTGGACAATCCCAATAAAGTGTTGTCTCGGGAACGGTTGACACAATACCTTTGGCCAGACAACGAGGACGTGTACGAAAGGAGTATCGATGTCTATATCCTGCGTCTACGCAAGTTGTTCGGACGCTATGCGGCCTCTTGTCCTATCAAAACGGTGTGGGGTTCAGGGTATTATCTGGATCAGGATTTCCATGCGTCCAGGTAAGCCAGGCGAGACAGCTCAGGCCTGCTGCAGCAGAGTCTGAACAACACGCTCCAGACAATATTCAGGAATGATGCAAAAGTTTTGTTTCGGTATCGCTCTGCTCGGGCTCTTTGTCGGGGTCATCCGGCTGTTGTTTTTTGGCGAACTCTCCCAGTTGGCCTGCATCGCCGCCAGCATGACCCTGCTACTGACACTGCTGAACCTGAAACGTCTGCAACAATGGCTACAGCAGGGACAGCCCGTAGAACAGGAAAACAGTGTCTTACTGGAAGACATCTACGGCATGGTCGCCGCTGACAAACGCCGCCGTGAGCACGATTACAATGCGCTGTCACAGAAGATACTGCGACTGGAGACACTGGCCCGGCTACTCCCGGACGGTGTTGTACTGATGGACAAGCGCAGCCATGTATTGTGGTCGAATGAGATGGCCGAGACGCTGCTCGGAATCTGCAAGCCGGACGACCACGGTCAACTGATCAGCAATCTGGTACGCGACAATCACTTTGCCAGACTGCTTGAACTGGATGCCGAGGTGCAGAATATGGAATTCGCCTCTCCGCAAGACCCTGAACTTTGGCTTGAACTGCGTCTGATAAATTATCCCAATGCCAAGCTACTATGGGTACGCAATCAAACCAGTTCGCATCAGCTTGATGAAATGCGCCAGAACTTTCTGTCGAACGCATCGCATGAACTGCGCACTCCATTGGCAGTGATAATGGGGCATGTGGAAATGCTGAAGTCCTCCATCCCTGGTCGTAACGAGCAACATTCGCAGTGGCTTGATTTGATCTACCAGCATTCGCAGCGCATCCAAAAGACGCTTGACGACATACTGCTTCTGGCATATTACGAAAACGATATCAAAGACATGTCCCCGCCGAAAAAGCCAGTTAATGTGCCTGCGCTGCTGGATCAACTGCTTACAGAAATGAACATACTGGATGCTGGCAGGCATCATTTATCCGTTGACCAGGACGCTTCACTCTGGCTGTACGCTCACAGAAACGATCTGTACACCATTTTCAGCAACCTGATTAAAAACGCCATCCTGTACTCTTCCCGGAATGGCCATATCCGTATACGGTGGCACCGAGACAGGACCAACGCCAGGTTTCAGGTAGTCGACAACGGACCGGGGATTGATGCCATACATATAAACAAGCTCACCGCACGTTTCTACCGTATACAGAATGCGCATACGAACCACAGTGGCAGCGGCCTTGGACTGACAATCGTACAACAGGCGATGCAAATCTACCAGGGTCAACTGGTCATACGATCCACCGTTAACAGCGGTTCCAGTTTCACCTGCCTGTTCCCGGAACAGCATGTGCGCAAAGCCATCGAAGACGAGAAAACCATGCCTGTGGTCGATCAGTCCAATGTCGCATGAACACACTGAAACCCTCCGTTGTCACAACGGACAAACCCAGCGGCAGCGACAATTGAAAATCGACTGTCTGGACTCACTGACAAAAGTGGAAGCGAGGCACTGGAACCAGCTTTGCGGCTGTGAAAACCCTTTCCTGCGCTATGAGTTCCTGGCGGGACTGGAGACCAGTGGCTGCCTTTCCGAACATGGATGGCAACCCTGCCATATCGTGATACGGGATGGCCATTCCCTGCTGGCGGCGATGCCACTGTATCTGAAACAAGACTCCATCGGTGAGTTCGTTTTCGACCACGACTGGGCACACGCCTACTATCAGACTGGACAACACTACTATCCAAAGGCAGTTTCCGCCATCCCTTTCACCCCGGTGTCCGGCAGACGCATGCTGTACCACCCGGACATCCTGTATGAACCGATGGAAGACATACTGCTTGAAACCTGCTGCGAGTTGATCACAGACAACCAGTTCTCATCCCTGCACCTGCTGTTTGCGGAACAACCCGACGAAAAGGCGCTGCTGCGGCACGAACTGCTACCCAGGACAGGGTGCCAGTATCACTGGTTTAACGATGGTTATGCCGATTTCGAGGATTTTCTGTCCCGTCTCCGCGCCGACAAACGCAAGAAGATCCGTGCAGAAAGGAAACAGGCACAACAATCCGGCATCCGTTTCCAAATGTTCCGCGGCGGAGAACTCAGCGAACAACAGTGGCAGTGCTACTACGAATTTTACGCCTCCACCTTCATGCGCAAATGGGGCGAGCCACGTTTCAATCTGGATTTTCTGCATCACCTGGGCGACACAATGCCCGAGCAGGTGCTATTGTTCATGGCCTTGCGGGACGAAACCCCGATAGCCGGGGCATTGGCACTGTGCTCGGAAGATACACTGTATGGACGGCACTGGGGATGCCGGGAATACATACCGGCCCTGCATTTTGAACTGTGCTATTACCAAACCCTGGAATACTGCATCGACCACGGCCTGCGTTGTATGAACGCCGGCGCCCAGGGGGAACACAAAATCAAGCGCGGATTCATGCCGGTACTCACCCAATCCTGGCACTGGATCGCGGATGCCCGGTTTCGTCTCCTGATCAGAGACTATCTCCGGCGTGAGACTGAACTCGTGCTCCAGTACCGTAAGCAGCTACGGTCCAACCATGCCTACAAACGAGACTGAGTGACCACTCACCCTCCGTTGTCATCCTCCATTGCGCCAGTCTTCTGGCTCCGGCAGGGAAAGTTCGATACCCGCTTCCCACCAGTGGAAGACTGCCTGCCAGAAACGGGCGGCCTGCTTGCCTGCGGCGGGGATCTGTCACCCGAACGCCTGCTCGATGCCTACCATCACGGGATATTCCCATGGTTTGAACACCCTCCGATACTCTGGTGGTCACCACCGCAACGCTGTGTACTATACCCTGACGCCTTCCATATCTCGCGCAGCCTGTACAAAACACTGCGTCAAGGCCACTACCAGATCGGTTTCAACCGCTGCTTTCAACACGTGGTTCACGCCTGTGGAAAACCCCGGAGCAAGACCAGCGGCAGTTGGATCGGCCCTGCAATGGAACAGGCTTACTGTGTGCTGAACACACTTGGCAAAGCACACTCCATTGAGGTATGGATGCAAGGCCAACTTGCGGGTGGATTGTATGGGCTCATATGTGGCAACGTATTCTGTGGCGAGTCCATGTTCTCGCAGCGACGGGACGCCTCCAAGATTGCACTCGCACACCTGGTACAGATAGCGGATGCACAAGGACTGGCACTGATCGACTGCCAGATAAGCTCTCCCCACCTGGTCTCACTGGGTGCCTGTACCATCCCTCGGGATGAATTCCTCCACATACTGCGGTCCGGCCCGGAGCCATCCAACCGACCACGATGGCCAACACGGGGCTGGCGAACCGATTGGAAAGATTGGAAGAATCGGACTGTCAAGCAACACGAACGGCCGATAAAAGCGGCCGACTGTTAACTCTACGGCGTTGTTACCTGAACAAATTTGTCAGGATTGATGCGCTTCCCATTATGCAACACTTCAAAGTGGAGATGGGGACCGGTGGAACGGCCGCTGGAGCCCATCAACGCAATCACCTGCTTCTTTTTCACCCGGTCGCCTGTGCGCACCAGGTTCTTACGATTATGCGCGTAGCGGGTGACATAACCATTGCCATGATTGATCTCAACCATCAAACCATACGGCCCCCGTCTTCCCTCCCAAACCACAACCCCCTCGGCCACCGCAATAATAGAAGAGCCGTCTCTGCCTACAAAATCTATCCCGCCGTGATGCTCCAATCTGCCGGTAAAGGGGTCACTGCGCATACCGAATAACGAGGAAATCCATCCTTCCTCCACCGGCCGGCCATGCGGAAAATGCTTCTGCCGCAGGTCGCGCCCCATCATCAGTTGCTCCAGTGCTTCCAGTTCCTCAACCCGCTGTTCCACCCGAAATTGGAGTTGATCGATCACATCACTGATATCCAGGCTCCGCATCGGATACTGTTCCAATGTCGGCCCGGTACCACCGAGACCCGGTTCGGAATGCAGATCAAAACCAAAGTCTTTCAGGTCAGCCATATCGACCAAACGGGAACCCAGTGCATCAAGTCGCAGGATACGCGCCTGCAATCCGCCCAGACGAGTGGACATTGCGTCCAGCGTATGTTGCGTCCGCTCACGCAACTCACCGATTTCGTGCCGTTGCGCAACCACCTGCTGCCGCAGTTGCTGAACCTGCTGCCGCTCAGTCTCCATTCGATCCACCACCACCACCTCGGAAGATGTGAACAGCGACTGTCCTACACCCACGAGGCCCAGCACCAGGATCAGCACGAAAAGAAGCAGTAAACGGCCCCTGTTGATTACGATCTGTTCCATCAGTGATATTTCCCCTATACTGAACCTCTCCCACCAAATGCTGTTCTGTTTTGAATACTACCTCCCATGCTCCCCTCCTCCAAAACCGTGCCACACATCAGCGAATTGTTTCAAAAATCCGGCACGAGGCATGCTGACGCTAACACAAGCACTCCAATCAGTCTAGCATATATCCGCCAGCATGTGCAGTTCCTGCGCGAACTGAACCACAGACTGTCCCCCTTACTGCCCCGGGACCTGTGTGCACATAGCCGCATTGCCAATGTCCGCGGCGACACGCTGGTGCTGTGCACAGACGCAGCAATCTGGAACAGCCGCATAAGGATGCTTGAACCTCAACTGCGCAAGATGGTGCAAAACGACCTGGGACTGCCACACATACACCGGATCGAGGTACTGACCCTGCCCGACTGAATGGATATGAATCAGTCCATCTGTACCCGTGCGTCAGACTCCGAAGGTGCCATTGGCACTCCCACCTGCGCATAGGTTACAGGTACCTCGTCCCAGTCATCAAAGCTGACTATCTCCCACGCATCCTGATTGTCCAACAGGAGCTGCAACAGACGGTTGTTCAGAACATGGCCGGAACGGTAACCCGCATACGCGCCAATCAGATTGTAACCGAGCAGGTACAGGTCGCCGATCACGTCGAGTATCTTGTGCTTGACACACTCATCCGCAAAACGCAACCCTTCTCGATTAACACAGTCGTACTCGTCAAACAGTATCACGTTATTCAAGCTGCTTCCCAGACCCAGGTTCCGCTTGCGCAGCATCTCGGCATCGCGCTTGAACCCAAAGGTACGCGCCCGACTCAACTCATGGACAAACGCGGTGGTGGAAAAATTGTGTTCCGCATAAGTGTTTTCCTCGGTAAACACCTTGTGACCAAAGGCTATCCGAAAACTGACCTTGAAACCGTCATGAGCACTGAAACGCGCCCATTTCTCATTGCCATCCTGCTCTGTTTCACGCACCTCGATATCGCGCAACACACGGAGGAATTTCTTCTGCGCATTTTGCTCCTCTATCCCGGCGGATTTCAGCAGAAACACAAAAGCGTAGGCGCTGCCGTCCATAATCGGCACCTCACACTGATCCAGATCAATGTAGACGTTATCGAGCGCGAAGCTGGCCAGTGCCGCCAGCAGATGCTCGACGGTGGAAATACTGACACCATCCCGGCTCAGACTGGTCGACAGTATGGTCTCGCCAACAAAACTCGTGGTCGCCGGGATATGCACGACCGGATCGCAATCCACGCGCCGAAACACCACACCCGTATCGGGAGGAGCTGGACACAGGCTCATATTCACCA
Source organism: Gammaproteobacteria bacterium (assembly GCA_965115915.1). Classification (GTDB taxonomy): domain Bacteria; phylum Pseudomonadota; class Gammaproteobacteria; order Eutrophobiales; family Eutrophobiaceae. The sequence continues at coordinate 498,848 of OZ220483.1, read as the reverse complement.
TCTTTCCGGAATGCAAACCAACCCCGGAAGCATGTATCCGGGTACTCAGAGTACGCTGACAAATCATCGACTATCCATCATCTCAGTCTGGTTTGACCACAATACACCCACCACGCAAATGTGCCCCAGTCAAAGCCTTCGGCCACTGTTACAGACCTGCGCCCAACCGCAAACACAAGGAATTGACCCCCTCTGAACGTCATTGGGGAGCAACCATACCCCCATCCAGGGACCCTGACAATACCCTGTAACAGAAAACATCCACCGAAACCTAATCGGCCTGATTACGCAGAAAGGTCGGAATGTTAAGAAAATCAGGCTCTTGCAAATCATGCCCGGCAGCCAAAGCCGCCTTGCGTGGCGCCGGTTCGGTCCATTCCTGTTCGGGCGTTTCAGGCCGAGTCTCCGATTCCAACACGGTCACCGGACGCAGTTCCGTTTTCTCTTCCGACTCCTGGTCCAGGCCCGTAGCGATAATGGTAACACGCAGTTCGCCGGACATCTCGTCGTCTATAGCCTGACCCATCACCGTGGTCGCGTCATCGGAAGCCAACTTGTGGATCTCCTCACACACATGGTTGTACTCGGATATATGCAGGTCCCTGCCCGCAATTACGTTGACCAACACACCGCGCGCACCATCCATATTGACATCCTCCAGCAACGGACAGGAGATGGCGAACTCGGTGGCTATCTTCGCCCGGTCCTCGCCAGTGCCCCTGCCAGTACCCATCATCGCCATCCCGCGCGTGGCCATCACTGTACGCACATCGGCGAAATCCACATTGATCAGTCCGGGACGAGTTATCAGTTCGGAGATACCCCGCACTGCGTTGTACAGCACATCGTCCGCCGCGGCAAACGCCTCCACCATTGACGTGGTTTCGCCCAGCACCGGCATCAGCTTGTCGTTGTGTATGGTAATGACCGAATCCACATTCTCGCGCAGCGCACGGATACCAGCCTCGGCCAAACGCATACGCTTGGAACCCTCAAAACTGAACGGCTTGGTCACCACCGCCACAGTCAGTATGCCCCGTTCCCTGGCCACCTCCGCGATAATCGGCGCTGCGCCAGTGCCAGTGCCACCGCCCATGCCACAGGTAACGAAAACCATGTCGCAGTCGGAAAGCACTTCGACGATGCGTTCCCGGTCTTCTATCGCGGCCTGGCGTCCAACCTCCGGGTCCGCACCCGCACCTTGACCCCGGGTGACATCACTCCCAATCTGGATCAAGGTCTTTGCCGACATCCGTTGCAGCACCTGGACATCCGTGTTCATACAGATGTACTCCACATCATTCATCTCCAGACCACACATATGTTCAACCGCATTACAACCCCCGCCACCAACACCTATCACCTTGATTACGGTCGTCTCATTGGTTGTATCCACCAGATCGTATTTCATTTGTAATCCTCCTCAAGGATGTAAAAAAACAACACCGGAAACCATCTTAAAAATTGCCCTGAAACCATTGCTTCATTCTCTCCAGAACTCCGCCTATCCCATTCATTGCCGTGCGGCGATGCATCTCGTTCTCAAGGGTTCTGCCCTTGCCAAACAGCAACAGTCCTACACAGGTCGAATAGATCGGGTTATTCAACATGCCCGACATACCAGAAACGTGACGCGGGTAACCGATACGTACCGGTACATGAAAAATCCCCTCGGCCAGTTCCAACACACCTTCCATTTTCGAACTGCCACCAGTCAACACCATGCCCGCCGCCAGAGATTGATCAAAACCATGCGACTGCAGTTCATCGTGTATCAGGCCGAACAGTTCCGCATAACGCGGCTCTATGACCTCTGCCAGGGTCTGCCGGGACATGTTGCGCGATGGACGGTCGCCAACACTGGGCACCTCTATCAGCTCGTCCAAACTGGTCAATTCCTTCAAAGCCGACGCATACTGTACCTTGATATCTTCGGCCGACTGGGTTGGCGTACGCAGTATGATGGCAATGTCGTTGGTTACCTGATCGCCAGCGATCGGAACCACCGAGGTATGCTGTATGGAACCGTCCTTGAACACCGCGATGTCCGTGGTACCACCACCGATATCCACCAAACACACTCCCAGATTACGTTCATCATCGGACAACACGGCCGCACCGGAGGCAAGCTGCTCAAGGATAATGTCATCCACCTCCAGGCCACAGCGACGTACACATTTGGTGATGTTCTGCACTGCACTGACCGCTCCGGTCACCACATGCACCTTCGCCTCCAGGCGCACACCACTCATGCCAATCGGATCTTTGATGCCCTCCTGTTTATGGTCAATGATGTACTCCTGTGGCAAGGCGTGGATGATCTTCTGATCGGCTGGTATTGCCACAGCACGCGCCGCATCCAGTACCCGCTCGATATCTCCCCGAGAAACCTCGTTCTCTCGAATCGCCACACCGCCATTCGAATTCAGGCTACCGATATGGCTACCCGCAATGCCCGCATACACCGAGTGGATACGACAACCGGCCATTAATTCCGCCTCCTCGATCGCTCGTTCCATTGCATGAACAGTCGCCTCTATATTCACGACCACGCCTTTCTTCAGCCCCTCGCAACGCGAGGAGCCCATACCAATCACCTCCAATTCCCCATCCTCCCCAAGCTGGGCCACCATCGCGACGATCTTGGAGGTACCGATATCCAGACCAACCAAAAACCTTCCCTCTATTTTTTTTACCATGGATTCCGCCTCAAACGTTGTTGCTCCGCGAAACGGCAAAGCCATTCGGGTAACGCAGATCGATGCGCCTGCCGGGTCCGAAACGCGAGAAAAAGCCTGCCCGGGAAAGTGCGATAAAACGTTGCAGCCGCTGTTGGAAATGCATGCGCCCTATGTTGACTGTAATCCCGCTATTCAAACGCAGGCTCCAGGAACGCCGCTCGTTCATTGTCAATTCGGAAACCCGCAGACCCGTACCTCTCAGGCTATGGTTCAACGCGTGAAACTGTTCCAGCAGACGTTTTCCTGTACCCACAGGTCCATACAAACGCGGCAGCTCCATGTTTTCCAGCATACTGTCAGGGACAAACGCCTCGGCCTCCTCATTGAGCAACGAATCTTCTCCCCAATAGGCGACAACACGATGTCCGGTGACAGTGAGTTGCAACACGTCCGGCCATACCCGCCTGAGTCGCACAGCGCGAATCGCGGGTTTGCGCAACAGTTGCCGACGCATTTCATCCAGATCGGAACCAAAAAACCCTCCCTGTATCCGACGCAGGATGTCCTCGCGCAAAACCTCTGGCGACAGGGCGCCCTGCTCCCCCAACAATTGTACCTGTACCCGCTTTATCGGCATACTCATTGGATGCAGCAAATACGCACCGACACCAACCATCAGCAACATCAACCCAACGAACAACCACAGTCCCAGATTTCGCCTGTCAGATACCGTGCCAGACGCATCGACCACCATTGGCGCAACAAACCGTTGTGTGTTGAGTTCAGACATCGCCATCCTGTCCCTGGACCTGATCCGATATCGAGGAGCCCAGTATCCGCAGTACCAGTTCCGAAAAGTCCAGACCCGCCTGGTCGGCCGCCTTCGGCACCAGGCTGTGACTGGTCATCCCCGGTATCGTATTAACCTCTATAAGCCACGGCTGGCCAGCGCCATCCAACATCATATCCACGCGCCCCCAACCCTCCACACCCAGACTGGCACAGGCATGCAACGCAAGTTCCTGCAATGCCTTCTCCTTAGCCTCGGACAAACCACAGGGGCAAATGTAGCGGGTATCCTTCGCCATATATTTCGCCGTATAGTCGTAGAATTCACGCCCGGTCTCCAGCCGGATCAAGGGCAATACACTTCCACACAGTATCCCGGCGGTATACTCCGTGCCCTCTATCCAGGCTTCGGCCATAACCTGCTGGTCGTACCTCATCGCATCGCGCCATGCCTGCTCCAACCCTCCAATCTCACTGACCTTGCACACACCAAAGCTGGAACCTTCATGCACCGGCTTGACCAATAACGGCAATCCCAGGCGCCCGGCCGCCTCGGACAATTCTTCAACACCGCCCGGCAGTGCGAAATCCGGGGTAGGCAAACCCTGCTGCAACCAGAGCCGCTTGCTGTAGTGTTTGTCCATCGCCAGCGCGGAAGCCAACACCCCACTACCGGTATAAGGCAAACCAATACACTCCAACATCCCCTGGATAGCACCATCCTCTCCGCCACGACCGTGCATGGCCACAAAGGCCCGGTCATATTTGTGCTCCTTCAATTCCCGGCACAGTACCGAAGCATCGCTCACGTCAATGCCCTCTGCGTCCACACCGGAAGCCAACAGTGCGTCCAGTACCGCTCTACCACTATCCAGAGAGATCTCCCGCTCGGCGGAATTACCCCCCATCAACACCGCGACCCTGCCGTAATCTTCAACCCGCACCACTCAACCCCTCTCCCCCAGGATATGCACCTCGGTGTACAACCACACACCAAAGCGTTTCAGTACACACTGCCGGATCTGATCGATCAACTGTTCTATATCCGCCGATGTGGCATGGCCCGTGTTGATGATGAAATTGACATGTTTTGGCGAGATACAGGCCCCACCGATGCGATAGCCACCCAGACCACAGGCATCGATCAGACGTGCGGCATGGTCACCCGAAGGATTACGGAACACCGATCCGCAATTGCGCTCCCCGATCGGCTGCCGAGCGGCACGGCGCAGCAAATGATTGCGGATCTGCCGCAGGCACTGCTCGCTATCAGCCGGACTCAATCGCAGTCGACAGGCCACAAACCAACACTGCTCCGGCATCGACACGCTGCGGTAGGCGACTCCGAAATCTTCCCGAGGCAGCGTATACAGTTCACCACGACGATTCACCACATCCACGTCCTGCACCACATCCCAGAGCTCTCTTCCCCAGGCGCCTGCGTTCATGCGTAACGCGCCGCCGATGTTGCCGGGGATACCAGCCAGAAATTCCGTTCCACTCAAACCGTGATCAGCGGCAAAACGCGCAACCCGTGCACAGTGTGCACCGGCACCCGCCTGTAACACTGTCTCCGAACCCAACGACATCGGCACCATATGTGGACTCATCGTGATCACCATGCCACGGATACCACCATCCCGAATCAACACATTGCTGCCCCGGCCGAGCACAGTGACTGGAATCTCTGTGGGCAATTCACGCAACAGCAAACAAAGTTTTTTCCGTTCACTGGCCGCATGGAAATACTCCGCACTGCCACCCACACGCCACGCATTGCGTCGTTGCAACGGCTCATTGCAACGTACCAGTGACCGCAACACGGAAGGAAGCTGTTCCGGATTCGCCGACAAATGCGCTGGAAGTGCTGTCACAGACTGTTCAAACATCGTCGGGATACCTCTCGCACAATGCAGGACCCAGTGTGGATATATCCCCGGCACCAAGCATCAGCAGCAGATCATCCTCATCAACCAGTCTTTCGAGCAACCCGAATAATTCCTCACGCTGCTCCACAAACAGCGGTTCATTGCTCGCCCGCATACGGATTGATCGACACAGGTTGCGACTGTCAATACCGCTTATCGGCGCCTCACCCGCGGCATATACATCGAGCACAAACAAAATGTCCGCATGGCTCAGCGAGATACAGAAATCGTCAAACAGGTCGTGCAATCGGCTGTAACGATGCGGCTGGAAGACAACCACCACACGACGTCCCGGCCAGGAATCCCGAACCGCCTCGAACATCACGTCCAATTCACGCGGGTGATGCGCATAATCGTCGATCAGCAGACAGCGCCTGTCCCCGATCCGGAGTGTCCCCCGAACCTCGCAACGCCGGGATATGCCCTGGAAACAACCGATGGAATCACGAATCGTCCGGGCCGTGATATCCAGGCTGTCCGCCACCGCCACCACCGCCAGGGCATTGAGCACATTGTGTCGTCCCGGCATGTTCAGTTCCAGTTCAAGCCAGCCCTGCTGACCTTCACGATGCACCAGAAAACGCGACCGACCACCGCGCTGTTCGATAATCTGCCCCTGATAGTCCGCCCCGGGCTCCAGCCCGTAACTGATCACCCGTCGCGACAAACGTGCCAGTATCGACGACAGACCCTCCCCACTGTCCGTGCAGGCGATTACCGAACCATGAAAAGGAAGCTGCTGTGTGAATTCAAAGAAACGACGCTGCAACAGTCGATAGTCATGCTGATAATTTTCCAGGTGATCGGCATCAATGTTCGTGATCACCTCCAGTATAGGGGTCAGATGCAGGAACGAGGCGTCACTTTCATCCGCCTCTGCCACAAAGTAATCACCGCTACCAAGTTGTGCATGGCCGTCGACCCCTTTGAGCAATCCACCGATCACATAAGTGGGGTCCATGCCGGCACCAGCCAACACACTGGCCATCAGACTGGTGGTAGTAGTCTTGCCGTGCGTGCCCGCAATAGCAATACCTTTGCTGAAACGCATCAACTCGGATAACATTTCCGCACGCCGAACCACTGGCTTGCGTAACCTGAAGGCCTCCTGCAGTTCGATATTGCCTTCAGACACGGCACTGGAATACACCACCACATCACAGTCCCGGACATGCGCCTTGCTGTGCCCCAGCATAACCTCGACACCGAGCTCCTCGAGATGCCGGGTCACATGGTTATGCATAAGGTCCGATCCGGATACAGTAAAACCCTGGTTTGCCAACACCTCGGCAATACCACTCATACCCGCACCACCGATGCCCACGCAGTGGATATGCCGTACCCAGCCCAGCGAATATCCCTCACGCATGGGCCCACTCCACACATTGACCAACGATCAAATCCACCGTGTCGGTACGAAACAAGTCACGCGCCCTGTGCGCCATGTCCAACAGGAGTTGCCGGGCACAGCTAAGCTCGGTAAGACGCTCACTCAGTGCACTGGTATCCAACTCCGTCTCTGGGAGCAGTATGGCCGCACCGGCATCGCTCAAATAGCTGGCGTTTACCGTCTGATGGTCATCGATAGCAAACGGGAACGGGATCAGGATCGATCCCACACCCACCGCGGTCAGTTCCGCGATAGTCATCGCCCCGGCACGGCAGATAACCAGATCTGCCCAGCAGTACAGCGAGACCATATCATCCGCAAACGGAAACAATTCCGCCTCCACGTTATGCCGCGCATACGCCTCGCGTGCCATCTGCAGATGGGCCGTGCCGGTCTGATGGCGCACCCTGATCTTCACATCGGCATCCAGTTCAGCAAAGCGCGCAGGCAAAAGCCGGTTAAGTCTGGCTGCCCCCTGACTGCCGCCAAGCACCAACACGTTGAGCCCCTCGTGTTCCTCGCAATGCAGCCGTCTTGATTGACAGTGCAGGTCGCGTATCGCGGTACGCACCGGATTGCCGGTATGCATCACCCGTGCATGCTCGGGGAACGTACCCGGAAAAGCCTGCATCACACGGTCCGCCAAATGGAACAGGAGACGATTGGTGGTGCCTGCAATCGCATTTTGCTCATGGATTAACAGTGGTATCCGCAGCAGCTTGGCAGCCACACCGCCCGGGCCACTGGCAAATCCTCCCATACCCAGGGCCAGAACAGGCCGGTAACGGAACAAAAACCACAAACTCAGGCACAAGGCCCGTAACAGACGCCAGGGCGCAACCAACCAACTGCGCCAACCAACACCGCGCAAACCACTTACCGGTACAGTCAACAGTAGATAACCCCGCTCCGGAACCAGCCGCTGCTCGATACCATGCGGACTGCCCAGCCAGATGACCCGCATACCCTGCCGCACCAATTCCTCGGCAATAGCCAGCCCCGGAAACACATGACCGCCCGTGCCACCTGCCATGATCATGACCCGTCCAGGCTGCTCAGACACCATGGCGTACCCCCTCTGTCGGTTTCGGCATCGCAAACCCGCCCGGTTCCGCACGGACCCGGTGCGGGTGACGGTTTTCATAATCCACCCGTAACAGCATGGCCAGCAACACACAGCACAGCATCAGGCTGGACCCTCCATAACTCATCAATGGCAGTGTCAAACCCTTGGTCGGCAACAGTCCCATGTTTACCGCGATATTGGTAAACGCCTGGATGCCAATCAGCAATCCAATACCATAAGCACAACCAGCGGAAAACAGTCTACCCGCCAGATAAGCGGTGTTCGCGATCACGAAGGCGCGAGCTATTACCAGCACAAACAGCAGGATTACCAGCAAACTGCCACACAGACCAAGTTCCTCCGCAAGCACCGCGAACACAAAGTCGGTATGCGCCTCCGGCAGATAAAACAGTTTCTGCACGCCGTAGCCGACACCCAGCCCAAACCACTCCCCACGACCAAAGGCGATCAACGCCTGAGTTAACTGGAAACCACTACCCCACGGGTCTTGCCAGGGATCCATGAAACTGATCAAACGCTGCAAACGATAAGGTGAGAAGACGATCAGGCTGCACACCACACTGACCATCACACCAAACCAGCAGATCAGACGTAGAAATGGCGCCCCACCGATAAACAGCATCCCGAGTGTGGTCGCAAACAACACCACACAGGCGCCAAGGTCCGGCTGCAGCAACAACAACAACGCGATCAGGCCAATCACCATATTGGGAATGACAAAGCCGGTGAACGTGCTACGCACCGCCTCCCCCTGCCGTACCATGTAGGCAGCCAGATACACGATTACGCAAAACTTCACCGGTTCCGATGCCTGAAAAGATATCGGTCCCAGATCGATCCAGCGCAGACTGCCATTGACTTCCCGACCGACGCCTGGAATAAACACAGCCAGTAGCAGCAGTACCGCGATAATCAGTAAAGGAAAGCTGACCTGTTGCCACCAATGCGTCGGGATACTCAGACAGATCAGGCCCAAACCCAATCCTATCAGCAAGCTGACTGTCTGTCGGTAAAAGTAGTACAGCGCCGTATCATGGTACACACTGGCTATGGAAACCGATGAGGAAGCCACCATGATCATACCCAGACCCAGCAATAACAGCACTGCGCAACACAGTACCGGGTCGTAGGCCGCCGGAACGCGCCCGCGTTCGCGCTTTCGGTAAGGACAAGCCTGCTGCCTGGAACGTGTCACGTATCCCCCTCCAACGAACGCACCAGCCCGGCGAAAACTTCGCCACGATGACGATAGTCGCGGAACATGTCCAGACTGGAACAGGCCGGGGACAACAACACCTGGCCCTCGTGCACCAACTCTGCAGCCTTCTCCACCGCCTCACGCATATCCACCACTCGCTGGCATGGCAGTTCCGGTGACAGGCTTTCGGCCAGCCGCTCGGCATCTTTCCCCAACAAAACGACATGCGCAACCCGGCCCACAAGACCTGCGACCAATTTGGAAAAATCCTGTCCTTTCGCATCTCCTCCGGCGATCAGTACCAGTTCGCCTTCCGCACCACACAGTCCATTCACGGCAGCCAGACAAGCATCCACATTGGTTGCCTTGGAATCGTCATACCAGGACACGCCACCGATCCTGGCGACCCGCTGGCAACGGTGCGGCAATCCCTCGAATGCCGATAGCACGGCACATATGGAAGATTCCGGAATCCGCATTGTGGTAGCCAGCGCCATACAGGCCAGAGCATTGCTGACATCACAGTTCCGCTGCGACCATAGTGCCAGACGTGGTATGAGTGGACGCTGCCAGTGCCGCAGCCAACATTCTCCATCCACCTCCAACAACCCCCACTCCGCCCGTGCATCGTACAGCGAGTACCTTACGCATTCCGGCATCGGCAACGCATCGATCCGTGGGTCATCCCCATTGACCACCGGTATCCGGACCGATTGATACACACGACACTTGAGTTCAGCATAGGTGTCAATATCCACGTGCCGATCCAGATGGTCCGGACCGATATTGAGTACCACGGCGGCATGTGCCTGCAATGAATAGGTACTTTCCAACTGAAAACTCGACAACTCCAGGATGAAATATTCCGCCTCGACTTCATCCAATAACTCCAGTGCCGGAGTGCCCAGATTGCCACCGACCGGCACGGTCATACCGGCATGCCGAGCCATCGCCGCCAGCAATGAAACAACCGTGCTCTTGCCGTTGCTGCCAGTAACCGCAATGATCGGGGCAGTGGCATAACGGCAAAACAGTTCAATATCCCCGATGAGTTCAGTACCAGCCGAAAGCAGATGCCTGCGAAGCCCGATATCCAGCGCCACACCGGGACTGAGCACAACCCGCGGTGCCTGCTCAAACAGAGCGTGGTCCAGACCACCGACTACACACTTTATCCCGGGATGCTCACGTTCCAGCACGGCCAGCCCCGGCGGCTCGTCACGGGTGTCCATGACTGCGAGACGCTGGTGCCGGGCAGCCAGGAAACGCACACAGGACAGACCGGTATCGCCCATGCCGACGATCACCGCGTCATAGGGGTAAGTTCCACTCGCCTGCTTCAAAACAGCCACCATCATCTGATCTTCAGGCTGGCAAGGCCGATCAGAACCAAAATCAGCGTAACGATCCAAAAGCGCACTACTACCTGCGGTTCCGGCCAACCCTTGAGCTCGAAATGATGATGCAGAGGCGCCATGCGAAAGATGCGCTTGCCGGTCAGCCGATACGAAATCACCTGTAGCATCACGGACAATGCCTCTACCACAAACAATCCACCCATGATGAAAAATGCCAACTCCTGTCGGGTCAACAGTGCCACCACGCCGAGTGCCGCGCCCAGGGACAGCGAGCCGATATCGCCCATGAAGACCTGCGCCGGATACGTGTTGAACCACAAAAAGCCGAGCCCGGCACCAACGATAGCACCGCAGAAGACCGATAACTCGCCCACTCCAGGGACATACGGTATGCCCAGATAGGAGGAAAACTGCGAGTGTCCGCCGACATAGGCAAAAATGGCAAGCGCCGCGGCAACCATCACCGCAGGCAGTATGGCAAGTCCATCCAGACCATCAGTCAGGTTGACTCCATTGCTGGAACCCACCACTACCAGCCATGCCAATACGATGAATGGTACCCCCCCCATCACTGCAAGGTCGATGCTGAAGAATTTCACGAACGGGATGATCAACTCGGTCTCTACCGGCAGCCGGGCACTCCACAGGATGAACAGTGCCATGCCAACCACGATAAGAGACTGTGCCAACAGCTTGTGACGTGCCAGCAAACCCTTGCGCTTGACAATTTTGCACCAGTCATCAATGCCACCAACAATGGCAAAGAGCAGTGTCACAACAACCACGATCCCGACATAACGGTTATCCAGACGACACCAGCACAGCGTACCAACAATCACCGACAGCAGGATCAGGAGCCCGCCCATCGTTGGCACCCCCTCCTTCGGCAAATGGCTCTGCGGCCCATCATCGCGCACCGCCTGTCCAATGTTTCGGTTACTCAACGCACGGATGAAGAACGAACCCACAAACAGTGAAAGAAACAGTGCTGTCAACACGCTGAGAATCATGCGCAGGGTCAGGTACTGAAATACATAAAAGTCGCTACTGAACTGCTGAAGATATTCGGCAAGCCACAACAACATCTCAGTCCTCCTCCGCACATAACGGAGCCAGCACCCGCTCCATACACATGCCCCGAGAGCCTTTGAACAATATGCTGGGAGCGCTGCCATCGCGCTCACACTGCATCGCGACATCCTGGCTCAGTGCCTCGGCCAATTCCCGATGGCCGGGAAAATGCCGGCCCCATTCCGGGAAAGCGTCTACCGTATGCGCGGTCTCCGTCCCCAGCGCATACAGTCGGCTTACACCGCATTTCACCGCCTCTGCGGCAGCCTTGGCATGAAACTCGGCCGAGAGTGTGCCGAGTTCTTTCATATCACCCAGCACCAGCCAACGCGGAGCGGCACAGTCCGCAAACACGCACAAAGCCACACGCAGGGATTCCGGATTCGCATTGTACGTATCATCAATGATCAATCCACCATCGCGGCCACGGCGCAGACACAGCCGTGCAGCGGGCGGCCGTGTCTGTTCCAACCCCGCCACAATCCGCCCCAGTGGCACTTCCACCGCATAGGCACAGGCAGCGGCAGCGAGCGCATTCATCACATTATGGCGCCCCAGCAGCGCCAAACGCACCCGTGCCTGTTCCGCACCGATATGCAAGCTGAACTCCGGACATAAGGTGCCCGGATCCACACACACGTCCGAGGCACGGATTTCCGCCCCATCACCCAGACCAAAGCGAAGTTGTTTCTTTCCCGCACACTGCCGAGCCCACCAGTCGGCATAGCGATCATCAGAATTGATCACCACTGTTCCGCCGGTACCCAGTCCGGTATAGATCTCCGCTTTTGCAGCCGCCACTTCATCGATTGAACCAAAACCTTGCAGATGTGCCGGGGCGCATTGCGTGATCACCGCCACCGCGGGCTGACAAATCCGCGTCAGCGACCGTATCTCTCCGGCCATGTTGGCACCCATCTCCATTACCGCGTAACGGTGCTCCTCGGTCAGGGTAAACAGCGCCAAAGGCACACCGATTCGATTATTCTGATTGCCCGGGGTAAGCAGTACCGGGGCACATTGCCGCAGGATACTGCCAAGCATTTCCTTGACCGTGGTCTTTCCATTACTGCCGGTAACCGCGATACATGGCAGTGAAAAACGCCGCCGCCATGCCAGTGCCAACTCCCCAAGCGCGGTGACGGCGTCGTCGACCTCGACCGCCGGCACCGACAGCGAACGCGTTTCTTCCAGCATCACACAGACTGCCCCACTGTGCACCGCGGCCTCGGCAAAATCATGCCCATCGTGTCGGGCACCACGCAACGCAATGAACATCTCGCCTGGCATGATGCGGCGGCTGTCTATACTGCAGCCGGAAAAACGCACATCCTCTCCACACAGCCTGGCACCGGTATGACTGGCCACCTCCGACAAATTCATGCTGATCATGCGCACCCACCCGAGGTCAACTGCCGGGCCAACTTCCGATCACTGAATGGCACACGCTTATCTCCCACTTGCTGGTACACTTCGTGTCCCATACCCGCGATCAACACGATGTCCTCCGACGTAGCCATCTCGCAAGCCCTGGTGATGGCCTTCGCACGCTCATTTTGCACCACAGAAGAATGTGGGTTGGACATCCCACGAAGTATGTCGCCGATGATCGAGTCCGGGTCCTCGTCACGTGGATTGTCATTGGTAAGCACCACCTGATCGGCCAATGCCTCAGCGATGCGACCCATCTCCATACGCTTGTCCACATACCGATTACCACCACAGCCAAACACGCAGTAGAGCTTGCCCTGGCACTCTGTACGCAGGCTACCAAGGACCGCGGCAAGGGCCTCCGGACTATGCGCATAGTCGACCACCAACAGCGGCGAATCCTTAGCCTGAAAACGTTCCATGCGCCCCGGTGGGAGAGACACGGACGGCAACACCTCCACCACCTGTTCCAGCGGAATCGAACACAGACCCAGGCAGCAGACGGCGGCCAACAGGTTTTTGTGGTTGAACTCTCCAGACACGGTGACCGGCATCTCCGCCTCCCCCCAGGGTGTGTGCAGATGCATCCGACACGCACCCCCGGCAATATCCAGCATTCGACCAGTCACCAGCGCACACTGTCCCCGATATGCCGCGGCCCGACGCTCATCCAGCGTATAGGCCAGGGTATCCAGCCGATCCGAAATACGTCCCAACAGCTCCCTGCCATACTCGTCATCCAGGTTGATCACCGCATGGCACAATTCCGGCTGCTCAAAGAGTCGAAATTTGCTCTCCGCGTAATCGCGCATATCCCTGTGGTAATCCAGGTGGTTGTGTCCCAGGTTGGTAAATACCGCGACAAAAAACCGGAGGTCCGCGACCCGTCGCTGCACCAGTGCGTGAGAAGACACCTCCATTACCGTATGCCGAACCCGATCACGCCAATTCGCCAGCAGGCGCTGTAATTCGATCGCATCGGGTGTGGTGTTCGTCGTCGGGCACAATCCGGGAGGCACACCACAACCTACGGTCCCGATAAAGGCGGCAGGAAGACCGCAGCGGTTCAACGCCTCCGCGGTCAGCCAGGCGACTGTGGTTTTGCCATTGGTCCCGGTAATCCCGAGTATGCGTTGCCCCTGCGCCGGTTGACCGAAAAAACGCATCGCGATCTCGCCCAGATGCTCGCGCAGGCAGGGCACCGGGATAACCGGCACCGGATAGCTGTCTGCTATTCGTTCCCCCGCCTCCACCAGCACACCAACCGCCCCGGCCGCGACCGCGTCACCAATAAAATCGCGCCGGTCCACCGTCTCCCCCGGACAGGCGATGAACAGTGCGCCCGGACGTATGTCTCTGCTATCCAGCCGCAGATCGTTGATCTGCAATTCCTCTTCCAGTTCGACCATGCCGGACAACAGTGGTCCCAGTGACTGGAACGACTGTGTGCTCTCAGATTCCATCCCTTGCCTCGCCCTGCTTTGACACCGGGCCCGGCAGCACATCTCCGGTACCAGACACCATTTCCGTCCGATCCGGCGGTGGACGCGGACGCAACGGCCGTCGACTGTCAACCAGCATGTGCAGTGCTTTCTCCTCCAACCGGTCCGGAGCAATATTCAGGATGCGCAACGCGCCATCCATGAAGCCGGCAAATACCGGTGCGGCAACCAGTCCACCATAGTAATGCTCTCCCTTCGGCTCATCGATCACCACCACCATAGCCAAACGTGGGCGCGATGCCGGGACAATCCCGACAAACAGCGACATATACTGATCCATCTGATAGCCGTCGCTGCCGACCTTATGCACCGTGCCGGTCTTCCCGGCCACGCGATAAGCAGGCAACATCGCACGGCGGGCCGTTCCCTCCGGCGATACCACCCCCTCCATCATCCGACACAACTCGTGCGCCACCCGCGGCGGAATCACCTGCCGCCCGGCGGGCGGTTCATCCAGGCGCAGCAGCGATACCGGCAACAACCGCCCATGATTGGCAATGGCCGCATAGGCGCGTGCCAGTTGCAGCGCAGTCACCGAGAGCCCGTAACCGAACGACAATGTCGCGATCTCCACATCCGACCAGTGCGGATGCCGAGGCAGGAAACCCGGCGATTCGCCGGGGAACGCCATGCCGGAAGATTCACCAAAACCGAAGCGGGACAGCAAATCGACATGGGCTTCGGTATCGAGAGACAGGGCCACCTTGCTGGCCCCCACGTTGCTTGATTTGACGATTACCGAGCGCAGGCCGAGTTTCCCGTAGTCACGCATATCCCGTATCAAATGCCCGCCAACCCGGAAACTGCCTGGACTGGTGTCGACCTCGCTGTCCGGTGTATAGGCACCAGACACCAGTGCAGCGGCAATGGTGAACGGTTTCATCGTGGAACCCGGTTCGAACACGTCCGTTGCCGCACGATTGCGGGCACGCTGCATATCCAGACT
The DNA here is from genome assembly GCA_965115915.1 of Gammaproteobacteria bacterium. Taxonomy (GTDB): domain Bacteria; phylum Pseudomonadota; class Gammaproteobacteria; order Eutrophobiales; family Eutrophobiaceae. The sequence continues at coordinate 483,467 of OZ220483.1, read as the reverse complement.
GCTACGGTTATTCGGGTTATAGGAGGGTTGATTGACCATGGCCAACACCTCCCCGGTACGCACATCCAGGACCACAACCATGCCAGCCCGCGCCTGATGTTGATGCAGGCTGGCTTTCAGTTCGCGCCAGGCCAGATACTGCAAACGCTGGTCTATACTCAATGCCAAATCCGTCCCCGAGACAGCCGGCATGATCGTCTCAATATGCTCCACGATTTGCCCCCGGCTATCGATCAGCACCTTCTTCTTGCCCTGTCTGCCGGACAGCACCTCGTCGTAAGCCAGTTCCATACCCTCCTGTCCGCGATCATCCACATTGGCAAAGCCGACGACATGCGCCATCATCTCGGCAGCCGGATAGTAACGCCGGTGCTCCTTGATCAAATACAACCCCGGTATCTGCAACGCATCCACCTGCTGTGCAAGCTGCGGGTCAACGTGCCTGCGAAGATAGAAAAAATCCTTCCCTCTACGGTATCGCTGCCGCACTCTGCGTAACAATGCCTGGTCATCCAGTTCCATCAACACACCCAACTCCGGGAAACGATCACGTTGCTCCAGCAACTTGCCCGGCACCCCGACCACGCTGGGCACTGGCGTACTGACCGCCAGTTGCGTACCATGACGATCGGTAATCGCCCCGCGCCATGCGTTTATGGTCACCTCACGCATCGCACGCGCCTCGCCATGACGCTGCAGCGATTCATTCTCCAACACCTGTAGCTTCACCGCACGCACACACAGTAGCAACACCACCACCGCGAACACTGTCAACAGAAAATAATGACGGAAATAGTGGCCAAAGACCTGTTGCGGGTCTGCCGTCTCGTTGACTTCGTTCACTCCAGTACCACCGTCTCTATCTTGTCCGGCATCTGCATCCCCAGGTATTCGGTCGCTATCTGTTCCACCCGGTCGGCACTCGCCCACGTCGCACTTTCAATCTGTAATCCGCGCCATTGCTCCACCAGGGCGTCGCGCTCGATCTCAAGTTTGCGGATTTCCGTGGAATACTGCCGGTTCTGGTGCCGTACCAGCACCAGTGTCAACGCGCTGAGAAACACCACCAGAAACAGGAAGGCATTGAGTGTCTTCACGCCGCCTCCCTCTCTTGCACCCGTTCCGCTATCCGTAGCACCGCACTGCGCGAGCGCGGATTAGTCGCTACCTCCTCGGCGTTCGGACGCTGCATTCTGCCCACGCTGCGCAATCGGGGTCGACCGGTCTCCGGCTGTAGCGGCAGTTCCATCGGATAGTCGTCACCGCGCTGCCGACTGCGAATGAAACGCTTGACGATACGATCCTCGGCCGAGTGAAAACTGATCACGACCAACCGCCCAAGCGGGGCCAGGGCCTCGGGGACACATTCCAGCAATTCGTGCAGTTCGCGCAACTCCTGGTTAATGAAGATACGCATGGCCTGGAAGGTACGGCTGAGCGGATGCACATGCCGGCGGTCCCGACCAGAGCCACTGGCTGCGACCAGGGCCGCCAACTGTCCGGTCGTACAGATCGGAGCCTGCTCACGCCGCCTGACGATGGAACGGGCAATACGCCGTGCCGCGCTTTCCTCGCCAAAACGAAAAATCACATCGGCGATCTCGCGTTCGCTGGCCGTGCGCAGCCATTCGGCAACGGTCTGCCCGGAACGCTGATCCATACGCATGTCCAGCGGCGCGTCGTAGCGGAACGAAAAGCCGCGCTCCGGTTCATCCAACTGCATCGATGACACGCCGAGATCCATCACGATCCCGTTCACCCGACCCCACCATTGCCGTTCGTCCAGCACCGTTGACAGCAACGTGTAAGAGCCGCGCACAAAGTGAAAGCGTGCATCGGCAAATGCCGGTCCTGCCGCAATGTCCTCCGCTGAGGCGTCCTTGTCGAAGGCCCACAGGGAACCAGCCACCGCAAGCCGCTTCAGTATCTCCCCGCTGTGCCCCCCGCCACCGAAGGTACAATCCACATAGATGCCATCGGCAACGATGTTCAATCCTGCTATCACTTGCTTCGGCATCACGGCCATGTGCGACACGCAGGCACACATCGTCAACTACAGCGACAACGACCCCAGGGAGCCGGACAGCGCCGCGTTGCCCGTGTCCAGCGATTCCAGAAAACGGCTCCTCTGCTCGTTCCAGGCAGCGGCATCCCAAATCTCGAACTTGTTGCCCTGACCAAGAAACATCCCCGCCTGACCCAGGCCCGCATGTTCCCGGAGCGGCTTCGGGATCAGCACACGACCCTGTCCGTCCAGCCGACAGTCCGTGGCATAACCACGCATCATCCGTTTGGTCTGGCGACTGTCCCAGTCGGCATCCGACAGTGCGGCCAGCTTACGCTCGATCTCCTCCCACTGCGAACGCGGATACGCCCACAGGCAGCGGTCGAAGGGATTGAGTGTGAGCACCAGCGCATCCTCCGCCTGCACACGCAACTCCTCCCGATAACGGCTGGGGATCGCCATGCGCCCCTTGCCGTCCAGACTGAAACCGCTTATGCCCCGGAACATGCGCACCCGGCCCTGATCCGACACACCCCGGGCAGGGTCTGCACCCGGATCATTTTCCCACTTTTCCCCACTTTTCCCCACATAGGGGCATCATATGCAATCCTGCGGGGCAATTGCAAGCAAAAATTCCATTTTTCTTATAAGGAAATCTCACGGGTAACAGAGACTTACCCTACCGGCATTCCCCTCAAGCGGGTGCATGCACGGGTGCTGGCGAGGAAATTTTTTGAATTTCTTTACTATACACGCTTTTCTTAATATGGATAATATGTTACGGCCACGGCACAGCCCCAACTCGGATCGACTACTGCCACCGCTGGAACACCGGATTCAGACCCCTGACAAAGCACACAGATTGACCACCAAGGCAACGGCACTGGCTCAACGGACATCGCCCGACGCCACCCGGGCAGGCGAGTGTCCCGATTATCTGGCACACCAGATAATCACCTATATCGGCAGCAAGCGGGCGCTACTCCCGTTCATCGAACACGGGCTGCGTACGGCAAAACGGCTGCTGGGCGTAGACAGGCTTGGCTTTCTGGATCTGTTTTCCGGCACCGGGGTCGTCTCCCGCATGGCAAAGCGACACGCCCGGCGCATCATCGCAAACGACCTGGAAACCTACAGCCGGATCACCAATAGCTGCTATCTGTCAAACCGATCGGAGATCGATCACGATGCGTTGCAGGCCTGCCTGAGCCGACTTGAGGCACACATCCATGACAACCCGACGCCCGGCTTCATAACCGCACGCTACGCTCCCACGGACGAACATAAGATCCGCCCGACGGACCGGGTTTTCTATACCCGGGAAAACGCCATTTACATCGATTCTGCGCGGCAGGCGATAGCCCGGGTCCCCTCGCGGTACCAGGCCCTGCTGCTTGGCCCACTGCTCGCGCAGGCATCCGCACATACCAACACCGCCGGTGTGTTCAAGGGGTTCTACAAAAACCGGGACGGCATAGGCCAGTTCGGCGGAGAACACCGCAACGCGCTGAAACGCATACGCGGGAAGATACGCTTGCAACTCCCGGTCTTGTCCCGCTTCGACTGTGCATACGAGATCCATCAACGTGACGCCAACGCGCTGGTGCGGGAGCTGGAGGCCGTCGACGTCGCCTATTTTGACCCACCATACAACCAGCACCCCTACGGGTCGAACTATTTCATGCTGAACCTGATCTGCGACTACGAACCACCACAGCATTACAGCCGGGTCTCCGGCATCCCGGTACAGTGGAACCGGTCCCGGTACAACCAGCCAGGCAACGCCGCCGATGCGCTGTTCTCCGCGGTGGACGACTGCCGGTGCCGGTTCGCCCTGATCTCCTACAATTCAGAAGGCTTCATTCCCCATGAACAATTCCTCTCGGAGCTTCGCCGCTGCGGCAGGCTGACGGTCATGGACACCCGCTACAACACCTTCCGCGGCTGCCGCAATCTCAGGCAACGCAATACCCACGTAACCGAGTTCCTGTATCTGGTCGACAAGCGCGGCGGGCATGCCGGCAGGCAAGACCCGGCATGACGGCAGGTGCGACCATGACGCAGACATCGGTGCGCAGAAACACGCAGCCCATGATCAGGTATGTGCGGCGTGCACGGCAAGAATGTCTTTTATACCGGACGGTGCTCTTGAAACTGCAAAATGCCATCGGCCAAACCCGCCATCCTCGTTGACAGCCTCGACCCACTCCTGCATGTATTTGTGTTTCTCATCGTCCTGTTCGGTTTGCTGTCCCTTGATCTCCAGTACCAGCAGATCGCCGGACTGCAACCGAACGAGTAGGTCGGGACGATATTTTCTGACCACTCCGTTGTACACATACAACACATCAAAACCGAGATGATCGTTTTTTGCCCATGCATCGACCGCCTTGTTTCGATCCAGTTCAAACGATGCAGATGCCTCCCAGGTACTATCATGCACGCAGTAGTTGATATGGTTTTTTTTCGTCGCGGTGAACGGCTTTCCGGTTCGCCACGGACGCATGTCGTCGGTTGAACGAAACGGGTAATTGCTATCCAGTACCGGGCTGCGTTTTTCAGTATTGTCAAACACTATCGCATTCCAGAAATGACGGATGACTTGGCTCATGTTGAGGGTAATGACCAGTTGTCTTCGTTTTTGGTCCTGGTCGTACAATGCGGGTGAGATCCGGATCCGATCCGAGCCGATGAACTCCTCGGTAAGGCGAATCAGTTTCGCTATCAAGACAGATTCGGATGCCTTCCAGTCAGGTTTCATCTCTCTCCATGTCTCCTGCGCCATCTTGAAAATCATAGTCTGCCGGCGCCATTTTACGGCCAGTTTTTCAAGATCGATATCCTTGATTTTAGACACATCCGGTTTGTTGTCTACGGTAGGCGCGAGTTCCACTATCTGCATGGTATTCGATGTATCCAGTTCCAACGGTTCGACCTGTCCCCAATCCATGGAAAGGCTGGCGGCATAACTTCGGCTGATACGAATAACATTGGGCCACTTGATGGAGCACTTGACTCTTTCATCCATCACCCTCACAGTAACTTTGTTGTCCGCCGGTAACGGTTCACCCGTGCTTTCCTTTTCGTGCGGCAGGAAACTGAAAGGTACACCGAAGACATTGACATATTCGGGGTCGAACAGGCCAGTTTCTTCATTGATTTCGTAGGAAGCACGCCGCAATCCGCGTCCGACGACCTGTTCACACAACAACTGGCTCGTGAACGCCCGCAGTCCCATGATGTGGGTGACGGTTCTTGCATCCCATCCTTCGGACAGCATGCCGACCGAAATGACGTTCCGGATCGGTGCGCCGGGCTTGTTTTCCTGTCCGACAGTGTTGACTCGCATCCTCAGACCTTCGGCCTGTTGTTCCCTGGTCGTTTTGTGTTTTGTTTCATCCTTCCCTGCTCCCACCAATGGAAAAGCCGCAGATGGCCGTGCCTCCTGTGTCTCCTCTGCCGCTTTCAACACTTTCGAATCAATGTGCAAGATGCCTTCACGGGAACGCAACGACTCGCCAACCGGTATATTGCCATTGTCGAAGGCATATTTGATCCGTGCTGCCGTTTCAGTGCGATTGGCAACGGTAATCATCACCGGCGGGGTGCCTTGCCCCTGCCAATGAGCTCTGGTCTGCTCCCAGTCCGCACCCAACAAAGCATAAGCATTCATGATCAAGGAAGGCAATGGCTCGTGAGATTCCGCGCTTCGATTCAGATCGTCTCTGACTTCCGGGTCACTATAGATGTGATACAGACGGGGTTTGAGAGTTTTCGCATCCGGCAACGCATCATCACGCACAACAATGCGTGGCGTTTTTACCAGCCCCGACTCAATGGCATCATTCAGTCCAAAGTCACTCACAACCCAACCGAACAATGTCTCTTTCGCGGTTTTCTTCCCGCTCGGTGCAAACGGTGTGGCAGAAAAATCAAAGCAATTCAATATATTTCGCACCTTGTGCAAGCGTTCAAGGCCACCGATCCACTTCGTGGCTTCTTCCACCTCTTCTTTTCCGACACCTTTGATTTTCGAACCTGCAGGAACCCGCCAGGCATGATGTGCCTCGTCGTTTATTACGATCCAGTTGTGGGCATCGGCCATTGCACCCAGCACCTCACGGGTGTAGGCCTCGTCGCTTTTCACACCGCGTTTGTCCACGCCCTTTTTCTTCCCTATCTGCTCCTCGGTATCCCATTTCAGGGCATGCCAGTTGCGTATCACGATCTTCGCCTGCCACAGTTTTTCTTTCAGCGAGAGCGGTACAATGCCGAATTGATCGTAGTAGTTGCCCTCTGCAGTCGGCTTGAGGACCTCCAGCCGTTCCCGTATCGTGAGGTTTGGCGCAACAACAAAAATGTGCCGGGAAAAGCGGCCATCCCTGGGGTAGGTTACACGGTTGATGACCTGCCATGCGATCAGCATTGCCATCACCACTGTCTTCCCGGTACCAGTGGCCAATTTGGAACACAGGCGGCCAAACGTTCCGCCATCCGCAGGGATATCGATCCCGGCCTGCTCCCGGTCGGATGATTCAATCAACCATATCAGCGTTTCGATCGCCTCGATCTGGCAGAAGAAAAATGCAAACTCGCGTTGCTCGCGGTCTTTCCAGTGTTCCAGCAGAACCTTGGTGATGCCGGTGATCCCCGGGTAGCCCGTTTCACGCCAGGCATCCACGCGCTGACGGATTTGATTGACCCGCGGCAGCTCGACAAATTTGCCCTTGTCGTGCCACGGCTTTGCCTGCGGATCGGAGATCATGTAACCCGCCTTGCGCCGGCCTTCCACCAGTTCGGGCGGATTAGCTTCCTCGGTGTATATCCAGTGCCGGGACGGGGCAAAGAATGGGGAGTTGATAATAAGGGATTTTGGGGCCGGGTCGTCAGAAGGCATCCTTATCGCTCCCCACCGACGATCTCGTCCAGTATCTGCACCACTTCAGGATGAATCTCCTCCTTCTCCATGACCTTGGCAAGCCGATAGTATTCCTGTTTGGGGATATCCATCCCCGCCGCGGAGAAAACCTGCGGCAGCAGGTGCTTGCTCGCCGCTGTCGTGCGCAGATAGTCATGATCGGCCAGTGGGGAACGCAACACAGCGGGCGGCAGCATGTCTTTCATTTTTTCTGTTGCCGCCTCCGCCGATATGGGGCTATGCGCCTGTTCGATGAATCGCCGTATGGCAGCGGGATGAACCAGGTAGTTTTCTATTTCATAGCGCCCCCATACCCGTATCTCCAATCCCGCGGTTGCAAGCGCATGTGCATCGCTGGCCCGGTTATCGCCGTCCAGTAACAGTATCCCCGTCATTTGCGGGTTGACCGCCCGTAGCGCAAAAAAATGGTCTCTGGCTTCCCTGGGTCTTCTGCCCTTCACCGGGTAACAAAAGCAATCGGAGAACGCCTTGCCTTTGCCCAGCCTGTCCGCCCACGCCTGAAGCATGTCCCTGTCGCTTCCCCCTTCCACATACAACACCGTTTTGGCACCTTCCGCCTGCAGGATATCCATGGACGATACGCGCTTCAATGCCTCGCGTACCCGGTCGCGTTCCGTACTATCAAGCAGCCGGTGGGGAGAGCGGTAAAAGGAAATGATCTTGTCGGGCAAGGTATTGTCGATGATCACCTCGGAATGCGTTGCCACAATAACCTGACATCTGCTGTTACGGGCGACCGTTCGCAAATGGTCGTAGATTTGCTTTTGCAAAATGAAATGCAGATGGGCATCGGGTTCATCAATCAGCATGACAGTGGATGGCCGGGCGTAAAAAAACGCGAGCAGCAACAGCGTCTGCAGAAATCCGCTACCGGCACTGGCAATGTCGAGTTTGGAATAACCGCCGTGTCCACGACCTTTGGGTATCCCCGGAAGGTACTCGCACAATATGAACGGACGCCCCTGATGTTGGGGTGGCAACAGGCGATAACCGAATATTTTCTCCACATCTGTCTGCAAGGCCTGCCACGCCCGGCTGTCCCCGGCCGTTTCGACCAGCAGGTTCCTGATAATGTCTCCCGGTTTGCCCTGACCTACCAGCCATTCCTGATATTCCCGGGTATGTACCTTTTCCTCGGTTTCGATGCCGGAAAAGGAAGGCACATAAACCACCCTGATCTCCTCGGGAGGAACCCTCGAATTACCCGGTTTGGCATAGATCAGTTCGGAATTGGCGTGCCGGAACTCCATGCTATGACACCATGGAGTGCCTGTATCCCCGCCACCCTCCAGGACGATCTCCATGATACGCGGGTTTGCCGCGCCACGCCCACCGCCTTCATCCTTCCTCAGCGCGGTTGAGGTATCCGTCCACAGCAGATTGAACCGCCGTACCGGTACCGACAGGAACTGCTGGCGCGTCAGTGGAACCGCGCTGCGTTGGCTCGCGGACGAGGCCGATTTTCTCCGCTGCCATTCATTGAAGGCAAAATACCAGGTCGCGATGGCCTGCAGCAGGGTGGTTTTACCGGCGTTGTTCGGGCCCGCCAATACGACACTGTCCTCAAGCTCGAAAGACTGCTGCTTGAATTGCTTGAAGTATTTCAGTGTGACTTTTTCAATCACCGGCGAAACCCATCGAGTCGGACCGTCCGATTCAGTCGCTGCATCGTATCAACGACGACCCCGTTCAAAACAGTAGACTGCCAGGTCGTCTGTTCCGGGCCACCACCACTATTGGGACACCTCGCATCCCCGGATTCGGGCAAGGCGGCACGCCACTGAATGCATCATGACAGTCGTTCCATTCAGGATGCCGGTACTCCCCGGATGGCCCGCACGCCCCAGGCGTCCACACGCTCCAATGTGTATACAACGCCGGTACGAGACAACAACGGCGGAGTCGATGATGCGGAATGCCTGTATCATTGCAACTGTCCGACCGGTATTTCCGGCAACGAGTGAATGATCTTGAAGTGCTTTCCTCGATGGTCGCGGCTTGCCGGTTTGTCGGGTTTTACTCTTTGCTTGTCAAACCTCAAGGTGGCTTTCTCCGCTATCACTGTATAGTGTCGCTGGATTTTCGGCTTCTTTACAAGATCGGGAGAATGAACCCTCACCATGGATACGACATAATCCAGCACGGGGATGGTGCAAAGGATTTGCTCGCATGCCTTCGTGAAATTTTGGTCCTGATCGAGAGTCTTTTTCATTTCTATGAAGCAAGCGTGTATGCCATCTTCATTCGGCACCAACACCAAGTAATCGCAAGATTTCCTCGTGCCCCTCGGCTTTAACATGGCGTTGTGGCAACCATTTGGGGGGATATCGATAACCAGCGCACCGTCGGGTAGACCGGTTATGGCAACCTGCATATTGGATTGCTTATCTTTTAGCAACGCTTTTTCTGCCCTTGCACACTCTGTCTTCAGACAACTGTCTTTCAGCACACACCTGATGTCGTCAATCATCCCGTTGGCCATCTGTGGTCTTTTTCAGGGCGAGAGCCATTGATATCTCATTGATTTTATCTATCTCGTCATCAAAAACCGGCATATCGATCCCCATGCGGTCCACTTCACAGGGAGTCAGTGTCCCGTATTCGCATGCGTACGCCTTGACTGATCCCGGAAACAAGTGGTCCTCGGCGGTATACTCTTTTTTGTACTTTTTCAGGAAATCCGCTTTCCCCTCAAAATCACCGTGCAGCATGATCAGGTTGTTGATCTCCTTGATCAGGTAGTCACTGTGGGTGGTGATGAGCACTTTCAATCCCGCATTGACACAGAACGCCAACAACCTCGCCATCAAGACCTGATTGCTTGGGCTGAGATGACTTTCCGGCTCATCGATGATCAGCAGTTGTCCCAGCCGAGCCTGGTGTTTGAGGTAAAAATACAAGATACACACCCCGCGGGCGGAGGATGATGCCAAATGCAGTGGAATATCGAATCTGTGTTCTTTTCTCCTCCTGGACACAAAGCGAATCTCATCGGACTTTGCCTTGTAGTAGCCATCTATCATATTGTCCACACGGCGCACCTTGTCTGTAACCAATTCGCTTTTTTGTTTCTGTACCTCCGACAAGTCTCTGATGAAGTCTATGTTGTCCTTTATGGGTTTTGCGTAACGGGCACTCCCTGCATCAAGGAACCAGATACGATCCTCACGTTCTTTGTCCAGATTCTGCAATAGTTCAACCACTCGGTTCTTGGTGAAATCCAGTTCCTTATAGAAGAGTGAAATACCGAATCTTTCCGCAGACAAAATAAATGGTTCGGGGTTATGTGCGAGTATCTGGTCGATGATCAGTTGGATGATCCCATTGAAAATAAAGTGCCCATCCAAAGCCAGGTCCGAAACCCGACTGTGACTGTCTTTTGAGTTCAGAAAAAAAGTTGCTTGCTCGGCCGCTCCCTGGCGAATCCCTATCTCATACTTGATACCCATCGAGGAGCCAAATCTGGTGACTTGCTTTATGTGAGATGACTGTTGCACTTCCAAACGAAAGTGTGCTTCTCTAAACGCCTCTCGGGGGACACTGAAATCCTGATGCAGTCTTCTCTTGGAATAAACATCTGACGCCTCTTCCAGGAGCCTCTTTTCATACCGACGATATTTTTGCAGACTGATGCTTGCCTCTCCTGTCTCATTCAGTGCTGTAATGATCCCCATATAGTTCTTCATGTTGAAAGCCCTTGTATGTCTCAAAGACATCAGTTCTCCGCCATGCAGGAAGGCCAAATATCCATACAGTGTATAAACCAGATAGGTCTTCCCTGTATTGTTCTGCCCGGCGATGATGGTCAAGTCTCCCAATTCGAGACCAGCCCGCTGCTTGACCGGGCCTATGTTTTCAAACTCGGCCTTCATCACTTGCCTCCGGCCTCCGTAATATCGATCACCTTTAGGCTTTCGATGCCACGTCTGTCCACGATCTTGACCGCTATGCGGTGATTCTTGCCCGGTGCGAACGGCAATGAACGGGTCCCCTGGTAGGCTTCCATCAATGCCTCGTCTATCTCCGCCCTGAGGCTTTTGGCAAGTTTGGTCCAGCCGCCATCTCCCATGGGGAAAAACACCTGTCGCGGATACACACTCCGGCCATCATAGTCGGTATCCAGCATCCACACGGCGATCTGCTGCTCATCGCCAGATTCCAACTCGCCGGTGATGGTATTGAAATAGTCGAAACCGTGTACCTGTGCCTGCCACTGGCCGGCATGCTCCCCGGTCCGTATCGGACTGACTGACACCTCCGGTTGCCCCATCAGCCAGAAACTTTCATTGCTGCTGCGTTTCTTTTTCAGGTCTCGGGTCTGCAGGTCTGCATTCATCTGCACCTTCAGGATCGTCATGCCAGGCCAACGGGTTTCGTCTATGTCCTTGGCGGCTTCGGGGTCGAACTGGAACGCGGCAAAAACCACCATGGCCGGTTCAGGCACCAGATTACGTGCCTCCTGCAAGGCGTTTTCCACCTGCCGTTGTTCCAGCGGCGCGTGCTCGGGGCCGAATGAGATCACCGCACGCTGTACCGTGTCGGCAATATCGCCGTCCCGGACCCGATTGTCATCGACAACCTGCCGCCGGGTTTCGGCATCAGCGTGCAGCCAGCGGCACGGCAGGGGCTCCACACAGGAGAAGGTAATGCGCTGACCGGCCCTGCCGCGAATGCCGGTGCTCAGCAGTTCATCGCTCCATTCCTGCTGACGCCGTGTCTCGCCGGAACGCACGACCGAGGCATCCGCCACCATCAATGGAGAAACCGCGACCGGATCGATAGGCCGCACGGTCGGGGCAGGTACCGCCTCCACGGTGAAGGGACCGGTGACCCGGGCCTTCCTGCGGTCAATCCGCGGGCGGTCATACAAGGCGGTTTGTTCGGGCGGTTCGTCATAGGCCAGTCTACCTGCTGAAACGGTACTCACTGTCTTGTAGCGAAAACCCGAACCGACCCCCTCGTCGGGATACGCCAACTGGTAATAATCAAACTGCGCGGTCATCAGACGTGACCGGGCCAGCGTGGTGGCCACGCGCGAGGTGTCACAGGTAATCCATCGGCGGCCCCATTGCTCGGCGACATGGGCGGTGGTACCGGAACCGCAGGTGGGGTCAAAGACCAAATCGCCCGGGTCGGTTGTCATCAGTATGCAACGACGGATCGTACTGGGGGCCGTCTGAACTACATAACGTTTCTGGCTTGGCGACATTTGCATGGACCAAACGTTGTGAATCTTACGGCCCGGTACCTCGTCTTCGTACAGTTTCCAACTCAAGCGTCCACCTTCAACCGCATCCAGTCGATTCCTTTCCTTCAAACGATCCAATCCTGCAGGATTTTCTACCCGCCACTGCTGACCTGCGGGAACACGAAATACATTATTATTCCATTCATAGGGGTCAGATCTCCCTGTTGGGGAAGTGCCACGCGAAACGAGATTCATGCGCCGGTAAATTCGTGCGCCTTTCGGCAAGTGTTTATCGGGGTCAAAGCGCTCCTCGGGTGTCAGTTGCCTGCATGTCCGGTCAGGGAGTTCCACCATGGCATGCCAACTGAAGAACTCGATCGTCTCGGTGCGCGTGAGCCGTTCGTAGAGTTGACGGTATTTCACGGCCTTGCGATCCCTGGCATACCACAGCAGATAATCCGCGACCTGCGGCAGTGTCTTTGAGGAACTGCTCCCGGTCGTGACGTAGGAAATCGTCGCGATGCGGTTCCCCGCACCAAAAATATCATCCAACACCAGTCCGACGCGATGCACATTCTCATCCCCGATCTGCACGAACACACTGCCGCTTTGCGTCAACAACTCCCTCGCCAGCAACAACCGGTCGCGCAGATAGCTCAGGTAGGAATGGATGCCGAGTTCCCAGGTATCGCGAAAGGCCTTGATCGTCTCCGGTTCAGCGCTCAGGTTCGCGTCTCTGTCGTCCCGGACTCCTCCGTGTTTATCCACAAAGGGCTGGAAGTTGCTGCCGTATGTGATCCCGTAGGGCGGGTCCATGTAGATGCACTGCACCTGCCCACCCAGACCCTCCTTCTCGAGCAGGCTGTTCATCACCAGCAGGCTGTCGCCCGCGATCAGGCGGTTGCTCCAGTTGTGCCGGTGCCGGTAGAACTCGATGGCCTGCCGCAGCGGCAGATTTTGCTCCGGTGTCTCGAACATCGACCGCTGCAACTCGGTACCGTTGCGCCGCCGCACTGCTTCGATGATGGTACGCGGGTCGATGCGCTCGTGTACATGCAATGACACGGTTGGCACTGCAAACTCGGCATGCTCGGCCTTGCCGGCCCAGGAAAGCTGTGGATCGATATGCGGGTCATGCCGATAGGCCCGCTGCCCGGCATCCTGGTCGCTATCCGCCGAGACCAGGCCAACCGGCGGATTGTTCGCCCGTTCCTTGTCCGTGTGCGCATAGGCATCGATCTGCCGCCGGGTGCTCTTCTCTCGCTTCGCCACGTTTCCCCCAAATGCCTGAGGCCACAAATTCACTGGCAGTGTACCCGATCAACCACACACACCGCACACAGTTCAACAATTCAGGGAGGAAGTCGGCCTGTAAGCCGGGTTCTGTCGTGGACAATCATTCATCTGGGATGCATGTCACCATGCACCTCTAGCAACCTACCCGGGGACTTGGCGGGTCGCCTCAACGTCCCCCTATTTGGTCTTGCTCCAGGTGGGGTTTGCCCTGCCGTTGCCATTACTGCCAACGCGGTGCGCTCTTACCGCACCATTTCACCCTTACCCTTGCGGGCGGTATATTTTCTGTGGCACTTTCCATCGGCTCGCGCCGCCCAGAACCTGTCTGGCACCCTACCCTGCGGAGCCCGGACTTTCCTCTATACGGGTTTCCGTACAGCGATTGCCCGGCCGACTCCATCCGGCCACAGTATCCTTCAGGCGGATCAACAATGCAACTGTGCGGGTTCACGCGACAGCGAGGCTGTGCTACGTTGGTGCGATGGCCATAAACCGGGCAAACGCCGCAGACCTGGCGCCCGCGGCAAGGCGTATCCACGGTTTCCCGGCGGTGGCCGGACGCGGGGCGAGGGTGCTGATCCTCGGCAGCATGCCGGGCAAGGCCTCGCTGGCGGCCAAACAGTACTATGCGCATCCGCGCAACGACTTCTGGCCGATCCTCGGCACACTGTTCGACTTCGCACCCGATGCCCCCTACCGGGAACGCCTGCGCGCACTGCGGCGGCAACACATTGCGCTGTGGGACGTACTGCGCTGCTGTCAACGCCGCTCCAGCCTGGACTCGGACATCATCGTCAACGAGGACGGCTTCAATGATTTCGACAGCTTCTTCGCCCGACACCGGCAACTGCACCATGTGTTCTTCAATGGCGCGAAGGCGGAAACGCTGTTCCACCGACTCGGCAGGCAAAGCACGGCGGACTGGCCCGGATACCTGCGCTGTCAGCGACTGCCATCGACCAGCCCGGCACACGCGGCGCTGTCAACCCGGCAGAAACTCGGCGCATGGCGCGCCATCCAGCGTGCACTGGCCTGAGCCCGCCCGCAACACACCCCTGCGGCAACTTTAGCCGTCCGGCACCGCGCTATTCGTTCAACTCCAGCGTGCCGACCAGCGCATCCACCGAGGCCAGCCCCGCCGCGGCCAGATAGTCCGCGATACCCTGATTGATACGCTGGCAGCACAGCGGGTCGTAGAACAGACCGGTACCGATACCGACCGCGCTGGCACCGGCGACGATGAACTCCAATGCATCCCGACTGTTGACTATGCCGCCCTGTCCGATCAACGGCACCCCATGCCGACGGCTGTGCTGATAGACCTGATGCACACACAATAGCGCCAGCGGCTTGATGGCCGGACCGGACAGGCCACCACGGTTGTTCGCCAGCACCGGCCGGCGCCTGTCCAGGTCAATCGCCATGCCGACCACCGTGTTGATCACGGCGAGCGCATCGCTGCCCGCCTCTATGCAACGGCGTGCGTTTTCGGCAATGTCCGTCTGGTTTGGCGACAGCTTTGTGATCAACGGCTTGCTGGTGTGCGGGCGGCAGGCCTCCACCACGCGTGCGGACATCTCCGGGTCGTTGCCAAACTCCATGCCTCCACACTTCACGTTGGGACAGGAGATGTTGATCTCCAGCGCGTCCACCGGGGAATCATCAAACATCGCGGTGATGGCCGCATACTCCTCCAGCGTAGTGCCATTGAGGTTGGCGATGAACCGGGTCTCATCGAAGTTCAACAACGGCAGGTACTCCTCCACCACCCGGTGCACACCGGGATTTTGCAGGCCGATGGCGTTGAGCATCCCGCTGGAGGTCTCGGCCAAACGGTGCGGCGCGTTGCCAGGGCGTGGCTCCAGCGTCGTGCCCTTCAGGCAGACGGCGCCGACATCCCGGTTGGAAAACCCCTGAATCCGGGTATATTCCTCGCCAAAACCCACGCAGCCGGACAGCAGCACCAGCGGGCTGTTGAAGCGCATCCCGCAAAACTCGCCCTGCAAACTCGGCACCGGTGCAGGCCCACGCGCCGTTCCATCCGCCGCCCGCGCACTCACGGCGCCATCTCCGCGCCGAGGTCGCGTTGCAACAGGCTGCGCACCGCGTCCATCGGTTCGCATTCACCACCGATGAGCCGCATCACCTGCTCGGTGATCGGCATTTCCACCCGGTGGTGTCTGGCCAGCGCCAACAGATTGGCGGCCGCATCGATCCCTTCTATGGATTGTGCGATCTCGGCCCGAGCCTGATCCAGGCTCAAGCCACGAACCAGCGCCAGGCCAAGGCGGCGATTGCGCGACTGGTCATCACTGCAGGTCAGTATCAGATCACCCACACCGGACAGACCGATAAAGGTATCGCTACGCGCCCCGAGCGCCATGCCCAGATTCCTGATCTCGCTCAGGCCGCGGCAGATCAGCGCGGCGCGGGTATTGCTGCCATAACCAAGCCCGGCGGCGACGCCGGCGGCGATCGCAACCACATTCTTGGCCCCGCCACCAAGCTGCACACCGATCAGATCATCGTGCACATAGGCACGGAAGGTCTCGCTGTGGAACAGGCTGGCAAAATGTTCGGCCTGGGAAATATCGGCAGCGGCCACACTGACCGCAGTGGGATGGCCCCGGGCCACCTCGGTGGCAAAAGACGGGCCCGAAAGCACCGCCAGCAGCGACGGACGCAGCAGCTTTTGCACCAGCGCGTGGTTGAATACCGGCTCCTGCTGCTGCAAGCCCTTGCAGCAGAGACAGACATCCAGCCCTGCACGCGCAGACAACTGACGGGCAACCGTTTCCAGCGCGGCGCAAGGCACCGCGAACACCACATCACGCACGGCATCAGGCAACTCCCCCAGATCAGCGATGGCACATATGCCCTCTCCGAGGTCGATGCCAGGCAGGTAGCGCGGGTTCTGCCGCTCGCGTCGAATCCGTGCGATGAGCCCGGCATCCCTGCCCCACAACCAGACCGGATGCCCATTGCGGGCAAGCTGTATGGCCAGCGCGGTACCCCAGGAACCCGCCCCAAGCACCAGTACCGGGGTCTGTGCCACGCCGCTCTATTGCTCCCCGGCCGCATCCGTGGAGCGCCGATTTTTCTTCTTTTTCTGCTCCTCCACCTGCCGCCTGTGGTACAGGGCCTCAAAATTCACTGGCTGGATCAAAAACTGTGGAAACCCCGCCCGGGTGATCAGTTCCGCGACCAGTTCGCGCACGAACGGAAACAAAATGTTCGCGCAGGTGGTATTCAGTACCCGTTCCATCGTCGCTTTCGGCAGACCACGGAGCATGAACATGCCAGCCTGTTGCACCTCGACCAGATACGCGACACTTCCCCCCAGCTTTACCGTCACCGTGACATGCATTACCACCTCATAGACGTCCTCACCAAGCAGCGTCGTCCGGTTTTGCAGGTCCATGTCCACATCGGGCGTCCACTCCTGACTGAACACCCCCGGCGAGCCGGGGGTTTCGAAAGAAACGTCCTTGGTGTATATCTTGCGTATCGAAAACTGCCCCCCCTGCGCACCATCCGCCGCCTTGCCGGGCTGCCCCGACAGGGGGAGCGCCGTATCCTGCTGGTCCGTCATGCCACCCTGCTGTCAACCGACAAACGGAAACCAGCACGACACCGGGTCAGCGCACCACACGCACAGCGATCACCCGATGCGACCACGACTACGTGGCAGGAACTCATTTGCGTTGCAACGGGAGATGTGCGTGACGCCACTCGATCAAACCACCACGCAGTGTGTACAGCTTCTGAAATCCCCCCTGCCGCAACAGCTTGGAATGCCGGGAACATTGCGCACCGTTGTCACAATAGAGCACCACCGCGGATTCCTTATGTGCCTTCAGGCGATCCATGCTGGCGGGAAACTCGCTGGCAGGGATGCTGATCGCGCTGATGATGTGTCCGGCAGAGAAATCCGGCTTGGGGCGCAGATCGATCAGCACGGGCTTTTCCCGGTTGATCATCTCGGTGAGCGCCGCGGGCGAGAGGGCCTTCGCGCCCTGGCTGACACCGTGGAAAATATCCCACAACAGCAGGGACAGCAGCGCGACAAACAGGCAAACCAGAAACAGATGATTGGCAATGAACTCGGATAATTGTGACATCGGGGCTGGGATTCTTCCGGCGGCTGGCCGCAATAATACGCGATCTGCGTCGGGATCGGCAATCGCACTCACCAGCGGGAAGACGGTGGTCGCGCCACACGGGCCACCCGGGGAAACACCCGCTGTCCAGTAACGAGAACCGGGTCAATTCCTGGCGACTTAGGCTATAATCCACGGACAATGCAACACCAGGGCATTAACACCATCGGGCGGGACTGGCAACCAACGGAACGGCATCTGTGGTATGCACTGTGGTCGGTGACGGTTGCCATCATGGCGGGGTACTGCTTTGTCAACTATCGGCCAACACTGCAAGGCGCGGAGGAACTGCTGCTGTTCGTCGGGACGGCGGGACTGATCGGCCTTGGATGGCGCTGGCGCACGGTGTGTGCACTGAGCAGCGTGGTCGCTGGCCTGAGCCTGCTTGCGATCCTGCTGTACGGGCAGGCGTTGGAGCGAGCGGAGTCGCATTTTGTACTGAAATACTTTCTCTCCAGCCAATCCGCCATTACGTGGATGAGCGTGTGCTACCTGCTCAGCTTTCTCGGTTATCTGATGTATCTGGCACGCCACTCCGAATTCTCCGGCCGCACGGCACGTGCCTTCTGCTGGACCGGGGTAACCATGGGGCTCACCGGCATGCTGGTGCGCTGGCGCGAGTCCTGGCTGCTCGGGGCGGACATCGGCCACATCCCGGTCAGCAACCTGTACGAGGTGTTCGTGCTGTTCACGATCATCACCTCCCTGATCTACCTCTACTACGAACAACGCTACCGCGCCTACGGCATGGGGGCCTTCGTGATGCTGATCGTCAGCCTGGCGGTATGCTTCCTGTTCTGGTACGCCTGGACACGTGACGCTGACCAGATCCAACCATTGGTGCCGGCACTGCAAAGTTACTGGATGAAGATCCACGTGCCTGCCAATTTCATCGGTTACGGCTGTTTCAGCATCGCCGCAATGCTGGGAGCGGCCTGCCTGCTGCGTGACAGACTGGAGCGACGCTCCTCCGGCGCGGCACTGCTGGCACCGCTGCCCACCATGGAACTGCTGCATGATGTGATGTACCGCGCCATCGCGCTCGGCTTCGTCTTTTTCAGTCTGGCGACCATACTCGGTTCCCTGTGGGCCGCAGAGGCCTGGGGCGGATACTGGTCGTGGGACCCGAAAGAAACCTGGGCACTGATCGTCTGGCTCAACTATGCCGCCTGGCTGCACATGCACATGAGCCGTGGCTGGCACGGCAATGTGATGGCGTGGTGGTCGGTAATCGGTCTGTTCATCACACTGTTCGCATTCCTCGGGGTCAATCTGTTCCTGTCCGGGTTGCATTCCTATGGTGAACTTTAGCCGAACACATGAATTCAGCCTTATTTCCAACCTGAGTCGGGAGACCTGATGCAATGAAAGTACCCTTGAAATCCCTGATCCTGATCCCACTGTTAACAGCGCTAAGCCTTTCCTGCATGGCACAAGGCTGGAAAACGCTGGACAACCCACAGGCTCCGGCCGATCCGGCAAAGATCGAGGTGGTGGAGTTCTTCTGGTATGGCTGCGGACACTGCTTCACTTTCGAGACCAATCTGCGCGAGTGGAAGCAGCAAAAGCCTGAAAATGTGGCCTTCTCACGCATCCCGGCGGTGCTCAGCAAAAACTGGCTGCCACACGCCAAGGCCTACTATGTCGCCGAGGCCCTGGAGATGCTGGATGTGTTTCACGGCGCACTGTTCGATGCCATCCATCTGGACAAGAAGGATCTGTTCAAGGACGCGCAGCTAAAGCGCTTCCTGGAAGAACTGGGTGCGGACAGCGATAAAGTGGCAACGCTGTACGAATCCGACCAGATCGACAAAAAAATCAAGGCCGCCTATCTGCTGGCCCGCCAGTACAAACTGACCGGCGTGCCTGCGATGGTTGTACAGGGCCGATTCATGACCAGCGCCAGCATGGCAGGTTCACACGCAAAGGTGATAGAGATAGTCAACCAACTGATAGCGAAAGTCGACCAGGAACAATCATAGCGAATACGGAAACAACCCTCGGGCCGTGCTGGACTGTCTGATCCTTGGCGGCGGTGTTATCGGCCTGAGCACAGCACGCGAACTGGCCCGGTGCGGCCTGCAGGTGGCCGTGGTCGATGCGGGGCGCGACACCGGGCAAGCCAGTTGGGCGGCAGGCGGGATCCTCTCTTCAATGCGGCCCTGGGCAGAGGCAGCCGAGTCCCGGCACTGGTCCGATGCCGGCAAGCGACTGTATCCGACGTTCGCGGCCGAACTGCGGGAAGAAACCGGTATCGACCCGGAATACTGGCCCTGCGGGCTGCTGATACTGGATGCCGAGGATGCGGCGAGTTCACGGGAGTGGGCAACGCAAGGTGGTGCACTGCGCTGCCTGAGTGGGGAACGCAGCGGACTGCCGACGGACGTGCCACTGCCAGAACATGCGGTACTGTTACCGGAGATCGCGCAGATACGCCCACCCCGACTACTGGCAGCGTTGCGGGCAAGCCTGCGGCGGCACGGCCTGAAGACCATCCCGGCAACAGTGCACAGGCTGCGGATCACTGCCGGACGTTGCACCGGCGTGGACAGCGATCAGGGCGAACTACAGGCCGAAACCTATGTGCTTTGCACCGGAGCATGGAGCAGCAAACTACTGGAAAACCTGGCGCCGGCGATCCGTATCCAGCCGGTTCGGGGACAAATGCTGTGCCTGCAACTCCCAACCCTGCCCTGTGAACGTATCCTGCTGGAAAAGGAGCATTATCTTATCCCGCGCCGAGATGGGCATGTGTTGATCGGCAGCACGATGGAACAAGCGGGATTTGACCCCTCTACCACCCGGGAAGCGCACGAGACATTGCTGGCATGGGGCAACGCACACTGTCCGGCACTGGGACAGGCACGCCTGGTACGCCACTGGGCCGGACTGCGCCCCGGCTCCGACCACGGCAAACCGTGGTGCGGACCGGTGCCCGGGATACGCAACCTGCATGTCAACTGCGGCCATTTCCGCAAAGGCATCCTGCAGGCCCCCGCCTGTGCACAGTATATCGCCGAGCAACTATGTACTACGCATTGAACCAGAGAGACAACGCACAACTCAGGCCGGCTCAATGTCACGGATATGCCGATGCACCGAGAACCAGGAACCGAGCAATCCCAGACTGACCGCAATGCACAATAATACGCACAGGAAGCCGATGCCCGGCGTGACCGGCTGAAATTGTCCACCATACAGCCAGATCAGGCTATTCATCGGTTCACGCAAAAGCAACAGGGAAAAAACCAACATCAGCCACGCCAGGATGGCCCCAAAAACACCGTGCCAGAAACCATCGTAAAGAAAAGGGCGGCAAATGAAATCGTCACTGGCACCAAACAGCTTCGCGATCTCGATCTCCTGACGGTGGGTATTGATTGACAGACGGATGGTATTGCCGATAACCAGCAGCACAGCCATCGCCAACAGCAGGGACAAAATTACAGTACCGCGCTCAAAGATATCGATCAGCGCCAACAGACGTGACACCCACTGCTGATCCTGCAACACAATATCGACCCCTGGGAAGTCGCCTATACGTTTCCCAAGGGCCATGCCATCCCCTGCTTCAACCAGGCCACGCTCCGGACTCAGCATCAACACATGCGGCAGCGGGTTCTCATCGAGTGCCACGAGCACATCGGCAAAACCCGACTGCTCCTGGTACTCAGCCATTGCCTGCTCCTTGCTGACCAAATCGATCTCGGCCACACCAGGCTCCTGAAGAAGCCGCTCACGTAGTGCCTCGGCCTGCTCAAGGTCCAGTTCCACATCGAGAAAGACCATTAGCTGCGTAGAGGTCTCCCAGTCCATCGTGATATGGCGGGCATTTTCCAGCAACAGATAAAAGCTGGCAGGCAGAGCCAGTGAGATGCCGATGACCGCCGAGCTGAGTACGTGTCCGAGCGGGGCATGCGCAAACTTCCCGAGGCTGGAGATAAGCTCACGGAAGTTCTGCAGCAACAGTGCCTGTATGCGGTAACCTCTCTCCGGCTGTCTGCCGGCAAACTGCGCTTGATTCGATCGGGTTTCCAGCGCAGAACGGCGGAAACGCAGCCTGAAACGCGGCCTGGGAAAAGTGAATTTCATCACGCTGTCGCGTCCAGGTCAGGCCGTCAACAGCCTGCCACGACTCAGCGTATGGATAGGCTTCGACATGCGCTTGATGCGCTCCAAATCATGGCTTGCAATGACCACAGTGATGCCAACCTGGTTGAACTGTTCCAGCAGTTTCATCGTATCCCAGGACAGTGCCGGGTCCAGATTACCGGTCGGTTCATCGGCCAGCAGTACCGCCGGACGGTGGACCACCGCCCTGGCGATGCCCACCCGCTGCTGTTCACCACCGGAGAGCATCTGCGGAAAAGCGTTCATCTTCGGCAATAGCCCAACCTTGTCCAGCGCAGCCTGAGTACGTTTGCGCACGTCCACATGCCGATAACCCGCGATTACCATCGGCAACGCCACATTGTCAAACACCGTCTTGCGCATCAACAAGCGGTGATCCTGAAACATGAAACCGATCTGACGGCGGAACAGCGGGACACGCTTGCCCCGGATACGCTCCAGGTTCTGACCATTGACGATGATCTGACCGACCGTGTGCCGTTCGATCAGTGCAATCAGCCGCAGCAGAGTGCTCTTCCCGGCACCGGAACGACCGGTAATAAATACCATATCGCCCCGGTCGATGTTCAGGCTGATATCACTCAAGGCCTCCGTCTGCGGATAGACCTTGTAGACCTCGTTGAATTGAATCATCCAGCGTTTACGTCCACAGCGGAGTCGCCATTGGCTACCGTGTCGACATCCGTCCGCAGCAGTGCGTCGACAAACTCCTCGGCCTGAAATGGACACAGGTCGGCGATACTCTCCCCGATGCCGATAAAGGCGACCGGCTTTTTTATCTGCCGTGCCAGCGCAAAGATAAGCCCCCCCTTCGCGGTACCGTCCAGCTTGCTCAGGATCAACCAGTCCACGCCGACAGCGGCATCGAACGCACGTGCCTGCGCCAACGCATTATTGCCAGTGCCAGCATCCAGTGTCAGCATCGACATCACTGGAATGTCCGGGTCGAAGCGGGAAATCACACGGCGGATCTTGCGCAACTCCTCCATCAGATTGACATTGGTATGCAGACGCCCGGCGGTGTCGGCAATCAGTATCTCGGCACCCTGGTCACGCGCCGACTGCAACGCATCATAGATCACGGCCCCGGCATCCGCCCTGCCTGGACGCGAACTGACAGGCACCTGGTTACGCTCCCCCCATGCCACAAGCTGCTCTACCGCGGCGGCACGAAAGGTGTCCCCGGCAGCCAGATGCACGCGATGACCGCTGGCCAGAAGCCGATGTGCCAACTTGCCAATGGTCGTGGTCTTGCCCACACCATTGACCCCGACCATCAGGATGACCGACGGCCGCGCCCGGTCCAGCATCGGTTGCCAGTCCTGTGCCACCGGCCGCAGCTCCTCCAACAACAATGTACGCAGTTGTGTGCATAACGAAGCCTGATCCACCCGATGCGCCGCACACTGCCTGAGCCTGGCAATGAGCATCTGACAACTCTCCATACCGACATCGGCCAGCACAAGCCGATCCTCCAACTCCTCCAGCGTGACCTCATCCAGCGGCTGATGCTTGGCCAGGCGTTGAAACAACCTACCAAACAACCCCTGCCGCGTCTTTTGCAAGCCGTGTTCCAGACCCTGTTCCGTTGTATCGGCCACAGGCGCTGCAGGCGCACTTTTTCGTTTGATTCCAAACACGACGACAATAATACAGTGCGGATGCACTTTGAACGGCGCTCATGGTATCATTTCAAGCCAGCCAAGTGGTAATGCAACGGGCTGTGCAATGCTCCGGGCCCGCACTTTCCTTGCCACCCGTCGACCTTGACCCCCGGACAGTCACCACTGAAATGCCCTTGCCGCAGAAGCTGACGCAACAGGCTACACGCATTGCAAATGCGCTGGAACGTCTGCTGCCCGCCGAGCAGACAGCACAACCGGACATCCACTCGGCGAAGGCACTGCGCTGGCACCACACAGAGACCTGCCGCTGGCTGGAACCGGTACCGGACCCGGACCCGATCACACTGGCCGAATTGCACTGCATCGACCGACAAAAAGCCCTGCTGACACGCAATATTGCACAGTTCGTACAGGGCTTGCCGGCCAACAACATGCTACTCTGGGGACCACGGGGAACCGGCAAGTCTTCGCTGGTCAAGGCGCTGCTGAACGACTGGTGGCAACAGGGACTGAAGCTGGTGGAGGTGGAAAAATCTCACTTGCACGAACTGCCGGATATAAGCGCCTGTCTGCGAGGCAAAGACGGGGCCTTTCTGCTGTATTGCGATGACCTCGGCTTTTGCGCCGATGACCCGGGCTACCGGGGAATAAAAACCGCACTGGACGGATCGCTGCTGTCACTGCCGGACAACGTCCTGATCTGCGCCACCTCCAATCGGCGTCATCTGTTACCGGAACTGCTATCGGAAAACCGTGACAGCGCACTGCTGGACGGGGAATTGCATCACAGCGATGCCGTGGAAGAAAAGATCTCGCTGTCCGAGCGTTTCGGCTTGTGGGTCGCCTTTCATCCGTTCAACCAGGAACAATATCTGGACATCGTGGCAGCCTGGCTGGAACGGCTGGGTAATGCCCCACTGGACGATGCGGCCCGCGAGGCCGCACTGCGTTGGGCACTGGAACGTGGCTCTCGCAGCGGACGCTGCGCTCAGCAGTTCGCCCGCGACTGGGTCGGACAACAAGGACTTGCGGCGGCGAGTAAAAACCCCTGCTGAGATCGCACCCGCAACAGGGGAGGCTGGCGCGCCTGACAGGATTTGAACCTGTGACCTCTGCCTTCGGAGGGCAGCACTCTATCCAACTGAGCTACAGGCGCACAGTGCACACTGGGATACAGAACAGCGAAAGCCCGCGACCCGAATCCTCCGACAAACGGCACCGTGTGGCATTCTATTCCCACACCGGACGCAACTCAAGCCGCTGAGCAGGTTCACGTACAGTGAGACGGGGGGTACGGCTTCCACCCACCGCGGCAACCAGCGCCTCACAGCTCGGCTGCCGCGAACTCCCGGGGGAGTGATTGATAAAGGCCGGTGCGGGTTCACGGCAGATGAAACTGTGGAGGTACAGCTCCCCCGCAGCACGATGCACAGCCGGGGCGGGTGTGCTATGATTGGCACCCAGTCGCCGCGCCCGCCAGTGACAAGGGCGCCGTGCCGGCAGAAGTATACAGACAGGGGCTTCCCACCTCTTCCTCAGCACAGCAACGCAAAGAACCCGCCGTATGCCAAGCTTGATCCACCGCATCAGACCGACACGATGTTACCTGTACTGCCTGCTCCTGACGGGACTCGCTGTCTCCACTACGCAGTTGGCGGCAAAGGTCACCGAACACCAACTGGAAAACGGCATGAAGGTGTTGATCCGACAGGACCATCGCTCCCCGATCGTGGTGTCGCAGGTATGGTACCGGGTTGGCTCCAGCTATGAACATGACGGGATCACCGGTATCTCCCATGCGCTGGAGCACATGATGTTCAAGGGTACCCGCAACTATCCAGCGGGGGAGTTCTCACGCATCATCTCCGAGAATGGCGGCCAGGAAAACGCCTTCACCGGCAAGGATTACACCGCCTATTTTCAGACCCTGGAACGTTCTCGACTGGAAATCAGCCTGGAACTGGAGGCTGACCGGATGCGCAATCTGTTGCTGGATGCGGACGAGTTCGCAAAAGAGATCGAGGTGGTAAAAGAGGAGCGGCGATTGCGTACGGAAGACGCACCACAGTCCTACACCTGGGAAGCGGCGATGGCAACAGCGTATCAGACCAGTCCGTACCGGCAACCGATCATCGGCTGGATGCAAGACCTGGAGTCCATGCAGGTATCCGACCTGTGGCAATGGTATCAGCGCTGGTACGGACCGGACAATGCCATACTGGTGATCGCAGGCGATGTGGAACTGGAACCCACGCTGGCATTGGTGGAAAAACATTTCGGCACACTCCCGGCAATGGGTGTTACGCCTGCGCCTCTGCGTTCGGAGGTGCGCCAGTCCGGCGACAGACGGCTGAAGGTAAAACGCCCGGCACGTCTGCCCTGGTTACTGATGCTCTACAAGGTACCCTCGCTGGCTGCCACCAACTCCGAGGAATGGCAGATGGAACCCTGGGAACCCTACGCGCTGGACGTGGTGGCCGGCATTCTGTCAGGCGGGAACAGTGCCCGCTTCCCCAGTCGCCTGGTACGCGGAACGGAGATCGCCAGCGAAGTCAATGCCGGCTACAACATGGCCAGGCGTCTGCCAACCACCACTTTCGATCTGAGCGGCACACCGGCCGAGGGACACGACATCCGGGAACTGGAACTGGCACTGCGGCGCGAGATACGGACACTGCAGCAAGAACTGGTGGATACAACGGAATTGGAGCGGGTCAAGGCACAGGTTATCTCAAGCGACCTCTACCAGCGCGACTCCGTGTTCTACCAGGCACTGTTAATCGGCATGACGGAGACCATCGGCCTGGACTGGAGACTGAGCGAACAGTACGTGGACAATATAAAGCGGGTCAGCGCCGAGCAACTCCAACAGGTAGCTCAACGCTATCTGGTAAATGGCAGCCTGACTGTGGTGGAACTGTCTCCACTGCCACTGAAACCCGGGCAGAGGGCACCCGCCAGCGGAGGAGGAGGACATGTACATTAGCAGCGCAGCGCGTCTGTGGCTGGCCGTGCTGTGTATGCTGGCACCGACGCTGGCACTGGCACTGCCACAGATCCAGCACTGGGAAACGAAGCGCGGAGTACGGGCGTACTTCGTGCAGGCCCCGGAACTGCCAATGCTGGATGTGCAAGTGATATTCGATGCGGGCAGCGCACGCGACGGCGAACGGCCTGGCATAGCCACATTGACCGCCAGTCTACTGGACCAGGGGGCCGCCGAGATGGACGCAGACGCCATCAGCGCACAGTTTGAATCGGTCGGGGCACAATTCTACAGCGGTGCCGATCGGGACTCGGCCACTGTCGGCGTGCGCACAATGACCGGACGCGGCGCACTGCCACAGACATTGGACACGCTGCGACAGGTGCTGAGCCTTGCAAACTTTCCCATTGATGCGATACAACGCCAGATCCGGCGCACACAGACAGGGATCGAGGCAAAGCAGCAGTCCCCGGGTGCCCTCGCCAGAGACGCCCTGCAGCGGGCACTGTACGAAGGGCATCCGTATGCCCATCCGCCAGAAGGCACAAAGGAATCCCTGCAGGAAATCCGGCGCGAACATATAGAGGCGTTTTACCAGGATCACTATGTGACCAAAAACGCGCTGCTGGTGATGGTCGGCGATATCAGCAAACGGCAGGCAAAATTCATCGCTGACACGCTGTTCGCCGACATGGCGATCGGGGAACAGGCACCCGTGCTACCGGCGGTGACTACAGAAAAACAGGCAAAGCGTGTCGCCATTCCATTCCCTTCGGCACAAACCCATGTGCTGTTGGGACAGATTGGGATCAAACGTTCCGACCCGGACTATTTCCCACTGTATGTCGGCAACCATGTGCTTGGTGGGAACGGCATGGTATCGCGCCTGTTCAAGGAAATACGTGAGCAGCGGGGACTATCCTACGCGGTGTACAGCTACTTCGTCCCGCGCCGCGAATCCGGGTTTTTTATCGCCAATCTGCAAACCCGGGAGGACCAGGCAGAAGCAGCCCTGTCGCTGCTGATCGAGAACATCCGGCGGTACACTGAAAACGGTCCCAGCGAGGAGGAACTTGTGCTGGCCAAAAAAAACCTCACTGGTGGATTCCCGCTGAAGATAGACAGCAACCGCGACATATTGCAGTATGTTGCGATGATCGCGCTAAACCGGTTGCCACTGGATTACCTGGATCGCTTCGTACACCGGATAATGGCGGTAGACCTGGAGCAAGTACGAGCTGCCTTCCAGCGGCATCTGGACATCCAGCGGATGGCCACAATAACCGTGGGTGGCGACACACCCGACTCATAAAGGACTGTGCCAAGTGGTCGAACTGTGCACCCGCAGAGAAAACCTGACAGCAATGAAACGGCACAGAGCAGGCAAGCGCGGACACCGGATACGCATCATTGGTGGATGCTGGAGGCATAGACAACTCACCGTCTGCGATACACCAACTCTGCGCCCCTCACCAGACCGCCTGCGTGAGACGCTGTTCAACTGGCTTCAACCCGACATCACCGACGCAAACTGCCTGGACATGTTTGCCGGCAGCGGCGCGCTGGGCTTTGAAGCGGTGTCCCGAGGTGCAGCCAGGGTACTGATGGTAGAACGCGATGTTCGACTTTTCCAACAACTGCAACGACAAAAAACCATTTTTCACAGCGATAGAATCCAACTGCTGTGTGCCGACGTACTGGCCTGTACCTCCACCTCCACATATCGGGAACAATATGATATTGTTTTCATCGATCCGCCTTTCCACAGCGGCTTGATGGAACACACCCTGACCCATCTACGGGAACAACAGATGCTACGGCCGGGAGCACTGATCTATGTGGAATCCGAGCCGGGGCTAAGACTGCCCGAAGGTTGGCGCGTCAGCAAACAAACGATGGCTGGCAAGGTGCAGGCTCGGCTGTTACAGATACAGGACACTGGGAACAAACATGAAGGGCATCACCGCGATATATCCAGGGACCTTTGATCCGATCACCAATGGCCACCGGGACGTGGCACAACGTGCTATGCACCTGTTTGACCGGGTCATTCTGGCCGTTGCTGAAGGAAAACACAAGACACCGCTATTCGACGTTGAAGAGCGCGTCCGACTGGCATCGAAGGTGATGCAGGATCATCCGTCGGTAGAGGTCTGCGCCTTTGATTGCCTGGCAGTGGAGTTTGCACAAAGGGAACAGGCCTCGGTCATCATACGCGGGCTACGCGCACTGAGCGACTTCGAACACGAATTCCAGATGGTCGGCATCAATCGACAACTGGATGAAACGGTAGAAACAGTGTTTCTGATGCCTGGACCAAGGTTCCTGTATCTCTCCTCCAGGCTGGTGCGGGAACTGGCCGAACTGTCAGCAGACATCAGCAATTTCGTCTCTCCGGTGGTGGAAGAGGCACTGCGGGAAAAATTCAATCATGGTACCTGAGGCCAGCAAAAACCGCTGGTGGCTAGCGCCCGGTCTGTACCTGTTACTGTGGCTGTCCAGCAACTCGACACTGGCGACCACACCACCGGGCGAGGCAGTCGCCAGTGCCCATCCACAGGCTACCAAGGCCGGCCTGCAGATCCTGCGGGCCGGGGGCAATGCCTTTGATGCGGCGGTAGCGGTCAGCGCGGTACTGGCGGTAGTCGAACCGTATAGCTCCGGCCTTGGCGGCGGCGGATTTTGGTTACTGCACCGGGAATCGGATCAATTCCAGGTGATGATCGATGGGCGAGAAACCGCGCCGCTGGCGCTCCACGCCGGGTTGTTCCTGGACGCACATGGCAAACGCGACCCGGACAAGGCACTCAATCACGCGCTGGCCGCAGGCATTCCCGGGACTGTAGCCGGAATGGAACATATGCTACGCGAGTATGGCCGACTGGATATGCCGCAGGTACTGGCCCCGGCAATAGCGCTGGCACGAAACGGGATAACAGTAACCGAACGCTACCGACGCCTGATCGGATACCGCCGCGAGGTGATGCTGCGTTATCCGGAAAGTGTTTCCATCTTCTTCCCCGGGGGAGAACTCCCCGCACCGGGTGCACGGATCATGCAGACCGACCTGGCATGGACACTGGAACGCATCGCTCGGCATGGCGCGGCCGATTTCTATCGCGGTGCGATCGCAAAACGGCTATTGCGCGGAGTCAGCGCGGCAGGCGGGATCTGGCAAACCAGCGACCTGGCAAACTACCAGGTCAAGGAACGCACCCCGGTGACATTCAACTATCACGATATGCGCATCGTGTCCGCCGCACTACCCTCTTCCGGTGGCGTAGTGCTGAGTCAAACCCTTGGTATTCTGCAACATTTCACCCTTGGCAAACTGTCTGCGCCGACACGAAAGCACGTGATCATAGAGGCGATGCGCCGCGCATACCGGGACCGCGCCATCCATCTGGGTGACCCTGATTTCATCACGGACTCGCCGCTGGAAACACTGCTGGATCAGGGATACCTGCGTCGGCTAAGCGATGAGATCGACATGGCGCGAGCCAGCCGCAGCCAGATCGCCCCGGCTGAACGCGCCCGGGGGAACGACACCACACATTTTTCCATCATCGACCGCGCAGGCAATCGGGTGGCGGCCACGCTAAGCGTCAACCTGCCCTTTGGCACCGGTCTCACCGTCCCGAATACCGGCATCCTGCTGAACAATGAACTGGACGACTTTGCCATCGTCACCGACAGCCCCAACACCTACGGGTTGGTCGGCAGGGCCGCAAACCGCATTGAACCAGGCAAACGGCCGTTGTCAAGCATGAGCCCGACCTTCGTTGAGACACCGGATCGGATCGGCATCCTGGGTACCCCGGGAGGCAGCCGCATCATCAGCATGGTACTGCTGGCGGTGCTGGACATGGCCGAAGGACATCTGCCCGATTCCTGGGTCGCACTGCCCCGTTACCATCACCAGCACCTGCCGGATGAAGTGCAGTTCGAACAGGGCGGGCTGAACCTGAAGGAACAGCAACAACTGCGCGATATGGGACACCGTCTGAAGGAGAAAAACCGCCGCTACGGGAATATGCAGGCCATCCTGTGGTTACGGGACAAAAACGAACTGCATGCCGCCAGCGACCCGCGCGGCGAAGGTCTGGCCCAGGTAAATCAGCGACTACCGGAACACTGATACCAAGCGAACCCGGGCAGACACAAGGGATTCCAGGCCATGACCCGGACCGAGGGCTTCACTATGTCTGGTCAACAGCCACCATCAGGCGGGATGCAAGTTCCCGTGGACGGGTAAACAACATCTCGTGTCCACCGGGCATCTCCAATAGCTGGAATACACCGAGACGCTGGCTCATGTGCGGATGCCAACCATAATCCCCGACGCCGGACAGCAGGATATCATCGGTAGCATGGATATAGCAGCGCGGGATATCCAGACGATAAAAAGTTTCCAGCTCCAGACGCTCCTGCAAGAAAGCCATATCCTGCGCCACGAGTCTCCGGTGGCATTGCCGGGCCAGACCCGGTGTGGCATCATTCATGAACTGTCGTCGCCAGATCGGGTAAGGCAACTCAATGCGACCCCGGACAGCCAGCCGATGCATGAGTTGACGATGCGTCAAGGGCAACTCATCCAGTACACATTGCCCATCAAGCAACACGAAGGCGTTAACAAATACGAGTTGGCGTATGCGCTCCGGCATCCGCTCTGCCAACCTGGCAATAACCGTCCCCCCGGTACTATGCCCGACCAGTATGCAGTCGCCAGAAACATGCTGGCGGATATGCCGCAGGGCCCGTGCAGTACAATCACTGTGACCTGGGCCCGACTCGGGGATTCCGCCACGCTGCCCCGTCAGGCTCGGACAGTGAACACGATGGCCGGCCCTGACAAGGCAGTCGGCCACCTCACGCCAACAACCACCATCATGCCAGGAACCGTGGATCAGAACAAACTCGGCCATCTGCATACGAGCCAGGGCAAATGCGGACACACAAGACCGTCTAACGCTGGCAGGCGGGACAATAGAACGTGGAACGCTGTCCGCTGCGGCACGCCCGCACAGGACGATCACAACGCAAACAGGGTTCCCCGGCCCGGCCATACACCGCCAACTCCATACGGAAATATCCGGGCTGCCCATTGCCATCCACAAAGTCGCGCAGACTGGTCCCTCCAGCGTGGATCGCACGCTCCAGGGTTTGCACAATGGCCTGGCACAGGGTCTGGCACCGCAGTAGGGATATCCTTCCGGCCTGACGCAGTGGATGAATGCCGGCGGCAAACAAGGCCTCGTTAGCGTAGATGTTGCCGATGCCCGCAACGATATGACTGTCCATGATGAACGACTTGATGTGACTCCTGCGATGCCGTGCACGGGTATAAAGGTAGTGCCCGTCAAAACCGGGGCTCAGCGGTTCCACACCCAAACGGCTGAGCAGCGGATGCTGTTCCGGCGCACCACTGATCCAGTGCACAGAACCAAAGCGGCGCGGGTCACGCAAGCGTAGACAACACCCATTGCCCAGTAACAGATCCAGGTGATCGTGCCGCTCCGGTCGCCGGGACACGGCGACTACACGCAGCGAACCAGACATGCCCAGATGGATCATCAGATGACCAGCATCCATCTGCAGTAACAGATACTTCGCCCGGCGCCCCACAGCGACGATACGCTTGCCCCGAAGCATACAACCAAGGCGCGGTGGTACCGGCCAACGCAAACGGGCTTCGCGCAATCGGACCCCGGTGACTATCTGCCCCTCCAGATGCGGACCGAGTCCGCGCCGGACGGTTTCCACCTCGGGTAGCTCCGGCATCCTAGTCACCGTCCGACGGAAGCAGGCCGAGCTGCGCCAACCCCGACGCCCCGGAAAAATGATACTCGATCTGACGCTCCGGACGCACCAGTACCACAGCCTGTGGCTCAGATCGAGACTCAAAACGCAATGGCTCTCCATCTCCGGTGACATGGACCTGCAACAACATCTGTGCCGGAATGGACTTGCGTGGGGCCGTAGCATCGGCCTCCGCCTCCGCCCAGGCCACAAGACTATCAAGCTGTGTGGTCTCGTACCAGACGGCCGGCCGGGAAACTGCCGCGTAGCGCACACGCAGCACTTGCGCCCCGGTCGGCAACGGTCGGCGCGAGGCAAAAAACTGTGCCGGCAGATTCAACACCGGGTACAGGTAGTCGTCCAGCAGATAGACGCTGTCCCGAAACCGCACATAGCGACGGGAATACAGGCTCTCCGTCGTGCCAAAATAAAAATCCAGACTATTGATGCGTAAGCTGAGCCTGGGCGCAAGTAACGCAAAGCGGTTCAACTCCGACTCAGCCGCTGGAAACTCGGCATGTGTGGGGGTCGACAGGATGCTGAGCAGCGTCTGTACCCGCTGCGGATTGGCCGGCAAATCCAGCGGCGCATCCAGCCACCAACCGCCAGTGCCACGCCGCAACCGGATATCCGTGCCATCCGGACGACTCAACTGGATATGCTCGACCTGTTCCATGGACAAGTCCGCAGGCAATACCGGCCCGACACTCTCCGTGTCAGCGGCACGGCGATACCCCAGGAAGCCCAGCAGCACACAAGCGAGCAACAGGCTCAGACTCAGGCCCAAACGCCAGCGCATCGTGCCTCAAGCAAAAAATGATCGGGATAACGCCACATCAGATAGCCGTTTTCCCGCTTTCCCCCACGACCCACCACCATGCCTCATGCCGGGAGCCGGATCGTTCCACACAGTATCTCCGCCAGGGTTTGTGGATAGAGACGATGCTCCAACCGCTGTACCCGTCGCATCAATGTCTCCGGGGTATCATCAGCGTGTACCGGCAGGCGTCGCTGCACCAGGATCGTGCCGCTATCGTATTCCCGCTCAACCAGATGTATGGTCACACCAGTCTCTTGTTCCCCAGCCTCGATCACCGCACGATGCACACGCAGACCGTACATGCCCTTACCGCCATAACGAGGAAGCAGCGCGGGATGGATGTTGACAAGCCTGCCAGCAAAAGCCTTCAGCACAGCAGGTCCCACCAACCGCAGGTAACCCGCCAGTACCACCAGCTCGGCATCCGCCTGCGCCAGGGCATGATACATGGCCGCATCGGCCTGTACCGGTGACTCGGCGACATTATCAATAACCGCATGAGGGATACCAGCCTGCCGCGCCACGTCCAACACGCCCGCATCCCTGCGATTACTGACAATGAGAACAATATCGGCAGGCAACTCCCCACTGGCACAGGTGGAAACTATAGCCCTGGTATTGCTGCCGTTACCGGAGGCGAGTATCGCGATCCTGTTCATGTTCATGCCGAAAACACAGCGGAGTAATGGACGAGTCGGGAAGGAAGTATGCTGCGTTCATTCAGGGGTGTTGCCATCACTCTAGCCGGGCACCGCATGGCTGTCAACACACCGTATTGGCGCACTCCTGATAAAACACTCGGCTCAGGCGCGCCATTGTCCGAGCCGGAGCCAAACCCAGGCACGCCCGCCAGCAGCCGGTGTAGCTCAAGCCACCAGTGCAGGGCACCGTGCGGCAGGTGGCCAGTAACGGCACCGTTCGGAGAGACCGCGTTGACAGTCGGCAAGCGCCGATGGGATGTCAGGAAAGAAACGGTGTCAGGAACGCAATCAGCAAACCAAGCGCCGAGAACACGATCAGACCCAATACGATGATCATGCGGATCTCGCGATTGCGGGCTTTGGCATCGAACAGGTCGAGCCTGGCCTTGAGTTCCTCTCTGAGGGCAACGTTGTCCGCCTTGAGCTCTTCCCTGAGGGAAACGAGTTTGGTATCGATCTCCTCTCTGAGGGCAGCAAACTCGGCCTTGGTCTCCCCTTTGAAATCATCCAAGTCCTCTCTGAGGGCGGCGATATCCTTTTTGATGTAGTCGAATCTGACACCGTTCCCCTCCTGGAAGAAGCCGAGTTTGGCATCGATCTCCTCTCTGAGGGCAGCGTTGCCCGCCTTGAACTCTTCCCTGAGGGAAACGAGTTTGGCATCGATCTCCTCTCTGAGGGCAGCGTTGCCCGCCTTGAACTCTTCCCTGAGGGAAACGAGTTTGGCATCGATCTCCTCTCTGAGGGCAGCGTTGCCCGCCTTGAACTCTTCCCTGAGGGAAACGAGTTTGGCATCGATCTCCTCTCTGAGGGCAGCGATATCCTTTTTGATGTAGTCGAATTTGACATCGTTCCCCTCCTGGAAGAAGCCGAGTTTGGCATCGATCTCCTTTTTGGAAGCATCAAAATCTTTTCTGAGGGCAGCGAGCTCGGTCTGCAAATCCTGCCGGGTTGGCAGGTTCTCCACCATCGTGCCGAGCGTGGAAACCATGGCCTCCGCCAGCGGGGGTTTCGCACCGGCCTCGGTGAGTTCCTTGACCGCTTTGTGTGTGTCGAATGCGTACATCTGTTGTTTCATGTAAACCTCCCTGGTATTGGGGTTAATCCGTAAGAAATGGTTGCTGAACCCGTGTCCAAATCCACCATACACCGCAAGCACGGGCGTGTCCAATGTGTCCGTGCAGATTCACAGTTAATGGTGAATGGCTCACGGCCGCTGCGTACTCCCGGGGAAGTGATTGGAGGAGGTATATGGGCTCACGACAGCGAGACTGCGGGGGCCTGATCTCCGCCCCCGAGCCACCATATCCCCGCACCCGTCACTCCCGATGTGCCCGAGCCACTTTGGAGGCGAACTCGGATCTGGTCTCGGCGCAACGTCTGCGCAACGCATCAAAGTACGATCGACCGCTTGTCTCATCCAACTCCAGCAGGGTCCGCATCCGCACACTGTCCTCACGCACGTCATATAGCGCAAGCACCTCCTGGCAACCGTGCACTTCATCCCCGCTATCCGGCAACCACACCGGCGATGGCGACACAGACAGATCGGACGCCTCCTCGCCACACCATTCAGCCAGCGCCACAGCCAGCATCTGTCCCGCTCTGCGCCGGGCATCCCGACTGAGCCCCGCGATATGCGGGGTAGTAATGTCCGCCAGCCGCAACAGTTCGCGCTTCACATTCGGTTCATCTGCCCAGACATCCACCACAGCCAGCATATCACTGTCATGCCGCAGCCTGTCCACCAGTACCGATTCATCCACCACCCCACCGCGAGCGGTGTTGATCAACAGTGTTCCGGAGGCACACCCGGCAAGAAAATCCGCATCGATCAGGTTGCGGGTGGCATGAGTACCGGTATGGCTCAGTGGCACATGCAGGCTGATGACATCAGCGGCACGCAACTCGGCCAACGCACACCAGTCGCCCGGCACACCGGCCTCCTGCAACGGTGGGTCATTGAGCAGACAACGGAT
Organism: Gammaproteobacteria bacterium; assembly: GCA_965115915.1. Taxonomy (GTDB): domain Bacteria; phylum Pseudomonadota; class Gammaproteobacteria; order Eutrophobiales; family Eutrophobiaceae. The sequence goes on along the minus strand of OZ220483.1, from coordinate 447,841 downwards.
ACCAAAACGATCCAGCAGCCCGTGCAAACACCTCCCGACGTGACCACAGCCAACAATGGCGACAGACAATTCACGCACACGCATCCGGCGCTCGCAGGCCAGCGCACACAGACAACTGAGCACATATTCGGCAACGGAAAGGGCGTTGCAGCCCCGGGCATGGAAAAAATCGATGCCACGCGCATCGAGTAGCGCGACATCCACATGATCCGCACCACTGGTGGCGGAACCGATACAGCGTAGACGGTCACTCGTTGCCAACAGTTCCGCATCCACCCGGGTCACGGAACGTATCAGCAGGATATCGACATCGCTCAGGGACGCCGGGCCAATATCACGGCCGGCACAGGTGCGTATGTCGCAAAGATCGGCAAAACGCTCATGCGGAAAATGGATCTCGCGATCCGCCAGCACAGTGAATGGCTTTCGGCCCAGAATAAACTACCTTCGCTTTCTGCGCAGATGAATAAATAGACCGGCACTCACCAGCAGAACCGGTGACAGGAACAGAAAAAACAGCCCCCGCAACGCCAGCGAACGAGGCGACAACAACTCCGCCCCTATGTCGGAGGCGGTACGCGCCGGTATCCGCAACAAATCCTCCTCCTGATTCAGCCAGTGCACAATGCGCATGCCCAGATCCAGATTGCCGCCATTGCCGAGGAAGGCGTTGCTCAAAAAATCATCGTCGCCAATGATTATGACACGCTGAGATTTGCCCGGCCGTCCCTCAGTTCCTGTGAGCGTCCGCTCCAGACTGATACCAAAGCTCAATGGCCCGGCGGCATCGCCATGCGGGTCCAGTGCGGCAGGATGCTCCAGTGCCTCGGTCTCGTTCCATGTCCGGTCCGGACTCAGCAACAGGGGCTGGGCATCCCAGTCCAGGCTGCCAGGCAGGGTCTGGTGCTGCAAAAACGCCACGGTAGGAAAGACCGTCGCCGCCAGACCCTTCAGCACCGGATGGGCAGGATAGCGTGTTGGGTCTATCTGCAAAACAGCAGGGCTTTCCATCGCCGGATCCACGATCGCCCCAGGCTCCACCCAGATCCCCAGCAGATCGGTCAGGGTAAACGGTTTCGGCTTTGTACTCGGGTCCAACAACCATAACAGATTACCGCCCCGTTGCAGATAGTCTGCGAGCAATTCCACCTCTACCGGCAAATATTCCGTATGCCCATGACCCAACACCAGTACCGAGGTATTGTCCGGTATCACCCGGGTAACCATCAGGTTCAACGGCTGCACCTGGAAACCTTTCGCCACCAGTTGATCGGCCCAGGCACCATAATCGTAATCCCTGTCACCAAGCAGACTGGCCTCCCCGTGCCCCTCAACAAACGCCAGCCAATACTCGCGCCGCTGCAACAACCGCTGCAGGGCATTGCTGAAATCCTGCTCGCGCAGCCTGCGCACATGCTCGACCCGGCCCTGATAACGCAGTATCAATTCCCCGTCGGAACGAATTCCCAGATTACGCACCTCGTCAGGGGCGCTGTCGGGATTGATGAACTCCAACCGGATGTTCTGCTTGTGCCGCTGGTAACGGGCGACAAAACGGCGCAGCACACGGCGCAGTTCCGGGTCCTCACGCGAGTAGGAACTGATACGCAAGGTTTCCGGCAACTGCGCAAGCAGTGCCACACTGGCCTCCGCCAGTGTATGGCGCGAAGCACGAGTCCAGTCATACTGCGTCCGATACTGAGAGCTGAACCAACCCAGCAGGGCAAACAGCAACAGGATCAGGCCCAGGGTAAACAGACTGTTGAACTGATACAGATATCGGTGGTATCCACGCAACCGTTGCACATCCAGGCACCAGACACTGAGGCTCAGGAACAGCAACGTGGTCAGCAGATAGTAGGCCAGATCCTCGGAGTTGAACAGTCCATCGCGCAGCAGGCTGTAGTGCCCAAACAGGGAAAGCCAGGACAGCACACCCTGGGAATGAACAGCCGCCAATTCGACAATCCAAAGCAGCAGCAATATAGCGAAGGTACCAACAGCCGCACCAAACTGGGTTTCGCACAGCACCGAAACAAACAGACCGATGGCGATGACACTCATGACCATCGCCATCTGTCCAATCAAGGCGGAAGCGAGTTGGCCGCCATCCAGTATCTGAAACGGCAGCAGGGTCAAAGGAAACAACAACAGCAATCCTGACAGCACACAGTAAAACAACACGATGGCCAGGTACTTCCCGACCACCAGCGCAAGCAGACGCAGTGGGGAGGACAGTAAAAGATTCAATGTCCCACTGCGCCTTTCGCTGAAAGTCCGCATCGTGACGATCGGGGTTATCAACACCAATAACACGCAACCGATGTGCATGAAACTGGCCACTACCGTCTCCGTCAGCCCGCGCTTCTGCTGTAGTACCGGATTGTCCATGTAGGATGACAACAGGACATGGAAAAACAACGAACCCAGTACCTGTAACGAGGCCATGATCACCCAGGCTACCGGAGTAGCGAACAGGCGGCGAAACTCGTGTGCCACAATGAACAGCATTATTCCACCCGACCAGAGACTGTTCTGGTATCCGATTCCTGCCCCTGAATCAGGCGCAAGAACAGCGTGTCAAGCATTTCCTGCTCTGGCGCAACGCGACCAGGCCGCCAACCCTGGGCCAGGGCCGCCCCGAGAATCGTCTCCGTGGCATCCATGCCCGGGCGGTATTCAATCAGGAAACGGTTGTCGGAAAGCCGCCGCACCTCGGCGACACCCTGCAATCCACGCAGAACCGTGGTAGCCGGCGGCGAAGCGAAATCGAACTCCATACGTTGCCGACTACTGGCCTGGGCCCGCAACTGCTCCAACGGTTGATCCAGGACCACACGACCACGATGCAGGATCAGTACCCGGTTGCATATCTCCTGCACCTCGGAGAGGATATGGGTAGCCATGATAATGCCGTGTTCCTCGCCCAGAGTACCGATCAATCCATGAATCTGATGCATCTGCAAAGGATCCAGCGCCGCGCTTGGCTCATCCAGAACGATAAGCTCCGGTTGATGGATAATCGCCTGGGCAATACCCACCCGCTGCCGATATCCTCCTGACAGATTGCCAATCAGCCGACTACCACAATCTCCCAGACCACAGATTTCTCGACTGCGAGACAAGGCCGCTCTGATAGCGGAACGTCCGAGGCCACGCAGCGCCGCACAGAAACGCAGGTATTCATCCACCGTCAGGTCGGCGTAGAGCGGCGGGTCTTCCGGCAGAAAACCCAAATATCGCTTCGCCAGACGGGGAGCCAAACGCATATCATGCCCGGCAATACCAATCTGGCCGTGACTGGGGGCCAGTACACCGCACAGCATCCGCATGATGGTCGATTTCCCTGCACCATTCGGCCCCAGTAAACCCAGAATATCCCCCTTCTTCAGCTCGAAAGAGACGTTGGAAATGACTGTGTTTCTGCCACGGCGACAGGACAGGGAATCGACTTGCAATAGCGGCTTTTCCATTCTGGGGAACAGCGAGGGTCAAATTGAAGGAATAGTCACCGACTACAACAATGGTCAAGGCCCCTGTCACTCAAACTGCAACAGGATACAGGCCTGAACACCCATGGTAACAGATGCCCACCGGGCCAATACGGGACTTTGGACTGCGATCCCACGCCTTTGCTCGTCATACAGGGCTCCACTCGCGCCTACACAATAATGGAACTCTATTGGCAATGGCAAGGGCGGAACAGTACCCGGGCGGAGACGGCACATCGTGATGGAACCAATCGCCGTCAATCCCGGGGCAATGAAACCGGACCTTGACAGGTCCCGGGTCAGCGGCTGTCGAGACGGAGAAATTCGCCAGGCCAAAGCCCAGTCCCCTGCCCAACGCCTTGAGCAAGGCCTCCTTGCGTACCCAACAGCGGTGAAACGCCGCGACCGGGTCCGCATTCCGGGCAAAAGCCTGTCTTTCCACCGCCGAGAAACAGCGTTGCACCAACCGCACACAATCCCGCCTGGCATCGACCTGCTCAATGTCCACACCCAGTGTGTCATCCGGACTCAATGCCAGCAACAACCAATCCCCCGAATGCGCCAGGTTGAAATGTGGCACCGCCCAGCCCGCGACGGGCGACTGCAGCACCGGCTTGCCATGATGACCACGAATGATGGATATCTGGTCCGCCCCGCATCCCAGGACCGGTGCCACAACACTGCGTAACAAGGCCCGCCCACATAAAAACTGGTGGCGCCTGGCAGGGTGACGCAAACGCCGCCAGTAAGCCTGTTCAGTCGCATCCAGACAGGCAAGCAACGGCGTCTCCGGCCAGACACTGATATCCAACTGCCACATGTCAATCTGGCCAGGCAACAGCAGTGGGGGATCGGTATATGCCAATTGCGACACAGTATCGGAACGGCCGGTCTGTTCCAGCGCTATCAGCGCGGCATCGGTATCCGCAACAGCCTGCGCAACTCAGCCGGGCGCGCTGCGCAGGAAACGTTGTAACCGCTGCAGCCCCTCATCCGTACTCACCGTCGCACGATAGCCAAGGTCCCGATACGCGGCACGCATATCATACCAATGTGCAGTGGTCAGTTGAGACACAACGAAGCGTGTCAACAAAGGTTCGCGACCCCCTACGCCCAAACGGCAAGCCAGTTCCATCAGCAAGGCCAATACATGTGCCAGGTATGCGGGAATGCTTCTGCCAACCGGTGACAGCCCCGCCGCCCGCACGATCCCGTTGAGCAACTCAACCATCGGCACAGGCTCTCCGTTGGCGATGAAATACGCCTTGCCTGCACAGGCCGGAGCAACTTTCCGCAGGCAATCCGCGGCTAACAGATGTGCCTGCACCGCGTTATCAATGTAGGTGGCGTCCACGATTTTTTGACAACCATTCACCAGCAGCAAGCGATTAGCGCGTGCCCGCTCCACTACCCGCTTCACCAAATGTGGGTCGCCTTCTCCCCAGATCAAGTGAGGACGCAGTGCGAGCGTCTTCAAATCAGCACCATTGGCTGTCAGCACACACCGCTCCGCGGCCGCTTTGGTACTTTGATAGGCGTTATAAAAACGTTCCGGAAACGGCTGCGACTCGTTGATATTCTCCTGATCCCGGCCACAGAACACCACGGATGGGGTGCTGGTATGGACCAGTACCCGGACACCTTCGCGCCGGCAGGCATTCACCACATGTTCGGTGCCAAGCACATTGCTGCGATAGTACTCTTCATACCTGCCCCAAACTCCGACCCGGGCAGCCACATGAAAAACCACTTCACAGCCAGCAACCGCATCCCGCACCACATCGCGGTCTGCCAAATCCCCCGGACAGACTTCCACTCCCAGACCACGCAATCGGGCATCATCCCTGCGGTGCAGGGTACGCACCTGCACGCCGCGCGACAGTAGTGCCCGCACAATAGCAAAGCCCAGAAAACCGTTACCCCCTGTGACCAGGGCCTTCACCGGAGTTGTCGCGTGGCCCAAAGCGCCAGCTTCTCACGCTCTATCTTGGCATTGTGGCGAATATCCACCGGGAATCCGGGATGCACCAGAAAATCCCGGATCATGCGAGTATGTTCCTGCTGCGCCGCCAACGCGGACAGTTCTTCCCGGAGCTGCCCAAGCCCGACACGTGGCGCTCGTCTTTCCAGTTCCACACAAATCACCGGCAATACAACAGAATATCTTTCTACCCCGACCAGGGCGCTACGTGCCACCTGCGAGTGAACATTGAATACGCCCTCGCAATTGACGGTATACAGATCGCGATCCGGTAGCCGCAGTCGCTGGCTTTTGCGCCCACAGAACCACAAACGACCCTCGGCATCGAAATACCCCAAATCGCCCATGCGATGATAACAACCGTCATCCGCGCAGTCGATCCTGGCAAGCCGGGTTTGTTGCTGCCGTGCGTAATAACCCTGACTGACCTGTTTCCCACGCACCACAATCTCACCCACCTCTCCCGTCCGCATCAACAGTTCATCCGACCAAATGGGGATTGCCTCATCACTGACACGGATGATTCGCACCTCCGTGTCTGCCACGATCCGGCCAACGCATACCCCCTGCCCTTCTGCGGTCGCCTGATCCGGACCGGACAGCAGTTGCAAACTACTGATACTACTGACCGGCAATGCCTCGGTAGCCCCATACGCGGTGTGGATCGGCACATCCTGCTGCAGCAGCGCCGAGAAACGGCGCAACACTCGTCCCGACACCGGTGCACCGGCGGAGATTACGCGCCGCAGTCCCGGTATCGGATGGCCATACTCGGCCATCCGCCGCAACAGCGCGGGGGAAGCAAACATCGTTGTAACCTGATAATCCCGCATGGCTGCCATCAGCCGCTTCGGTTCGGCCCGGGCCGGACGGCTGGGATTCATATCCGGGATCACCGCCGTCATACCCAGCACCGGCGCGAACAGGGCAAACAACGGGAAAGTCGCCAAGTCCGTCTCGCCTGGGCGAAATCCATAAAGTTCCTGCAAGCGTTCGACTTGCGCGATGAAATTCCCGTGGCTATATTCCACTCCCTTGGGGGTGCCTGTGCTACCGCTGGTAAACAGGATCGCTGCCGGATCACACTCTGTACAGCGGTAGTCCCCGAGTGTGACATCCAGGTCCAACTCCAGCTCTGTGAGACCGTACAGGCCAGGGACAAAGATGTCCGAGTTAATAACACGCTGCCTGATGCCACCACCACCCCATCTCAGCAACAGGCTGACAGACTGGGCCAGCGGTGTACCGATAAAGGCCTGTGGTTTGGCATGTGCGATCGCGGCACCAAAACGCCTGATACCAAGCCCCGGGTCCGCCGCAACCAGCACCGCCCGGGCCCGGAGCAACGCAAAAGCACACACAAAGAAGTCGATCCCGGGCGGCAACATCAATATGGTGCGGGCGCCATCGCGAATACCGATGGAACGCAAACCGTTGCACAAACAGCGACTGCGCCGCTCCAGTTCGCCATAGCTGATACATCTGGCCGTGCGCTGCTCTATCACCGCAGGCACATCGGCACATTGCTGCGCTCGCTGAGAGAGATACTGTGCGATATTGACCAGTCTGCTTTCAGGACTCATTCAGGAATTCCGCGATCAGCCGGGGCACCGCCTGCGCTTCATCTTCCAGCAGATAATGACCTGCATCGGCAAAACATTCCACCCGTGCATCGGGGAAATGCTTCTGCCATTCGCCAAGATAATGTACATCGAACACAAAATCACGCATCCCCCAACAAATCAGCAACGGACAGTGGCGTAACGCAGGCAACAATCGCATGGTCCGACAAACCATGTCCCAGCACGGATCATCGGCACATAAGGGAATATCGGCAATGAAACGGTGTACCGCGAGCGCACGCCGCCAGCCCGCATAAGGGGCAAGGTAGGCCCGGCGTTCCGCGGCGCTGAATCGATGCCTGGACGCACACCGAACCAGTGCTGCGCGGGAAAAGATATTCAGCCCCCGCACCAGAAAGGTGCCCAGCAACGGGAGGCGACAGAGTTGAAGCTGCCAAGGCAGATGACACTGCTCAGGCATCGGAAAAGCGGCCGTATTCATCACCACCAGACGCGCAACGCGCTCCGGATTCCGACTCGCCCAGGCAAATCCGATCATCCCGCCCCAGTCATGCATCACCAGACTGATCCGACCACTGATACCCAACTTTCCGATCAGTTCATCCAGATCGGCAACGCGCTGCTGCAGTGTGAAAGGATAATCCCTGGCCCGGGGTCTGGCAGAAAGCCCCATACCGATATGGTCCGGGGCCAGACAGCGGTGCCGATCAACGAGGGCGGCAATCAGATGACGGAAATGGTAAGACCACGTAGGGTTACCATGCAACATAAGTACCGGCTCATCCGCGCATGGACCGGCATCAATATAATGCAGGGAGTGGCCTCCAATATCGACATAGCAACCCAAAGCTGCCGATTGCAGATTGTGTTGCTTCAGACTGTCCCACCAAGGCACTGCTACATGGCCCCCCAGTGCCAAAGCCGGCATCTACCATTCCCAACCCAACATCAGACAATTCAGCCCACTGCCGATACCAAGAAAACCCACCCGGTCACCCGCCTGAAGAAACTTGCGCTGTTCGGCAATCGCGGCGGTCAGAGGCAAGGAAACAGTGCCGATATTGCCAAGATATTTGTAGGTGCTGAAATCCCTTTCGGGGTCTATTCCCAACTCTCTGAGTATGGTATCGCGATGCCCTTCGCCAACCTGATGGCAGATGACCTTGTCCACATGTTCACACGCCCAACCCATTTTCTTGAGAAAAGAACCCCAGGTACGTACACCGAGCTTCGCACCGTGTTTGAGCACTGCGACCGAATCGGTTGACATGAACTGCGTCAATGCCGCGGAAAGGGACTCTGTCGGCATTACGCTGGTCAATGCGGCAGGCATCCGCTCGCTATTCATAATCTCCTTGAGTGCGGCAGGCAAGGTCTGCGGAGCCATGAGCTGATCGATAGCATGCAGCAACCGGTCCGGAGAAAACATCATCTGGCCAATAACCGCCGGACGCAATGTCACGCCCCAACGACACAAGGCATGGTGCTCAGGCGCGGCCCGCGTCACCCCACCCAATAAACGATGCGTACGGACATTGTCAAACGAACCATCTGTCAACAACACTGCCGCCGCACCAGAACCTCCCGTCAGCGTGGCCAGCGAACGGGTATACATATCCATGGTCTGTTCCTGCAGCATGCGCTCGATCATGACTTCCACGATCTCCCTGGAAGTCTCGCAGGAAACCACCATGCCCGCACGTATCTGCTTGAGTTCTATACGGTTGGCAATATCCACAATGCCATTCATCACACCCAGACAGGCATTGGAAATGTCATATACATTGGCATCCTGGCTAACCCCCAATTTCGCTGCCACAGCACAGGCAGTGGCGGGTTCAAAGTTCTCCCGACACACACCGGAATAGATCAGGCACTGCAAATCCGAAGGCTGGACACTGGACTGTTCCAGGGCCCGCTCAGCCGCCCGAGTCGCCCCATCAGACAGGCAGTAGCCCTGTTGCCACCAGCGCCGCTCGCGGATTCCGGTCAGCAACTCAAGTTGCCCGGCGGCGATGTGGAGCTTTTCATACATTGGCTGCAAACGCTTCTCCAGATCTTCCGAACTGATCACCTGGGAAGGCAATTCGTAGCCGATGGACTCCATCTGTACGCGGGTATATCTCATAGCTGCATTGTAAATGAGTCGGACGGATAATGAAATTACCCGTGCGAGTTCACGGCATAATGAAACTGCAGGGGCTCGGCTTCCCCCACCGCGGCAGCCAGCGCCTTGCGGCTCGGCCGCTGCGACTACCCCTCAACGGGGGAGTGATATGAGACCTCACCCGGCCCACGTTCGCCAATACCTTGTGTGCCCCCGGTCTACCAATCAATGCCATGTGCCGTGCAGCAGGCGGCGGACAAGGGCGTCACTTCCACCCCAACCAAGCAAAAGCAAAAACAACAACCCCATAACTCCTGCCCCAGTCTCACAGGTATCCGAATCCGCATATTATCGTGTCGGTGACAACACCCACCGCAGGTCCCTGCACCAAAACCATCGCCGGAGACCGTAGCCCGTTGAGGCCGGTACAGTAAACGAACCGGATAACAGCAAGGTCCTCTACAGCGCAATACCGGTATGAAGATCGGACAGTGCCGTGCTCAGAAAACGTGTGAACTGTGCCCCGGCAACACCATCAATGAGACGGTGGTCATAGGACAACGCAAAGGGCAGAATCAAGCGGGGGACCAATTGCCCATCTCGATAGATCGGCCTGACGATAGCACGAGAGACCCCCAGTATGCCAACCTCGGGGGTATTGATAATCGGGCTGAAGTGGCTGCCACCAACACCGCCCAGGCTGGATATGGTGAAACAACCCCCTTGCAGATCACGCGGAATGACCCGGCCAGCACGCGCAAGCCCACTCAGACGGGCGATCTCACGCGCAATATCAAACAAACCACGTTTGTCGGCGTCATGGATCACCGGCACAATCAAACCTCGCTCGGTATTGACTGCAATCCCTATATGACAATACTGCTTGTGGATAACCACCGTGGCATCGGGATTGAGCGAGGCATTGAAATCCGGGTACTGTCGCAAGGCGTCGCTAACAACCTTGACCAGAAAAGAAAGCAGCGTAAGCTTGACACCCTGCTGTTCGGCATCGCTCAGATGCGATTTGCGGAACGCTTCCAACTCGGTGATATCTGCCTCATCAAACTGTGTGACATGGGGAACAACGCTCCAACTCCGGTGCAAATTGATCGCAGTGAGACGCTTGATACGACCGAGGGGCTTGCTTTCCACCGGACCATATTTGGAAAAGTCCACTGTAGCAACGTATGGCACGGCAGAACCCGCTGTCCGAGCCGACTGATCCGCGCAAAGCGCTCCGCGGACGAATGCCTCCACATCTTCCCGGACGATCCTCCCCCTGCGACCCGTGCCACGGACCAAACTCAGATCCACTCCAAGCTGACGGGCGAAATACCGCACCGACGGGCTGGCATGGGCCCTGGACGAAGTGCCTTTCCCAACGGCCTGTACAGCGCCGGGGACAACCGACGGTGGACCGGAAGACGGCTGTTCCGGCACAGTGTCAGGCACGGGCCGGGTTGCGACGATATCCGCATCCGGGGCTCGTGCAGGCTGTTCCGGAGGAGGCTCGGCAACCGTCTCCTCCGCCCCGTCATCAGTCTCCACAACGGCGATCGGGGTACCTGTACTGACAGCATCCCCAACCTGTACCAGCAAGGAGCGGATCACCCCGCCACAGGGTGCTGGGACATCCATCGTCGCCTTGTCACTTTCCAGTGTCAATAGCGTATCCTCCGCAGCGATGGTGTCACCCGCACCGACCGCGATCTCGATGATCTCCACCTGATCGAAATCACCGATATCCGGCAGGGTGATTTCGCGTGTCGTGCTCATGCAAAGGCGGGATTGGGTTTGTCAGGGTCCATCCCGAACAAGGCCTGCGCCCTTTTCAACGGCTCGATATCGATCTGGCCCTGACCCATCAGGCTGTGCAACGCGGCTATCGCGATAGTGCCACGATCCACTTCAAAATGCCTGCGCAACTGTACCCGGTTATCGCTGCGTCCAAAACCGTCCGTGCCCAACACCGTATAAGGGGCGACAATGTAATTGCGTATCTGATCAGCATACGCCTTCATGTAATCAGTAGCGGCGATGACCGGAATTTCTGGCTCCGGCAACTGTTGTTCCACGTAACATTTTCTGGTGGGCTCTTGCGGGTGACGCATATTCCAGCGGTGCACATCCAGACCCTCACGGCACAATTCATTGAAACTGGTCACACTCCAGATCTCCGCCCCCACATCAAACTCACGCAGCAGTTCGGCAGCAGCGATGATTTCACGCAAGATGCTTCCGGAACCAAGCAATCTGACCCTGAGCTTTTCATTGCCGGCTGAAGCAAAGCGGTACATGCCACGAACAATCCCATCGACCGCTCCCTCCGGCAAGGCTGGGTGGGAATAGTTCTCGTTCATCACCGTGATGTAATAAAAAACATCCTCATCCTGCTGAAACATCCGCCGCATTCCACTTTGGATGATCGTCACCAGTTCACCAGCAAAGGCGGGGTCGTAACTGACGCAATTCGGGATGGTCGCAGCATATAGATGGCTATGTCCGTCCTGGTGTTGCAACCCCTCTCCGGCCAGGGTCGTGCGTCCGGAAGTACCACCGATGAGGAAACCACGCGAACGCATATCACCAGAGGCCCAGGCCAAATCGCCAACCCGCTGGAAACCGAACATGGAATAGAAAATATAGAACGGAATCATTTGTATATTGTGGTTGCGAAACGCCGTGGCCGCAGCAATCCAGGAAGAGTAGGCACCTGCCTCGTTGATACCCTCCTCCAATATCTGACCCTGTTTGTCCTCGCGGTAATACATGAGTTGATCCGAGTCCGCCGGATCATAGAGTTGACCCACAGAAGAATATATCCCGTACTGGCGGAACATACCTTCCATCCCGAAGGTACGCGCCTCATCCGGGATGATGGGTACTATATGTCTGCCTATCCGTGGGTCTTTCATCAGGGAATTCAATATACGCACAAAGGCCATCGTGGTGGATATCTCCTTCCCTCCGGAGCCGGATAAAAAGGACTCTTCCTTCAGCGTTTCCGGGAGCTCGAGTTTTTTGGCCGGGACCCTGGGAACAAAGAAATAGCCACCCAGGCGTTTCCGACAGGAGCGCAGATAGCGTAATTCCGGACTGTCGTCCGGCGGGCGGTAGAAGGCGGCATTGGCAAGTTCTTCGTCAGACACCGGGATACTGAAACGGTCACGGAATGCACGCAGCGCATCCTCACCCATCTTTTTCTGCTGATGGGTGATATTCTTCCCTTCCCCCGCATCACCCATACCATAGCCCTTGACAGTCTTGGCAAGGATCACGGTGGGCTGCCCCTTGTGCGCCACTGCGGCGGCATAGGCCGCATAAACCTTGTGCGGATCATGCCCGCCCCGATTAAGTCGCCAGAGATCTTCGTCCGACATGTTGGAAACCATCTCCCGCAATTGCGGATATTTACCAAAAAAATGATCGCGCACATAGGCACCATCCCTGGCCTTGTAAGTCTGGTAGTCACCATCCACACATTCCTCCATGCGTTGCTGCAACAGACCGCTGGTGTCACGCGCAATCAACGGGTCCCAGTAGGAACCCCAGATAAGCTTGATGACATTCCACCCGGCACCGCGAAAAGTGCCTTCCAGTTCCTGGATGATCTTGTAATTGCCACGCACCGGACCATCCAGACGCTGCAAATTGCAATTGATGACAAAGATCAGATTGTCCAGCTTTTCCCGTGCCGCCAGGCCAATCGCCCCGAGAGATTCCGGTTCATCCATCTCACCATCTCCCATAAACGCCCAGACTTTGCGTCCCGTATCCCTGCTCAGGCCACGGCTTTCCAGATAACGCATGAAACGCGCCTGGTAGATCGCCATGATCGGCCCCAGCCCCATGGAGACCGTGGGAAACTGCCAATAGTCCGGCATCAGCCAGGGATGTGGATAGGAAGAAAGCCCCTTGCCTCCGACTTCACGCCGAAAATTCGCCATCTGCTCCTCGCTGATACGACCAGCGAGGTAGGCACGCGCATAGATACCGGGCGCCGAGTGCCCTTGCACGAATAGCAGATCCCCACCGTGGGTGTCATCCGGTGCATGAAAAAAATGATTGAAACCGACTTCATAGAGCGTGGCTGAGGAAGCAAAGCTGGCGATATGCCCACCCAGTTCGGTGCTGGTGAGATTGGCCCTGACCACCATCGCCATGGCATTCCAGCGGACCAGGGAACGGATACGCCACTCAATGGCGTGGTCGCCCGGCGATTTTTGTTCCCGACCTGGTGGAATGGTATTCAGGTAGGCCGTTGTAGCCCGGTATGGGAGATGACCTCCGGAACGGCGCGCCCTGGAGATAAGCCGCTCCAGGATATAATGGGCACGCTCCACCCCCTCACGCTCAATCATGGAGTCCAGCGCGTCCAGCCACTCCTGTGTTTCCCGGGGGTCCAGGTCCTCTGGTACCTGCTGGTCTGATTGATTGGTCATTTGCATCGGCCTTGACACCATTTAGCAGTCCACAGGCCATGGACCCATGCCAATGGTATCAGAACCATGACAGGCACGCACGGGTGACAGACATCGGCATCGTCCTGTCCGAGAGACCCCGTGCAGGCAGCCATGCTGCCGAGATTTGCGGAACCAAAGGGCAATTTGGCACTCTAACGGATAGAGTGCTATAATTCGCTCCCCATTGGAGACATTCAGATTATGATTCAAGAACAAAGTAAACAGCTTTGCGTCCCCGTCGGCTCGCTGGACGCCTACATACATGCGGTTAATCAAGTTCCATTGTTGAGTCTTGAGGAAGAAACCGCGCTCGCTTGGCGTTTTCGCGAAGCGGGAGACCTGGAGGCAGCCAGGAAGCTCGTTATGTCACATCTACGCTTCGTGGTACGCGTTGCACGCGGCTACAGTGGCTATGGCCTGGCCCTGGCCGACCTGATCCAGGAAGGAAATATCGGCCTGATGAAGGCGGTCAAGCGTTTTGATCCGGAGCGCGGGGTACGTCTGGTGTCGGTTGCCATACACTGGATCCGTGCCGAAATACATGAGTTTGTACTGCGCAACTGGCGCGTTGTCCGGGTTGCCACCACCAAGGCACAACGCAAACTGTTCTTCAATCTGCGCTCGTCAAAAAAGCGCCTCGGCTGGATGAACCCTGACGAAGTCGACGCAATGGCGCAGGAACTGAAGGTAAAACCCGAGGATGTGCTGGAGATGGAACAGCGACTAAGCGCACATGATACGGCCTTCGAAAATCCGGTTAACCGTGATGAACAGCAAGACCATGCCCCAGCCACATATCTGGCAGACCAACGCCCCAATCCGGAACAAGCTCTGGAGATGGCGCAAACCCGGGAACAGGAAAGCCACGGGCTGGCACAGGCCATGACCCTGTTGGATCAACGCAGCCGCGACATTATCCAACAGCGCTGGCTGAGTGAGCAAAAAACCACGCTACAGGAACTGGCCACAAAATACCGGGTGTCCGCGGAGCGCATACGACAGATCGAGGGTGGGGCAATGAAGACACTCCGGGAACATATCGCGGGTGGCGATTCAAGCCGGGCATAAGACGGCAAAACTCCCCTTCTTGAAGCAGTCCTCTTCTCACTGGAAATGTGCGCAGCCCGTGCGTGCGGGCTTTGCCGTTCAGCACACACTACCGTTGATGGCGGCAGACACCTCCATGTCCCGGTTGAAAAAGCCATCAGCGACTATGTGATAGAATTGCCACGATCGAAATCTACATTAGAATTAGAACAAATACAGCATGACCGACCCTGGTAACAAAGAAGCGTTTGTGGAAGAATTGACACAGGCTGTGCAGAACCAGTTGCCACCACTCGGCGAGGATCTGCGGAAATGCCTGAAAACCGCACTCAACTCGGTATTTTCCAGGATGGAACTGGTGACCCGAGAGGAGTTTGACATCCAGGTTCGACTGCTGACCCGCACACGTGAACGCCTGGAGGAAATACAACAGCGACTGGAGCAGATGGAGTGAGACACGATCACATGGACTTGAAATATTTGGCGCATCGAGTGATCATTGCCGGGTGCAAAGCTTCAATTTGGAATCTCCGACCAGACACGGGATATGGAGGCACACACCGGATAATGGCGAAGCAGGCCTGAACCTTTCTCATCGCAGTGCTAAACTTCAATACCCACGAGTAGAGACAAGATGTCACAACAACCCATAGATGTGAATCTGCTAAGGCAGTTGATCCCGGCAGGTTCCCTGAAACCCGAAAATTTTCGGGAGTTGGCAGCAAAAACTACAGTGGAAGATCTCCCCGCCAAAACGGTGATCTTCAAGGAAGGGGATAATGACCGCAAGGCCATCTACCTCGTTGAAGGAGAGGTACAGGTAACAAACAGAAAAACCATGCGCATCGTCCGGGGAGGCACACCTGATGCGCGTCATCCAATAGCCAATCAACAGCCGCGCACTTTTACCGCAGTAACAGCAAGCAAGTGTCGCATCACACGAATTGATGCTGATCTGATGGACATCCTGATGACCTGGGATCAACTCTCCGGGATCCAGGTTGACGAGATCACACCAGCATCGGGAGATGCCGAGGAAGATACCACGGAAGGAGACTGGATGACTCGCATACTGCAGTCCAAGGCCTTTCTGCAGGTGCCACCGGCGAATATCCACGCCCTGTTCATGAAAGTGCAGGAAATGCCGGTAAAAAAAGGAGAGACCATCATCAAACAAGGTGACGATGGCGATAATTACTACATCATCAAACGGGGCAAATGCAAAATCAGCCGAACGACAAAGACCGGCTCGGAAGTGGTGCTTGCCAATCTTTCGGATGGTGACGCCTTCGGCGAAGAGGCTCTGCTGTCGGAGACAAAACGCAATGCCAACGTCACAATGACCTCGGATGGTGCGTTGATGCGCCTGTCCAAACAGGACTTTGACCAATTGCTCAAGGAACCCATGCTGAACTGGATTGAACCAAAAGAGGCTGACGCGTTGATCAAGTCCGGCGACGGTACCTTCGTTGATGTACGTCTGGACAGCGAACACAAAAACAACGGGCTGCCGGGTAGCATCAATATCCCGCTGTTCATGCTGCGTCTGAAGGCAGAAGCACTGGACCCAGCGAAAAAATACGTCCTGTACTGTGACTCCGGCAGGCGTTCCTCCGCCGGAGCATTCATACTCAGTGAGCGGGGTATCAAGACCTTCTGCCTGAAGGGTGGCCTGGTAGGCTACAATCCCTCCTGAGCAAAAAACAGCCGCGGGAGGCTGGCCGTGAACAACCGTACAGTGCCAGCCTGAAGACACACCCAGGGCAAGCAGCGCTACCGGAACCGTGTCACAGCGTACAAAAGCCGACCAGTATGCCGTGATGGGCTGGCCAGTTGCACACAGCAAATCACCCCACATACACCACTTATTTGCAGCCCAGACTGCACAGTCGATCCACTATCGGACGATAGCGGTGCCGCCAGGCAAACTATGCACATCAATTGAAAAATTCCGGGATGCTGGCGGCAAGGGACTGAATATCACCCTCCCTTTCAAAAGAGAAGCCAGCGAACTGTGCACGTCCCGAAGTGACGCCGCCAAACAGGCAAAGGCGGTAAATACTATCTGGTTCAATGAACGCGGCGAGATCTGCGGCGACAATACCGACGGCATCGGTCTACTGCGTGATCTGCGCCAAAACCTTGGTATGAATCTGCAAGGCATGCGCATACTGATACTGGGGGCTGGCGGTGCGATAAGCGGGATCATGGATTCGCTAATCTCCTGCACCCCGAAACAGATACTCATTGCCAACCGCACGGTGGAAAAAGCGGCAGCACTGATCCGGGACCATCGACACGGCGATATTGAATTCGGCCATCTGTCACTGGCGGCCTTACAGGGGATTCATGACAGTTTTGATTTAATCATCAATGGAACAACACTCGGGCTTGGCAATAATGATATGCCAGAACTGCCTGACAGGCTGCTGGCCACCGGGGGTTACTGCTATGACCTGGTATATGCGGATACGCCTACAGTCTTCGTTCGATGGGGGCTGCAGCAAAATGCAACGATCAGTTGCGATGGCCTGGGCATGCTGGTTGAACAGGCAGCCGAATCTTTCTATCTCTGGCGTGGCGTGCGTCCCCCAGACACGCAAATGGTACTGGACACGCTGAGAAAAGGCAGCTCTGTCAAGGACAGTGACTGCTGATGCGCTGGCTTTTACTGCTACAGCGCTGGATAGGATATCTCACTGAATACATCGGACGTGCACTGTCATGGCTGGTACTGGCACTGGCACTGCTGATTTTCTATGACGTAGGTATGCGCTATCTACTGCATGGCGGATCCATAGCGCTGCAGGAAATGGAATGGCATCTGTTTTCAATGATCCTGTTATTGGGAGCAGCATACACCATGAAACATGATGCCCATGTACGTCTGGACGTACTGTACCAAAGCCACAAACTCGGTGACAAGCACCGCGCCTGGATAAACCTGCTTGGCACCCTGCTGCTCTTCATGCCTTATGTCTGTGTGCTAATCCTGAGTTCGCTGCCTTTCGTCAGCCAGTCTTTTCTGGTAGGCGAGAAGTCTGCCGATCCCGGAGGCCTGAGTCATCGCTGGTTGATCAAAGCATGTATTCCGCTGGGATTCGGGCTACTCCTGCTACAGGGCGTGGCAGAAATCATCCGCAACATCCAGATCCTGCTAAAAGGGAAAGCGTGATTTTTCCAGTTTTACTCATGTTTGTCTGCCTGATGCTGCTATTGCTGCTTGGCTATCCGGTGGCCTGGGTACTCGGGGCAGTCGCAACATTTTTTTGCATCCTGTTTCTGGGGCTGGATTTCATGCACCTGCTGCCACTTCGCATCTTCGGGATAATGACCAACTTTAGCCTGCTGGCGGTTCCTTTATTCATTTTCATGGGGATCATTCTCGACAAATCCGGATTGGCGGAGGAACTACTGGAAACCATAGGCCAGTTGTTCGGCACGGCTGGTGGTGGGCTGGCCATTTCCGTCGTTTTGGTCGGGGCCATGCTGGCGGCGACCACCGGGGTGGTCGGCGCAACCGTAGTCACCATGGGCATGATTGCGCTCCCTACCATGCTAAGACACCACTACTCACCAGCACTGGCAAGTGGAACCATCGCGGCATCGGGAACGCTCGGCCAGATCGTCCCCCCGAGCATCGTCCTGATCCTGCTCGGTGACGTCATCGGTGTACCAGTTGGCAAGCTCTTCATGGGCGCAATCGTGCCCAGCCTGTTATTGATATGCATGTTCCTTGGCTACATCGGGCTACTGGCATGGAGATGCCCTGAACTCGCACCACCGATATCCCGGACCCGGAAAATCACAAACCCGTGGCAACTAATGCTCACGCTGCTACCTCCGCTGATATTGATAGTGGCGGTGCTGGGGTCGATATTTCTGGGTATCGCCTCGCCCACTGAATCCGCTGCCGTAGGCGCAGTAGGCGGCATGCTGCTGGCTATCTCGCACCGTAGACTCACACTGAAAAATCTGCAGGAAGGGATGCGCCAGACTGTCCGTATGACATCGATGATATTCATGATCCTTATCGGTGCCACTGCATTTGGTCTGGTCTTTCGTGGCATGGGAGGAGAACATCTGGTCGTGGACCTGATGCGTGATCTGCCCGGTGGGAAGTGGAGCTTTATCGTTGTCAGCATGCTGTTGATATTCATTCTCGGGTTCTTTCTGGATTTTCTGCAGATCTGCTTCATCGTTGTACCGATCCTGGCCCCTGCCGCCGAAGCACTGGAGATAGACAAACTGTGGTTTGCAATACTGATAGCACTGAACCTGCAAACCTCTTTTCTAACCCCGCCATTCGGCTTTTCCCTGTTCTATCTGAAAGCAGTGACGCCAAAAGGGTTTCACATCCAGAACATCTACAAGGGGGTATTGCCATTCATCGCTATTCAGTTGGCCACCATCATTATATTGGCCACTGTCCCGTCACTGATAACGTGGTTACCAGACACTATGGACAGGATACAGGGGATAATATGAAAGCCCGATGCAAATATCGGCCTACCGCGACCCCCTAAGGGCATCAACATTCGCAATTAACATATCCACCAGCAGCATATAATCATCCACGCTGAGCACCTCGGCACGTGCCCCGGGATCAATCCCTGCCTGCTCAAGATCGGCCTCCGAACACAGGCTGGAAAGCGCGTTGCGCAGAATCTTGCGTCGTCCGGCAAAGGCGCAACGAACGACATCGGTATACAATTTCCAATCCTTTACACGACCAATCCGCTCCGGTGCGGGACGAAAATGCAGCACTACGGAATCCACTTTGGGAGGCAAATGAAAAGCAATCGGTGGTACCAAAAACAGATACTCCATGTCATAACAGGTCTGGCACATTACCGACAATCGGCCACGAACGGAATTGCCAGGAGCCGCGACAATACGATCCGCCACCTCTTTCTGAAACATGAACAGCATGTCACGAATACGTTCGCGATAGCCCTGTAGATGAAACAGCAACGGGGTACTTATATTGTAGGGAAGATTGCCAAGAACTCGGATATCCTCTCTCCAGGGAAGACGATCCAGATCAAACTTCAAGATATCCGACTGGAATAAAAGCGCATTCGGCAACAGCGAAGCGAGCGTGGATATCAGCCCCGGATCCAACTCTACCACCGCGAGTTGTATTGGATAATCCTGCAACGGGATACTCAAGGCGCCGGCCCCCGGTCCAATTTCCAGTATGCGGTCATCAGTCTGTGGATCAAGCGCCCCCAGTATCTGTGATATGACCATCGGGTCACAGAGAAAATGTTGCCCCAGAGATTTTCGCGCACGGGGGATTGGCCGGTTCATTACATTGCCATATTTCATAAGCGGCCGAGAAGAAACACCTGTCGTTTCTGGCAAACCATGTCAAACGCCGGCTACACGCTGCTGTAAACGATGCGCCATTCGCCCCGCCATATCAATGGCTGCGTGCATGCTCCGATCATCCGCCATACCACTGGCAGCCAGTTCAAAGGCTGTACCATGATCCACCGACGTACGTATGATGGGAAGCCCCAAAGTGATATTGACTGCTTGATGAAAACTCATGGCCTTCAGCACTGGTAGCCCCTGATCATGATACATGCAGACAAAAACATCACATTCCTCTCTACTCTGTTTACCAAAAGCGGTGTCGGCAGAGACCGGGCCGTGCAAATGCAATCCCTGATGGCGGAGTTCCTCAATCACCGGAGCGATGATCTCCTGTTCTTCAGTACCAAGATATCCCTCTTCCCCCGCATGCGGATTTAGCCCGCAGACCAGGATCTCCGGCTCCTCCGGCCCAAAATAGCGAGCCACCTCCCGCGCCACGATACACAGCACCTGCTTCAAATACGCTGCGGTAATATGTGCACTCACCTCCCGAAGTGGTATATGCGTGGTCACCAATGCAATCTTCAGTTCCGGACCGGCGAGTAACATGACTGGCGTCTGTTGTCCACAACGAACCGCAAGATACTCTGTATGCCCAGTGAAATGCGTCCCTGCCTGGCTTATGACCGCCTTGCTCAACGGCGCGGTAACCAGGGCTGCCGCTTTGTCTTGCAGACACATGTCACACCCGGTATCGAGCATGTCAAGTAACACCTGTGCATTCTCCGGAGCGGGAACACCTGGCCGCACCGGAACCTGCAACGAGACCGGAAGGACAAGCAACTCTCCCTTGCCCAAACCTTCCGACTGTGGCTGATACACGCTGTACTCCCGTATATGTAACGGCAGTCGAAGCTGGAATGCCCGTTCCATCAGCATCTCCGGGTCCGCCATAACCACCAAATCCCTGCCATGCGCCTGTGGCACACGACTCTGGCACAGACTGATTAGCAGATCCGGACCAATACCCGCCGGTTCGCCACTGCTGATAAGTACTGGTTTCCTTCTCTCTATATCATCAGTCGATACGGTATTCGACATAGGCCGCCTCGAGAAGATTGCGCATCCAGACATGCTCTGCCTCTCGCATTTTGCGCTCAAAGATAGCCGCACGGGCCTGTGCGCGTTTTACCGACTCGGTATTGTCACTCTGTCTGCGCCCCAGTACCTGGACGATATGCCAGCCAAATTCGGTACGAAACGGCTCGCTGAGTTCATCCACTTCAAGCTGATCTACCACAGCCTCGAATTCGGGCACAAAACTCCCCGGATTACTCCAACCCAGGTCCCCTCCATCAAGCGCACTGATCGGATCCATGGAATGCGCCTTCGCCAGATCAGAAAACGCATGCCCGGCTTCGATGCGCTGGCGTAACTGCTGCAAACGAAGACGGACATCTTCATCGCTATTCAACTGGTCCGGCTGAATCAAGATATGTCGCAGCTTGGTTTGTTCCACCATCAATCTCTCGTCCTCTCGCACTTCTACCAGCTTGACCATATGATAACCACCAGGACTCTCTATAATGTCGCTTATATCGCCTTCCTTCATCTCTTCCACATACTCAACAAACAAGGATGGAACCTGGCTCATCTCGAGCCAGCCCAAATCACCGCCCTTGTCGGCTGTCTGGCTGGCAGACAACGCTCGTGCCTGATCCGCGAAGTCACTACTGCCGGAACGAATGTCTTCCAGTACCTGAGTCGCCAACTGTTTGGTAACCTGCAATTCCTGGTCCGATGCATCTTCCGGCACCTGGATCAAGATATGCGACAGTCGCACCTCCTGCCTGCCGCTTTCCCGGAGTTCCTCATTGGCAAGATAATTGTCAATCTCACGGTCATTCACTACTACCCGACTCCCCACACTCTGCTGTCGTAACCTGGAAATAACCAACTCGTCACGGACCTGCTCCCTGAACTCGTCGAAACGATAGCCGTCCTGTTCCAGCACAGAACGAAACTCGTCCAGGGAAAGTCCGTTTTCATCGGCAATGTCAACGATAGCCCCATGCAAAGTCTGCTCATCGACCTCTATACCAAGCTTATCGGCAATCTGAATTTGCAGACGATGCTGAACCAGCTTGTCCAACACCTGCTTTCTCAGGATCTCCGTAGGAGGCAATACAGTTCCTTGACGACGCAGATCCTCAATCACCAGTCGCATCCTTTTATCCAGATCGCTCTTCATAATAACGTCGTCATTAACCACGACAACTATACGGTCCAATGGCACACCCGCACTGGCGGGAATACCGGACAACCAGAAAACCAATCCCACGCACCACAAAAAAGCCCTTCGGGAATGGCCTGCGCACGGCCAACATGTCACCACGACAGCAGGCTCGCTTGATGGTCGCAATACACGACAGTCAACTCTCCCGAATCAGAACGACTGCTCATAACCCGGTATATTTGATTGCAGAAAATCAACAACGGAACCCGAACCAAGCTCAGTCAGTCCGGTAAGTGAAAACTGCAAAAAGAAACCATTCTTGTATTCACCGCCCGCGCCAGACAGAAAACGCCGGATCACAGTGCGTACAGAAAAACAGCAGGCCCTGTATTCCAGGCCGCCAAAAGCATCCAGCATCTTCGCCTTCTCCAGGGAATGATTCCAGCGCCCAACCAGTGTTACTTTACTGAACAGCGGCCAGGCCATTGAGATGCCAAGCTGATCGACATCCACGACGTCCTCGTTATGCCGATATGTCAGGTTGAAAATGCTTCCCGAACGGGGATGGTATCTGAAGTGGATATTCCCCCTGTTCACATCTCTGTCTTCCGGGTCCCATTGTATACTGGAGGATAGCCGCCATTTTCTGTACGGACTGATCACAAGCTCCCCCACCAGAGGAGAAGCAATACTATCCCGCACCTGCTGCGTCTCAGTCAAAGTCACTGTACGATCACGGAAATAGAATATCTGTCCCAGGGCAATTTCCCCCCGACTGCGTCCGTCGGCAGCCCCCAGCAAACTGGATGCAAGCGCGACCGAAAGCTGATTGGCATCTCCCACCCGGTCACGACCACTGAAGCGATCTTCGTAGAACAGCACCTGCCTGCCAAATGTATACTCGGAAGTATCAAACAGCGGATGCTGCTGATCCTCGCTCGGGACATAAAGATAAAAAATCCGTGGGTCCAGGGTCTGTTTGTAACGTGCGCCCGCATGAGAGAACATGCGCTCGAAATACAAACCGGCATCCAGACTCAGCACCGGGAGGGTCCGCGTGTCGTCCGAATGCGTGGAGTCACGAAGCGCATAACGCGTATGGCGCACTCCCAGTTTGGGCACAGCAAATCCCCATCGCGACCGAAACGGGTAGCTCAACCAGGGATACAAATCGATCCTGTTCCCCGTGGGATTGCTACCAACCGTCTCTGTTCGTGCGCGATCAAACCAGACTACTTCCCCCTGTACGCCATAATTGGGACGACGATCAGTAACCGCGGAGCGGTAGTCCCATAACAACTGTGGCAAACGTTCGTAAGGTTTGGCAGCGGCCTCGGTACTCGCAGACTGATACGCCTGGATACGAGCAGCACCATGCAAACGGGAACCATCAAACAAGGTCGTGGTATATTCAAGCTCCGCCAGTTGATCCAGAAAATGGATGCTACTCAGACCAATACTGTCTCCAAAGTGCCGGAAATAATTCTTGTCTGATATTTGATTGAAATTCAAATAAAAACGGCCCTCGTCAGAGAATCGCTGCTGGTGTCTGACGCGCACCCGATTACGGTCCCTGCGCTGATAGCTGTTATCCGAGGCCAGATACTCGATATCGACATGCCCCGAGCCTCTGTCCAGCAGGTAGCGAAAATTCGCCATCAGCATCGGGTTATTATCAAGGAAAATCCTTGGGGTGAACGTAGCGTCCATCTGCGGGGCAATGTTCCAGTAATAGGGCGTCCGAAATTCCATACCATGGACATTCGTGTTGCCATAGCCCGGAACCAGAAAACCGCTTGTGCGTTCCCGTTTCAACGGGAACCTCAGCCATGGGAAATAAAACACCGGAACGTCTCTGACTCTGAACAGCGCATGCTTGACAGTGGCCTTGTTTAATTGATGATCCAGGTACAACTCCTCCGCAGACAGTTCCCAGGCCGGACGGGCTCCGTGACAGCCTGTATAAGTGGCACTTTCGAGTACAGTACTCACGCCAAAATCCGTACGCATATGCCGTGCCCCACCACGGGCATCCGCATCTCTCAGGATATAGTCGACCTGATCCATAGCCGCATTCTCAGACGACAAGTCAGCCATCCCTTCAACCCCTCTGACAAACATGTCCGGACTCCAGTATTGCACATCGCCAAACAGGAACACCTGCTCGTCGACATCGTTGTATTCCATCCGGTCGGCGCGGAGCTGCGTATCGCCTCTGATAAGTTCCGGGTCACCATGCAGAATGTGCATCCCATCCGGTCGGCGCTCCACCGATTCCGCCGTTATCTGCAATTCATCCTGCACAACAGCAGGATCCTGCGCCGGCGGGTCGGGGATGTGAGCGGCATTCAGTTCACATTCCATACCTTCTGCCGCCAAACCTGAAGCAGACTGCCCCAGCAACAGTAAAAACACACCCGCCAATAGCCAGGCAAACAAGTATGGCAAAGCGATAGGCCCGGACAATGATGTGATCCAGGGAGATACGTCGGTGTACAATGGTTTGCAACGCTCAAACATCTTTCCAAACCGTGACGGGGTAGCCATATCGAACAGAACCAGGACGGGCCTCAGCACCATATCCGGAACAGTAAACTTCCGAAGGCACCTGCAAAAATATGCTTTGGCAATATTCATCCACGTCCCAATCCTGCTGAAAAACCAACTCTCGCCTCACATGGTCCGAAACCCGGGCATTGCCGCAACTCATCGACATAATCACCACTTCCTCGACAGTGCACGTATCGGGATGCCCGATGTGCGTGACCCCGACATTCAGCACGACTGGTACAGCCAAAAATAAAACCCCGGCAAGGCAAAACATGCCTCTACTGAGGATGTGGTGCGTTGACGCACAGCCCGAACCAACTCATCATCATCGCGTAGATCGGGTGCTGTCCGATACTGGCTACTACACAATAAAACCAGCACAATATCACACCCCGGAGCGTGCCGATATCTCCCTGTACCGTTCATGCAAACGGTCCACCTGTGCAACCAATGCTTCCAGTTCTCCTCCATTGTAAACAATGTCTCCGGCCAATTCCGCACGGCTGGAACGGTCTATCTGGATACGCAGAATTTCCTCCGCCTGCCGCCTGCCACAGCCATTACGGTGCATAAGACGCTGCAACTGCAACTCCGGCGGACTATCCACAATCACGGTGTGATCATACTCACGCTGTCTACCGGTCTCAAACAATAACGGGATACAAAAAATACAATAGGCATGATTGACAAGGGCATGGTAACAGTGTTCCATTTTCCGGTAAATCACCGGATGCAGCAGATCTTCCAGCTTCTTCCTGCTTGCCGGGTCGGAAAATATCATGGAGCGCAACCGTTTTCTGTCTATACACCGCCTGTCATCCAGTATGTCCTCACCAAATAGCCCGGTGACTGCGTCTACAATATGCCGGTCCTCTTTCAATAAACCTCTGCCTATATGATCCGCGTCAATAACCGGTACCTGGTGACGAGTGGAAAACAGGCCACAGACCGTACTCTTCCCGCTACAGATACCTCCACTCAGGGCAACACGCCATACACTCATTGATACAGCCAGCCAACCAGAGGGTACCCCCATAGCAGCGTAACCCATCCCCCCACTGCCAACCAGGGACCAAATGGGATAGGGGAGGACTTTTGCCACTGTCCGCCAGCCATCAGTAACAGAAAAACGCAACTTCCCAGTAACGAAGACAGCAAAATAATCAGCGGCAGCATCTGCCAGCCAAGCCATGCCCCCAGGGCAGCCAACAGCTTGAAATCCCCATATCCCATCCCCTCTTTCCCAGTAATCCACTTGAACCCCTGGTAGACGAGCCACAAACTGAGATAACCGAAAACCGCACCGAACAGGCTGGAACCGAGATCGGTAAACAGGTCGAAATAATTCACTATCAATCCCAGCCACAACAAGGGAATAGTGATCGAATCCGGCAACAGATAATGATCCATGTCTATCATGCTGAGACAAAGCAGACTCCAACTCAGGATCAGTGCAAAAAACATCTGCCACGTCAATCCCAGACAGATACCCACCGTGAGCGCCAACACCGCGGATGTCATTTCAATCACCGGATAACGCCAGGAAATCGGACGAGCACAGCCGCGACAACGGCCACGCAGCAACAAATAGCTGACAACGGGGATATTTTCCAGCGCCCTGATCATTCTCTTACAGTGCGGACACCGCGAACGGGGCACCAAAAGATTGAACTCCTCCTCTTCCTCCTCAGCAGGTGCCTGCTGCAACAACTCGCAACAATCGCGCCGCCACTGCACCTGCATCATCACCGGCAGACGCAGAATCACGACATTCAGAAAGCTGCCAATGACCAACCCCAAAGCCACCACCACGAGATAAAAGAACTCGGGGGTATTCTGCAAATAATGCGCAAAAGCTGTCAGTATTTGACTCACCGTACAGGGATATATACAGGCAGACAGCAGAAACCCATGCTCAGCGGCAACAGTGGACTCCCGCAGTACCGTGAAGCGTACGGTTCAAAGAAAAGTCATTGCTCAATTCGCAAAACGCAGGCATGGTCTGACCAGCGCCGCCTCGAGACATACTCCCGGCGATGGCTGATCCCCGGGTTCGATAAGAACCACCCGAGGTAGCTGTCGATATACCTGGTGGCAATGTGGCAATGCGGCAGGAAATCCTTGATCCGATGATCCGGCTGTGACAGCTTTCGACCACACGTGCACGGTGCCACGAACAGGCCCGCTCGCCCGCGAAGGCGTTGCTGTTCCCATGACGAATGTGGAGCGCCACCACGACCCCCTGCAACACGAATTCGGGAAAGAGTCCGCTAAACAAAAATGCCTGCGTTTTTCGAATTGCGCCAAAACCATTAACTAACGGCTGACAATGTGAGGGTCCGGTTTTGGCGCCGGACCCTCACAAACATGGAATATGAGGCAGCGTAGTACGCGGCCAGCAGATTTCAGATCGCAGAACCCATGGAGAATATCGGCAGATACATGCCAATGATTATGGTACCCAGGATGCCGCCCAGAAAAACCATGATCAACGGCTCCATCAAGCTTGTCATCGCATCCACCGCATCATCGACCTCGGCTTCATACCAGTCAGCCACCTTGCCCAACATCGTGTCTATAGCGCCTGACTCCTCCCCGATAGCCACCATCTGCACCACCATGTTGGGAAACAGACCCGATCCGCTCATCGCCGACTGCAACTGTGTTCCAGTCGAGACCTCATCCTTCATCTTCATGGTAGCCTTGTAAAAAAGCACGTTTCCGCACGCCCCCGCAACTGAATCCAGCGCTTCGACCAGCGGAGTGCCCGCTGCAAACATGGTCTCCAGGGTGCGACAGAAACGTGCAATGGCCGACTTTTCCAACACTGGGCCCAAAACCGGCAGCTTCATCGACATCACATCCAAAAAATGTCCGAAGGCACGAGAGCTTTTCTTGATATACAGAAACCCCCAGACACCACCAAAGATGCCTCCAAAGATGACATACCATTTCTTCTGAAAGAAATCCGAGGTATCGACCAGAAACTGGGTCAGGGCCGGGAGATCGGCACCAAAGCTGCTGAACAACTCCTGAAACTGCGGGATCACAAAGACCATCAACACCGTGACGATGATAAAAGAGACCACAATGACCGCAGTGGGATAAAACATCGCGGCCTTGATCTTGGATTTGAGTGCCTCTGTCTTTTCCAGATACGTCGATAATTTGTTAAGGATGGCCTCAAGTATACCCGCCTGCTCGCCTGCCTGTATCAGGTTGCAGTAGAGATCACTAAATTGCTTGGGGTGTTTACGCAACGCATCGGTAAAACCGTTACCGGCCTCCACCTCCCCCTTGATATCCATTATCAGTTCAGCCATGCCCGGATTGTCATGGCCACGGCCAATGATCTCGAAGGCCTGCACCAGTGGCACACCGGATGTCATCATCGTGGCCAACTGCCTGCTGAAAACCGCAATGTCCTTGGATTTTATCTTGCCCTTACCACCACCAAACAGGGGTTTCGCTTTCTTCTTGATCTTCCCCGGACGAATGCCCTGACGCCGCAAAGTGGCGCGCACCAAAGCCTCCGTCTGACTCGGCATCTCACCCGTGACTTTTTTTCCGTTCTTGTCTACTCCTTCCCAGAGATAGCTATTGCCTGCCGCCGCTGCCTTAGTCGCCATGCTTGTGGTTTCCCATTTTCATATCTAACACCTATTCTACCCGATCAATCATTCAATAGTCACCCGGTTCACTTCCTTCAAGCTGGTAACACCATCCATCGCCTTTTTGAGGCCCGAGATTCGAATGTCCCATATCCCCTCTTCCTTCGCCTGATCCGCCAACTGCACCGCATTTGCCCCCTCTATAATAAGCCGTTTCATGGCATCGGATATCGGCATCACCTGATAGATCCCGGCACGCCCCTTGTAACCACTCGGGCAGTCACTGCCACCATCGCCCGCATCATACAGACACTTGATATCCTTGATCCACTCTTCAAGAAAACCTTCTTCCAGCAAAGCTTCGGGCGGCATCTCCAACGGTACCTTGTACTCGGGATGCAGGCGTCTGCACAAACGCTGCGCCGTAATGAGGTTGATGCTGGTAGCCACCGCAAAAGCGGCAATGCCCATATCCTGCAACCGGGTCAGGGTCTGTGGCCCATCATTGGTATGCAGCGTGGACATTACCATATGACCCGTCTGTGCCGCCTTGACCGCAATGCCTCCGGTTTCCATGTCACGAATCTCACCGACCAGTATGATATCCGGGTCCTGGCGCAGAAAGGCTTTCAACGCCTTCGGGAAGGTCATCCCGGTACGCTCGTCCACCTGCACCTGATTCACACCCATCAGATTGATTTCAACCGGATCCTCCGCGGTACAGATATTGACATCCTCCTTATTCAGGATATTGATACCGGTATACAACGACACCGTTTTCCCGCTACCGGTAGGCCCGGTAACCAGAAACATCCCGTATGGCTTTTTCAGGTTCGTCATGAACAACGCTTTCTGCGCATCCTCGTACCCGAGTTGATCTATCTGCAACGCGGCCGCGTCAGAATCGAGGATACGCATACAAGTCTTCTCCCCGAACAGGGTCGGACAGGTATTGACACGAAAATCGATGGCTTTTTTCTTGGACAGTTTAAGCTTGATGCGCCCGTCCTGCGGGACACGCCGCTCGGACACGTCCAACCGGGACATCACCTTGATGCGCGCCGCTATCTTGGAAGACAAACTCAGCGGAGGACTCGCGATCTCCTGCAATACGCCATCAATGCGGAAACGTACCCTGTATACTTTTTCATAGGGTTCAAAATGCAAGTCGGACGCGCCGCGTTTTATCGCGTCCAGCAGGACCTTGTTGACAAAACGCACGACCGGGGCATCATCCACTCCACTGTCTTCCTCGCCAGCCTCATCGTCATCAGCGGCCTCAAGATTGTCCAACTCCTCCAACTCATCATCATCAAACTCCGCCATGCCACCGGAAGAACCCTCTTCCTGTGCCGAATCCAAGGCCTTGATCAGTTTGTCCTCCTCGACCAGAACCGGCTCGGTAGCAAGCCCCGTAGCAAATTTGATGTCATCCAGGGCCCGGACATTGGTGGGATCGGATACCGCCACATAAAGACGCTTGCCGCGCTTGAACAGGGGGACCGCATGATGCTTGGACATGACATCCGGCGCCAACAACTTCAGCACATCCGGATCCATCTCAAAGACATCGATGTCCAACATCGGGATACCAAACTCCCGGGATGCGGAAGACGCGATAGCTCCAGCCGTCGCCGCCTCGTTATCAACCAGCAGAGAAACCAGTGCGCGCTTTTTCTGCTTGGCCTGCTGCTGGTATTGTAACGCCACCTCCCGATCGAGCACCCCGTCGGCCACCAGACGACGCGCAAGACCGGTCAAATTCACCGCCTGGCTATTCGCTGCCATGTCTATGCCACTCCAAGCAAAGGTTCAAGCTGAACTGTCACTCTATCTATCACTCTGTCGCAACACCCACACCACCCGGACGTAGAGCCCATCCCTGACGGCCACAAACCCGCCTTTCCATGTGCTCTTAAAGCCGGGCACCCGTCCAGCGTCCGGCGGTTGTACAGCATAAACTGTTCCACGAAAAATACAAGTGGTATTTCCGCTATTTCCCCATACAATCTATCAGCTATGTCACACAAACCGTTGATCTATTTAAGGACAGCGGCAGCGGCACCTCAACATGACACCAACGCTTCGGGCAACATGCCGGGAAACAGTATACAAGGCTCTCAGGAAACCGCGATCTCGCCATCTACCACGCCAACCCGAACCACGCTGCCCGGAGGACAATCTCCGGACAGGATACGCTCCGAGATCGGTGTCTCCAGGCGGTCCTGTATGTTTCGCTTCAACGGACGAGCCCCATATACCGGGTCATAGGCCTGCTGTCCGAGCAAACTGATGGCCTCCTCGCTGATCTCCAGTCCCAACTCCTGCGGTTGCAAACGCCGTCTCAAAGACTCCACCTGAATATGCGTCACCTGCTGAATATGGTCCTGGCTCAAACCATGAAAGACCACCACCTCATCGATGCGATTAACGAACTCCGGGCGAAATTGCCGGCCCAATTCCTGCATGACGGTTTCCCTCATCTGTCCATAATCGTCATCACCGGACATGGCCCGGATTAGCTCGGAGGCAATATTGGAAGTCATGACAATAATCGTGTTCCTGAAGTCCACGGTGCGCCCATGACCGTCGGTCAGACGGCCATCATCCAGCACCTGCAACAGAATGTTGAACACCTCGGGGTGAGCCTTCTCGATCTCATCCAGCAGGATCAGGCTGTACGGGCGCCTGCGCACTGACTCCGTCAGATACCCACCCTGTTCATAACCCACATAGCCGGGCGGAGCGCCAATCAATCTGGCTACCGCATGTTTCTCCATAAACTCCGACATGTCCACACGTATCATCGCCTGCTCACTGTCAAACAGCAATTCAGCCAGGCTTTTGCACAATTCCGTTTTCCCCACACCCGTTGGACCAAGAAACAGGAAGCTGCCATTTGGACGATCCGGGTCCGAGAGCCCGGCCCGAGCACGCCGAATGGCACGGCTAACCGCACAAACCGCTTGATCCTGTCCCACCACCCGACGGTGCAAGACCGATTCCATACGCATCAGCTTCTCACCCTCACCCTGCAATATGCGCTGGACCGGGATACCGGTCCATTTCGACATCACTTCGGCGATCTCCTTGTCCGTGACCTTGTTGCGCAGCAGTTTCAGTTCCCGGTCCTCCGTGCCAGTAACAACCTTCAGTTCCTTCTCCAGATCCGGGACAAGGCCATACTGCAACTCCGACATACGATTCAAATCCCCGGCACGGCGGGCGACATCAAATTCCACACGCGCCTGCTCCAGCCGTTCCTTGACTTGATGCGCACCCTGCATGGTCGCCTTCTCGGCCGACCAAACCTCATCCAGATCAGCATACTCGCGCTCCAGGGCTTCAAGATCTTCGTTCAGTTTCTGCAGTCGTTTTCTCGATGCCTCATCCTCCTCTTTCTTCAGTGCCTCCCGTTCTATCTTCATCTGAATCATGCGCCTCTCCAGCCTGTCCATCGATTCCGGCTTGGAACCCATCTCCATACTAATCAGACTTGCAGCCTCATCAACCAGATCAATGGCTTTGTCCGGCAACTGCCGGTCACTGATGTAACGGGCAGAAAGCATCGTCGCGGCAATAATGGCGGGGTCGGTAATCTGCACGTTATGATGCACTTCATAACGTTCCTTGAGCCCACGCAGGATGGCGATAGTCGCATCCGTATCCGGCTGTTGCACCAGTACCTTTTGGAACCGACGCTCCAGAGCGGCATCCTTCTCGATATTTTCCCGGTACTCGTCCAGGGTGGTGGCCCCGATACAATGCAACTCACCACGCGCCAGGGCGGGTTTCAGCATATTCCCCGCATCCATTGCCCCATCCGCCTTACCAGCCCCCGCCAACGTGTGCAACTCATCAATAAAGAGGACGACTCTGCCTTCCCGCGCCGCGATATCCTTCAGCACAGATTTCAAGCGATCCTCGAATTCCCCGCGAAATTTCGCCCCCGCGAGCAAGGCGCCCATGTCCAACGCCAAAACCCGCCGATGCTTCAACAACTCAGGTACCTCCGCATTCACTATGCGCTGTGCCAGACCCTCGACAATGGCGGTCTTGCCCACACCCGGCTCTCCGATCAATACCGGATTGTTCTTGGTGCGCCGCTGCAGCACCTGTATGGTATGACGGATCTCCTCGTCCCGCCCAATGACCGGGTCCAGTGCACCCTGCTCCGCCTGGGCGGTAATATCCACGGTGTATTTTTCAAGTGCCTGACGCGCACCCTCGGCATCGGCCCCCTGTATCCGATCAGACCCGCGAATATCCTTGATCGCCGCCTCCAGTTGTGCGCGCTCGACGCCATTGCGCTTGAGCAATTCTCCTGCCGGACCCTTGTCATCCAACGCAGCCAGCAGGAAAAATTCACTTGATATATAGCTATCGCCATGCTGCCGTGCGTATTTCTCCATCCGGTTGAACAGACGATTAAGCGCAGTGCCAACATGGACATCGTCCACATTGCCAGTCACTTTCGGCAGACCGTCCAACACCTGTTTCAATTCCGCACGCAGGGGCGTCGGCTGACAACCCAGTTTTTTCAACAGCGGGACGATACTGCCATCTTCCTGGTCCAGCAGAGACAACAACACATGGACAGGCTCCAGGTACTGGTGATCACAGCCCAGCGCAAGGCTCTGGGCATCAGCCAGGGCAAACTGAAGCTTAGTGGTACAACGGTCCCAGCGCATTGCAGATCACGTGGTATGCGAATTGATGAGCTCCCATGCTCAAGGATATATGGGACCGTGCATGGATAATCAACCCTGGACACGGCTTGCCAGTTGCCTCATCCACCACCAGCGATGCGCTGGCCCACGGACGTCGTATCAAACCCGCGCCAAAGCGCCAGACAACGCAAACAAACCTTGTCAGTAAATGCCGATATCCAGATAGGAACGCACAATCTTGCCTATCGACACGACAAAGGCAGCGGTGCGGTAATCCACGATCGCGGGGTCGCTGTTGAACTTCTCGTGAATCTCCTGAAAGGCATTGCGCATCGTGTCATCCAGTCCGGAACGCACCAGATCCAACTCCTTGGCACCCTGCACCAGACAACCGACAATTTCAGCAGAAGCCTTCTTGCCAGTCATCTGCTCTATCGCATCCACCATTTCCATGCCCCGCATCTCGTCATAGCGTCTCTCCATACGACCAAAACGAATATGAGACATATTCCTGACCCATTCAAAATACGACACCGTAACCCCGCCGGCATTCACATAGGCATCCGGCAAAATGACGACCCCACGCTCCCTCAGCTTTTCGTCCGCCTCGAAAGTGACTGGACCATTGGCCGCCTCAACGATCAACTTGCAGCGTATCCTGTCGGCATTATCCGCATGAATCTGAGCCTCCATTGCGGCCGGTATCAGGATGTCGCACTCGTGTTCGAGGACCGACGAACCATCCTCGACAAACCTGGCATCCGGGTAGCCTTTGATAGTCTTGTGTTCATTGATGTACTGACGGACCTTCAGCACAGACAGACCGGATGTGTCAATCAGTGCGCCATCGCGCTCGATAATCGCAATGATTTTGGCCTCGTCTTCTTCCTCCAGAAGCTTTCCCGCATGGTAACCCACATTGCCCAGCCCCTGAATGATCACGGCCTTGCCAGCAAGTCCTCCCTTCATCCCTGTACGCCCTATTGCGTCCGGATGACGGAAAAGCTCGCGCATTGCACACACGACCCCACGCCCTGTCGCCTCGGTACGCCCCTGAATGCCCCCATGGGCAACGGGCTTCCCTGTAACGCAAGCGGAATAATTGATGTCTTCCGGATGCAAAATGCGGAAGACATCCGCAATCCACGCCATCTCACGCTCGCCGGTACCCATATCAGGCGCCGGGACATTCAACGACGGACTGAGATAGCCTTTTCTGATCAGTTCCCTGGAAAAGCGGCGGGTAATCTTCTGCATATTCTCCCTGGAATATTTCAGGGGGTCTATCTTCAAGCCTCCCTTGGAACCTCCAAACGGCACATCGACAATGGCACATTTGTATGTCATCAGCGAGGCAAGTGCCTCGACCTCGTCTTCATCGACCTTCGGCGCAAAGCGGATACCCCCCTTGGCAGGGCAGCGGTGATTACTATGCAATGAACGCCAGCCGCTGAATATCTCTATCTTCCCGTCTATCTCCACCGGGAAATTCACCTTGATGGTGGAATCACAGGTCTTGATGGCGGCAGCAATTCCCGGATCAATCTGCATTACATCCATCGCTCGATCGACCATACGATTTACATTCTGACTAAAAGACACAGGAGCAGCGCTCATAATTTTCCCTCGCGCAGTATCAAGTTAGGGGTTTGCATGGAAGTTACTGATCACAACGACCATGGTGACGGATTATAACAAAAAAATCACCTCCCATATCCGCATGAACCCAGGCGATCGCAAACCCCGAACACACTGTCCTTCCACTTGCCAGACATGCACCCCCCTACTCCGGTGGACAACCCGACCCGGGCACGGGACAACCGGAAAGATCGAAGTGCTGTCTGGCCTCCATGCTATCCGGGAATTTGTTGCGCAACAACAGCATGTAGCTGGCCAACGCATCTTCATCGCCAAGTACCTGCTCTATCCGTATCCCCAGCCAGAGGCTCTTCGGGGTATGCAGCGCATACTCGCGGTACTTCTCAAGATAACGCCTGGCTTGCGCATGTTCTCCCATATCCAACACCAACTCACACAAGCGCAGATACACTGCCGGCATGGCCTCATCGAGCTCCAGCGCCTTCAGCATGTAGCCTTTGGCCGCTTCCATTCTGTTTTGTCGGTGCAGACAGAAACCCATATTCGCGTAAGCGATGTTTCTGCCTTCATACTGAGGGTTCTCCGCCACTTCCACAAACAACGACTCGGCCTCGGCATAACGCTGTTCGGCACACAGAAACTGTGCGTAATTGTTCTTGACCCGCGGCACCAGCGTCTTCTTCTGTGCATCCGACCGTGCAAGTGACAGTGCGCGACGAAAATTATCCTCGGCCAATTCAGGTTCACCCAGGGCCTGTCGCACCAGGGCCCTGACGTTGTATATCATCGGATAATCCGATTGCGCCTCCTCGGCCCTGTCCAGCCTTTCCAGCGCACGCTGATACTCACCCCGGCCCAAATAGTAAATGCCGAGCTCCACATTGCTCTTGACAATCCCCTGCTGATCTGGCTGAGCCACACCGGAAAGCTCCGCCTTTGTCTTTGATTTTTCGAGCATTTTAGAAGCCACCATGCCAACCATCGGGGCAGGGGCACAGGCGAACAGACCGGCCAGCAAAGGCAACAGCATCCCGAAGCCCACCCCCCGGACACCATACTGACACCAGTTTTTCATCACCGATCGCATGCCATAGACCAACCGAACACGATTCGCAATACCGGGTTCGGCGCCTTTTATTGTATGACCTGGGCACCAATACGCAATCCCCACGAGCAACAGGAACGAACACCTGTGGGAACGGGCAAATAAAAACCCTCCTGCCGGATATCCGGCAGGAGGGTTACTGTAGAGCCTGGCGGTGACCTACTTTGACATGGGAAACCCCACACTATCATCGGCGCGAAATGGTTTCACTTCCGAGTTCGGAATGGTATCGGGTGGTTCACATTTGCTATGGCCGCCAGACAGCCGTCACGCGGACGGGTAAATCGACCCGCACCACGCCGGGGCATTTGGTATGCCCCATCAAAAGCAATGGAAAGCTGTGGTACATCAACATGTCCGGTGTGTCAGACTGCTTGAGTATTATATGTTCAAGCCTCACGGGCAATTAGTACTGGTTAGCTTCATACATTACTGCACTTCCACATCCAGCCTATCAACGTTGTAGTCTTCAACGGCCCTTCAGGGACCTCAAGGGTCCGGGAGATCTCATCTCGAGGGGGGGTTCCCGCTTAGATGCTTTCAGCGGTTATTCCGTCCGTACGTAGCTACCCGGCAATGCCATTGGCATGACAACCGGAACACCAGAGGTACGTCCACTCCGGTCCTCTCGTACTAGGAGCAGCTCCTCTCAAATCTCCAACGCCTGCGGCAGATAGGGACCGAACTGTCTTACGACGTTCTGAACCCAGCTCGCGTACCTCTTTAAATGGCGAACAGCCATACCCTTGGGACCTGCTTCAGCCCCAGGATGAGATGAGCCGACATCGAGGTGCCAAACACCACCGTCGATATGAACTCTTGGGTGGTATCAGCCTGTTATCCCCGGAGTACCTTTTATCCGTTGAGCGATGGCCCTTCCATACAGAACCACCGGATCACTAAGACCTGCTTTCGCACCTGCTCGACATGTCTGTCTCACAGTCAAGCACCCTTTTACCTTTGCGCTCATAGCACGATTTCCGACCGTGCCGAGGGTACCTTCGCGCTCCTCCGTTACTCTTTGGGAGGAGACCTCCCCAGTCAAACTACCCACCATACACTGTCCTCGACCCGGATAACGGGCCTGGGTTAGAACCTCAAACATATCAGGCTGGTATTTCAATGGTGACTCCACGCAAACTGGCGTCCGCGCTTCAAAGTCTCCCAGCTATGCTACACAAATATGCTCAAAGCTCAGTGCAAAGCTGTAGTAAAGGTTCACGGGGTCTTTCCGTCCAGCCGCAGGTACACTGCATCTTAACAGTGACTTCAATTTCGCTGAGTCTCGGGTGGAGACAGTGTGGCCATCGTTACGCCATTCGTGCAGGTCGGAACTTACCCGACAAGGAATTTCGCTACCTTAGGACCGTTATAGTTACGGCCGCCGTTTACCGGGGCTTCGATCAAACGCTTCGCTTACGCTAACGTCATCAATTAACCTTCCGGCACCGGGCAGGCGTCACACCCTATACGTCCTCTTACGAGTTTGCAGAGTGCTATGTTTTTGGTAAACAGTCGCAGCCACTTGGTCACTGCAACCCCCTTCTGCTCCAGCCGCAAGGGCCTTCACATACCAGGGGCACACCTTCTCCCGAAGTTACGGTGCTATTTTGCCGAGTTCCTTCACCCGAGTTCTCTCAATCGCCTTGGGATTCTCTCCCCGCCCACCTGTGTCGGTTTGGGGTACGGTCTCTCGCAACCTGACGCTTAGAGGTTTTTCCTGGAAGCATGGTATCGATCACTTCGTCCCCTGAAAAGGGAACCCGTTATCACGTCTCGGAATTGCATCCCCGGATTTGCCTGGGAATACTCCCTACACGCTTGAACCGGAACTACCGATCTCCGGCTGACCTAACCTTCTCCGTCGCCCCATCGCAGTTACAAAAGGTACAGGAATATTAACCTGTTTATCATCGACTACGCCTTTCGGCCTCGCCTTAGATGCCGACTAACCCTGCTCTGATTAACATTGCGCAGGAAACCTTGGGCTTTCGGCGTGCGGGTTTTTCACCCGCATTATCGCTACTCATGTCAGCATTCGCACTTCTGATACCTCCAGCGCGCCTCACAGCACGC